>NZ_VTPZ01000005.1 GCF_008638305.1 Pseudomonas profundi
AGCTCGTCGATGACATCCCTGTCATCGCACGGTCGGCTCAAGCCTGTCGCCACGCTTCGCTTAGAGATTCTCGTTGCCGGCTCGAAAAAACACTCAAAGCTCATCACCACACTGGAGTCAGAACGAGCCCGCCGGCTGTCAGGTTGGAGCAAGTGTTGAAAACAGGGATGTTTTCACCAAGCCCCCAGGGATGGGTCCACGGCGTCTTGCGCAAGCCTGACAGCCGGTGGGGGAGGTGGGCTCCGGATTCAGCTGGACGATTGCAGGTGAATACCCCTAGCCCTCGTTCACCAAGGGGGAACTGATCCGTGTTGCCTGATAGTAGCGATGTCCCGTTCATATCCATGCGTACTCAAGCTTGCTGACATCTCGTCTGACTTCCAGCCGCGACATAGCGCCCATTCCTTGTAACAAAACCATCTAACCCGACGTCTGGAATGCAGCTAGGCTCGAAGAACGGGCATAATGCCAAGACTTGTCGGGACCGCTGGATTGGTCTGACACATTGACAGCATCAACCGAAGAGTTGGTGCGGCAGGGTTGGAAGTAGTCCTGCGAACAAAAACAAGAAAGGTGGGTGAATCATGAAACGTTTCCAGAGAACCAAACTGACCAGTGTCGCCCTCGTATTCGTTGCGACCGGATTATTGCTGATATTGCCGAACCTGGGTTGAGCACTGCCGAAGCTGATTCACCGGGAGTACAATGGCGCCGTTAATCGATCAGCGGAGCCTCAGTGACCCCCACCCCTTCTTTTGCGAACCTTGCATGGGCTGACGATGGCCAGCCCTTTTCGGTCGAATTCGATGACGTGTATTTTTCCCGCGAGTCCGGACTGGAAGAAACCCGTCATGTATTTCTTCAGCACAACGCCTTGCCCGAGCGCTGGGCGCAGCTGAGCGATACCAGCCGCTTCTGCATCGCCGAAACAGGGTTCGGTACCGGACTGAATTTTCTCTGCGCATGGCAACTATGGGATTCCCTCGCGCCCGCCGGCGCCAGGCTGCACTTCGTCAGCACCGAAAGATTTCCGCTCAGCCTGACCGATATGCAGCGCGCCCTGGCCCTCTGGCCCGAGCTTGGGTTCTGGTCAGCGCAAATGCTGGCACAGTATTCCGATCTCGCTACGGGTTGGCAGCATTTCAGTCTCGCTGACGGTCGGGTGACCCTGACGCTGCTCGTTGGTGATCTGCTGGAAACACTGCCGCAGCTTGAGGCAAGCGTGGACGCCTGGTTCCTGGATGGTTTTGCCCCGGCAAAGAACCCGGACATGTGGCAGCAACCGCTGTATGACCAGATGGCCCGGCTTTCCACTTCCGGGGCCACGGTTGCGACCTTTACCAGTGTGGGCGCCGTACGCCGCGGGCTGCAAGCGGCCGGCTTCGAGATGCGCAAGGTCAAGGGTTTCGGCCGCAAGCGTGAAATGCTTGCCGGTGCCTTTACTGGCGCCCCGGACCAACCCTGGCACGCACCCTGGTATGCCCGCCCCGCCCGGCCCGTTACAGGTGGACGCCGGGCACTGATAATCGGAGCGGGCCTGGCGGGATGTTGTACCGCGTTCTCCCTGGCCCGCCGCGGTTGGCAGGTGACACTGATCGAACGCCACGCCAGCGAAGCGCAGGAAGCATCCGGCAATCCGCAGGGCATCCTGTACTGCAAGCTGTCACCACACCAGACGCCACTTTCACGATTCATTCAAACAAGCTACGCCTACAGCCTCCGCTTACTACACGAAACGCTTGCTCAGAACGAGGATAACTGGGCGGCCTGTGGAGTGCTTCAGCTGTCCGCTGAGCCGAAGGAAAGCGCGCGTCTGAAGGCCCTTGCCGATCAGGGCTATCCCGACCATTTTCTGCAAGGCGTTGATGCGCAGCGAGCCAGTGAGCTAGCCGGCGTGGCGCTGAATGCAGGGGGCCTGTTCTTCCCGCAGGGGGGATGGGTTAACCCGCCGGCACTGTGCAAAGCGCTGTTACAGCATCCCAACATTCAATTGATGGCCTGTAGCGAAGCCCTGCAGCTGGCTCGAGAAGACAGTACCTGGCAGGCCTTGAATGAAGAAGACGACGTAATAGCGCGGGCAGAGATCGCCGTTATTTGCGCCGCAGCAGACAGCCAGCGCTTTACGCCAAGCGCTCACCTGCCGCTGAAACGGATCCGCGGCCAGATCACCCACCTGCCAGCGACCGAGCATAGCCGCGCGCTCAGCACCGTGTTGTGCTCTGAAGGATACGTATCACCCGCGCGACGCGGCGAGCATCATCTGGGAGCGAGTTTCCGTTTTGACAGGCTGGATACCGAACCCAGCATCGAGGAAAACCAGAGCAACCTGTCTCTGCTCGAGTCGCTGAGCCCGGCGCTGGCAACAGGTCTTGATGCGGCCGCGCTGCAACCGGATCAGCTTGTTGCGAGGGCTGCACTGCGTTGTACCACGCCCGATTATCTGCCGGTGATCGGCCCGCTGGCGGACGCGGAAGCATTTGTGCAGGACTACGCGGTGCTAAGCAAGGACGCCTCGAAAAAGCCTACCGAACCCACGGTCTGGCACCATGGGTTGTATGTCAATGCAGGGCATGGCTCCCGCGGCCTGATCAGCTGTCCACTCAGTGGTGAGCTGCTGGCAGCCTGGATCGAGGGCGAACCCTTACCACTGCCAAGAGAGCTAGCTGAAGCAGTACACCCTAACCGCTTTCTGCTGCGCGACCTGATACGCGGCAAACGTCGGAACACATCAAACTGACAGTCATCAACCGCTCACAAGGGCCATCGTCCCTTCGTAAAGCAACTTGCCGCCGGTGAAAAACAGGAAGACGTAACACAGCTGATAGATAAGCTTTTCATTGGTTCGGTGGAGCATCCAGAAGCCCATGCGCACGCCAATCGGTGCCAGCGGCAACAACACCAGCGACGTCCACAGATTGGCTGGAGTGAACTGGTCCAGCAGAATGTAGCCAGGCACCTTGGCGAAGTTTACCGCGGCAAAGAACACCGCAATGGTGCCCATCAGCAGGGTTTTCTCCATTTTCTGCGGCAGCAGGTACACATTGATCGGTGGGCCGCCGGCATGAATACCGAAGCTGGTAAAGCCGGAGACCAGGCCCCAGAAGCCGCCGCGGACCCGGCTGATCTGCTTGACAGGCGGCTCACTGCGGCGCAGCCAGATATTCAGCACGAAGGCCAGCGCAATGACACCGATCATTACCTGGATATGAGCTTCGCTCATCATGCGAAAGGTCAGCGCAGCCAGTGTTATCCCGAGCATCGCAGCCGGCACGATAATCCGCAGATTGGGCGTGCTCCAGCGTCCGCGGAAGGTACGCAGTGCGACCAGATCCATGGTGCAGAGAATGGGCAACAGAATCGCAGCGGCGGTCTGCGGAGCCATCACCAGGGACATAAGCGGCACGGAGAGGATGGCAATGTTGCCGCCAAAACCGCCTTTGGCAACACCATAAAGCAGGACTGCGGGAATGGCGCACAGATAGAACAGCGGATCGGTAATCATGAATTAACTTCGGAGAACCTCTGAGGGACCTAACGGCAGGCATCTGCCAGGGCGAAGAGCTGGTCGTTCGGGGAACAAGCGAGCGATAGCGCGGGCCAAAACAGTTAACCTTGCAAGCGATTTCCCGGGCGACCTACCCATAAAAAGGCGGCAGTGTACCATCTGCACCCAATCAGACAGTCATATGAGAGTTAGACGTCATGCTGATACCCCACCACATGCTCGACCCAACAATTCTGGAAAACATGCTTGAGGACTTCGTTACGCGCGACGGCACTGACAACGGTTTCGACGCGCCCCTGGAGCAGCGTGTGACTCAACTGAGGAAGCAACTTGAACGGGGCGACATACTGATCGTGTTTCACCCTGACACGGGCGACACCAGCCTCGCCCACCGCAGGGATGTTCCGCCGGACATGCTCAGCGAGCTCGAATAGTGCAGCTCGCGATGAAACGGCAATAGACCCTAGGGCTCGGGAAAAGGCAGCGGCCGATCGGTTTGCAGCCTGACATCAAACACATTCAGGGTCATGGCGACCATGGCGTAGTAGCCGAGGATGCCCACCAGCTCGACCAGCGCCGGCTCGCCAAACAGCTCCCGAGCCTGGTTATATAGCGCGTCCGGCACCCGGCGATGCTGATATAGCGACTGGGTCAATTGATAGACGGTTCGCTCCTTCTCATCCTCGAAGTGAGGTTCTCGACCGACACGCAACGCATCCACAATATCCGGGCTCAAGCCGTTCTCAAGAGCGATGGGTTCATGGATGAGCCATTCGGCCTGGGATTGCCAGAGCGCAGCAGTGGTAAGAATCGCCAGTTCGCTAAAACGCAACGGGATGGACGAATGGTAGCGGCAGAATGCACCAAGCCGCTGTGCCTGGTTGGCCAGTTCGGGACTGTGAATCCACGCCAGAAACGGGCCATCGAGATTCTGCCTTGGCCCGCGCAGTATTTCCTCAAGGACTTCCTTCTGCTTCAAGCTCATTGCTTCGGGACGTAACTCGCTCAGCCGGGAATACATAGTCATTGTCTCATTCATATGCCGCGCATGACCGAACGGATGGACTCGCTCAGTCGCTCAACGATCTCTTCGACATGGGTATCTTCGATGATGAAAGGCGGCGCCAGCAGAATATGGTCACCGTCGCGGCCGTTGACCGTCCCACCCATGGGGTAACACATCAGCCCCAGCTCCATCGCCTTTGCTTTGATACGTGCGTGCAGCTTAAGTTCTGAGCTGAAAGGTGCCTTGGTATCGCGATCGCGCACCAGCTCGATACCGCGGAACAACCCGCGCCCACGGATATCACCGATGTAGGGTAAATCGCCAAGCTGAGACTGCAAACCTGCATGCAGCTTACGTCCCATGCTCACCACCTGAGACAGCAGCTGACGCGACTCGATTTGCTGTTGCACTGCCAGCGCCGCAGCGCAGGCAGTCGCGTGTCCGATATAGGTGTGCCCATGCTGGAAGAACCCGCTGCCTTCCCGGAGTGTCCGGACAATCTGCTCGCTGACCAGGGTAGCGCCAATGGGTTGATAGCCTGCCCCCAGCCCCTTGGCGATGCACAGAATATCCGGCTCGACCTGCTCCTGGGCCGAAACGAACAGACTACCCGTGCGCCCCATGCCGCACATCACCTCATCGGCAATCAGCAACACACCGTAGCGATCACACACTTGTCGGATCAGACGAAAGTAATCAGCCACCGGCGGCACCGCACCGAGGGTAGCGCCGACGACCGGCTCGGCAATAAATGCCATGACCTGATCCGGACCCAGTTCAAGGATTTTGGACTCAAGTTCGTCAGCCAGGCGACGGACGAACACCGCTTCGGTCTCGCCCGGACGCATCTCGCGATAGGCATAGCAGGGGCTGACCTGATGCGTCTCGACCAGCAACGGCTCGAACTGGGCCCGGCGCCACACATTGCCCCCGGTGGCCAGGGCGCCCAACGTGTTACCGTGATAGCTCTGCCGCCGGGAAATGATATGCCTGCGCTCGGGCTCGCCCTTCCCGACAAAATACTGGCGTGCCAGTTTCAGCGCTGACTCGACGGCCTCCGAACCACCCGATACGAAATACACGTAATCCAGCGAGCCGGGCGCTCTGGCGGCAAGAAAGGCCGCCAGTTGCTCCATCGGCTCGGACGTGAAGAAAGAGCTGTGTGCGTAAGCCAGTTCGCCAACCTGTCGCTGGATCGCGGGAATCACGGCCGGGTCACTATGACCGAGACAGGACACCGCTGCCCCGCCACAGGCATCCAGATAGCGCTTGCCTGTCGAGTCGATCAGATAGACGCCCTCGCCCTTCACGGCAACCGGATAGGACTGGACGAGACTGCGGTGCAAAACATGGCTCATTGCATTCACCCGTGGAACGGTTTTCACCCAGTTTAAACCCGGACGCCAACTGCTTAACGGTGTGACGGATAAATTTTCGACACGCTATCGCCCTTTTCTTCGACCCGTCGTCCACCGTCCAAGGTCCTGGGTTCAGCGTTCGGGGCGCGCGGTTCAGATGCCGTATGTCCTGTTCATCACCTTTTTAGGTGAACCCACGCGGCCGAGCATGCTCTAAGGCAATGGCGCGACGGACACAAAGGATCGATGCGCTGTTTTTTGTGATAAAAATCAAAAAGGTAGGCGACCGACTGGTTACCTGCCGGCAAGGATATTCATGGATATAAACAGAGTAAGCGCACGAGCAATACATGAGAAACACTATGAACTGATCGTTATTGGCTCCGGATTCGGCTCTACCTTTTTTCTCAACGAAGCTCTCAAGCATCTCGAAGGCCGCGCCCTGATCATCGAATGGGGCGACTTTCACCCCTGGGCGTGGCAGATTGAAGCACAACGCAATTCCGTGATCAGCCCCGAGAACACCTACACCAACCGCGGCGAAAAGCCCTGGAACATGACCATCGGGCTGGGCGGCGGCATGAACTGTTGGTATTCGCAAACCCCGCGCTTTCATCCCAACGATTTTCACACCCAATCTCTCTACGGGGTCGGGCATGACTGGCCATTCGGCTATGACGAGCTGGAGCCTTACTATTGCCGCGCCGAGAACATCATGTCGATTGCCGGCGATCCTGATATGGCCCGCATGCTGCCGCGCAGCCAGGACTTCCCTCAGCCACCGCACAAAGGCTCGGCTATCGACAGGCTGATGAAGACGGCCATGCCTGATCATCACTTCATCATGCCCACCGGCCGTGCCCGGGTAGCGACGAACACGCGTAATGCATGCTGCGCGACCGCCACCTGCAACCTGTGTCCGGTCAATGCAAAGTTCACGGCCGAAAACGGTTTCGCCGAACTCTATAGCCATCCGAAAGTGGATGTCTGCCTGAACAGCGAAGTGCGCACGCTTGAGTACTCAGGCGACACCATCAGCGGCGCCACCATTTCTTCGGACGGTGAGCAGTTCAGGGTGTTCGGTGATCTGTTCGTGCTCGGCGCCAATGCCATTCAGAGCCCCGCCATCCTGCTTCGCTCGGATATCACCCATGGCCAGACCGGCATGGGTCTGCATGAGCAGGTAGGCGCGGATATCGAAGTGTATCTGGACGGGCTTGGCAACTTTGATGGCAGCACTATTACCACCGGCCTGAACTACGCATTCTATGACGGGGATTTCCGCAAGGAGCGCTCGGCCTGCCTGATTTACTTCGAGAACCGCTGGCCGCATGGGCTCCGTACCGAGCGTGGCCGCTGGAACGAAACGCTGCCGCTGATGCTGGTCACCGAAGACGTGCCGCACGTGGATAACCGCATTACGCTGGACGCCGCAACCGGAAACGCCATCATCAACTATCACGGCGAGTCAGCGTACGCCGAGAAAGGCATTGAGTATGCATTGGAGCACCTTGGTGAGCTGCTCGAGCCGCTACCGGTCGAATCCATTCACTACCGCAGGAAGCGCATCACTGAATCCCATGTTCAAGGCACGCTGCGAATAGGCGAAGCGGGAGACGGTTCGGTGGTCGATGGCAACATGATCCACCATAGCAAGCGGAACCTGATGGTGGTCGGAACCTCAACCTACCCGAGCTGCTCACCGGCCAACCCCAGCCTGACCGCGGCGGCGCTGTCGATCCGCGCGGCAGACAGACTCTACAGTTAAGGAGCGCCCATGAATCGTCGGAAATTTCTGGCTTTATCGGCCGCCACGGTGAGTGTGGCAGCGCTTGGGTCGGCAGCTATCGTCTTTGAGGACAGCCACAGCTTTATTCCCGCGCTGCTGCACGAATACATCGGTGATTACCAGATGACGGAGGAACAGGAGAACAACTTCGTTGATGCGTTTGCCGAAGAATATGGCGAAGAAAAACTCGCCGCCGTCATCGGACTCTACCGGATCCGCTCGGGTACGGGGCTTGGCACGGGCTACACCAACGCCAAGGTGGATGAATTCGAGCGCAAGCTGGTAACGGACTTTCTGGTAACGACCGATTACCTGAAAAAACAGGGCGAACCGAACGCGCAGGTAAACTTCATTGGTTTCAGAATTCCCTGCAATAACCCCTATGCAACCTTTGACGGCTTGAGCTGAAAACAAGGCGGGTACCATGGCGCAGCAAGCGTCATGGTGCCCTTGCGGTAGGCGTTAGCCGGTGAAGTTCTGTCCCGGCGCGGGCCGGGTTTCCAGCGGTGGCAACGCTTTGGCTTTTTCCAGATCAACCCCGGCCCCCTCCGCTACGCGGCGGCCGTAATCCTCATCGCAATGCCAGAAATGCCAGATCATCCGCAGCTGGATGTTTTCCGGGCACTCTTTCATGTCCGCAACCAGATTGTTGATCAGATCGTCCCGCTCCCAGTCTTCGAAACTTCGATAGCGCTCCCCCACCTGACTGTAATCAGCCTCGGTCTTGGTGGTCTGGTAGCGGCCCAGATGGCCCTCGATCCACTGCTTGTACTCGGTGCCCGGATAGGGTGCCTCCTCAAGCCCGTTTTGCGAGCTGGGCTCATAATTGACATGCGGGTTTTCACCGCCGCTGTCTACATAGTGCGCCATCTGCCCGTCACGCTGGTTGGTGGCGAAGGGACATTTGGGCGCATTGATCGGCAGTTGCAGGTAGTTGGCGCCGACCCGGTAGCGCTGGGTATCGGAGTACGACAGCGTCCGGCCCTGCAGCATCTTGTCATCCGAAAAGTCGATCCCGTCTACCAGCACGCCGGTACCGAAAGCAGCCTGCTCGGTCTCGGCGAAGAAGTTCGAGGGGTTGCGGTCAAGCACCAACCGGCCCACCGGCAGCAAGGGAAACTGCTCCTCAGGCCAGCGCTTGGTGTCATCGAGCGGGTCGAAATTCAGCTCAGGGTGTTCGCCGTCAGCCATAACCTGCACGCACATCTCCCACTCGGGGTACTCGCCGCGCTCGATGGCATCGTAGAGATCACGGGTAGCGTGACCCACGTCATGCTTCTGTATTTCCGCCGCTTGCTCGCTGGTCAGATTCTTCACCCCCAGTTTCGGTTCGAAGGAGAATTTGCACAGCACCGCCTCGCCCTGCTCGTTGACCAGCTTGTAGGTATTGACGCTGGAGCCTTCCATTTGCCGATAGTTGGCCGGAATGCCCCAGGGGCTTTTGACCCAGGTGACCATATGCAGCGATTCCGGATGATGCTGGACGAAATCGTAGAAGCGCCAGGCTTCCTGGCGATTGCTGATCGGGTCGGGCTTGAACGCATGGATCATGTCGGGAAACTTGATCGCATCGCGGATGAAGAAAATCTTCAGATTGTTGCCGACCAGATCCCAGTTGCCCTCACGCGTGTAGAACTTGATGGCAAAGCCGCGCGGGTCGCGTGCTGTTTCTGGCGACTCCTTACCCCCAATCACGGTGGAAAAACGCAAAAACACGGGAGTTTTCTCGCCCGCCTGCGCCATTACCGGGGCGCGGGTGTACTTGCTTGCCGGCTCGTCGCCGATCTTGCCGTACGCCTCGAAATAACCGTGCGCTGCGGTACCCCGGGCATGGACGACGCGCTCCGGTATACGTTCTCGATCGAAATGGGTAATTTTCTCGATGAACTGATAATTTTCCAACGTCGCGGGTCCGCGTTCGCCTACGCTACGCAAACTCTGGTTATCGTGGACGGGATGGCCCTGACGGTTGGTGAGTTTCTTCTGATCCTCATTCATGGCTGTACTCCTAAGCTCAATGTGCCCTCTTTGGAGGGACTTAAGCCGAGACAGTTCGGCCGCGCTGACTAATGACATGGCCGTCCTTGGTCGAATAGCCGTATGCAACGAAAATCGCGATCCTTGTAAGCCTGTCAGATAAACGAGAACTGCATGTCGTCATCTACCGTTCTGTGTGCCACCCGCTCCGTTGACCGCACCCGGGTAATACTTGCCGGCGTCTGCGCGCTGATTCTGACCGTTGGCCTGGCCCGCTTCGCCTATACACCCTTGCTGCCGGTCATGCGCGACGGCGCAGGCCTGAGCGATCTCGCCGGTGGTTGGCTGGCTACCTTCAACTACATGGGCTACATGGCCGGGGCGCTCCTCGCTGCAACCACCAACGACCTGCAACGCAAATTTCTCTTCTATCGCGCGGGTCTGCTGATTGCAGTGTTCAGCACGGCTGCCATGGGGCTGACCGATAATCTCTACCTGTGGGCTACGTTCCGTTTTATCGCGGGGGTTTCCAGCGCTGGCGGCCTGTTGATTGCCTCGGGGCTGGTGCTCAACTGGCTGATCAACCATGGCCATAAACCAGAGCTGGGGCTGCACTTCGCCGGCCTGGGTGCCGGGATCGTCGTATCCGGTCTGGCCGTCAGCGCCATGGTGGGCACCCTCGCCTGGGACAGTCAGTGGATCGGGCTGGGCTTGCTTGGCATCCTGTTCTTTCTGCCCGCCTGGTTCTGGCTGCCGGCGCCAGTCCCGGTGCGATCCGCTGAGGGCACGACTGAGCAGCCGCCGTCTGCGCCCTCCTCGACCTGGATGTGGTTGTTTATCGCTGCCTATTTCTGCGCCGGGGTCGGATTCGTGATCAGTGCCACCTTCATTGTCGCGATTGTGGAACAGTTACCTGTGTTCGCTGGCAATGGTCCCTGGGTCTGGGTGGTAGTTGGCCTGGCGGCGGCACCGGCAAGTTTCCTGTGGGACCGCGTGGCGGGATTGGTCGGAGGGCTAACTGCTTTGCTGCTGGCCTACGGGTTACAAATTCTTTCGATCCTGCTCCCGGCCATCAGTAGCGGCGCTTTTGCCAATCTGCTCAGCGCCGGGCTGTTCGGTATCACCTTTGTAGGCATTGTCAGCCTGACGCTATCGATTATCGGCCGTCACTTTCCCGCCAATCCGTCCAAAGCCATGGCGCGCCTTACATTGAGTTATGGGGTAGCGCAGGTTATAGCCCCTGCCATGGCCGGCTACATCGCGATGATCAGCGGCAGCTATCGCGGAGCCTTGTTCATAGCAGCGGGGCTTATGGCAGTGGGAATGCTGCTGTTGCTGCTCATCATGCGCCAGGAGCGACGCGAACTGACCTCCGCCTGTTGATCGCGGCAGATATCTACGGAGCCGGATCAGCCGCTTGAGAGAATCGCATCCAACAAACCTGGGAAGCGCTGATCCAGTTCTTCCCGGCGAAGCGAATTCATATGCATGGTGCCCACTGCGAGGGTACACACCAGGCCACAGTCGCGCAGCACCCGGAAATGATGGGACATGCTGGATTTAGGACGACCGCCGTCCAGCTCGCCGCAGCTGGCTTCCCCCACTGCGGACAATTTGCGCACAATTTCCATACGCACCGGATCGCTAAGCGCATAAAGCACGCGTTCAAGAACGAGATCACTGGCAGGCGGATGTTTGTAGGGTCGCATAGGGCGAATAATACACCGGGGTTTGCTAAAGGACCATAGTTCCAATATTATCGAACTACAGAACCATCAAGTATCCACCTGCACACTCCGAAGGAGTCTTCATGTCCGCACTGTTCCAGCCTTTCAAGCTCAAGGACGTCACCCTACGCAATCGGATTGCGGTTCCACCCATGTGCATGTACTCAGCCGAGGACGGTCTGATCAATGACTGGCACCAGGTGCATCTCGCCTCGCTGGCCCGTGGCGGCGCGGGTCTGGTGGTAGTAGAAGCCACTGCCGTGTCGCCGGAAGGTCGCATCTCCCCCGGCTGTGCCGGCATCTGGAACGACCAGTTGGCGCAGGCATTCATCCCTGCGGTGAAAGCAATCAAGGCGGCCGGCTCGGTACCCGGCATCCAGATTGCGCACGCCGGACGCAAAGCCAGCGCCAATCGTCCATGGGAAGGTGATGACCATATCCCCAACGACGATCCAAACGGATGGCAAACCATCGCACCCTCCGCTATTGCCTTCGGTGCCAACCTGCCGAAGCAGCCCAGGGCCATGACGCTGGATGACATCGCCCGCGTGCGTCAGGACTTTGTTGACGCGGCTATTCGCGCTCGTGACGTCGGATTCGAGTGGCTCGAACTGCACTTCGCCCATGGCTATCTGGCGCAGTCTTTTTTCTCCGAGCATTCCAACCAGCGTGACGACCAATACGGCGGCAGCTTCGAAAACCGCAGTCGTTTCCTGCTAGAAACCCTGGCGGCGGTGCGCGAAGTATGGCCCGAGCATCTGCCTCTTACCGCGCGTTTCGGCGTGATCGAATTTGATGGCCGCGACGAGCAGACCCTGTCCGAGTCAATCGAACTGACCCGACGCATGAAGGCCGGTGGCCTGGACCTGCTCAGCGTCAGCATCGGCTTTACGATTCCCGGCGGACGCGTGCCCTGGGCACCCGGATTTATGGGTCCGATTGCCCAGCGGGTCCGGGATGAAGCCGGCATACCGGTCTCTTCGGCGTGGGGCTTCGGCGATCCAAAAGTTGCCGAACAGGCCATTGCCACAGGCCAGCTGGATCAGGCGCTGATTGGCAAGGCGCATCTGGCCAACCCGCACTGGAGCTACCAGGCAGCACGGGAGCTGGAGGTCGAACGTCCCTCCTGGACGCTGCCGGCGCCCTACGCGCACTGGCTGGAACGCTACTAGGCGCTTTCGGTAACACGCACCAGGGCGGCTTCGGCCGCCTTGCTGCGTTATAGCCGCAGGGATCGAGGAACTATGGCTAAAGCACGGCTTTCAAAGCACTACATGCATACGGATAGCCGGAGACCATTATGAATACCTTGATCAAAGCCTGCGGGGCCGTCCTCTGCCTGCCCCTCGCGGTCACGGCTAATGAAGCTTCCTTGAATCAGGAGCTGAACGGGCTCGATATTGATAGCCGTATCCTCGTTACCGATCCCACACGCGGCCCGGATGCGTCCGGTGTGGATCTGGTTCAGGTCACCAATAACAGCGATGTGAACGCGCTCTGCCAGCTGAAGCCGGCTCCGGACGAGCCCAATATGAATCCGTCCCGGCCAACAGATGTAGCGCCGGGCGAACAGGCAACGTTGCGCTTGCAAGGCAGCTATCGGGATGTGAAATCCACCGCCACCCTGGATTGTCAGCCCAATTGACCCTGCGCCCAAACGCCGCAGTGCTCCCCGGGCGGCTTGGACAGGAAGCGGCTAAGCGCTAACATACAGCCTTATAAAGCCCTTGATGGGTACACGAGGTTCAAAATGACAATTCGTAATAACCTGGCGCTAGCCTGTGTGCTTTCTGCCTTCGCCCTCCCCGTTTCTGCACAGACATGTACCCCTGAAGACGCCATGCACCGGGCAGAAGTGGCTGCGGAAACCATCAACCGCATCGCAGACAACAATCCCGAAAAGGCCGCTGCGCTCCATGAAAAGCTGCTGAAGTTCCAGGAACGGGACCCCACACGGGATCGCCACAGCGCTTGCGAGGCCTATGACCGCATCATCGCTGAACTTGAACGTGAAGACGAGCTAGCCAACTAATCGATCTTATCGATAGGTTTCCTGCGTTTTTCGCGTTATTAAATCGACTTATCCGGCCATAGAATATCAAGCATATCCTTAATGGAGGTGCTTTATGTCCGAACAGAAAAGAGAGCTGATTGAAACGATCGTCGGTCGAGCCACGTCCGACGGTGACGGGGTCAAGCTCACGCGAATATTCGGCGGACAAGGGGCCGAACGTTTCGACCCGTTTCTGATGCTGGATGAGTTCGGCTCCGACGAAGCGTCGGAGTATATCGGTGGCTTTCCGTCTCACCCACACCGCGGCTTCGAAACGGTTACCTATATGCTTGAAGGCCGGATGCTCCATCAGGACCATCTGGGCAACCAGGGCCTGCTCGAGCCTGGCGGCGTGCAGTGGATGACCGCAGGCCGGGGCATAATCCACTCGGAAATGCCGCAGCAGAGCTCTGGTCTGATGCGTGGTTTCCAGCTCTGGGTCAACTTGCCCGCCGAGCACAAGTTGCAACCAGCCAGCTATCGCGACATGCCTGCTGAAGCATTCCCCTTTCACGACGTCTCCGGCGGCCAGCTCAAGGTTATTGCGGGCTCCCTTGAAGTAGCAGGCCAAACCTTGGCCGGTCCGGTTCAGAACAAACCCACCGAACCCTTGTATGTCGACGTGCATCTCAAGCCGAATCAGGCTTTCAGCACGGCGATAGCCGATCATCTGAATGTGCTGTTATATGTGTACGAAGGGGATGTCAGGGTTGGCGAGGCGCCATTACGGGCCGGTCAGCTCGGTCGGCTGAGCAAAAGCGGGCAGCTTTCAGTCGAGTCGGGGGCAGCCGGAGCGCGGTTGTTGATTCTGGCAGGCAAGCCGCTTGGCGAGCCCATAGTGCAGTACGGGCCATTCGTAATGAACAGCCGCGAGGAAATCGAACAGGCGCTGCGCGACTATCGGGACGGTCGGCTTGCCGGCTGACTGCGCATCAGCCGACTGGCGTGCGTCCCGCCAGGGCGTGCGCCAGAGTACCGCCATCAATGAATTCCAGCTCACCCCCCAACGGAATGCCGTGGGCCAGTCGCGATACCCGGATGCCCCTCGGCCTCAACATACTGGCAATATAATGGGCGGTCGCCTCGCCCTCCACAGTGGGGTTGGTGGCCAATATCACTTCGGTCACCTCTCTGCCTTCCAGCGCCTCGAGCAGCGCCGGAATACCGATCTCCTCCGGCCCCTGACCATCGATAGGTGACAGGTGTCCTTTCAAAACGAAATAGCGGCCGTTGAAGCCGCCGGCCTGCTCGATAGCCCAGACGTCGGCCGGGCTCTGCAAAATGCATAGCAGGCCATCATCACGCCGCGGATCCGAACACAGCGAACAGATTTCCGTCTCGCTCAGCATGCGGCAACGTGAGCAATAACCCACCCCATCCATCGCTGCCTCCAGGGCATGCGCAAGATGGCGCGCGACGTTGCGGTCACGCTCCAGCATATTCAACGCCATACGCTGGGCTGTTTTTGGACCGACACCCGGCAGTCCCCGCAGGGCATCGATCAACTGGCGAATCAAGGGGCTGAAACTCATCGAAGTCCTTGCTGGTTACTTCAGAACGGCATCTTGAAACCTTCAGGCAAGTTCATGCCCGAGGTCATGCCCGCCATTTTTTCCTTGCTCTGGGCTTCAAGCTTGCGCACGGCGTCGTTAAAGGCCGCTGCAATCAGGTCCTCAAGCACTTCCTTGTCTTCAGTCAGAAGGCTGTCGTCAATGCTGACGCGACGCACATCGTGGCGACCGTTCATGACCACCGAAACCAATCCGGCCCCGGACTGGCCGGTAACCTCGGCATTGGCCAGCTCTTCCTGCATTTTCTGCATTTTTTCCTGCATTTCCTGAGCCTGCTTCATCAGGCCTGCCATCCCACCTTTCATCATGATCGCGTCCTCATTTAAGTTGTTAGGGGCTGTTGACGTTTCGTCGCGAGCCGCGTTGCTGTGTCAAATGGCGCAAGGCCGGGCGGCGATCCGCAAGGCGCGGGACGCAGGTAATGGTTGTTCCCTTGCCAAGTCCCGCAACGCCGCANGGTGCAGCACTGCGTTGCTCGTCATTCATTTGGAACAACCAAACTTCATTCCTCGCGCCTTGTTCTGCGCCAAACGGGCCTCCGTCGCGGCCGCGATGAAACGTTAACAGACCCTAAGCATCAAGCGGGCGGATACTGTCATCGCATATCTGCGCCGCGAATTCTCGTACCAGGCTCTGCACCAGCGGGTCGGTCTGGATGCTGGTCTCGGCCTCCTTCTGTCGCGCCACCTTACGTCGGGCCGCCGCGATTGCTGGCGTCTCCTGGGTAGGTGCGGCCACTTCAATCATTATCGTCACCGGCGCACCGACATGGTCTGCCACCGCCTGCTCGATACGGAGCCGATGATTCTCGTTATATAGCGCGCTGTGCCCCGGGTCCAGATGCAGCGCCCATGTGTCTGGCTCGCGCTTTATCAGCTGGCAATGCGCAGCAATGCTCTGGGTCAGGCCACTGAGCCGCAGCGAGGTGAAAATGTCCAGCCACTGCGCTGCAACATCTGTCGCGGGTGGCAGATCGCTGACCTCATCAATTTCCGCAGCGGCCTCTGTGGCTGCTCCAGTGTTTTCTGCAACCTGCCAATCATTGAGATACTGGCTGACGTCCAGTTGTTCCTCGTCATCATAATCGCCCCGCTCTGCAGTATCGTCCGCTGGCGGAACGTGCAGCCATTCAGCCGGTGCCTCATCGTAAGGCGGCTTGACCGGCGTACCGCTTTTCAGCGGCCGGCTGGCTATCGGCGATAAGACCTGTTCCGCGGTAAGTGCCGGAGCAACCGGTTGCTCGATTACCTTCGGGGCATCCAGCTGCGGAGCAGCCGAAACGGGCTTTGTAGCCTGGCTGGGCATAGCTGGCGCGGGCGCAGTCTGCGCAGGTACAGACGATTCCTGCGGCGCAGCGTCATTGGAACCTGGCGTAGCATGGGACCGGCCAGCAACACCGGGAGCGGCTGGCCGGCCCGGTTCGGGTTCAGCCCTGGCCTGGCTGAACCCCGGCAACTTTCCCGACGAGGGAGCAGCCTGCGGCGGCGCGGCGGCGTCGCTCAGTGTGCCGGGCCTGAAGGCCATCATGCGAAGCAAAGCCATCTCGAAGCCACCCCGCGGATCGGGCGATAGTGGTAAATCTCTTCTGCCATGCAATGCCAACTGATAGAACAGCTGGACATCCTCTGCGCTGATCTGGCCGGCAAGCTCAACAATCCGGTGTTGGTCGCCCAGACTGTTATCAATGGCTTCGGGGACAACCTGCGCAACAGCGAGCCGCTGCAGGGTGGAGATTAGCTCGGCCAGCACGCCGGCAAAATCCGCGCCCTGCTCTGCCAGCTCGGCTACCAGGGCCAGCGATGCTTTGGCATCACTTCGGGCCAATGTTTCAAGCAGACCAAACACCTGACTATGATCGATAGTGCCCAGCATATTGCGCACCTCGGCAACACGCAGCGCGCCATTGCCAAAGGCAATAGCCTGGTCGGTCAGGCTCAGTCCATCGCGCATCGAGCCGTCAGCTGCGCGGCCCAGCAGCCACAACGACTCCTCGTCGAAAGGAACATTCTCTTCACCCAGCACGAAGCGAAGATGCTCGACGACTTTCTCGGGCAGCATGTTCTTCAGGGAGAACTGCAGACAGCGTGAAAGAATGGTTACCGGCAGCTTTTGCGGATCGGTAGTGGCCAGCAGGAACTTGACGTGGGCAGGCGGCTCTTCCAGCGTTTTCAACAGGGCGTTGAAACTGTGGCTGGAAAGCATATGCACTTCGTCGATCAGATAGACCTTGAAACGACCCCGCGACGGAGCGTACTGGACATTGTCGAGCAGCTCACGGGTGTCCTCGACCTTGGTGCGACTGGCTGCGTCCACTTCGATCAGGTCAACGAAGCGGCCTTCGTCGATTTCCTTGCAGGCCGAGCAGACGCCACAAGGCTCCGAACTGACTCCCGATTCGCAATTCAGACACTTGGCGAGAATACGTGCGACCGTTGTTTTGCCGACACCGCGGGTACCCGTAAACAGATAGGCATGATGCAGGCGATCATGGTCCAGAGCGTTGATCAGAGCCTGCAACACATGGGTCTGGCCGACCATTTCGCGGAACAGGCGCGGACGCCATTTTCGGGCTAAAACCTGGTAACTCATCGGGATATCTGCAGTCCGCTCTGATCGTTGGGGCAATCCGGTACTTTAACCAAAGCAGACCGACAATGCGAGACGCGCCCGACGCGCCTGCCTCATCCAGCACATCGCTCGCGCATCCCGGCGGCAATCAATTTCCGACGTAGCGTCTTTCCGGTATTTCGCCCTGCCTGCCGCCCGTAGCCATGTCAGCAAACTCCTCGAACAGGCTGGATTGGCGAAATGCACGGGCCGCCATTTTCGCGCCATAGACGCTGATGTGACCTGATTCATCCAGGCTGAAGGGAATATTGTCACGTGTTACATCTGACGGCACACCATCCACGTTGAATAGCGCATCGCGATCGAAGTACAGCACGTTGGCAAACTGTGAGGCCAACTGGGACAGCTCCCGATTGGCAGCACGCGCCGACTCGTCCCGTTCCTTGTGGAAGCGCGAGATATCGAAGGAGGTGTCGAATAACAGGCTGCGTTGATACATATTCTTGACGTTGACATCGAAATTGGTTGGTGCCGGCATGAGGATTACCAGCGCTGACTGTTCCGCGGCCATGGCGACGATATCGAACACGCCCTGCATCTGCTGTTTGGCGTGAACCGCCCCCCACTGGCCGGCGAAGACGACGAAATCATAGTCGGAAAGGTTAGCAACCAGATATTCACGATTGAACAGACACTGCTGATAACCGCGCCCAGTGTAAGGGCCTGTGTATTCCTCGCTCAGACTGGGATAACACCAGTCAGTGGACACCGAATCGATCTTCATCGATATGTGCTGACCAATGTCATCCCAGAAAGGATCGTAATGTCCCGCAAAGGAATCACCGAACAGCAGGCCGTTCACCTCTGCCGATCTATCTCCCAATTCACAGCCCAAACCTGCCTCACCCACCTCAAGCTCAGGAAAGGTTTCGACGCTGTGAAAGCACCATCCACTCTGTTTCCAGGGCATCACGAGATCCGCTGTGGTACGCCTGAACTGCTCGGTCATCCTGTCGGGGAACCCGTTCGCCACAAAGGTGATTGAAGCCAGAGCGCAGGCAGCGACAACCGGACCACCAATTACCGAACGCGGCTTCAGTGCCGGGGCGTAACGCGGTTTCTTGCACGCCATGCCCTCTATGAAGGTAAAGGACAGCCAACCGGCCAGCACAGAGGTGCCGACCGCGAACAGAACCCAGCGCATATCGTGCTCAAGGCCGAAATAATACAACCAGACCGCTATCGGCCAGTGCCAGAGATACAAGGAGTAAGAGGTCTTGCCGAGGAATTGCGCGACGGGGTTGCCGGTAATCAGCGATTCGCCCTGGGAAGATGCGATAACCAGTACCGCACCGAACACCGGCAGCGCGGCCAACCAGCCCGGCCAGTGGGTGTTCTCGCTGAAACTCACTGCGCAGACAACGATGATTGCCAGTCCGGCAATCTCCATCGTCTTGCCGGTACGCTTGCCCACAGTCATGGGGTATAGATAGATCAAACTCCCCGCAAGCATCTCCCACACGCGCGTGGGCAGCAGGAAGAACGCCGAGGTCGGCCATTTGCCCGAGGCATACACCGACAATCCGAAGGAAAAGGCAGCCAGCGCCCATAGAAACCAGCGCGTATTCGAAGCAGAGACCAGCTTGCGCAGCGCGACGATCAGCACTGGATAGAAGATATAGAACTGCCATTCAACGGAAAGCGACCAGGTATGCAGCAACCATTGATCGTGCGAGGCCTGCTCGAAATAACCGGCCTGTTTCCAGAACAGGAGGTTGGATACAAACGCCAGGCTGCCAAGCACCTCCCTGCCAAGTGACGCGTAATCACCCGGTAACAGCAGGAACCAGCCCACGATCAGCAAAAACAGACAGACGAAGGCTAGCGCTGGAATGATGCGACGGCAGCGATCAAGATAAAACTGAGGGATGGTAAAAGTGTTCTTTTCCATCCTGGAGTAAATGATGCCCGTCATCAAAAAACCCGAGATGACGAAAAACACGTCGACTCCGATGAAGCCGCCTTCCATGCCGAGCAGACCGAAATGAAACAGCACGACCAGCACGACTGCCACGGCCCGAAGTCCGTTGATATCTCTTCTGAATTCCACAGCTCTCTCCCGCCACTTTGCAAAATGCGACCATCTCAAACAGGTGATTTATTCGAGAGTGCAAGAGCAACTATGGTGGAGAGATAGTCATCTTCTTCGTCCTTTAAGGGGATGTCCCCGGGGCTGGCCCCGCCTGGGATGAACAAAGCGTTACAAAGTTATGACCCATCCCGAAAGCCATCGGTTCAGACGATGATGCCCGGAGGTTAGCTTTTTGAATTATTAGGATGCAACGCCAAAGACGCTTGAGTTCTAAGCCTGTGAAACAGGTCAGACGCGAAGTGACGACCAGGTACCAAACGGCGATCTGGGGGCATAACGAGGGGCGGAAAAGACTGAGAAGAAGGCTATGGGTGGCGGCCCTGCCAGCCACACCCCGGCACACGATGTAACCGCTGTGGCTGCTCCCTTCCGGGCCTGACCAGGTTCACGGCGAATCATTGCGAGGGGACCGACAGGACCACCATAGCGTGCCCGTGCTTGACGGGCCGCGCTATTGTAACGAGTTGGCCGGAACTTACAACCCGCTGTCCCATTGGAAACTGCGGAACCTCTCCTAAACATGCCTCTCAAAAGCTCGTTCCCGCTCCAGCTTCGCCAGACAGGGCAGGCTGCGAAGCTGGCGGGAGCGCCTGCCAGCGTTATCATGGCGATAACCAACTCATGCACAGATACCGGTGAACTCGAGCCCGGCGAAACACTACAGGCCTTTGATGTCCGACCCACGCAATGCGCGCGACACCCTGCCTAATGCTTCAGCGAAACGCCTGCTGGGGCTTAGCTTGCTCTTTATGGGCTTGAGTAGCCTCGGCATCTGGGCCGTTTACCTCCAGGTGCCGGATACCAGCCTGACCTTCGACTTCAGGCTGATCAGCTGGCAGACGCTGCTTGCCGTAACTGGCCTGCTCGGCATTTACTATCTGTCCGATGCGCTGCGCCTGTACTACACCCTGAAGGCGCTGGATCAGCAGATCGCGTTAAAGGAAGTATTTCGTCTGGTTTTCGTAAATATCTTCTTTTCCAACATAACGCCAATGGCTACTGGCGGAGGGGTAGCACAAATCTGGTACTTGCGTCGGCATGGGGTACGCCTTGGCACCGCCACCGCAGCCACCACCATCCGAACCATTCTGGCGGTGATTTTCATCTTCGGATTTACGCCGATTTTCCTGTTGACGCTCGATCACCTCAACAATCAGACGATCATCAGCCGGGTGGGTGGCCTGCTGGCGGTGGTGATAATGGCTTATCTGAGCTTTTTCGCTGTTTTGCTATTGCGTACGCGCCTGCTGATCCTGCCGATCAGCGCCGTGCTGCGGCAGGCGCATAGCATCGGTCTGCTCAACGAAGCGCGACACCGCCATTGGCAGTACAAGTTACGCAGGGAGATGCTCCGTTTCTCCCACTCGTTCAGCATTTATATGCGCGGCTCCAAACTCAACGTGGTGCTTTCGGTTCTCGCGACCTTTGTCTTTCTCCTCAGTCTTTTCAGCTTCCCTGCCCTGCTGATTTTCGCGCTGGGTTACGACGTCGACTACCTGGTCACCGTGGGCCTGCTGGTGGTCACTACCTTCGTCATGTACTTCTCGCCGACTCCAGGCGCATCGGGCATATCGGAAGGACTCTTCGGCAGCTTTTTCAGCAGCATCCTCGGGGCCAACCATCTGGTGCTGGTAACGATCGGCTGGCGCGTGCTTACGATTTATCTGGGGATGATTGTCGGGCTACTGGTCATGCAACGCGAACTCAGCCGCAAAGGGCAATCATGAAGCGCCGCAACATTCGGCTCAAGGCCCTGTTTTACGTAAACGTTCTGACACTCCTGATACTGGTGAGTTACAAGGTCTATCTGGCGCTGTACAAGCCTGACGTCGAGGCCGTGCATACCGAACAGCTGCTGGAAATCGATTCACGGCTACACGACCGGGACAGCTTCAACTTCGCCGTGGTCGGTAACATGAACAATTCCGTGGGCATTTTTGAAAGGAGTTTCATACCGCAGCTGAATCAGTCAGGACTGGATTTTGTGGTATCTGCCGGAAACGCCGTCAGCAGCGGCGGCGAAGACAAATACCGCTCCCTGCATGGCACCCTCGAAAAGCTCGATATTCCTTTTCTACTGACCTTTGGTGCCAATGAGTATTCCAACTTTGGTAGCTTTCGCTTTTATGAGGATTTCGGGCCGCACCTGTATTCGGTTCGCGCGGCCAACACCCGGCTCATCTTCCTCGACAGCACTGGCAAGACGCCCTATCGCTGGCAGCTGCACTGGCTTGGCGACCTGCTTGAGCAGAGCGATGCCGCGCATACCCTGGTATTCACCGGCCATCCTCTGCTGCCGATCAAGCAAAACCGGTTTTTTGTGCGTGACGGCGATTACCTGCAGCCCGATGCGTTTCGGACTGAATTGCTCAAGCTGTTGCGCCAATATCAGGTCGATGTCGTGTTTTCGGCCAATCTTCCGGTGTTCTCCGAGCAGGTCCTCGACGGGACCCGCCACATCATCACGGGGGGCGCCGGCGGACTGATTCTGAACGATTCAGAAAGTTTTCATCATTATATAGAGGTGTCGGTCACACCCGAATCGGTTACGACGCGACTGGTACCGCTGGTTATCGGGCAGCACCCATTCTGGGCCACCCTCGAAAGCCTGTGGTTCTTCTTTTACTCGCTGTTCTACGTCGGCTTTGTCAATTTCATGCTGCTCGTATCGCTGTTGAGCCTGATCGCGATCCGCTTGTATCTGCTGCTGTTTTCAGAGCGCAGTTATTACCGGGACTTCGATATCAACCCGGCACCCTGGCTCAACAAACCCCTGCGCGTAGCCATGTTTACCAATAATTACCTTCCGTTCATAGGTGGCGTGCCGATCTCTATCGAGCGGCTACGCCTGGGACTCCAGGATCTCGGCAACAAGGTATTGTTGGTTGCCCCGCGTTATCGTGACCAGCCCGGGGTCGAGCAGGACACACTGCGCCTGCCTTCGCTGCTGGCCTTTGGTAAACCAGGCGACTTCAGGCTGGCGAATATCTTCCTGCCCCGCGTGCGCCGGCATCTGCAAGCGTTCAAGCCGGACATCATTCATGTTCACCATCCGATATGGGTCGGCTCACTCGGTCTGTACCTGGGCAAACGGCTGAAGATTCCGGTGGTTTACACCTATCACACGCGCCTTGAGCACTACGCGCACTTTGTGCCGTTGCCCGGCGGGCTGTTTCGCAATTTCATTTCGCACGCATTGATCAAACGCTTTGCCAACAAGTGCGACGGGATCATCGTGCCGACCTACTCGGCGGAGGAATACCTGAGGATGATAGGCGTCAGGACGCCAACTTTTGTCCAGCCAACCGGCATCGAGTATCAGCGTTTTCTGCAAACGGCGCCCGAGCGCGTTCGCCAGCTGCGTCAACAACTCGGGATTACAGACGAAATCGTGCTACTGACCGTGTCGCGACTGTCCAACGAGAAGAATCTGGACTTCATGATTGACGCCGCCGCCACGCTCGCACAAACCAGTGAAAGAGCATTTCGACTCCTGATTATCGGTGACGGCCACCAGCGCGGACGACTCCAGCAACGCATCGACAATCTCGATCTGAACAGGAACGTGACCCTGCTGGGCAGCGTCGCGCCCGCCGAGATGCCCCTCTACTACGGCCTCGGTGAGCTGTTCGTATTTACATCCAAATCAGAAACCCAAGGCATGGTATTGCTCGAGGCAATGGCTGCGGGATTGCCGGTTGTAGCCGTTCGCTCCAGTGGGACCGACGATGTGATCAGGGAAGGCGTTAACGGCTTCAAGACCCCTGGCAATCAATCAGCCTGGCTTGCGAAGGTAGATGAGCTGATGCGGGACGAAACGCTGCGTCGCCGCCTGGGAATCAATGCCCGAGACTTTGCACGCGACTATTCGGTGGAGCGTTTTGCCCGTGAAGTGAAAAGTATCTACGCCGAGATCCTGGCCCGCAGCTGATTCACTACAGCCGCCGTCGATAACTCGCAACAAAGGCGAGGATAAACATCGCCAGAAACACCACAAAGAGTATCTTGGCGATACCGGTTGCGGTCCCTGCAATGCCACCGAAACCCAGCACAGCGGCCACGATGGCAATCACCAGAAATGCGACAGCCCAACTAAGCATTCTTGCTCCTTGAATCGGCGCTGCAGGCAGGATAGTCAGGCGGGCCTCTGAGCTGAATTGGATCAACCTGACAGCTAAAAAACCCAGCGCGGCCCGGCTGATTGCTCAGGCACCTCGCTAGTGGCGCTCGCCGCCCGCGAATACACGATTTGCTGGGAAAGCGTCGAAGCCTGCGGCGCCTGTGTGCTTGCATTACTCTCAGCTCCTAGAATCACCAACAAGGCAGCGCTGGCAAAAAGACCTTTGCCCAGCAGTAAAATCCCCCAGTCACGCTGTTTCATGCTCATTCTCCTTCTGCCTGGCCAGGCGACCCCTCCTGGCCGGGTAAATGCATTGGTGATGCGAGCCAGTCGTTGGCTCTACTCGCTCTTTCTGGCGCTCACTGCCCTTGAGGCGGCGCTCCGGCGGTTGAACAGCCGATGCAACAAGCGGGTTCCTTCACGCCTCATCTGATGTAACATCCTTCGTCTGTCGCCCAGTCGAATCCCGGAGTGCTGCGCCTGGAGGTATGCGGGACGATGACCATATGGATTAACACAGGATAATACTGGCAATTCGCATGCCATCTTCGAAACTACTTTTATTGTAATGAAATCAATTACTTAAATAATCAGTCGCACAAGGCCAGCATGCAGCATGCATGACCCTGTCCCTGTCGCCATGCAATTTGCATGATAGCCTTATGCTCGCCGTCAGATATCCGGCCCGAACAGGAACAATGGAGACGATGGAACAAAAAAGCGGACGTATTCTTCTTGTAGATGACGAAGCAGCAATCCTTCGCACTTTCCGCTACTGCCTGGAAGATGAGGGTTACCAGGTCATCACCGCGAGCAGCGCGGCGCAGGCTGAAGCGGTGATTCAACAGCAGGTTTTTGACCTCTGCTTCCTCGATTTGCGACTTGGTGAAGATAACGGACTGGATGTCCTCGCTCATATGCGTATACAGGCACCCTGGATGCGCGTGGTGATCGTTACCGCGCATTCGGCTGTCGATTCCGCTGTTAACGCAATGCACGCCGGGGCAACGGATTATCTGGTCAAGCCCTGCAGCCCTGATCAGCTGCGTCTGGCCGCCGCCAAGCAGCTTGAAGTACGCCAGCTGGCTGCGCGGCTCGAAGCCCTTGAAGGCGAAGTGCGCAAACGCAGCGACAGCGTTACATCACGCTGCCCGGCGATGATGGGGATTATCGAAACCGCCCGTCAGGTCGCTACCACGGACGCTAACATTCTCATCCTTGGCGAATCAGGAACCGGCAAGGGCGAGCTTGCCAGAGCGATACACGGGTGGAGCAAGCGCGCCGCCAAGGCTTTTGTCACGATCAACTGTCCATCCCTGACTGGCGACCTGATGGAAAGCGAGTTGTTCGGCCACACCCGTGGTGCATTTACCGGCGCCAACGAAAGCACGCTGGGACGCGTCAGCCAGGCTGACGGCGGCACCCTGTTTCTCGATGAGGTGGGCGACTTTCCGCTGGCAATTCAGCCGAAACTGCTGCGCTTTATTCAGGACAAGGAATATGAGCGCATTGGTGACCCGGTTACCCGGCATGCCAACGTACGGATTCTCGCGGCCACCAATCTTGACCTCTCGGAAATGGTACAGACCGGTCAGTTCCGCGAGGACCTTTATTACCGTCTCAACGTAATCACCATTACCCTGCTGCCGCTACGCGAACGTCCCGAGGACATTCTTGATCTGGCAGACCGGTTCCTCGCTCACTTTGTCGGTGAATATGCGCGGCCCGCAAAAAACTTCAGCGAGCAAGCGAGGCAGGCATTGCTGACCTATAAATGGCCAGGCAACATTCGCGAGTTACGTAACGTCATCGAACGCGCGACCATCATCTGCAGCGAAGACCTGGTTCAACTGAGCCACCTCGGGTTAGCGGAGCCTGCTGCCAGCAGTGCTCCGCGTATCGGTGCCGAAATGAGCCTGGTCGAACTTGAGCGCGCCCATATCGCTGCAGTCCTGGCCAACAGCTCGACCCTCGAACAGGCAGCGAAGACCCTGGGTATCGACGCCTCGACGCTCTACCGCAAGCGTAAGCAACTGGATCTATGAATCTGCGTAACCGCCTCTTCCTGAGTACCAGTGCACTGCTGACTGTTGCTCTGCTGGGCCTGCTTCTGGGTATCTTCGGGGTTCTGCAGCTGACCAAGGCCCAGACGCAGGCGATGACCCGCAACGTCGGGTTCATCCATGCGACGATGAACATGCACGAGCAGGTCGGCAATCAGACGGTATTGATGGTGTCTGACGACGCTGAACCCGAAGCGATCAGAGCGGCCGATGAGGCTTTCCGGGAATCGCTTGAGCTGGCACGACGCAGCGCGATGAATGAAGCTGACAAGATTGAAATCGAGGAGATCGCACTCAGTTACGACTACTTCAGCGAATTGATGGATCGCCCGGTTGGTGCCAGACAGTCGCTGCTGAGCACCGATGAATTCAGTCAGGCGCTGGCTGCTCTTCGTCAGCGCATCAACCGCGTGCAGGCACACTACCTGTCCGACATCGAGCGCGCTGAGACCCGATCCAGGGAGCGCGCCTGGCTGATGGCCTCGCTTCTCGGATTGATTGGTCTTGCCGTATTGCTGATCGGCTTCATTACCGCGCACAGCATCGCCCAGCGATTCGGGCGGCCGATTGAAGCACTCGCCGAGGCAGCAGACCAGATCGGTCGCGGTGATTTCAAGGTAATCCTGCCGCTCTCTCCCATCGCCGAACTATCCGCATTGAGCCGGCGTTTCGGCAGCATGGCCGAGGCGCTGCGCGAGTTCAAGCACAGCGATTTCGAGGCGCTGCAGTCCGAACAGCGGCGCTTGCGCGCGGTACTCGACAGTATCAACGACGGGTTACTGATCATCGGTCGCGACGGCCGCGTAGAGCATTTCAATCCGGTAGCCCAACGTCAGCTTGACTGGGACAGCGAGCACATCGGCCTGAGTCCGGGTGCTGCGTTGAGCAAGCCCGAGCTCGACGAGCAACTCCATCAGGTGCTCAATGCAGGGCTGCTCGACCATGCGATTGAAGATCTGTGCATAGAAGCTAACGGTGAAACGCGCCTGCTGGCCTACAGCCTGGCTGCGTTCGGACAGCAACACGGGCAGATTCAGGGTGCAGTGATGGTGATGCGCGACGTTACCGAACAACGTGCCTTCGAGCGGGTCCGTAGCGAATTCGTTCTGCGCGCATCCCACGAATTGCGCACCCCGGTCACCGGGATGCACATGGCCTTCTCGCTGCTGCAGGAGCAAATCAAGGACGTCGGCCCACGCCAGCTCGAACTGGTGCAAACCGTCGACCAGGAGATGCGCCGTCTGGTCAAGCTAATCAACGACCTGCTGAACTTCTCCCGCTATCAGAACGGCGTGCAGAAGATCGAGTTGCACCCCTGTGATGTTGTCGAACTGCTCGAACATACCCGCCAACGCAACGCGACTCAGGTCGCGGAGCATGACGTTGAGCTTGAGGTGGATATCCCTGAGCCACTGCCCCATGTGCCAATGGACCGCCTGCAGATCGAGCGGGTGCTCGACAATCTGATCGGCAATGCGCTCAGGCACAGCAAGACCTGTGGCTGCATCACACTGCAGGCGTGGCGCCAGGGCGAACGGGTGATCATCAGCGTCAAGGACGACGGCGAAGGCATTCCCTACAGCCAGCAGGCCCGCGTATTCGAGCCGTTCGTGCAGGTCGGTCGCAAGAAAGGCGGCGCCGGTCTCGGGCTGGCACTGTGCAAGGAAATTGTGCAGCTGCACGGCGGCCACATCGGCGTGCATTCACGGCCGGAACAAGGCGCCCAGTTCTATCTCGCTCTGCCGCTCTAAAGCTGGAAGCTGGAAGCTGGAAGCTGGAGGAGTTAGATTGCGCATGTTTGGCGATGAAAGCGCGGAGTCACGGCGTGCATGCCCATCGAGTCCGATCGCGAGCCATGCCGCCGCCTTCTCCGGACACGACTCAAAGCAACCAGGACACCATAAACGGAATGTACAGCAGCGCGAACAGGGTGCTCAGCAGAGCCGTGCCTGCTACCTGTTGCGGCGCAATATCCAGCAAGGTGGCAATCACCACCGTATTGGCTGCAATCGGCGTAAAGGAGATGAGCAGCACTGCCTGATACACAGCCGTGCTGTAGATATGCAGAAACTGGCTGTCAATCCACCAGAAACACAGCGCCAGCACCGGCCAGGCAACAAACTTGCCGAAGAACGCCAGTGCGGTGAAGCGTGCATTCCCGGCGAGACCCTGAAAGCTGAGGATGCTCATCCCGATGATCATCATGCCGAACACGCTGTATGCCCCGCGCAGATTGTCGAACAAGGGCACGAACGCCAGCGGAATGGCGACCTGGTTAAGGTTAAGCAGCACAGCCAGGAAGAAGGCGTAGAGCGAGGGTAACCGGGATACCTTGATCAGGCAGTCGCGCACGCCAAAGCGGCCACGTGCTGCAAGATAGAATCCTACAGAGCTCTCGTAGAGCGTTGTACCAAGCATGCAGACGATGTACAAACCGAGGCCCTGCTCACCAAACAACAGCAGCGCCGCCGGCACACCAAAATAGCCGGTATTGCCGGTACCGACTGACAGCGGGATCAGACTCGCGCTGCCATCGGTCAGCACGCGTCGCGCGACAACGAGATGACCGATGCCGATTATCGAGCAGAAGCCGAGCACCAGGAACGGAAGCAGCACCACCTCGAGACTCAGCGGCGCGCTCATCACGCCGGAAAACACAACAGAAGGTGTGACGATGTACAACATGATGCCGGCGATGTGCCGGCCGCTGGCCTGCAAATAGCGCCCCGCAATCCAACCCAGCGCGACTGTCACATACAGCGGCAGCAGCTTGTAAAACAATCCCAGCACCGCGGCCAGCACAACCGTCAGCCCTGACTGATCATATAGACGCGCTCGTTCAGACGCGTCATGCCCTGCTGCTTGAATACCTGATGGTCCTCGAGCACTGACTGGTCCTCCAGCAAGCTGATGCTGCAGCCCGCGAAAAGCCGCCGAACCTCGTTGTCTGATACCGCAAAGGGCGGGCCTGGGCGTTGGTGCTGCGGATAATCCAGCGTCACCAACAGCATTTTCCAGCCGGAAGGCAGAATGCGCCGCATATGCTCGACGTAGTCGGCGCGCATGGGTTCTGGTAGTGCGATCAGCGCCGCCCGGTCATACACCCCCGCGACCGATACGACGTCTTCTTCAGACAAGGCGAAGTAATCACCGCAGTAGAACCGATATGGCTGCGCCTGTGCCTCTCTGAACTGTCCGCATGCCTGCCACTGCAGGCTGATACCCGCTTCCTCGGCGAAGGCTTCCAGTGCAGTGCGCGAGAGCTCCACCCCGATGACGCGATGACCGCGCTCAGCGAGCCAGATCATATCCAGACTTTTGCCGCACAGCGGCACCCATATAGCGGAGTCAGCCGCCAGCTCAAGCGAAGGCCACCAGCGGCTGAGTAACGGGTTGATATCTGCCTTGTGGAACCCGGTCTCGCCCCGTTCCCAGCGCTCGTGCCAGAAATCCGCTTCCATCAGCTTTGCTCCTCTGTGGCAATCATGTGCAGCGTTTGCTTCGCTCCGCTGTGCAATGCGCTGACTATACAACAGATTTTTTTCACCGGTGGGGCCGTGAGCGGCGAAGCACAGGGTATAGTGATTCGCGCAACTCACGACAGGACGGACCCCCGCCCGATGGATTACATCAACACCCTCTTCATGATCGGCGCGCTGCTGATCGGCGCCAGCATTCTCGCCAGCTCGTTGTCTTCCCGCCTGGGCATCCCACTGCTGCTGATCTTCCTGATCATTGGCATGCTCGCCGGCGTCGACGGTCCGGGTGGCATCGTCTTTGACAATATAGACACTGCATTCCTGATAGGCAGCCTGGCGCTTGCAATCATTCTGCTCGACGGTGGCATGCGCACCCGGGTGGAGAACTTTCGCGTAGGCTTGTGGCCGGCCATATCGCTGGCAAGTCTCGGCGTTCTGATCAGCGCTGCGCTAACGGGCGTACTCACCGCATGGCTACTGGATCTACACTGGCTGCAGGGTTTGCTGCTCGGCGCGATTGTGGGCTCCACCGATGCCGCTGCCGTGTTCTCGCTACTCCAGGGCAAAGGGCTCAACCTCAAGCAGCGGGTCGGCGCGACGCTGGAGATAGAATCCGGCTCCAACGATCCGATGGCGATTTTCCTGACCATCACACTGGTGGAGATGCTGCGCTCAGGCCAGGAATCCTTTGACTGGTCGTTCGCCTTGCTACTGATCCAGCAGTTTGGTATCGGCGGTGTGTGCGGACTGATTGGCGGCGTGCTGCTGGCCTGGCTGGTGAACAAGGTGAATCTGGCAACCGGCCTTTATCCGCTGCTGATCACCAGCGGGGCCATCCTGGTTTTCGCGGCGACCAACCATGTCGGTGGCAGTGGTTTCCTGGCGATCTATCTCACTGGCGTGGTCCTGGGCAACCGGCGCGTACGCAACCTGCAGAACATTCTCCATGTGCAGGACGGTATGGCCTGGCTGAGCCAGATCGGCATGTTCCTCATGCTTGGGCTGCTGGTAACCCCAAGCGAAATGCTGCCAATCGTCTGGCCCGCAGTGTTCATCGCCATGTTTCTCATTCTGGTCGCAAGGCCGATCGCGGTACTTGTTTGCCTGTCGCCCTTCACCTTCTCCTGGCGCGAGCGAATGTTCATCTGCTGGGTCGGCCTGCGTGGGGCGGTGCCGATCATTCTGGCGATCTTCCCCCTGCTTGCCGGCCTGGAGCAGGCGCAGCTGCTATTCAACCTGGCCTTTGTGGTGGTGCTGGTATCGCTATTGCTGCAAGGCTCCACGCTGCCGATCGCAGCGCGCCTGTGTCGGGTGGAGATCCCCCCGGAACCTGAGCCGCTGCAGCGTACCAGCCTGGATCTCGCCGTCGACAACAATTACGAACTGCTGATCTATCAGCTGGATAACGCCAACTGGTGCGTGGGTATCCCGCTGCGCGCGCTGAATATGCCCAATGACACACGTATCGCCGCGCTGTTCCGCGGGCGTCATCTGTTGCATCCGACGGGTAGCACGCGTCTGGCGCTGAATGACGTGTTGTGTGTGATAGGCCGGCCCCGGGATCTGCCGGCGCTTTCCAAGCTATTCAGCCAGACACGCACCCCCAGCTATCTGGAGAACCGGCATTTTTTCGGTGACTTCATCCTCGAAGGCGAGGCGCATCTCGCCGACGTTGGGGCCTTTTATGGCTTCAAGGTCGACCCCGATATCGCCGAAGCAACGCTCGCGAGCTTTTTCGGCAAACAGCTGGGCGGTCACCCGGTAATCGGCGACAGTGTTGAGTGGCAGGACCACACATGGGTGGTCGCTGCCGTGGAGAAAGACAGGATACTCAAGATCGGTCTCAAGCTGCGCGATGGCTCGGGCAAGCCACCGCTTGGCTTCTAACCCGGGAAGGCTCTGAAAACCTGGCGTAGCCGAACGCCGCAGTTATTCAGAGGCGTCCTGGAGCAGCTTGTCCAGCGTGATGGGTAGCCCGCGCACACGCTTCCCCGTCGCATGGTAAATGGCGTTTGCTACCGCCGCTGCGACGCCCACAATGCCGATCTCACCGACGCCCTTGGAGCCGAGCTGGTTAACCACCTCGTCATGCTCCTCAACGAACAACACGTCAATTTCACCAATGTCGGCATTTACCGGAATGTGGTATTCGGACAAATTGTGGTTCATGAAGCGACCCAGGTTATGGTCCATCTGGGTTTCCTCATGCAATGCCATGCCGATGCCCCATACCACCCCGCCCACGATCTGGTTGCCAGCGGTCTTGGGGTTGATCACGCGCCCGGCCGCGATGGCACTGACCGCGCGGCTGACCTTGACGGTGCCCAGCGCCTCATCGACCTTCACCTCGATGAAGACTGCAGAATGCGTTGCGGTGGCGTAGTTGTCGCGCTGCTCGCCTGGCTCAATGCTGACCTCCACCTCCAGCTCACCCGCTGCGGCGATTATCTTCTCGAGCTCAACGGCCTGCTGCGGATCGGCCTTCAGCGTCATGGAGCCGTCTGCAAAGTCAACATCCTCCAACCTTGCCCCGGCAAAAGCCGAAGCGGGCATCTGCTGCACCGCATCCAATAGCTTTTGCTGTAACCCGGCACAGGCCTGTTGCACCGCGCTACCTACCGAAGAAACCGTGGCCGAGCCACCTTCCAACGGCGCAGTCGACAGGCTGGAGTCGCCCAGCTGGAAATCCACCCGCTCCATCGGCAATCCCAACGCTGAAGCGGCGATCTGCGTCATGACTGTGTAGGTCCCCGTGCCGATATCTGCGGTAGCACTGCTGACCACCAGCTTGCCGTCCCCGCCCATGCGAGCCTTGGCACTGGCCGGCATTTGCAGAGCCTCCCATACGCCGGTAGCCATGCCCCAGCCGATCAGTTGATTGCCCTCGCGCATGCTGCGCGGCTCAGGCGAGCGCTGCGACCAACCGAAACGCTCGGCACCCTGCTCGTAGCATTCACGCAGGGCCTTGCTTGAGTAAGGCAAGTCCTGATTCTGGTTGCGCTCGCTGTAGTTGCTCAGCCGCAACTGCACCGGATCGACGCCGGCCGCGTAGGCCAGCTCGTCCATCGCGCACTCCAGTGCGTATACGCCGATGGCGGCGCCTGGCGCACGCATATCCAGCGGCGTGTACACATCAAGCGGAACAAGCTGGTAATTCAGTTTTACATTCGGGCAGTCATACAGCATGCCCGTCCACTCGACCTCATGTTCGGTGAAGTCCTCGAAGGAAGACGTCTGCCCGATTGCCTGATGGGTCAATGCCCGCAACCGGCCACTGCTATCCGCACCGACGCTCAGCCGCTGAATACTGCGCGGTCGATAACCGAAGGTGAACATCTGCTGACGCTTGAGCGCAACGCGTACGGAGCGCTTCAGCTTCAGCGCCGCCATGGTTGCCAATACCAGTTGATATTGTGGTCGCAAGCCAGAGCCGAACGCGCCGCCAGTAAAGGGCGACAGGATGCGGATCTGGCCCTCCATGCCGAACACGCCCTCCAGGTAACGCATGCAGTTCTGAACACCCTGGGTCTTGTCGTGGATTTCCAGCTGCCCGCCCGCCAGGTAGTGAACCGTCGAGGCATGCGGCTCCATCGGATTGTGATGTTCGACCGGCGTGCTGTATTCCAGATCCAGCCGGATATCCGCCTCGCTCAACGCCTGGGCTGCATCGCCCCGGGCCGGCGGCAGATCGACCTCTGCTTGATGCGCGGTATCCAGTCGAGCGCGCAAATCGGTGTGGTGCGGCTCAGCGGCATATTCAATCTCGACCAGACTGCCGGCATAACGCGCCAGTTCGAGATTATCGGCCACCACCAACGCGACCGGCTGACCGCTATAGAGAATCCGGTCGTTATACAGCGGCCGAAAGGGTGAGCCATCGCCCGCGTCGTCATCCTCGTATGGCTCGTCGTAACTGGCTACCGGCGGGCGGTTCTGATGAGTCAGCACCAGCGCCACACCGGGCACCGCTTCGGCGGCGCTGGCATCGATACGAATGATTCGACCCTTCGCGATGCGGCTGTTGACGACACTGCCATACAGCAGGCCCGCTTCGGGAAACTCGGCGGCATAACGCGCCTGACCAGTAACTTTCTTCGGACCGTCGACCCGATCCAGCGGCTGTCCTACGGGTGAATGATTCATGCTGCGGTCCCCCTTGCTGCCTCGGCCAGGGCGCGTTTGATCGCCCGGCGCGCTAATTCGATCTTGAAGGCGTTGTGCTCGAAACCACTGGCGCCCTGTAACAGCAGTTGCGCAGCCCGGTCGAAGGCCGGTGGCTCGGCCGCCTCACCGATCAGCGACGCTTCGGCGGCATCGTCGCGCCAGGGTTTATGCGCCACGCCGCCGAGGGCGATACGTGCCGAGCGAATCACCCCGCCATCGATATCCAGAGCGGCTGCGACGGACACCAGGGCAAAGGCATAGGAGGCGCGATCGCGCAATTTGAGATAGGCGCTGTGTTCAGCGTAACCAGCGGCTGGCAATTCAATCGCTGTGATCAACTCACCCTCGGCGAGTGTGTTGTCACGCTCCGGTTCGTCGCCGGGCAGACGATGGAAGTCCCGAAAGTCCACACGGCGCTCGCCCTGCGGACCGCTGACATGGACCACTGCATCCAGCGCAGCCAGCGCGACACACATGTCCGAAGGGTGCACCGCAATGCACTGCTCGCTGTGGCCGAGAATGGCGTGCATCCTGTTGAGTCCGTCGCGCGCCGGACAGCCGGTGCCCGGCTCCCGTTTGTTGCAGGGCACGGTGCTGTCGTAGAAGTAATAACAACGGGTACGTTGCAGCAGATTGCCGCCAGTGCTGGCCATATTGCGCAGCTGCGGGGAGGCGCCAGCCAGTATCGCCTTGGCCAACAGCGGATAGCGCCGCTCAATCAATGCATGCCAGGCAAGATCGGCATTGCTGACCAGCGCACCGATCCGTACGCCGCCGTCAGCCGTCTCTTCGATGGAATCCAGAGGCAGGCCGGTGATATCGATGAGCTGTTTTGGCCGCTCGACGTTTTCCTTCATCAGGTCCAGTAGGTTGGTACCGCCGGCGATATAGCGGCTCTGCGGACCGAACAGGCTGATGGCTTCATCTATGCGGGTGGGGCGCGCGTAGCTGAACGGGTTCATGGCTTCACCTCCCGCACACCGTCATGCCCATCCGCTGATGCGCCCGCCTCGAATACGCCGACCCTATTGCGCGTTTCCGGCATGGCTGCCTCGATCGCCGCGAGAATGTTGGGATAGGCACCGCAGCGGCACAGGTTGCCGCTCATCTGCTCGCGGATATCATCGGCGCTCTGCGCCCTGCCCTCTGCCACCATTCCGATCGCCGAACAAATCTGCCCCGGCGTGCAATACCCGCACTGAAAGGCATCATGGGTAACGAATGCGGTCTGCATCGGATGCAATCCGTCTTCGCTGGCCAGGCCTTCAATTGTTGTCAGCTCGGCTCCATCATGCATGATCGCCAGGGTCAGGCAGGCATTGATGCGCTTGCCATTGAGCAGCACGGTGCAGGCGCCGCATTGACCATGATCGCAGCCTTTTTTGGTACCGGTCAGGTCGAGTTGCTCGCGGAGCATGTCGAGCAGAGTGGTCCAGGGATACACCTCCAGCGTCCTGGGCTCTCCGTTCAGTTTGATGGTGATGGAACAGATGGCGATGCCATCCGCGTTCGCAGATGCTTCAGTCATGGCAGCCTCACAGCATATTTGTTGGAGTCCGCTATCCGTGCGTTGCGCAAAGCCCGGCATTACGCCCAGGCTGAATGCGTGTTTTATCAGGGTTTCAGTGACGTACGACCCCGGAAGAAAGCGGATCGTTCAGGTGTTGTCGAACGCTGACTGCGTTGCAGCACATCTTCCGGCCGGTCGATATCCACTAACACCCCGGGATCATCCACGGCCAACTCAACGACATCACTCTGCGCAAACAGCTGTTGTGCCCCCCGGTCGCCCTTCAGTCCGAGCAGTGTGTTCTGATGCAGCGTGCCAATCCCGCGCGGATGACCGCGCTGTCCTTGATTCACCGGGACCACCGCCCTTTCCGGGCGAATCGCTTCAGCAATACGCTGAACCGTATCGGGCCTGACATAAGGCATATCACCAAGCGCCACCAGCCAGCCGCGTTGCGCTGGGTACTGGGCTACCGCCTGAGCCAGACTGTGGCCCATCCCATCGGTACGAACGGTAAGCACCGCTGCATCAAAATGCGCCGCTTCTTGATCAAGCCAGGCGAGCAATTCACGATTGTCACGCCGCACAACGACAACAAGCTTCTCGGCAACGCCTCGCAGCGCCCCAAGCGTAGATTCGATCACGAGCCGGGAGTCTGATGTGCGCTCACAGTTAGCTAGCAATTTGTCAGTGTCATGCCGCTCGCGAAAGCGACTGCCCTGCCCCGCTGCAAGGACTATCGTGCAGACGTCCGAGCGCAGGTCAGACATTGAACCGCGCCCCGACACCGTTACGGATGGCCACGATCTCAGCCATTAACGACAGCGCGATTTCCGCTGGTGTGCGGCTGCCAATGGCTAGGCCGATCGGTCCGTGCAGGCGTGCCACCGCCGACTCGGCGAGACCCAGCGACACCAGGCGCGTCCTGCGTTTGTCGTTGTTGACCCGCGAGCCGAGCGCGCCTACATAAAAGGCTTCGGACTCCAGCGCCTTGAGTAGCGCCAGATCGTCGAGCACCGGATCGTGGGTCAGAGCGACCACAGCGGTGTGCGCGTCCGGCTCGATCGCTACCACCGCATCATCCGGCATACCTGCAACGAAACGGGTACCCAGCGCCGGCCAGTCATACTGATAACCTTCACGCGGATCGCAGACCAGCACCTCGAAACCCAGACCGACGGCCAGCTCTGCGGCGTAGCGCGACAACTGACCGGCGCCGATCAGCAACAGACGCCAGGCCGGCCCGAAAGGCGCACGAAGTCTTTCGCCGTCGAACTGAAGGGATTCACGCTCATTCGTCGGAAACAGAGTGACAGCGCCGCTCTCCAGCTCAACTTCACGCAGCACACGCTCATGTGCGGCGCAGCGCCCTAGCAACACATCAAGCCAGCCGGAATCGGTCAGCGGCTCGCGCAGCAGACGCAAGGTACCGCCGCAGGGTAATCCGAAGCGCGCGGATTCTTCCTTGCTGACGCCGTAATTGATGATCTGGCAATGCTGTTGCGGGTCGTGAGGCGGCGGATTGGCTAAAAGATCATCCTCAATGCAGCCGCCAGAAACCGAACCCTCGACCCGGCCATCGTCACGCAGCGCCAATAACGAACCGACTGGGCGCGGCGCGCTACCCCAGGTCTCGATTACCGTATACAGCACCACATCATGTCCTTCACGCAGCCATTCTCTGGCTCGGCGCAGGACGCCCAGATCTACCGTATCCATCCCGCTCCTGTTTTTTGCATGACCAGACTCGAAGCCGATATGTGAGTCACGATTGGCCCACTGAACTTGCTTACAGCGCCGGTCGAGGGACTGTCGAGTTCCACCTCGGCACAGCTATCTTCGACAGCTACGCCGGCCGAGACCGGCCCTCCATCACACGCCGTATCATGGAATATCAAGTTTCACCTCGACGATCCCGTCCGCCCTATTCACCGCTGCCCAGCAACGGCGGCGTCCTGCTTGTGACCGACCCTTACCGGTGTAAGTTCGTGTGCTGTTCAGAGCCCGCCGGCTTGACCTTGACATCATGTCAAGCGCCATGCTCTGGTAACTGGTTACGAGGAACCGCACATGAGCACTGTTACCCTTCATATAAACGGCATGAGTTGCGCCAGTTGCGTGCGCCGCATCGAGCAGGTGCTGGACAAAGCGACCGGCATCAGCTCGGCGGAGGTCAACCTGGCCTCAGAGGCCGCGCGTCTGGAGATCGACGATCCGAAGCAGCTCGGTCCCGCCTGCGAAGCGCTGGACCAGGCCGGCTATGGCGTCACAACCGAACACCGACAGCTCGCCATTGCTGACATGACCTGTGCCAGTTGTGTCAGCCGGGTAGAAAAAGCGCTGCTCAGCGTTCCCGGCGTAGTGGGTGCGCAGGTCAATCTGGCCAGTGAGCAGGCGCGTATCACCCTGCTGCCGAGCACAGATGATTCGGCTGTTCTTGCTGCATTGGACAAAGCCGGTTACCCGGGCAAATGGCTGGATGAAGGTCGCGCTGAAGATCCCGAACAGCAATCGGCGAAGCTGCGTCACCAGCGCTGGCACCTGATCGCCGCAGCGCTGCTTAGCGCCCCGCTCGCGTTGGGCATGGTGCCTGAGCTCTTCGGCCGGCATGACCTGATGCTGCCGCCCATGATCCAGCTGGTGCTGGCGTCCATCGTGCAATTCGGTTTCGGCGCCCGCTTCTATCGTGGCGCCTGGCATGCCCTGCGCAACTTCACCGGGAACATGGACCTGCTGGTCGCCATGGGCACGTCCGCAGGCTGGGCACTGAGCACATGGCATGTCATCAGTACCCCCGCCGGGCAGATGCCCGTGCTGTATTACGAAGCGTCCGCGGTCATCGTCACCTTCGTGCTGCTTGGTAAGTATCTGGAGAGTCGGGCCAAGGGGCAGACGCTTGAAGCCATCCGTGCGCTCACCGCACTGCGCCCGGACACGGCACGCCTGCGAACCCCCGAGGGAGATCGCATGGTGCCGCTTGATCAGATCAAACCCACTGACCTGATAGTGGTGCAACCGGGTGAACGTATCCCGGTCGACGGGATGGTGCGGGAAGGCGGCAGCCACGTCGATGAATCCATGCTCACCGGCGAGAGCCTGCCAGTCAGTCGCCAGCCCGGCGAACTGGTCAGCACCGGTGCAATGAATCTGGACGGTGTACTGATACTGGAAACCACCGCTGTCGGCCACGACACCATGCTATCGCGCATCGTGCGCCTGGTGGAAAGCGCACAGGCCTCCAAGGCACCGATCCAGCGACTGGTGGACCGCGTCAGCGCGGTGTTCGTCCCGATTGTGGTGGTGATTGCGCTACTGGCCTGGGGCATTGGCAGCCTCTGGTTCGGCGCTGAGCAGGCCCTGCTCAATGCCATCGCTGTACTGGTAATTGCCTGCCCCTGCGCCCTCGGCTTGGCAACGCCCACTGCGATCATGGTGGGTACCGGCATCGCTGCCCGGCACGGCATTCTGATTCGCGATGCCCAGGCGCTGGAGCTGGCGCATCGGGTCGATAGTGTCGTGTTCGACAAGACCGGCACGCTCACCGAAGGCAAGCCGGAACTGAAAGCATTCGAAACCGGCGATACGCCCTACACACAGGCGCTGGCCTGGGCCGCATCGATTCAGAAACATGCCGAGCATCCATTGGCCACGGCGCTGCTGAATCATGCTGCTGATCAGGACGTGAAAGCAGAACCTGCCCAGGATTTCCGCGTGCATGCAGGGCGTGGCGCCAGCGGCATGGTCGAGGGGCACAAGGCCTGGCTCGGCAATGCTTTGCTGATGCGCGAACAAGGAATGGATCTGTCCGCCTGGGAGCAGACTATCGAACAGCACGAAGCCGAAGGTCGGACCATCTCCTGGCTCGGCATCGATGATGGTCAGCCCAGAGTGGTCGCCCTCATGGCGTTTGCCGATACCCTCAAGGCTACTTCCCGGGCCACCGTGGATCAACTGACTGCGGCGGGTATCGAAAGCTGGTTGATCAGCGGAGACAGTCAGGCAGCCGCCGGAGCCGTGGGCCGTGAACTGGGCATCAGCCACGTCGAGGCGCAGGTATTACCTGCAGATAAAGCCAGGCACGTTGAAGCACTGCGCGCCAAGGGCCGGGTGGTTGCCATGATCGGCGACGGGATCAACGATGCGCCAGCGCTCGCCGCTGCTGACGTCGGAATGGCCATGTCGACCGGTACGGATGTGGCAATGCACAGCGCCGGCATCACGCTGATGCGCGGCGAACCGCAGCTGGTCCCGGCGGCGCTGGATATTTCGCGTCATACCTGGCACAAGATCCGGCAGAACCTGTTCTGGGCATTCGTCTATAACAGCGTAGGGATTCCGCTCGCGGCAGTTGGCCTGCTGAACCCCATGCTGGCCGGCGCCATGATGGCCGCAAGTAGCGTCAGCGTCGTCGCCAACGCGTTGTTACTCAAACGCTGGAAGCCGGAGATCGCATGAATATCAGTGAAGCCGCAAAGGCCAGCGGGCTGACGCCGAGGATGATCCGTCACTACGAAAGCATTGGCCTGTTGCCCTCTGCAGAACGCAGTGCGGCGGGCTATCGGCGCTACAACAACCAGGATCTGCACACGCTGCGCTTCATTCACCGCGCACGCACGCTTGGGTTCAGCATCGAGCAAATCAGTCAGTTATTGGCGCTCTGGCAGAACCGCGAACGCAGCAGCGCCGAGGTCAAATCGCTAGTCAGGGATCACCTGGTGGAACTGGAAGAAAAGATCGCCGGATTACAGGCCATGCATGACTCCCTGGCCCATCTGGCAAATTGCTGCCGCGGCGATTCGCGGCCCGAATGCCCGATTCTGGATAATCTGGCTGACAATGAATGCGAGAGGAAACACTGAAGGTAACTACAGAGGACCGCGTCCGCCTGGAACTCGCCGCGTCACCCTGGGGGTGTAGCGCGCCTGCGCTACGCCAAGGTCTGCCGCACGCTCATGTTCATTGCTAGACCAGTCGCTAGCCTGAACCCGTCGGCGAGTTCGAACCTGTCGGCGCGTCCGAACGCGGCCCGAGCCGCACGCCAACCTCACGAAAAACCCTTCTGGCGCCGCTACGCCAGCGCCCCCTGGGGGTGTAGCGCGCCCGCGCTACGCCAAGGCCTTGCCACACGCTCATGTTCAACACAGAGTCAATCGTTGTTCTGAACCCGTCGGCGCGCAGGCGCGCGCCAACCCCAGGAAAAACCAGCGCCGTCCTGGGGGTGTAGCGCGCCTGCGCTACGCCAAGGCCTTGCGCCACATCGACCCAGTCGTCGAGCAGGCGCTCGACAACCCCAGGGATGACTACTAGCGCAGCAGATTAAACAAACTCATCCCGCTAATCTTGACGAAACTCTGCTGCGCCGCCTGCAGCACGACCGACTCCAGACTCAGCCGACTGAGCGCTTCGGCATAGTCCAGATCCTCGATACCCGATTTGACCGTCGTATTGATCAACTCCACCTCGGCGTGTTCGTTCTGAGTGGACTCGATAACATTCATCCGCGCCCCGATTGAGGTTTGCACGCCGAGAACCTTGTTCATAGCATTGTCGATATTTTGCAGACTGAAAGAGAGCACATCGCGCCGCTGCAGTTTGTCCTCCGCTTTATCACCACCTGTTTCAAGCTCTTCACGTAACATTCGAACGCTTTCAAGAAGACTGCGCTTCTCTGTTTTTTCTGATTCCGGCTCGCTAGAAACATCGCCACGAGTGATTGTGAACTCATCACCGTCAGCCAGCTCTCCATCGAGATTGACGACCACCCCGGCAAAGCGGATCTGGTAGCTCTGCTCAGCATTTTCGTTGATGGTCCCTTTTTCTAACGGTTCGCCGTCAGCGGATACCGGGTCGTGACCGAATATTTCGTATTCCAGACTGCCGTCAGCTGCCTGACCTATTTCGATGCTGACGTTTTTATGCGGATAAAACTTTGTATCGTATGCGTTCTTATCCTCCACCGTCCCGATTGAGATGCGCGCCTCACCGGAGACTGTGTCCGTAACAACCTTATCCACATTCAGTACATCAACAAACAGATCCTTCCCGTTATCATTGATCGCAATGGACGTCGAGCCGGCAATATCAATGAAGCGCTGCCCTTCATCTCCCTCATACTTATAACTACCGTTAGCTTCCCTGACGAAAGGCTGATTTTCGCTCATATAGCCGCCAAACAGATATTCGCCACGGGCATTTTTCGAGTTCATCAGCCCAAATAGCTCTTCCTCGCGGCCCGCAAGTTCCTGGGCAAGCGCTTCGCGGCCGCCCTTATCCAAAGCACCGTTTCCAGCTTCCAGAGCAATTTCACGAATCCGCTGCAGAATATTATTTACTGAACCCAACGTCGCTTCTTCCAACATAAGGCTGTTATTGGCAGCGGTCAGGTTTCCCTTGTATTGCTCAAGCTTGCCGGCTTGCTGGTCCAACTGCAGCAGGCGCACACTCCCGACCGGATCGTCCGCAGGCGTCATGATGCGCTTGCCGGAGCTGATCTGCTCCTGGGTGCGCGTCACGTTGCTGTAGTTATTCTGCATTCCCTGCACGCCGTTATTGAATGCCTGTATTGTCGAAATACGCATGGCCGTTTCCCTGTCAGCGAATGCTGCTGATCAATGTATCGAATATTGAACGTGCGATCTGGATCACCTGAGCCGAGGCGTTGTAGTACTGCTCGAACTTCATCAGGTTGGCTGCTTCTTCGTCCAGGTTTACCGCTGAAACCGAGTCGCGATTATTGGTTGCCTGCTTGAGCACGGCACCGCTGGCTTCGCTCTCCGCTCGCGCCTGAGCGGTTTGGGTGCCAACGTGCTGAATCAGCGTTCCGTATGCATCAGCAAAGGAAGCACCCTTTTTATTCTCACCAGTTTGTCCCATCACGCGATCGCTCTGCAGCTTCGAAAGTTCCAAGGCGTTGCGGTTATCAGAGGTACCCGAGTTGAAAGCGAGTTCGAAACTATCTCCATTTAATGGCGTGCCCGTCATTTCAATTTCGAAGGAGTGACCATCAACCGTGAAATTTAACGTGGCTATGGAGCCAGGCTTGTAATCTTCGGGAACAGTAGTTACCACGTCTCCATCAAGTGTGAACTTGTCGCCGTCAAATAATATCTTTGCGTCCAGATCCTTCAACACATCCAGGCTCAATGGCTGGGGGGCAGTAATTACCGGCTGCGTTATAGCCGCCGTACCACGATTACCCGGACTCGTTTCGCCGGACACTGGCGCCGCAAAGGCCAGCTCCTGGGGATTTTTCATCTGAACGCCAATCGCGCCGGCGCCGGTGCGAGTCGGCATGATCAGAAACCGGTCACCATTGGCAGGAGTTTCCCCTCCTTCTAAATTTATCGAAAAACCTTCGGCAACTGCATCGACTATTTTTCCGTCGGATAAACGACGGAGGCTAAAATTGCCCTCTCCATCAGACGTCGCTTCGTAATCAGACGTCGTCAGCTTCGACGTGTCCTCTATCGTAATTGCCAAAGAGCCGGTAACGTTATCGCCAATCGGAACACTACGGCCTTTAATCAGTTGGTCGCTGTTGATGTCAGTGAACAACTCTCCACCGAGATTCCCGTTCAGATCCAGCCCCTGCGCCAGCTGCTGGTTGAATTCACTGGCCATCGACAGAGCCAGTCGACCTACCGAGTTCAAAGCGTTATCCAGTTCACCGCGATAACGCAGCAGTCCGCCGAGCTCGCCCCCGCTAACCAGGCCGGTGATATCCTGCTCAGAGTTACCACTCTTAAGTCGTATTTCTACGCGGTTCGGATCCGAACTACCAGGCTTAACGATCAGGCTGGAGGCATCATTACCCACCACCAACGGTTGGCCAGTTCCTACAAACAGGTTGACCGTATTGTTATCCTGCGCCACTACCGTTACACCAACGTATTCGCTCAACTGGCGGATTGCCTCGTCCCGTGCATCCAGCAGATCGTTAGGCTGTGCCCCCTGGGATGACGCTGTGGCAATAGAGTTGTTATAGGATGCGATATTGCTGGCCAGCCGGTTGACCTGTTCAGTGACAGTCCCCATCTGCTGTCCGATGAATTCGTTCTGAACAGTCAGTCGCTCCTCAACAGCATTGAACTTGCTGGCCATCCCTCCTGCTTCGGTCAAGAATAACTGCCGCGCCGGCAGGCTTCTCGGGTCCTCGATTGCCGTTTGCAATGCATCAAAGAAGCTCTGCATGGCCGGGTTGATCCCGGTCGCACTGCCCGCAAGCAGGCCGTTCAGTTCTTCAATCTGTGTCTGGAACGCAGTGATCTCAGCGTTCATGGAAGTGCTGGTGCGTACCTGATTGGTCAGAAACTGGTTATGAATGCGCTGCACATCAACAATGTTGGTGCCGTTGCCAATGTAACCCGCACCGGTAAAGCTCGGATCACGCGCGGCTTGCAGGGCGGTCTGCCGCGTATAGCCAGGGGTGTTGATGTTGCTGATGTTCTGGCCGGTGATCGACAGGTTGGTCTGCGAACTCTTGAGACCGCTGAGGCCGATATTGAACAGGTCTGCCATGACTTATGCCCTATCCTGATCGAGGACACCGGTGGCAGCGTTAGCTAGCCCGTCATCACTCAACAGTTTCTGTGCGATCTGAGATACCTTGCGCGCGTACTGCGGATCGGTGGCGTAGCCGGCACGTTGCAGTTCGCGGAAAAACTGATCCGGGTCAGCGGTGTTGCTCAGCGCTTCTCTGTAGCGTCCGTTACTTTCCAGAAAGCTGACGTAGTCTTCAAAGCTCTGCTCGTAGGAGTCGTAGCTCCTGAAGCTGGCGCGCTCCTGACCTTTCACACCCTCACGGTATTCCGAGGTCATCACGCTGGCGGAGTCACCCTGCCAGACGCCGTGGGTCTTGATGCCGAACAGGTTGTGACTGCTGCTGCCATCACCCTGCCGAATGACCGACTTGCCCCAGCCGGTTTCCAACGCTGCCTGGGCTACCAGATAATGCGGGTCGACACCCAGCCGCGCGGCCGCTTTTTCAGCCATGGGCAGCATTGCAGCGGTGAACTCGGCCGGGTTGTTGAAATGCGCGGGTGCGCGGCCAGCAGAAGCCTGCTGCGTCAATGCCTGCATGCTGCCGGGCCCTGTCTTCACCCCGCGCAGAGCACGCCTTGGCTGCCATTCATTTGACGGCTCGGTTTTAGGCGCGGCGTCGGGCTGGGCGGTTTCGGCAGCAACGGCGCGGTAGCTGGAAATCCCCAGGCGGCGACGCGCCAGCTGCACGGACTGATCTGCGGCCTGCACAGCCTCGCCCTCGGCCGATGCTCGCTGCGCCGAAGCCGAAGCCGAAGCCGGTGATTTGTTCGGCGACAATTGCCGCATCATCACATCCGCCAGGCCTACGCCCTGCTTATCAGACAAATGCATAGTCATCTGATTATCGTACATGCCCTGATAGAACTTGGTCTGCGGGGTGTTCAGCGGGTTGCCCTCGGCAAAGGCCGCGTTGGCATCGCGCATGCTCTTGACCATCATGTTCATGAACAGCGATTCGAACTGCTTTGCCACGCGCTGCAGGTTCTCCGGGCTGTTGGCCTTGCTGCCCGCCTTGAGCTGGCTCATGGCGTTCAGATCGGTATAGCTCATATTGCTGCTATTCATGTTCATGGGCGTGTCCCTTCAGATAACCACAAGGTCAGCGTTCAGCGCGCCGGCCTGTTTGAGCGCTTCGAGGATGGCCATCAGATCGCCCGGTGCGGCGCCCACCTGATTCACCGCCCGCACGATCTCATCCAGAGAAACTCCTGGATTGAATACGAACATGCGGCTGTCGCCCTCTTCGATATCGATCTGCGAGCTCGGCGTGATAACCGTCTGCCCGTCATTGAACGGCGCATTCGGCTGGCTCACCTGCGGGTTCTCGGAGATGGTCACCGTCAGGCCACCGTGGGTAACCGCAGCGGGCTGCACCCGTACATCCTGACCAATCACGATGGTGCCGGTACGCGAGTTGATAATGATCTTGGCGGTCGCATTGCCCTGCTCCACCTGCAGGTTCTCTACCATCGACAGGTAATCGACGCGCTGGTTGGGGTCCAGCGGTGCGCGCACCCGGATCGAACCGCCATTCAGCGCCTGCGCCACGCCCGGCCCGAAGGTCTCGTTGATGCGGTCAACCACGCGCTTGGCAGTGGTGAAATCCGGACGGTTCAGGTTGAAGGTCAGGTGATCGCCGGAGGCGAAAGGACTCGCGACCGCACGCTCGACTGTTGCTCCGCTAGGGATGCGTCCGACGCTGGGGACGTTCACGGTAATCCGCGAACCATCCCGGCCTTCGGCGCCAAAGCCGCCCACCACCAGATTGCCCTGGGCCACGGCGTAGACCTGACCGTCTGCGCCCTTGAGCGGCGTCATCAGCAGGCTGCCGCCGCGCAGGCTCTTCGAGTTACCAATCGACGAGACAGTGATATCGATGGTCTGGCCCGGCTGCGCAAAGGCCGGCAAATCGGCGTGAATTGCCACCGCGGCCACGTTCTTGGTCTGGATGCGTGTGCCCGGCGGAACCGTAATGCCGAACTCGGTCAGCATGTTGTTGAAGGTCTGCACGGTGAAAGGGGTCTGGCTGGTCTGGTCACCCGAACCGTCCAGACCCACCACCAGGCCATAGCCGATCAACTGGTTGCTACGCACGCCGGCAATGCTGGCGATATCCTTGAGCCGCTCGGCATGGGCGAGCGGGCTGAGCAGCAGAACGCACAGGCATACCATCAATGTACGCATCATCATGTTCCTAGAAAGGCCACAGCGGGCTGAGGAAGAACTGGCTCATCCAACCGGGCTGGCTGGCGTTGGCAAAGGCGCCGGTTCCGGAGTAGGTAATCCGTGCGTCGGCTACGCGAGTAGAGGGCACTGTGTTGTCTGGGCCGACATCATCACTGCGCACCAGACCGGAGATCCGGATCAGCTCGTCGCCGTTGTTCAGGGTGATCCACTTCTCGCCACGCACCTGCATCAGGCCGTTAGGCAGCACTTCGCTGATGGTGACGGTAATCGAACCGGTCAGGCTGTTGGACTGGTTGGCTTGTGCGTCGCCGTCATAGGAGCGGCTGCCGCCCATGCTGACGCCCAGATCCAGCCCCTTGGCCCCCACTACATTACCCAGCAGCGTCGGATTGAGAATCTCCGCCTCGCTGTTCTTGCTTATCTCGTTGTCCGCGCTTTTACGCGCTGCGGTACGTTCTTCCAGCGTAATAGTGATGATGTCCCCGACGCGATGTGCCTTGCGATCGCCATACAGGCTGACCTCGAATCCGGACTGGTAGATAGCGCCATTGTTCAACGCCTGCGGTATCGGCGTGCGCGGCATCACCGGCGCATAAGCCGGATCATTGGGCTTGGGCGGCACCTGAACGCAGGCAGCCAGACTCGACACAGTCGCTACCAGCAAAACGGAACGCAGAGCATTCATCAGTCGGTTACTCCTGTTACAGATTCTGGCTGACGTATTGCAGCATCTGGTCAGCAGTGGAGATCACCTTGGAATTCATCTCATAGGCACGCTGGGTGGTGATCATGTTGACCAGCTCCTCGACGACGCTGACGTTGGAATTTTCCAGGGTGTTCTGCAGCACAGTGCCCAGGCCGTTTTCACCAGGATTGCCGGCCAATGGCGCACCGCTGGCGGCGGTTTCCATATACAGGTTGCTGCCGATGGCCTGAAGTCCGGCGGGGTTGATGAAATCAGCCGTTTGCAGATTGCCGATTTCCTGCACGCCCGGATCGCCAAATACCGTAATACTGACCGTGCCATCTTCACCCACGGTGAATGACTGGACGTCTTCGGGCAACTGAATGCCCGGCTCGAGCGGGTAACCATTGGACGTCACCACCTGCCCTTCCGAGTCCAGATGGAAACTGCCGTCACGGGTATAACCCATATTGCCGTCCGGCATCAGGATCTGGAAAAAACCCTTGCCGTTGATGGCCAGGTCAAGCGGCTGCTCGGTAGTCTGTAGCGAGCCCTGGGTAAAGATTTTCTGGGTGCCGACAACCTTTACACCGGTACCGGTCTGCAGGCCTGAGGGCAGCTGGGTGTCCTGGGTGCTCTGCGCGCCAGGCTGACGCTTGACCTGATAAAGCAGGTCCTCGAACTCCGGGCGATCACGCTTGAAGCCGGTAGTGCCGACGTTGGCAAGGTTGTTGGAAATGGTGGTAAGCATGGTGTCCTGAGCCGCTAGCCCGGTCTTGCTTGCCCAAAGTGCTGAATGCATGGTGTTCTCCTTGCGTGCCGAAAAGCCGGCACAGCTTCATCGTCAAAAGAGCCTTAGCTGATTTGCAGAATCTTGTTGGTGGACTGTGCGTTCTCTTCGGTGGTGCGCATCATCTTGATGTGCAGCTCGAACTGCCGCGCCAGTGACAGCATGGAGGTCATCTCCTCCACCGCATTGACGTTGCTGCCCTCAAGAAAGCCTGTGGTGATCTTGATCGCGCCATCAGCTGGCTGCTCGAGCTGGCCCTCGAGGCGCATCAATCCGTCGTCACCCTTGCGCATCAGGTTGCCCGGCGGATTCACCAGCTTGATGCGGTCGATCTCGGCCAGCACATTGGGGGCTTCGCCCTGCGCACGTACGGTGATGGTGCCATCGGTACCGATCTCGACCTTGTCTGACGGCGGCAAGGCAATCGGACCACCATTGCCCAGTACCGGCATCCCACTAGACGTGCGCAAGATGCCGAAGGTGTCAATATTCAGGCTGCCGGCACGGGTATAAGCCTCTCCGCCGTCCGGTGCCTGGACTGCAATCCAGCCATCGCCTTCAATGGCGACGTCCAGCTCGCGGCCGGTTTCCATCAAGGGTCCGCCGGACATGTCGGTGCCGGCTCGTTCAGTCATGGCATAGACGCGGGTCGGGTGGGTTTCGCCGAACACCTGCATCGACCGGGCCTGCTCGAAATCCCGTTGAAAGCCGGGCGTGCTGACATTCGCGAGATTGTTGGCATGCGCACCCTGCGCCAGCATGTTCTGGCTGGCGCCGGTCATGGAGATGAATAAGGATTTGTCCATGCATAACTCCCGTTTCGACCACTGCGACAAGGAATTGCCGCTTTTAACGTCTCTAGGGAGTATCAAGCACAGTTCATGCCACATCCGACCTATACAGAATTAGACATAAAACCAATGAGTTATCGTTGGCGCGGACAGCAAAACGGCAATAGCTGGCAGGTGGATGCCAGCTATTGCCGCGGGGATCGCTGCGCCCGAGGGGCTTAGCGTCTATCAACTTTAGCGCAGATTGATGATCGTCTGAGTGACGGCATCTTCGGTCTGGATGGTTTTTGAGTTTGCCTGATAGTTACGCTGGGCAACGATCAGGTTGATCAACTGTTCTGAAAGATCGACGTTGGATTGTTCAAGCGCACCGGATTGCACTCGTCCAAGCGTACCCGAGCCAGCCTTGCCGATGACCGGTTCGCCGGATTCAGAAGATTGAGCCCAGCCAGTCTTGCCCACTGGCGTCAGCCCTTGCTGATTGGCAAAGGTGGCCAAGGCCAGCTGTCCTTGCACCTTGGTCTGGCCGTTGGTGTAGCGCGCTACCATCAGACCCTCGTCGTTGATCTCCAGCCCGGCGAGATCACCTGTGGTGTAGCCATCCTGAGCAACTGCAGTGACCGCGAAGCTGGCTGCGTATTGAGTGGAATTTTCAAGGTTGAGATCGAACTTGAGATCTTTGGCGCCTGTCGCCAAACCCTCGAGAGTAATTTCGGTTTTGGTGCCCGAAGTTAGCTTTCCGGTATCAGAGAATTCTAACTTCTCTGTCCCTATCATTTCTCCATCGATCTGTAGATGCATATCCCACTCCGCCCCACCGGTCTTGACGAAATATTTTGTCAGGACATGAGGGTTTCCTAAGCTGTCGAATACGTTAACGGATGTTGAACTGTTATAGGTTGACGAATCAGACGGCAGGAATTCCGGATTGCCGGCTGGAGGCAAGTCTTTCGAATTCAGGTTCAACGTCGAATTGACGACAGTCGTTGCATTGGGCTCCGCCGCACGGGTATTGATCTTGAGATCTTTCGGAACCCCACCCTGTATTTCTCCGGAGGCCTCATTCACCCCATAACCCTGCAATCGCTCACCAAAATTATTGACAATATTGCCTTGATTGTCAGTGCCAAAATAGCCAGCCCGGGTATAGCTCAGCGCGCCATTATTACTCGTGACAAAAAAACCGTTACCGTTGATCGCTAGATCGAGGCTGTTTTCCGTGTAGTTGATGCCACCCTGGTTGAACAGCTGCGCAACATCTCCCGTGATCACCCCGCTACCCATCGCATTACTGCCCGTGCCAAGCACCGAGGCGGCATACACATCGGCAAATTCCGCCCGCGAGCCCTTGAAGCCAACCGTGCCAGCGTTGGCGATGTTGTTGCCGGTGACATTCAGTTCAGATGCCGCCGCCCGGATACCACTCAAACCTGTGTTGAAAGACATGCTGTACTCCTTGTCCCGTGTTCGGACGACGTTTATTTGCTGATAGTCAGTACTTCAGAAAGCCCGATACTGCCGAGGCCGGCAAGGTTCAAAACCATTTCCCCGCCCTGCCCCATGCCAAGCGACACGCTGTCGACATTGGCCGGCAACAGCGTGGCGAGCTGTTTGTTTTCACCATTGATCGAGGCCTGCGCTTCAAACTTGTATTTGCCGGCCGGCAAGGTTTCGCCGCTGCCGTTCTTGCCATCCCACTTGAAATCCAGCATGCCGGCTTCCTTCGCGCCCATGTTCACGTTTGACACAAGGCTGCCCTTTTCGTCATAGACGTTGACCGAGACGTTGTCGCTGCGCTGGGTCAGCGCCAGCTGGCCCTCGATACCTTCCTGCGTATCGACCATGGCATTCATGGTCGGCACGATGACGCTGCGCCCGACCAGCGATGAAGCCTGCAAGGCCTGGGAGGACTGATAACCGCTGAGCAATGAATCCATGCTGGTGTTCATGTTTTCAATGCCTTCGACGGTACTGAACTGCGCCAGCTGAGCAATGAATTCGCCGTTGTCCTGGGGCGACAGCGGATCCTGGTTGTTCATCTGGGCGACCAGCAGGTTCATGAACTCGTTCTTGCCGAGCTCGTCGCCCTTGGCGAAACGCGACTGGTCTACCTTGTACTGATCCAGCAAGCTGTCGCCAACGGCGAGATTGTTACTGACGCTCATAGAGTAAAACTCCTTACTGGCCCAGCGTCAGCACGCGCTGCAGCATGGTCTTGGCGGTATTCATGATTTCGACGTTGGTCTGGTAGGAGCGGGAGGCAGACATCATGTTCGCCATTTCCTCGACCACATTTACGTTGGGGTAAAACACATAGCCCTGCTCATCAGCCATCGGATGATCAGGTTGATAGCGTGGCTGCAGCTCGGCATCGGATTCGACGACGCCACGCACTTCCACCCCGCTTCCCGCTTCGTGCTCGGGGGTAAACAGCGAGCCTCCGCCATTCTGCTGCTGACTGAATACCGTGGCGAATACCGGATTGCGCGCACGGTAGGTTTCGTCGACGCTGCTGGAAACCGTTTCGGCGTTGGCAATGTTGCTGGCGACAGTATTGAGCCGCAGTGACTGGGCACTCATGCCGGAACCGGCAATATTGAAGACCTGGCTAAGGGACATGATCAATCTCCGCGCAGGGCTGTCATCAACCCTTTGAATTTGCTGTTGAGGAAGGTAAAGCTGGCTTGGAACTCGATCGCATTTTCGGCGTACTTGGCCTGCTCGACCTGGGTGTCGACCGTGTTGCCATCAATGGACGGCTGCGCTGCGGTGCGGTACCGCAAACCGGCGGCCTGGTCGATAAAGCCATCCACTGCCATATGCTGAGAATGGGTCTGGCTTGCCTGAAAAGGTTTGCCTGCTCCGGTTTTTTCAGCTTCGAGGATGCTGCCAAAATCCAGATCCCGCGCCTGGTAACCGGGGGTATCGGCATTGGCAATGTTATTGGCAAGCACGGCGGCACGATCGGCTCTGAAAGCCAGCGCCTTTTCATGCAACCCAAGTGCTCGGTCGAAACTCAAGCTCATCCCAGCCTCCTCACTCTTTTTCTGAACTCTTTCTTTCTGAGTTCATTATTTCCCAACCCGGCAAATTGCCGCCGTTTTCGTAACTGAGAGTGACAAAGCAAATCGCATGCCATAATTGCAATGCATTAGCTTTCAAAGGGATAGGAAACTGATAGGCAGGAGGCGGCAACGGTTTACCGGCGCCACCACAAGCCAGGCGGCAAGTTTCTGCGCCAGTTAACCAGGACAACTTTGCTCGATTGACTGACGCCGCGAACCAGAGTTGGCTTGAAACACTGCCGGCTGGGACAGCAGAAGACGCACACAAGAACCAAGCGCGACGCTGCCAACGCCGCGATATCTGTTACCTGGTCTTGTACACGATCCCGGGATTGCACTGCACCATCTGGTACAGCTCGGGCAGGCCGTTCAACGCTTCGGAGGCTCCCAGCATCAGATAGCCGCCGGGCTTCAGGGTGGCGTGGATGCGCCTGAGGATGTCTTTTTTTCGCTCGGCAGAAAAGTAGATGAGTACGTTCCGGCAAAACACAATGTCGAACTTACCCAGGGCCGCATAGCTTTCGAGAAGATTGAGCGCGCGAAACTCGACGCGGCTGCGGATGGGAGCCTTGACCCTCCACCTGCCCGGCAAGGGATTATCGAAATACCGAACCAATCGATCCTGGGCCAGCCCTCTGCCAATTGACAGACTGTCATACTCGGCGCTTTTGGCTGCCGTCAAAATTCCGCCGGACAGATCAGTCGCGACGATGTTCGCACCTGAGCGCAGCTGACCCGGATTACTGCGCTCGAACTCGTCAATCGCCATGCTTAGCGAATAAGGCTCCTGCCCTGAAGAACAGGCAGCTGACCAGATACGCAAGCGCTGACCGGGATTGGACTTGATGAACTCAGGTATCAAACGATTCTTCAGCACTTCGAACGGATAGCTATCACGAAACCACAGGGTTTCGTTGGTCGTCATCGCATCGATGACCGATTCTTTCAGACCCCCGCGGGGCTGGCTCTGAATACGCTGAACCAGCTCCCCCAGATGCTTTATGCCTTGCTGCTCCATCAACCGATTGAGCCGGCTGGCCACCAGGTATTGTTTATTATCACCCAGAACGATGCCACAGGACTTCTCGAGGAAATCACGAAACTGATGGAAATACTGCTGTTCAGACGTCAAACGATCCGCCCCATCAAGTAATAAGGCGCCCTGTCAGCCAGGTCCGCCGCGCGGCGCGTGCAGCCTGTCGATAACCCGACGGGCAAGCTCGTCCGGTTTGAATTTCGCGAGAAAGTCATCCGCTCCTACCTTTTTTACCATTGCCTGGTTGAATACGCCGGACAAGGATGTGTGCAAAATTATGTGCAAACGTTTGAGACGTGGGTCGTTCCGCACTTCAGCGGTGAGGGTATACCCGTCCATCTCCGGCATTTCAATATCCGATATCATCATCAGCAAGCTCTGCGATACGTCTTCGCCGGAATCAGCTAACGCTTTCAACCAATCCAGCGCCTGACGCCCGTCATTCAGAGCAACGATTTCCACACCTACTTCTTGCAGACAACGGGACACCTGCTTTCGTGCCACTGAGGAGTCATCAACAATCAACACCCTGCGTGAAACTGCGGCAGCCTGAGCCTGCTCATCAATAACGCCAGCGCTGACATTCTCCTGCAAGGGCACCACTTCGGCCAGGATCCGCTCTACATCAATTATCTCGACCAGGCGATCCTCGACCCTGGTTACTGCGGTCAGATAATGGTCACGGCCACTGCCCCGGGGCGGTGGATGGATCTCCGACCAGTTCAGATTGACGATGCGTTCGACGCCGCTGACCAGAAAGCCCTGCACGCGGTAATTGTATTCGGTGATGATGACGAAGGTATTCGCCAGATCGGCCAGACCCGGTCCGCCGATCGCCTTGCGCAGATCAATGATCGGCAAGGTTCCGCCGCGAATATGTGCAACGCCGCGCACCACCGGGTTCAACCGTGGCAAGACGGTCAGCTTCGGGCACTGCAGTATTTCTTTGACCTTGAAAACGTTGATGCCGTAAAGCTGGTTGCCGGCCAGACGAAACAGCAGCAATTCAAGGCGATTCTCGCCAACCAGCTGGGTACGCTGGTTGACCGAGTCCATTACGCCAGCCATCGGTGACTCCTCACTTTATAGGGTACGGCTTGTATTGGGTGCAGCTTTGAAGCGCGGCACATTTCTTGCTTCAGGGGGTGCAAAGCGACATAAACCCGGCGCCATCTCTTCTAAGGTTTCCTGTATGCGTTTCAGTACACACTGCGCCGCGCTGACGATGCTGTTCTCCGCGAGCCTGTCTGCCAGCCCGCTCATAGATCAGCTTATCGGCGCGACTACGGCTTTTCTTGAGCGCGAAATTCAAACGCATCTGCAGCAGAGCACCCGCCAGGCTCGCTACAGTATTGAGGTCAACCGTCTGGATCCGCGCCTGCGTCTGGCGGTCTGCCCTGACGATGCATTGAAAGCCAGCCTGGAAAGCCCTGCTGTACCGGTGGGACGCGTCACTGTGCGCCTTTCCTGCGAAAGCGATGTGCGCTGGCGATTGTTCGTTCCTGCGCAGGTCAGCCTGTTTGAGGATGTTCTGGTCGCGGTGCGTCCGTTAGGCCGCCAGGATGTTATCAGCGCGAGTGATGTCGCCCTGATGGAACGCGACACCGGGCTGCTCAACGGCGCTTATCTGACCGACCCACAACAGGTCGTGGGGATGCGTCTGCGCAGGCCGATCGCCGCCGATACCGTTGTCAGCCCAGCGCAACTGGAGCAGGATGAAATTGTTAAACGTGGCGACAAGGTCGTGATCAGCGCCGCCAATACGCAGATATCGGTGAAAATGCCCGGAGAAGCGCTGGAGGGCGGAACGGTAGGCTCGCAGATTCGCGTCAGGAATACGCGCTCCGGCCGCACGGTCAGCGCGAGAGTGGTCGCCCCCGGCCAGGTGTCGGTGGCAATGTGATACCTCTGGCGAACTTGGCTATACTGCGCATTCGGAATGCTAAATGCGAACCAGTCCACATAGTTTTCGCGCAATCACTAAAGGTTTAGCTGCCTCGGCCGTTACAGCTATTAGCGAAGCATTCAGTCTGAGGATAAAGCGATGGTTATCAACTTCAACACTGCCAACGGAGCCAACAGTGCCGGGCGCACAGCCCAGGCCGAGGCGGCTGCAGGCAAACGCGACGTGGCTGTGGAAAACAACGCAGCTGACAAGCCGGGCGTGGATAAATCCGCCTCGGGTGAGTCGTCAGTCAAGCTGAGCGATCAGGCCCAGCAAATGAAATCGATCGAAGCACGGCTAAAGGATTTGCCGGAAGTGGACAGCGAACGGGTAGCGCAGCTCAAGCAAGCGATAGCGGACGGCAGTTACAAGCTGGACAGCGGCCGCATTGCCGATAAATTGTTGGGACTCGAAGACTGAGAGGCTTCGGGTCGGTGGAGACGTAGATGACGCTCAAGCAGCTATTTGATCAGGCCGCCAGTGACTGCGAACAGTTCGTCGAACTGCTCGACAGAGAACAGCAGGCGCTGATACAGAACGACATGGTTACGCTTGAGTCGCTGCTCACCAGCAAGGCTCCGCTGGTGTCTGCGCTGAACAGCCATGACCAGCAGATCAACGATCAGGCGCGTCAGCTGGGCAAAACACCCGAGCAAACCATGGAAGCTTTTCTGGAGTCGCTTGGTCAGATGGAGTTGATCGAAAGCTACCAGTCGCTCAGACAGCACCTGACCCGTTGCCGCGATGCCAATCTGCGCAACGCGCGGCTGGTACGCCACAGCCAGCATGCCAACAGCCATCTGCTTGATCTGTTGCGCAACCAGGGCGAGTCAAGCCAGGCTGTTTACGACCGCCAGGGCCTCGCTACGCGCAGCCATTCGCAGCGGCCAATAATCAAGGCTTAGGGTCCCGCCACGGCGAGACCAGGTTAGCCAGCAACAAGGCGCATAAGGAGTGGGTAGCCCATAGCCAGCATGCTATACAATGCTTCCCTTGCCATGCCTATTGTCGAGATTCTCCAGTGTCCAGCTTATTAGTGCCAGAAACCGGCCCGCAGCCACCCAGGGAAGTCCGCTCGCCCGTCGAGATCAATGCACTGCTGAAGACTTTGCTGCAATCGCGCGATCAGCTGATCGTCAGCTTTCCCGAACGTAGCCAGAAATTCCAGAGTTTCATCGTTGCAGTCGACCCGGCAAACCATCAACTCTGGATAGATGAACTGGTCCCGAAGGAAGGCGATCGGTACATCACAGAAGGTGAGTCATTTCGGATTGATGCCTGGCATGAAGGCGTTCACCTGCGCTGGCATTGCGCCGCAGCGCAGCGACTTATTCTGGAAGGGGCACCCGCTTACTGCGCCGCCCTCCCAGGACAGCTTATCTATCACCAGAAGCGTGGCGCATTCCGAGCCATGGTCCAACGGACATTGGAAACAGGTGTGACGCTGGAAAGCGATAAAATTCAACTGAGCGGCCACCTGTTCGATATCTCAGCTACCGGGTGCAAGGCGCTCCTTGCTTCAGACCAGACTCGGACGCTACACCCGGGCGCCGTCATCGAGGCCTGCCAGCTCTATCTGCCTGAGACCGGAACACTGGATATTGCGGTCGAAGTCCGCCACGTGTCGTATGACGAAAACCGGGATGAATCCTATGTCGGTCTCAGATTTCGACAGCCCGGCCCTCAGGCTCAGCGGCAGGTGGACCGCTTCGTCAACTACCTGCAGCGTGAAGCACGCCGCCTGGAAAAGCGCGACGACCTGTTCTGATGTAGCCGAAGGCATCCCACCTCGAGGGTGTGGCGCGCTTGTGCTATGGCACGATTTGCAGGGCCCCTGACCCTGTCGGCGAGCAGGCGCTCACCAACCCCAGGAGCGCGCCTGCACTACAGTTGATATTTGCAGCAGCATCAGAACCCGTGAACACGCCCGAACGTGCCCGAAGCGCGTGCCAGCTCGGCGCCCCCTGGGGGTGTAGCGCGCCTGCGCTACGCCAATGTTTACGACAGTACCTTCGATACGCCCGAAAAGCATGCCCACCGCAGGACCAGCAGTGCGCCCGGATCAGATCACCCCGGTCGATGGTCTTCCTGGTCGGCATCAAGGTCCGCTGTGCTTGGATAGCTATCAGTCTCGTCCCGCATATGATCCTCGACAAACTGCTCGTCAACACGCGGATCAAGCGCTGCGGAAAGTGGCGAGCTCGCCAGGTTACCCGCCGCAGGCATGTAATGACTCGGCTCGGCCTGCAGGTGCTCTCCCGTAACACGGCTCGGGCGTACGTTGATAACGAGAAACATGCTGGATATCGCCATGAACACATAGAGCATTCCCGGGCCGCCGACTTTCATCAGCGCCGAACTGAGCAAGGGGCCGGCGCTGGCGCCGAGCCCGAAGGTGATTAACAGCATCGCCGACAGCAACACCCGTTCTTCCGGCCCGACGTGGTCGTTGGCCAGCGCCACCGCAAGCGGGTACAGGGTGAACGCCAGCATGCCGAACAACCCCGTCAGTATCAGCAATGCATAGCCTGGGACCACTGCCAGCCCCATCACCAGGGTGACGCCAGTAAGGATAATGGCGTTGAGCTGAATCATCTGGCTGCGATCAAGGCGGTCAGACATCCAGCCAACCGGCCACTGCGCCAATAGCCCCGCGCCAATCGCCACAGCCATGAACACACCGACCTGAGACGTCTCCAGCCCAACGCCCGAGGCGTATACCGGCGCCATCCCGTAGAACGAGCCCAGTAGCAAACCCGATACGGCAACAGTTGCCAGTGCCAACGGGATGCGACGTAAAAAGAAACCGATGCGCAACGGTGCGGGGTGCAGGGGGGCCGGGTGCAAGCTCTTGGTTACCGCGACTGGCACCAGGCATAGAGAGAAACACATGGCGACGAACAGGATATGGCGAATGTTCAGCTCCGGCATCAGGGTGAACACAAACTGACCGAGCATCAAACCCAGGAAGGTAACCACCATATAACCGGCGAACACCGTTCCGCGCTGGTGGGATTCAGCCTGCTCGTTGAGCCAGCTTTCCAGAACCATGTACTGACACATCATCGCCATGCCGACCAGGACCCGCAGGAACAACCACAACTGAACGCTTTCCGACAGCGCATGCCCCAGCACCGAGGCGGTCACTACGCCAGCGCTGGCCACGAACGCACGTATATGCCCTACCCTCGCAATCAACCGATGGCCCACCGAGGCGCCACCAACCAGGCCCACGTAGTAACAGGTCATCAACGCACCAATCCATATCTCGCTCACTCCGCGCGCAGACAGACTCAAGCCGATATACGTACTCAGCAGGCCGCTGCCCAGGAGCATCAACAAGGTAGCGAAATACAGGGAGGAGAAGGCAGTAAGGGCTTTGGGCATTAATACTCCAGGTACAATCTGATTAACAGGCAGGTGATTCAATTGCTATTGAGGATAGCCTCTATCGCCAGGGAGTTCCCGGACGCATGAGCTATGCCCAATAGCTTTAACAGGTTTGGTTGACGCTGAGGTTGCAGATGCCGAATCTGACGAGTCGCATTCGGGAGCTGACAGGTCGGGAAAACCGCGCAGCTTACTGACAGTACCGCAGTGAAGATAGTCCCCTTTGAGCCTGGGGTACAATTTTCTGACGAAGCCGGTGGCGCCCTGTCCGCCAGCAACCGAAGCCTGGCTGCGCGCATGCCATTTCAGCGGATAGCAATGCGATGAAGGTAGCAGCGACCGGTGCCCTGCCGGCCGCTAACTCTGCGCACAGAGTAATGAACAAGCCGCTTATTTCTTCAGGAACGCCAACACCCTGCGGGTGAACTCATCGCCCATCTGAACGTTGGACAAATGCGCCGCGTTGAACTCAACCAGCTCGGCACCTTCGATCGAAGCCTGCATATAGCGTGCGTGCTCTGGGGTGGTGACCTCATCGCCCGTACCGGCAACAATCAGGGTAGGCACCTTGATTGATTCCAGCTGGCCGCGGAAATCGGCGTCCCTGACTGCCGCACAGTTGCCTGCGTAGCCTTCGGGCGACGTCGCAGCCAGCATCTGGGTAATACGCTCAACGGTCTGCGGATTGGACCCAACGTAATCGGGAGTGAACCACCGCGCAACCGAACCATCACGCAGCTCACGCATGGCCTGTTCCCTGCCCTTGAGCACCGTATCGATACGCCCGTTCCATACGTCGTCATTGGCGATCTTGGCGGCGGTATTGCACAGGATCAGCTTGTCGAGGCGCTGACCGGCGTTGATGCCAAGCCACTGGCCGATCAGGCCGCCCATCGAGAGACCGCAGAACGAGGCGCGCTCGATTTCCAGTGTATCCAGCAGCGCCAGCACGTCCTGTCCAAGCTGCTCGATATTGTAAAAGCCTTCACTGACCACAGACTTGCCGTGGCCACGGGTGTCGTAGCGCAGCACCTGCAGGTCCTTGGCGAAGGCGGGCATTTGCGTATCCCACATACCCAGGTCGGTTCCCAGGGAATTGCTCAGCACCAGAACCGGCGCACCGGCCGGACCTTCTAGCTGGTAATGCATGGTGCCGTTGGCAGTTTCTACAAAAGACATAGGAGACTCCTTCTACAAGGTGAAAGGATAGTATTCAGACTCTATCAAGCCGCCAGATACAGCAGCCCGAACGTAAAACGCCCCGGACGCTGAACAAGAGGGTCCGGGGCGATAGAGCTTTCGATTCAAATGAGATCAGATGCGCTCAAGCGCAAACGCGGCGCCCTGCCCGACACCCACACACATGGTCGCCAGACCGCGACGGCCGCCGGATTTTTCCAGCTGATGCACGGCCGTCAATACCAGACGCGCGCCACTCATGCCCAGGGGATGACCCAGAGCAATGGCGCCGCCATTTGGATTGACCTGTGGCGCATCGTCAGACAGACCCAGATCGCGCAGGACTGCCAATCCCTGACTGGCGAAGGCTTCGTTCAGCTCGATCACATCGAAATCCGTTACCTGAAGCTCCAGACGCTGCAGCAGCTTGCGCACGGCGGGTACCGGCCCGTAACCCATGACACGGGGTGCTACGCCGGCGCTGGCCATACCCAGCACCCGTGCACGCGGCGTCAGCCCATTTTTCTTCACCGCTTCCGAGCTGGCAAGAATCAGGGCCGCCGCACCGTCGTTCACGCCAGAAGCATTGCCAGCGGTTACCGTCTTGTCCGGACCATTCACCGGTTTGAGTTTGGCCAGCGCTTCGGCCGTAGTCTGCGGACGCAGATGCTCATCCTGCTCAATCACCGTGTCGCCCTTGCGACCCTTGATGGTGATCGGCACGATTTCGTCGGCAAAAAATCCGGCCTCCTGCGCCGCCCCAGCACGTTGCTGGCTGCGCAGTGCGAAGGCGTCCTGGTCTTCGCGGGAGATCCCGTAATCCGCAGCGACGTTATCGGCGGTCTGCGGCATGGAATCCACACCGTACTGCTCTTTCATCAATGGATTGATGAAGCGCCAGCCAATGGTGGTGTCCTCGAGTTTCTGGCCACGGCCAAAGGCCGTATCGGCCTTGCCCATGACATAGGGCGCGCGGGACATCGATTCGACGCCCCCAGCAACGGCCAGCTCCATTTCACCACTGGCGATGGCGCGGAAGGCAGCGCCCACCGCATCCATCCCCGAGGCGCACAGGCGGTTCAGTGTGATACCGGGAACGCTTTCCGGCAGGCCGGCCAGCAACAGCGCCATACGCGCGACGTTACGGTTATCCTCGCCCGCCTGGTTGGCGCAGCCCATGAATACCTCGTCCACCTGAGCAGGATCCAGCGACGGATTGCGCTCAAGCAGTGCCTTCAATGGCGCAGCAGCCAGGTCATCTGCACGGACAGCAGACAGGCCGCCACCGAAGCGACCAATGGGCGTGCGTATCGCGTCACAGATAAAGACATCGCGGCTCACTCTTCACCTCCGGCCTGACCGTGGGCGGCAGCGGTGCGGGCTTCCAGCGCGCGCAACGCTTCCAGCTCTTCGGGCTTCGGCGCTTCAGTCTCGGCGACATTGTCGGCGAAACGGATCTTCCAACCGGTATTTTCGACGACCTGCTCGCGGGTGATACCCGGATGCAGCGAGGTCACTACGAATTCCCGGGTGCCCTCCTCGGGCTCCATGATGCACAGATCGGTGATGATCGCCATCGGACCGGCGCCGGGCAGACCCAGCCGTTGCCGGTGGTCGCCACCATCGCCGTGGCCCACCGAGGTAATGAATGACAACTTGTCGACAAAGGTGCGATGCGACTGCTTGAGGATAATCAGTACTTCCTTCGCGCTTCCGGCAATTTCCGGTGCGCCACCGGCGCCCGGCAGGCGAACCTTGGGCTGGTTGTAGTCCCCGATCACCGTGGTGTTGATGTTGCCGAACCGGTCAACCTGCGCCGCACCGAGAAAGCCGATATCGATACGTCCACCCTGCAGCCAGTAACGGAAAATCTCGCCAGTGGGCACCACAGTGTCAGCCGTTTCAGCCAGCTCACCATCGCCGATCGAGAGCGGTAATACGCTGGGCTTGCAGCCAATCGGGCCGGACTCATAAATCAGGACCACGTCAGGCGAGGTCGTCAGCCGCGCGAGGTTTGCGGCCTTGGATGGCAGGCCGATACCGACAAAACACACAGCGCCGTTCTTGAGGCGACGCGAGGCGGCCACGGTCATCATTTCATTGGTGTTGTAGGCAGTCATTATTTGCCCTCCTGCGGTGCGGCAAGCTTGGCTTGAAACTCACCGAAATCAGCGGTGCCGCGGATGTATTCATCAATCCAGGCGGAAAAGGTCTCGCGGTCGCGGGCGATCGGATCCCAGCTCTGGTAAAAGCGGTTGTCCCGTTCGGTATAGCCCAGCGCGTAGGACGGATGCGCACCGCCCGGCACGTGGCAGACGGCGGTCAGCGCCCATTGCGGCAACACGCAGGAATTCATCGGTGCTTCGAGGTCATCGACGATTTCCTCAACGGTGACGATGCAGCGCTTGGCGGCCAGCGCGGCTTCCTTCTGCACGCCAAGGATGCCCCAGAGCAGTACGTTGCCCTTGCGGTCCGCCTTCTGCGCGTGGATCACAGTGACGTCGGGGCGCACCGAAGGTACTGCAGCCAGCTCTTCGCCGGTAAACGGACAGGTCACGCTCTTGATCAGCGGATTGACCTTGGGCAAATCCGATCCCGCATAGGCGCGCAGAACGGCAAAGGGTAGATTCGAGGCGCCGGCAATGTAGGCGTTGGCCAGATCAGCATGGCTGTGCTCTTCAATTTCCAGCGGCTTGGGCCAGCCCTTCTCGACCGCGTCACGCAGACGATGCAGGGATCCGACGCCCGGGTTGCCGCCCCAGGAGAAAATCAGCTTCTTGGCACAGCCCGCGCCGATCAGCAGGTCGTACACCAGATCGGGCGTCATGCGGATCAGGGTCAGGTCCTGCTTGTTCTGACGGATGATCTCGTGCGACGCAGCGGTCGGAATGAGATGGGTAAAACCTTCGAGGGCGATGCTGTCGCCATCGTTGACGTAGCGGTCAATCGCTTCGGCAAGGGAAATGATCTTGGACATCGGTATAGCTCTCGACTGAATGAGGGGAGCCACCTACAGGGGTGGCGTGAGTTCTACCTTATGCTGATGCAGTCCTGCAAACAATCCGATTATCGGATTAACGTTCGATTATCGAACGCAACAGTTCCCGCGTTGAGAGGCAGCCAAACGGAGATGAGCCCCGACGCGGGAAGCTCGAGTATCACGGGCCGCGATCGGACTCGCCCCCCGGCAGCACCGACAGTGCTGCCCGAAGCAAAACGCAGCGCTGTGGAGGATCAAGTTCCACCTCGACCAGAAGCGTCGTTGAACAGTACGCTGGCCGGGATGGAACCCGGCCCTGCATAGATCAGCGAGCGGGTTCCTGCTCCGCAACGTGCTGGTCCGGTGCAGGCCGGCGCAGGCTCAGCAGCAGGTGAGCCGCTACGCCGAAAATCAGCCCCCAGAACGCGGCGGACAGGCCGAGGAATGACATCCCGGACGCCGTCACCAGAAAGGTGATGAGCGCCGCCTCCCGGTCACTCGGTACCGCCATGGCGCCGGTAAGTGCACCGGCGATCGCGGCAAACAGCGCGAGGCCAGCAAGCGCGGCAATCAACTCAGCGGGAAAAGCAGTGAACAGCGAGACCAAGGTGGCGCCAAACAGCCCGAGCACCAGGTAGGTCAGCCCTCCAACCACGCCGGCAACATATCGCCGTTTCGGATCAGGATGCGCTTCGGGCCCGGTGCAGATCGCGGCAGTAATCGCCGCCAGGGTCAGACCGTGGCAGCCAAACGGCGCCAGCAACAACGAGCCCACAGCACTACTACTGATGATCGGACTCGCGGGGGTCGCATATCCCGAAGCACGCATCACGGCGATACCAGGCACAAACTGCCCGGTCAACGCAACCATCACCAATGGCAGCGCAATGTTCAGTACAGCAGAAAGACTGAATTCAGGCGTAATCCAGACCGGTACAGCCAGTCCGATTACCAGTGCATCCTGGCGCAGATCGCCGCTGGCCAACGCAATCAGACAACCGACCACCAGCACAGCCATGACCGCATAGCGTGGCATCAGGCGCTTGCCCAGCAGATAGGTGACGAACATTGCCAGCACCAGAACCGGCCGCGACTCCAGCGATACGAATAGCCCTGTGCCAAATCGAAACAGTATCCCCGCCAGCATTCCCGCGGCAATGGCTGCTGGCAGCTTGCTGATGATCCGGTCGAAGGCGCCAGTTACCCCGACAATGAAAATAATCACCGAGGCGACGATATAGGCGCCCACCGCTTCGTTAAGACTGACCTCAGGCAGCAGCGAAACCAGAAGCGCCGAGCCCGGCGCTGACCAGGCGATGATCACCGGTACCCTGTAACGCAGGCTCAAGCCAATACCCAGCACGGCGCTGCCGATGGATATTGCCCAGACCCAGGAGGACAGTACGGCATGGGACATTCCGGCGCTTTCTGCGGCCTGGAACACAATGACCAGCGGGCCGGCGTAGGAGATGATGGTAGCGATCAGGCCAGCCACCGCGGCGGACAGAGAAAAATCCTTAACCAGAGCTTTCATGGAATCTCGTCACAGGATCAAGGAGGGGGAGTAACGCTGGGGTCTGCTGCCGTTGCGTCGCGGTTGCAACGAAATGGCAGCAGATCCTGACCAGGCTCCGGCCAGAACCTGCGAAGGGTATCGCAGGCTTGTCCGGAGAAAGACGCCGATCTTGTGGATCAACGCCAGAACACAGAGCGGGCTGATGCCCGGCTCGAATCAGGCATCCTGCAAAGCGCGCGGGCGTGCACTGCGCTGTTCAGCATCGGCCGCTGGCGCGGACTGCAGCTGGAAGTCGAAATCGATGGTTGCAAAGCGACCTTCGACGCCCCGCTCGCTTGCCGCGGCAGCATCTTCAACGAACTGAATATCGGCGATCAGACCTTCACGGGTTGCGTAGGCAAAGTCGTCCCACAGATGCTCATCGCCGGCGAAGTTGAACTGGGTCGTCAGGTGACGATACCCGGGAGCCGAGATGAAGAAGTGCACGTGCGCAGGGCGCTGACCGTGACGACCCAGCTGATCCAGGACTTCCTGAGTCGGGCCTTCAGGCGAGCAGCCATATCCGGATGGCACGATGGTGCGCGCGCGGTAGTAGCCTTCGGCATCGGTGATGATCCGGCGGCGCAGGTTATATTCCGGCTGGCTCTTGTCGAAGTAGGAATAGTTGCCCTGCTCGTTGGCATGCCACAGGTCCACGGTGGCGCCGGCAACAGGCTTGCCGTCGATGTCAATCACTCGACCGGAGAGAAACAGCGGCGTGCCCTGCTCTTCGCCTTCAAACATGACAGCTTCTCCCTGGCAGATCGGCGCGCCAGCAACATACAGCGGGCCCTCGATCGTGCGCGGCGTGCCACCGGTCAGACCGGCCTGCTCGTCCTTGGCATCTTCCAGTAGATCGATGAAATGCTCGACACCCAGACCAGCAACCAGCAATCCGGCTTCGCCACTGGCGCCCAGGCGGTTGACATAGTCGACTGCGGTCCAGAATTCGTCCTGGGTTACCTCCAGGTCTTCGATGATCCTGGCGGTGTCCTGCAGAATGCGATGCACCAGCGCCTTGACCCGCGGGCTGCCCTGCTCGTTGCCTAAACCGCTGGCTTCTTCGAGGAATTTCTGGATTTCAGTGTTCTGTGTGATTGTCACGGACATGGTGTTTACCTCTTTTGTTCTAATGGAAATCAGCGGTCATCGTCACGGATGGATGAGGGATGACGGCACAATCCGTCGACCTCGATATCCATGTAGGGGTAAAGCGGCAAGCTCATCAGGGTGTCGTGCAGCTCCTCGACGCTCGCTACATCAAATATGCTGTAGTTGGCATAGAAACCGGCAATACGCCACAGGTGACGCCACTTGCCTTCGCGCATCAGCCCCTGAGCCAGGGCCTTCTCTTCGGCCTTGATCTTCGCGGCCTGCGCCGGATCCATATCGAGCGGCAGGTTGACGGTCATTTTCACGTGGAAAAGCATACTTATTTCCTCAGCTGGTAATTGATTAGCTACGGCGGAAGAACGCCAGGCGCTCTTCGTCCAGGGTCAGGCCGAGGCCCGGATTACGCGGCACTTCAAGCTGGAATTCGCGGTACACCGGCGCCTCGACGATAATCTCCTCGGTCAGTAGCAGCGGACCGAACAGCTCGGTGTGCCAGGTCAGCTTGTTCAGCGTGACGAAGGCATGTGCGGCAGCCATGGTGCCCACCGAGCCTTCCAGCATGGTTCCGCCATACAGCGAGATACCGGCAGCCTCGGCAATCTGTGCCGTACGCAGCACAGCGCGCGGCCCGCCGTTCTTGGCGATCTTCAGAGCAAAAATACTGGCGGCGCCGTCGGCGGCCAGGCTGAAGGCATCCTCAACACTCTCGATGGATTCATCAGCCATGATGGGCGCCGGGCTGCGCTGGTTCAGACGGATCTGCCCACTGCGGTTGATCCGCGCAATCGGCTGCTCGATCAGATCGATACCGTTATCGCCCAGCACCTGGCAGGCGCGTATAGCCACCGACTCGTCCCAGTACTGGTTGACATCAACCCGCACGCTGGCGCGGTCGCCCAGCGCCTGCTTGATGGCGATGACGTGGCGCAGGTCCTGGCTTACCTCGTTGGCACCAATCTTCAGCTTGAAGATCCGATGGCGGCGAATGTCGAGCATCTGCTCGGCTTCAGCAATGTCCTTTGCCGTATCACCACTGGCCAGTGTCCAGGCCACTTCCAGCCCCTCACGTACGCGGCCACCCAGCAGTTCACTGACCGGCAATCCGAGCCGCTTGCCTTGAGCATCGAGCAAAGCGCTCTCGATCCCGGACTTGGCAAAGGTGTTGCCGGTGATAGCCTTGTTCAGACGCAGCATGGCGGCATTGATATTGGCGGCGTCCTGACCGATCAGCAGCGGCGCGAAATGGCTGTCGATGTTCTGCTTGATGCTTTCCGGACTTTCATTGCCATAGGCCAAGCCGCCAATCGTGGTGGACTCACCCAGACCTTCAATGCCATCCGAACAGCGCAGGCGAACGATCACCAGCGTCTGGTTCTGCATGGTATGCATCGCCAGCTTGTGCGGGCGGATGGTCGGCAGATCGACGATGATCGTCTCGATATTCTCGATCAGTACTTGGTTCATAGCTTTCCAGTTCTCTTGCTTACTGTTGGTATCAGGCAACCGCCACCGGCTCGGCACGCACACCGCGCTCGCTGCTGATGGCGAATGCCATCATTGCGATAGCGGCGACCGCCCCCGGCAGGGCAAAGGCCATGAAGTTGTATTGCAACGGCAGCGCGATGCCCATCAGTGCACCACCCAGCAGGGGTCCGACGATCGCGCCGTTGCGGCCGATTCCGGAGGCCCATCCAAGGCCTGTCGAACGGATATTCATGTCATAGAACTGTGCGGCGCAGGCGTACAGCAGAATCTGCGAGCCAATGGTGGTCGCCCCGGCAATGGCGATCAGCCCATACAGCACCGGCATCGGGCTGTTGAATCCGAGTAGCGTCAGTGATGCCGCTGCCGCGACGAAGAAGCCAGCCAGCACGCGCGGCAGGTTGAGCCTGTCGCCCATGATGCCGCCGCCAACCGCCCCGATGATCGCGCCGATATTCAGTACCAGCAGGAACGACAGACTGGACCCCAGGCTATAACCGGCGCTGGCCATCAACTTGGGCAACCACGAACTCAGCGCGTAAACCATCAACAGGCAGCAGAAGAACGCCACCCACAGAGCCAGGGTGCGCAGCATCCGGCCTTCGGTAAACAGCTGCACGACTGGAGCGCCTGCGGTGATTTCCGAGCCCATCTGCAGTTCGCCTACAGCCAGGTCATATTCGGGGTTCACCCGTTTGAGTATGGCCCGTGCTTCCTCATCGCGCCCGTTGCGCAGCATGAAACCGGCCGACTCGGGCAACATCAGCAGCACCAGCGGCAGCAACAACAACGGGATACCCGCCACGAAGAACACCGATGACCAGCCAAACTGTGGGATCAGTACCATGCCCAGCCCGGCCGATAACATGCCGCCCACCGAGTAGCCGCTGAACATGATCGCCACCAGCGTGCTACGGATCTTTTTCGGTGCGTATTCGTTCATCAGCGCAACGACGTTGGGCATCACGCCGCCAATCCCCAGCCCGGCGATAAAGCGCGCGATCCCAAATTCGGTCGGATTACGCGCGAAGCCGTTCAGCACCGTAAAGCCACTGAACAACACCACGCAGATTGCGATGGCTTTCTTACGGCCGATGCGATCGGCCAGGGTGCCGAAAATCAACGCACCGAACATCATCCCAAACAACGCATAGCTACCAAGCGCGCCGGCCTGCAACGGGGTCAGGCCCCACTCTTCCATCAGTACTGGCAGCACGACGCCATAAATAACCAGGTCATACCCGTCAAAAACAATGATCAGCGCGCACCAGAACAGCAGCATCCAGTGGAAGCGGTTGAAGCGCGCATTGTCGATCACATCGTGTACATCAATTTTTCGCATGGCTTTGTCTCTCTTGTTTTTATAGGTCGAGGTCACGCCGTTCGGAGCCGGTGTCACCGGTATCTACCGCACGCTGCTTTTAGCCGAGATCGCCGCCCGCCACCGGCAGGGTTACACCGGTGATGTAGTTGGCATCATCGGAGGCCAGGAACAGAATCGCGCCAGCCTGCTCGTCGATGGTGCCGTAGCGTTTCATCAGGCTACTGTCGACGGTCTGGTCGACGATCTGCCGATACCAGATCTTTTCCTGCTCGCTCTGCTCGGCGGTGTTGCGTGGAATACGGCGCGGAGGCGCTTCGGTACCGCCTGGCGCGGTGGCGTTCACGCGCACACCACGCCCGGCCGTTTCCAGCGCGAGACAGGCGGTCAGCGCATTGACGCCACCCTTGGCCGCGCCATAGGGCACCCGGTTTACGCCACGGGTAGCCACGGAAGAAACGTTGACGATGGCCCCGCCGCCCTGCTCCAGCATTTGCGGCAATGCGGCGTGGCAGCACCAGAGCGTGGGGAACAATGAACGCCGCACTTCGGCTTCAATCTCGTGCTCCTGATAGTGCTCGAAGGGCTTGGCCCAGATGGTGCCGCCGACGTTATTGATCAGGATATCCAGACGACCGAAGCGCTCGACCGCGGCCTTCATCACCCGGTTGCAGTCAGCAAACTGTTCAAGGTCGGCGGTCAGGGTCAGCACTTCGGCTCCCTGCGCGCCGAGCTCGATGGACAGCTCATGCACCAGCTCTGAACGGTCGACCAGCACCAGCTGGCCTCCTTCTGCAGCCATGCGCTCAGCGACGCGCCGGCCGATGCCCTGCGCCGCACCCGTGATGACTGCGACCTTGTTACAAAAACGTTGTGTCATGTCAGCGGTCCTATGAATGAGTGAAACCCGGGAACAGATCAGGCGCTCGCGGCGAACTTCTCGAAGAAGAAATTCACCGGCTCGAGGCCCTGCTCACGCAGGTGTTGGCTGACGGATTCAACCATCGCCGGCGGACCGCACAGGTAGACGTCCACTTCCCCATCGTTCAGGTGCTTCGGCTCGATATGCTGGGTGACGTAGCCCTTGAGCGGGTGCGCGGTATCCGGGCTGGATACACAGGTGCTGTAGGTGAAATTGGGGATGCGCTGGGCAAAGTCGTCGAGCTTTTCCATTTCCACCAGGTCATGATCCTGCGACACGCCGTAGATCAGATGCAGCGGATGTTCACTGCCCTGGGCAGCAATCTTGTCGAGCATCGCAGTGAACGGTGCCAGACCGGTGCCACCGGCCAGCAACAGCAGCGGACGCTTGATGTCGCGCAGATAGAAGCTGCCCAGCGGACCCGCCAGACTCAGCGTATCGCCGGCCTTGGCCATGCCCGTCAGGAAGCTGCTCATCAGCCCGCCCGGCACGTTGCGAATCAGAAAGCTGACCTCGCCCTCGCGCGGCATGGAGCTGAAGGAATAGGCGCGGGTCTGATCGCTACCAGGGACCTGCAGGTTTACATACTGCCCAGGCAGGAACGCCAGACGATGCAGCGCTTCACCCTTGAGTGACAGCGCAATGGTGCTCTCCGACAGCTGGCGAATATCGCTGATGGCTGCCTCGATGCTGACCTGGGTGGTCTTGCACACCTCGCTGGAGGCCGGAACGCTGATGACGCAATCGCTCTCGGCAACCATCTGACAGGTCAACACATAGCCCTGCTCGGCTTCTTCTTCGCTCAGCGCGTCCTCGATATATTCTTCGCCGAGGTCGTAGCTGCCGGATTCAGCCTTGCACTTGCAGGTTCCGCAGGCGCCATCACGGCAGTCCAGCGGGACATTGATACCCTGGCGATAAGCGGCGTCAGAAACGATTTCACCGGGATTGGCATCGATGAAGCGGGTAACGCCGTCTTCGAAATTCAGTGCGATCATGTGGGTCATGACAGTGTCCTCAGAGATGGTAGACGTCGATCATCTGGCGGATGTAATCGTTCTTCAGCACCACTTTCTTGGCCTTGATCAGCGGCTGTTCACCACGCACGTCCAGGGTGTAGAAGCTGGTGCCGTAGAAATGATCGACGGTCTTGTAACGGAAGCTCAGGGTGTGCCAGTTGAAGCGCAGCTTGCACATGCCGTCAGCCTGCTCGAGCAGCTCGAGATTGTTGATGTTGTGCGAGGTGCGGGTGTCCGGCATGGTGGCGCTGGAGCGATCCGTACGGATACGGAACACGCGGTCTTCCAGTCCGCTGCGATTGCCGTACCAGATCAGCGAGATCTCGGTCTGCGGATCCTCGGTCAGACGATCCTGATCGTCCCAGGCAGGCATCCAGAAGGTGGCGTCAGAGGCATAGAGCTCAAGCCAGTTATCCCAGTCCTTGTCATCCAGGTAGCGCGCTTCGCGATACAGGAAGTCACGCGCTGTCTCGTAGGAAATAGTCATTACGCGCCCTCCACGTGGATCAGTTGGTCCTGTTCTTTCTCGGCAGCCCGTTTCATCGATTCCTGCCAGAACTTGTGCTGCAGCACGAACAAACCTTCGTCTTCACTGCGCGCGCCGCTCATGATCGGCTCCAGACCGATTTCTGCCGCGCCTTCATCGGCGCCGTCGATCCAGTGCTTGGCCCCGCGGGACATGTCATTCCATTCCATCGCGGTGCCTTTGTAGCCTTCCTGGCATGCACGGAATTCTTCCAGGTCGTCCGGCGTCGCCATGCCGCTGACGTTGAAGAAGTCTTCGTACTGGCGGATGCGGCGTGAACGCGCTTCGGCGCTTTCGCCACGGGGAGCGATGCAGTAGATGGTGACCTCGGTCTTGTCGACCGAAATCGGCCGGGCAACACGCAGTTGCGAGCCGAACTGGTCCATCAGATACAGGTTGGGATACAGGCACAGGTTGCGGGAATTCTCGATCATCCAGTCAGTACGAGCCTGGCCGAACTCCTCGATCATTTCCTCGCGGCGGCTGTAGAGCGGACGGTCTTCAGGGTTGTCCCAGCGCGTCCAGAGCAGCAGATGGCCGTTCTCGAAGGAATAGAAACCACCGCCCTTCTTGCCCCAGCCACCAGCACTCATGGCACGCACGTCGTCGCCCGCTTCGCGCAGCTTGCGCTGGTTCTGGGTGGCAGCGTAATTCCAGTGCACCGCGCTGACGTGGTAACCATCGGCACCGTTTTCCGCCTGCAACTTCCAGTTGCCTTCGTAGACATAGGTGGACGCACCGCGCAGCACTTCGAGGCCATCAGGCGACTGGTCGACGACCATATCGATGATTTTTTTCGATTCGCCGAGGAATTCGTCCAGCGATGCAACGTCCTCACGCAGGCTGCCAAACAGGAATCCGCGGTAGGATTCAAACCGCGCGACCTTCTTCAGGTCATGCGAGCCTTCGCAGTTGAAGCTGTCCGGGTAGCCTGCTTCCTTGGGATCCTTGACCTTCAGCAGCTTGCCGGAGTTATTGAAGGTCCAGCCATGGAAGGGACAGGTATAGGTCGACTTGTTGCCGCTCTTGTAGCGACACAGCATTGCGCCACGGTGACTGCAAGCGTTGATGAACGCATTCAGCTCGCCGTCCTTGTTCCGTGCGATGAAGATCGGCTGGCGACCCATATAGGTCGTGTAGTAGTCATTCTTCTCCGGAATCTGGCTCTCATGCGCGAGATACAACCAGTTCCCCTCGAAGATGTGCTTCATCTCCAATTCAAACAGACGAGGATTGGTGAAGATTTCACGTTTGCAGCGAAAAGTGCCCTTTTCGTGATCGTCTTCCAGCAGGCTATCAAGGTACTCGGGTCGCAAGGTCATGGCCAAGGCTCCACATTATTGTTTCAACAAGATGAAGACTATGTGGCAACAGGACCTGGCAATATCCGCTTTCTGCACTGAAGCTATCCGTTTTCTGCAGACTGCAGAAAGTGGATGAACGGGGCCGCTAGAGGAATGTCGGACACGAAAAAGCGTCTCTCTGTCGCATACATGGACAGAGAGAACCTATATGAATATCAGTATGTTACGAAGCGATCAGACTCTTAACGGCGGCGCAGCGTCTCAGAGGGAAGCTCGCCAAAAGCGCCTTTGTAGTTCTCGGAAAAACGGCCCAGGTGCATGAATCCGTAGTCCAGCGCGACTTCTGTGACGTTGCGCACCCTGGCCGCCGGATCGCACAGACACTCCCTTACGCGCTCTAGCTTGCGGGCACGAATATAATTCTTCGGCGTTGTACCGGCGTTACGGTCAAACAGCGCATATAACGAACGCGGACTGATGCGCACCGCCTGTGCCAGCTGGTCGATACTGATGTCCTGCTTGAGGTTTTCGTCGATGTACTGGGCAACCCGCTCGAAGGACGGACAGCTTTCGCTCAGCTCTTCCCGGCTGACGTTGTTACTCAGCAACCCCAGCAGCTTCGACGCGACGATGCGCGTGTACTGCTCACGCACCATGGGCATGCTCTGATCGCCCTCGGCTTCGTGACAGATCATCGTCAGCAGATTGATGAAGCCGTCCAGCTGGTTCATGTCGTGCCGCGCAGCGAAACGTATCCCCTCTGCGGGTCGTCGCCAGTTGTTTTCGGTGCAGGCCTTGTCCAGAAACGCCGCAGGGACCTTGATGATGAACTTCTCGCAATCATCAGAATAGGTCAGGTCCACCGGGTCATCGGGGTTGATAAGCAGCAGCTCGCCCGGTCTGAAATGGTGTTGCTCGCTCTTGCCACGCCACAGGCAATTACCCTGGAGCAAAATCTGCAGATGGAACACGGTTTCCAGGGCAGGCGACGTAACGTGCACGCCCGCCCCATACCGAATTCGACAGAGATCGAGATTGCCGAACTCACGGTGACTGAGTGCCGCGCTCGGTTGACCGCGCCTGGGCAACTGGATGCTATGCAGACCGACATGCTGGTTTACATAGTCTGAGACGCAATACGGGTCAGCGTTAGCAAACACACGACTCGTTTCACCAAGCAGGCGACTTTCCATAATAAGGTTGCTCTTGTATGTGAAGGCGCTCGACTCGATGTCTGGCGAGTCGTCCATTGCTATCCATGGCAATCCAGGCGATCCATCGCATACAGCTCCGGCAGATAGGAAGCGCTGCCAAAGCCGGTTACGGGTTATGGGAACAAGCTCAAGCGCTCAGCAAGCCCGAACCGAGGCCAGATAGTGTGCCTTATACGCCTTGCCGTGCATTCTACCAAAGTCGCATATGGCCGATAATCGAACACAATCATTCAGCGCCAAACGAGAGAAGCCCGTCGGGTTGATTCACATCAATGACACCATCAGATCGGGCTAAATAGCTGACTGCTCAACTCCTGGCTCGCTGTCAGCATTACCGGAAGAATTCTCTTTTCCAGATCCGCCGCAGGCACTCTTCCGGCATGAGTGCTGACGTTCATCGCTGCCAGTACATGACCTGCCGAATCGAAAACCGGCACGGCGATCGAGCGCAGCCCCTGCTCCAACTCCTGATCTACCATGCACCAGCCCTGGCGTCGCACCTGTTGCAGGCACTCCCACAACGCTTCTGGCGTGGCTAGGGTGCGACTGGTCTTGGGCTGCAGCTCGGCATTTGCCAGGTAATCAGTCAGTTCGACGTCATCCATTGCAGCCAGTAACACTCTTCCCATGGACGTACAGTAAGCGGGCAAACGGCTACCCACGCTGAGGTCCACCGAGATCAATCGCTGCGGAATGGCCGAGCGTGCGATATACAGCACCTGATCGCCCTCAAGCGTAGCCAGATTGCATGCCTCGTGAAGCTGCTCGCTGAGGTGGTCCAGATAGGGTTGCGCAGAAACGGCAAGCGGCGTGGACGACAGATAGGCATGACCCAGAGTCAGCACTTTCGGCAGCAGCGAATAGGTTCGCCCGTCGGTCGTGGCGTATCCCAGCTTCATCAATGTATACAGACAGCGACGCACCGCAGCCCTGGGTATCTCGGTGCGGTGGCTTATCTGCGCAATGGTCAGATGCCGCTTGCGTTCCTGGAAAGCATTGATTACAGCCAGCCCCCGCGCCATGGAGGTCATGAAATTCGGATCGCCACTCAGCGCAGCGATGCGTTTGGCAGGCGACACATAGGCCGGGGGCGCAAGGGGTGATCTGGGTGGGAGCGAGTCAGACATCATCAAACCTGGGTGTTTGGTTAGGTAGGCGATTATCGGACGACTGTGCGCTTATCGCAATTCCCGCGACACGTTTCTGGGGCTGGAGACGAAGAACGGTTGGCATGGCAGATGCGCAGCGAGAACAGGAACATTCACAGATTTCAGCATCTTGTTATGGTGCGCGAGCCGGGATTCGAACCCGGGACCTACCGCTTAGGAGGCGGTCGCTCTATCCAGCTGAGCTACAAGCGCAGATTTCAGAGTGCAAAATCGACGGGCATATTAACTGATCAAGCGCAAGCTTGGCCACTTCCCAGAACAAGTTCAGTGCCAGTTTCATCCGCAACGTCTGTAACCCGTCACATCTTGAAGACATTTTTTTGTCGCAAAGGTGGGAAATTTAAAAAAACCCGGTATAAAGGAGCATTGCACCACAATCTGTTGTCTGCATCACATTGGGGGTTCCGCTCCTCCTGAAAAAAAGCCGGCGATCACCCTGACGGAGATTCACGCAGCTCCAGATGCCGCCATCGACCATATCTAGACAAAGCGATTATTCTTGCCTTATGAAAACTGCAATCCAACACTACACCAGCAGGACCGCAGACAAATTCGTCGTACGTTTGCCGCAAGGCATGCGGGACCGTATAGCTGAGGTCGCGAAGCAGCATCACCGCAGCATGAATTCAGAAATTATCGCGCGTCTCGAACACAGCTTGCTGGATCTGCCAACGCTTCCAGAGCAACCATCACGGCAAGCGCTGAACGATCAGCAGCTCGAGTCGCTGAGCCATCCCGAACAGGAACTCTTGCTACGCTTCCGCGAAATGAGCCGTCGCCAGCAAAACGCCCTGCTTGCACTATTGGTAAGCGAAGCGTCCTGATCGTCAGGCAAAAAAAACCCGCTCAATGAGCGGGTTTTTTTATGGCTGGAGCAATCAGCCTACGAAGGTAAGCAACACACCTGCTGCTACGGCCGAACCAATCACGCCAGCAACGTTCGGACCCATGGCATGCATGAGCAGGAAGTTGTGTGGATTGGATTCCAGCCCAACGCGGTTGGAAACCCGTGCGGCCATCGGTACAGCGGAAACGCCCGCCGACCCGATCAAAGGATTGATGGGCGTCTTGCTGACAGCGTTCATCAACTTGGCCATCAATACGCCAGTGGCAGTACCGACGCAGAAAGCGACCATACCCAGTACCAGGATGCCCAGGGTCGTCATTTGCAAGAAGGCTTCCGATGACAACTTCGAACCGACCGACAGACCAAGACCGATGGTCACGATGTTGATCAAGGCGTTGCGACTGGTATCAGCCAGGCGCTCAACGACACCGGATTCACGCATCAGGTTGCCCAGGCAGAACATACCCACCAGCGGCGCCGCATCTGGCAGCAATAAGCCGACCAGCATCACCAACGCCAGCGGAAAGATGATCTTCTCGGCCTTGCTGACAACGCGCAGCTGAGTCATGACGATGGACCGCTCCTTTTCCGTGGTCAGCGCGCGCATGATCGGCGGCTGCAACAGCGGCACCAGCGCCATGTAAGAGTACGCGGCAACGGCAATCGGTCCCAGCAGTTCAGGCGCCAACTTGGAGGTCACAAAGATGGAAGTCGGCCCATCGGCCCCGCCGATAATGGCAATGGACGCGGCCTGCTTCAGGGTGAACTCAAAGCCAGGTATGCCCCAGGCAGTCAAAGCCAGAGCGCCCAGCAGAGTGCCGAAGATACCGAACTGAGCCGCAGCACCAAGCAACAGCGTACGCGGGTTGGCCAGCATAGGCCCGAAGTCAGTCATCGCCCCGACACCCATGAAAATGAGCAGCGGGAAAACACTGGTCGGAATACCCACTTCATAGATCAGCTTGAGGATACCCATACCCTCGGCCATGTTGGCGACCGGGATGTTGGCCAGCATACCGCCGAAGCCGATCGGGATCAGCAGCAGCGGCTCGAAGCCTTTCTTGATCGCCAGGTAAATCAGACCGAAGCAAATGAAGATCATGAACAGCTGACCCGGCTGTATGTGATACAGGCCGGTGGAGTGCCAAAGAATCTGAAGCTTATCCATTCAAGGCTCTCCTTAACCGATCGTCAGCAAAGTGTCGCCGACGTTGACCGCGTCGCCCACTTTGACATTGACCGTACCGACAGTCCCCGATCTGCGTGCGCAGACTTCGGTTTCCATCTTCATGGCTTCGAGAATCATCACCACCTCACCGTCTTCTACCGCGTCGCCCGGGCTGACCAACACTTTGAAGATATTGCCCGCCAACGGCGCGGGTTGCGGTTCGCCAGCGCCAGCTGCCGGAGCAGGTGCTGCGCCCGACGTTGCGGCTGCAGGCGCGTTGCCATCGACCGGCTTGATACCCGTGATATCGCCCCCATCAGCGACCTGAACGACGAACTCCTTACCGTTCACGGTAACCGTATAGACTTCCGGCTCGCCTGGCTTGGTGGTTTTGGCAACCATTTCCTGACCAGTCGGCACCGGCTCGAAAGCGTCCGGGTTACCACGGTTTTCCAGGAATTTCAGGCCAATCTGTGGGAACAATGCATAGGTCAATACATCGTCGATTTCGTTGTCGGCGAGCTTGATACCTTTCTCTTGAGCGATACCCCTGAGTTCGGCACTCAGCTTATCCATTTCCGGCTCGAGCAGGTCTGCTGGGCGGCAAGTGATGGCTTCAGCACCGTCCAATACGCGCTGCTGCAGCTCAACATTGAAGGGCGCCGGTGCCGCGCCGTACTCGCCCTTGAGAATGCCCGAGGTTTCTTTGGTGATCGACTTGTAACGCTCACCGGTAAGGACGTTGATGACGGCCTGGGTGCCAACGATCTGCGAGGTAGGGGTCACCAGAGGGATGAAGCCAAGGTCTTCACGCACGCGGGGGATTTCTGCCAGTACTTCATCGAATTTGTCGCCGGCACCCTGCTCCTTCAACTGGCTTTCCATATTGGTGAGCATGCCGCCAGGAACCTGGGCAACCAGAATGCGCGAATCGACGCCTTTCAGGTTCCCCTCGAATTTGGCGTATTTTTTCCGTACTTCACGGAAATAGGCCGCAACTTCCTCAAGCAGCAGCAGATCCAGCCCTGTGTCGTGCTCGGTATTCTGGAAAATCGCCACCACGGATTCGGTCGGTGAGTGGCCATAGGTCATCGACATCGAAGAAATAGCAGTGTCGACATTATCAATACCCGCCTCGACTGCCTTGAGAATAGCGGCAGTGGACAGACCAGCGGTCGCATGGCATTGCATGTGCACCGGGATGCTCAGCGAAGCTTTCAGGCGTGAAACCAGATCGAAACCCACGTACGGGTTAAGGATACCGGCCATGTCCTTGATCGCGATGGAATCGGCGCCCATGTCTTCAATGGTTTTGGCCAGATCGACCCACATTTCAACGGTGTGTACCGGACTGGTGGTGTAGGAAATCGTGCCCTGGGCGTGCTTACCCTGTGCCGTGACGGCTTTAAGCGCCGTTTCGAGGTTACGCGGATCGTTCATCGCATCGAATACGCGGAACACGTCGACGCCATTAACGGCGGCACGCTCAACAAACCGTTCCACTACGTCATCTGCGTAATGACGATAACCAAGCAGATTCTGTCCACGCAGCAACATTTGCTGGCGTGTATTGGGCATTGCTTTTTTCAGTTCGCGGATGCGTTCCCACGGATCTTCACCCAGATACCGGATACAGGAGTCGAAAGTCGCTCCGCCCCAGGATTCAACTGACCAGAAGCCTACCTGGTCCAGCTTGCCGGCAATCGGCAGCATGTCCTCGAGGCGCATGCGCGTGGCCAGGATGGATTGGTGGGCGTCTCGCAAAATGACATCAGTAATGCCCAAGGGCTTCTTGGTATCGGTCATAGTTGTATGGCCTTTTTGATTTTTAGGATGAAGTTTTCGTCAAGGTATTCAGGAAGCGCGTGAACGATGCTGTCGTATGGCAGTACTGATCACGGCGATGAGTTCGGGATCGACTGCGTCTGGAGCAGGCTTTGGTCGAGACGGTGCCTTTGGCGCCGGAATGGCATCAGGGAAATATTTCCCCAGCAGCTTGGACATCAGCGTAACAATAACCACCAACGAAACGAGGAAGGCAAAGACCGCACCCATCCCCATGATCATCAGATCGACGCCTTCCATCAGCATTTCTGTTGAATTCATTCTTGTCTCCCGCCCTCGCACGCTCGCGAAGCGAGCTGTTGAAAATTCGGTTTTATTGTTCAGAAAAAGCGACACCGGTCATTCGTTTCGACCGGTTCTGCTCGCGCAAAACCGGTGTAATGTATCCTGATGTGACATTCTTGGCAATCCAGGCGACATCATAAGCCGCGCATAAGAGGCGGCCAGCTGGTGATTCGTAGACGGCTCGTCGCGAGCCGCAGGCCGCTTTTCCCCGCTGCTGTCCGGCGGGACGAGAGCAGGCGAAAGCGTCTAGACCAAGACTCTAGAGCAGAAAAATTGTAGCCAGCCCGAGGAAGATAAAGAACCCGCCACTGTCGGTTATTGCGGTAATCATCACACTCGCACCCAGTGCCGGGTCGCTCTCCATGCGCATTCTTGCCAACGGGATAACCACACCCATGATCGAAGCCAGCAACATGTTCAAGGTCATGGCTGCGAGCAGCACGACCGCCAGTGCTACGCTTGCATAGAGCCAATAGGCAATGACGGACAGTACCACCCCCCAGAACACGCCATTGATCATTGCCACAGACGCCTCCTTACGGATCAGGCGCCGGCCATGGGCGACCTGAACCTGACCAGTGGCAATGCCGCGCACGATCATGGTGATGGTCTGGTTTCCGGAATTACCGCCTATCCCGGCAACAATCGGCATCAAGGCCGCTAGCGCGACCAACTGCTCGATTGCATTCTCGAACAGGCCAATCACCCGGGAGGCTATCAGGGCAGTACACAGATTCACCGCCAACCAGGCCCAACGGTTGCGTACCGACTTCCACACTGAGGCGAAAATATCTTCCTCCTCGCGCAGACCAGCCGCATTGAGCACCTCGGCTTCGCTCTCTTCACGGATATAGTCGACCATTACACCAATGGTCAGGCGACCCTGCAGCGCGCCCTGAGCATCCACCACCGGTGCTGAGACCAGGTCGTAACGCTCGAATGCCTGAGCAGCCTCGCCTGCATCATCCAACCGACCAAAAACGACCGGCTCGACGGCCATCGCGTCACGCACCAGCTCATCGGGCGAGCCAACCAACAAGCGCTTGATCGGCAGCACACCTTTAAGCACGCCGTCCACGTCCACCACGAAGAGCTTGTCGGTATGGTCAGGTAGCACATCGAAACGGCGCAGATAACGAATCACCACTTCCAGCGACACATCATCCCTGATGGTGACCATGTCGAAGTCCATCAGCGCCCCGACCTGGTCGGCATCATAGGATAATGCCGAGCGCAACCGCTCGCGCTGTTGTGCATCAAGCGTATCCATCAGCTCGCGCACTACGTCACGGGGAAGATCCGGCGCCAGGTCTGCGAGCTCGTCCGCATCCAGCGTGTTGGCCGCAGCAATGATTTCGTGATCATCCATGTCCGCGATGAGCGTCTCACGCACCGCATCGGACACTTCGAGGAGAATCTCACCGTCTCGCTCGGACCGCACCCGTCGCCAGACCGCCAAACGCTCTTCAAACGGGAGGGATTCCAGGATATAGGCGATATCGGCCGGGTGAAGCTCGTCCAGCAGAGCCTGTAAGTCGACGAGGGACTGGCGATAGGTCGCGCTATCCTCAACCTGCCCGGGCCCGCGATGATCGCCGATACCGAGCTGCTCAAGCAGTACCACGACCTGATCGAGTCGATCCTGAAGGCTGTCCGGCAAGTTGAGGCTGGGGTCTGACATGGATACTTCCCGATAGTCTGGCGATGCGTCAGCAAGATGAGCCAAGCGAGGCGGCGTTCGGCAAACCTGATTTCAGCCTAGCAGGAGCCTGGCCGCTTGTGCGCCTGGCCAAGACTTGGCCAAGCAAATGAGGAGCAAAAAAAAACCCACCGGCATTAACCAGTGGGTTTTTCGTTTGGTGCACTCGGAAGGATTCGAACCTTCGACCGCTCGGTTCGTAGCCGAGTACTCTATCCAGCTGAGCTACGAGTGCATTGTGGGGCGTATTATAGGGCGTTAATTTCAACTGTCAAACATTTTTTTCTTTAAAATTCAGAAGCTAACGTCTGACCACCACTACAACCACAAAGTGGCGGAGAGGGCGGGATTCGAACCCGCGATACCCTTTTGAGATATACTCCCTTAGCAGGGGAGCGCCTTCAGCCACTCGGCCACCTCTCCGTAACGCGCTGAATATTACCGATGCGCTCCGCCCAATGCAATAAAAAACTTTAAGAAATTTAAACGCTTGGCTCTTCACCTTTCTCTTTTTGAATACGCTGATAAATTTCTTCACGATGAACCGCCACTTCTTTGGGCGCATTCACCCCGATGCGAACCTGGTTGCCCTTCACACCCAGCACGGTCACCGTTACTTCGTCACCTACCATCAGGGTTTCACCAACCCGACGAGTCAAAATTAGCATTCCTTTCTCCTTGATTTTGATCAGCACACAGCAGTCTGCAAAAACCGGCTAGTTGCCTGTCGGCCGCCTTGCTGGCATGGATGTTGACCACACGATGCATCAGGGGTTCGATACATATGCGGGTTAACTCATGCTGGGAAGCCAAGAGGGGCACGTCAGCCAAAGGGACGCGCCCTCGCAAGCGTCGCAGGGACGCTTGCGGTCAGTTTGATAAAAACAAAATCTCAGAGCCGATCAGCACCCGACGCTTCAGTATCCAGATCAAAGGCTGAGTGAAGCGAACGCACCGCCAGTTCGAGATATTTTTCGTCAATGACTACGGAAATCTTGATCTCGGAAGTCGATATCATCTGGATATTGATACCTTCGCGCGACAATGCCTCGAACATTCTGCTCGCTACCCCGGCGTGCGAGCGCATACCGACGCCAACAATCGACACTTTCGCGATCTTGCTGTCGCCAGCTACTTCGCGCGCGCCGATTTCGGTGGCGATCCTGCGCAAGATATCTTCGGTCTTGCGCAGATCGTTACGATTGATAGTGAATGTAAAATCAGTCGTATTATCCTTCGACACGTTCTGCACGATCATGTCGATCTCGATATTGGCCGCGCTTACCGGCCCGAGGATCTTGAATGCCACGCCGGGGGTGTCGGGCACGCCACGAATAGTCAGCTTGGCTTCGTCACGATTGAACGCGATGCCGGAAATGACAGGTTGTTCCATGGATGAGGCTTCCTCAAGGGTGATTAGCGTTCCGGGACCTTCTTTGAAACTGTGCAGCACCCGTAGCGGGACGCTGTATTTGCCGGCGAATTCCACCGCGCGAATCTGCAGCACCTTCGAGCCCAGGCTGGCCATTTCGAGCATTTCCTCGAAGGTGATCTTATCCAGCCGGCGAGCGCTTTCGACAACGCGCGGATCAGTGGTATAGACGCCGTCGACGTCAGTATAGATCTGGCATTCGTCTGCCTTGAGCGCCGCCGCCAGGGCGACCCCCGTGGTATCGGAACCGCCGCGGCCCAGCGTGGTGATGTTGCCCTGCTCGTCGACGCCCTGGAAACCCGCGACGATCACTACCCTGCCGGCATCCAGGTCAGCCCGCACCCTGGCTTCGTCGATGTGCTGAATACGCGCTTTATTGAAAGCGTTATCGGTCACGATGCGGACCTGGGATCCCGTGTAGGAAACCGCCGGCACATCAATCTCTTTCAATGCCATGGCTAACAGGCCGATAGTGACCTGCTCGCCAGTCGACAGGATGACATCCAGCTCCCGTGAGTCCGGATCGGCCTGGATCTGGCGCGCCAGATCAATCAGGCGGTTGGTCTCGCCGCTCATGGCCGATACCACTACCACGAGATCATCCCCACGCGCCCTGAAACCTTTGATCTTCTCGGCTACCTGGCAAATGCGCTCGACACTGCCAACCGAGGTACCGCCAAACTTCTGGACAATAAGCGCCATCGTGTTGCACCAATCCCCATAGCGAAATCGGATATCCCGATCATCCTCCAGACATCAACGATGCCTGGGCCCTTAATACTGTTACTGCGCCAGCAAGTCGTTCAGCGTTTCAGCCAGCGCCCCATCCAACGCAGCGACATCGGTACCGCCACCCTGCGCCATGTCCGGACGTCCGCCGCCCTTGCCGCCTACCCGAGCCGCTGTGTTGCGGATCAGATCGCCAGCTTTGACACGACCAGTGAGGTCCTTGGTCACACCTGCGACCAGAACGACCTTGCCGTCCAGCTCTCCGCCCAGCAGTACAACTGCCGAACCGAGCTTATTCTTCAGCTGATCGATCAACGCCAGCAGCGCTTTTCCGTCCTGACCGTCGACTCGCTTGACCAGTACCCGCATGTCGCCGACCTGTTGAGCCTCAGCAGCCATATCGGCGCCCGCCGCGCTGGCAGCCTTGGCCTTGAGCTGCTCAAGGTCCTTCTCCAGCTGGCGGTTGCGCTCGATCAACCCGGTCAGCTTGTCGAGCAGGTTATCGCGGCTGCCTTTCACAAGCTGAGCGGCCTGCTGAAGCTGTTGTTCTGCTCCGGTCATAAGTGCCAAAGCCGCCTTGCCGGTCACTGCCTCGATCCGGCGAATACCCGCTGCGATACCGCTTTCGTTGGTAATGCGCAGCAAGCCGATATCGCCGGTGCGATTGACGTGAGTACCGCCGCAGAGCTCCACCGAAAAGCCGTCGCCCATCGTCAGCACCCGGACTTCATCGCCGTACTTCTCGCCGAACAGCGCCATGGCGCCCTTGCGCTTGGCGGTCTCGACATCAGTCAGCTCGATCCTGACCTCTGTGTTCAGACGGATTTGCTCGTTGACGATGTCTTCCAGTTGCTGCAGCTGCTCAGGCGTAATTGCTTCGAAGTGACTGAAGTCGAAGCGCAGACGCTGGCTATCCACCAATGAGCCTTTCTGCTGCACATGCTCGCCCAGGACCTGACGCAGTGCGGCGTGCAAAAGATGGGTGGCGGAATGGTTAAGCTTGGTGGCCTGGCGCACGCCCTCCTCGACGATCGCCTTGATTGACGCGCCGACATTCAGACTGCCGCTGGCCACAATACCGTGGTGCAAATGCGCGCTACCGGCCTTGGTGGTATCGCGGACATCGAATCGTCCACCCGCGCTTTCCAGATAACCGGTATCGCCAATCTGTCCGCCGGACTCTGCATAGAAAGGGGTCTGATCCAGTATCACTACGCCCTTCTCACCCTCGGCCAGGCTGTCGACCGACTGGCCGTCACGGTACAACGCCAGAATCTTGCCGGCGCCGGTCGTCCCTTCGTAACCCTGGAAGCGGGTTTCGGCACTGACCTTCACCAGGTTGCTGTAATCCATACCGAATTGGCTGGCAGAGCGGGCACGTTGACGCTGTGCGTCCATGGCGGCTTCAAAACCGGCTTCATCGAGCGTCAAGCCGCGCTCCCGCGCGATATCACCGGTCAGGTCCATGGGGAAGCCGTACGTGTCGTATAGCTTGAACACTACCTCGCCAGGAATTTCGTTGCCCTGGAGGCCGGCCAGATCCTGCTCGAGAATCCGCAAGCCCTGTTCCAGCGTCTTGGCAAATTGCTCTTCCTCAGCCTTCAGCACACGCTCGATATGCGCCTGCTGAGCCTTAAGCTCGGGAAAGGCTTCGCCCATCTCGGCAACCAGACCCGCAACAATCTTATAGAAGAAAGCGCCCGACGCCCCCAGCTTGTTCCCGTGGCGGCATGCGCGGCGGATGATCCGACGCAATACGTATCCGCGTCCTTCGTTCGAAGGCAGCACACCATCGGCAATGAGAAAGCTGCAGGAACGGATGTGATCGGCTACGACTTTCAGCGAGGCAGCATTATCCTGCTCACAGCCAATGGCCGCAGCCGCAGCGGTCAGCAGGTTCTGGAACAGATCAATATCGTAGTTGGTATGCACCTTCTGCATGACCGCGCTCACACGCTCAAGTCCCATACCGGTATCCACACTGGGGGCTGGCAGCGGATGCATCACGCCATCAGCAGTCCGGTTGAACTGCATGAATACCAGGTTCCAGATTTCGATGTAGCGATCGCCGTCCTCTTCAGGGCTACCCGGCGGGCCGCCCCAGATATGCTCGCCGTGATCAAAGAATATTTCAGTGCAGGGACCGCACGGACCGGTATCGCCCATTGCCCAGAAGTTATCCGAAGCATAGGGAGCCCCCTTGTTGTCGCCGATACGCACCATACGCTCGACCGGCACGCCGATCTCCCTGGTCCAGATATCGTAGGCTTCGTCATCATCGGCATAGACCGTGACCCAGAGCTTTTCAGACGGCAGATTCAGCCACTGCTCGGACGTCAGGAAATCCCAGGCGTAGACGATCGCATCGCGCTTGAAGTAATCGCCAAAGCTGAAATTGCCCAGCATTTCGAAGAAGGTGTGATGCCGCGCGGTATAGCCGACATTTTCCAGATCATTATGCTTGCCGCCAGCGCGTACGCATTTCTGGCTGCTGGTGGCGCGGGTATAGGCACGCTTGTCCAGCCCCAGGAAACAGTCCTTGAACTGGTTCATACCGGCATTGGTGAACAGCAATGTCGGGTCGTCCGCTGGCACCAGCGAACTCGAGGCGACACGGGTGTGTCCCTGGCCTTCAAAGAAGCGAAGGAAGGCTTCACGAATTTGTGCGCTTTTCATAATCCCCTTACCGAAACAGGTCAGCCGGACAGTGAAGACCCTGAGGCCTTTTCACCAGGACAAAGCGCGCATTATATAGGTATCCGCGCCGGGCTTGCATTAGCGGCGCACTTGATAATAGCTATGGCGCTGATAGCGCGTTACCCGGCCATTGTGGCGACCAAGCCATCGCACAGCGCCCCGTCAGGGTGAGCGGGCGTACAGCGATACCGCCCGCACAGGCGTACCTGCGCGCACACCCAGGCGGGCAGCCGTTTCGGGCGCAACCACCAGGGTCCCTGCCGCCACGCGTGCGGGCGCACAGGTGATGCGGCAGTCCTCGCGCCCACGGTTATGGATAAGAAAAGGCTCGGCGCTCTCACCGGGAGTGCCGGTGGCGAGTACCAGAACCCGGCTCTCGTGGATAGCCCGAATCTGCTCGAGGGGCGATTCGAGTGTTGCACCGCCATCAAAGATATCGATATAGCCCTGATAGCTCATGCCCTCTTCCTGGGCCATTTCCAGATTCGATTCCGATTCGGGGTGCACCTTGCCCATTGCATTTCGGGCTTCCTCACTGAGAAAGCACGCGTACAGCGGAAACTTCGGCATCATCTCGGCGATAAATGCCTTGCTGCCGATGCCCGTAAGATAGTTTGCGCGGGAAAATTCCATCCGGAAGAAGTGCCGTCCGAGACTCTCCCAAAAAGGTGAACGGTCCTGCTCGTCGGAGATGCCGCGCATTTCAACGATCACCCGCGAGGAGAACGACTGCGGAAATTCAGCCATGAACATGAAACGCGCCTTGGACAGCAGCCTGCCGACCATACCCTCGCGGAACTGCGGCTCGAGGTACAGTGAGCACAGCGCTGTCGCCCCGGTCAGATCGTTGACCAGAAACAGCGTCGGGTGCTGGCGATAGACTTGCAGCTCGCGACTGGCCGTGACAGTGAGCCCGAGGCGATAGCTGTACCAGGGGTCGCGCAGACCCGCAGCGGCGAGCATGCCAGTGGTGCCAATAATATTGCCGCCCTCATCCTCAAGCACCAGCAGGTAGTCGGCGTCGGCCTTGTCGACTTCGCCACGGAAGCTCGCTTCAACATTGCGCAAACGCCGCTCAAGGTCCTCCTCGCTGGCGGGCAGTGTAGTCAGTACCGCGCCTGCAGTAACCGCCAACTGGGTCAAGCTCGCCAGATCATTGACGCGTGCAGCACGAACCAGCATATCAAGCCTCCCTGACCAGTCTGAGGGTGTCGCCCGCTTCCACTTTGAGCAAGTCCGCTTGCTCGGGGGAAAGCACCAGGGGTTCATCGGCACCGCAGGCCAGGCGCAGCGCGCAGGCGCGATAGTCCGCCACCCTGGTATTGGCAGCCAACCACAAGCCGTCGGCTGGCTCAGGTACGCCAATCTCCACCTTTACCGTCTGACTTTCGCCGACCGTACGCAGCGTAGCCGTACGGGCCTGAACAACGGGTCCGCCATCGAAAATATCCACGTAGTTGTCCGTTTCGAAACCTTCACGCATCAGGATATCGAAAACCGCCTGAGCCGATGGATGTACCTGCCCGATCACCTCCTGGGCTTCGTCCGATAGCATTGGTACGTAAATGGGATAACCCGGCATCAGCTCTGCCAGAAAATTGCGGCCACGGCTGCTGCCCATTTGCTCGGCTTCGCTGTAACCAACCGCGAAAAAATGCCGACCTACCGCATCCCAGAAGGGCGCATTGCCCTGCTCATCACTGATCCCGACAATCTCGGCAGCAATGGACTCTGCGAAGCGCTGCGGGTGATTTGCCATGAACAACAAACGCCCTAGGGCATTCAGCTCGCGGGCAGTGGACTGCGCCCTGGCCGCGGGCTCCAGATGAAAGCCCGTCAGCAGGCTATGCCCGGTCAGATCATGGCAGAGCGACAGAACGTGGATCCGGTTATGCAAGCCCAGCTCGCCCGACGCATGCACAAATGTTTCGTTACGGAAGGTATAGAACGGCTGGCTGAAGCCGGCCGCCGCGATAACGCTGCTGCACCCTGCCAGGCGGCCGGACGCCTTGTCTTCCAGCACAAACAGGTAACGCTCTTCACCACTGAAGACGACTTCCTCGGCCATCGAAGCCTCAGACGCCTCGATGATTTCCACCAGGCGTTGGCGCTCGGCCGGCAGCGCGGTAACGCCAACCGGACTGGCGCTGGCAAGCCGCTCTATTTCAGGCAGGTCAGCCATGGTGCATAAACGTTGAACGAGCATTGGCGGCGCCCCAGCTTAGCCAACCAGACCGGTTAACGCATTGCGCAACCGCTCCAGCGCTTCCTCTATATCCTGCTGCGGGATGATCAGGCTCGGCGCGATCCGCATCACGTCGGGGCCCGCCTGCAACACCAGCAGCCCCTCCCGCTGCGCTGCTTCCTGTATCTGCCTGGCCTGGCCTTTCCACGAAGGGGACAGCACAGCCCCGATCAACAACCCCGTGCCACGTACCGATTCGAATACATCCAGATCGGCAGCGATGGCCATCAACCCATCCACCAGCAACTTGTTGCGTTCAGCCACGCCATCCAGCACTTCACGGGTATTGACGATATCCAGCACCCGCTCGGCAACCGCACATCCCAGGGGGTTACCGCCGTAGGTACTGCCGTGCGTACCGACGCCGAAATGCCGGGCGACGCGGTCGGTGGTCAACATCGCAGCGATCGGGAACCCACCGCCCAGACTCTTGGCACTGGTGAGAATGTCCGGCTGCACAGCGCTGTGCATATAGGCAAACAATTTGCCGGTACGCCCCATGCCGGTCTGGACCTCGTCGAAGATCAACAGCGCGTCGTGCTCATCACATAACTGCCGCGCAGCCTTGAGATATTCCTCGCTAGCACCGATCACCCCACCCTCACCCTGGATGGGTTCGATGACGACCGCACAGGTACGCTCTGAGATCTGCGCACGCAGCGCATCGATGTCGTTGTAGGGGACGTGGCTGATTCCCTCGATGGCGGGACCAAAGCCCTCTGAATATTTCGGCTGACCACCAACACTGACGGTGAACAGGGTACGGCCATGAAAACTGTTGGTGCAGGCGATGATTTCGTGCTTCTGCGGGCCCGCAGTCTCATGCGCACGCCGCCGCGCCAACTTGAACGCCGCCTCGTTGGCCTCGCCACCGGAATTGGCGAAAAATACCTTTTCCGCAAAGGTCGCCGCGATCAGCTTGGAGGCCAGACGCAGTGCCGGCTCGTTGGTCAGCACGTTCGATACGTGCCACAGCTTGCCGGCCTGTTCAGTCAGGGCCTCAACCAGGCCAGGGTGCGCGTGGCCCAGCGCATTCACTGCAATGCCGCCGGCGAGATCGACGTATTCCCGGCCCTGCTGATCCCACACGCGGGCACCCGCTCCGCGCACCGGGATCATGTCTACCGGAGAATAATTTGGCACCATGACCCGATCGAAATCGGACCGGCTGACCTGCGTCGACTCTGTCATTCCGTCTCTCCTGCTGCCGTCATTGCGGCGTGAACACATAGCGTGATGAATCCGCCACCATGCTGGGCGGCGGCCAAGATCTATTTGGCGGCCAGGTCGGCCACTTGCTGGGCCCGGCGCTGATTGCGATCTTCCCGGGGCGTGACACCAAAGCAATTGCGATAAGCGCTGGAAAAATGCGGACCCGAAGAAAAGCCGCAGGACAGGCCAACCTGAATGATCGACTTGCTGGTTTGCAACAGCATTTGCCGCGCCCGGTTCAAGCGCAGTTCCAGATAATACTGGGAGGGTACGCTATTGAGATATTGCTTGAAGATGCGCTCCAGTTGACGCCGCGATACGCACACATGCCGGGCGATCTCGTCGGTCGTCAGCGGCTCCTCGATATTCGACTCCATCAGGATTACCGCCTGCGTCAGTTTTGGATGGGTGCTTCCCAATCGGTTACGCAGCGGCACGCGCTGACGTTCACTGCCATCGCGGATACGCTCGACCACCAGATCCTCCGCCACCAGCGCCGCCAGTTCGGCGCCGTGGTCCTCGGCGACCAGGGTCAGGAACAGATCAGCGGTAGCCTGCCCTCCGCTGCTGGTAAGTCGGGCGCGGTCCTGTTCGAACAGCTGAGTGGTGGCCTGCACGGCGGGGAACCGCTCGCGGAACTCATCGATCACCCGCCAATGCACAGCACAGCGATGCTCATCCATCAGCCCGGCCAAGGCCAGCGGAAAAACCCCGCCTTCTATCCCACCAAGCATCACGCCGTCGCGAATCATTTCGCGCCAGCGCAGGATAATCGACGGAGCCAGAGAATCAGGTGGAGCAAACAGATCGGCGACGATCCAGAAACGATCAAACGCCATGTCCTCGGTCCAGGGCCGCGCCGGCAATTGCCAGCCGTCGTCACTGAGGATTGGCTCTTCATCCAGCGTCAGGCACTGCGCCGTATAGCACTCGAACCCCGCCATTCTATTCGCGGACCGCAACACCGAGAGACCAGCCATCATCGCCGCAGGATGACTACCCGGCCACATCAGAAAGGCAATCTTTCGCTGCTCAGATGACATCAGCCAACCTGCGCGCACTCGTCAACACGAATAAACTCCGCTCGAATCCCAAGCGACGCATTGTGCCACAAGCGCTTGAAACTGGCACAGCGCAGACAACGAAAAAAGGCGTACCCCACCGAGTACGCCTTTGGCTGCCCCCCTGTGCGAAACGCTCAAGACGGGGTTGCTAACCGCTTTTCCATCAACCGGGTCATCTCAGCGTAAACAGCGTCCGGATTGGCTTGCTTCAGCGCCCAGGCCTGTCGGCCGCTCTCGTGCGGCAGGATCATGAACTGCCCCGCTTCGCTCTGGGTGTAGATGCTGTCCGCCACCTCTGCCGCTGAGATCGGCGAACTCTGCAACAGTTTGGCGATCTGCTCCCTGGATGCCTGGTCCGGGCCGCGGTAAGAGTCCAGCAGATTGGTCTGAAAAAAGGAGGGACACGCCACACTCACTTCAACACCCAAGGGCTTGAGCTCCGCCAGTAAGCTTTCCGATAGCGCTACCACGCCTGCTTTCGCCACGTTGTAGTTGCTCATCCCCGGCGACTGCATCAACGCAGCCATCGATGCGATATTGATAATGCGCCCGCTGCGTTGCCTGGTCAGCATCGGAACGAACGCCTTGCACCCCTTCACTACGCCCATCAGATTGATGCTTATCTGCCACTCCCAGTCCTCAAGCGTGAGTTCCCAGAACAATCCACCGGACGCCACGCCTGCATTATTGATGAGGACATCAATACCCTCCATACGCTCCTGACAGCTCTGCGCCAACGCCGCCAGCTGGCTGAAATCACGCACGTCACAACGCTGTGTGAACGCCCAGCCCCCTGCCTCACGTACCATTGCGAGTGTCTCAGCCAGGCCTTCGTCGTGAATATCTGCAAGCGCCAGCTGCGCCCCTTCCCGCGCGTAACGTAGCGCCAACTCGCGCCCCAGACCGCTACCCGCCCCTGTGATGACTATCCGTTGCCCCGAATTCTGCATAATCGCTCCCGGTTCCGTGCGGCGCTGCGCCAGAACGCTCCGTTGACCCGCTGTTGTTATGTCATGCCCGCTCAGTTTAGCGGCATGGGGAGCGGGAACTCCTGCAGAGCGACCCAAAATAAACGCGGCGAATAGGCGGCACGCCATCCAGGGTTAGCTTAGGGTTAGCTGGGTCGGTAATTTCGATGGAAGCGCTCTTCGCCCATCGCTTTGATCTGGCCGTCGATCAATGCCTCAAACGGAGTAAGTAACGCGCTGAAGTCAGTATCGGGCTCAATAATATTCAGCGCTGCCACGGCTGCCTCGACAGTGGATAATGCGCCCTCCATCGGCGCCTTGCGTACGCGATAGCGGCTATGCAGCCCGACCGGCAAGGCCACCCGCGGCAGATGCTGCAATACTGGATTGACGTGCAGAATCTTGCGCGCCTTGCGCCAGGTTCCATCCAGCAACACCAGCCGATGTGGCCGCGTGTCGGCTGATGCAGCCAGGAGCAACGCCGACTCGGCACCGGGGAATAACAATTCGGTGCGCCAGGCAGGATCCTGCAATTGCTGATACCAATCGCTTTGCCCGGATAGTTGCTCAGCGATCAACAGCCGCGCATTCTTCAAGCCACGCACCAGCAGCCGCGCTGTGTTGAGCGGGTGGCGCTGCTCGCTGGGATGCTGGATGACCAACAAATGGGTGTTCGAGTCCAGGTCCGGTATCAGACTGCACAAACAATGGCTGGCCGGCCGTTCACAGGCACGACACCAGGGTCTTCGATCGGATTCGCTGCGTGTCATTGGTGTAACTGGCGTCATGAGGATTGTTTAATGGTAACGCGCCTGACGCTATAGCAGATCCATTTGTGAACCGGGCGGCGCAAACAGACTGCAATCCAGATCCTTATTCAATTCAGGGCGATTCAGCCCCAGTCGCCTGATCGCCAGGGCGAATCGCTGCGACAGCAGCGTGGCGAACACGCCTTCACCCCTGAACCGCTTGCCAAAGCTTGCGTCATATAACTCGCCACCTCGGCACTGGCGGATCAGGCTGAGCACATGCTCCGCCCGTAACGGCATATGCGTTTCCAGCCATTCCTCAAACAGCGGACCGACCTCGCGGGGCAACCGCAACAATATATAGGCAGCACTGCTTGCTCCGGCATCGCTGGCTGCCTCAAGCAGCCGCTCGAGCTCGACATCATTAACCATCGGGATAATAGGCGCGCAGAGCACGCCCACCGGAATGCCCCGGGCCGATAAGGCGCGGATGACCTTGAGTCGGGCAGCCGGCGCGGCAGCACGGGGCTCAAGCGTGCACTTCAGTTCATTATCCAGTGTCGTCAGACTGACCATGACCCGCACCAGCCGATGGCGAGCCAACTCTTCGAGCAGATCGAGGTCGCGGAGAATCAGGGCTCCCTTGGTGACCAGCGTCACCGGATGCCGGAAACGCAATAGCACCTCCAGACACTCCCGGGTCAGCTGGTACTCCCGTTCGACCGGTTGGTAGGGATCGGTATTGGCGCCGATATTGATTGGCGCGCACTGGTAGCCCGCTTTACTCAGCTCCCGCTCGAGCAGCCTGGCTGCGTTGACCCGGGCGATCAGGCGGGTTTCGAAGTCCAGTCCTGGGGACATATCCCAATAGGCGTGGCTGGGCCGGGCATAGCAATACACACAGCCATGTTCACAACCGCGATATGGATTGATCGAGCGGTCGAACGGAAGATCCGGCGACTGATTCCGGGTGATGATGCTTTTCGATTGCTCGATACGCACTTCGGTCGCAGCGGTAAGCGGCGCATCGTCAGTCCAGCCGTCGTGCTCCGCCTCACTGACTGTACTGGCGAACCGATTGACGGGGTTGGATGCGGTGCCACGGCCGCGCAGAATTCGTACGGGAATAAGACTGGCTTCTTTACTGTTCATGCATACAGTATATCCGCCCGAAACGACCTCGGTGAACCACCGGTCAGGCAAAAAAAAGCGATCAGTCCGAAGAAAGATCGCTCAAAGGCCTTGCGAGCCATGCCCTTGCCGGGTCGAGCGTATCGACCCACATTCAGATATCGTCCGGTTACAGCGCTTCAGGGACGCTTGATCGCGCGCGCTGGCTTGCGGCTGTCACGCCAGATAAACAAACCCACTCCGCCCAGAAACACGACCATCAATCCAACAGTCAATATTCCAGCGATTACGGCTTCGTCGATAAACATGAGAGGTGCTCCTGAACCTGATCCAGACTCAAGAATACACAGGGGCAGCGGGTGAACTATTGACCCGGATCAAGATTGAGCGGTTTATTTGAGCGAGGTAGGCGAAGTGCCGGTCAACGAGTGGACATCAACGTTTGGGCTTTTTCTTGCGGGATTTTTTCGACTTCGATTTGCCAGGTCCGGAAGCCAATGGCAGCGCCTGCTCGAACCGGGCCCGCATGGTCTTGAGCCGCGCCTCATATAGGTCGTGCCGACGACGCTGGCGCGCCTCGACAAGATCTATCACAGGAGCTGATTCTGATTCGTCTGGCATAGGCGGAGAGTATCAGATTTCGATATCTATCAGCAGCCCCTTGGCGGGCAGCTCGGGGGACATTTCAGCTACGCCCTCCGCCGAGTATTCAGTCTGCGCGGCGAAGCTTGCGCGTTTACGGCCGCGGCGGCGATCAGGCACACGCTTTTTATTGCGCCGGCGGCGCTCCACCGGCTCGGCCAGTGTTTCATGCACCACTGGTGTTTTTTCAGTGGGCGTCACGCCGCGCTTCGGTCTGGTTACTTCTGGTTGTGCGCCAAGTGGCGGGAGCCCTGGGATAAGCATGCTGTGCCTCACGTGACCCTGGTTCAGGGTTAGCCATGTCCATATTGAAGCTATTGACCACCAAATACCGCAGCTGATTCCCTAACCTGAGAAATCGTTCACGCTCAAGTTATACGCCGCATCGCTTCTGTTCGCACGCATGCGCATTAAACATGCCTGCTGGAAAGAACCCTTGGCACCATCTGGCAGACCCGAAGGCAGCCATCCAAGCCGATACCGGGCGAAACCGACCCGGCGAAAGGCCTGCTCGCCCCGATTTCACCCTGGCTTGGCAAGCGGAGCCGTTTTTGCCGACTGCTTAAGGTTTGTGAGGGCTGCTGCATCAGTTAATATAGCGGCCTTTTCAGCACGGCAGGAGTAAGGCATGACGGTATTCACCCCAGGACAACGCTGGGTCAGCGATAGCGAATCAGAACTCGGCCTGGGTACGGTGCTGTCGCAGGACGACAGGCTGGTCATCATCCTGTTCCCTGCTAGCGGCGAAACGCGCCACTACGCTCTGCGCAACGCACCTCTCACCCGGGTGCGCTTCACTCCCGGCGACAACATCAGTCATCACGAGGGCTGGGTACTCACCGTTAGCGACGTGGCGGAAGAGAACGGGTTACTGCAGTATCGCGGCCTGCGAGAGGACGGCACCCCTGCCGAATTCTCCGAAACCATGCTGGATAACTTCATTCAGTTCCGTCTGGCCAGCGATCGTCTGTTTGCCAGCCAGATTGATCCGCTACCCTGGTTCGGCCTGCGCTATGAAAGTCTGCGCCATTATTGCCGCATCCAGCGCTCTCCCCTGCTCGGCCTGGGCGGTGTGAGGACGCAACCGATTCCCCATCAGCTACATATCGCCCGTGACGTGGCCGACCGCATCGCTCCCCGCGTACTGCTGGCTGACGAAGTAGGCCTGGGCAAGACCATCGAAGCGGGCCTGGTCATCCATCGGCAGATTCGTACTGGCCGGGTACGCCGCGTGCTGATTGTGGTGCCGGAGAACCTGCAACACCAGTGGCTGGTCGAGATGCGCCGCCGCTTCAATCTGCGCTTTGCGCTGTTCAATCAGGAACGCTGCGCCGGTGCGGAGGACAACCCCTTCGAAGAAGAACAACTGGCGCTGGTCTCCCTGGAAATACTGCTGGAAGACGAGAAGGTCCGCGACTATATGCTTGCCTCCGATTGGGACATGCTGGTGGTCGATGAAGCGCACCACCTTGTCTGGCAAGAAGGCGCTCCCAGCCCGGAGTACGCACTGGTTGAGCAGCTCGCAGCCCAGATACCCGCGGTACTCTTGCTGACAGCCACGCCGGAGCAACTCGGACAAGCCAGCCATTTCGCCCGCTTGCGTCTGCTTGATCCTGACCGCTTCCATGATCTGCAGGCCTTCCGCGAAGAAACAGCGCGCTATCAGCCGGTCGCCGAAGCGGTGCAACAACTGATGGAAGGTGGCGCGCTGGCCCAGGCTGACCGGCAGGCAATCAGCGATTGGCTGGGCGGTAGTGCAGAGCAGCTACTCGATGCACTCGAACAGCCCGGCGCACAAGCCGAGCAAGCGCGGTCCAGCCTGATTCGCCAGTTGCTGGACCGCCACGGGACCGGCCGCGTGTTGTATCGCAATACCCGCGCCGCGATTGCCGGCTTTCCCGAGCGCGAGTTGCATGCTCATCCCCTGCCCTGCCCCGAGATTTATGCGGACCTGGAAGGTCGCACTGCACTGTATCCCGAAGTGGGGCTGCAGGACGAATTCGAACCAGTCGAAACGGCCTGGTGGCAGGACGACCCGCGCGTCGACTGGCTGATCGACACCCTGAAGCTGCTCAAGCGCAGCAAGGTGCTGGTGATTTGCGCGCATGCCGAGACGGCGCTGGATCTGGATGACGCCCTGCGTGTCCGCAGCGGCATCCCGGCGACGGTATTCCATGAGGGCATGAGCATTGTCGAACGGGACCGCGCAGCAGCCTTCTTCGCCGATGAAGAATTTGGCGCCCAGGTGATGATCTGTTCCGAGATTGGTAGCGAGGGCCGCAATTTCCAGTTTGCCCATCACCTGGTGATGTTCGATCTGCCAACTCATCCCGATCTGCTTGAACAGCGCATCGGGCGCCTCGATCGTATCGGTCAACGCGAAGTCATCCAGCTGCACATTCCTTATCTGGAAGGCACGGCCCAGGAAGGACTGTTCCATTGGTATCACGATGCCCTCAATGCTTTTCAGGCTACCTCGCCGACGGGCAGTGCGATCCAGCATGAATTCGGCTCCCAGCTGCTGCACCTGCTGGATCATCCTGACGACGCCGCCTGGTCACGTCTGATCGAACAGGCACTGGCCCGTCGCACAGCATTGGAAGAAGAGATGCACAAGGGGCGCGATCGCCTGCTGGAGTTGCATTCACGCGGTCACGGCGACGCTGAAGAGATGCTCGAAGCCATTGAGCAGCAGGACAACGATTTCCAGCTGCCTATTTATATGGAGCGGTTGTTCGATGTATTCGGCGTCGACAGCGAGGATCATTCGGATAATGCGCTGGTCCTGCGCCCCGGCGAGCGCATGCTGGATGCCGGCTTCCCGCTGGGCGACGACGAAGGCGTCACCATCACCTATGATCGCGAAACCGCGCTGACCCGCGAGGACATGCAGTTCATCACCTGGGAGCATCCAATGCTCGAAGGCGGAATGGATCTGGTGTTGTCAGGCAGCATGGGCAACAGTTCAGTCGCGTTGCTGAAAAACAAGGCGCTGAAGCCAGGCACCATGCTGCTGGAATGTCTGTTTGTCAGCGAGGCTATTGCACCGCGCGCGCTGCAGATGCAACGGTACCTGCCGCCAACACCGATTCGCTGTTTGCTCGATATCAACGGCACCGATCTCGGCGCCAAGGTGGCCTTCGAGACGCTGGAGGCGCAGGTGGAAAATCTGCCCAAGCACCTAGCCAGCAAGATCGCCAAAAGCCAGCGCGACGTCGTCGAACGACTGCTGGACCGCGCCGAAGCACTGGCCGACGTACAGCATGCCGAACTGGTGGAACAGGCCAGCCAGCGTTTTGCTTCCGATCTGGATGAAGAGATCAATCGACTCAAGGCGCTACAGCAGGTCAATCCGTTGGTACGCGACAGCGAGATCGAAACCCTGGAGAAGCACAAATCCGAAGGTAGTATCTCGCTGCAACATGCCAAGGTACGCCTGGATGCCCTGCGCATGCTGGTGGCGGGGTAAACAGGAATATTGACGCTTGGTCGCTGCTACGAAGCGTCAATCATTCTGAATCGGGCAAAACCAAGCCAAGAAACCGTTGCAACTCGTCACGCTTGGCCAGCGCATCGCGCCGGCCGAGGGCGATCAGCTCGTTGCAATACTCCGCTTCGAATAGCAAATAGCTGACGACGCTGCCACCCGAGGCACGCGTGGCGCCGCTACCGCGCAGAAACATCCTCAAACCCGCGGGTAACGCCTTGCGGTGTCGACTTGCAATAATATCCAGCGGCTCGCTCGGAGAAATCGTCAACACGTCAACCGGGCGGAGTGCCTTGCCGGATAGTCCTGAGGCGTGGGGCATCAGCGCTGCCAAACGGTTCATGCGCTCGATCTGCTCCATATCTGCCTCGAGGTTGTCGACAAAGGTGCTATTGAGCAAATGCCCGCCAATCTGCGCCAGACTGGGCGGCGGCGGGTTTCGCCGACGTCCGGGCCTGCTGGTAACCGGCTCATTGACCGGATTGTCCGACACGCCGATGACCAATACCCGGTTCGCGCCAAGATGCAACGCCGGGCTGATCGGAGTCCGCTGACGCACTGCTCCGTCGCCGTACCAGTTGCGGTCTAACAGAACCGGCTCGAATAACAGCGGTATCGCCGCGGAAGCAACGAGATGATCAAGCTTCAATGGCGTCTGGATGCCGATACGACGGTGACGATTCCATGGCTCAATGCGTTGATGACCCTGATAGAAACAGACCGACTCGGCTGTCTGGTAATTGAATGCACTCACCGATACCGCGCGCAGCTGGCCCATCATCAAGGCTTCATCAATCTTGCCGAACTGCATGATACTCCCCAGCAGGTGGCGCAGGGGGCGGCTATCGAGCAGCGATGTCGGCTGCGCTCCGCCCAGCCCCAGCAGGTTGACCCGGGTCCAGCGCCAAGCCTGGGCAACCAGACCAGGCCAGTCGGTTCGGTAGACCTGGTTACAACGAAACCCGCCCCAGACTGCGCGCATACGCTCGACCCCGACATTGAAATCGGCAGCGTTCGACGCCAGCGCCACTGCATTGATCGCACCGGCCGAGGTACCGCAAATAATGGGGAATGGATTCTGCGAGTGATCCGGCAGCAACTCGGCAATGGCACTCAGCACACCGACCTGATAAGCCGCCCTCGCTCCGCCGCCTGAAAGGATCAGGGCGGTGCAATCGGTTGGCCTGGTCCATGGCTGAGCGGTCATCCCTTAGTCCGGGCAGCGTGGCGGCGTTTACGGCGCTGCCGTTTCGGATACGGCCGCTCCTCCCCTTCCGGACGCGTCTTGAAACGGCGATGGACCCACATATATTGCTCGGGCTGCTTGAGGATCGCCTGCTCCACCCACTGATTGATGCGTAAAGCATCGGCCTCTTCGTCGCCCACCGGAAAGCCTTCCAGCGGGGGGTGGATCGTCAGACGGTAACCCTGGGCGTCAGGTAAGCGGGTCTGGGTAAAAGGCACGACCTTCGCTTTACCCAAACGCGCAAAGGTGGCGGTCGCGGTAACGGTGGCGGCCGGCACGCCAAAAAAAGGCACAAACACGCTCGCCTTGCGGCCATAATCCTGGTCCGGTGCATACCAGATGGCGCGGCCTGATCGCATCGACTTGAGCATGCTGCGCACGTCTTCACGCTCCACAGCCAGCGCATCGGCATTATGTCGCTCACGCCCGCGGCGCTGAATGAAATCAAAGGTGGGATTGGCATGCTCACGGTACATCCCGTCAATCGTTGCCTGCTGACCGAGCAGCGCTGCACCGATTTCCAGCGTGGTGAAGTGCATCGACATAAGCAAGACACCCTTGCCCTCTGCGGCAGCATTCTGCAGATGTTCCAGCCCTTCGATGGTAGCGAGTTTCGCCAGCCTGCGCGGCGGCCACCACCAGGCCATGGCCATTTCAAACAGCGCTATGCCGTTTGAAGCAAAGTTTTCCCGCAGTACCTGTTCGCGTCGCTCGTTGGACCAGTCGGGGAAACACAGCTCAAGATTGGTCGCGGCAATCAGCCGGCGCTCGGGCATCAGGTGATACATGGCTCGACCTACCAGCCGCCCAACTGAGAGAATGGTCCGATAGGGAAGTTGAACCAGCAGCCATAACAGGCCCATGCCCATCCATAGCAACCAGTAACGGGGGTGCAGCATGGCGCTGCTGAAACCAGGACGTTGCATACACCAACCATAACGGTAAAAACCGCATTCTACCGAAGCCGGGCGCGGCTTGCGATCAACGCAGCCAATCTATATAAGTGTGCCCACTAAACTGTGCTCCTGGATCCTACATGACTGCTGAAACTCACTCCGACAAGCTCGATAATGATCTCGCGTTCAATCTGAAGGGCGGCATGCTGACCATGACCGTGATTGAACTCATACGGCAGGAGCCTGAACGTTTTGCCCGTCAACTGGCGGAAAAGGTCAGGCAGGCGCCGAATTTCTTCAAGGACACCCCTGTCGTCTTCAGTCTGGACAAGCTGGGCGACAAGCTGGACGCCACCACACTTGCCGAACTACTGCAGATCTGCCGCGACAGTGGTATGCAGCCCATGGCCCTGCGCGGAAACGAATCCTTCCGATCGCTGGCACAACATTGCGGGCTTGTACTGATGCTGCCGGGCCGCGTACGCGACAAGAGCGGTGAAGGTGAGCGGCGAGCGTCGCCACCACCGAAAAAACCAGAGCCGGCCAGACGCGAGGCACCCGCAGCAGCTGCCGCCGAGAGCATGCCCAGCAAGGTAATTACCCAACCGGTTCGCTCCGGCCAGCAGGTTTACGCGCGCGGTGGCGACTTGGTGGTGCTGGCTTCGGTAAGCCCCGGGTCGGAACTTCTTGCCGATGGCAACATCCATGTTTATGGCCCGTTACGTGGTCGTGCCTTGGCAGGTGTAAGGGGGAATACCGAGGCACGTATCTTCTGCCAGTCGCTGGAAGCGGAACTGGTGTCGATTGCTGGACAGTACAAGGTTGCGGAGGATCTGCGTCGCCATCTTTGGAAAGAGTCCACACAAATCAGCCTTGACGGGGATAGCTTGAAGATAGTCCCCCTTTAACCGATACTGTTCAACCATCCGAGGAAGCCCGATTTTCGTGGTCTATGGCCATTTCAGGCTCCTCAATAATTAGGTCTCGAATACGCCGGAATTCACTCCCGGAGTGTTCTTTTTTACTCATTCGCGCTCCGACGGGAAGGTCATCTTGGCAAAGATCATAGTCATCACATCAGGCAAAGGCGGCGTTGGCAAGACAACTACCAGCGCTGCCATCGGTACCGGGCTCGCTCTGCGTGGGTTCAAAACAGTGATCGTCGACTTTGACGTCGGCCTGCGAAATCTTGATCTGATCATGGGCTGCGAACGCCGTGTGGTTTACGACTTCGTGAACCTTATCAACGGTGATTCGAACCTCAATCAGACCCTGATCAAAGACAAGCGCTCTGACAACTTGTACATCCTTCCCGCCTCCCAGACCCGGGACAAGGATGCACTCACCCAGGAAGGCGTGGAAAAGGTACTGGAAGAGCTGAAGCAGACTTTTGACTACATCGTGTGCGACTCACCGGCCGGTATCGAGAAAGGCGCTCACCTGGCAATGTATTTTGCCGACGAAGCAGTCGTCGTGACCAACCCTGAAGTGTCTTCGGTTCGAGACTCCGACCGCATCCTGGGGTTGCTCTCAAGCAAGTCCCGTCGTGCGGAAAGCGGCGAACGTATCAAGGAGCACCTGCTGCTGACACGGTACAACCCCGCTCGGGCAGAGCTGGGCGAAATGCTCACCGTCAGCGATGTGGAGGATATCCTCTCAATTCCGCTACTGGGCGTCATTCCTGAATCGCAGGCCGTGCTCAAGGCTTCCAACCAGGGCGTACCTGTGATCATGGATGAAATCAGTGACGCGGGTCAGGCCTATGGCGACGCCGTAGATCGCCTGCTTGGTGAAACCAAACCGCACCGTTTCCTCGAAGCTCAGAAGAAATCACTGCTGCAGCGACTGTTCGGAGGTCGATAATGAGCCTGTTCGACTATTTCCGAGACCGGAAAAAGCCCGCCAAAACGGCGTCGGTCGCGAAAGAGCGTCTACAGATCATCGTCGCCCATGAACGCGGCCAACGCTCCCAGCCCGATTACCTGCCGCAATTGCAGCAGGAAATCATCGATGTGATCAGCAAGTACGTCCAGATCGACCGGGATCAGGTGCATGTCGCGCTGGATAACCAGAACGATTGCTCCATCCTTGAACTGAACGTCACGCTGCCCGAACGGCCCTGACCTGATCGGCGCCCCTGTCCCGGGGGTGCCATGGAACCCGAATGCCACTTACCGACATCGGCATCCTTCATGAGGATCCGACCTTTCTAATCGTCAACAAGCCCAGCCTGTTGCTTTCCGTCCCTGGCCGCGCGGAGGACAACAAGGATTGCCTGATCACCCGTCTCCAGGATAATGGCTACCCGGAAGCCCGCATCGTGCACCGTCTCGACTGGGAAACCTCGGGATTGCTGGTAATCGCCCGAAATCCGGACAGCCACCGCGAGCTGTCGCGGCAGTTTCATGACCGGGAAACCGAAAAGACTTACATCGCCCTGTGCTGGGGGCAACCTGAAACTGACTCGGGGCATATCGATCTGCCTCTGCGTTATGATCCCCCGAACAAACCGCGACATATCGTCGATCATGAACTGGGGAAATCAGCGCAGACTTTCTGGCGCGTGCTTGAACGCCTGGGCGATTATTGCCGTGTTGAGCTGACGCCCATTACGGGTCGGTCGCACCAATTGCGGGTGCACATGCTCGCCATCGGCCATCCCCTGCTTGGCGACAGGCTCTACGCCCAGGCCGACGCGCTTGCAGCCTGTCCACGGCTGGCACTGCATGCGGCCCGTTTGGGATTGAAACATCCAGAGAGCGGCGAGCGCATGGTGTTCGACACCCCAGCACCCTTCTGACCGCCGCAGCCTAAGCAGCAGGATTCTTTACAGGAGTTTTTCATGCCTCAACCTTCAGTCAATCAAGCCCTTGCAGATTTTATTCAGGCTTCGCCAACTCCCTTCCATGCTACCGGGAACCTGACTCAGCGCTTGCTTGCGAACGGATACGAGCAGCTGGACGAACGTGATGAATGGGCCCTACAGCCCGCTGGCAAGTACCTGGTCACCCGCAACGGCTCTTCTCTGATTGCATTCCACATGGGCGCCAGCGGCGCAGTTGATCAAGGCATACGGATGGTCGGTGCCCATACCGACAGCCCTTGCCTGCGCGTCAAACCGCAACCTGAATTGAACCAGCAAGGGCTCTGGCAACTGGCGATTGAAGTGTATGGAGGCGCCCTGTTGGCGCCCTGGTTTGACCGTGATCTATCCATTGCCGGAAGAGTTACCTTCCGCACCCGCGAAGGCAAACTCGACAGCCGTCTGATCAATTTTGAACGCCCTATAGCAGTGATACCAAGCCTGGCGATCCACCTCAATCGCGGTGTTAATGATGGCCTGGCCATCAATGCGCAGACCGATCTGCCGCCGATCCTTGCGATGGCGCTGGAGCCACAGCGCAACTTTCGTGCGCTGCTCGGTGCCCAGCTGGCTCAGGAGCACCCCGACTGCCAGGCGGATCAGGTACTCGATTACGAGCTGTCCTTCTTCGACACACAACCACCCTCCACCATCGGCCTGGAAGACGACTTTTTCGCCTCGGCGCGTCTGGACAACCTGCTGTCCTGCCACGCTGGGCTGCAGGCGTTGCTGGCCAGCAGTGGCCAGCAGCCTTCGCTCCTGATATGTACCGACCATGAAGAAGTAGGCTCGACCTCGGCCTGCGGCGCTGACGGCCCCTTCCTGGAAGATGTGTTGAGCCGGGTAATACCCGATGCGAGCAAACGCATCCAGGTGATCCAGCGATCGGTTATGGTCTCGGCAGACAACGCCCACGCCGTGCATCCGAACTTCGCTGACCGTCACGATACCAACCATGGCCCCAGACTCAATGCCGGACCGGTAATCAAGATCAACAGTAACCAGCGCTACGCAACCAGCAGCGAGACTGCTGCGTTTTTCCGCAATCTGTGTAACGAGGCCGAGGTGCCGGTGCAGAGCTTTGTGGTGCGTAGCGATATGGGTTGCGGGAGCACTATCGGCCCGATTACCGCCAGCCGGCTCGGCGTACGGACGGTGGATGTGGGCGTCCCCACGTTCGCCATGCATTCCATTCGCGAGCTGGCCGGCAGCCGGGATGCGGCGTACCTGACAACAGTGCTGACCCGCTTCTATGATAGCGAACAGCTGATCTAGAGCACCCAACGGGACCAAGGCCCGATCAAGGATCGGGCCGATTGCTTACTCGTTAACCAGAATGACCTTACCGATTACCTTATCGGATGCCAGTTCGGCGAAGGCCGCTTCCGCTTCCTCAAAGCTGAACGTTTTCGCCACCAGAGGCTTGAGCTCACCCGTGGCAAACAACGGCCACAGGCGCTGCTCCATACGACTCAACAGCCCGGCCTTGAAGTCAGCATCTCTGCTACGCAGGGTCGAGCCAATCAATTTGATGCGCTTGGCCAGCACCTTGGCCAGATCCAGGGTTGCCTCGCGGCCGCCCATAAGTCCGATCAGCACCCAACGCCCATCCACCGCCAGCAGATCGAGATGATCCTTGGCGTAGTTTGCGCCAACCGGATCCAGTGCCACATTGAATGGCCCATTCTCCTTGAGGCTGTTGATCCCGTTCTGACGCAACGCGCCACCGCTTGCACCGAGCTCCTGACACGCCTTCAGCTTTTCCTCGCTACCAAGCGTAACCCAGCAGGGATTACCCATGGCCTTGCACAACTGGATCGCTGCAGTGCCAACCCCACTGGCACCGGCGTGAATCAGAACCTTCTCGCCTGGCTGAGCGGCGCCCAGCTCGAAGACGTTTAACCAGGCAGTGCTGAATACCTCCGGTATCGCTGCAGCCTGAGCCCAATCGAACCCGTCAGGCACCGGCAACGCGTGCCGGCCATCAACAATCACCTCATCAGCCATGCCGCCCCCGGCCAGCAGCGCACAGACCCGGTCGCCTGCTTTCCAGCGACTTTCGCCCTTTACTTCGACCACTTCGCCCGCGCATTCCAGCCCAAGAATGTCAGTCACACCCGGTGGCGGCGGGTACATCCCGGCCTTCTGCAACAAATCGGCACGATTCAGTCCGGCGGCCTTGACGCGGATCCGTATCTGACCATCCGACAGCTCTGCAACGGGCTGTTCACCCCAGGTTAGGGACTTCGCCCCGGCTTGCAATCCTCTCATAGTGACTCCATAGTGCATTTGTCAACCGTTGAAAAGGGAACCCATGATCCCTTATAAGACCTAACAGCATACTTCCTATCTATCTCTCCGGACACGATACCTACATGAGACTCCCTCCATCCCTGCGCAATACCTGCCTGGTTGCACTGCTGACCCTCGGCGGCGGTGTATACGCGGCCGAGAAACTCCCGGTTCTTGACGTGGAGAGCCTGCAATCCACACGCGAGCAACGCATCGCCAGCCTGAACACGGTCGAGCTGCTCCGTCGCCATCATTACAACAAGATCGAGCTTGATGATGCACTGTCCAGCGAGATATTCGACACCTATCTGAAGCAGCTTGATCCGCAACGCAGCCTGTTTACTGCGAAGGATATTCAGGAGTTCGAAAAGCATCGACTGAATCTCGACGACCTCCTCCTCAGCGGTGATCTGAGCGTTGGCTTTGATATCCACCGTACGCAAATCCAGCGCGCCAACGAGCGCGTGATTTACGCTTTGAGCCTGCTACACCAAGGACTTGAAGACATGGATTTCGAGAGCGACCAGCAGATCCGTCTGGACCGCGAGGATGCCGATTGGGTCGCTGACCGGGATGCGCTCGAGGAGCTCTGGTACCGCCAGCTCAAGGATGAAGTTCTTCGACTGAAACTCGCAGGACGCGACACCGACGCTATCGCAGAGCTGCTCGAAAAGCGCTACAAGAGTCAGCAGACCCGGCTGTCTCAAACCCGTAGCGAAGATATCTTCCAGAATTACATCAACGCATTCGCCCAGGTGTTCGATCCGCACACGCAGTACATGTCGCCCGAGAATGCCGAAAACTTCGATATCAATATGAGTCTGTCACTGGAAGGGATCGGTGCTGTTCTGCAAAGTGATGACGAATTCACCAAGATCGTTCGGCTGGTGCCGGCCGGCCCTGCCGAGAAGAGCAAACAACTTGCACCTGCCGACCGGATCGTCGGCGTCGCCCAGGAAAAAGGCGAAATGATCGATGTGGTGGGATGGCGTCTGGACGAGGTAGTCAAACTGATCCGTGGACCGAAAGGCTCCAGCATCACGCTTGAAGTGATACCGGCAAGCAATCCGACCACCGATCTCACCAGTCGCCAGGTCAAGCTAACCCGCGAAGCCGTGAAGCTGGAAGACCAGGCAGCCAATGCGGAGGTGCTGGACGTTCGTGAAGGCAGCAAGGACTACCGCATCGGTGTCATCGAAGTCCCCGGCTTCTATATCGATTTCAAAGCCTACCGCCGTGGCGATCCGGATTACCGCAGCACCACCCGGGACGTCCGCAGACTGCTGGGCGAGCTCGAGGAACAAAAGGTCGATGGCATCGTGCTGGATCTTCGCAACAATGGCGGTGGGTCCCTGCAGGAGGCCACCGAACTGACCGGGCTGTTTATTGATCAGGGACCGACCGTGCTGGTGCGCGATGCGCAGGGACAGGTACAGGTTCTGGATGACCCGGAAACCGGCTCGACCTATACCGGCCCACTAGCGGTGATGGTTAACCGGTTGTCTGCATCAGCTTCCGAAATTTTTGCAGGTGCCATGCAGGATTACGGTCGTGCCGTGGTGATCGGTGAACCGACCTTTGGCAAGGGCACGGTGCAATCCATTCAGCCGCTTAATCACGGCGAACTAAAGCTTACGCTCGCCAAGTTCTATCGTGTTTCGGGTCAGAGTACACAAAACCGCGGTGTCATCCCTGATATCCAGTTTCCCTCGCTGATGGAAACCGCGGAGATTGGCGAAAGCAACCTGCCCCGCGCACTGCCCTGGGATACCATCCCCCCGGCTCGCTACCGTATGGCTGGTCAACTTACGCCACTGCTTGAACCCTTGAACGAGCAACATCAGAAGCGTGCGGCAAAAGATCCCGATTTCGCCTACACCATGGCGCGTGTCGAGCTGAATCGCACGATGAAGGAACAGCAGTTCCTGCCCCTGAATGAAACCAAGCGACGCGAGCAGAAGGACAAGTTCGAGAAACAACTGCTTGAGCTGGAAAACAAACGGCGGGCGGCGCGTGGAGAAGAATTGATCACCTCTCTCGAAGAAGATGATCCGCTGCTTGAACAGGGTATTTCTGCGCTGACCGCAGAGCAGGACGAAGAAGACGATGAGACCGACCCTTTCCTCGCCGAAACAGGTCACATTCTGATCGACTTGCTACGTCTTCGCGAACAGGTCGCAGCCGCGAGCTGATATAACAACTGCAACACACGCAACCTGACCGCCAGCGACTCCCCAGGGTCGCTGGCGGTTTTGCATTAGCTGTCAGAAACCTTGCAACCCTTTGTTGGGCTTATACGCCAGAGGCAGCTGCCGCGAGCCGGCAGGGCCGCGCCGACACGCTGCAAGTACGTCCCTGTAAGCTCGCCGGCTGTAAGGCTGGAGCAAGTGTTGAAAACAGGGATGTCACCAAGCCCCAGGGACGGGTTCACGGCGTCTTGCGTAAGACTGGCAGGCGGTGGGCGATCTGCTCCGACCTTCTGAAACAGGACGCGACCTGACCGACTACTGATTAGATTGAATCCAGGTTTGACTGAGCTCGAGCCCCTGTGTCTTAGCGTTCAACCCTTCTCCGATTTCATGTGGATACCTGGCGTTTCGGCTCACAGATATAGCTGGTTCCTCCACCCTCGATTCAGGGTTATGGGAAACGTGACGGGTTACCCACATATTCTGTGGATAAGTCTGTGAACAAGGTATGGGAAACTGTGGCAAACGCCCGTTTAAACTAGGCTCAGGTCGAAATGAGTGAATTTTGATCAAACAAAAAGCTTTATAAATCAGTGATTTACAGTTCGTCTGGAAACAGGAGATTGGGAGGGAAACGTGCTTGAGTGTTACGGAGGAATGTGCATAACGGTAACAACCCAAGCCCCGATACGTCTGCGCTGGGGCTTGGAAGTGTTACTTTGATATTACTCGGCGGGAGCCGTTTCGTTGGCTTGAGTTTCGCCGTCGGATTCCGCACCGGCTTCGTCAATGCCCAGCAGTTCCATCTCGAACACCAGAATCGAGTTCGGAGGAATGACCGGGCTCGGGCTACGCTCGCCATATGCCAGATCGCTCGGAATGGTCACACGCCATTTATCACCCACGCGCATCATCTGCAGCGCTTCCACCCAACCAGGAATCACACCGCTCACAGGCAGATCGACTGGTTCGCCACGGCTGATGGAGCTATCGAATACCGTGCCATCGAGTAATTTGCCTTCGTAGTGCACCGATACCGTATCGGTTGCGTCAGGCTGAGGGGCATCCTCCGGACCAGACTCGAGAACCTCGTATTGCAGGCCAGACTCGGTAGTAGTGACCTCGTCCTTTTCAGCGTTCTCGGCAAGATACTCTTCGTTGGCTTCGCGCGTTTCGGAAACCAGGGCGGTAGCCCGCTCTTCAGCGCGGCTCTGCAGCTCCGTGAAAGCGGCCCGAAGTTCTTCTTCGCCAACGCGAGGTGGTTGTTTGGAGAGAGCGTCCTGCATACCCAGGGCAAGCGCATTGGGATCAATGTCGTCGAGACCGTCCTGCAACAGGCTCTCGCCCATGTTCAGGCCGATACCATAGGACGCTTGCTGAATTGGGGTACTGATGTCGACTTCCGTTTCCTTGTCGCCGCCACAACCAACAAGAGTGAGAATACTCAGGGCAACACCTGCTGCCAGCAGATTACGCTTCATGCTTACCTCAATTGACAAGCCCCATAGGGCGGAAATAAAGCAGGAAGCTTAACAGGGGAATACAACCCAATCTACCAGCTGGCTGGCAAAGTTTGAGCAAAGAGGAAGGTAATATTGAACGGATATAACAAGGGGGAGGTAAAAAATGGCGCAGCGGACGGGACTCGAACCCGCGACCCCCGGCGTGACAGGCCGGTATTCTAACCAACTGAACTACCGCTGCGCGTAACCTCGAGTGGTGGGTGATGACGGGATCGAACCGCCGACCCTCTGCTTGTAAGGCAGATGCTCTCCCAGCTGAGCTAATCACCCGTTTGCTCTCGAAGTGGGGCGCATTCTAGGCAGGTTTTTATCTTCTGGCAACACCTTTTTCGAAAATAAATTCACTCTTTTTCAATATCTTACTCGCAGCCCCCGAGAAGACTGGTCGCCAGCCGCGCTGTCAGGCAATATTGCCCGGCTTCGTGCCCCGGTGCATATGCCCCGTCGGCCAAACGTACAGGTAATCAAGGACTGCATAATGTGGTTTCGTAATCTTCTTCTCTACCGCTTCAGCCAGAATATTCCCTTTGGCGAAGCCGAATTACTGACGGCGCTTGAACAGCGCCCCGCTCGTCCCTGCGCCAGTCAGGAGACGCACACGCTAGGTTGGACCACTCCCTTCGGCAGACACTCCGAGAACCTTCTACAAGTCGCAGAGGGCTACTGGTTGATCGCCATGCGCAAGGAAGAGCGCATTTTGCCAGGCAGCGTCGTCAAGGATGCGCTGGCAGAGAAGGTTGAGGAGATCGAAGCACGAGACGCGCGCAAAATCTACAAGAAGGAGCGCGACACGCTGAAGGACGAGATTGTCATGTCGTTGCTTCCCCGCGCCTTCACCCGTACCCAGACTACGCTTGCCTGCATTGCACCTGCCGAGGGCTGGATTGCAGTCGATAGTTCGAGTAGCAAGCGCGCCGAGGACCTGCTCAGTCTGCTGCGTGAGTGCACCGGAAGCCTTCCCGTACGACCCATGAACGTGAAGATGGCCCCTGCCGCGGCCATGACCGACTGGGTGAAGAACGGCGAAGCGCCTGAAGGGTTGGTAGTACTTGATGAATGCGAGTTGCGCGACACCGGCGAAGACGGTGGCGTGATTCGCTGCAAGCGCCAGGATCTGGCGAGCGACGAAATTCAACAGCACCTCACCGTTGGCAAGCAAGTCAGCCAGCTGACCATGGCCTGGCATGACAAGCTCGTCCTGACGCTTGATGACAAGCTGACGGTGAAACGCCTGCGTTTCGAAGAATTGTTACGGGATGAAGTAGACGACCAGGGCGGAGATGATATGGCTAGTCAGCTGGACGCTACGTTCATCATCATGTCGAAAACGCTCAGCGAACTGATACCGGCGCTGACAACGGCGCTGGGCGGCGAAGATATTCCACAGGGAATCTGAACAGAAAAGCTATCCACAGATTCTGTGGACAACTCTGTGGGTAGCTTCTCAATAACCCTTCCCAATGCACAGAAGGCGGGAGACCGAGTTAGAATGATCAAAAATTAACCAGTGATTTTATTCATTAAAATCAACAAGTTACAAATATCAAGTCAATTTACTACCGTTATAAGTCTTTTCCTGTCTATAACTCCGACTCATTATCCCGCTGTGCACAATGTCAACCCTCACGCATCAGAAAAAGCGCTGAAATGCCGGCCTGGGTGCCTACCTGCCTGGGCAGACCATTCCAACATGTCGCCACCATCACCGGCGATTATGTTCCAGCCAGCGCGCGGCATCCTTGGCGGCCGCGCTGCGAGGATAGGTCTTGACCACGTAGCGTAAACGGGACTCGCCCGTCTCGAGGTCATTCGCCTCTATCGCATTCTGCGCCAACTGATATTCCGCCCGCGCCATCCCTTCATGCAGTTGTTCCAGCCGTGGAGCAATCTCATGGCGATAGGGTGACTCGGGGTAAGCCCGTACGAAACGCGCCATATGATTATGTGCCTGGCGGCCCAGTGCCAAGCGTTGTTGCGCATCCCCTGCGGAGGACTCGAATCGCACAAAGTCGGTTAACGCGAGTAGATAGGCGGAATAATCCGGAAACGGCGGATCGACATGCCGCGAGTCATAGTCGCTCAACAAGTGTTTCACAGCGTCCAGATCGCCTTGTTGCAAACAAAGAAAGGCTGTCTCCTGCTCCAGTGCAGGCTCCTTGACGTCGACCACCTGGCGAGCAAGCGCCATGCTGCAGCGCCCCATGCTCAGCTTCGCTCTGGCGTCGGCAATTGCTTCGGCGCGCTGGCTATCTTTCTGGCTCATGCTCGAGCAACCCGTCAGAGTAGCCAGCAGTAACACCATCATGAATTTACGACTCACTATATTTACTCCTCGGATTAACGCGAATATTCGCTATTGCAACTGGGCACGCCAGCCAATCCAGCCCTGTGCGTCGGGTTTCCCAAGCATCCCCAGACCGCCTGCTAGCGCGTCCTCCGCGCTTGCGCGAGCCTGAAGGCGTGAATCTATCTGCATTGCTTGTCCGGGGCGCCAGCGGGCGTCACCGCGCAGTCCAAGCGGCCCGCCCTGATCGCCCAGATTGAAGACCAGCCAATCGTCTTCGCCGGACAACGCTGCCGTCAGATCCCCGAGTTCCATCGGTCTGGGCAAGCCACCGGCGGCGTTCTGCCAAACCAGCTGGCCCTCCGCCCGACCAACATTCTCGAAATCCTTGAGCTCGAGCACCGGCACATCAAGCAGCCAGGTTCCACGCAAGACAAAGGGCGCCTTGTTGATAGCCGCCATGCTTGCAGCATCCAGTCGGCCGTTTACCTGTTCAAGTCTGACCGATCCAAAGCCGAGCTTCATGGTCGCATCGACATGCCCGTTCCGAGGTTGCCAGATCAGATCCAGCGCAATGCGTCCGGTCAACATATGTCCGGGCTTCCAGTCCCAGTAAAGCGCGCCCTGATCTATGCCGCTCACTTCCATGCGCTGCACATGGCCAGACCACAAGGTCCCTGAGAGGCCATGCAGCGTCACCTCGGCAGGTAGCTGATTGGATATACGGTTCCAGACGAAGGCTGCCGGCAAGTTCCAGAGAAGACTCAGCAGATAAATGACCACAGCCGCGATCAAGGTATTCTTCAGGGTCAGCCACTTCAGCATTAGCGTGGCTCCACCATCAAACGCGCGGAAACCATTCCAGGGCTGCTGCTTACATCCACCGCCAACTGGCTTATCTGTAAACCGTGACGATTTTCGAGGTCATTCAGCCAGCCGACCAGCGAATCAAACCCGACCTCTTCAAAAGAAAGCCTCGCCCCGCTTCCTTCCGGCTGGACACGCCCGAGCGCTTGCTTGATGCCTGCCGCGTTGGCAGAGACTTCTATCAACGTGAGTACTGAACCGCCCGCCCCCGCTGAGGGTTGACTACGCTGCTGCGCCCCGCGGCGCCGAACCTGATCAGATACTTGCTGCATCCACGCCAGGTCAGTTGAGAGTGCGCCGACCTCCGAGCGCAACTCGGCACGGTTCGAGGCCAGAGGCTCCCATACCCCCAACCACAGAAACAGCACCACCAGCGCTACCAGTCCTGCCAGCACTATGCGCTGTTCGCGTGGGACCAGTCCTGCCCACCAAGCTTTCATGATTCGCTCCTTTCAACCTTGAGACGCGCCGTGACGCCTTCGGTGCCGGAGTCAGCGCCCTGTAGGGTCTCACGCAGCGCTGGCTTGGCAGCGAGGTTCGCCCGGATAGTTTCGAGCTCGGCGAACGAGGCCACATGCAACTCTATTTCCATGTCCACTGGTGTGGCCCTGAATTCACGAATCTCTGCCTTGCCGTCCTTGCTGCTTGCCGCCAGCACTTCATATAACAACCCACCCATGCCACCGTTGCCGCTACTTCCGCCGCCTTCCAGCGCCTCGCGAAATTGCGTGACCGGATCCACCCGGCGACTGGTGGGCAGTGTCGTATCGAACAGGCTGTTGATCTCGGCCTGCAGACGATCCCGTTCGCGCACCAGCGTCCAGGTTTCAAGACCGAACTGCGTCGCCAGCACGGCCAGCAGCACCCCGGCAGCAATCATGGTGGTGCGCATCTTGCGCCACGGGGGCGCGGCCATACTCGAGGCGTAAGGGCCCGTCAGTAAATTGAATACCGGACGCGTATCAGTGGCACGGCGCAGCGCTGGCTCAAGCAATTCCGGCCTTAAATCCGGGCCAGTAATAACCTGTGTATCCCCGCCCTGATTCAACGCACCCGCCCCAACTCCATACAACTCGAGAATGCGGTCTTCCGGGTCACGATCAGCCAGGCGGCGCTGGAGCCAGAAACCAAGCAGGCTCTCCTCCATCATCACCGGTTCCTGATCAGCAGCGGTTACGATGACCAGCGGCATATCGGTCGGCCAGGGAGAGTGCTGAACGCGCAAAACCCCGGCCGGTGGCAATTCCGCATGCAGTTCCGACAGCGGCATCAAGGCTTCAAGCCGCCAGCCTGCCTGCTCGAACAGCTCCTGCCAGAACACCATGTTGGAATGCTCGACCACCGCCGCCGCAACACGGTCATCCGGCCGGCGCGGCCCGGCGGCAAAGTGCAGCTCATCAAGCTCCTGACTGAGGAAGTCTTCCAGGGCGAACGGCAACGCCGCCCTGACTGCAGAGGCCTTGCGCACGGGAATTCTCACCCGGTACAGCGTCACTGCGGACGGCGGCACCAAGGCGCGCATCCGTTCCGTCGGGTACTGGTCATGCAACGCCTCGAGCGTGTCATGCCCTGCATCAACCAGACTTCCGTCACGGTCGGTATGCCACCAATGCATTCGAACCGGGCCCGGACTGTCAGGCTGCAGGTGTTCTGGTAACAAGACTATCAACATGATCAGATCCGCTTTTCTTCAGGGCTCGCAGGCCGTTTGTTCGCGCAGGATGACAGTGCCGCTGGCAGCATCCAGCGTCGTGCATTGATAAAACCGGCGTTCGCCGAATTCCGCAGTCAGCTGAAGCCGCATGAACCACGGCGCCTCAGCGGAAGCCCCACGCTCGGCGAAGACTTCCTGCATCAGCTCCGCACTGCGTTCCATGTCGATAGGGCTGGCGGTGCCGGGATAAGCCGTAACGTAAGGAGCCAGCGCGTGCCAGGCTTCATCAGTCATGCCGGAAACGGCTGTTAATTCCGAAGCCAGCAGCATGCTCCGATTGCCAGACACCCGAGCCGGCTTGGCCAAGCGATATACCGGGTCATCCGTTTCCGGATTCATCCAGTCGCTTACCGCCAGGGCCAGCTCGGCACCGGATGGCATCGTCACACCACTTTCCTGAGAGACCCTGTCAACCAGGCGGGCGAAAAAGCCTTGCTCAACTTCGTCAGCCCCCGCCAATGCGTTTATGTTGTAACGGCACTGCATGTTGTCCAACGTTGCCAGCATGCGAATTCCATCGACTTCGAAGGGCAGTACCGGTGACAGGCACGTCTCCCATAGGAGTTCGTCCGGCCCCTCGGTTTGTTCCAGCAGCTGCAGCACCATTTTCTCAGCGCCCATGGTGATATGCCGCGACAGGTCGCGCTCGAATACAGCGCTGGTACGGCGGATATCCGCCTGGCTGCGCAAGGCCATTGCCACGGCCGCGGTGACCGACAGGGCCACCACCAACAGCGCAGTGATCAACGCGACCCCTTGCTGATCCGCCCGGGACCTCATAGCCCCACCGCCATCAATCGACGAATCACGCCCAGACCGGGGAGGTCGATCACCACTTCGACAGCCATGGGTAATGCGCTACTTTCTTCGTCTGCATCGGCCGGCGGCCAGGACTCGAGTCGCTCCAGCCCCGAAGGCGTGCGCACCACGAACAGAAATCCACTCTCCACGCCGAGCCTTTCGTCTTCGCCCACCAGCTCGGCAAATGGCCGGGTGCGCATGCTGTCAGGATCGACTACGTCCAGACCATCCCACATGCGGCGTTCCAGCCCGCGCTCAGTTATCTCCCAGGCAGTACGGCGCAGCCGATGATCGCCTCCCGCGCCGGCCCGGACCAGCTCGAGCAATGTCTCGTCACCACCTGGTCGCAAGCGAAGTGGCGGCAGCCGATCCCCAAATTCATCGCGCGATTCGATGTCGACCAACTGCGCCAGATCACGCTCCAGTACGCTCAATGTAACCTGTAGATCCGCCAGTTTTTGCGCCTGGATTCGAGTGATGTGATCGGCATCAAGAACAGCGCGCAAGCCTTGGTATGCAACCAGGCTCATGATCGCAAACACGACCATGGCGATGAGCATCTCGAGCAGGGTGAAACCACCCTCGCTTCGCCGGCCATTCATGGCAGTACAAATCCGCTGACTGAGGCACGCTGATGCGTCTCCCCCCGCTCCGCCAACCACAGACGGATGTCGATACGCTGAACCGGGGGCAAGGGGATAGGAGAATCTGGTGTGAATGCACCAATTTCTATCTTGTACGCGAATTGATAGGGCCCCATTTCTACCTCGCCCGAGCGTTTGCTGTCGGACAGCGGTCGCATGCCCGTTTCATATTCAGCCAAGAGATTCTGGCCGGCCCAATGGGCAAGCGTCCGTTCCTGAAGGTATGCCGTATTGCGCGCATGGTCCGCACCGCCCTTCACCAACGCACCCAGGGCAACCCCGAGAATCGCCAGCGCAACCAGTACCTCCAGCAGGGTGAAGCCGCGATTACTCTTCCTCGAGCTCATTAAGCACCTCGACGCTGCCTTCCAGGCCCACTCTGATATACCGCTCCAGTTGGTTGCCGGGAATCCTCAAAGTAATGATCGCGGGCGTCATCTCACCCGTTGCGCCTAGCCGTATATGGGGCTCCCAGCCATTGGTCTGACGCAGCCCCCGCCGTTCACCTTCGATCTCAAGGTCCAACTCGATCAATCCTTGCTCCAGTTGCCGAGGGCCGAGCTGAGGGTCCCGCACCGGCTGCCACTCGCGCGTGGCATCGTCCAGAATCATCAGCTCAAGAAAGCTGTATGCATCATGACGAAGGCCTAACGCCCGGTCCGCCTCCCCTGTTATCAACAATTCATCGCGCGCCAGCCGCAACGCCCCGGCAAGTCGCTCGGCCTCGGTTCGCAGTTTGCGCTCCGCGCCATCACCCACCGAGAGCGTCGCCAGGCTGGCTACAACCCCGACCAGCACCAGCACAACCAGCAATTCCATCAAGGTAAAGCCGTACTGCCTTTGCCGCCAAGAATGCCGGTGTTGGTACATGTTCAGCGCCGCTCGTCCTGTTCGGGATCCCAGTTCCCGATGTCAGCGTTGGAGTCTTCACCCCCGGGGCGGCCGTCTGCGCCGAGACTGAACAGATCGTACTCCCGGTCGCCACGACCTGGGCGACGATACTGGTATTCACGACCCCACGGATCCTTCTGCAAACGGTCGATGTAGCCACCTGTACGCCAGTTTCGTGCGGTCGCGTCACCTGATGGCCGGGTTACCAACGCATTCAGGCCCTGCTCGGTGGTCGGGTAGTTGAAATTGTCGAGACGGTAAAGGTTCAGTGCACTTTCCAGCGCACGTATATCGTTTTCAGCTTTGGTAACACGCGCCTGGTCGGGACGATCCATGACGCGCGGGACGACGACTGCCGCCAGAATCCCGAGAATTACGACCACCACCATGACCTCGATCAGGGTGAAACCGCGCTGTAGCGCTCTTGTGTTTTTCATAGTCTTGAGCATGTCAGTTAACCAGTTGATTGAGTTCGAAGATCGGCAGAAGAATGGCCAGTACAATGATCAGTACTACGCCGCCCATCGCCAGAATCAGCAGGGGTTCGAAAACGCCCATCACGATTGCTATACGCGCCTCCAGTTCGCGTTCCTGTGTTTCGGCTGCCCTTTCCAGCATCTGGTCCAGCGTGCCGCTGCTTTCGCCACTCTTGATCAGGCTCAGCGTCATGGGTGGGAAGTATCCGCTTCGCTCCAGCGATGCGCCCACCCCGGCGCCTTCCCTGACCCGCTTCGCCGCATCACTGACGGCGTCGCGCATAGGTACATTGGAAATCACGCTGGCGCTCATATTCAAGGCCTCGAGTAGCGGAACACCGCTGCCGGCCAGGATATTCAGGGTTCGAGCGAAACGGGCCGTATTCAGGCCGCGGATCAGGCGCCCAAGCAAAGGTAACCGGAGCAACCAGGCATGCCAGCGATACAATGCCTTGGGTCGCTTGAGTACTTCCTTGGCGGCAAAGTAGGCAGCGACCATCCCTATCGCCATCACCAGCCCCCAGTTACGCAGGGCATCGCTGGTAGCGATCAGCGCGCGGGTCAGCCAGGGCAGCTGTTGATTCATGCCGGTAAAGACCTGCACCACCTCGGGTACTACGTAGGTGAGCAGCGCAACGGTCACCAACAAGGCAACCACGGTAAGTACCCCAGGGTAAAACATGGCCAGCTGAATCTTCTGACGCATCGCATTCTGCGCTTCAACGTTGTCCGCAAGGCGCTCCAGAACCAGGTCCAGGCGGCCAGCCGATTCCCCCGCAGCGATCGTGGTTCGATAAATCGATGGAAATACCGAAGGAAACTCCCCCAGCGCATGCGCCAGCGGCAGCCCTTCCATGACCCGGGTGCGCACGGCGGACAAGGTCGATTTGACCTTCGGCGTTTCGCTTTGCCGGGCCACGGTGCCTAGTACTTCTTCGATGGGCATACCGGCCCGGGCCAGCGTTGCCATCTGTCGTGTTGCAAGCGCCAGTTCCAGGGGTTTCACCCGCGGCTGGAATACCGGCATGCGCAGTGCAGCGTGACGCTCCGCTACCTGATGCACCGACATCGGCATCAATCCCTGGTCACGCAACCGGCCACGTACCTGGCGGCTGGAATCGCCCTCCTCCACACCTTTACGGGTCTTGCCCGCCTGGTCCAACGCTACATATTCGAAAGCAGGCATGTTCAGTCCTCCCTGGTGACGCGAAGAACTTCTTCCAGCGTGGTGTCGCCCATCAATACGCGACGCAGGCCATCCTGGCGAATGCCGAGTTGCTCGATACGCGCATGCCTGACCATCGCCTGCTCGCTGGCGCCATCATGAATCAGGCCACGCAGGGTATCGTCGATTTCGATAAGCTCGTAGATACCGGTCCGCCCCTTGTACCCGCTTTGATTGCACGCAGCACAAGCGCCCGGGCGGTACAAGGTGGGTGGATTAGCCGGATCAACGTTCATCAGTTTGCATTCACTCGCCGTGGCGATATGCGGCGTACGACACGAGGGACACAGAGTTCGCACCAGCCGCTGCGCGAGGACGCCGTTAAGCGTGGATGACAACAGAAACGGCTCGATGCCCATGTCACGCAGACGCGTTATCGCGCCCACAGCGGTGTTGGTATGCAAGGTCGAGAACACCAGGTGCCCAGTCAAACTGGCCTGAATGGCGATCTGCACGGTCTCGATGTCGCGGATCTCACCGACCATCACAACATCAGGATCCTGACGCAGAATGGCGCGTAGGCCGCGGGCAAAGGTCATATCCACCTTGGAATTGATCTGGGTCTGGCCAATCCCGTCCAGATAGTATTCGATCGGATCTTCTACCGTCAGGATATTGCGGGTGCGGTCGTTGAGGCGCATCAAGGCCGAGTACAGGGTTGTGGTTTTACCCGAGCCGGTCGGACCCGTTACCAGCACGATGCCGTGGGGCTTGTTAACCACACGCTCCATCGCTTCGTAATGCTGTTCACACATCCCCAGGTGACGCAGCTCGAGACGTCCAGCCTGCTTGTCCAGCAAACGAAGAACGACCCGCTCTCCGTGGCCCGAAGGCAGGGTGGAAACCCGCACGTCCACGGCACGACCCACCAGTTTCAAACCTATGCGACCATCCTGCGGCAACCGTTTTTCGGCGATATCCAGTTTTGCCATGACCTTGATACGCGACACAATTACCGGCGCCAATGCGCGGGGCGGCTCCAGCACTTCGCGTAGCACACCATCGACGCGCAGACGAATCGACAAGCGATTCTCGAAGGGTTCGATATGAATATCCGACGCGTTTTCCTTCACGGCCTCGGAGAGCAAGGCGTTGATCAGACGGATGATCGGCGCTTCGTCCTGGGATTCGAGCAAATCCTCGGGCTCAGCCAGCGACTGAGCGACCGACATCAGATCACCGTCATCCAGACCTTCAACAAGCTGCATGGCATCGTTTGCCGAGCGCTCATAGCGGTCTCGCAAGCGAGCGGCGAAGGCGTCATCATCAAGCATCAGGGGACGCAGCGGGTGCCCCGAACGGCGGCGCAGCTCCAGCAATGCCTGCGGATCACAATCCGAACGTACGAACACATCGAGCAAACCGTCCTGGAGATTTCCGGTAAGCACACCGAAACGACGGGCAAAGCGATACCCCGTTTCGGCCTGCTGGCCGGGATCTGCAATGGCATCGCTGATATCGCTGATTTCGCTTTCGCTCATGTCAGCCGCCTCAATTCACTTTCGGAGGAGCAGGAATAGCCGTCTTGACAGGCACGCCGCCCTGGGCTGCGTTTTCGAACGGCGGTGGCAGGCTCAACAGATAGTTCCAGTCGGGCAATACCGGCATGCTATCGCTGGGCAGCATGCGGTCGCCGCGTTCCTGTTCCTTGAGCTGCTGGTCACGAATATAAGTATATTTCGAGTGAGTCACGCTTTCTGCTACAGCGGTATCACGGATGATGACCGGCCGCAGAAAAACCATCAGGTTACGCTTTTCCAGACGCCCTGTGTCATACCGGAACAACCGGCCCAGGCCAGGAATATCACCCAGCCCCGGTACCTTGTCGCGGGTCTCGACCATCTGGTCGTCAATCAATCCGCCAAGAACGATGAGTTCGTTATCGTCCACCATCACGGTAGTGGTCAGGCTGCGCTTGTTGGTAATGATGTCAGCTGCACCGCTTGCACCCTGCGCAATCTGTGACACCTCCTGCGCGATTTCGAGACGCACCGCATTACCTTCATTGATCTGCGGCCTGATTTTCAGCTTGATACCCACGTCCTGCCGCTCGATGGTGTCGAACGCCTGACCTGAATCTTCAACCGATCGCCCGACGATGAACGGAACGTTCTGGCCGACAACGATCTCGGCTTCCTCGTTGTCCAGCGTCAACAGACTGGGCGTAGACAGAATGTTACTCGAGCTATCGCCCTGCAGCGCGTTGACCAACATGGCGATCTGGGTACTGCCTATATTACCGGCGGCACCGAAGGTAGCCCCATCGGCCAGCGAAGGCGGCGTGGTGACATCGCCCTCAAGGAAATTGTTGACCCCTGCGGCAAGGTTGACGATACCGCGGCCGCCGCGATTGAAATTGATAATACCGACACCGCCGTTATCGTTCCCAATACCCCACTGCACGCCGAGCTCCTTGGCGCGATCGTAGGAAACCTCGGCGATCACCGCTTCGACCAGAACCTGGGCTCGGCGAATGTCCAGTTGAGTGATGATGCCGGACAGGTCGCGGGTCAGCTCCGCAGGACCGAATATCACTACCGAATTGGTGCTTTCGTGCGCCTGAATACGCACCTTGGACTCGTCCATGCTACTCATGCTACCGGCAGCGCCATCTTCGCTGGTTTGCACGTTATTTCGATCACGTCCCTCGGCGATCCCACGAAGCAGTTCAGCCACATCTTCCGCCTTCGCATATCGCAGATAGTGCACCTGGCTATTGCCGCTATCGCCCGGCACGTCCATCTGATAGACCATCTTGCGCAGTGACGCTCGACGAGCCGCTTCCCCTCGCAGAATGATGGTATTGGTTCGCTCGTCAGCAATGATTCGAGTGCGTTTGTTGAACTCATCGCCGCTGTTATCGCCCTCAAGGCCCTGCACCATCCGCATGATGTCGGCTGCCGCAGCATGCTCCAGAGGGATGATTTCAAAATCATCCATCGACTCCCGATCGATTCGATGGATAAGCCCTTCGATACGCCGTACGTTCGCTGCCGTATCGGCGATCACCAGGGTATTCGATTCGGCTGCGGCGGCCAGATGCCCGCCTTTCGGGACCAATGGCCGCAGAATTCTCACCAGCTGGCCGGCATTGATGTGCTTGACGCTGATGACGTGAGTGATGACTTCGTCGCCGCGGCTGTCTTCATTCAATCCGGCGACCTCGTTCTCCTTCGCCTGCACCTCGGGCACGATCCGGACAACCCCTTCGGAACCTTCCACCGCAGCGAAACCGTAGGATTTCAGCACACCGAGAAACAGATCGTACAGCTCGCCCCGGCGGACCGGTTTACCCGACACCACATTTACCTGGCCACGAACGCGCGGATCAACAATGAAGTTGATACCGGTTTCCAGGCTCACTATCTCGATCAGTCCATTGATATCCGCGTCACGCAGATTCAACACCAGTTCCTCATTGGGGTTACCCACTGGGCTATCCGGCGACTGCGCAGCAATGGACGAAGCCAGCAAACTCAGACTCAATGCCACGGGAAGGGTATAACGGTTAAATGAGAACAACGTCGGCATCGTGTCTTAGTCCATCGTTATAGTAATTTCGGTCGGCTGGCCATCACGCTCCAGCGAAACCGATACGGAGCTAGAGCCGCCAAGCTCTTGGAGTATGTCGCGGTAATCCTGGATTTCCGAAACCGGGGTACCTTCCACCGCGAGGATTACATCGCCCGGCATCAACCCTGCTGCTTCGAACTCGCCAGCCTGGCGACCGGGATTGACTTCCAGCCCATACATCTCGCCGTCCTGCATGACAGGGTTGGCACTGATAACCTCGAGAAAACGCTGCGGATCGTTCGCCCAGGCCTCGCGATCAATAGTGGCGACGCCGCCATCGGGCGTCAGGGTGGCGTTAGACGCACCGGGTTTCGGGCGCGACGGCGCTTTTTTTCCATTGGTAGCCGACTCGCGTTTTAATCGCAGCGTTTCCAGCTTGCCATCTCGGGCAAGGATGACCCGATCCGACAGGATCTGTTCGAGCCGCACGTTACCGGGCAAAGATGCGCCGACCCGATAGAGTTTTTCGGGCTGCCCCTGAGGGGAAAGTATCGCTGAGCTACGTTCCGGGTCACGATCGGAAAGCACACCCTTAAGTACCCAGCTCAATGTGGTGTCTGGCGCATTGACTACAGAGTAATTGGAATTGTTGGAGGCGCCGAATATCGAAAGCGCAGCCAGTTCACGAAAACCACCCCGGGAACCATTCGCTGAGGATGTCAGTAGCGGTTGGGTGGCAGCCGCCTCGGCGCTCGGCAGGATACTCGATGGCTCAATCAAGGCCCAGCTGAGGCGCCCCAGCACCACCGCTGTGATCGCAATCAAGATGAAAGTGGCGATTTTCAGCGCAGGGTCTAAGGTTAAACGGGCGACCAAGGGCATGCTTTCTCCGAAGGCAAGGAAGGCTCCGATCCGGAAGCCATGATCAGATGCTTACACATTACTGACTTTTCTTTGCAAAAATATTGTTATAAGCCGGCGCCGACTTGTAATGATCTGGATTGTCACGAATTTGCTATACCCCAGCAACCCCCCCTGAATGGGTGAGAATTTAGCGAAAATACCTCAAGCCTAGCGGCCTGCTGGTCTTGATATAGCCTCAATCACCCGTCCGGGTGTTAGCCCCTGTATACGAAACTGTGAGCGGATTCACTTCCGGTTGGATCGCGAGGGATCAACCGGAGCTCGCATAGCAGTAGCCGGCTTTGTAACCGTATCAATGGCGATGCCGCTCACACCAAGCCGCACCTGGCCCTGCAACCTACCTGGCGATTATGACAGTAAAGTTTCAACCGCCGTGAGGCCTGAAACAAAATAACGACCATTGATCCGGCATACGCTGGGATTGGTCCCCCGCTCAACGGCGTTGCCATCCTGCGTGCCTGGATCTTTACTCCAATTAGCCGAGCGAGCCGCCCCGGCCCGTAACAGCACCAACGACTCGGCAACCGGAGAAAAATAATGAACAAGATGAATGCGCTTAAAAAAGGAGCAGTCACCGGTATTCCCTTGAGCATTGTCCTGGTCGCTGGCTGCCTCGACGGCGGAAGCAGCAGTGACGCGCCCGCCCCTATCCACGAACCGGCACGAGAGCAGCAAGCCCGTATTGATGACGGCTTATTCGTCGTCAATGAAGAATCCCTCCCGTTCGAAGCCCTGCCCGGATATCCGGGAACCGATCGCTGGTGGGGTGTCCACCAGGGCGCCGGATACAGGGTCGAAGTGCCGGAAAACTGGAATGGCATGCTGGTGATGTGGGCCCATGAATATCGCGGCGAAGGCAAAGAGCTGACCGTAGACAGCCCGCCCTTCAGAACATATCTGCTGGAAAATGAATACGCCTGGGCTGCTTCGAGCTACAGCGCCAACTTTTATGATGTGCGCGCAGGCGTCGAAGACACCAATGCGCTGGCGCTGGCCTTCAAAGATATCGCCGAGCAGAACGGTCGTGCATTGCCGGCACCTGGCAAGTATTACATTGCGGGCGTCTCCATGGGCGGCCATGTTGCCGGCGCCGCGATCGAACGCGAAACATTGGCGACCGCGAACAATGTGGTTGAGTACGCAGGCGCTGCGCCTATGTGCGGAGTGATGGGCGACACGGCATTGTTCGACTACTTCACAGCCTACGGGCTTGCCCTGTTCGAAGTGGCTGGCGTTGGCGCCGCGCAATTCCCGGTTTCGCCCGAAGAAGCGCAAGAAAAACTGACGGTCGCCCACCAGGAACTCTGGTTCGATTATGAGACCAATCCTACTCCGTTGGGCTTGACCTCGAAGGGCCTCGTATTCTTCCAGATCCTGCAAAACCTGTCCGGCGGCGAACGTCCTATCTATCCCCGGTCATTTGGTGGGTTCCAGGATCTGTTACAGGGCTTTCTCGGCACAGACGGCACCATCACGGGTATCACTGCAGAACGTGCCGTCGACACCACGGACATCACCTATCGTTTCGAAGGCAACCCGGGTGAGCCTCTGACCCCTGCCGAGCAGAACTTCAACGCAACCATAGCCCAGGCTGAAGCAGTTTCCGGCGCCAACGCGCAACGCGACGACGGGCTTCGCTGGGTTCCGGCAATCAATGGCGAGTTCGATGTCCCGGTTGTTACCGTGCACACCCTGGGTGATCTGTTCGTACCTATCAGCATGCAGCAGATTTACCGTCAACGTGCCGAAGCGGCGGGAAGCGCTGACCTGCTGGTACAACGCGCGATAAGAGCTCCCGCCCACTGCGATTTTTCGATAGCGGAATTCACCGAGACCTTCGATGCGATGATCCAGTGGGAACAAACAGGCGTCAAACCACCCGGGGATGATCTGCTCGACCCGGCAGAGATGGCTAATTCGAATTTTGGCTGTCAGTTTACTCGTGACGGCTTCCCTCAGGAGGACACGCGCAAACTCATGCCACCCTGCGACGTGCCAGAGTAAGCTAACCGGTGCGGGCAGTTATTAGGCTCTTCGACTGAACCTAACCCTGCCCGCTACCGACCGCCAGCTCGACGACTTTCTTCTTCACATTGGAAGGCCGTAGCGCCTGGACATTATCCTTGAGCAGCTTCACCTCTTCCGTCGGCAGATCCTTTTCGACTTGCTGCTGAACGTCAGCCAACGCAGCCTTCGCCTTGCCCAACATCAACCCGGCCATCTTCATCGTGGTCAGGGTACGCTGGGGGCCCAACACCAACAGCGCCACCACAGCCACCACCAACCACTCGGTCATTCCGCTATCGAACATGGCCGTGCCCTCGCTCAGGCTGCGGAGCGATCAGCGTGAACTGTCGAACCCTGCCCATCCTGACGCTCCACCGTCGCGGCAAGCGCTTCACGGGTGTCGTCGCTCTCCTTGACTGCCTTGCGAAAACCACTGAGTGCACCGCCCAGGTCGCTCCCAATGCTGCGCAGCCGTTTGGTGCCAAACAGCAACATGACAATGACCAGAACAATCAATAATGATCCGATGCTGATTCCGCCGATTCCCATAACCATTCTCCACGAGTAAATGCCCTGGCTTTATATCTCACCACAGCGTAAAACGACTTGATCAACATCAGGTCCGGCTGCGGAAACTCCGCCGCCGGACCTTGCCGAAGTTCAGGTGCCGACTATGCCGCCGTCATCCTTCCACACCACAACGGTTGCAGAACGCGGCGGGACTGACGGATCGTAATCAGGCCAATCCCCGCTGGGGTGCTGAACGTTGATAAAGAGCGTGCGCTGATCCGGCGTCATACTGATACCGGTTATTTCCTGCCCCACCGGCCCGACGAGGAAGCGTTTCAGTTCGCCTGTTGTCGGATCGGCCACGAGCATGGCGCAGTTGCCGAACGGATCGGTATCGCCCGAATCCATCTGAATCCACACGCGGCTGTCCGGATCAATCCACATGCCATCCGGCGAGCTGAGGATGTTGTCAGCGGTCAGCTTTTCGCCGTTCGGGTCGTAGCCTATGCTCGTTGGCTTGCCACTCTCACCGCTGTCGCCGGCGAACAGGAAAATATCCCATTCGAAGGAGGTTGCTGCGTGGTCTTCACCGGTCTCGGCCCAGCGAATGATGTGCCCATGAGTGTTCGGTCCGCGCGGGTTGGCTTCGTTGGTCTCGTCTTCCCCACGCTGGCTGTTGTTTGTCAGCGTGAAGTACACGTCGCCGTTAGCCGGGTCGATGGCGCCCCATTCTGGGCGATCCATCGGTGTCGCGCCCAAACGATCTGCAGCCAGACGTGTGTTGACCAGCACCTCCGCCTGGCTAGCGAACCCGTTTGATGCATCCAGGCCGTTCTGGCCGTGTACCAAGGGCATCCATTCGCCACTGCCATCGGCATTGAAGCGCGCCACATACAACGTTCCGTTGTCCAGCAAGGCTCCCGAGGCGCTGGCCTGGTAGTAAGGATCGCGGCTGACGAACTTGTAGATATATTCGAAACGCGAATCATCACCCGAGTAGCACACCACAGATTTGCCTTCGACAGCCGGAGCAAACACTACGCCCTCATGCCCGAAGCGGCCCATGGCGGTGCGCTTGACCGGCGTACTATCAGGGTCGAACGGATCGATCTCGACCATCCAGCCGAAGGTATTGGGCTCGTTGCGGTAGTCGTCCAGCGCCGTGGCCCCGCTGTCCGTTGCATTGAAACGCACGTACTCATCGTTACCGGATTCGGCCAGGTGCCACTCGTACTTGCCCGAAGCCCTCGTACCATCTTCCTTCGGACGCGGCACCCCATACCGCTCGTGCTCGCGCGGATAGGTTCCCTCGTTGACGAAATAGCCTGCCCAGTTTTCCTCGGCGGCCATGTAGGTATTCCATGGCGTTACGCCGCTGCCACAGTTGTTGATGGTACCGCGCGTTGCGGTGCCATCCGGGCTGTACAAGGTCTTGACCAGATCACTTCCGGCGACCGGGCCGGAGAGCTTCATCGGTGTCAGCGCTGTGATTCGGCGGTTATAGCCGTCAGGCTGAACCTGCCACTCACCGTTCAGGTTCCGGACGATGCGCACCACCGTGACCCCGTGCGCGTTCATTTCTTTCAATACTTCGTCATCTACCCGTTTCAAATCCGAGCTAAGCAATACAGCGCCTGAACCCAGATCCTGACCAGCATAGGCAGCGTGCATCAGGCGCGGCTCAACGTATTCATGGTTGAGCACAAGCAAACCGTCCTCCGAGCTCCCATCGATCGGGAAGAAATGCATCCCGTCATGGTGCGAACCCACCTGATCAGCTTGCTCAGCGCCGGTGCTCTCAATTCTGAAACGCGTATCGCCATCAATCAGGGACGTGCCCCACGGAATCAGGACCTGGTGGCTGTAGCCCTCAGGGATGGTGATCTGGTCTTCAAAGCTGACCGGCACAGCAGAAAAGCCCAGCAGCGCTGGCGGCTCCTCCTCTCCCGGTGCCAATTCCGGTTCGTCATTATCACCGCCGGAGCCGCTGATACAACCGGCCAGCCCCAGGCTCATGAAACCGATAGCAGCGGCACCGGCGCTCCCTTTGAGTATCTGGCGACGACCAAGGCGGGCTTCCAGAATGCCTGAAAAAAGAGGGTTCATCTGGCGGGTGCTAAGCGGCTCGTCGGCATCGCCGTTGTCGACCATGATCACGTGACGTTGCATATCCGTGGACATCCGGTGTTCCTCATCAAGTTTGTTTTGAATGCCGGCACATGATGAGGAGCTGGCGTGACAAGCCGGGGGCATCCAAATGAACTATCAATGACAAGAAACTGGCACTTTAGAATCATCTGCCAGAATTGTGACGCAGCCCGCTTCCTACCGCTATGCCTGGGAACCTCGGATAGACCGCACAATCAGAGAGGGGCGAGAGTCGGTGCCGGACACGGATGCATAAAACACCCCGATAGCTTGCTGCATTACCAGGTCTCACCGAGCAAGGATTTATCTGCTCGCTCCGACATGCACATGCCAAATGGACCAGGCGTGCAACCCATGCTTGCCTGTCTGAAGCGGACCGTCTTCTTCTACGGGATTAGCCGCCCATCTTGTCAAGCAGACGGGTCGGCAAATAACCAAACCCAAGTAACATCGCCGGCCGTAGTCCTGTCGCTCAGAGGGCCTTGCAGACTCGAGAGCAGACCCCAATGCAGCCGACGCATGACCGCACCATCGCCTACCGTCCGGAGATAGACGGCTTACGCGCCGTGGCAGTGGTTCCTGTCATATTCTTCCACGCGGGTTTCGAAGCCATGGCCGGCGGGTTCGTGGGCGTCGATATTTTCTTTGTGATCAGCGGTCACCTGATCACCTCGATTCTCTATAGCGAAATTCAGAACGGCGGCTTCAGTCTCGCGCGCTTTTACGAGCGACGCGTTCGTCGCCTGTACCCTGCCCTGACGCTGGTTACCCTGTTCTGCATTCCATTCGCCTGGTGGTGGATGCTGCCCTCGGAGTTTCGCGATTTTCTCTATAGCATCGCCGCCATTCAGTTGTTCGCATCCAACATCTACTTCTGGTGGGACACGGACTATTTCAGCACTGGCGCTGAGCTGACGCCCCTGTTACATACCTGGTCGCTGGCGGTCGAGGAGCAGTTCTATCTGTTTTTTCCGCTGGGTCTTCTATTAGTGAGGCAGCTGGACAAACGCTTGCTGATCGCCGGCATCGTGCTCGCTATCGCTGCGGGAATATTGCTGGCGACCCGCCTGACTGTCACGCATCCCTCCGCCAGCTTCTACCTGCTACCCTCCCGCGCCTGGGAATTGCTCACCGGCGCCTTGCTGGCATTGACTGCTCAGTATTGGTCCAGCACTACACGCTGGCTTTCCGAGACCTTGTCCCTGGCAGGCCTGGCGCTGATTGTCATCGCCGTTTTCACCTTCGACGCACAAACGCCATTCCCAGGCATATATGCTCTCGCACCCGTGATGGGGACGGCACTGATCATCGGTTTCGCCGATCATCGAACAGGGGTCGGGAAGCTATTGGCGCTGCCGCCCGTGGTACTGATCGGGCTGATGAGTTATAGCGCTTACCTGTGGCATCAGCCACTCTTTGCCTTTGCACGTATACGTACACTCAATAATCTCGACACTGTGGATTTTCTCGGACTGATCGTCCTGACTTTTGTGCTGGCGTATCTCTCCTGGCGATATGTGGAAAGTCCCTTCCGTGAGCGCCGGAAATTCCCTCGCAAAACAATTTTTGCCGGCGCTCTGGCCTTTTCAGCAACGCTGTTCATGAGCACCGTCTTCGCCTCCTTCTACCCCGCTCCCATTCAGATGCACGAGCGGAAACTGACCGGTGATCAGCTGCGTGCGCTGGAACTGGTCGAAAGCAATGAACCCAAACAAACCCCCCGGTTTGACGAACCCTGCAATTTTGCGCGCGAGTTGATTACTCCTTCCACGACGGACCGAATATTGAAGTGCCGGCAGACGCACGGCCCCGGCCTCGCCATCCTTGGGGACTCCCACGGCATGAATGTATTCAATGCGCTGTCGGTCAACATGGACGATCAGTTCATCGTGGGATTTCTGCAAAACGGCTGCATCCCGTATCCGCACCAGGACAGATGTCAGTACCAGGGGTTTCGCGAGTTGCTGCAGCAGCACCCCGATCTGTTCCGTACCGTGATATTCAACGAAGCGGGCTTTTACCTGCTGCAGACGCCAGAAGGCCGCACCGTTTCACGCGCCGCCCTGAGTGAGCAGAGCCACACGGGTTTCGTGCCAAACGAGCGTTATATAGATGGAACTCTGCAATATCTGCAGCAGCTCGAGCAATACTCACGCGTCGTCTGGCTCGGCCCGTGGACCGAGCCGCATATCCTACCCAGGGAATACGTGCTCCACGGCTGTGAATCCCCGCCTGAAATCCGTAAACCCCTGCGCGATACATTCGAACAGCTTGATGATCGCATCGCCGATACGGCGCAGACATATAAAGGAATCGACTACCGCTCCTCCATCAAGACGCTCAACCTGAGCGGAGGCCATCAGTTGATGGACTGTCAGAACCTGTATTTTCGCGATGGTGACCACTGGACCATCGCCGGCGAGTTGCGCTTCGGCAAGGTCCTCAGGGAAGAACTCGGACGCGCGATGGATGAGCACACGACACCTTTGGCAAGTGCCGATGCGCCACGGGCTGCAGTCCCGGACAATAAATAAAGCTCGCCTTTGAGCTAGGGTCTGTTCCCGTTTCATCACGGCCGCGACGGAGGCCCGTTTGGTGCAGAACAAGGCGCGAGGAGCGTGATTTGGTTGTTCCAAATGAGCGACGAGTAACGCAGTGCTGCGCTAAACGAGCCCCGTCCCTTCGGGTTGCGCGGCAAATGACGCCATGCGGCGTTGCGGGACTTGGCAAGGGAACAACCATTACCTGCGTCCCGCGCCTTGCCTGGCGACATTTGACACAGCAACGCGGCTCGCGATGAAGCGGAAACAGACCCTGACTGCCCCGGCACTGATACTCAATTGTTGTTCGGCACTGCCTCTGAATCGGCTTCAAGATTTGAATAATGCCCGACCACTATCAACAGATCGTCCTGACGACGCAGGAACGCCTGCTTCGTTTCAAACTTGCGGATAACGGGGTTACGCCATTGGTAGGAGTATGTCGCTTCGGGCTGATCATCGATCAGATCAAGCATGTCCTGCCCGATGGACTTGCCAGTCCGGTCCTTGAGCGAAACAAAATCCTGGCCTATCAGATTCAGATCATAGCCGTGGGCGACAAACTGTTTGCTCTGCAGATCGACAACGAAAGCATATAGCTCGTCCTGGATATACCGGGGGTCCAGCCAGTTGATCGCGTTGAGAGTCTTGTGACGGTTTTCTTTCAGGTCTTCAGTGACACGGCCCAACAAAGCTTTCGCTTCTGCCTCACCAGGTCTGCCGAGGTAATAACCAACGGCCAGGATGTGGTCGCCGACCCGCTGGTAGAAAGCTTTTTTACGCTCGACCCTGCCCGTGCTCTGGTTCACCCAACGGTACTCGCCCTCGCGGACCCCTTCGCCGGACTCCGATAGTACCGCTTCAAAATCGAGCTTGAGCCTGTCATCCAGTAACGGCTTGATATTCCGACCAATCAACGCGTGGGATGGACCGCTGCTGGCGAGCATTACCCCTTCGCTATCAATGACGAAAACATACAGATTACCCTCAAGAAAGGGACCCTGCCGACTGAAAGCAGCCAGCGCGCGATCGCCTTCATCGCGGTAATGCTCCACCGCACGTTCAAGCAATTTTTTAGCTCGACTTGCCTCTTCAGGCTTGGTATCAGCGAATGTTGGCATTGCGAACGCGACGCACAGACTGATCAACACCATCCAGCACTTTTTCATTTTGTTCTCCTGGTCGGTACTTTGTTGGTTAGCTTGCCCATCCAGTCAGGGATACAGCATCGTCCATAAGGACGAGCCGGCTTGTTCAATATGAGGCAACTGACAAACCGTCCGGCGGCGTCGTCATTGCACGGCACCGGCAGTCCGGGCTCGCTGCGTAAATGGAAGAGAGGGGAACGACATCTGCTGGAGAGGCGACTGCGCGGCCTCGGAGGGGCGGGCCAGATAGACATTCGCGCCGTTTGCCTGGCCCGTACACTTGATAAGAATACGAACGAAACGTCGGCCGGACAGATGCGAACCTGTCAGACCAGACGTTTCCAGGTTCGCTACTTATCTACCGTGACGATTTCCTGACGCTGTTTCAGTGAAGCGGGCACGTCCGCTTCGTCCATGAAGAACTGCGAGTACCACTCGCGTAGCTGATAGACCGGACCGTCGCCCTCGGCGAGCAGCGGATTATCGATACGCACTTTGGTTTTCCAGATATCCACGTCCTGGTAAAAAGATTCGCGGTTCTGTTGAACATATTGCAGAGCCAGGTCCCGGTTCTGCTCTTCGGTCCAACCCGGAATCTTCTTCACCAGTACACCAAAGCGCAGCTCGAAACTGTTCGGCGTGATGGGCACGTGGCAGTTCAGCAGGATGCTTTCAACAGTCATTCCGTCAAACTCAGCGCGCATACGGGTAAAGTGCGTAGCGGGACCGTGATAAGCCGACTCGGCAACCAGGTCGCCACCTAAACGCTCTGAATCACCATGGAATGTCTGCTCACCGATATGCCCTTCGAAGACGTTCGAAAAATATTTGGTCGGTGTGCCATGGACCGGACCAAAATGTTGCGCATCCGCCAGGTTATCGACCAGCTCCCGCGGATTGGTCTCGATGATCATCAGATCAAGGTGCCAATCATGATCCCACTCATCACTGTCAATTTCAGGCAGGTACGGTATTTCGACGCCTTCCGCAGGTGCTTTGCCTTCTGGGTTGTTCCATACGAACAACAAGCGGTTGACCTCTTTGGTCAGCCATTTGCGGGTTTTGGCTTTCGGAGGCACGCGTTTGCAATAGGGAATCGACGCACAGCGACCGCTGGCTTCGAACTCCCAATGATGGAACGGGCAGACGATACGGCCATTTACCAGCTCACCGGTAGACAGATCAGCGCCCATGTGCGGACAATGTGCGTCAAGCACGCTGATCTGGCCTTCGTCAGTGGCAAACGCCAGCAGGCGTGTCCCGAAGATATTCAGAGTATGGATCTGGCCGTCGCGGTATTTTTCGGCTTCGCCAAGACAATGCCAACCACGCGCATAGCGATACTCCGCCGTGGTTGGGACTGTTTTTATATCTATCATTTGTGTCATGCCCATGTCCTCGCTTCAATTCATCTGCGGCGTGTATAACCACATTCAACGTAGGACATAGTCGCCAAGCCAGCGGATTGCTTCATCCTCCACTCGGACTAGATCATCGACCGGCTGATCAAGCTCGCCAATCTGCGACGATTTCCTGCTTGAGCGCGAATGGCTGCGCGTTGATCGTCTTTTTCTGATGCGCGCCTTCGACATCCTTACAGGCAAGCCAGCAGATCACCTCGGCCGGCACATCGGGCGGAGCGGAGCCGTTGCGCAGCGCGATGACACCTTTTTCGCCAATGGTTGCTTTCAGCGCTTCGGTCGTCACCACTCCGGGATTCACCGTATAGGCCCGCAAGCCCTGGCTACCCAGTTCTGTTGTAATGATGCCAGAAAGCCGCGATACGGCTGCCTTTCCTGCTCCGTAGGCATAGCCCCAACCGCCCTTGCCTGCGGCGACCGGCGGATCGGTTTCACCGGCACCCGATGTGATATTGATGATCACGCCAACCCCGCGCTCGGACATGTGCGCGGCGATCCTCTGGCTTAGCAGGAATGGAGCAAGCAGGTAGCCCTGATAGACACGCTCGAGGGTGTCAGGACCAAGATCCATGAACGCACTGTTGAGGTCTTTGCCTTGATACACAGCATTATTGACCAGCACATCCACTCGACCAGCCTGGTCTATCGCTGCCGCGGCGGCTGACAGTACCGACTCCGCATCGAGAAGATCCATCCGGATAGTCCATGCCTTGCGCCCGAGTTTCTCCACCAACGCGGCGGTCTCCAGCAAACTACCAGCCAACGGCAGACCCTCGGCGGTAGTCAGGGCGTGTTCGTGTTTTTCACCTTCGGCGAGCGTTCGTGCGCTGAGCACGATATCGAAACCCCGTTGGGCAAAAGAGAGAGCAGTTGCGCGACCTATGCCGCGACTGGCACCGGTGATAAAGGCGACCTTGTTCATATGGATCCTCCGTCTGGGATCCATATGATTGCTGAACAGGCCGGCTGGAGCATGGTCAATTCGGACCAGACGCGCACGGGGTCATGATATGGATCAGCCCGTCGGACGTAGCGGCTTGACCTCAGGTTTGATCAACGAAGCATTGCTGCCACGATAGGGGGAGATTCCGCCCTGGCCAAGGGATACGACACTGTTGAGCATGACGCGCACCAGCTCAGCCTGCCGCCTTACCCCCGTCTTGGAGAAGATTGCCCGGAGGTGGGCCCGCGCAGTGTTACGCATGATGCCGAGATTCTCGGCGGCTTCCTCCAGAGATAAGCCATTGGCAAGCTCCAATGCCAGCGCCGTCTCCGCGGGTGCTAGCGTGTATAGCGCCTCCAAATTTGCCGTCGCTGGTTTTTCAGAATCCTTGGCGCAGGAAGTTGCAGGCTTTGGCATTAAGGTTACTTCGGTCGCACCCGGTGCCTTCCGCACGGACTTTCTGGACGATAGTTCAGCTCACTTTGGCAGCGAGCCCCTTCCCGAATATAAGACATTCTCTGATAAAGTTCGCTCATCATCTGCTAACAACAACCATAAGCAACCCGGATCACCAGAGAAGCTTGGCCAGGCTTTAGTCGAGTTAGCATTGAATCCGGAAGCTCCACTCCATTTTATAGTGGGTTCCGATGCCGTCGGGCTGGCTGAAACCCGGTTAGCCTCGAGAAAACAGGAAATGCAGCGCTGGGGAAACTTAGCTATTTCTACTGACGCCTGACATCTCAGCAAAGATGGGCCGGTTAGCCCCGGCCAATCAGTTGCAGGAACTCCTGACGAGTGTTACCTGATTCACGGAAAGCACCCAGCATAACCGAGGTGAACATAGTGGAATTTTGTTTTTCAACCCCGCGCATCATCATGCACATGTGCTTGGCTTCTATCACTACGGCCACCCCTTCAGCCTGAGTCACCTGCTGCAGTGCCTCCGCGATCTGACGAGTCAGGTTTTCCTGTATCTGCAGACGTCGAGCAAACATGTCGACAATGCGCGCCACCTTGGAAAGACCAATAACCTTACCGGTGGGAATATAGGCAACATGGGCCTTGCCGACAAACGGCAACATATGATGCTCGCAAAGAGAGTAGAGCTCGATATCCTTGACGATCACCATCTCGTCACCCTTGGCATCGAACAGCGCATTATTGACGATCTCTTCCAGCGATTGCTCATAGCCCTTGCACAGAAACTGCATGGCCTTGGCTGCTCTTAGCGGAGTCCCTGCCAACCCGCCCCGCTGCGGATCCTCCCCAATGCCGCGCAAAATCGCCTCATACTGGAGAGCAAGATTCTCTGTACTCATTGTGTTTCCTTAAGCAAATTTGAGCATGCCGCCGCCGTTCAGATCTTGGCACGTACCGGTTATATAGGGATTGCCCATCACATAGCGCACAGCTTGATAAACCACCTCGGGGCCTGGCTCGACGCCAAGAGCCAAACGGGACAGGATATGTTTCTTGAACTCTTCACTATCATTGTCGTTAAACATGATCAGCGCAGGGGCGATACTGTTGACCTTGATGTCCGGCGCGAAACGAGCAGCGAAGGATCGCGTCATGTTTTCCAGGCCGGCTTTGGTGGCCAGATAGGCGACGTGATCAGCATTGCCCCCGAGCGCATCATGATCGGTAATATGGATGATGTCAGCCGGGCCTGAATCGAACCAGTCTGCAGCCGCCATATTGATCATGTAGGGAGCCTGCATATGCACCATGCACATCTGCTGAAACTGCTCGGGCGTCAACCCCTCGTCTTCCAGCCACAATGAGGCGTTGTGAATGATGGCTCTTAAACGTAACCTCTTCGCCGCGACTGCCGCTATGAACTCTGCAATGCCTTCCACGGTTGAAAAATCAGCCACGATGACGTCAATACCCTGCAACGGAGTGGTTTGCCACTCCGCTCTCAGCCGGCGGCAGCTGATTACCACCTGGAAGCCATCCTCAACCAGGCGGCGAGCGCAATGCAAACCTACGCGCTGACCGCCGCCAGTGATCAGAACGGCTGGCCGGGACTTTATGGGCGCATCAGGCATATCAGCACCCTCGCTACTGTTCTTCGTCCAGGTAGTACCCCACGGCAACGATATAGTTGTCCGTCGCCTCGAACAGGGTCACTTTCGGTTCATTCTTGCGGGTTACTGGATTGGGCCACAGATAGGAAATACGACCGCTCCCGCTCTGCGCAGCGGCCTCCAGAATTTGGCTACCAATTGGATGTCGGTCGGCGGAGTGCAGCTTGCGAAAATCGCTGCCGACCAGGCGCAGATTGTAACCATGGGCAATGAAGCGCTGAGTTTCGCGATCAACAACAAAGGCGTAAAGATCATCCCGAAGGTACTCAGCATCCAGCTTGTTGATTCGCTCGAAGGTCTGCTGTGGATTTTCCTTCACCGCCTCCACGACATGATTGAGCAGCGCTTTCGCTTCTCCTTCGCTTGAACGGGGCATGTAATAGCCCACCGAAAAAACCTTGCCATCAACGCGTTGAAAAAAGACTCGCTTGCGCTCTTCGCGGCCATCCTGCCAGTTCTGCCAACGATAGTCGGCATGATGTATTGTGTCGCTTGGCGGCAGGGCCAGCGCTTCCTTGAAGCCCTTGTTCAGGTCGTCGTTCAGCGCCTGGCTGACATCTCGCCCAATCAGATTGGCCGAGGGCCCACCACTGGCGAGCATGATGCCGTCGGTATCGATGACATAGACATAGAGTTCGTCATCAATGAACTGTCCTTGCCGACTGAACGCGGCGATGGCCTTTTCGCCATTCTCCTGATAGTGGTCGACGGCTTTGCGCAAAAGCGACTTTGCGCGATCCGCCTCTTCGGCGTAGCGATCTTCCGGAATGCCCTGACCAAACACATTGGCAACCAGGAACATCGTGGCAACCAGAACAACATTTCGACAGATCAGTAACATAGCCTATCTCCTGCTTTTTGTTTTGGGCGGCAAGATCTGAAGATCCAGGCCTCGTCAAAGATTCCTGCTGATAATCTCCTTCATGATTTCCGAGGTTCCACCGTAGATCCGCGCAACGCGGGCATCAACCCAGGCACGCCCTATCTTGTACTCGCTCATGAAACCGTAGCCACCATGAAGCTGGAGCAACTCGTCAAGCATCTTTCCTTGCATTTCCGAGCCGAGCAATTTTGCCATTGCCGCCACATCGGCAGTCAACTCGCCAGCCATGACCTTTTCCAGACAATCGTCGACGAAGACACGTAACATGGTCGCCTGGGCCTTCACTTCGGCCAGCTTGAACCGGGTATTCTGGAAGTCAAACACAGTGTTGCTGAACACCTTGCGCTCGCGTGTGTAGGCGATTGTTTCTTCAAGCAAGGTTTCAATCGACTGTGCTGCGCGCAGCCCAATAATCAATCGTTCCCAGGCAAGCTGATGGGTAAGGTACTTGAATCCCCGGTTTTCTTCGCCGAGCCGGTTGCTCACCGGTACACGCACGTCGTCGAAAAACAGCTCGGCAGTGTCCTGGCCTTTCAGACCGATCTTGTCGAGCAACCGGCCCTTGGAGAATCCGGCCCGGTCGGTTTCCACACACACCAACGTAAGATCCTTGCCCGCAGGGTCCAGTTTGGTAGCCGTCACCACCAGATCCGCGTTGCCGCCGTTGGTGATAAAGGTTTTCTGGCCAGACACTACGTATTCATCACCTTCCTGGCGCAGTACGGTGCGCATGGAGCGCAAGTCGCTGCCGATTCCCGGCTCGCTCATGGCAATCACGCCAATCATCTCGCCGCTGACCATTTTGGGCAGCCATTTGTGTTTTTGCTCTTCGGAACCATAGGCGACCACATAGGGCGCAACGATTTCCGAATGGGTAGTAAAACCCACAGCCGTGGCATTGGCGCGTGCGAGTTCTTCGATCATCACGGCTGAATGTCCAAAATCCCCGCCCGCACCGCCGTATTCCTCAGGCACGGTTGAACACAGCAAGCCCATTTCGCCGGCTTTCAGCCATACTTCCTTGGGAACAATCCCGGCTTTTTCCCATTCATGCAGATTCGGAACGATTTCCCGCTCGACAAAGCGACGGGCCTGTTCCCTGAACATGTTGTGGTCTTCACGAAATACGCTACGCATCGTGATGGTCTCCTTTGAGCAGGCTCATTATTTGTCGTTGAAATTCGGTTCGCGCTTCTCTACAAACGCACTGACCGCTTCGCGGTGATCTTCAGTGTGGTGAGCCAGAGACTGATAGGCGGCCGAGAGCTCGAGCAACGAGTCCAACCGCATGTGCTGACCTTCACGCAGCAGGCGCTTGCAGAGACGCAGAGCATGCCCCGGGTTCCGGGCAATGCGCTCGGCCATCGCCAACGCTTCCGACTCTAGCGCCTCCGGCGTGCAGACCTGCTCAACCAGGCCCCACTCCAGCGCCTTGGCCGCATCAATGGTGTCCCCGGTGAAAGCCATCAGGCTGGCCTTGGGAATGCCGATGATGCGCGGCAACAACCAGGCGCCGCCGTCACCCGGCACAATGCCAAGTTTCACAAAGCTTTCAGCGAACAGGGCTTTATCGCTGGCGATGCGGATATCACACATGCACGCCAGATCAAGCCCCGCGCCAATAGCGGGTCCGTTCACCGCAGCGATAATCGGGATATCCAGTTCGTAGAGCGCCAGCGGGATCTGCTGGATACCGTTGCGGTAGGTATCGCGCAGGTCATATGGCGAGCCGGCAAAAATGCCCTCGCGATTCTGCATGTCCTTGATATTGCCGCCCGCACAAAAAGCTTTGCCGTTACCGGTCAGGACCATGACCCTGACGCTCTGGTCGCGTCGCAGATCGCGGCAGAGGTCGACAAACTCCTGCATCTGGGACGGTTCGGACAGGGCGTTGCGTGTTTCAGGACTATTCATCCTGACCACGGCTACTCCGCCGTTGCGTTGTACCTGTAGAAACTCGCTCATAGATGTGATCCTTGTGGCGGGACGATCAACTCTTGTTGCTGCGCATGAGTAATGGCGGGCCAGAAGTTCTGGGCGCCAGCGGCGCAGATGTGCGCGCCGAGCAGCTTGCTCCAGAACGTCGACGATCCGTATTCACCCCGCCATGCCCACAAGCGACGGGTCAGCAGGTGCAGCGTGTATTCCTGGGTAAAGCCGATAGCGCCATGCACTGAGTGACCTATCCCCGCTCCGAGACTCGCCGCCTCGGCCGTGCTTACCTTGGCGGCAGCGATACTGAAGGCAGCCAGGTGGTCGGTGGATTCGACGAAGGCGGCTTCGGCAGCAATGTTCGCTGCGGCCGTCTGCTCCGCCAGTACAGCCAGCTGCTGCTGGATCGCCTGGAATGCCGCAATGGGCCGCCCGAATTGCTTGCGATCCGCCGCGTACCCGGAGGTGAGTTCCATCAATGCGGTCAACGCACCAGCCATCTGCGCGGAGCGCAACATGGCGCCACCGGTAAGCAAGACCGACTCGCTGAGCCCGGCGGGCAAAGGCGCCGATGCCACGACGTTCGCCGCGGCGAACTGGAGCGTATCGCGAGGCTCTCCGGCAATATTGGTTCCCTGTATGATGTTTTCCGCTGCAGCCGGCTCCACTAGCAGGACAGTGCTTTCAGCTCCCTCCCCCACCATTGCAATCACCAGTTCGGCGTGCCGTCCCCACGGCACCTGACGCAGCTCGCCGGAAATCCTGCCACCGTTCCACTGCAAGCAAGAGTCGGTAGCGACTGTAAGCACACCGCTCCGGGCGCCAATACCGGCCTTCTCCAACAACCAGTTGCCCAGCAACATTTCAACCAGCGGAACGGGCGCTGCAAACCGGCCTGCGGCGCGGGCGATAACAAACAGCTCGGACCAGCTGGCCTCTGCGCCGCCGGCAGCTTCTGGCGCCCCTGCCAGCAGGATGCCGTTGTCCTCCAACGCACTCCAGAGGTCGGCGGACCAGGCTCCGGACTCAGCCGCGCGGATGTATTCAGGCGTGGCGATGTCACCCAGTAAGCGTTCTATTGTCGATTCAAAAAGTTCTCGCATTATCTGAGCCCCAATCCACGTGCAATGATCCCGCGAAGGATCTCGCGAGTGCCCCCGCGCAATGAGAAAGACGGCGCCATCTGGGTCAGGTAGGCAAGCACCTGGGCGTGATCGGACCCGCCGCCCACCTGGGGTTGTTCTTCAACCAGCACCTGCAGCATTTCCGGGAGATCCTGCTCGAAAACATTACCCAGATCCTTGACGCACGAGGCAGCCCAAGCCGGGTTCTCACCGTCGCTCAACTGCCTGGTTACCGCCAGCGACATATTGCGCAGCGTCAGCAATCGAGCGGAGATGCGCCCTATTTCTCGAGCCTGCAGCGCGTCGGGCTTGGAGCCGATAGCTTTGATGGCCGTGTGCAGCAGCGCAATGCTGCTGAGAAAACGCTCCGGGCCGCTGCGCTCGAATGCCAGCTCGGCAGTCACCTGTCCCCAGCCGTTGCCCTCTTCACCCACCAGGGCGTCCGCGTCCAGGCGTACGTTATCCAGAAACACTTCATTGAAATGCTCACCGCCCGCCAGATCGGCAATAGGCCGAATCGTGACGCCGGGCAGACTCAGATCGATGATGAACTGCGACATGCCGCCGTGGCGGCCGCTTTCTTCCTTGTTACCGGTGCGCAGCAACGCAATCATGTAATGCGAATGCTGGGCATTGGTGGTCCAGACCTTCTGACCATTGACCAGCCAGCCATTGTCGACGCGCTGGGCGCTGGACTTGATGGATGCCAGATCGGATCCGGAGTTCGGCTCGCTCATCCCGATACAGAAATAGCTTTCGCCGCGGCATATCAGCGGCAGGTATTTTTCCTTCTGAGCTTCGGTGCCAAAGCGCAGGATCAGCGGTGCGCTCTGTCGATCAGCGATCCAGTGGGCCGATACCGGCGCACCCGCAGCGAGCAGCTCTTCAATGATCACATAGCGTGCAAAGGGTGATGCCTCTGCCCCGCCGTACCGTTTTGGCAGCGCCATACCCAGCCAGCCTTTCTGCCCGAGCAGGCGACTGAACTCGGCGTCGAATCCCATCCACGAATAGGCTCGTTTGACCGGCGGATAATCCTGCAGAGCCTGATCGATAAACGCCCTGACGTCAGCACGCAGCGCTTCGGCTTCTGGCGGTATGGTGCTGTAGTTAAATTGGGAAATACTCATCAACAAGACACCCTCAACTGCTCGAAGCAATGCAGAAAGCAGGTTTGTTGGTTGGCCCCCGCCTCACCACCGGCTGCGGCCGATGGCAAGGCAAGGCGTTAGTCCAAGCGTCAGATGGCCGTTTTGGCGTCTGCACTTTCAAACATCGCATTGATGTCGCCGGAGGTGACGGGCTTGCCATCTTTACGCGTGACTTCGGCGCCGCCGAGACCCAGAGCAGGCTCGGTGCTGACATGCGTCGCCTGAGCGCGGAGTGCGCCGACTGTGCAGTTTTCACGACCACCGAGGACGGCGAACGGATCATAAGAGAACTCACGCATGGCGTTGAGGTGGGTAACCTTATTGATCTGTGTGTCGGTCAGGTTTTTCAGATGCGCCCAGGTCGTTTCGGGAGAATGCGGCCAGGTGCAATCGGAATGCGGATAGTCGCTTTCCCAGGTAACCATGTCTTCGTTCATGAACTTGAGATTCTGCAATCCGAAGTTGTCCTCGATAAAGCAGGTAACGAAGTGCTTGAAGAAGATGTCACTCGGCATTTTTCCGCCGAAGTCCGCATTGGTCCAGGCGTTGTGATGACGGTGAGTAAAGTCAGCCCGCTCAAGAAGATAAGGTACCCAGCCAATGCTGCCTTCTGAAAGAGCCATGCGCAGGGTCGGAAACTTTTTCCACATGGGAGCCCAGATCCAGTCGGCCGCCGCGTTGGCGATCGAAATCGGCATGGTAGTGATCCAGGCGTCGATAGGCGACAGGTCCGAAGCGTGTTCTGCTTTGCCGCCCGAACCGATATGGCAACAGATCACCACATTGTTATCGGCACAAGCCTTCCACATCGGGTCCCAGTATTCGTCGTGAATAGACGGATAACCCAGGCGGGCAGGGTTGTCCGAAAACGACAGCGCGTGCACACCCTGGGCAGACAGACGCTTGATCTCTGCGACGGCGGCTTTCATATCCCAGTAAGGCACCAGCATCAGGGGAATGAATCGACCCGGCATCGCATTGCACCAATCGTACAGGTGCCAGTCGTTGTAGGCCTGGATCGCCGCCAGGGCGATTTCCCGGTTGCCATGGGTCTGGAAACGCTGGCCGGCAAAACCAGGGAAGGTCGGGAAGCACAGCGAGCCCAGTACGCCGTTGGCGTTCATGTCATCGACACGCGCTTTCACATCCCAGGTACCACGACGCATCTGGTCGTAACCCAGCGGCTCCATCCCGTATTCTTCCTTCGGACGCCCCACTACAGAGTTGAGGCCCATGTAGCCGGTAGCTTCTTCTTCAAATACCCATACATCACGATCCCCACGCTTTTCGACGTGCGGCTCACGACCTTTGAATTTTTCAGGCATGTGGTGTTTGAAGGCGTCCGGCGGCTCGATCGCATGGTCGTCCACACTGACGAGGATGAGGTCTTCGAGATTCATGGTGTATTCCCCTTCGCTGTTCGCGGATTGTGTTTGTTCTACGATGTTAGTTCAGATCAGAGTTGATTTAAACACATTTTTGATTTGTGTCTATATCTTTTTGGATTATCACGGGGGGGTCTTGCCTGAAGCTGCCTCCCTCGATTCGCTGGAGACGAGGAAACAAGCAGGTCTCTGGCCGGTTTTCAGCGAGCCCTGCTTGATACTGGTGCGGCTAACTCAGTCCCAAAGGACGTGCAATTTATGCGGACCGCGGAGCTGCGCCCCGGTAATTTCCGGGGCCGGTTTGGAAGGATCGAGACGGATATTCGGGAACATGTCCAGCACCGCGTTGAGGGCGCAGTTGATTTCAGTCTTGGCGACGAACTGGCCAATGCACATGTGCGGCCCGAAACCAAAGCCGAAGGACGGACGCTGCCGACGGTCGATATCAAAGGTATCGGCGTTATCAAAGAACTCCTCGTCCCGGTTGGCTGAGCTGACGATGCACGACACCATCGCCCCCTTGGGAATCTTGACACCGCGAATTTCGGTTTCCTCCGCTGTCTGGCGCACCTTGAACGTCGCAACAGGTTCGAAACGAATCGATTCGTCGATCGCCTTGTTCACCAGGCTGCGGTCGTTGCGCACGCGTTCGAGCAGTTCCGGGTTTTCCAGCAGCAGCGTCATCAAGGTGCCGAACGTACGGGTAGTGGTCTCCCCCGCCGCAGGCAGCAGCGAACGCACGAAGGTAGTGATCTCATGGTCATCAAGCGAGCGGCCTTCATATTCGGCGCGGATCAGGCGGCTGATCAGGTCATCGCCTTCCCCACCTTCGGCGCGGCGCTCGGCAACCACTACCTTGATCGCATCATAGAGCGCAACTACCGCCTCCATGGCGGCTTTCTTGGCCGCCTGGGCCTTGGCCGGATCGACTTGCGGACCGGCAAGAATGGCCAGTGCCCAGGCAGCGTACTGCTTTATTTTTTCCGGCTGGTCGTTGGGAAAGCCGATCAGCGAATAGATGACCCGGATCGGGAAATACAGCGCAAAATCCATCAGATCCGCACCCTTCTGCGGCGCCATCGGAGTCAGAAATTCCTCACGAATGACCTTGTCGATGCGATCTTCCTTCCAGCGGTTGACAGTGTCCGGCATGAATACAGGTTGCAACAGGTTGCGCATGTTCTTGTGCTGATCGCCGTCCATTGCGGTCAGGATCAATCCATCAAAGAAAGCGCCCAGTCCTTCTGCGATGAACCCGCTGGTAAACTGGTTGGCGTCGCGCATGACGCGCATAACGTCGTCATATTTGAACAACGTGAAGCACGGGCGATCAGGGTCTACACCCGCTATCGACGGAACGCCCAAGCGCTCCATGAAGTTCCCTTCCAGCACCGGGCTATTCTTGCGCATCTCGGCATAGGCCGCGTGCAGGTCAATATCGGTACCCTGATAATTGCTCGCCACATCGGCGAACACCTGTTCAAGGTTGCTTTTGTTCTGTTCAGACATGACGCTATCCTCTTGTTGTTCCTGGCATCGCTTTCCAGCTTATGCCTGAACGCGCAGAATTTGAACTATTTTAGGTTTATTGCTCAATAACCGTTTTTTCAACGGGCCAACCATTCGTCGATAACGGTCAGCCCTTGGGGCTCGCTCATATCCACGTCCGGCGCAAAGCGCGCCACGACCTGACCGTCGCGGTTCATCAGGAATTTCTCGAAATTCCACAGCACCTCCGGCGCGGCGTTCGGCTCGATGCCATATCCCGCCAGCTTCGAACGCATGGGACCCTCACCTATCGCTTCCGGCGCGGCGGCGGTCAGCGCCTTGTAGAGCGGATGTTGCTGTTCGCCATGTACGCTGATCTTCGAGAACAAGGGAAAGGTGACGTCATATTCGGTGCTGCAAAAGTTGGCGATTTCCTCATCGGTGCCGGGCTCCTGCGCTTTAAAATCGTTGGCGGGAAAACCCAATACCACCAGTCCCGCGTCCTGCTTTTCCCGGTATAGTTTTTCAAGCGCTGAGTACTGGGGTGTGAGCCCGCAACGGGACGCCACATTGACGATAAGCACCACCTTGCCTTCGAACTCGCCGAGCGTGGTGCTGGTGCCGTCCATTTTTTTCAGGGGGATCTGCTGCAGTTCAGTGTTCATAATCAGTCCTCATAGGCCTGTTGGACATAGGTCATGCGGCCGCCGGCCAGCATCAGCGCGCAATACATGTTCAGTTCGGTGATTTCAGCCAGGCTGAAAAAGCCCGCCAAGGCTTCATAGTGCTGGTCATCCAACGCCATATAGTCACCGGCGAAAAGTTCGGCGTAGCGCAGGGCGGCCTGTTCGGGCGGCGAAAAACGGTCACTGTCTGTCGCCAGGCAGGCGATATCGTCTTCGCTCACCTCATCCGACTTTCTCGCCAGCTGACAGGCTTTGCAGGTAGTAATACTGGCGATCTTCAGGCGAACCAGCTCTTTGAGTCGCTCACCCAGCAAACTCTGGGTATGAAACTGCTCGAGCAATGAAAGCCATGCTTGCGCCATCGCCGGGCGGTGCGCCCAGACCTGGACAGGCACGCTCGAACTGAGCATTCCCGAAGCCAGACCTCGGTCCAGGGCAGTCGCCAGGCTCTCGGGCAAGGCCGAAAACGGAACCGGTGTAATCCTCGACATACAAGACCACCCTGCACCGATCTTGATCGGCGCTGTCAGCTTAAGGAAGACGCTCGATCAGCGTCGCGGTGCCCATGCCACCCGCGCAGCAGATGGCTTGCAGGGCATAGCGACCGTTCCTACGTTCGAGCTCGTTGAGCATAGACGTCATGATTCGCGCACCACTGGCACCCAGCGGATGCCCCAGCGCCACGGCGCCGCCGTTCACGTTCAAGCGCTCCGCCGGAGCGCCGGTCTCCTTGAGCCAGGCAATCGGCACCGAAGCAAACGCCTCGTTGATTTCAAACAGATCGATGTCCGCAAGCTGCAAGCCCGACTTGGCGAGAATCTTGTAGGTAGCTGAGATAGGACCTGTCAGCATCAGGGTCGGATCAGCGCCCACCGTTGTGATCGACTTGATCCGCGCCCGTGCCTTCAACCCCAGCCGTGAGGCTGTTTCAGCCGACATCAACATCAGCGCAGCGGCGCCATCGGAAATCTGCGACGAGTTCCCAGCCGTTACCCGCCCGTTTTCCGGACGAAAGCTGGTTTTCAGCGTAGCCAGCTTTTCCAGGGACGTATCGCGACGAATGGTTTCGTCGGCGGCGAACAGGCCAGTGAATCCTTCGTAACCCGTTTCGCAGTAATCGCCCACCGGCACCGGCACGATCTCCCGATCGAAATGCCCTGCATCGACGGCAGCCGCAGCATGGCGATGGCTTTCCAGGGCAAAGGTGTCCAGTTCTTCGCGGCTGATCTGCCACTTTTCAGCGACGCGCTCTGCCGCTTCGCCCTGCGAAGTCAGCTCGTACTGCTCGGTAGCTTTCCAGCCAAAGGCTTCGCCGTGAAGGTCCCGATTGCTGCCCATGGGCACCCGACTCATGTTTTCCGCGCCGCCTGCCACCACGATATCCGCTGCACCGGCAGCAATAGCGCCCATGGCCGCGTGCACCGCTGCCTCGCCAGAACCACATTTGCGATCCAGCGTCAGGCCAGGCACTGAAGCCGGCCAGCCCGCACCCAGCAGAGCGGTACGTGCTATATTGGCCGACTGCTCACCGATCTGCGTCACGCAACCGAAGATCACGTCATCAATCTGCTCGGCGGACAGACCCGTACGCTGAAGCAATTCATTGATGACCAGCGATCCAAGGTGATCTGCCCGTACCCCGGCCAGGCTGCCGCGAAAGCGGCCAACCGGGGTTCGTACTGCTTCCACAATGACGATGTCATTCATAATGCGCTTGCCTTGAGCCCGGAAGCCGGAACCCGATTGCCGTCTTCATATTTGTATACGCCGTGGCCGGTCTTGCGACCGAGGCGCCCTGCTCCAACCATCTTGATGATCAGCGGACAGGGACGGAACTTTTCGCCGAGGGTTTCGTGCAGATAGCGCAGCACGGAAAGACGGGTGTCCCAGCCGGTAAGATCGCCGAGTTCCAGCGGACCCATCGGATGGTTGAAACCCATGCGTAGCGCCGTATCGATATCCTCAGCGGTAGCTGTGCCTTCCTGAAGCATATACATCGCCTCGTTGCCCAGCAGCGCGGACATCCGGCTGGTGGTCAGGCCGGGCGATTCGTTGACTGTGATCGAGGTTTTGCCGATGGCATCGCAAAGATCCTTGGTTCTGGCGACTGTTTCATCGCTGGTAGCCAGGCCGCGAACCAGTTCGACCAGTTTCATCTTGTGCACAGGGTTGAAGAAATGCATGCCAATGAAACGCTCAGGTGCCGGAATCGAGGCAGCGATCTCGGTCACACTCAGCGCCGAGGTGTTGCTGGTAATGATCGCGTTATCAGCCATTACCGCCGCCGCCTGGGTAACTACCGCCTTCTTCACCGCCAACTGCTCGGAAACGGTTTCGACCAGCACCTGGGCGCCGGTAGCGGCTTCGGTCAGATTCTCGTTGGTCGACAGTCTGGCGAACGCGGCCTGCGCGGCCTCTTCGGTGACCTTGCCCAGGCGTACGCCATCGCCCAGTATTTTCTCGATGCCACTATAGGCTCGCTTGAGTGACTCGGCGTTGGTATCAACCAGAACGGTCTCGAAGCCCGAGCTCGCGAAAGCGTGAGCGATGCCAGTGCCCATTAGGCCGGCACCGACAACCACAACCTTGTTACTTTTATCAGCACTCATTCGAAGAGCCTCTTTAAACGTTTTTTTCACTGACCACGTTGCGCAGGGTGCCAATGCCTTCAACCGAGGCTTCAACAACGTCCCCCGCATTCAGGAAGCGGCCTGTCCCCAATCCGACACCTGCGGGCGACCCGGTAAACAGGATATCTCCGCAGGCAAAGCTCGACCGCGCCTGGACAAAAGCGATCAACTGCCCCACATCCCAGGTCATATCCGCAGTAGTACCGTCCTGACGAACCTCACCATTGACTGCCAGCGTCAGACGCAGCTTGGGTGAACCCTGGGGAAATTCGTCCTTGGTGACGATCCAGGGCCCGACGCCCGTGGTGCGGTCCTGGCTCTTGGCGGCAAACAGATCCATACCGATACCCTTGGGACCGCTGCGCTGAAGATCGCGCGCGCTGACATCATTGCCCACGGTATAACCGAGCACGCATGCGAGCGGATTCTGGAGATCGATCTCACTGCTGCCAATCACCGCGACCAACTCAACTTCGTGGTCCAGTTCCCCGGTAAGCGGAGGAAAACGGATCGGGTCGTGGGCGCCGATCAAGGCGCCGTAAGCCTTGAGAAAAGCCACCGGCTGGGCAGGCGCCTCAAGGCCGAAGTCATCCTTCAGGTGTTTCAGGTAATTGGCACCCGCCACCACGACCCGGTTGACCGGATCGATTGGCGGCAAGAACACAACATCGGCCATTGCCACCGGCGCGGAAGCCAGCGACAGCGCGCTGATTCCGGCACCGGCGGCGACCCGTGGAGCCCACTCCTGAAAGTCACCGTGGATTGGGTTGACTTCATTGTGCTCCAGATCCACAACCGCCCAGAAAGGCTTACCGCCCTTGAGAGAACAGCGCGCCAGTTTCATCAGGCACCTACCTTACCGGCAGTCTTGGCAGGGTCACCCACCTTGCCTACCTTGGCAGGATCCAGGTGCAGCAACTCGCAGGCATTCTTCCAGCGAATCCGGTCCATATCTTCCTGGGACAGCTTCAGGTCGGAGGTCAGATCGTGGCGCACCGCGTCACTGCCGCCGAAGTTCGAGCCATACAGGACGCGATCAGCACCTATCACCTCAACCATCGCCTGACGCATGGGTACTTCATGCAGCTCAACGTCAAAATAGAAGTTGCGCAGATATTCCAGGAAAGGCTTCTTGTTGTAGGACACATCAAGGTTCGGGTTGGTCTGAGCCATACGACCAAGCTGGTAAGGCACGTAACCGCCGCCATGGGTGATGTAGACCTTCAGGTTCGGGAAGCGATCAAACACACCACCGTTGATCATGTACCAGAAACACTTGGTTTCATCGTAGTTCATGCCGACGATTGCGGTGGTTTCGTAGCGGTCAGTGTTGGCCTCTTTGCCCCAGGTCACTGACTGGTTGTAACCATGCACGAACATGGGCACATCCAGGTCGCACAGCGCTTCCCAGACTGGATCCATTTCCGGCGAATCGAATTCCAGACCGCCAAAGTTCGAGCCACCTGCTACCAGCCCCTTTGCTCCCAGTTCGGTTACCGCGCGGCGAATTTCTTTGGCTGCCTCGACAGGTACGTTCAACGGCGCATGGGCCCAGAACATCAGACGATCCGGTGCGCCGGAACAATATTTGGCCAGCGAATCGTTTACCGTGCGGGCAAAGGGAACGCCGAACTCAGCTTCGGCCCAATACATGTAGCAGTGGCTTGGCACGGAAATGACCTGGGCATTCTGACCAGCCGCATCCATCCCGGCGAGGCGATGCTTGGGGTCGGCCCATTTCGCCATGTATTCAGCAACCTGAAGCGTTTCGCCACGGGCGTGGGCTTCACGCAAAGCGACCTTGCGCTCTGGCGCCCCCAGAGACAGGATCCATTCACCAACGCGCAGTTTTATGTCGCCATCGGGCTGTGATTCAAAGGCCGGACCCCAATGAGGATGCTGGTCATAGTATTCCGGATGTGGCGCATGTGCATGAAGATCGATAAGCATGATGTAGACCTCGGTTTTGTTCTATTTGGTAGAAAAGCCAGGCACTTGTGGCCGAAGCGAGCGGCGCCCTATGCAGAAGCATAATACAAAATGATCATATATCGCAAAACTGTTCAATTTCTTTATGTCTTTCGCGCTGCCTTTGGCCCGCATTTCGCCACCTCGGTATCCCGGATAACAGCTCGCATAAACATTCATCTTGTTGAAAAATAAAGGATATATAGAGCGTAAAACGCTCTGATGCTTACCGGGTAAGGTTCCAGCGATAACCTATAATTAAGACAAACTTGGGAATAACGACTAAATAATAGCCACAGAAAAGGAATAAGACGCGGCGCTGGCCGCGACTATCAGCCGAGAAGGAGGGGGATCAGAAGAACGGCCAGACAGCTTATTGGAGGATGGCTGACAAGAGAAACACAGGCAAGGGAGGCAGGCGCCTCCCCAGATGATGTCAGCGCCGTGTCCGCGACGTAGAACCCATGGTAAGGGAAGCGACCAGGCGCCTCACACGTGCGGGAAGCAGACGTCTACCGGAATTTTCCGGCACCAGGATTTCACTTAGAACATAACGAATGATCATTTCGCAGATCAGCTCCCGGTCCAGCTTGACTCCGAGCTTTTCATCCCAGTCGTCAAAGACGATGTCCAGGGTATCCTGGAAACGCAATATCGAATCGTGGAATATTCGCCTAAAAAACCCAAGGGCATACTCAGGCGCCACTAGCAGCAACCGCTGAGCCCGACTTTGCTCAAGGTAATTATCTATAAAGGTGATCAACGCATTGAGCCGTGCTTCGGGGTCTTCAACCGTACCAATGGTGTTCATCAGTACCTGATGAAAGTGATCGCGCTTGTGCCGCGAAAAGGTATCCAGCAAATCTTCCTGGGAGGAAAAATAGCGGTAGAAGGTACCCCGCGACACACCTGCCGATTTACAAACATCAAGAATGGATATCCTGTCCGCCCCTGACTGTAGAACCACCTCTTCAGTGGATTGCAGAATGCTATTGATGGTTTCTTCTGATCGCTTGTTCGGTTTGACCGCTCGGGCTTTGCCTGAACCGGAAGCCAGCCGAGGCGTAGTCTTTTTTGCCTTTGAGCGCTCCTGGATTTTACTGCGACCCGCCTTAAGTGCCGCGCCTTCCCGAACTACGTCAGCAGATACCACTGTGTCGTCAAGCTCTTCATCAAGCATACTCAACCCCGGTCAGTTTCCTTGTAAATGCCATCCTAGCAGGTTAAATAGTCACATTCAGCATTTTCTGTTCAACTCTTGCTAGAGACAAGAGAAAAAATAAGATATAGAATGCCATTCTCTATCAAAAATAAAGCTGTCCGGCTCCCGTCTGGAGCCGCATTGGAAGGAGATGCGTATGAGCGGTACTGGCAATCCCGAAACCTGGTTCGTGGGAGAACAAGACACGGCTATCGCAGCTTTGGACCGCGCAGTTGCAAGCCATCCAGACCGAGTAATGCTCGATTTCAGTGGAGAATTATACACTTTCCAAGAAGTTGACTTACTTTCCACCAAGCTGGCCCACTCCCTAGCTTCCCTGGGTGTAACCCGCGGCGCTACAGTCGTTACCATGTTGGACAACAACATTGATGCCGTCGTGTGCTGGCTCGCGATCAACAAGCTCCGCGCCGTGAGCGTACCCATCAATACCGCGCTACGCGGCGAGTTCCTCCGACACCAGATTGCAGATGCCGACACCCAGTTACTCATATGTGAAGCCGGCTACATGGAGCGCGTTGCAGCCATCAGCGGCCAGCTCTCGGTATTGAAGCGCATCCTGCATCGCGGATCGCTGGAAACGCCAGTCGATTGCACTGTGCCTGTTGCGCCGCTGGATGAACATCGCGGTACGGACACCACCGCGATTGAGGACAAGCCTGCCCCTTCCGATCTCGCCTGTCTGATCTACACCTCAGGCACCACCGGCCCTTCCAAGGGCTGCATGGTCAGCTACAACTTCATGTGTAACCTGGCGCGCCTGCAATTGCGCTCAGGACCTGCCAATGAAAATGATGTGACCATCACTCCCCTGCCCCTGTTCCATATGAATGCCCTCTGCGTGACCATTATCGCCAGCATTCTGGTGGGCGCCCGTGCGGCGATACTGCCGCGCTTCTCGGTTTCCAATTTCTGGCCTGAAGTGGAACGCAGTGGCGCAACCATCGCGTCCATCCTCGGCGGCATGGGCGGTCTGCTCGCCCAGGCCCCCGACAACGAATCCATGAAGCGCTGCTTCGGGCAGATCCATACCGCCCGGGGCAACCCTTACACCGAGGAAACCAAGGAGATCTGGCGCACTCGGTTCGGCACGCCTCTGGTGGGCGGCAATGGTTACGGGCTAACCGAAGCCTGCGTGATCACTTCATTGGCTGCAGGCGAATACGCCAAACCTGGTTCGTCGGGAAAACGTATTCCCGATTTCGATGTGCGCATCATGGATGACAATGATCAGGAACTGCCCACCAACGTAGCCGGCGAAATCGTAGTGCGTCCTTTGCGACCCGACATCATGTTTCAGGGATACTGGCGCCGGCCGGAAGCCACCCTCAAACTGATGAACAACATGTGGTTTCACACCGGTGATATCGGTAAATTCGACGAGGACGGTTTCTTCTTCTTTGTGGATCGCAAGAAAGACTATCTGCGCCGTCGTGGCGAGAACATTTCAAGCTTCGAGATGGAATCGGCCTTTGCCGTCCACCCGGCGATATCCGAAGTAGCGGTTCATGCGGTGCTCTCGGACAAGGGCGAAGATGACGTCAAAGTCACCGCTATCCTGCACGAGGGCGCGTCACTGACTGAAGAAGAACTGTTCTACTGGGCGACCGATGCCGTCCCCTACTACGCGCTGCCTCGCTATATCGAGTTCCGCGATACGCTTCCCAAAAACCCCCAGGGACGCGTGCTCAAATATGAGCTAAGGGATGAAGGCAAGACGGCCAACACCTGGGATCTGGAAGACACCGATATCAACGTCAAGAAGCGCTGAGCAGGCCTCCGCCGATCAACCACCGCGTGCTTGCGTGTGTTGATCGCGCCTGAGGATACGGTGTTGGCTGACAGTCAGTCCCATGCCCCAGACCCTTACAGCAAAAAGCCCACCAGCAAATACTGGCGGGCCTGTCAGCCTCGGCTGATTTTCTGTGTTGGAGCGCCTTTAGTATTCCTTGACCGGAATATCGGCAGGCCTGGAGTTGTAGCCAGGCAAATGCAGTCCGCCGTCCACGTGGATCGTTTCGCCGGTGACAAAGCGAGACATTTCCGAGCCAAGGAAGGCTACAACCGGACCGATATCCGCTTCAGGCTCGCCGCAGCGACCCAGCGGGCGCATCGAGGCGGAGCGTTCGGCGAAACCGGGATTTTCTGCTGCAAGCTTGTGAAAGGTTGCGCCCATCGCGGTGGGGGCAATGGCATTTACCCTGATATTGAAGCGGCCCCACTCGGCCGCAGCACTGCGAGTAAGCCCAAGAATAGCGGACTTGGCGGTGTTGTAATCGGCATGCAGCCAGGCACCGATCTCGGTATCGATCGAATAGAAATTGATCACTGAGCCGCCACCGCGTTTACGCATGTGTGGCAGCGCAGCACGCATCGCCCACCAGGCTGCCCAGACAGTGGTATCGAGGGTCTGCTGCAGCATCTCATCCGTCTTGTCTTCCATCAGGACGTTAGGCGTCGGGGCGAAGGCATTGTTGACCAGAATATCGAGCCCACCGAACTCATCCACTGCGGCCTGAACAGCGGCAGCGATATTTTCCTTGCTCGACACATCCGTCTTGAAGAAGATGGCCTGACCGCCCTGCGCACGTATGTCGGCAGCAACGGCTTCGCCCATTGTTTCATTCAGCTCCGCTACCACCACAGCAGCGGCCTGTTTGGCAAAATAACGGGCCACGCCTTCACCAATACCGCCACCGGCGCCCGTTATCAGCGCGACCTTATTTTCAAGTAGCCTCATATCCGCAGCCTTCTTAATAGACACTTTTTTTGTTAATGTTCATATTGTAGGCGCTTTTCCGGCTTAAATCCATCCTGCTTGCTTAAGGCTATCCATATGCTTTTCCGACGACGAGTAGAGATTCATACTCAGAAAGACGGTGAAATTCGCGCAGCGCTGGAGGATGACTTTCATCATTTCAGGGTCAGCATCCGCCATCAGCAAGGAGTCGTTACGGCTATTCACGGCTACGCCGTGCGATTTCCCTATACGGCCTGCCCCGGCGCAGCCAAGCCCCTGGAAGACCTGATCGGCATGCAGTTGTCAGAGATTGCCCACAGTGTAACCAGAGCCACGGATGGCAGGCATCAATGCACGCACATGCTTGACCTTGCAGGCCTGGCCATTGCCGCCGCGGCCAGGCAGGATGAACACCGTGTCTACGATGTAGAAATACCGACACGAGTTGACGGACGCACATCCCCAGTTCTTTTCCGCGATGGACAGCCGTGTCTGCGATGGCAGATCAAGGGCACCCTCATAGAACAGCCGGCACTCTATAGCGGGGTTGATTTGAACCAGGGCATGGCGGGCTGGGCAATCAAGACTCTGGATCCAGAGGAAGCGGAGGCCGCCCTGCTGTTACGGCGGTGCGCGACGATTTCCCGTGGACGCGAATATGACCTGGACGTGATGGAACATGCGAGGGAAACCAGCCTGTGCTATGCCCAGCAGCCGGTTCGAGCCGCGCAAGCGCTGCGCATGAAGGGCTCGACGCTGGATTTTACTGGTCGTCCCGGGGCGCTGTGCGCTAGCGATCAGGACTGGTTTGCAGGCAAGGAGCCGAATCTTTCAGTTCAGCAGCTTTAAGCCGGGCAATCAGAAACATTAGCGTCCAGACTCAACCGCCAGACAGAACAAAGCCCGCCTCTTTCAAGGCGGGCTTCATCCTCCGCATGGCTGGGTGTGACCGCACCCAACCAAACTCTTACAGGAACACGGCCAGGTTGGCGGTTCCCAAAACGGACTGATCCAGCAGGGCTTCCCGCTTGGCCAGTTTGAAGGTGCCATCCGCCTCCCGGCGAATCACGTCCCTGCGCTCACAACTGATCACATCGACATGCGACTCGCTGAAGCGGCTGCGAGTCATCAGCAGATAGCTGACCACCTCGAACTCATCGCTCTTGGCCGCTTCCCGAACCAATACGTTGGTTATCAGCCGACGAGTACGCGACGGCGGATCTTCGGCCCAGGCGCTCTTGCCCGACAGGCGCAGAATCCGACCCATTACCGAGCGGTAATCGTCATGGAAATGCATGACGCTACGCACGAAGCTTTTCGCGTGGTCAACGCCCAGCCGGGTGTGGCGCAACGGTGCGGTGTAGACCAGATCCGTCGCCAGCAGCTCGCCCCACTCGCTCAGGCGAAGCTGATCGAGCAGCGCCGCTTCTTCATATAGAAAGGTGAGGATGGCGTTGTACTCAGCCGATCCGACCGGGACAGCCTGACCCTGCGGGGCTTCGGCGCTTTTTTCTTGAACCTGCTGCATGAGAAACTCCTGTTCTTATAATCTGGAGAATGGTTTATTCAGCGCTCATCAGCTCGTTCCAGTAGAGCCACCAGTGCCACTGAGTATCGTCCTTGGTGAACCCTTCATTGACGATGCCAGGTCCGGGCCAGCCTGCAGGCTTGCCAGTTTCATACATAGCTTGATACTTCAGGGTCATGTGCTTGCCCATGGCGCCCTTGGCTGACAGCGTCATGTGCGGCCAGGTATCCGAATCGTCCTGCTCGACCATGCCTGAGGTACCGAACAGCTGAATGGTCTGCTTGAGCATCTTCTCGCGCAGCTCTTCCGGAGCGTCCTTTTCGGCGAAGATCCAGTTGCAGAATTCAAGTTTGTTTGGTCCGCGCGGAATGTAGGTGTGCAACGTCATCGAGCCGACAACCGAACCATCCGGCTGCGGGATATAGACGAAACCAAACAGAATGTTGGGGAACATGCCGCCCACTTGCGGAGGCATAGTAGTAAGAACCTTGAGCTGATCCTCTGACAGGTTGCGTGCCAACTGCTCGACCATGTCCTTGGTCATGCCGGCTGGCGGCAGCGCATTGAGCTTTTCCTGAACGCTCAGGTCGTCAGGCTCCAGACCGGTCAGGCGGCGGATCTTGCGCGCTAGGTCAATACAGCGCAACGCGTGGCCGTGGGGAGAACTCACCTCGACGCCGTACATCTCGGGGGTCAGATCCGGCTCATCGCTCTCCTCCGCAGCGGCGTCGCCCTTCTTGGCGTAGTTACCTACCTCACCAAGCCAGCGGTGCAATGTAAGCGTATGGAAACCGTCGGCAGCTGACTGCTCACCGGCAGTCTTCCAGTTGGCGTTGACCATGAAACGCTGCGGTGGCCCAAGCACTTCCATGCCCTTGTCGCTGCGCAGGAAGAGAATATCGTAGTACCACTTGGCATCGCCGAGAAACTCGTCGAACGAAGGACCGTCGATATTCCAGGTCGCGAAGATCAACCCGCCATAGAGGACCGAGCGGGCTTTTTTCAGGCCAAGCTCGGATTCTGGAAGAATGTTGCCATGCATGCACTCGCGCTTCACCGGGGAGCCGATGAAGTCGCCGTTCGGACGGAAAGCCCAGCCGTGGTAGATGCATTTGTGGATCTGGGCATTACCACAGTCGGTCAGCGCCACGCGCATGCCGCGGTGGGGGCAGACGTTCAGCGTGACATGAATTTCATTCTGCTTGTCGCGCGCGACGATGACGGAGTCGCCGCCTATATCACGAACCATGAAATCGTTCGCATTGGGAATTTCTGACTCGTGACCCAGCAACACCCAGGTCTTGCCAAAAATCTTTTCCATTTCCATCTGATAGATTTCCGGGTCCGACAGCACGCGCATCTGCACTTCACGGGTCTCAGGGTAAATCAGGTCGGAAATCTTGGTGCCATCAGAAAGCACCTGGCTGGTTTTAGTAAGCATGTTCGCCTCCAGTTTATTAGGGGTCTTATCAGGCCGCGCTAAACATCAATTTATTGAATCCTTGGTAAGTTCCGGCTCATTGGCAAGCAAATCACATTACAATAAATTTGTGAACAGATTTTATTGATCTGTATCAATTTGATCTTGATCCTGGCCAGAGCACTGCTGTTCTTTAGAACGGATTACCCTTCTCACCTACCTGAGTCCGCAACAGGCCGATTCCGTCTATTTCGAGCTCAACCACATCACCAGGCTTCAAATAACGCAACTGCTCCAGACCGCAGCCGTTCCCCACTGTGCCTGATCCCAGAAACTCCCCGCTGTGCAGCGTCTCGGACTGGGAAACATGCGCTATCACATCTTCGAACTGCCAGCGCATGTCGCGGGTGTTGCCGCGACCCCACTCCTCCCCGTTTACCCGGGCGACCATATTCAGATCATAGGGATCTTCGAGCTCATCAGCAGTGACCAGACAGGGACCCATGATGTTAGCGGTATCGAAATCCTTGCCCTTGGCCGGGCCGAGCATGCCGCTCATCTCTTTGGCCTGGGCATCACGCGCGCTGATGTCGTTGAAAATCGTGTAGCCGAAGATATGTTGTCTGGCGTTCTCACGCGTGATGTCTTTGCCGCGCTTGCCGATATAGCAGCCAAATTCAAGCTCGAAATCCAGCGCCTTGCTATAGGCAGGCCACTCGAACTGATCGTCCACACCTACCACCGCAAAGCGGTTGCACTTGTAGTAGATCGGCTGGCGGTTGAACGTGTCGATGACACGGTCATCGGCGCTGGTGTTCATGGCCTTGAGGGTTGCCTCGGGATCTGGCGTGCGCATGGCACGAAGGCGACGAGCAGCGGCAAAACTCTGGCGCAGATGCAGCTCAAAACAGGAAAAATCGCGCATCTGCGGCGGCGGCTGGATAGGCGCCCGAAGTCGCACTGAAGCCCGCGCCTGCACGGCGGCAGAAGGCGCCTTGGCAACCAGGTTCCGGGCGAGCTGCATACCGTCTTCACCAGCCTCGGCAAGCGCCAGAACGCTGGCCAGCGGGGCGGCTCGTCCACCGTTAAGTTCGGTGTAAGCCTGTTGCAAGTCGAGCACGGACTGATCCTGTTCGATCAACGCACCGGCCAGCTCCAAACCTTCGCTATTTACAAAAGTGACCAACCTCATGGCAGCAATCTCCAGCTCATTAAGCCTTTCATACTCGCCCACTCACCGGCAGGCAGGCACCAGTAATGACCTGCCCTTCAGCCGACAGTAAAAAGGCGATAACAGCAGATAGCGCTTCAGGTGTCACCCAGGCAGCAAAATCCTGATCAGGCATGTCAGCCCGATTAGTCGGGGTATCGATGATGCTTGGCATCACCGCGTTGACCGTTACATCGCGCTGTTTCAGTTCTTCGGCGAGCGACTCGGTAAAGCGCGCTACACCCGCCTTGGAGGCAGCATAGGCAGACACACCCAGCCCGGCTTTGTTGGCAGCCAACGCGCTGACATTGACCACTCGACCATTGCCCGCGCTCAGGATATGCGGCAGCGCTGCCTTGGTACTGACGATGGCGGTACGCACGTTCATCTGATACAGGCGGTCCCAGGTGTCCAGGGAGCCTGATTCAAAGGTTTCCCAGGCGAAGCCGCCGGCGACATTGACGACCGCATCTATATGGCCAAAGGTATCGACCACCCGGCTCATCGCTTGTTCTGCAGAGGCCGTTTCGGTCAGATTGACCTTGCCCAAGGGAAGAAAATCGGCGGTAGCAGCCAGCGAGGCAGGCACCTCGTTCAGATCCAGGGCCGCTACTCGGGCGCCCCGCTCAAGCAATAATCTGGTCAGCGCGCTACCGAGCACACCAAAGCCGCCTGTCACGATCACAGTGCGGCCTTGCAGGGAAAGAGTCATCGGAGGTCCTCCGCAAGTTAGTCTTATTAGAATGAGCCTAGTGGGAGGCCCAGCAGAACTAAATTAGAACACTTTTTTAATATATGTACAAATGCTAACCTTGGGGCTACCCAGGTTGTTGAGACAGGATTTATCCGATGCCGAGAAAGCTGCCAGCCCTCACCGGTGACAATAGCGCCTTTTGGCAAGGCGGTGAAAACAACGAACTGCTGATCCACCGCTGTAGCGCCTGCACTCGTTACTTTCACCCACCCAGTCCCGTTTGCCCCGCCTGCAACAGCTTTGAAGTGGGCCCGCAGGCGGTATCAGGCAAGGGCCAGGTGGCCAGCTTCACGATCAACCACCAGCCCTGGACACCCGAACTGCAGGAACCCTTCGTCATTGCCATTGTGGAGCTGGCGGAGCAGACCGATCTTCGCTTTGTCAGCAATATCGAAGGCATTCCGGTGACAGACGTCCATATAGGGATGCCCGTCAGAGTGCACTTTCAGCAGGAAGACGATGTGTGGCTTCCACTATTTGTTAAGGATTGAGCATGTTTGACCGTCTGTATGAAAAAGATGTCGCCATCACCGGTATTGGCCAATCCGAGGTTGGCCGCCCTTCGCAGCTGTCAGCCATGCGCCTGACCGCTGATGCCTGCCTTGAAGCCATTGCGGATGCGGGGCTGACCCGGGACGACATCGATGGCGTAGCCTGCTGGCCAGGCGATAACAACAACGGGGACAGTTTTTCCCCCGTCGGGCCCAATGCGCTAAAGAACGCGCTTGGCTTGAACGTGAACTGGTTTGGCGGGGGCTATGAGGGTCCCGGTCCCCTGGCCGGAATCATCAACGGCGTAATGGCCATAGCCAGCGGCATGTGCCGCAATGTGCTGGTGTTTCGTACCATCACCGAATCCTCCACCCGGCAGCACAACAAGCAAGCCTCAGCTCTGACCAACAAAACCCAGGGACGCGACAGCAGCTTTGCCTGGCAATGGTATACCCCCTTCAATGTGCTCTCGGCCGTAAACCTGATGGCCATGTATGCTCAGCGGCATTTCCATGACTATGGCACGACCTCGGAACAGCTGGCGCAAATCGCACTCACCTGCCGGCGCAATGCCCAGCTTAACCCCAAGGCTGTTTATCGAACGCCGATGAGCATGGACGACTATATGCAGTCGCGAATGATTTCTACGCCGCTACGCATGTTCGACTGCGATGTGCATTGTGACGCGTCCACAGCGATCGTCCTGTCGCGGCGTGATGTCGCCAAGGACGGACGCAACCCCCCCATCCGGATCGAAGCCATGGGTGCAGCGCTAAACCAACCCTGGTCATGGGATCAGATTTCGCTTACTCAGGGCGCAGCGTTCGATGTCGGCCGCATGATGTGGGCGCGCACCGATCTGAAGCCCAAGGACGTGGGTTCCGCCCAGCTCTACGACGGCTTTTCCATACTGACCATGATCTGGCTGGAAGCTCTTGGCCTCTGCCCGACAGGGGAAAGCGGGCGTTTTGTCGAAGGTGGGCAGCGTATCGCGCTGGATGGCGAACTGCCTCTGAATACCAATGGCGGTCAACTGTCGGGCGGGCGAACCCACGGTCTGGGCTACGTGCATGAGGCCTGTTTGCAGCTGTGGGGGCGCGCCGACAAACGTCAGGTTGCCGACCACAACGTAGCGGTTACCGCCGCCGGGGGCGGCCCACTTGGCGGCAGTCTGTTGCTGGTGCGCGACTGACAGTCAGAACAGCACGCTTCTCAACTCATCGCCCAGATTGCGAAGCGACTGACCCAGCTCTGCTATCCCTGCCTCATCACGTTGGCCGCGGAACATGACGGCGGAAACCGTGAAGTCGATGGTATCGGATGGAGAATAAACCGGTGCAGCCACGGCCAGAATACCTATCGAGAAATTGCCGTCGTCGATAGACCAGCCCAGCCTGGCAGCTTCCGTTACCTGATCACGATATTCATCGTAGGATAGCGCGCCGCCCCAGCGAATCTTGTCAAAAATGGCCTTGGACTGCGGCTGATCGAGGTCGAGCTGGGAAGCAAACAAGCGCCCGCTGGCGCCCATCAGGATCGGCAACCGCTGGCCCTCGCTCATATCGATCCGCACGTCGGTAGGACAGGCTGCGGAGCTGACGATGACGATCCGGTCGTTGCCCATGCGCCGCCACAAGGTAACCGTCACCTTCGAGCGAGCAGCGAAGCTTTCCAGCAGCGGCTTGGTCAACTGGACCTTCTGCCCCTGGGTCACGAATTGCTCAACCAGACGGGCCAGGCCCAACCCGGCGGAATAACGCTTTGACATGGGACTGAAATCGACCATATCTTCTGCGACCAGGGTTCTGAGAATGTTGAAACAGGTGCTGGGATTTATATCCAGCTTCCTGGCGATATCCACGGAGCGCTCTGGCGCAGCAGCCTGGCTGAGAAAACGGAGAATGCGAACAGCATTGACTACCGGCTTGACGGTCACCAAGGAAGACTTGGCAGCGTTTTTGTCATTGATATTGACTTCAGCGTCCATTTTTACAGTTCCCCTTCGGCGCAGGGATCATGGGATCCCAAATTGTCGCCCTTGATAATGGCCTGCAAATCATTCTATATCAAGAATTGGATTTTTAAATCAATTTTTTACTGCCATTCGGGATCGGCATTTGGTTGGTGTATGTAGCGCCTGGTGGATGCATCCGACTCGATCAGATGCCGCCGCAGCTCTCTTTCCATAGCCTGGTCGGCCTGGGTAACTCTATCTCTTTGCCGTAGATATCCCAACCAGGACTCTACTATAAAGCGCTCCACAAAGCGGTTCGGATCAGCCAGATCACGGTAAAGCCGCCAGTTGCGCGCCCCGTTGCGACGTCGGGATTTGCCCACCGCATAAGCGCACTTGATGAATTCGCGCTGGACCCCGGCGGGCGCCCGATAACTGATCTCGACCGAAACCGGACCATCGGAGTGATTGATTTCAGCCGCTACCACCAGCTTGTCGGTCTGCGAAACGGTTCGGTAATCGGCCTCGCTACCCAGCACGAAAACCCCGTCGCGCGTGAACCATAACCCCAGAACGATACTCGCCGCAGACAATAGCAGACTGCTGGTCGTGCCCAGGTAATCCGCAACCAAGCCCCACACCGCCCCGCCAACAGCCATAGCCCCCATGTACATCAGCAAGTATACCGAAGCGACGCGCGCTCTGACCCAGTCCGCAGCGCAGGTCTGCACAATGGTAGCGACCGTGGCGTTTACCGCCATCCAGGCAATCCCCGCGATGACCAGAAGCAGCCAGACCAGCCACACGATCTCGGTCAGCGACACCGCGGCCGTGACCACAGCGAAGGCAATGGCACCCGCCACAACCACTTTGCGCAGCGCAAAGAGACGGTACACACGGGTCAGATTCACCGCTGCGATAACGGCTCCCGCGCCCAGCGCGCCCATCAACAGGCCATACCCGTCAGCGTCCATCTGGAGCTGATCCTTGGCGATCAGCGGCAATAACGCCCAGAGTGCACTGGCGCAGCTGGTAAAGATGAATACCTGCTTCAGGGAACTGATCAACGACACCGAATGGCGAATGTAGCGCAGACCACTGCGCATACCTCCCAGAAAGGTTTCGGGAGGCAGTACGTCAATGATCCGCGAAGACCGCCAGCTAATCAAAAACAGGATCACGCCCATGAAACAACAGGCGATCAACAGGAACATTGAAGCCTGGCCCGCCACTGCAATCAGTAAGCCAGCTATGGCAGGGCCCAACGCCCGAGCGACATTTGTCGAGATGGCATTGAGCGCGACCGCCGCCGGCACAATGTCACGCGGAATCAGCGTCAAGGTCACCGCCATCCACGCCGACATGCTAAGCGCGCTTCCCGTGCCCAGCAAGAACGTCAGCGACAATAGCCACCAGGCGTTCAGACCGCCGGTGGAGGCCAGCACAAACAGGATAGTGGTGGCGGTTAGCATCACCGACTGAGTGAACAGCAGCCAGTACTTGCGATTCACCAAATCGGCGATCACCCCACCGGGCAGGCCGAACAGAAACACTGGCAGCGTCATGGCGGTCTGCACCAGCGACACCATCCAGGCAGACTCGGTCAGTCCGGCCATGATCCAGGCAGCACCTACCGTCTGCATCCAGATGGCAAGGTTGATGACAGCGCCCGCGCTCCAGAACATACGAAACTGACGGTGCTTCAGCGGATACCAGGTTGCCCCTTGATTCATAGCTGCCTCTTGTCAGGGGACTGGGGCGGAAAGCTAAACAGCGGGATGACCCAGCCGCCCCGATTGTCGTGCGGTGACAAGGATGCGCTGTGGGCCCACTTCATTTCGCAGCATCCCGACGCCTTCGATGTGTGCCTCCAGTATGTCGCCAGGCTGGAGAAAACGTCCGGTCTCCAGCCCGACCCCGTGGGTCGATCCGGTGAACACCAGGTCCCCCGGCCGCAGGGTGATGCGCGCATCGAGGTAATTCAGCAGCTCATCGACCGTGAAGATCATCTCCCGGGAGTTGTCCTGCTGGCGAACCTCGCCGTTGATGGTCATGCGCATATCCAGCTGCGGCTGACCACCGCCGCCCAACTGATCAAGCGTGGCAATCCAGGGCCCGACAGGTGTCGTGCCATCCATGCCTTTCTGGGTGAACAGATCCAGCCGCCCCAGCGCACGGCCCGCATCCCGCGCGCTGATATCGTTGCCGACGGTATAACCCATCACGCAGGACGACGCTGCAACGGCGTCGCCAAGCGGCTTGCCGATTACCGCCACCAGCTCGATTTCATAATCCAGCTCCGCCGTCATCGCTGGGTAAAAAATCACGCCGTCAGGATCAACGATTGCAGAGTCCGGTTTGATATAGGCGAGGGGATGAGGAGGCGCGGCACTGCCCAAGCGAGTCAGGTGCGACAAATAATTGAGCCCGACCCCGAATATACGGGCGCCGGGCTCAACGGGCGCTACGAGGCGAAACGTATCCGGCTCGAGCGTTGTGGCCGACAGATCGAGCGCCGAGAGACTGCCGGCGCTGATCTCTCCGGCCCAATGGGAGAACGGGGCATTGATGCGCTGGCCGGTGCCGTTATCAGGATGCAACAGAACCCAGAATCGCGCTCCCGCCGCATCTTCTACCCGAGCCAGGCGCATTTCTAGCCCTTCTTGGCGGTGAATTCCGGATCGCCAACCTCTTCCGGGGTTTTGACGCTAGGCCCCAGAATCGGGCCCACCAGCTCGTGGCCCCACACACTCATCTTCTCCGGATTCAGCTCGAACCCATCGTCATGCCATGGCTCACTTTCAGCGATGCACTCAAAGGCGAAGCCTGACGGATTGAAGTGATAGAACGAAACATGTGGGTCCTGGGAATGCTGACCCAGCGTCATCATCATCTGCAGCTCGCGCTTCTTCACGATATCGTAGGTCTCGCCCACATCGCGCAGGCTGCCGACGAACATGCCGACGTGTTGAATCCCCATACGGCCCGGAGCGTGTCCATAGGCGATGTCGTGGCTGGTGGAGGTGTTGAGCTTGGAACGGAAAAAGCCGGTCTTGCCCTTGCCCGCGCCCGAACCGTACCAGTGAAATCCCATGATATTAATGAGGAAATGTTCCAGTTCCGGCGGAAACTCGGGAGTCATCAGCACCACATGGCCAAGGCCTCTCTTGTCAGCCAGGTAGCCGCCATGACGGCGCCCAGGCACAAAGGAATCGGGAAGCCATTTCTGCCCGTAGAACAGCTCATGCCGAAAGCCGACCGGGTCAAAGAAGCGGATCAGCTCTTTGACACCGCGCTTCTCGCACAACTCCGCATCGCCGACGGTAAACTCCACGCCAGCATCGGTAAACGTCTGGCAGGCTGCCTTGAATTCCATCCGCCCTTTGGCTTCCCAACCAAGGTAAGCCAGCCGGTCAACCTTGCCAGGGTGGAAAGCAAAACGGTGGCGACGATCATCGATACGGAAATACAGCGAGTCCGGATCGTTTTCCGGATTCTTACCTATCGCAAAACCCATTACCGACGGGCCATAGTCGCGCCAGGCCTCGAGGTCAGTGGCTTCAAAGCCCATGTAACCCAGTCCAATAATATCCATCTGCTTCTCCTCGTTCTATCAGATGTCGGTGGATGGCTTATATAGCCAGCAATCCACCATCAATGACGATATCCGATCCGGTGATGAAGGAAGCCTCATCGGATGCCAGGTAAACGGCCAGCGAGACAACCTCTTCTGGTTGTCCGGGTCTGTCCATCAACACGCCATCGAGCAGCGCCGCACGCGCTGCCGGGTTTTCCATGAACGCGGCGGTACCCGGCGTGGCGACAAAACCAGGACTGATGCTGACCGCACGAATTCCCGCAGGCGCGCCTTCGACGGCGAGTTGGCGGGTAAAGGAAACCACGGCCCCCTTGGCTGCCGAATGCGCCGAGATACCGGCTACTTTGGAACCACCCCAAGCAGCGGTGGACGACACATTCAGAATCATTCCCTTGCGTTCAGCCAGATGATTCCAGGCGTATTTGGTGGTGTAGAAGATCAGGTCCACTTCATTGCGAATAGTGAAGTGCCAGTCTTCGATGGTCATATCCTGTACCGGCGCAAAGCGTGCGGCAGATGCGTTGTTATACAGAACATCAATCCGGCCATGTTCGGCTACGGCAGACTCGACCCAGGCCTTGGCCTGCTCATGGTCGCCGAGGTCGACCGGTGCGTACCCGTAAAGGGTGAACCCTTCCTGGGACAGCAGTTCAGCCGTCACCTTGTTTTCAGCTTCGTTGGTATCACAGCCAACCACGATCGCACCTTCGCGGGCAAACCGCAGCGCTGCAACCCTGCCTTGCCCACCGCCCGTTCCGGTGATGAGCGCAACCTTGCCTTCCAGACGTCCCATAGCGATCTACCTCGTCAAAAATATTTTATTATCTGCTAGCGAGTGCGATGCTCAGGGTTTGATTTCTTCCAGCCAGATGGCCTCGGCAGGGCAGGCTTCGGCACCTTCACGCGCGGCCTCTTCCAGTTCGGGCGTCACTTTGTCATCCTCAAAGTAGACCAGCCCATCAGCATCGAGCTTGTAAACTTCTGGACAGATCGAAGCGCACAAGCCATAACCACAGCAGCGACCGCGATCAGCAACAGCACGGAAAACAACCTTATCTGAACTCATACTCTTATCCTCTTTGTCAGGCTCAGCTATAGGACGATAATGAACAAAAAATTCATTTTTGTAAATTTTTAGTTAATGAATCGCCATTATTGCCCCTTTGGTCAGGGGGCCGCATCACAACACCTGAGCCCACTCAAGGAATAACTCTTTTAAAATCAGTTGGTAAACTACCGAAGCGCCTCCGTCACGGCAATATTACGTATACATACATAAAGTCATTTTATGTTCAACTTATCTCAAGGCAGAATCTGCACCCGGGCTGCTGCATCGATAAGTGCTTGCCCATCCACAGGACGAATATGACCCCTTTCCACTGCCGCCTCGGTAGCCACAGTCCACGCCGTTACGAATGCTTGCTGCGTCGGGTACAAGGTGTCGAGCTCACCCGCGCTGAGCGGCTCGGTAGTTCCAAATAGCAGGCAAAAGCCTTCACCTCCGGTGTTACCCGTGCCGCTCAATTTCGCTAGCGGCACGTCGACAAAGGGTGTGCGGATGCCACCCTGGGCATTGCCCTGTGCATCTCGCACATAGACAGGGCTGTAGGGCGTAAAATCGGTAGCCTGCAGGGTTTCTGCCGAGGCCGGTGGCGTACCGGTTGTAACCCATTCATTGAGCGCATGCACCGCAGCGCTCAGCACGAAACTCATCGGACCGGCATTGATTGGTTTGTCGCAGTTGATGAAACCGAACACCGTGCTCGGCGGATCCAGCAATGCTTCAAGGGCGAGTACCGCGCCCTCTCCATCCCCCGTGTCAATCAATCCGATGCCGCCGCCATACACGTCAAAGTGTGCCGTTCCGGCAACTTCCCAGAGCCGGTACGTGGAAGTATCGGCCTGCCGCGTCGCCTCGTTGACATCGGTTTCGGTCTGGAACATCAGGACCGGTACGCCGAGGTCCGAGCGAATTTCCGTCGAGCCGGAGACGTCATCGGCCGTGGCCAAAGGCGCGGCATTGGCCAGGCGGCTTTGCAGCAGGTAGCCATCATAGACAGTCACCAGCGGGTGGACGGCGTTAGCATAGGTAACCAGTCGATAGGCGGATTGCGACTCACCTGCCGCCAACACCCGCTTGGGTTGCAGCCCATTCAGCAGAATATCGGCATGATCCCGCACAGCCTGCCCAGCTTGCGAGAAGATGTCGTAGGAATAATTGTCTCCGGGGTGCAGCAGGCTGGTGTATCGCTCGGGATCCATCGTTTTGGTACTGGCCACCCCTGCTGCCTGCGCGGACAGGCTGATCAGTGCATAGCCTTCACGGATCAACTCGTTGTGCGTATAGGTCCAGACCGGGCTTGAATCGCTGCCGCTGGTAACGTTCATCCACTCGACGATAACCGTGCCATTGAACGCTTCGGCATCCAGTGGCTGGTGAACAACCGCCCGCGTGGCATAAGCCGCGCTGTCGTCCCTTTCAACGTCCCACTGCCCATCCGTACCGAGTGACTGGTCACCCTTTGGCAGGTAAGAAACAGCAGTCCCAGAAAGGATGAATTCCTTTTCGCTGTAGCCAACGCTTTCCATCGCAAACTGCAGGTCTGCGGCCAAGGCCGCCTGCCCCGCACCATCGGTAGCCGCTTCAATATGCGGCACTTCCGCGTGAAGATCGTCCTCCTTGCTGTCACTGTCGTCATCATTGCAGCCACCCAAAGCCAGGGCCGCTGCAAGCAGGCCTGCGCCGAATGCTTTATGCATGGTGTCTCCTACGAACTTTGTTGTAGTTGTTGTACACAGCCCGCCCTGACTCCGTCGGTCGACGCTCGACGCTCGACTCTCGACTCTCGACTCTCGACTCTCGACTCTCGACTCTCGACTCTCGACTCTCGTCGAGTGTTCAGCGCCCGATGGGATAGATAATGGATTTTTCTTCAGTGAATTCATTGAGCCAGTCAGGTCCGAACTCACGACCTATACCCGAGCGCTTGAAGCCGCCAATAGGTGCGTAGGGCATGGTTCCGCCACCCCCGTTGAGGTAGACGCTGCCGGCACGGATGCGCTTGGCCATCTTGTACGCAACGGCGGCATCGGCGGTCATTACGCCGCCGTTGAGCCCAAAGCGTGAATCATTGGCAATGGCAACAGCCTCTTCGTCGGTGTCGAAACCGATCACTACGCCAACCGGACCGAATATCTCTTCCTGGGCGATGGTCATGTCATTGCTGACGTCATCAAATAGCGTGATGTCGACAAAAAAGCCTTTCTCCTGGCCGGCCGGACGGCCGCCTCCGCATACCAGCTTCGCGCCTTGCTCAAGCCCGCTGGCGATCAAGCCTTCGACTTTGGCCCGCTGCGACTCGCGAATGAGCGGCCCCATCATCACGCTCGGGTCCGACGGGTCACCCACCTTGAACTGGCCGGCAATGGCTCGGGCACATTGCACAAACTGCTCGCGGACCGAGTTGTGCACCACGAAACGCGTCAGTAGCGCACAGCCTTGCCCGGCATTGATCATCAGTCCGGCGATGGCGCCCATGGCGGCCGCCTGAATGTCGGCATCGGCGCGCACGATCAGCGCGGATTTGCCGCCCAGCTCCAGGTGCACCCGCTTCAGGGTGGCCGCTGCCTGGGTCATGATGCTGATGCCGACCGTCTCCGAGCCGGTAAACGACACCATATCCACCCGCGGATCGCTGCTCAGCAGGCTGCCCACCCCGACACCGCCGGTGACGATATTCAAGACGCCTTTGGGCAAGCCGATTTCCTCAGCAATCTCGCCGAACAACAGGGCCGAGTACGGCGTAAAGGGCGATGGCTTGAGCACCAGGGTGTTGCCTGCCAGCAGAGCCGGAAAGACCTTGGCCAGATTCAGCAGGAAGGGGAAATTGTAGCCAGTGATACCCGACACCACGCCCACGGGTTCGCGCTCGATGCTGCCGCTGCCCAGGATCATCGGGCCGCCGGGGTTCATCGGATTGGGTACCGCTTCGACCGGGATCTGCCGGGCCTCGGTCACCAGGGAACGATCGATAGCCTTCAGAACATGCCCCAGCGGCATATCCACCTGCATGGCCTGGGTGACCATTTGCGAACAGCCGACCTCGGCTACGATAAGCGCAGCGATCTGTTCCCGCCGACTTACCAGTGCAGCGTGCATGCGGCGCATGTAATCAGCCCGCTCGGCCATGCTCAGCCACGGCCACGGGCCTTGATCGAAGGCCTCGCGGGCGGCAGCAATTGCCGCCTCGGCAGCGGCCACGCCACCCACCGGCGCATGGCCAATCACCTCTTCGGTGGCTGGATTGATGATCGCTTCAGCGCCTTCGCTACCCGCTTCCCAACGGCCGTTTATGTAGAGTTTGTTCAGGTGGGTAAAAGGAATAGTCATGCTGCGTTCGCTCCTTGCTGATTCGCACCAGCGATGATTTCCGCCGCGCGCATGGCAATGGCCATGGCCGGCGCGTTGGTGTTGCCCGATACCAGCGTGGGCATGATCGATGTATCAATCACGCGCAAACCTTCAACCCCGCGCACTTTGAGCTCAGGGTCCAGCACAGCGTGCTCGTCAGTGCCCATGCGGCAGGTGCCTGCCACGTGAAACGCGGTCTGGCCAAAGCGGCGAAAGGCGGCAAGCATTTCGTCGTCACTCTGCACCTGGGGACCGGGGGTCAGTTCTTCAACCAGGAAAGGCTTGAGCGACGGTTGCGCCGCCAGCTTGCGGATCCACTTCAGCAACGCAATTGCCGCCGTCTGGTCCGCTTCGGCGCTGAGGTAATTGGCGACAATTCTTGGCGGCACCGCCGGGTCGGCCGACTCAATGCGTATCTCGCCCTGGCTCTGCGGGTGCATGAAATACCCGCCGAGGGTTATCCCCGGCTGTTTATCAATCGCCACGGTCTTGCCGTCGCCATCCATTGAGAACAGGCTCACCCCGATCTGCGCATCAGGACGCTCCAGTTCAGGCCGGGTTTTTACGAAGCCCCCTGCTTCGTGTGCAGCGTGGGTCATGGGGCCTTTCTTGCCGACAAAGTAACTCAGCACCGAGCGGGCAAGCCCCAATCCGGCGAAGCAATGGTTGAAGCTGCCCCGGGTGACCCGGAACTGCGCGGCTATATAAACGTGCTCACGCAGATTGCGCCCCACATCCGGGGCGTTCTGGATGACCGGGATCCCCAGCGATTGCAGCAAGTGGGCAGGGCCTATGCCGGACAGCTGCAGTAATTTCGGCGACTCGATTGCGCCGGCACAAAGCAGCACTTCACGCTGGCAACGGATGCGTCGCTCGCCTTCCTTGCCACGCACCTGGACCGCGATGGCGCGGCGCCCCTCAAACTCGATGCGTTGTACATGGGTGCCCGTCATCACAGTCAGATTGGGACGCGTACGCACCGGATCGAGAAACGCCTTCGCTGCGCTGAAGCGCTGCCCCTTCCAGGTGGTTTGCGGCTGATAACCGAACCCGCCTTGCGTCACCGAATCCACATGGTTGGTATCCGCGACGGTCGCCGTACCGATATGTGCGGCAGCGTCGATGATGGCATCGCACAACTCATCGCCCGAGGGGTGCACAGTTACCTTCAGTGGTCCGCCCACACCCCGCCACTCGGAGCTGCCAAGCTGGTGATCTTCCATGGCGACAAACTGCCGGCCCATATCCTGCCAACCCCAACCGGTACATCCCTGCGCCTCCCAGGCGTCGTAATCGGCGGGTGCGCCACGCACGTAAACCATCCCATTCACCGAACTGGAGCCGCCAATGGCCTTGCCCTTCAGCCATAGTTCCGTGGCCATGCCCTCTCCCCGCGAGGCCTGATAATCCCAAACGTGCGGGTTGCCGGGCATGAGCAGCTTGCCTATGCCTCGCGGCATGGCAATCAAAGGGCTGGTGTGCTCCGGACCGCTCTCGATCAGCAACACCGAGACACTGGGGTCGGTCGAGAGCCGGTTCGCCATTACGCAGCCGGCAGACCCCGCCCCAACGATGATGTAGTCGTAGCTTTGTTTCATGTTCATTGTTTTTGTCCTTTATTCAGCCCATTGCCTGGGGGGTTTGCAGGTTCATCCACGATGTGGATCACCCGCTCGGGGCAAGCCCTGGCGCCGCGCCGGGCAAGGGCCTGCTGCCCGACCTCGACGTCGAAGCCAGCGGTACTGATGTAGCCGTTGTCATCGAGCTCATAAAGCCCCGGCGCGACCTCATTGCAGCGCGCGTGTCCGGCACAGGCCTTGTTGTCGATGATAATTTTCATCTGGTTTCCTCCACATCCCATTCCAGATGCAGCTCTTCCATCCCGAATATGCCGAAGGCGTTGAAACGCGGCGTGGTACCGGTTGCGATGCGGAACGGTGGCACCTTGGTCAGCCAGAGTTCTAGCGCAATACGCAGTTCGCGACGGGCCAGGTGCGACCCTACACAGCGGTGCACGCCATAAGAGAAGGCCATGTGTGGTGCATGCCCAGCGCTACGCAGGAAGTCGACCTTTTCCGGCTGGTCGAACACTTCAGGATCGAGGTTGGCCAACTCGGTACTGATCAGCACAATGTCGCCCTTTTTCATCGTCGCCTCGCCGATCTGCACATCCCGGGTCACGGTACGGCGCATATTGACGATGGAATAGGAACGCAGCATCTCTTCCACCGCATCCGGGATCAGCGACGGGTCGGCGCGCAGTTGCGCCTGCTGCTCTGGATTGCGCGCCAGATGGCGAAAGAACAGTCCGATCGTTGAGGTAACGGTATCCAGCCCACCGATAAATATCAGAAAGTTGATGCCGAGCATTTCGTCATCGGTCAGCGGCCGGCCGTCAATCTGACTAGCCAGCAGGTAGCTGGTGAAATCATCGCCGGGATTGGCCCGGCATTCGGCGATGCGTGCCCGAATCCAACCAGTAATTTCGCGTGCATTGTCCGTCACCACCTGGGGATCCGAGCTCTTGATCAGCGTCTGGGTCCAGTGTTGAAACAGCGGTCGGTCCGCCAGCGGCCAGCCCATCAGCTTGAGAAAAATCAACGTCGGGAACGGCTTGGCGAAGTCTTCATTAAAGTCGCAGCGCCCTGTCTGAGCGATGTCGTCTATAAGCTGGGTAGCCAACTGGCGGATATCCTCTTCCAACGCATTGACTTTTTTTGGCGTGAACAGAGGATTCAACAGGGCGCGGTACTTGGCATGAACCGGCGGGTCGACTTCAAGCGGCGCCAGGCGCCAGCTTTCGCCCAGCAGCATGGGATACGGCGTCAAGCCAGCGCTGCTAAAGGTCTCGGGATCCTGGAGGATGCGCCGCAGATCCTTTGAACGACGCGGAATCCAGGTGCCCGGCAGAAATCCCAGGCTCGGCACCCAGAAGATGGGTGGCATGCTCTCATGCAACTTGGCGGCCCAGGCATAGGCGTTTTCGCCCTGCGCGGTAAGCGCAGCCCAAAGGTCGAAATCCTGGACCAGATGAGCAGGCACATTGGACGGTATCGCATTGGTCACGCTATCGGTATTCATTATTATTGTCCGGTTTTTATTGCTGACGCAGATGAGTGTAGAGCCGCACCAATTTGCGCCACAACAGACGGAATCCCACATCCGTTCGATTTCTAATACAGAATCCGCAATAGGGTTTAACTTGCCCGGCCCACGCTGCCTGTGTCAGTCTCGGACCTGAGCCTCATCTCGCGAGACCCTCTCGCTTAAGAGACCAGCAGGAACGCGCCTTTGCCAGCCCCCCCGGAACACAGCAACGATGAAGATCCAATCGGTGATCGCCACAAGGCGAGAGCCCGGCGCACCCGGGAGCGGCTACTCGATACCATGTACCGACTGGCACTGGAAAAGGACTTCAGAGATATAACCGTGCAGGAGTTGTTCGAGCGCGCCGGAGTTGCGCGATCAACCTTCTACGCTCACTTCCGTGACAAGGAAGACCTTCTGGTTGCCGGTTACGAGAGCATCGGCACGCCGCCTACCCGGGTGGTCGATGTATCAGGACATAAGCGCGTTGTACTGGATGCATCGACCTGGCTGTTCATAGCCACCGAGCGGCATGCCTCCCTCACCACCTCGTTTTTCAACAGCCCTTCCCAGTCCGTCATCCTCGCTCACCTGGAAAGCATCCTCCTCATTCAGGTTCGCGAACATTACCGCAAGCAAGGCTTTTACCAAGCGGACGAGCTACGCGGCGAAGTGGCAGTGCGCTGCTTTGTGGGCGCGCTCATCGGGCTCTGGTTATGGTGGGTGCGTCACGACTATCCCTACCCGGCCAGCGAGATGACCGAGGCATTCGACGCGCTCATGAACAACGGCACCTGGCCCTCACCCATCGACGCCTCCTGACCACGCCTTCTAACTACGCTGCCGATCACACCTGGTCTGCCGACGCACCGTGACTGAAGGCAGGATTTTTCCCTGCCCAGTTCAGATCATTCCCTCCCTGCGACTACAAATCGTTACACAGCGCTAAAGTCCTGCCCTTTTCGGCCGAAAACCCCGACAGCTTAGTGAACATTTTTCCAGTTACTGTTCAATTTCACTTCAGCTTCGTTAGTTCGCATCTCACCTGGGGGCCGGAAATGCTCAAGAATCTGTCACTGAATCTCAAACTGGCCATGCCGCCAGCCGTCGCCATGCTCGGCCTCGTTCTATATGTCGCTTACACGTCGCTGCAATTGTCCGCCACCGATAATCGACTGGAATCGCTGGAGTCCCAAAGCTACCCCACGCTGGAAAAGGCCGATGCGGTGATCTTCCAGTTTTCGCGCCTGCCCGGCTTGCTCAACAACGCTGTTGCAGCCGGTGAGCAAACGATTCTCGGCGAAGCGCGCGAGGTTCTCCAGGAGATCGCTACCCAACAGGCGGCGCTCGCGAATTTGCTGCAAAACCAGCCACAGCGCCTCCAGGATCTGCAGGCCTGGCGCCAGGCCGTGCTGACCTATTCTGGCAACGCTCTCAGCGCGTCGGACCAATTAATCAGCGGCAGCGCCTCCTTTGATGACCTGCGCTCCAGCCTTGACCGGATGGCCTCCGATCTCGCGCAAACCCAGAAGCTCGCCGCCGCGTTCCGCAGCAATGCCTATCAGGACTTCGAACGAACGCTAGCGGAAACTCGCGAGAACAATGCCGAGACCACCCGTCTGGGTATCATCCTCAGCTTGGGCTTGCTGGTGCTGGTGTCGCTGGCTGCCTGGACGGTGATCCGCAGCGTGATGACAAATGTCCGCGGCGTCATCGAGTCGCTGCAGGCCATCGCCAGCGGGGACGGTGATCTGACGCGCCGCGTCAATGTCGAAGCGCACGACGAAATTGGCGCCATGATCCATCTCTTCAACGGCTTCCTCGACACCTTGCAGGGCACCATGCGCCAGGTGATCGAGGCGGCCAGCCCGCTGGGGCACGTCTCCAATGAGCTATACCGGCTGACCCAGGGCTCCGAGGAAAGCGCCAAGTCCCAGCAGCATCACACCAACTCCATCAGCCGCGACATTCTCACCATGACCGACCGCATTCAGGAGGTAGCGCGGCGCTCGAAACAGGCATCCGAAGAAGCCGGTTCCGCGTCCAGTCAGGCCGTTACGGCGCGCAAACATATCGGCGATCTGTCGACCAGCGTCAGCGACCTGGGCAGCAGCGTTATGAGCGCGGTGCAGGCCATGCAGCAGTTGGAAAAGGAAACCCAGGAAGTGGGCTCGGTGCTGACGGTCATTCGCAGCATCGCCGAACAGACCAACCTCCTCGCACTCAACGCCGCGATAGAAGCCGCCCGTGCCGGTGAGCAGGGTCGCGGTTTCGCTGTGGTCGCCGATGAAGTGCGCAACCTGGCGCAGAAGACAGCCGTGTCGACGGCAGAAATCCAACAGATCATTCAGCGCCTGCAAAGCAGCGCCAACACCGTGCTGAACGTCATGCACAACAACGGCGAGAAGTCCCGGGAAAGCATCGAGCGTTCGGTCGAAGCCACACAACTGCTCGAGACCATCGCCCGCACCGTCATCCAGATTGACGAACTCAACGCCGGGATTGCCCAGTTCACCCAGGAGCAGATCGGGCTGTCGAGTTCCATCCAGCAAGAAACCCAAGTGTTGCAGCAGGACGCACAAGCAACCGCGCACGGCGCCGGGGCCACCGCCCGCCTTGGCGAGCAGTTGGTCGGAGCAGGGGACAATCTGCGTTCGGCCACCGCACAATTTCGCACATAACACTACTACTCGGAGCTTGAAGAACCATGAACAAACGCAACCTACTCGGCCTGGCCGTCTGCCTGGCCGTCTGCCTGGCAAGCACCTCCGCCATGGCATTGGAGCCGGCAGAATATCGTTTTAATGGATTCGGTACCGCAGCCATTACACACCTCGGTGGAGCCGACGATGCCAAGGGCTACGGCATTCAGGGCCAGACCACAGACGCCTGGCGCGGCGACCAGCTATCGAAACTGGGCGGCCAGCTCTCCTACGGTTTAGCCGACCGGCTCAGCGCAACCATCCAGACGGTGGCCAAGGCTGACCAGGACCAGTGGAACCTGGAAGTTGAATGGGCCTATCTGGCCTACCAGGCGAACGACCAGTTGACTCTGCGTGCAGGCCGCCTGCGTCCTGGCGCGTTCATGTTCTCCGAGACGCTTGATGTGGGTTACGCCTACCCCTGGCTACGCCTGCCTGATGAAGTCTATAGCCAGATGCCGGTCAGCAACTACGAGGGCGTCGATGCTCTGTACAGCTTGCCCGTTTCCTTTGGCACGCTGAACTTCCAGGCCAGTTACGGCCAGGCGACGGACCGGGAGGTATTCATTCACAACCTGGACGGCCCGCTGGACGTGGATTACAAGGACGTGGTTACCGGCAGCGTAAGCCTGGCAACCATGAACCTTGGCACGCTGCGTTACAGCTATACCGAGTCCGACCTGGATCTCGAGATGTTCGGCAAGTTCAAAGGCAAGTTCGAATCCCTGGGTCACCAGTATGACAACGGCAGCTGGCTGACCAACGCTGAAGCGATCAAACGTCAGAGTCCGCTCGGCACCATTGAGTCCTTCTACGTCATGGCTGGACACCGCTTTGGTGACTACCTGCCGCATGTAACCTATTCTCAGCGGGATGAGAAGGGTGAGCCAGGCCGTCAGTCTTCCTGGGCCTATGGCTTGAATTACAGCCTCACCCCCAGCGTGACGCTGAAGGGCGAGTACAAGCGTGTGGAATCGACTCGAGGCTTCAGCGGTGGTTTCGTGCCGGACTTCAGCGTCGTCGAGCGTACCTTCGACGGTGACATCCTGAGCATCGGCGCTGACTTCATATTCTAAGGAGAAGTAGAATGAATCTTTTCATGCACAGAACGTTCGCCATCGCCATGCTGAGTCTGACCGCAACGCTGGTGCAGGCCGAGGTGGCCGTCATCGTTAACCCAAGCGCCGCCAACACGCCTTCCCAGGCTGAAGTGGCCAACATTTTTCTGGGCAAGGACAAGTCGCTGTCAGGTGTCGACCAGAAAGACTGGAACCCGACCAAGGACAAGTTCTACACATCGGTAGCCAACAAGAACGAGTCGCAGCTCAAATCGTATTGGTCTGGCTTGATCTTTACCGGCAAAGGCCAGCCGCTTCCCAGCGTCGGTGACGACACCGCCGTGCTGGCAAAGGTAGCGGCGGAAGCCGACGCCATCGGCTATGTGAACAGTTCAGTAGTGACCGATCAGGTCAAGGTGCTTTTCACCCTGCCGTAACGCCGACCCAGGCGAGGGAGTCGAGAACGCGCAACGCCCGCTCTCGACTCCGTCGCCATGGGCGAAAGCATGGGAGGGCAGCGCCAGCAGAACCAAAGCGACGAACAGCGATAACAAGGCACGACAAACGTGATGCATGCCCCCCCTGAAGCTGGCAATACCGTTTTTTCACGTCCGGAAATGGCTGACCGACATTTTTAACTCCCCGGCCAGTTCCCGTAGAGACCCTACCGCCGACGTGACCTGATGTGAAACCATGTCGCCCTCCTCCGCCATTTTGGCGATGCGTTCGATACCCAGCGAAATATCTTTCCCGCCCTCATTCTGAACCTGCACGGCCGACGCGATTTCGCTTACGCCCGAGGTCGATGCACCCACCAGCCTGGCAGCTTCGGACAACACGCTTACGAGCTCCTCAAGCAGCTTCTGGCTGCTGTCCAGCGCGGCAGCCCCTTCATCAAGCACACTGGCAACGCTGTTGGACTGGCTTTCCAGCCCGTGCGTCAGGTCGTTGATCGAATTGGCCGCCGTGGCGGAGCGCTGGGCGAGGTTGCGCACTTCATCAGCGACCACGCTGAATCCGCGGCCGCTTTCGCCTGCGCGGGCAGCTTCGATAGCGGCGTTGAGGGCCAACAGATTGGTTTGTGCTGAAAGTTCCTTTACCTGGTTGATGCTGGCGGCGATGGCGGTGGTGCTGGCGACGAAATCACCGACTGAGGCAGTAATTGCGGAAAAGGCATCGCGCACGCGGCATATTTCGTCCAGCAGTCTGGTCAATGCGGACTGACCGGCCTGGGCCCCCCGCAAGCTGTCTTCCGCCGAGGAACGCAGCGCGTCCGCATGGGTGGAAATGGAGGCAATACCGCCGCTCATCTGCTCGACCGTAGTCGCCGCCTGGGTCGCTGCACTGGCTTGCTCATTAGCCCCTTGCGCCACCTGATTGGAGGTAGCCACCAACTCATCGGCGGACGCGCCAACCGAGCCGGCTACCCGGGTTACCTGTCGCACAGCCGACTGCAAGCTATCTATAAGCACGTTAAAGGCGATTGCAGTCTGGGCAATTTCATCTCGTCCGATCACCTGCACCCGATGGGTCAGATCGCCATCGCGCAGCTTCACCGCAGCCTGCTCAATCGCCTTTATCGACCTGAGTATCTGATGTCGCATCAGCAAACCTACAATCAAGCCTAACGCGATGGCTACAAAGACGGCGATTACCAACGCTTCGGTTACCGACGTGGCGGTCTCGTTGGCCCCCTCAAAGGACACACCGGACAGTTCCTGTTGCAGTGTCATGAACTGCGCCAGCAACCCGAGCACACGGTTATATTCAGCACGCACGTATCCCAGCTGCGAGGGTGCCATATAGGGGTTGGTTAGCGCGGCTTCAGCCAGATCATCCACCCCTTGGGCGAATGCCTTGGCCTGTTCGCCGAAGGTCTGGAAGGTCTGTCGTTCCTCCTCGCTCAGATCGGCGGTATGGGCCAGCCCTGCCTCGATACCTGCCAGCATATCCCGCACACTGGCCTGCATATCCTCCACGTAGAACTGCATGTCTTCCTTGGATACTTTGCCCTCGGCTTGAATAAGCTGCACTACTGCGGCGTAGGATCCGACCATTGCGGCTTGTGATGCCGATGAGATTTCCAGCGCTCGCTGATACTGACTGAAGCGGACCTGCTCAATCTGGTGAAGCACGGTCTGCTGGCGATTCAACCCGTAATAGGCTACCGCTGACACGACGGCCAGCAGGAGCACGATGAGCGCAGGAGCAAACATGAGCTTTGCACCCATGGAAAAACGGCTGAGCCATGGCATAGTTATCCCTCGTCTTTTTTATTGTTGTCGTGTGCATGGAACAGTCCCTTGGTCTGGACAATCCTGTCCCCATGCAATATTCTGACTTCAGTATATAGTTCTGAATCCAGAAATTGAAACCGCTCTTGCAAAGGTTAACCTCAAGGGGAATGACTGCAGCGTTCAAACTGGTGATATAAAAACAATGAAGGACATTGCACATGAATGTTTCAGTCAATAACGCCTCCATCGACTTTTCAGAGTTTCGAACCAGTTGGCGAGTACTGATCCTGGCACTGTTAGGTATAGGCATCAGTATTAATTCCTCATTGCTCTACGGCTTCGGAACGCTGGTTGTTCCTCTGGAAGAAGCCTTTGGCTGGAGCAGAAGTGCCCTGCAGGTAGCCGTTACCTTCCTGTTCGTGGGCGCGGTCATCTCGCTGCAGTTGGTAGGCTGGTTCAATTTGCGTTTCGGCATCAAGAAAGTAACCGTAGTCTCCATGTCATTGACGGTGCTGGGTTACCTGGGGGCCACGCAGATCGGCGGGTCGGTCTGGAGCCTTTATCTGGCATTCACGATCATTCCAATATTGAGCATTGGCAACCTGGCGGTCAGCTGGACGCAGTTACTCAACATGTGGTTTGAGAAGAATCGCGGCCTGGCATTGGCCATTGGCCTGTCCGGAACCGGCTTGGCCGCCGCGACCATCCCGCCGTTGCTTTCCTGGGGCATTGGCATTTGGGGCTGGCAATCGGCGTTTATCATACTGGCCATGCTCAACCTGTTTCTGCTGTTGCCCCTGACCATCTGGTGGTTTTCGGTACCCAAGCCCAAGAGCCATGCCAGCGAAGCTAGCAAGCAGGCTGCCCAGCGCAGCATCGCCGGCATGACGTTCAAGGAAGGTTTCACCTCGAAAAAATTCTGGATCTGCAATATCGCCCTGGTACTGGTAATTTCGGTAGTTATCGGCATGGTTACCAATACCGTACCAATTTTGCGCGACATGGGACTGTCTGCGGAAGAAGCCGGTCTGATTTTCGGTGGCTTTGGCATTTCACTGGTTTTTGGCCGGATTCTGGTCGGTTATCTACTGGATCGCGTCTGGCCTCCAGGCATATCGGCCCTCAGTCTAGCCATGCCAGCCCTTGGCTGCGTCATTCTGCTCAGTGGCACCACCGACTTTACCCTGCTCCTGCTGGCAGCGATTTCGTTTGGCTTTGGTGCAGGCGCCGAGTTTGATATTGCCGCCTTTCTAATTGCGCGCTATTTCGGGCTGAAAGAATACGGTCGCCTGTTCGGATTCCACATCGGCCTGCTGACCGCCACCTCGGCCGCCTCACCTTTGCTGTTTGCAGCATTCCTGAGCCAGACAGGCTCCTACACGGCCATGCTTATCTATTGCGCGGTCTGCTCCATCGTAGGGCCGTTAATGCTCCTCACGCTGGGCCGGCCTCCTGTATTTGAAGTATCCCCACCCATGAAGGCTGCAGTGGCCTAAATCTGTTCACGGAGACGTTTACAATGCCAACAATTACGCTTATCGAACACAACGGTACCCAGCACTCAGTCATGGGTGAGGTCGGCCAATCCGTTATGCAAGCTGCCATGAACGCCATGGTGCCGGGCATTCAAGCCGATTGCGGCGGCGCTTGCAGCTGCGCCACCTGTCACGCCTTCGTTGAGGACGCCTGGACGGGCGTCGTCCCGGCGGCAGAGGACGCTGAGCTGGACATGCTGGAGTTCGCCAACGAACGCCAGGAAACCAGCCGCCTGACCTGCCAGTTGACCATTCAGGAAAATATGGACGGCATGGTGCTGCGTTTGCCTGAGTCCCAGTACTGAGCCCCAGGAGCAGATATGACGCTTTCGTCAGTTGTAATTGTCGGTGCCGGCCAAGCCGGATTTCAGGTCGCTGCGTCGCTGCGCCAAGGCGGATTCGCCGGAAGGATTTCCCTGGTGGGAGATGAGCCTGGCCTGCCTTATCAGCGTCCGCCCTTGTCCAAGGCGTACCTGCTTGGCAAGATCAAGGCAGAGAATCTGGTCTTCCGGCCCGCTGCGTTTTTTGATCAACAGCAGATCGAACTGATTCACGATAAAGCGGTGATCATTGATCGCCAGAATCAGCGAGTGGTACTGGAAAGCGAAAAGGCACTGGAATATGACCATCTGGTTCTGGCAACCGGCGCCCACAACCGGCCGCTTTCGATCCCGGGGGAACACCTCGAAGGCGTGTTCGGTATCAAAACCCTCGCGGATGCCGACGCATTGGCGCCCAGGGCCAAGGACGCCAAGAATGTAGTAGTGATCGGCTGCGGGTTTATCGGACTGGAGTTCGCCGCGGTAGCCGCGGCGCAAGGCGCCAGCGTGCAGGTGATCGACCGCGGTGACCGTCTCATGGCCAGAGCGATTTCTCCGCAGATGTCCGACTTGTTCCTCAAGGCGCACGAGTCCTGGGGCGTCAAATTTCACTTCAGCCAGGCGGTCGATCAGATCATGGGGAAAGACGGCAAGGCCGTCGGCGTCGAAAAGGTTAACGGCGACGTCATCCCTGCCGATCTGGTGGTGTACGGTATCGGCGTTATTCCGAATATTACTCTGGCCACCGAAGCTGGATTGGAAATAGAAAACGGTATCAAGGTCGACGCTGATCTCTTGACCAATGACCCGCATATTTCCGCCATTGGCGACGTAGCCTGTTTTCCCTGTGTTCACAATCATGGCGAGCATACCCGTATCGAGTCGGTTCCAAACGCCATGGACCAGGCGAGAGCGGTATCGGCAAGGCTGCTGGGTAAAGCCGCGCCGTTTGCCGCGACGCCCTGGTTCTGGACCGATCAGGGCAATCTGAAACTGCAGATTGTCGGTCTGTCCACCGGATACGACAGTACCGTGACCCTGGGATCGATGGAGTCGAACCAGTTCTCCGTGCTGTGCTTTCGCAGGGATCACCTGGTCGCTGTCGAATCGTGCAACCGCCCGGGTGATCATCTTGCCGGCAAGAAACTCCTGTCCCGTCCTCCTGAACTAACCCAGCGTGAAGCCAAGGAACCTGATTTCGACTTGAAAGCCTGGGAAGTCGCTCACCGCAGTTAACCGCTTGGTCGTGGTGGCCCCTGATACCCGCGAGGGTTGAAGGGGTTTTTAACGTAGCTCCGTTGGTATTCCGAGCGCGCTGGCCCTGCATACATCTCTGAACCACTGCGCTGGAGTTGCCATCAATGAGTGACACAGAAAAGACGCCATTTTTCCCTGGCTGGCTGTTCCTGCTTGCCATGTTGACGGCACTTTCCCCGCTGTCAGTCGATCTGTATCTACCCGCTTTTCCTTCAATAGGGCAGAGTCTCGGCGTCGAGTCGTCGGATGTGCAGATTACCCTGGCCATCTTTCTGCTGGGCATGTCGCTGGGACAACTGCTATACGGCCCTCTCAGTGACCGATACGGGCGCAAGCCCCCATTGTATGTCGGGCTCGCACTTTACATAGCTGCCTCCCTCGGTTGCATGCTGGCAAACGACCTGACAACGCTCACCGCTTCACGGTTTCTCCAGGCTCTGGGGGGCAGCGCCGGCGTGGTCATTTGCCGAGCCGTTATCCGCGACCGTACCACCACCGCGCAGGCCGCCTGGGCGTTCTCCATGTTGATGCTGGCACTGGGACTGGCGCCGATTCTGGCGCCCATGGTGGGCGGCCTGCTGTTGATGGTAATGGGATGGCGTGGGATTTTCGCGGTGCTCGCCGGCGTCGGCCTGGTGCTGCTGTTGAGCATGCATTTCAGCATGCGTGAAACGCTCTCCCGGCACACCTCCGAGCGTCTGGGCGTTCGCGGTACCTTTCGCCGTTACGGCAGCCTGCTAGGAAACGGCCAGTTCATGATGTATGTGCTGATCGGCGCTCTGCCCTTTGGCGGCATGTTCGCCTATATCGCCGGCTCCCCCTATGTGATCATCGAACTGTATGGCGTGCCTGCAGAGCACTTCGGCTGGTTTTTCGGGATCAATGCGTTCGGCATGATTGCCGGCTCGCAATTCAATGCACGGCTGGTCGCCCGCTTCGGGCCCGCCACCATGTTGAAGTACGTCATTCGGGTCCCGGTGGTCGCGGCGCTCACCGGGCTTGTCGCGACTCTGTTGGACGTTGCCTCCCTGCCCTTGCTCATGATCTGCTTTTTTGTCTACATGACCTCGATGGGCCTGCTCACCCCCAACGCAGTCGCCCTCGCCATGGCCAATGAAGGGCATCGTGCCGGCTCCGCCTCGGCCATCATGGGATCTATCCAATTTCTCTTGGGTACCTGCGGGGCAGCGGCGGTGAGTATCTGGACCATGCCCAGCGCCGTTCCGTTGACCGGCGTCATGTTGTTGCTGTCGGGTGGCAGCCTGCTGATCCATCAGTTCGGTCATCGACGCGACATTCTCATTCGGCACGGCTCGGACATCGAACAACCTACCCAGCAATAGCTGCACCGGACAAAACAAGATACTCAGAGGTGCTTATGAGTGAGTCAACGTTGCACGGCCTGCGTGTCGTCAGCCTGGGTTCAGGCATTGCGAGCGCTGCGGCGGGTTTGCACCTGTGCGAAGCAGGCGCCGAGGTGATTCTGGTCGAGCCGCCCGGCAATCCGGCGCGGAGACAGGAGGCGCTATTTGCGGTGCTCAATCGGGGCAAGAGCAGTGTCACGCTGGATATCGACGTGCCGGACGGGCAGCAGCAACTCGAACAGCTGCTGGCCGTCGCCGACGTGTTCATCCACGAATTCACTCCCAAACAGGCCGCGACGCTGGGGCTTGACGATGTACAGCTGGCGGAGCGCTTTCCTGGCCTGATCGTTTCAGCCATCACGGGCTGGCCAAAGAAGCATCCATTGGCCGAAGCAATGCCACGTGAAACCCTGGTGCTGGCACGCCTGGGCCTGCTCGACGAACAGCCGGGCCACCGCGCTGGGCCGGTATTCGTGCGCATGCCCTTTGCCAACTGGCTGGCAAGCTGGCTGTGTGTGGTGGGCGTGATGGCGCGGTTGATCGCCCGTGATCGTGATGGACATGGCGGCGCGGCGCACACCAGTCTGGCCCAGGCCGCGCTGGTTCCGATGACCATGCACTGGAGCCGCGCGCAAACGCCGACACCGGTGTTTGCCAAGGGATTGGACAAGCACATCCCGATCCCGCTGCACCAGTGCGCCGATGGTCGCTGGATTCACGTGCATTACTCGCCGGATAAATCGCCGTGGATGGACAGCGCCATGGCTGAGCTGGGCGAGGCGGAAGTCGCTCGGCTCAATGCACAGTGGCCGCCAAGCCATGTGGCGCCGAATTTCGGGGCCAACCGGGCCATCATCGCCATGCGGCCCGCTCAGGATTGGGTCGAGCATTTCTGGCAGCACGATGTTTCCGCGCAGATTGCCGCGCCGTTCGGTGACATCTATTTCGACGAGCAGGCGCGGCTGAATGGCTATGTCGTTGAAGTGGATGACGCCACGCTCGGCAAGACGCTGCAACCGGGGCCAGCCTGGAAGATCACACCGCCGGCACGCATAGGTCGTTCCGCACCTCAGCCTGGAGCGGACAACGGCGCCGGCTTCAAGACTTCACCAAAGCGGCGTTTGATTCCGGGCACGGCGCGTCAGGGCGAGCCGTTGCCACCCTTGCATGACCTCAAGGTGCTCGATCTGGGCGCCTATCTGGCCGGACCGTTCGCCTGCATGATGCTGGCCGATCTGGGCGCAGAGGTCATCAAGGTCGAAGCCCCAGCCGGCGATGCCATGCGTCGGCTGGAACGCATTTTCAGTGGCACTCAGCGCGGCAAGCTCGGCGTCGCGCTCAAACTTGGCGATGAGCTAAGTCAGCCGGCGGTCGAGGCGCTGGTACGTTGGGCCGATGTGGTCCATCACAACATGCGCTTGCCGGCAGCGCGCAAGCTGAAGGTCGATTACGACTGCCTCAAGCTGATCAATCCGCAACTTCTCTACTGCCACGTCAGTGCTTATGGACCCACCGGGCCACGTGCGGATTGGCCCGGCTTCGACCAGCTGATGCAGGCCTCCTGCGGCTGGGAAGTAGAACAGGGCGGTGCCGGCCAGCCGCCGATGTGGCTGCGTTTCGGCGTTGGTGATTTCTTTGCGGGGCTTTCTTCGCTGTACGTTCTGCTATTGGGTCTTTACCAGCGGGCGCGGACCGGCGAAGGGCAAATGGTGAACGCGTCGTTACTTGGCGCTACGTTGCTCACCATGAGCGAAGCGGTCGTCCGCGAGGACGGTAGCGTCACGCCGATAGCGCACCTGGACGCCACCCAGACTGGCCTGTGCGACACGCACCGGCTGTATTGTTGTAGTGACGGCTGGGTCGCCGTGGCGGCGCTGGCGCCCGAAGAAGCGCAGCGTTTCCACGGGCTAGTCGGCGCTTATCCCGAGGCGCATTTCGCCGCGCAGACCCAGACCGATGCGCTGTTATCCTTGAGCGCGCACGATGTGCCCGCCGAAGCCGTTCTCGAGGCGCAGCTCGACCCCTTTCTCGACAACCCTGACCACGCCGCGGCTGGCTTGCATACCCGTTATCGACATGCGGTGTACGGCGAACTGCAACAGATTGGCGCGTTCTGGGATTTCGGTGATCTGCCATTGTCGCTGGATCGCCCGCCACCGGCCCTCGGCCAGCACAGCCGCGAGGTGCTCGGCGGGCTTGGTATCGGCGATATTGAGTTGGACCGACTGGCTGCGGCCGGCGTTGTTCGGCTGTGAAACCTTGTACGCATCCCATCGAACCTTGCTGGCGGGTGGCACTGCGACCCGCTCCCTCTGAATCGACGCCGGAACCCAATGCAGTCAAACGGTTGCGCGTTGAGAAGCGAATAAAAACAAACAAGGAAAAACGCCATGAACGAATTGGATTTCAGCGGCAAGACGGTGCTGGTAGTCGGTGGCTCCAGCGGCATCGGTAACGGCATCGCGCAGAGCTTTCGCCAGCGCGGCGCGGAGGTGCATGTTTGGGGGACCCGCCCGAGCGCACAGGATTACGCTGACTCGGTGGATTCGCGCCTCGAAGGACTGCACTACGCGCAGATCGATGTCTCCGACGCTGACGTGATCGAGGCTGCGGTCGTGCCGTTCACTCGGCTTGATGTGTTAGTTCAGGCGCAAGGTACGGTGCTCTACGATCGTCAGGAATTTCTCACTGAAGGCTTCAAGAAAGTATTGGATATAAACCTCACAAGCCTGATGGTCTGCGCGCAGAAGTTTTTCGAGCTGCTCAAGGAATCACGTGGCGCGATGATTACGGTCAGCTCGGCGGCGGCCTTCCATTCGACCCGAGGCAATCCGGCCTACAACGCCTCCAAGACCGGGGCCTTTGGCCTGACCCGCACGCTTGGTGAGGCCTGGGCGCGCGATGGCATCCGGGTCAATGGCATCGCTCCGGGCCTGGTGGAGACCAAACTCACCCGCGTCACCACTGAAAACCCCAAACGCCTCGAAGGTGCGCTACGTGCAATTCCACTGGGCCGCCTCGGCACCCCACAGGACATGGCCAACGTTGCGCTGTTCCTGGCTTCGCCGCTGGCTGGCTACATGCTGGGTCAGACCTTGTTGGTCGATGGCGGCATGCTGCTCGCTTGAGCGTCACTCATACTGTTAGGGGCAAGACATGAGCTGGGATTTCGAAACCGATCCGGACTTTCAAACCGAGCTGGACTGGATCGACCGCTTCGTTCGTGAGGAAGTCGAGCCGCTGGAGCATGTACTGGGCAGCCCTTGGAACATTCATGATCCGCTATTCAAGCAGCTGGTGCGTCCACTACAGGCGCAGGTCAGGGCTCGCAGGCTCTGGGCGTGTCATCTTGGTCCTGAGTTGGGCGGGCCAGGTTATGGCCAGGTGCGCCTGGCGCTGATCAATGAAATTCTCGGCCGTGCACTGTTCGCGCCTATTGTTTTCGGCTGCCACGCGCCGGATTCGGGCAATGGCGAAATTCTCGCGCACTACGGTAGCGAAGAGCAGAAACGCAAGTACCTCGAACCCTTGCTCGGCAACGAGATCGTCTCCTGCTTTGCCATGACCGAGCCCCAGGGCGGCGCCGACCCCAGCGTGTTCACCACCGAGGCCGTGCGCGACGGCGACGACTGGCTTATCAGCGGTGAGAAGTGGTTCGGCTCCAATGCACGCTACGCGGCGTTTTTTATTGTCATGGCAGTGACCGACAAGAGCGTTTCGGTGCACAAGGGCACCACCATGTTTATCGTTCCGGCGAATGCGCCGGGCGTGAACATCGTGCGCAACGTCGGTATAGCCGACGATCCGGAGGCCACGCACGCCTACCTGCGTTTCGACAAGGTGCGGGTATCGTCCAGCGACCTGCTCGGCGAGCCCGGCGAAGCCTTCGTCGTCGCCCAAGTGCGACTCGGTGGTGGTCGCGTGCATCACGCCATGCGCGTTATCGGGCAGGCGCAAAGAGCGCTCGATGCATTGTGCGAGCGCGCCCTGTCGCGCACCACCCAGGGCGGCCTGCTGGCCGAAAAGCAGATGGTGCAGGAAAAAATCGCCGACTCCTGGATCGAGCTGGAGCAGTTCCGGTTGCTGGTGATGCGCACCGCCTGGCGCATCGACAAGTACCAGGACTATTTGCGCGTGCGTAAAGACATCGCCGCAGTAAAGGCAGCCATGCCCAAGGTGCTGCATGACATTGCCGCGCGCGCCCTGCATGTACATGGCTCGATCGGCGTGTCTGAGGAGATGCCATTCGCCGGGTACATTCTGCGTTCCTTCCAGATGGGCCTGGCGGACGGCCCGACTGAGGTGCATAAGGTCACCGTGGCCAAGCAATTACTACGGGACTACCAGCCAAGCGACAGTCTCTTTCCCAGCTACCACCGCCCGACCGCGGCGGCGCTGGCACGTGAGAAATATGCCGACGCGCTAGCGACGTTGGAACAAAGCGGAGAGCAGCGGTGAGCAGCCAGGCTGAGTGGCGCGAGCTGGTCGATCTCGACCGTTTGGGCGCCTGGATGGATGAGCGGAAACTTGCGTCCGGACCGCTGGAAAATGCCGTGCGGCTCACCGGCGGCACGCAGAATCTATTGCTGCGCTTTCGTCGGGGCGAACGTGAATTTGTGCTGCGTCGGCCATCGGCGGAATTACGGGAAGTAGGTGGCAAGACCATCGCACGCGAAGCCCGCGTGCTGAAGGCACTGGCGGGCAGCCGGGTGCCGCACGCCGCATTGATCGCGGCCTGCGATGACGAGACTGTCCTCGGTGCGAAGTTCTACCTGATGGAACCCGTGGATGGCTTCAATCCCAATTGCGCAGCCGGTTTGCCGCTGCCCCATGCCGGCGATCGCGACATTCGCCAGCGCATGGGACTGGCCATGGTCGACGCGCTGCTTTGCCTTCATGAGCTGGACTATCGAGCCATCGGTCTCGACGGCTTCGGGCGGCCCGACGGCTTTCATCAACGGCAGGTGGCCCGCTGGCTGCATCAGCTTGAAAGCGTTGCCGGCTACGCCGGTTGGCCGGGCGCAGGCAGCCTTCCTGGGCTCGACCGGCTGGCGCGCTGGCTGAATGACAACTGCCCGCAACGGTTCAGCCCAGGCATCCTGCACGGCGACTATCATCTATCCAATGTGATGTTCAGTCGCAAGGAGCCGAAGCTTAGTGCGATCGTTGACTGGGAGCTTGCTACCGTCGGCGATCCGTTGCTGGATCTTGCCTGGCTGGTGGTGACATGGCCGGACGCCAGCGGCCATGGCGCCGGCACGATCGAGGTACATCCCTGGGAAGGGTTCCCCGCAGTGGACGAGCTGGTGGCGCGCTATGTGGCCGGCAGCTCCCGCAGCTTCGAAGCCTTTACCTGGTATCTGGTGCTCGCGGCTTTCAAGCTTGGCATTTTTCTAGAAGTCAGCTACGCCCGGGCTTGCGCGGGCAAGGCGTCGATGGAACACGGTAGAAAACACCACGCCTCAGCGCTGCGGCTGTTTGAGGGCGCGCTGTCGCGAATCGAATAACCACAATCTCCTATCCAGCAGCGGCAGGCGTCGCTGCACACCATGAGGGCGGCTCCATGCAACTGGCTGGCAAACGCATCATCGTGACAGGCGGCGCGCGCGGCATTGGCGCTGCGATCGTCGCGGCATACATCGCCGAGGGCGCCCATGTCATCAGTCTTGATGTCGACACCTCGCAAGAGCCTGTGATGAGTGAGGGAGGCGGTTGGGCAAAAAGCCGGATCTGTGATATCTCCGATTCCGCGTCGGTGAACGAAGCGTTCGACTTGGCTACCGGTCAGTTGGGCGGGCTGGACGTGCTGGTCAATGCTGCTGGAATAGCGCCCAACGCCACTGCTGATGAAATCACCCTGGATGAGTGGGAACAAGTGTTTGCGGTAAACACCCGCGGCACCTTTCTGACCAACCGCGCGGCCTACGAGCGTATGCGACAAGGTGGCGGGCGGATCATTAATTTTGCCTCAGCCGCTGGAGTGGGCGGGCAGCCTGGCAAAGCGCACTACGCCGCCAGCAAGGGCGCGGTCTTGGCATGGACGCGTACCGTCGCACGCGAGTGGGGTCCGCACGGCATTACCGTTAACGCCATCGCCCCGGCGATATGGACGCCAATGTACGACGCCACCCGCGCCAGCATGAGCGAGACCCAGCTTAAGCAGCACGATGCATTCATGGCCAGTCTGATTCCGCTTGGAGGCCAGCTTGGCGATGCCACGCAGGATCTTGCGCCCGTTCTGGTTTTTCTCGCCGGTGAGGGTTCGCGCTTCGTGACCGGCCAGACCCTGATGATTGACGGTGGAATGTTGATGCTGAGTTGAGATAGGGACCGGGCCGCTAGTTGCCACGGAGCGGCTTTGACGTTCAGCGGCATGGTGTATTTTCATCTCATAACCCCTCTCAGAAGGGGTTTTGTTTTACTTGGAGTAAAACGATTCATTCAGCCTTCCTGGCGCATCGTCCATCGCCCCAAAAAAAACACACATGGTGCTCGCCACCTCCCACCGTGCTTGACCTACAACAACTATCAGCCACCGCCTGAATAACCCTCATGCTAATTTCCAACATAATTCTTCGGTTAGAACTAGATTCTCTATCGTAGATTTATTCGAATTGCTCTGCTAGGTTCAATGCATGGCCAAGGCGCGTGCATATAGCGCTCGTCAATTTAGTTTCAATAACAAAAACAAAAGGTTGCCTTCGATGAACCATCCAGAATGGCCTTGCATGGCCAGCTCACATCCTCGCGTTGTCATGTATCGATTGCCGGAAAGCTCAACGCTGGAAGGCATTCGTTTCTGTGATCAGCTCCTTCATACCCTGCAGAACGCTTTTCGAGCGCGCCTGAAAAATGCCCTGCCGTCCAGCTGCAGAGCCACGCTGCTATCCCGGACAGACGTAAAGCTGGGCCATCGTTCAAATAAAAACAATTGGAGAACCATATGAAGCATCGATTGGTGTTACTCGCCGCACTCAGCGGCCTCTCGACATTCTCGCTGGCTGCGGTCAGCCCCGAAGAAGCAGCCAAGCTGGGGGAAAGTCTTACGCCCTGGGGCGCCATCAAAGAAGGCAACAGTGAGGGCACCATCCCTGCGTATACCGGCGGTCTGCGCACGGCGCCCGAAGGTTTCGAGCCCGATTCGGGGTTCTGGGTTGATCCCTATAAGGACGAAGAACCGCTGTTTCGTATCGACTCCAGCAACATGGATCAATACGCCGACAAACTGAGTGCCGGACAAAAGCACCTGTTGCAAACCAATCCGGACTATTACCTCGACATCTTTCCCAGCCACCGTACTGCCGCCTATCCAAAGGAAGTGGTCGAGGCAACCATTCGCAACGCCACCGAGTGTCATACCGAGAAAGACGGGCTGGCTGTGGATACCGCCTGTCGTGGCGGACTACCTTTTCCCATTCCCCAGTCGGGCAACGAAGTGCTATGGAACCAGCAGCTGCGTTACAAGATTGGCTCCGGGTACTCGACCACTGCCTCCTCCAACAGCTGGATCATCGATTCCAACGGCAGCGTTACCAAAGCCGCGGAGCAGCAGACCTTTGAAGAAATGCCCTATTACCAGGTTGACCAGGAAGATCGGAACCCCGACATGTATGCCAGGGTATTTTCCCTCAACCGATACCCAGCCCGCCGGGCAGGCGAGGTAACGGTTCTGGCCGACTACCTCGACCCGATAGAACAACCCCGCAGGGCCTGGAGCTATTCCCCAGGGCAGCGCCGCATCAAGCTGGCCCCGGAATTCGCCTTCGATACACCCGTCGCGAGTCAGGGCGGCGTCACGCTTTTCGATGAACTGCAGATGTTCTCCGGCAGCCAGGAGCGTTTCGATTACAAACTGGTCGGCCGCAAGGAGATGTTCATTCCCTATAACGCTTACGAGTTCTATTTCAATTGTGGCCAGGAGGAGCAGATGCTTGAAAACCATGCGAATCCTGAATGTGAGCGCTGGGAACTGCATCGTGTCTGGGTAGTGGAAGCCACTCTCAAGCCAGACAGCAGACATGTGTATGCCAAGCGCACCTACTATCTGGACGAAGACACCTTCGGTGTCGGCTTGTATGACGCCTGGGACCAGCAGGGGAATCTGTATCGGTCGATGTTCCTGAGCGGCGTTCAACTCTACGACCTGGACATTCCCTACAACGTCAAAAACGTAATCTACGACTTCAACAAGGGAATGTACGGCGTGATCAACGATGGGCTGAAGGGCGGTTACAAGTTTGTTTCCACCCCGCTACCTGAACGGAACATGGCGCCGGAAGCAATCGTATCGCGGCATAGCCAGCGATAACCCACCCCCAGTCACCTAAAAACAATGAGAATGCTATGCGAACTTTTACAACGATTCCTGAACGCGGCGATTTTGGTTATCAGCAGCTGGTTGGCCCCCACAAGGTAACTGGGCCAGCGATGGCCGGTGAACGGGGCTTCTTCGGGCTGCAGTTGAGCAAGAGCTCCCCCTTTGGCTCGGTGCGCGACGAAGAGGGCAACATTTACTCTTTCGTGCGCTCGCTCCTGGCGCCCAACGGCACGCCCAATCCAACCAAGTTCATCTATCAGACCAACCATATTGATGGACAGCATCTACGCATGGATCATGAGCGTATGGCCGCCCAGGCACCCACGCCCATCCCGGTGCAGACGCTGGAAGGCGACACCGTCACCTGGACCAATCAGCCTGACGAGCCCGGCAATTCCTGGAAGATCACCGCGTCCAGCGAAAGGCTCACCTGGAAGGAGGAAGGCCTGTTTGAACTTGAAGGCAAATTGCTTGGGCCCGGATTGCAGTGGTACTTGCCAGGCGTTGAATGGGGCACCTTTTATGTTTCCCAGCTCTGGGATATTTCGGGAACCTGCGAGGGCCGTCCGGTAAAGGGCGCAATGGCCCTGGACCAGTTCTACATGGCCGAAGGCGGCGCCATCCACTTCAAGAAGGACCTGGTGGTAAACAACAAGATGCACGTCATCTGGTGGTCATTCGTGACCATCTACAAGGACGGCACTTGGGACTCGGGCTCATTCATGGTCGGTCACGAACACCTCGGCTATGCCATTTTCATGAATGAAAAAGGCGAAATACGCACGACGACCGATATTGAAGGCGTGGCGGTGCACAAGGACGGCAGCTACTTCCTGGATTCGGCGCGCATCATCCTGGACGGTGAGGAAGAATGGGAATTTGTTCCCGCGCCGAAGGGCGAAATGATCGATTTCGTCGGCGGCTTCCCCATCACTGCCCAGCAGGAAGGGCGCTGGCGTCGAGTTGGCGACGATCGCGAACCAGACCGCTGGCTGGCCTGGGGCGAATCGGACCGTCGCAACGGCACAGCCCGCAACGTGCGCGGCGCTGATCTGTAACGCTGCTTCATGTCTGCCTGCGTTGCAGGCAGCCAACTCGATTCGACACTGCGGGAGCAATACATGAGATTCAAAGACAAGGTCGTTCTGGTGACTGGCGCCGGACGCGGCATGGGCAGAGCCATCGCCCTGGCCTACGCTCAAGAAGGCGCCAAGGTTGTGGTGTCAGCAAGAACCCCGAAATACGGTCATGAAACGGTCGAGCAGATAAACGCGCTGGATCGTGAAGCGGCGCTGGTCGGCGGCGATATAGCCGACCGGGCAGCGATAAGGTCCATGGTAGAGGGTGCCATCGAGCACTTCGGTCAGCTGGATATTGTGGTTCACTGCGCGGCAGATACCGCCCACGGGTTGATCACCGAGATGCCGGACGAGACCTTCGATCACTTGGTACGCAGCAACATCCAGTCCCTGTTCTGGCTGGCCAAGGATGCCGCGCCGCACCTCACCAAGGCGGAGGACAAGGGACGCATCATCTTCATTTCCTCCGGCGAGGCCAACCGCAAGTACACCCCAACGCTGATCCCCTACGGCTCAAGCAAGGCCTTTATGAACGCCTTCGCGCGCGGGCTTGCCGTCGAATTCGGCGCACTGAACATTCTGGTCAACGTGGTCGAACCGGGCCTGATCGGCACCCACCATATGTTGAGCACCCTGGGCGACGAGCTACCCCACTTGCTGGCGGAGCATTTTCCGGTTCCCCGATTGGGGCAATCGGCTGATATCGCTTCCGCAGTGTTGTTCCTGACCTCAAGCGAGGCGGGTTACATCACCGGCACCTCGCTGCTGGTGGATGGCGGAGCCACCATGGTCGCTTTGCCCAAGGTCGAAGAGTTACTTAAAAAATCATAAAAACAATGCTGATTTCATGCGCCGGCTTTCATGCAGGCGCAGGTGCCGCAGGAGTTGCAAAATGTCCGACCATAACCTGTCACGTCAACCAAGGCTGGATCTTACCGAATTCCGCCTGGGCTGGCGGTTTCTGATTCTCGGCGTGTTTGGCGTTGTTACCAGCATGAGTGCGGCCCTGCTCTATGGCTTCGGCACTATGGTTATCCCGCTTCAGGAGGCCTTTGGCTGGAGCCGCGGCGAATTGCAGGCATCCATTACCTTTCTCTTTGCTGGCGTGGCCGTCGCGTCGCAGTTGCTCGGATGGCTGTACGCCCGCTTCGGCTTGCGGCGGGTGGCCATTGTCTCCCTGGTTCTGCAGGTTCTGTGCTACGCCGCCCTGACCCAGCTCAATGGCAATATCGCCTGGCTGTATTTCGCGTTTTTCGCCATGCCGCTGCTTTGCCTGGGAACCATTGCCATCACCTGGACCCAACTCATCAGCCTATGGTACGAGCGCAACCGTGGGCTGGCGCTGGCGATAATCCTGAGCGGGACCGGCGTGGCGGCGTTAATCGTTCCGCCCCTGCTGGCCTGGTGCATGGAACGCTGGGGCTGGCAGGCAGGCTTTGTACTGCTCGCGATCATGCCCCTGGTGACCACGCTCCCCATGGCGCTGCTGTGGCTGCACATCCCGACAGCCGAGCCCCAAAGCATTCAAGGAAAAGCCCGCACGGCCCTTCTGGCGGCGAGCGGACTCAGCTTTGCCGAAGCGCGCAAATCAAGGATCTTCTGGATGTGCAACCTATCGCTCATTCTGTCCGTATCGCTTATCGTCGCCATGGTCACGGTGATGGTGCCTTACCTGCAGGACAAAGGCGTACCAGCACTTACCGCCAGCCAGATCTTCAGTGCCTTCGGCGCATCCATCATTGTCGGGCGGTTGTTTGTTGGGTACCTGCTCGATCATTACTCGCCCATCGTCATTTCCGCCGCTGCGCTGTTCACCCCGGCCATAGGTTGCCTTATCTTGCTGGTAACGGGCCCCGAGTCTACCGCCTTGCTGGTGCTGGCTACTGTCTGCATAGGTTTAAGCGCGGGCGCGGAATTTGATATTGCCGCCTTTCTCATTGCCCGCTATTTCGGCATGAAGGATTATGCGCGCATCTTCGGCTTGCATCTGGGTCTGGTGACTATCGTGGCGGGGATGTCTCCGGCTTTTTTCGGCTACATCCATACCCAGTACGGAAACTACGACCCCGTCATCATGTATTCGCTGGTCGCGGCAATGGTGGCATCCCTGAGCCTGTTGACGCTGCGCTCGGCCAGCGCATTCCAGCCCCAGCCCTATCAACCCGAAATGGCTTGATGACGGCTCAGGCCGCTCGCTCGAACACCCAGGTCTGGGACCTGACATGGCAGAGGCGGAAACCCTGACGCATTATCGTGTTGACTACGCTGACAGTGGCCTCATCGCCTATATCCGGTGAATGCAACTCGACCATGATCAGTCGCAAATCATCGGGCAGCTTGTCGGGCAACAGCCCTACTTCCGCGCCCTCGATATCCAGCACCAGGACGCTGGGACAGATGCTGGCCAGCAGATCGGAGATCCTGGCGACCGCCGTCTGAACCGGCTCCCCCGACCCATGATCCAGCACCGAACTCCACCAGTATTCATCCTGCACGCGAAGCGTCAGCGTATCGCCTGAGTAGTCGTCGGCCACCACGGCCGCCGCAATCAGCCGACATTCCTGTCCGTTAAGCTGAACGTTCTGTCGGATAATCCCATGCATAAGCCCATTGGGCTCGACGATGGTGACCGGATTACCCGAACAGCGCGCCGCCAACGAGCCGGTCATACCGGCACCGCCGCCACACTCCAGCACCTTATCCCCCGGTCTGACCATTTTCTCGATCAGCTCGAGGTCCGCTTCTTCGTAATCACCGAGGGCAAAATAGTAAGCCATGCGTGGGCTGAAACCCCTGAACACCAGCATTTTCAACGGATGCAACGGATGGTCCAGCACTACCGGCTCCAGCAGGCTATCGAGCCATTCACGGATGTGTTCGATCTGCTCCAGATCGTCCGGCTGATCATGCGGCCAGACGTTCAAGCCTCGCTGGGAGACGATTTGCCGACGCTCTTCGATGCGCCAGCTCTCAACGAGTTGTTTGCTCATAGGGGATATCCTGGATGGGATTTGCTCGGCCTGGATGGGATTTGCTCGACGCTAGCGCCAATCATAGCAGAGCTGGGCTGTGCATCTGTGCGTCGCGCGCCAACATGCACCAGACGCCGAAAAACCGCAGCGTTACCTGCGGTTATTTTGAGGCCTAGACTGAAGGGTCAGACTGGCCTACCCATCATTGCTTGATGAAGTAGCGCACCAGCGTCTTGCCCTGCTCGAACTTGTACAGCTCGATGGTCTCGATAACACCGCTACCGTCGCGCATCACGTTCTTGTGGTGGCAGGCTGCTTCGTTGGCGGCAATGATCGACAGCTCGACCTCCACGCTGAACTTGCTGTTCTGCTGGTCCCACATGCCTTCCAGCACCGCGAAACCTTCCATCACGGGTCGGCCCAGATATTCGATATCCAGCCCATTGGGGGAAACGTTTCGGTAGTGTTCAAAAAAACCGTCCCGGTCACCGGCGTTCCAGCATTCCAGCTGGCCGTGCAAAAATTTCTCGATCTCTTTACTATCGATATTGCTCATTTATCTTCACCTTGTAGGGCTGGACTATCGTAATCCGGACCATCGTAATCTGGCTTGTGCTGCGCTTCAGTCCCAGATCGCATGAACGGTCTTCGCGCCACGCAGCTGCGCCCCGGCAATCTTAGGCGCGGGCATCTCCGGATCCAGCCGGATGTTGGGGAACAGATCGAGAATGCCGTTGATCGCGCTGTTCAACTCTACCTTGGCCACGAACTGTCCAATGCACATATGCGGACCAAACCCAAATCCCAGCGCAGGGCGCGCCTTGCGATCCAGCTCGAAGGCATCCGGATTGTCGAAGGCTTCTTCATCCCGGTTGGCGGAAATCACCATGCACTGGACCATCGAGCCCTTGGGCACCATAACGCCGCCAATCTCGACGTCCTTGGAGGCCTGGCGGACCTTGAAGGTCGAGACCGGCTCGTAACGCACGGATTCGTCGATCAGCTTGCCGATCAGGCTGCGATCAGTGCGCACTCGTTCCAGCAGTTCGGGGCGCTCCAGCAACAGCGTCATCACCGAGCTGAACGTCCGGGTGGTGGTTTCTCCCGCAGCGGGCAGCAGCGAACGGACGAAGGTGGTCACTTCATGATCGTCCAGTGCCCGCCCCTCATATTCCGCATTGATCAGGCGGCTGATCAGATCATTACCTTGAGTACCCTCGGCACGCTTGCGGACGACAATCTCTTTGATCGCATCGTAAAGGTTCTTCACCGCCTGGCCAGCCAGGGGACCGTAAATTTTGGCCTTTTCCGGATCGATCTGGTTTGCCGCCACCAACGCGAGCGCCCAGCTGGCGTACCTCTTGAACTTCTCCGGATCGTCGGCCGGAAAGCCCATCAGCGCATACATGGCGCGAATCGGAAAGTAGAGGCCGAAGTCCATAAGATTGGCTTTCTTGTCTGCCACCATGGGCAACAGAAATTCTTCCCGGATGACGCGGTCAATCTCGGGCCGCCACTCATTTACGGTTTGTGGCATGAACACCGGCTGGAGTAGCGCTCGCGTGCGACGGTGCTGCTCACCATCCATCGCCAGGACTATCAAGCCGTCAAAAAACGCACCCAGCCCTTCGGCGATAAAACCGCTGGTGAAGGTGTCGGCGTCACGCAGTACCGCCATCACGTCCTTGTACCTGAACAGCGTCACCGCACATTTGGCCGCCTTGGCGCCGGCATTGGTCGGTACCTTGAGGTAGGTGTCGACGAAGTCGCCCTGCATCACCGGTTCGTTGCGGCGCTTTTCCCGGCATAGGCCATGGATATCGACGTCCGAACCAAGATAGGTATCCGAGACCGCGTGGTAGGCGGCTTCGATATCAAGTTCCTGAGCTGCGAGTGACATAGCATGTTCTCCTGGTAAGAATGTAATTCTTGTTATTTATCGTTAGGGATTCTTCGCCAGATAACTGGCCACGCGTTTGGCTGCCAGGCGACCAGACATGCCATTCACGCCGCCGCCGGGGTGAATGCCGGCACTGCCCAGATACAAGCCCGCGACCGGCAGGGTATCGCCGCCCAGTCCGTGAGCCGGGCGCATGGTGCTGGAGCGCATGGAGGTGGTGTCGATATGCACGACACATCCATTCACCGTGTTCAGCCGTGCGGTAAAATCGGGCGCGGCTTCGATCCGCCGGCCGATGACATGTCCGTTGATACCTTCCACATAGGCCGAAAGCTGATCGATTACCTGATCCGCCACCGCTTCCCTGATGTTGTCCCAACCGTCCTTCGGGTTGACCGGCATGACCGGCGGATAGATATAGAGCACATCCTGGCCGGCCGGAGCCTGGGAAGGATCCGCCGCGCTGGGAACGGCCATGGTGATATACGGGAGAGTGGGTACTTCACCGCGGGCGCAGGCGGTAAAGTTTTCCAGCACGGCTTCCTCGGTGCCGATCAGCAGACAGGTCGTGCGCAGGTCGATGCCGTCATCCCGGGCTTGTTCGAAGCGCGGCACGGAAATCTGACCGTCCAGTGCCACGTCTACCTTGAGCGGTCCGGAGCCCTTGGCATTGGCCGGCGCCATGGCGATACGGGTAAGCAGATGCCTGGGCATTTCGCCCGCCGTGACCATCTCCAGCGCCACCTTGGGATGGCAGCCGGCGATCACCGAGCGGGCGGTAAACTCGCGCCCATCAGCCAATTTGACCCCCTTCGCCCTGCCCTGGCTGGAGACGATTTCCGTCACGGTTGCAGAGATGATGACCTGCCCGCCAAGCTCCTCGAGCCTGGAGCGCATGGCATTGCTTAGTTGCTGCATGCCGCCGAGCACGCGGCCGACACCAAAGCGGTGAAGAAAGCCCAGCAAGGCATAGTAGATGCCGCCGCCATCAGCGGTAATATCACCGGCCAGGCCGGTCAAGGCGCACATCGCGGAAATGGTCACTGGATGTTCAAAGCGTTCACGCGCAGCCTGGTGCGCGGAGCCTGTCATCAGGGCCATCAATTCAGGTTTGAGCTTGCGATTTTTCAGGGCGCTGCCCACGACTTTCAGCTTCGCACTCAGGTTCAGTTTGGCCGGATCAACACGCATCATGGGGAGCGCAATTTCGAGGAACATGTCAATAACGTTCATGAACTCCAGAAATGCTTCAGCGTCCTTTTCACTGTAGCGCCTGATTTCCGCAGCGGTCTTCAGGCGGTCTCGCCAGAACACCAGCGAGCTCCCGTCCGGGTGCAGATACACATACCCTGGTGCCAGCTCGATCGCCTTGAATCCGTGGCGCTCAAGGTCCAGTTCCTGGGGTATGTGGGAGTGAACACGCATCGACATCATGTCGAGAGCGCACGGGTGCACCAGATGCTCAGGTGCTTCAGGGATCAGATATCCCGACGATGCCATGCCGCCCACTTTGTCGAGCGCCTCCAGCACCAGGATCTTTTTCCCTTCCAGGCCGAGGTAGCAGCCCGCTGACAAGCCGTTGGTGCCGCCACCGACGATAATCACGTCAAAATCAGTCTTGTTGTTATTCATGGTTGTATCCCTTTTTCAAGCTGATGAGCACCCTATAACAACGTCCGATCAGGTGCTGCGCAACCGTTTTACTCTGAGTAAAACGATTCGCACTACACAGGGTTCTCACCATAAGTGCCTCTAACAATAGCACCTACAATTCTTATTGCAGAATTTTAATCTGCATATGGAATTATAAAAAAATCTCTGATAGGGTCTACCCAGGCATTGCTAACAGTCCGAACGAGCTCTCCGATGTTCGTCGAGGCTGCGCAACAGGCAATCAGCCGCTAGAAAATAAAAATAAAAGGACAGAACAATGAGAACAGATCTGGATCATTCCGGACGGTCATCATGGTCAGTGCATTTATCAGCGCTTTTTCAGGCGCTGGTAGATCTATGCAGCCCGCGCTTTTCCTTCACTATCTCAAATCAGGCATTACCCATCTGCAATGGTAGCGGAGCTGTAGAGCCTTCCATCGCCGTAAGCGATTGGCGTGGGTCCAGCAGTACTCCCTCTAACAACATCAATAACGGAGAACTTTCATGAAACTGAAGATCGCTATCGGTCTGTTACTGAGCGGAATATCTGCTGCCTCCTTCGCGGCCGTCAGCCCTGAAGAGGCAGAAAAGCTCGGACAAAGCCTGACACCTGTCGGGGCAATCCAGGCAGGCAACGCCGACGGAACCATTCCCCCTTATGAAGGCGGACTGCGCACCGCACCGGAAGGCTTCGAGCCAGACAGCGGTTTCTGGGTGGATCCGTTCAAGGACGAAGAGCCCCTGTATCGCATTACCTCGGCCAACATGGCTGAGTATGCCGATCTGCTGAGTGCCGGGCAGAAGGAAGTGCTGCAACGCAATCCCGAGTATTACATGGACATCTATCCGTCCCACCGGACAGCGGCCTATCCGAAGGAAGTGATGGACGCGACCATCCGTAACGCCACTACCTGCGATACCTACAAGGAAGGTCTGGCACTTGAAACCGACTGCCGCGGGGGGATTCCCTTCCCAATCGCGAAAACCGGCAACGAAATGATGTGGAATCTGTTGGTGCGCTACAACGATGGCAAGTACGGCACCACCACGTCGTCATCCGATACCTGGGTGGTAGACCGCAACGGCACCGTTACCCGTACAGCCAACCAGTCGACCTTCGTCGAACGTCCTTATTACCAGATCGACGTCCCCGGTCGCGATCCGGAATTGTTCTACCGCGTTTATTCCCTGACCAAAGCGCCTGCGCGCAAGGCCGGCGAACTGACAGGTCTGATGGACTTCCTTGACCCTACCGAGCAGCCACGTCGTGCGTGGAGCTACACGCCAGGCCAGCGCCGCGTGAAATTGGCCCCGGAATTCAACTACGACACGCCGGTCGGCAGCATGGGCGGTCTGGAACTGTTCGACGAGCTCTTCATGTTCTCTGGTGTGCAGGACCGGTTTGATTTCAAACTGGTTGGCAGAAAGGAGATGTTGATTCCTTACAACGCCTACAAGTTCTACTTCGATTGTGACGATCAATTCCGGACCTCACATGCCAATCCAGAGTGCGAGCGCTGGGAGAAGCATCGCGTCTGGGAAGTGGAAGCAACGCTGAAGCCGGGCATGCGCCACGTATATAGCAAGCGTACCTACTACCTGGATGAAGATACCTTCGGTGCAGGCTTGTATGACGCATGGGACCAGAATGGTGAGCTGTACCGCTCGATGATGATGGGTGGTGTGCAGTTCTACGATCACGACATTCCCTACATCGTCAAACACACCATTTTCGACTTCAACAAGGGCATGTACGGCATCATCAACGACGGCATGACCGGTGGTTATCGCGTATTGAGCGAGGCCAGAAGCGAGCGTGAGCTGAACCCTGAAGCGATCGTATCGCGTGAATCACAGCGCTAATTGAACGACCCGAGAGCCCTTCAGTTGCATTCGCAGCTGAAGGGCTTTTTCTTTGCAACAAGGAATCGACCCATGCGGCAAATCAAACTGACGTGGAATGTCAGCCATCTCACGCCCTATTCCATACCCGTTACGCTGTCGGGTTCATTGTTCGCCCCAGACGAAGCAGTAGCGACCGAGCGCCCGGTCGAGCTGCTGGTGTGCCTGCATGGCGGCAGCTGTTGCGGTGAGTACTACCATCCGAGCTATCTGGACCCCTCCTACAGCTTTGCCAGATTCATGACCGACCGTGGCTATCTGGTGCTGGCTCTGGACACCCTCGGAATGGGCAACAGCAGCAAACCCGAACCCGAAAAACAACTGACGCTGGAAGTGATTGCCGCTGCCAGCGACTTCGCGGCACGGCAAGCCGCTGTTGCACTGCAGGACGGCGAATGGCTGCAATTGCCGCCGCACGGCAAGCTGCGTGTGTCCGGCCTGGGCCACTCGATGGGCGGCATGCTGGCGGTTTATCAACAGGGCCGTTTTAAAAGCTTTGAGCGGCTGATCGTTGCGGGATGGAGCAACCTGCCCCTTGAGCTTGGCGACACTGACGCAGCCAGCGTTCAGGCGAGCCTTTCCGATGGCGGCTACATTCCGACTGATCGGCAGACAATGCGCGGATTCTTTCACCTGCCTGATGTGCCGGAGGACCTGATAGCGCGTGACGATCAGCACGCCGGCCTCACGCCAGTAACACTCGCTCTGGCGGCGCTTACCCCAGGTGCGGTGGAGAACCAGGCAGGTGCCATCGACTGCCCGGTGCTGCTGCTGTACGGCGAGGTCGATGTCAGCCCTGACCCACAACGTGAAGCCTCATTCTACCCCCAAGCCAGTGACCGAACGGTCACCCTCATCGGACACGCGGCCCATATGCATAACATGGCCTCCTCACGATTGCAGGTATGGCAGGCGATGGATACTTGGCTGCAGGCGCACTGAGCCGCCAGCTATTAAGGCCGGCCAGGTTGGTCCGGTTTGGCTTTGTCCGGCCGGCCAACCAGGCGAATGGATTCTCCGCAGCAAACACTGCCGACGCCTGTTACAGCGCAAAGCAGTTTATCGATAGGTCCAGGCAGTTCAGCGATAGGCATTGGCGTTGTCGCCTCCATCCCTGTCGCGTTTACTGACAACGGTCAGATTATAAAAACAAGATCAACGGAGAAGCTTAATGTTCAAGCCAGAGTTGTCATCACTCAGCAAGGCTGTAGGACTTTCAGTCGCGCTTGTCTGTGCCAATAACATTCAGGCAGCAGAATTCGATACCGGTAATCCCGACTTGATCGGTCGCTGGGACAACACCATTCGCTACAACCTGGGCGTCCGCGCCGAGGGCCGCGATAACGCGCTCGGCAACAACGCCACCTACGACGAATCGAACTACAAGTTTGATCGCGGCGATGTGGTAACCAATCGTCTGGATGTGATGAGCGAGTTCGAGCTGGCCTATAAACGAGACCACGGCCTGCGCATCAGCGGTGCGGCCTGGTACGATCAGGCCTACGCCGATACTGACGTCGAGACCAATCCGGGCAATGTCTATTACCCCGGCGCGCCTGCCGGTCCGAGTACTACCAGCTATTTCGATGATCAGTATTCGTCCCACACCAAGCGCTACCACCGAGGCTTGAACGGCGAGCTCCTCGATGCCTTTTTATTCACCCGGTTTTATGTAGGCGATGCGCCTGTCAGTCTTCGCGCCGGACGCCACACGCTCTACTGGGGCAATGGACTGTTGATTCCCGGTCATGCCGTGTCCTACGCGCAGGCTCCCCTTGATGGCCGCAAAGCCCAGGCAAATCCTGGTACCGAAACCCGCGAGGTATTCCTGCCTCTGGCACAGATTTCCGGCCAGGCTCAAGTGACTGACCGGCTTTCCCTCGCGGCACAGTATTTCCTTGAGTGGGATTCGACGCGCGCACCTGAAGGCGGAACCTATCTGGCCTCCGCCGATGTTGCTCTGCAAGGCCCGGATCGCTTGCCCGTTGCGCCCGGCTTTGCCTTTCCCATTGAGGACCCGCTCGAACCTGACAACCGCGGCAACTGGGGCGTCATGGCGCGTTACAGCCTCGATTTCATGCAGTCGGATATCAGCGCGTTCTACCGGGAGTTTGACGACTACACCCCCTGGGGTCTGCAAACCGGACCCAGCTCTGCTCGTTATATATACCCCGAAGACATCAAGCTCTACGGCTTGAGCTGGTCAGCGGGTCCGGTACTCGGCGGTGCTTCGGTGGGCGTTGACCTGTCGTATCGCGAGAACGCTTCGCTGATTTCCAGTCGGTTCGATCTGGCAGACAACCAGGGCGCGCGGGGCGACACCTGGCATATGGTCGCTAATGCGCTCTGGCTATTACCTTCCACACCGCTTTGGGACACCGGCTCTCTGATTACCGAAGTCGCCTACAGCCACCTGGATAAAGTAACCGAGAACGCCGATCAGTTCCGCGGCGAAGGCTATGGCGGCTGTGTCGACCAGGATAAGGACTGGGGTTGCGCTACCCGCAACTACGCCGGGCTGGCGATCAACTTCACGCCTCAGTGGTTAGGTGTTCTGCCTGGCTGGAATATCTCCGCACCAATGAGCCTCAACTACGGTCTTTCCGGCAATGCTGCCACCGGTGGTGGCAACGAAGGCGATTACAACTTCAAAGTGGGCATCAAGGGTGTGCTGGATGAGCGCTACGACATCAGCCTGTCTTACATCGGCTATGGCTCCGACACCATCACCCGCAACGTTCCTGGCGTCGGGAACACCGTGGTAGGGGGTAACGGCAGCATCGGCCTCTCCGATCGTGACTGGGTATCGTTAACCCTGAGCACTGCGTTCTAGGTAACAGCCTTCAGACATAACAATAAAATTGGGAGTACTCCATGAAGATGAATCAGATTGCAATCAGCCTGCTCGCGGTCATAGCTACCTCGGCGCTGGGTAACGAGACATGGACCGCCGATGACCTGGGCCAGGACCTTACCCGCTTTGGTGCGATAGCCGCAGGTAATGAAGCAGGCACCATCCCCGCTTACGCCGGCGGCCTGAAAGTGCCCGCCGGCCTGGAGCCAGCCGACGGATCCTGGCCAAATCCCTTCGCCGACGAAGAGCCGCTGTTTCGCATTACCGCCGACAACGCCGATGAATTTGCCGACGAGCTGTCCTCCGGGCAAATGAAGTTGCTCAAGCAGTACCCGGATACCTACTACATGGATATTTATCCGACCCACCGCACGGCGGCTTTCCCCGAGGCCTTTCTAGCGGCAACCGTAGACAATGCAGGCAATCCGGAATGCAAATCGCTTCACGGTGGGTTATCCGTCAGCGAAGCCTGCCGTGGCGGGCTGCCCTTTCCGATTCCGGAGATCGGCGAACAGGTAATGTGGAACTACCTGCTCAACTATCAGGGTATCAACGGCTGGGATTGGAACCACAGCGCCTATGTGGTCAACCAGGGCCATGTCACCTTGACCAACACCAACCGTTCCACCGGTGAAAAACCGTTCTATCAATTGGACGTGGACGGACGCGACCCGAAGATCGCTAGCCGGATCTGGTCACGCATCGTCGCCCCGGCCCGTACCGCTGGCACCGCCTCCGGGTATTGGGATCACCTTGATCCAGTGGAGAATGATCGCTATGCCTGGAGCTATTCGACCGGACAGCGACGCATCCGCAAGGCCCCGGAATTTTCCTATGACACGCCCAACGCGGCGTTCGGCAGCGTGTCCTTCTACGACGAAATCTTTCTCTTCTCCGGCAAGATGGACCGTTTCAACTGGACGCTGGAAGGCAAAAAGGAAATGTTTCTGCCCTACAGCAACTACGAGTTGAAATGGGGTTGCGACATGGACACCAAGCTGATGGACAACCATATCAACCCGGCCTGCGAGCGTTGGGAACTGCACCGCGCCTGGGTAGTTTCAGCTGAGCGCAAGGAAGGTGTGCGGCACGCACAGAAATCCCGCCGTTACTACATTGACGAAGACACCTTCGGCGCGGCCTTGTACGACGCCTGGGATGACAGCGGCGAAATGTTCCGCTCGGGCGCGCAATACAATATTCAGGCCTATGGCATCCCCAATAATCCGCAGCAGGATTCCTATTCGTTGTATGACTTCACTCGCAGCCAGTACGGGATGTTCGGCAATGGCCCGACGCGCTACCGCGATGCGCCCATTATGGAGCGCGAAGCCAATCCACAAACCATTGCCGCTGGCCAACGCCGTTAACGCTTACCTGATCCCCAGATTGGAGCTTTCCATGAACAGACTTGCTGGAAAAGTAGCCGTGATCACTGGCGCAGGGAGCGGCATCGGCCGCGCCAGCGCCATCGCATTTGCCGCTCAGGGCGCCAAGGTTGTAGTGACCGATCTGTATGCGGACGCCGCGGATCGAGTCGCCCACAGCATCACTGCGGCGGGCAACGAAGCGACGGCGCTCAAGGTTGACGTTGGCCAGGAGGCCGATCTCAAACAGATGATAGCCACCGCCATCGAGACCTACGGCCGGATCGACATCCTGTTCAACAACGCAGTCAACAAGAACCCGGAAACAGCGCGGGACGTGGACTTCATCAATTTCAATGAAGAGCTGTTCCACGCCAACATGCGCGTCAACGTGCTGGGGGGCGTTCTTGCCTGCAAACACGCCCTGCCCCACATGCTGGAGCAAGCCTCCGGCTCGATCATCTTCACCTCGTCCACCAGCTCGATTGCCGGGGAAGTCGCCCAGTTCAGCTATGGCGCGTCCAAAGCGGCACTCAACTGGTATGTGCAAACCATCGCCGCCACCTTCGGCAAGCAGGGCGTTCGCTGCAACGCGATTCTCCCTGGCGTGATCCGTACCGCTGCCCTTGAAGGCTGGGCCAATGAAGAGATGACCCGCGCCTTCCTCGACCTGCAGAACGTGCCGCAGCTGGGCGAGCCGGAAGATATTGCCAATATGGCGCTCTTCCTCGCCTCGGATGAGGCGCGTTATGTGAACGGCGCCCTGATGCGCGTCGACGGCGGCATGAGTTGCGGCACGCCCATGGTCCCGGTAGTCCGTGCCTACCTTTGAGCGCAGACCTTCAACCTACTCCAGAAGAGATTTTTGCAATGGGCTTACGACAAGAAGAAATCATCAGGGAATTCTGCGCGGCATGGGGTGACGGCACAGCTACGTCGCGCCCGCAGCTGGACACCATTTTGAACATGATGAGCGAGGACGCAGTCTGGCAGCTTTGGGTTCCCGGCGGGCCAGTGATTCGCGGCCGCGCTGCGCTACGTGACGAGATCCAGCGGCAGATGAGTTACGTCACCCACAACCACTGCGTCATCCGCAACATGGTGTCCTCGGACAGCATCGTGATGACCGAACGGGATGACTACGCCGTCTCCAGCGGCAAGCCCATGCCGCATTCCATGGTCGCGGTTTACGAACTCGATGCCGAGGGCAAAATCACGGCGTGGCGCGAGTACCTCGACACCGCCGATCTGGCAAAGAAAAAGGGCGTGTCCCTGGATCAGGTTGGCGGGCCGGAACTGGCTGCCCCAGGGGCCTGAGCGCTCTATTCATTTACAGACCTGGCCGGCGCCAGGTCCAAAAGCTTATTCGTGGAGTAACCAATGAACATGGTCTTAGACAATGCCAGTACCGACCAGTTGATGGAACAAAAGATACGTGGCTTCGTGGAAACGCTGCTGGGCGGGACCGTGGTCAGCACAGACCGGCTACCGCGCTGGCGCCCGGCCTGGAACATGGACCTGCAACGTGGCGACGAAATACTCAAACTGCACATCCGCGGCGACCGGGGCGGTGACGTCAGCCCGTTTCCGGATGATCTGCGCCGCGAAGCGGATATTCTCGCGCTGATCGGTCAGCAGGGCGTTCCGGCACCGCATATCTATGGATTCTGCGAAGACCCGCTGGCCATCGTCATGCAAGCCGTGCCCGGCACTAGAGATGTTTCCACCGCCAGGGACGACGCCGAACGCCTGAGCCTGGCCAAGCAATACATAGACGCCATGGTCGCCATGCACCAATTGCCATTGGATGGCTTTGTAGCCAAGGGCATCGATCTGCCCGAGGGTGCCGAAGCCATTTCGCTGGCCGGGCTTAACGCCTATTACCCGCTTTACGCGCGCAATAAAACCCGTCCGCAGCCGCTACTGGAATTTGCCCTCAACTGGCTACGCCGCAATGTGCCCCAGCACCGCACCAAGCCCAGCCTGGTGCAGTACGACTCGGGTCAGTATCTGTTCGAGAACGGCAAGCTGACCACTCTCTATGATTTCGAGTTCGCGATGATCGGCGACCCGCTGGCCGACCTGGCATCAGCGCGGATGCGGGACAATTACGAACCGCTTGGAGGGCCTTTCAAACAGCTCTACGAATATTACCAGCAGGTCAGCGGCGAACCGCCTGAGCCCGACGTTGTGCGGTTTCATACCACACTGTTCTCCACCGTCAGCACCATGCAGTTCTCCTCGACCGTCGCTACGCCAAAGCCGGGAGATCCCCACGATACCTATATTGAATTCGATATTGCCCTGCGCCGCGTAGTAGTCCACGCCCTGGCTGAATCAATGGGCGTGGCAATCGAGACGCCAGTGACTCCCATCAAACCACAGGGACCCAACGCCGAACTGCTGAGCATGCTGAGCGATGCGGTCGAACAGGTCGAAGTGGCTGATCCCTTTCAGAAGACCAAGCTGAACGCCGTGCGCAAGATCGTGGAATATCTGGGCAAGGCCGACGCCATGATGCTGGAGCTACAAGCCCAGGACATACGTGAAACCGAAGCACTGCTCGACCAGCGCTTTGCAGATCATCAGGAAATGGAGGCTGCGCTGGAGAGCTTCGTTACCACCGCTGGCGCTGAGCATGATCTGCCCCTGCTGACACTTTTTGCTTCGCAAATTGAACGGCGCGTCCAGGTGTTCGGCGGCACTGCTATTGGCGCCTCCGCCAGCCATATCGACCTTCCCCCCCTATGAACCTGGACACTGATCGTACCCGGAGCGGATATGTCTGAAGAAACCATCAACCAGCTGGACGATGCGCCCGCGTTTCACCGTCGTTATGGTGACTGGGCGCTTATCGCGGGGGCATCGCATGGCATCGGTGCAGCCTTCGCGCGCGAGGTCGCGGCGCAGGGTCTGAATTGCATTCTGGTCGCCCGAAACGAGACAGCGCTTGAGTCCCTGAAAGCCGAGCTTGAAGCGCAGCACGGCATTCAGGCGTTATGCGTGACGCAGGACCTGTCGGCAGCGGATGCCACCTCAAGGCTGCTAGGAGCCATCGGCGCCCGTCAGGTCGGCCTGGTGATATACAACGCCGGCGGTGATCCCTTTATCAGCCAGTTTCTCAACACCGATGCCGAGCATTGGATGAAGCTGCTCAGAATGAACACGCAGACGGTCATGGATATCAGCCACGCGTTTGGACGCCGGATGATAGAGCAAGGCCGTGGCGGGTTGCTGCTGGTAGGTTCACATGCGGCACTGGGCGGCGTGCGCAAGCTGGGGATGTATTCAGCAACGAAGGCCTTTTCGCTGAATCTGGGCGAATCGCTTTGGGCCGAGTGGAAGGATCGAGGCGTCGATGTGCTCAATCTGCTGATCAGCACCGTGGATACCCCAACGATGCGCGAGACCATGCAACGATTGAATATTCCCAACGCAATGACCATGCCGTTACCGCAGGCGGATGACATTGCCCGCCTGGCTCTGCAGGAACTGCGAAACGGGCCGACGCTGATTCATCCGGAAGATCTTGCGGTTGCGGCAGGCGCAGACTCGCCCGGCAGCCTGAGACGTGACCACGTAGTAAAGAAAAGCGCCGAGGCGGCTCAGTTTATCGGTAACGACTGACGCTATACCGCAAGATTTGAAACCATCTTTAACGGGCAGAGAGACCATGAAACAGTTCGATAACAGAGAATTCAAAATCGGCTGGAAGATCCTCATTCTCGCCATCGTCGGCGTGGCGACCAGCTCCAGCTCGCTGCTGTTATACAGCTTCAGCGCAATGATGATACCGCTGGAGCAGGCAATGGGCTGGGGCCGCAGCGAGTTGCAGGCCGCCATCACCGCCCTGTCGCTCGGCACCATAGTCGCGGCTCAACTAGCGGGCTGGCTGAACCTGAAATTCGGGTTGCGCATTGTCACCATCCTCTCGCTGCTCGCTCTTTCAATCAGCATGGTTCTGCTGACCCAGATGCAGACCACGATATGGAGCCTTTATCTGGGTTATTTTCTGGTACCCCTGGCGGGTCTGGGGACGTTGCAGATCACCTGGTCCCACCTGGTCAACCTCTGGTTTGTGGAAAATCGTGGGCTGGCCCTGGCCATCATTCTCAGCGGCTCCGGACTCGCCGCAGCCGGGTTGCCGCTACTGGTCACCTGGGCTGTATCAACCTGGAACTGGCAAGCCGGATTTATCGCGCTGTCGCTGCTGCCGGTTCTGATAGCCCTGCCGCTGACCTTGCGCTGGTTGATGCCTGTCAGGTCAGAAAACAGTGCGGCTTCGGTGGGACAACCCCAGCCCCAGGACCCATCCAGCGGCATGCTGCTGAGTGAGGCGCTAAAATCCTGGCGCTTCTGGGTGTGCAACCTGTCCATGACCCTGGTGGTAGCCTGCGTTGTCGGACTGGTCACCAATATCATCCCGCTGCTGCAGGACAGAGGGCTGAGCGCCGTTGAGGCCGGACAGATTTTCAGTGCCTTCGGTATTTCGCTGATCTTCGGAAGACTGGTAGTAGGCTATCTGATCGATCGTTTGTGGGCCCCGGGAGTAGCGTCCATCGCCCTGCTTATGCCCGCTGTTGCCTGCCTGATTTTCGCCCTGAGCAGCGGCAACACCGGGCTCTATGTTCTGGCAACCTTGCTGGTAGGCATAGGTGCAGGAGCGGAGTTCGACATCGCCGCCTTTCTTATCGCCCGATATTTCGGCATGCGTGATTATGGCCGGCTCTTTGGTGTTCACCTGGGTTTGATCACAGCGGGTGCTGCCGCAGCGCCGTTACTGTTTGGCGCGCTCTACAGTCTTACTGGCGACTACTCCGGCCTCCTGGCCTTCAGCGCCGTCTGCTTTGTTGTCGGACCCCTGATGCTACTGACGCTGGGCGGTTACCCGGTATTTCGCCGCGACGACGCCGTGCCCGCTTACTGAGAGCAACTGCCTACCGGTGCATTTGACGAAAGGCTTCAGGGGTCATACCGACCTCCTTGCGGAATGCTGCCGTAAAGGAGGCCGGATTGAGGAACCCGGTTTGATAGGAGATCTGCTTGATCAACACCTTGCTATCGAGCAGCAGTGACTTTGCGCGGCGGATGCGTGCCTGCGCGGCAAATTGGCGTAGCGTGAGACCGGTGGTGTTCTTGAACTGCTCCGAAAGGCGCCTGGCCGGCATATCGAGCGCGTCTGCCAATTGCTTGAGGGAGCTGCTGTGTTCAGGTTCCGTCTCGAACATTTCGCGCAGGGTTCGCAGCTGCCTGGGGCTCAATTTTCCTGAATCAGCGGTAACCTGGGAACTCAGGAACTGCCGATGCAAATCAAGTGCAACACCGGTCAGCAGGCACTCGGTATGCAGCTCGCTGGCAAAACCGGGTGCAGCAACTTCCTGGGCAAGACGCTGCAGTGACGTCCTAAGGTAGGGGCTCTCCAGATTCAGCATGCTGTCGCTCAGACAGCCATCCCACTGCCACTGGATTCCAGCCAGCGGGCCCATGATGCCGGGATCGAACAGGCATATCATGGCCTTGTATTCGGATACGCCGTGGCAAAACTGAAATTCCGTATCCCGCGGCAGAAACAGCGCCTGCCCAAGCGGCTGAAATTCACAGCTGAGGTCGGAAAAACGGCCTTTATTATCCGAAAAAGGAGACCACCGTCTTGCTGGTGTTGGTAGTACCAGACGCAGCAGACAGCTGCTCTTCGCCTGAATCACCGCCGTGCCGGAATTTGACCAATGCGCATGTTCAATACGTATGTCAAAGCCCTCATTCACCAGTCGAGATTCTGTCAGAAACTCTCCAGCTGCGGACGGATCGTATTCATCGTAATGTACTGAATACATAAGAGGCACTCTCAGCGGTTATTTTTGTTGAACACTGAATTTACATTTCAGCATAACCACTCAAGCTCAATAAACAATCCACAAATAACAGTTTCAGGTATTCGAAAAACCAATACCTGAAACTACTTTTTTAATCAATAAAGAGCGAAGTGGTAACTTGTTCTTTTCGTCGAACAAACCCAAACTTCTCGGAGCAATTGCAGGAACTCCTGAGAGGGTAGCGTCTCTACAGATAAGCCCCTCCCAACATAGCAGGAGAATTACAATGAAGAAGATTGCGGCGACACTAGGCTTGCTCGCTTGTCTGCCATTGGCGGCTTTCGCGGAAAATATCGAGCTGGACAAGGAGCTGAACGGCCTGGATATCGAAACGAAGATAGTCGGTGATGATACTGCCACTACGCCAGGGCCTGGAGGAGCAGTCGGTACCCAAGTGCTTCAGGTAACCAATAACAGTGATTCTACCGTGACCTGTCAGTTAAACCCGGGGCCTGCCGAAACTGCGGCTTCTGAATCCCCAATGACTCCCATCAAGGCAGGTGCGTCGGCCGTTCTGCGATTGGACGGCAGTTATGCAAGCGCCACGATGCGAGCGAAACTGATCTGCAAGGAAGAAGAGTAATATACGTCTATTGCCGGCTAACCAGCTGTGGTTAGCCGGCAAGAGGCAAACTCCATAAAAACGGCAGGCAAGCCATGATTCTCAGAATGGACCACTTCACCATCGTCACTGACCAGCTCGAGGAGACACAGCAGTTCTATGTGAACCTGCTTGGACTCGAAGTCGGAGCAAGGCCACCCTTTCCAGTGCCCGGGCTGTGGCTTTACGCCAAGGGCCGCCCTGTGCTTCACGTTATCGCAATAAATGACATGCCCAACCCTCGCCGCGGCGTGCTGGATCATATGGCGTTCTTTGCGCAGGGTTTGACAGAGACATTAGACAAACTCGACCGGCACGCCATTCGTTATCGAATCATCCGCGCGCCGGGGGACATCCGGACCTGGCAGGTGTTCTTCAAGGATCCCAATGACGTGGACGTCGAACTCGATTTTGCCCCCGCAGAGCAGGCTCCAGCCGATTGGAAAACCAGAAGCAAAGCCTGATTTCAAATCAGGCCGGTATAGGCTCCGCCATCCAGCTGCAAATTCTGCCCGGTAATGTAACCCGCCTGAGCCGCGCACAGAAAAGCGCAGGCGGCGGCGAATTCCTCAGGAGTGCCGAAACGCCGTGCCGGAACCGGGCGGAGCATTTCGGTTCTCGCCTCCTCCAGACTGATGTTCCTGTGCTTTGCCAACTGGCCGGTCATGTAGGCCAGCCGATCGGTCGCGATGCGTTCGGGCAAAAGATTGTTGATCGTGACATTGTCACGGATAACTTCTACCGACAGGGCTTTCGAGAACGCCGTCAGCCCGGCTCTGGCTGCCGTCGAGAGACCCATTGGCAACCGCGGGGACTTGACCATGGCCGAGGTGATATTGACGATCCGACCAAAACGCCTCTCGCGCATTCCGTCAACGACAGCCTGAATCAAAAGGATGGCGCTGAGCATATTGGCCTCCAGCGCTTGCTGCCAGCAATCGAGATCCCAGTCCTGGAACTTGCCCGGCGCGGGCCCACCATTGTTGGTGATCAGAATATCCGGAGCGGGACAAGCCGCCAGGAGCGCGTCCCGGCCAGCGCTGGTGTTGAGATCCGCGACCACCTGAACCACCTCAAGACCCGTGCTGTCACGGATTGCCATCGCAGCCTCATTCAAGCTGACGGCCTCGCGGCCATTGATGAAAACCTCGCATCCTTCAGCGGCCAGGGCCATGGCGCAGGCTTTACCCAGGCCCCGCGAAGAAGCACAGACAATGGCTTTGCGACCGGTAATATTCAGATCCATATCTGCTCCCGTTGCCGACTCGTCAGCGGCTCAAGTTCATTACAGTGATGCCGCAATCCTTTATGCTATGAGCACTAACATCTGATGTTTTTTCACTGAAGCCAGAGACAACTATGAACACCCCGTCAACCCGTGCAGAACCTGGCAAGCGGGATACCATGAATCGTCTGCTCGCCGCCGCCAGGCAGATCTTTGCTCTGAAAGGTCTGGCGGGTGCCCGAGTAGAAGATATCGCCCGGGAAGCCGGCGTGACCAAACAACTGGTCTACCACTATTACGGCTCCAAGGAAGTGTTGTTTTCAACCGTCCTGGATGACGCCTCCCAGCGGATAATGCAGGAACTGATCGCACTTGATATAGATGACCTGCCGCCGGAAGAAGCGCTGCGAAGACTGCTCAATTGCTGTTTTGACCAGTATATGGAAGACCCGCTCCTGGGCGCCCTGGCCCTGGAAGGCATTCGCTATCACGAGGCGTCGGAGACCAGGCCCAACAGCTTCACCAGCCAATCCCCAGCGCTGGCCATCAAGTTTTCAGGGGTTCTCAAGCGTGGAATCGACGCTGGCGTATTCAAGCAAAATATCAACGCCCGTCTGTTCCTGGCGAGTTCCGCGCTGCTGATGTCAGGCGGGTTCACCAACCATTACACCATGTCCGTTCTGGTCGGCTTTGACACTACCTCGGAAGATGGCATGCGGATCTGGCGTGAACACTCGGCCAACTTCATTCTTGCCAGCATCAGGCGACAGCCCTGACGCCTGTAGCGCCCCAGGCCAGGAGCGCAAATCAAAGACACTGACCCCGACTACATGCCGCCGCGCCCCGACTGCTCGAAGAAGGCGCGCATTGCCACCAGCGAAGGCGTGTGACTGCCAAAGCCGCCATCTGCTACCAGCGTAGTACCGGTCACAAACGATGACTCGTCGCAGGCGAGAAAGGCCACCACATCAGCAATCTGCCGCGGGGTGCCCAGCTCCTGCGTCAGGTGATTGTCACGCAGAATACTCAGCAGCTCGGGCGGCATGGAACCGTGGGCATTTTCCGCAGGCGCCAGACCAATCTGCACCGCATTGCCGCGCACACCCAGCTTGCCATACTGCGCTGCTACCAGCTTGGGCAGCATATTCAACGCAGCCTTGGTTGACGCGTAACCGGTCAGGGACAGATCTCCCTGGGCGCCCAGTCCGGAGGTGGCAAAGATTACCGAGCCTTTGCCCTGTTTCAGCATCACCGGAATGACATGCTTGGAACACAGCACGGCGCCGCGCAAATTCACCGCAATGGCGCGATCAAAGGCGTCCATGTCCAAGTTGCAGATATCGCGGTCCTTCTGGCGCTGGCTCACATCCAGCACGGCGGCATTGTTGTGCAGCACGTCGATACGGCCGAACCGGTTCATCACCTGCTCGACCATCGCCTTGACGTCGTCTTCGCTGGATACATCGGTGCGTATGGCAATGGCCTGGCCACCGGCCGATTCGATCTCTGCCGCCACACTGGCCGCTGCTTCCTGATTGATATCGACGATCGCGATGGCGGCACCATGGGAGGCCAGTACCCGCGCGCACTCGGCGCCCAGACCACCACCAGCGCCGGTGATGATGGCTACACGATCCTTGAGCTTGTCTGTTGTCATTTTAGTGTTCTCTTGTCTTGATACGAGATGATCGGTTTCACTCACCAGTGAACTGCGGCGCACGACGCTCGGCAAATGCCAGAGCAGCCTCCTTTGCGTCCTTGGTGGTGGCCAACAACGAAAACAGGTCCAGTTCCAGATCCAGCCCTTTCTTCAGGTCGACTTCCGAGGCAGCCCGCGCGGCTCTTTTTGCATACACCGAAGCCATAGGAGATTTGCCAGCGATCTGCAATGCCAGCGCCGACACTTCCTCAAGCAAGGTTTCGGCGCTTTTAGCGACACGCGATACCAGGCCGATCTGCCGCGCCCTTTCGGCGTCCAGGCGTTCACCCGTCAGCAGCAGATCAAGCGCATGACCTGGCGCCACCACCCGGCACAAGCGCTGCGTACCGCCGCCGCCCGGGATCAATCCCAGGCCGGTTTCCGGCAGCGCCAGCACCGCATTGGGCGAAGCAAAGCGGATATCACAGGCTAGCGCCAGTTCCAGACCGCCGCCCATGCAGTAGCCGTGAATGGCGACGATGACCGGCTTGCTTATCGCATCGATAGCTTCGATCCAGCGGGCGCCCTCCATTCGTTTACGCACCTGGATGGAGGTCTCGACTCCGCGCTTTTCCTTGATGTCCGCCCCGGCACACAAGCCCCGTTCGCCCTCACCGCGAATCACGATGACGTGAATTCTGTCGTTCTTCTCCAGCCGTTCGAGGGCCGCTGGTACACCAACGCGGATTGCATCGTTGATGGCATTGATCTGGCCGGGACGGGTGAGTACCACCCAGCCCACGGCCCCGTCGCAATGCATCTGCACTGCTTCATTGATTACTTCGGGCAGGCTTTCCTCAATGCTCATGTCAGCACTCCTCGAACTCGAACAATTGGCCTCTGAGCTCAGACGGATCGATCCTGATCAGTGCCTTGCCACCCACCGCATCGCTGGACTCGATCCAGCTGAACGCCGTGCCCCGCGCGCGCAGATCTTCAGCCTTGGCGGCCAGATCGTTTACTGCGATGCGGATGTAATAGGGGCCGGGACCCCAGCTGTTGAGGTACAGACCCGCTTCACTGTTCCAGCGGGTCGCTTCGATGATGTCCAGCGTGGCGCTGTTGGCCAGGCTGAAGCCCATGCGCGCGCGGCGATAACCTTCGCCCTCGATCAGCTCAATCGGACCGGAGGGCTCCCAATCGAGATTGGCAGAGCAACGGCGAAGTGTCTCGTTCAGGTCGCGCACCAGATAGCCGCGGGCGGAAACACGCACCATATCGCCGGGCTTGGAATCACGTGGCTGCGGAGCGGGGACCGAGAACGTATCGGCAGGCATCTGCAGCGGCTCCATTGGCATGACTTCGATACACAGTCCGCCATCGACGATGGGATCGTAGACCGGCTTTTCTGGCGACGCTCCTAACCACAGACGGTCGAAGGGCATGTCTGGCGTGCGTTGCGCCATTCGGAACGGTAGACGCCGACGCATCAGTTTCGCTACCAGGGCATCGAACTTGTCCCCGTGCAGGGACAGCACAATGGAGTGCGTCAGCATCGGACGATGCCGGCCCTGATACTCCTTCAGGCTTTCCAGGAAATCATGGAACATCGGATCACCCGGGTTGGGGCGGTCCAGATGCCACTGCGGCTCGACCCGGGTCGGCGACACGGCCAGTGATTTGTGCACCCGCAGGAAATGGGCGATATAGGGATGGTCATCAAAGGCCTGGCGCCAGCGCTCGTGCTTGTGGATGCCCAGCTTGTCCACCAGCAATTCGGTCATTCCATCCGGGTCTGGCACCATCATGTCGGCGCTCATCAGTAATTCGAACATCTTTATCTCCATTTCTTACAGGGGAGCGAAAAAATCTTGTTGTTTGGCAAGCGCTACCTCAAGTAGCGCTTCAATGAGTGTCTACCACCGCCTGCTTTTGAGCTTGAGTAGGCTGCGAGGCAATAGGCACCGGAGCCTCGGCGGGGGACGAAAATCCTCCGCTGCCCTTCTTCCCGGTACCAAAATCTCTGAGCAGAAAGTGCGACAGTGCCGGAATCAGAATCAGCGCTCCCAGCATGTTCCAGAGGAACATGAAGGTCAGCAGGATGCCCATGTCGGCCTGGAACTTGATCGGTGACCAGGCCCAGGTGACAACGCCTGCTGCCATCGTCAAACCGATCAGCGCTACTACCCGGCCAGTAAAATCAAGCGAACGACGGTAGGCCACTGCCAGCGATTCCCCGCGGCCCTGCACGGCAAGCTGGACACTCAGCAGATAGAGCGCGTAATCAACCCCGACTCCGACACCCACCGCCATGACCGGCAAGGTGGCGACCTTCAGGCCAATCCCCAACCAGACCATCAGCGCCTTGGCAATGATGGTGGTCATGATCAACGGGATCAGCGCAACCAGGGTGGCGCGAATACTGCGGAAGGTGATCAGACACAACAGAGCGGTAGCGCCGTAAACCGCGAAGTACATGATGATGATGCCTTTCTGTACCTCGATATTGGTTGCCGCTTCGATGCCCGCGTTGCCGGCAGCCAGCAAGAACTGGACAGGCTGCTCACCGTCGGGCCCGGTTCCGTGCTCCGCGTTGAAATCCTCCACCACGTTCAGCACGCGGGTAAGGGTCTCTGCCTTGTGGTCGGTGAGATAGGCGATCAATGGGGTAACCGAGCAGTTCTGGTTGGTGATGCCAGGCGACGAGATCATCGCTGCGTCGACGGATGCGTTGGTAATCGCCTGATCACGGCTGATAGTCAGCCACTTGCCGCTACCCTCAGCCATTCCCGCGGTCATGAACCGTACTGAGTCGGCCAGGGAATTGGTGGTCTGCACGCCTTCGGTCTGGCGTAGACGCCATGCCAGCTTATCCATGGTTTGCAAAGGTCCATAAAAGCGGCAGCCGTCTACGTCGGTCTTCATGATCACCGCAAACTGATCACTGGAAAGACCATAGTTGGCTGAGATAAACGCATTGTCCCGGTTGTATCGTGAATCGGCCCGCAACTCGGGCGCACCGGGATCCAGATCGCCGATCTTGAGGTCCATCATGACGACCGCACTGACGCCAGTGATCAGCACCGAGACCGCGACGGCAGCGGTAGCCCACTTGCGCTGGGTGAACAGATCCAGACCCTGCCAGATCTTGCCCTGCCAGCTCTTGTTCTGCTGCTCGGCCGCGTCCTTCTCGATGGCCAGCCTGGCGGCTTTCCTGCTTACGCCGATATAGGACAGCGCGACGGGAATCAGAATCAACTTGGTGAAAATCAGCACGGTGACACCGATACTGGTGGTCAGCGCGAGGTCCCGAATGACCGGAATATCGATGATCGCCAGCACCGCAAACCCGACCACGTTGGTCAGCAGTGCAGTCAAGCCGGTCAGAAACAGCCGTCTGAAGGTATACCGTGCTGCAACGTATTTATGGGTGCCACGTCCGATATCCTGAAGAATGCCGTTCATCTTCTGGGTGCCATGGGACAGACCAATGGCGAAGATCAGAAACGGAACCAGGATTGAATAGGGGTCGAGGTCATAGCCTAGAAGCTGCATCAAACCCAACAGCCAGACCACGCCGGTAATCGCGATACTCACCAGCAGCAGTGTGCTGCGTACGCAATGCGTGTAGAGATACACAAACAGCGCAGCAATCGCCACGGAAATCGCAAAGAACAGCATCACGACCTGCAACCCATCGATCAGATCACCGACCAGCTTGCTGAAACCCACAATATGGATACCGATCTGATCGCTTTCCAACGATCTGATTTGTTCCTCGAGCTGGTCAGAAAATTCGCTGTAATCCAGCGGCTCACCCGTTTGCGGATGTGTCTCCAGTAGCGGCGCAACAATCATGCTTGATGCCCTGTCGTTGGCCACCAGGCTGCCTGTCAGACCCGCGCGGGTGACGTTACGACGCAGCGCGGTGATGCTGGCGTCGCTGCCGTCATAATCGGATGGCATGACCGCCCCGCCGCTGATGCCGTCTTCGGTGACTTCGCGCCACCGCACGATCGGCATCCACAACGAGCGCATCCAGGATCTGTCTATCCCTGGAATCAGATAGAGGGTGTCATTTACTTCCTGCAGAGCTTCCAGATACTCCGGGTCATAAATACTGCCCTGCTTGTTGGAGACCACGACCCTGATGTTATTACCAAGCCCGGGTAGTTCACTCTTGTTATCGAGATAGTTCTGAATATAAGGGTTGTTGACCGGAATCATTCGCTCGAAACTGGCGTTAACGTCCAGTTTGGTTGCAAAGAATCCCAGTACGATAGTGACTAAAAGACAAGTAACAAGGACCAGAATCCGATGGCTGAAAATAATACGCTCAAACAGGCCACCAGAACTTTTGTCAAAGTCCTTGACGTCACGCACGACCGGCATCCCAGCGTTGCTTTTAAGATCGACCATCATCCTCTCCACATATATCAGCTTGCACGGCGGTTTTCTCAACCCAGTGCAACCCGGACATAAACTCGTTTAGACCAACTGTCCTTACCCAAACCTCTAGCGAGGTGAACGGAAGTGCGGTATGGCTACTATTGAAACTGGCTGATATCTATCTTTCGAAGCCCGGAAAATTGCGCAACGATGAGCGTGCCGGGCGCTTCCGGTCTGGCCGAGGAATACACCTGCCCGGCATAAGGGACCGACAGAAGATCGGTCTCCAGCGTCGTGGTATCCAGGCGAACCAGCTCACCTCGCTCGCTCACCAGCAATACCTCTCCGCCGGCGGCGCCATCCAAGGCGTCGATCAGCGTCGCGTTTTGCTGAGTGTCCACATGCTGCCAGTTCTCGCCTCCGTCACGACTGACGTAGAGATTGCCCCTCAGACCGTAGGCCATCAGCGCGCCATTACTGATATGCACTCCGAAGAAGGTGCCGGTATAGGGAGTATCAACCTGCACGAAACGCTGCGCTTCACGGTCCAGCCGCATCAGCAAGCCCTGCTCTCCGCTGATGTAGACCTGATCGCCCTGCATGTCGATGCTGTACAGATGCATACGACGGTCGTTCTCGGTATGTTCGGTCCAGGGTTCCCAGGTAGCGCCGTTGTCGGTAGTGCGCAGCAGCATGCCAAAAGCACCCAGCACGAATCCTTCGCCGTTCTCCCTCACGAATACGTCGAGAAAAGGCGTGGCCATGATGTCGGGATCGGCAGACGTGCTGGTTCCAAGGTCGACTTCCCGGAGCATGCTTTCCGCTTCGAACTCATCAAGATCCGATACGTTGGCGTAATGTTCCCTGAGAAGAGTGACCAGACTCCGACCGTCCAGCTGCACTTCCCATGAAAATCCACCATCGGTGGTTGCCAGCAAGACAGAGTCATGGCCGACGGCCCAGCCGTTGAGCTCATTCTGGAAGTACACCTGAACCAGATCGACAGCCACTGGACTCGGGGACTGGGTCCAGGTTTCGCCATCATCGTCAGATATCATGATCAATCCGCGCAAGCCGACACCCACGAGGTTCTCACCAGCACGGGTGACGGCGAGAGTGGGCTGCGCGTGCGCGGCGGCCTGAACCAAAGCGGATTGTTGCAACGGGTCATGGAAACCGGTTGGCGATTCCGAAGCTTGCTCCGAAGCCGATACCGTTAACCCGATGCAGCAAGCCCCTGCCATGGCGAGCAAGGCACCTGGGCGGCGTTTACCAGCAGACCAACTGAACAGACGGGATACATTCATTGTTTTTATCCTCAGTGATCCCAGGAGCATCCTCATGCGGGATGCACCCGGGTCAACCGGTATGATCGGCAGCGCTTTATCCGTCCTGGAGAACCAGCGTTGCCCTGGTCTGGCTCTGGTTAGCGAACGCTTTCTCGGCCCACGATGGCTTCAGGGTTCAACTCGCGCTCAGAACGAGGCTCCTCGAGTACCTGATAGCCGCCATTGAGCGCATCATTGATCAAACCGTACATGCCCTTGTTGAAGTCATAGATAGAGTGCTTGACGACGTAAGGAATATCGTGGTTATAAAGCTGAACGCCACCCAGCATCATTGAACGATACAGCTGACCACTCTGGTCCCAGGCGTCATACAGGCCAGCCCCATAGGTGTCTTCGTCCAGGTAGTAGGTCCGCTTGCTGTAGACGTGGCGGTTGCCTTCCTTGAGCGTCGCTTCCACTTCCCATACACGGTGCAGTTCCCACCGCTCGCATTCGGGGTTGACGTGGGACTCCATCAGCTGGGTGTCAGCATCGCAGTGAAAATACAACTCGTAGTTGTTGTAAGGAATGTACATCTCCTTTCTACCAACCAGATCGAAGTCAAAGCGGTCCTGCATACCCGAAAACATGAACAGCTCATCGAACAATTCCAGCCCGCCCATACTGGCTACGGGGGTATCGTAGGCAAACTCGGGGGCCAATTTGACCCGACGCTGTCCTGGCGTATAGCTCCAGGCACGACGTGGTTGCTCGGTCGGATCGAGGAAATCCGTATAGCCGGTCAGCTCACCCGCCCGGCGTGCAGGGGCTTTGGTAACCGAATACACACGGGTGTACATCTGCGGATCCCGTTCTTCCAGATCCGTCTGATAGTAAGGACGCTCAACGAAGGTGGCCTGCTCGGAAGCCTTGGTCACGGTGCCGTTGGAGGCCACGATCCAGCTATTGGATGAGGCGGTAGTGGTACCGTATTGGCCGTCGTTGTAACGGGTCTGCTGGTTCCACATCAGCTCATGCCCGGTTTGTGGAATCGGGAAGGGTATACCGCCCCGACATTCCGGCTCCAGGGCAAGACCGTCTTTCACGGTTTCACAGGTGGTAGCATTGCGCACGGTGGCGTCGAGAACATTCTGGGGATGCGCCGCCGTACGATGACTGGGGTAGATATCCATGTAATAGGTGTCTGGATTACGTTTGAGCAATTCGATCTGACCTGCACTCAGCTGATCCGCATACTGCTCATAGTTACTGGCATCGATACGAAACAGCGGCTCTTCATCCTTGAAGGGATCCGCCCAATAACCGCTACCCGGTTCAAAATCAGCAGGAGCGTCACGAAGCCCCCCTTCAAAAGGGGGGATAGTGCCAGCTTCATTGCCCGCTTGAATCGCCCCGACCATGGTAAGAGACTCGCCAAGCTTGGAAGCCTCCTGCTCAGGCACTGCGGCCAGTGAATATGCCGAAATCCCTGTCAAGGCGATGCTTAAGGCAAAATGAAGTTTCATAACGTGCTCCGATATTGTGTTTATTAAAAGGAGGTCTTGTAGGTCAGCGATACCCAACCGCGGTCAGTACCACCTACTGCCCCGTTGCCATTGACCATTTCTGCGCCGTTGGCATTCAGGGTGTTCTTCTCCTGAGCTGAAGTATCCGCGTAGCGCAAGGTAAAGTCGTGGCTCTGACGATAGGTCATTTGCGCACCAACAGACCAGGCCAACGCGCCTTCAGATCCGCCACCGGCAGTGGCCGCGTTACCATGCAAGCCGTAGTTGACGGTCAACGGAACGGATAGATCCCACGACGGCAGGATGGCCAGGTATTGCGGTGTATAGTTCACAGCTACGGCCGCGTAGTTGCGGGTCGAGCAACCGTCTTCCTTATCTCCAGAGCCTGGAATAGTTGGCGTTCGAAGATCGGTACAGGCTGCGTTACCCTCTCCTTTATAAAGCTCCTCGTTCTTGGTGACCTTGTCCAGATGACTGAATGCGAGTTCAGCTACCAGCACCGAGTTATTTGCCAGCCAGTTGCGGGGCACACCATACACTGCGTTAATCACGGCATGATAGGTGTCACCGCGAGGACCTTCGTTATTGACGGAACTGATGCCTGTGGCGTTCAGTGCGCCATCCTGGCGGTACGACACTTCCGCGCCGATGGCTGCAGAACCAATATTGCCTGCGTAGCTGATACCCATCAGTTTCACGTTCCGTGGGTAAACCAGGCGGTACTGGCCAGCCGCCATATCAATCTGAGGAGACAGCCATGCCTGGTAGTCATCAAATTGACGGTAATAAGCGCCCACCGTTGCGCCTAGATCCTGCAGGTCATAGCGTGCCATGACACCCCAGTTGGCATCGTCGCGTCCGAACTTGGAGTCCGCATGACGAAGATTGAAGCCGGGCGCCGCTGGCAGACGGTCTGGACCTTCAAAGAAAGGATCGGCTGCGCCGAAATAGGTGCCGCCATACGGAAAGCGGGTGTGATCCCATTCGTAGAAATACTGGCCGGAGATGGACAGGTTATTGGTCACCTGGGCCTTGGCAGATACCTGCCCGATCGGCAAAAACACTTCTTTGGTTTCAATACCCGGGCTGGTGACGGCTTTCACCGCATCCGTTGGCGCCTGGGAGTAGGACATGGCGTGGGCGCCAAACAACAGACCCTCACCCCAGTACTGCGTGTGCTGCCCGACTTTTATGTTGACCGGCGTGTTGCCCAGATCGAAGTTGGCCCAGACAAACGCATCCAGAATCTCTCCAGATGGACCGTAGACGTAGCGCTCTACTTCCGAGCTGTAGGTGTCGTTGTTATAACTTGTCGAATAACCCGGCACGTTGCTTTCAACGGTGCGATCACTGTAGGCGTCGTCGTACCATGCAGCCGCGCTGACCCGGGCACCGTAATGCCATTTGTAGGCGAGGTCGATTTCCGTCAGCAGATCGAGGCGGTTGGTGACGATGTCGCCTTTATCAAACTTCCCGTTCGACTCGTCAAAGTTGGGGTTATTCATAATCGCGCTGTCCTGGTCCTCCGCGCGGATACCCAGGTTATAGCGAACGGTATTGTCCCAGCGCAGCCGAATATCAGGATTTCCGACATCGATTTGCATGGCTGAAGCGCTGCCCGTAGCCGCTAGAACTGCAAGAGCCAGCGCACTACGAGCCAAACCGATGTGACCAAATTTGATTTTAGTGTTCATCTGTATTCCTTGTTTTTATTTTCAGTGGCTAATGAAAATTTTTCGCGTATCGCTGCAACACCACAAGCCTCTTCAACCACAACACCAGTTGGCTTAGCCTGCCGCGCTCCGTTCAGCGTCTAGCCATCCTAGCGGAAGACAATCCGCAATTCCATATTAAGATTTTCATTCTGCATTCAGATTTGAAGATAACAGCGAAATTGGAGCAGATGCAACAGCCATCAAATCTGCTGTAGAACCCTTGAAACCGCACATTCGCCGTTTTTTGCTTGTAATCAATGGCATAAATTAAACATAAATTTATTTTTTGTTCCATTTGTGTTTCTTTTTTTCGGCGGTTGTCGGTTTAATAGAAAGCAGGGGCTCGACTGGAAACGCCCTGAAATGGCGCTTCCAGCCGAGGGTAGAGCGTGTATACCCCAACTTCCATCACTACGGAGAATGTATGAATATTGATTTAAGTGGTAAGCGAGTGATCATTACAGGCGCCTCCCGCGGCATTGGCCGAGCGATTGCCAGAGCGTTTGCGGCGGATAGTGCCAAGGTCGCTATCTGCGCGCGCGATGCGCAGGCTGTTGCGGAAGCCGGCAACGAACTGGAGCGCAGCGCAGCGGCCGTGATAGCCCGCTCGGTCGATGTCACTGATACCGCTGCGGTCCAGGCATTCGTTGCAGAAGTCACCGAAGCCTGGGGCGGTGTGGATGTGCTGGTCAATAACGCAGGCCAGGGTAAAGGCGGCAATCTGGATAGCCTCACGCCCGAAGACATTCTTGCCCATGCCAACGTGTTGCAAATGGGTCACTTTCGCTTTGTTCAGGCTGTTGTGCCTTTCATGCGCAAGCAGCGCTGGGGCAGAATCGTTGAGATCAATGCACTGGCAGGCGTGGTGCCCACTCCCGAAGGGATTCCGTCGGTCATCAACCGCGCCTCCTGCGTAGCCCTTTCGAAATCGCTTGGCATGTCGCTGCCCAAGGACAATATCCTCGTCAACACACTGAACATGGGCTGGATCGATACCGGGCAATGGGATCGGCATTTCAAGGAAATGGGCCCCGGCGTAACCCGGGAAGAGTTTGATGCGATGGTCATGAAAGTGGTGCCGGTCGGTCGATATGGTCAGCCGGAGGACGTGGCGGGCATGGTGCTGTTCCTCGCCAGCGATTACGCAAGTTTTATCAGCGGCGCATCAATCGACATCGCTGGCGGAATGGGTGGCCAGATCGCCTACTACCCCACGCTCAAGCGCGATTTTGCTGAAGCCATCAGACAAAGACGCGAACAGACGAGCCAGAGCGAGCCGGGGGAGTGATGTCCTGGCACATCACCCTAGGGTCTGTTGCCGTTTCGGCACGGCCGCGACGAAACGGCAACAGACCCTAGCTCAGGACCCACAAGCATGAATGAGGAATTGCTGGAAGGCGCTGGCAGCCTCGTTCAGGCTTGCGCCTTCACGCCACAGCAAGCCCAGTTCCATCGGCGGTACGGCGTCGGTAAGCGGACGAATTTCGATTTTCTTGCCTTCCAGCGACCAGGCGCGGTACAGCATGTCCGACAGAATGGTCACTCCGAAACCGTGTGCCACCAGCCCGCGCAACGATTCCATCGAAGAGGTACGAAAAGCCACCTGCGGCTCTAGGCTCTGGCTATGCCAGTAGCGCAGCGCCGATGTCTCGCCTTCATCCACCGTGGGCATGATATAGGCGTATCCGGCAACATCCTTCAAGGTGATGGACGCCGACTGCATCAGGGGATGGGTGGAAGCCAGCCACAATTGACGGCGAGACCTGATCAACACGCTGTGCTCCAGGCCGCCGAGATCGCTGGCATTGGAGATCACGGTCAACCCCACGTCGAGCTCACCCGAGCTGACTGCCGCCTCGATATTGCTTCGATCCATATCGATCAGGTCGATTTCGACGTCGGGGTAGCTGCGCTTGAACCGCGCCAGCAAATTGGGCAGAAAGTAGCCCAGCACCGTATAGGTCGCCCCTACCCTGACCACACCGCTGATCGCATGGCTGAGAAAAAACGGCTCGCTGAGCGCATCCTGCAGCGTATCGAGAATGTGACTTGCGTGCTGAAAGAACTTGTTGCCCTCCGCTGTGAGGCTGACGCCGTAGGGCATCCGCTCGAACAGCTTCACGCCCAGGCGCTCCTCCAGCTGCATGACCGCAGTGGTGATGGCCGACTGCGATACATGCACCTTGCTGGCCGCCTGGGAAAACTGGCCGGTCTCCGCAGCGGCAACGAAATAGCGCAACTGGCGCATCGAAACGTCATGGTTTGCCATTTGTTTTTCAGATACCTATATCTAGTTTTTATAAATTTACGATACCCGCCGCCCTTCATATACTCCAGTCAATCCGTACTACCGTGCATTGCAGTAGCCATAAACAGAACAAGACAGGTAATGATCAGCCATGGGAACTTCCCTCTCGCTTGACGACAAGTATACGCAGATAAGCGGCTATCAATTGATGACCGGAGTCCAGGCGCTGGTCCGGCTGCCGCTTATGCAACGCCAGCGCGATCTGGCTGCGGGGCTGAATACCGCTGGCTTTGTTTCGGGCTATAGAGGCTCACCACTCGGCGGCTTCGACCAGCATCTGTGGCGCGCCCGGGAATACCTGAAAGAGAGCCACACCCATTTCCAGCCAGGCGTTAACGAAGAGCTGGCCGCCACCTCCATCTGGGGCACCCAGCAGGTCAACATCTTTGAGGGCGCCACCTATGACGGCGTATTCGGCATGTGGTACGGCAAAGGTCCGGGCGTGGACCGCTCCGGAGACGTCTTCCGGCATGCCAATGCTGCCGGCACCTCGAAGTTCGGTGGTGTACTGGCCGTCGCCGGTGATGACCATGGCGCCCGCTCCTCTTCACTGCCGCACCAGACAGAGCATATATTCAAAGCCGTGATGATGCCGGTTCTGGCACCTTCTGGCGTGCAGGAATACCTGGATTACGGCATTCACGGTTGGGCCATGTCCCGTTACTCCGGTTGCTGGGTGGCGCTGAAAGCCGTCGCCGATACCGTTGAGAGCGCAGCGATTGTCGATATCGATCCGTTCCGCGTCGAATCGATCATTCCCGACTTCCAGATTCCCGAAGGCGGCCTGAACATCCGCTGGCCCGATCCGCCGCTGGCTCAGGAACAGCGCCTGCTCGAACACAAGCTGTATGCCGCCTTGGCCTATGCCCGCGCCAACCGTATCGACCGCGTGGTCATGGACTCACCCAACGCCCGGATCGGCATCATCACCGCAGGCAAATCGTACTTGGATGTGTGCCAGGCGCTTGAGATGCTCGGCATCGATGCAGAACAGGCCCAGCAGATGGGACTGCGCGTTTACAAAGTGGGCATGGTCTGGCCCCTCGAAGCCGAAGGCGTACGCCATTTCGCTGAAGGCCTGGAAGAGATCATCGTGGTGGAGGAAAAGCGCCACATGATCGAGTACCAGATGAAGGAAGAGCTGTATAACTGGCGCGAGGACGTGCGGCCACGCATCGTCGGCAAGTTCGACGACAAGGGCGAGTGGAGCATGCCCCACACTGATTGGCTGCTGCCGGCCATCAGTGAGCTGACGCCGGCGCACATCGCCCGCGCCCTGGCCAAGCGGATTCTGCGCCTGCGTCCGGACGACAGATTGCAGAACCGCTTGCAGCAGCTCGAAGCACAGCTCACCACCAAGAACGTAATGGGCGCGCTGATGGATCGGGTACCTCACTACTGTTCGGGCTGCCCGCACAACATCTCCACCAAGGTGCCGGAAGGCAGTCGGGCGCTGGCGGGTATCGGCTGTCACTACATGGCCGCGTGGATCTATCCGCAAACCCAGACCTTCAGCCAGATGGGCGGTGAAGGCGTAGCCTGGATTGGCCAGGCGCCGTTTACCACCACCAAGCACGTATTCGCCAACCTGGGCGACGGCACCTACTTCCATTCCGGCATCCTGGCAATCCGCGCAGCGGTCGCTGCCAAGGCGCAGATCACCTACAAGATTCTGTACAACGATGCCGTAGCCATGACCGGCGGACAACCGGTTGACGGCACTCTGACCGTGCCGCAGATCACCCAGCAACTGGCTGCTGAGGGGGTCAAGCGTATTGCCGTGGTGACCGACGAGCCGGAAAAATACGAATCGGTGAAGAACCTGGCCGACGGCGTGCCAGTCCTGCACCGTGACGAAATGGAAAAGCTGCAGCAGGAGCTGCGCGAGTTCGACGGCGTGTCCGCTATCGTTTACGACCAGACCTGCGCTGCCGAAAAACGCCGCCGCCGCAAGCGCGGCAAGTTCCCTGATCCGGCGCGCCGGGTGGTCATCAACCAGGCGGTTTGCGAAGGTTGCGGCGATTGCAGCAGCAAATCCAACTGCATGTCGGTGGTGACCGTCGATACCGAATTCGGCCAGAAGCGCAGCATCGACCAGTCATCGTGCAACAAGGACTTCTCCTGCCTGTCCGGCTTTTGCCCGAGCTTCGTAACCGTGGAAGGCGGCGCATTGCGCAAGGCCAAGGCGCTGGGCAACACCGGTGACGATGAATGGCATCTGCCAACGCCGGCCATGGCCTCACTGGATCAGCCCTACAGCATTCTGGTCACTGGCGTGGGCGGCACCGGCGTGGTGACCATCGGCGCCTTGCTCGGCATGGCTGCCTACATCGAAGGCAAAGGCGTGCTGAACCTGGATATGGCCGGCATGGCGCAGAAAGGCGGCGCCGTGTGGTCGCATATCCGCATCGCTGCCGAGCAATCGCAGCTACATGCACCGCGCATTGCTGCAGGCGAAACCAGTCTGCTGCTGGGTTGCGATCTGGTGGTCAGCGCCAACAACGAGACCCTGGAAAAGCTCCGCCACGGCGTGACCCATGCCGTGGTGAATTCGGACGAAAGCATCACCAGCGAGTTCGTACGCACCTTTGCCCTGCAGGCCGAGAGCGGCAACCTCGAAGCCCATCCCGATCCCAAGTTCCGCACCCAGGCCATGTCGGCGCAGATTGCTGAAGCGGTTGGCGAGGGTCAGTCCAGTTTCCTGGATGCCAGTCGTATCGCCACCGTACTGATGGGCGACTCGATTGCCACCAACACCTTCATGCTCGGCTTCGCCTATCAGAAGGGCTGGCTACCTGTCGCGCAAGAATCGCTGGTCCAGGCCATCGAGCTGAACGGCACCGCAATCGAGTTCAACCTCAAGGCATTCGATTGGGGCCGCCGCGCCGCCGCTGATTTGCCGCGCCTGCGCAGCCTGATCGACAGCAACAGCAGCAAAGCCGCAGCGCAACCGCTGTCGCAGAATCTGGATGAGGTCATTCAGCGCCGTATCGCCACTCTTACCGAGTATCAGAACGCCAAACTGGGTGACAAATACCTGGCGCGCGTGCAGCAGTTCCGCGAGGCTGAAACGCGAATCGCTGGCGAGCCGGGCAAGCTGACCGAGACCGTCGCACGTAATTACTTCAAGGTGCTGGCTACCAAGGACGAATACGAAGTGGCGCGGCTGTATACCAACGGCGATTTCATGAAAAAGATCGAAGCGCAGTTCGAGGGCAACTACAAGCTCAACTTCCACCTGGCTCCGCCCATCATGAACAACGCCAAGCCAGGCGAAGAACCAAAAAAACGCAGCTTCGGCCCGTGGATGATGCGCAGCTTCAAGTTGCTGGCACGTCTGAAGTTCCTGCGTAATTCGGTCATCGATCCCTTTGGCTATACCGCCGAGCGCAAGGTAGAACGCGAATGGCTGGCGACCTACGAAGGCATTCTTGACGAGGTGCTCGACAAGCTGACCGCAGAGAAACTGCAAACCGCCGTAGAGCTTACCAACCTGCCAGACATCGTTCGCGGCTACGGTCCGGTCAAGGAGCGTTTCCTGGATCAGGCCCGCATTCAGCACGCCCGGCTGCTATCGGCATGGCGCAATGAGCGCAAAGCGGAATTTCACGACGCCACCGCCAAGGATGCGCGCATCCAGGCCACGCAGCTATAAACATAAGAACAGGAGATTACATAGTATGAGCGCTATACCCGGACTGGACTTCTTCCTTGGTGAAGACATCGACATGCTGCGTGATTCGGTTGCCGGCTTTGCTGCCAAGGAAATCGCCCCGCGTGCCGCCGAAGCCGACCGCACCGACGAGTTTCCGATGGATCTGTGGCGCAAATTTGGCGACATGGGCCTGCTTGGTCTTACCGTGGCCGAAGAATACGGCGGCTCGGGTATGGGCTATCTGGCGCATATGATCGCCATGGAAGAAATTTCCCGCGCAGCCGGCGGTATCGGCTTGTCCTACGGAGCGCATTCGAACTTGTGCGTGAACCAGATTCACCGCAACGGCAGCGAAGCGCAGAAGCAGAAGTTCCTGCCCAAGCTGATCTCCGGCGAGCACATCGGCGCCCTGGCCATGAGTGAGCCGAATGCCGGCTCTGATGTGGTCTCCATGAAACTGCGCGCCGACAAGAAAGGCGACCGTTACGTGTTGAACGGCACCAAGATGTGGATCACCAACGGACCTGATTGCCACGTGTTGGTGGTCTACGCCAAGACCGATCTCGCCGCTGGTGCCAAAGGCATGACTGCCTTTATCCTGGATACCAATACCCCTGGTTTCTCCGTTGCGCAGAAGCTCGACAAGCTCGGCATGCGCGGCTCGCACACCGGCGAGCTGGTATTCAACAACGTTGAGATCCCGGAAGAAAACATTCTCGGCGGCCTGGGTGAAGGCACCAAGGTGCTGATGAGCGGCCTGGACTATGAACGCGCGGTGCTGAGCGGTGGCCCGATGGGCCTGATGCAGGCGTCCATGGACATCGTCACGCCCTATATTCATGACCGCAAGCAGTTCGGTCAGAGCATCGGCGAGTTCCAGCTCATTCAGGGCAAGGTCGCTGACATGTACAGCACCCTCCAGGCGTGCCGCGCCTATCTCTACAGCGTCGGCAAATACCTCGACGCCATGGGCAGCGGGCATGTCCGCCAGGTGCGCAAGGATTGTGCGGGCGTGATCCTGTATACCGCCGAAAAAGCCACGTGGATGGCCGGTGAAGCAATCCAGATCCTCGGCGGCAATGGCTATATTAATGACTACCCCACCGGCCGCATCTGGCGTGACGCAAAACTGTACGAGATTGGCGCAGGCACCAGCGAAATTCGGCGCATGCTGATCGGGCGCGAACTGTTCAACGAGACCCGGTGAAGCCCCTCATAAAAAGCGCCCTTATAAAAAGAGATAACCCATGAGCATTCTCAACAGTCAAATCAACCGCAACGCGCCAGAATATGCGGTTAACTGCTCGGCCATGCAGACACTGGTGACGGACCTGCGCGAGTTGCTGGCGCGCGTTGCCGAAGGCGGCGGCGCCAAGGCCCAGGAGCGCCACCTCTCGCGCGGCAAACTGTTGCCCCGCCAGCGCATCGATGCCCTGCTCGACCCAGGTTCGCCGTTTCTGGAAATCGGCCAACTGACCGCCCATGAGGTCTACGGCGAAGACGTGCCCGCCGCCGGTCTGATCGCCGGTCTAGGGCGTGTGGAAGGTGTCGAATGCATGATCGTGGCCAACGACGCAACGGTCAAAGGCGGCTCCTATTATCCGCTGACAGTTAAGAAGCACCTGCGCGCGCAGACCATTGCCCAGCAGAACCGCCTGCCGTGCATCTATCTGGTGGATTCCGGCGGCGCCAACCTGCCACGCCAGGATGAGGTCTTTCCCGACCGCGAGCACTTCGGCCGCATCTTCTTCAACCAGGCCAACATGAGCGCCCAGGGCATTCCGCAGATTGCCGTGGTCATGGGCTCCTGTACCGCTGGCGGCGCGTATGTGCCAGCGATGGCAGACGAAGCCATCATGGTGCGCAACCAGGCAACCATTTTTCTTGCCGGCCCACCGCTGGTCAAGGCCGCCACCGGTGAAGTGGTCAGCGCCGAGGATCTGGGCGGCGCCGATGTGCACTGCAAGACCTCAGGCGTGGCCGATCACTATGCCGAGAACGACGAACACGCCCTGGCCCTGGCCCGGCGCTGCATCGCCAATCTGAACTGGCGCAAGCAGGGTGAGCTGAACTGCCGCGCACCAATCAACCCGCGCTACGCCAGCGACGAGCTATACGGCATCATCCCGGCCGATGCCAAGCAACCCTTTGATGTGCGCGAAGTGATTGCCCGCCTAGTCGACGACAGCCAGTTCGATGAATTCAAGGCGCTGTATGGCACCACGCTGGTATGCGGCTTTGCCCATCTGCATGGGCATCCGGTAGCGATCCTGGCGAACAACGGCATCCTCTTCGCCGAGTCCGCGCAGAAAGGCGCCCACTTTATCGAACTGGCCTGCCAGCGCGGCATTCCGCTGCTGTTCCTGCAAAACATCACCGGCTTTATGGTCGGTCAGAAATACGAGGCCGGTGGTATCGCCAAGCACGGCGCCAAACTGGTTACCGCTGTGGCCTGCGCCCAGGTGCCAAAATTCACCGTGATCATCGGTGGCAGCTTCGGTGCCGGCAACTACGGCATGTGTGGCCGCGCCTACGATCCCCGTTTCCTGTGGATGTGGCCCAATGCTCGCATTTCGGTGATGGGCGGCGAACAGGCAGCAGGCGTGCTGGTGCAGGTCAAGCATGAGCAGGCTGAACGCGCCGGCGAGACCTTCAGCGCCGAGCAGGAACAGACGCTGCGCAAACCGATTCTTGAGCAGTACGAGCGGCAGGGTCATCCCTACTATTCCAGCGCGCGGTTATGGGACGACGGGGTAATTGACCCGGCGCAGACCCGCGACGTGCTCGGTCTGGCGATATCGGCCGCGCTAAATGCGCCTATTGCACCGACCCGCTTTGGGGTGTTCAGGATGTGATTGCTTTCAGCTGCCGCTTCACCCAGGCGGCTGATTGCCACAACACGGATTGAGAAAGCCATGACCAGCTTCAAGACAATCGAACTCGAATACAGCGACAACGGCGTAGCAACCCTGTGGCTGAACCGGCCCGAACGCAACAACGCGTTCAATGCCGAGATGATCCGTGAGCTGCTGGCAGCCATGGATGAGGTTCAGGCCGCCAAAGGGCTGCGGTTTCTCCTGCTGCGCGGGCGCGGCAAGCACTTTTCTGCCGGAGCCGATCTGGCCTGGATGCAGGAGTGCGCCAAGCTCGATTATCAGGCCAACCTGAGTGATGCCCGAGAACTTGGGCAACTGATGGCCAGTCTGGCGCAGCTCAGCCTGCCGACTCTGGCCGTGGTACACGGGGCAGCCTTTGGTGGTGCGCTGGGTTTGATCAGTTGCTGCGATATCGCTATTGGCACCAACGACAGCCTGTATAGCCTGTCCGAGGTGCGTATCGGCTTGCTTCCCGCAGTCATCAGCCCCTATGTAGTGCAAGCCATCGGGCAACGGGCGGCGCGCCGCTACGCCCTGACCGCCGAGCGTTTCAGCGGTGAACGGGCGCGGGAACTGGGATTGCTCGCCGAATGCTATCCGGCCGAGAAGCTGGACGTGGCGCTACAGGAGTGGGTCGATAACCTGCTGCTGAACAGCCCCCAGGCCATGAATGCGACCAAGGCGCTTATGCAGACCGTCAAGCACGGTGAACTGACCGGGGAAGTACGCAGTTATACCGAAGCGGCCATTGCCGGCATCCGGGTCAGCGCGGAAGGTCAGGAAGGCCTGAGCGCCTTTCTGGAAAAGCGCAAACCGGCATGGCAGCCAGACTGAGAGCTACCCGGTAAAGATAGTGAAAACCGAACAACATAAAACTTCGCCATGATGTGGGACGAACAAAAATGATCAATACCCTGCTTATCGCCAACCGCGGCGAAATTGCCTGCCGGGTCATGCGCACCGCCAGCGAGATGGGCATTACCACTGTCTCCGTACACAGTGACGTTGACCGTCAGGCACAGCACGTCCTGCAAGCCGATATAGCCATCGGCCTTGGTGGCGCGAAACCAGCGGACAGCTATCTGCTGGTCGACAAGATTCTCGCCGCCGCCCACGCCAGCGGTGCCCAGGCGATTCATCCCGGCTACGGTTTTCTGTCCGAGAATGCCGGTTTTGCCCGTGCCTGCGAAGAGCAGGGCCTGATCTTCGTCGGGCCACCCGCCTCGGCCATCGATGCCATGGGCAGCAAATCAGCGGCCAAGGCGTTGATGGAAAAGGCCGGCGTGCCGCTGGTGCCCGGCTACCATGGCGACGAACAGGACCTGCAGACCTTCGTAACGGCTGCCGAGCGCATCGGCTACCCGGTGCTGCTCAAGGCCACCGCCGGTGGTGGCGGCAAGGGTATGAAGGTGGTCGAGCGCGAAGCGGATATGGCTGACGCCCTGGCGTCGGCGCAACGCGAAGCCCAGTCCTCCTTTGGCGATGCGCGCATGCTGGTGGAAAAGTACGTGTTGCAGCCCCGCCACGTGGAAATCCAGGTGTTTGCCGACCAGCATGGCAATGGTGTTTACCTGAACGAACGCGACTGTTCGATCCAGCGCCGTCACCAGAAAGTGGTTGAAGAAGCGCCTGCGCCGGGCCTTTCGCCCGAGCTGCGCAAGGCCATGGGCGATGCGGCGGTGAAAGCTGCCCAGGCTATCGGCTACGTCGGTGCCGGCACGGTGGAGTTTCTGCTGGACGCGCGCGGCGAATTCTTCTTTATGGAAATGAACACCCGCCTGCAGGTCGAGCATCCGGTCACCGAAGCCATTACCGGACAGGATCTGGTCGCCTGGCAATTGCGGGTGGCCCAGGGCGAGAAGCTCCCGCTGACCCAGGAGCAGGTGCCGCTGATGGGGCACGCCATTGAGGTGCGCCTGTACGCTGAAGATACCGATAACGACTTTCTCCCGGCCAGCGGCACCCTGCAGCTGTATCGCGAGCCACCCGCCGGCAAGGGCCGCCGCGTGGACAGCGGCGTTACCGAAGGCGACGTTGTCTCGCCTTTCTACGATCCGATGATCGCCAAACTGATTGCCTGGGGCGAGACGCGGGAAGAGGCGCGCCTGTCCCTGCTGGCCATGCTGCGCGAGACCGTGGTGGCTGGCGTGCAGACCAACCTGAAGTTCCTGACCCGTATTCTGGCCCACCCCGCCTTCGCCCAGGCCGAACTGGATACTGGTTTTATTCCGCGTCATGCAGAGCAATTGTTGCCCGCGCCTGAAGCACTTGATGAGCAGTTCTGGCGCACCGCGGCGAAGGCCTGGTTGCTGGCAATGCCTGGCGCCTCGTCCGTAGCCTCCGGACCTGGCGAATCCAGCCCATGGACTGACCTGACTAGCTGGCGCGCTGGACTGCCCGCGCAGAGCCGCCTGCACCTGCGTTGTGGTGAGCTGGATCAGCCCTTTGCCGCCGTAGACGTAACCGGCTGCTCGTATTGCCCGACTACCCAGACGCTATTGATCACCGAGGCGCAGCAGACCCGCCGCCACCGCCTGCTGATCAGCAATGGCGCGCTGTATCTGCACTGGCACAACAGCTGGCAGCGGATCGATCGATTTGACCCGATTGCTGAAGTGGACCATTCCCACCAGCATGCTGGTGGTTTGCAAGCGCCGATGAATGGCAGCGTCGTGCGCGTCATGGTCGAGCCAGGCCAACAGGTCGAGGCTGGCGCCGTGCTGCTGGTGCTCGAAGCGATGAAGATGGAACACAGCATTCGCGCAGCCGAAGCCGGCACGGTGAAGGCAATCTTCTGCGCCGAAGGCGAGCTGATCGCCGAGGGCACTCTGCTGGTGGAAATGGAGGAAGCGCAATGAGCCTGCCCGCCTCGGTCAAACTGGTCGAAGTAGGCGCGCGTGACGGCCTGCAGAACGAAGCCCAGCCAGTCAGCAACGCTGACAAGATCCGCCTGATCGATGACCTGAGCAACGCCGGGGTGGGCTACATCGAAGTGGGCAGTTTCGTCTCGCCCAAGTGGGTCCCGCAGATGGCCGGCTCTTTGGACGTATTTGCCGGGATTCAGCGGCGCGCCGGCACGACCTACGCGGCGCTCACGCCTAACCTGAAAGGTTTTGAAATGGCTCTGCAAGCCGGCGCTGAAGAGGTGGCGGTGTTTGCCGCCGCCTCCGAAGGCTTTTCACAGCGCAATATCAACTGCTCGATCAGTGAAAGCATACAGCGTTTCGAACCCGTCATGAGCGCCGCAGCCGAAGCCGGCGTGCGGGTACGCGGCTATGTATCCTGCGTGCTGGGCTGTCCCTATGACGGTGAGATCGCCGCCAGCCAGGTCGCCAGCGTGGCCCGCGAACTGCACGCCATGGGCTGCTACGAAATCTCCCTGGGCGACACTATTGGCACCGGCACGCCCGGTGCCACGCGCAACCTGTTTGAAACCGTTGCGCAGCATATTCCGCGCGATCATTTGGCCGGCCACTTTCACGACACCTACGGGCAAGCGTTGGCCAATATCTACGCCGGGCTGCTGGAAGGCATCCAGGTATTCGACAGCTCGGTTGCCGGCCTCGGCGGGTGCCCCTACGCCAAGGGTGCCACCGGTAACGTCGCCACTGAAGACGTTCTCTACATGCTCAATGGACTGGGCATCCACACTGGAATAGACCTGGACGCACTGATTCAGGCCGGCAACCGCATCAGTAAGCTGTTGAACCGGCCCTCCGGTTCGCGCGTTGCCCGGGCCAGAAGCAGCCAGTGTGACCAATAACGACAGACTTTAACGGGAAGAGGAGCATCTATAACAATGAACAAAATCTATCCTAACGCTCGGGAGGCCCTCGCCGGGCTTGTCGACGACGGCATGACGCTGGCGGTCGGCGGGTTCGGGTTGTGCGGTATTCCCGAAGCGCTGATCGAAGCCCTGCGCGACACGCAGAAGAAGGATCTCACCGTTATCAGCAACAACGCTGGCGTTGACGGTTTCGGGCTTGGGCTGCTGCTCGAATCCCGCCAGATCCGCAAGATGGTCTCGTCCTATGTGGGCGAGAACAAGGAGTTCGAGCGCCAGTACCTGTCAGGCGAACTTGAGCTGGAATTCACGCCCCAGGGTACCCTGGCGGAAAAGCTGCGCGCCGGTGGCGCCGGGATTCCGGCTTTCTATACCCGGACCGGCTACGGCACGCTGATCGCCGAAGGTAAGGAAACCCGCCAGTTCAACAGCGAGTGGTACGTCATGGAAACCTCGCTGACGGCTGATGTGGCCCTGGTCAAAGCCTGGAAGGCTGATAAATCCGGCAATCTGGTGTTCAACAAGACCGCGCGCAACTTCAATCCCCTAGCGGCGACGGCCGGCAAGATCTGCATTGTCGAGGTCGAGGAAATCGTCGAAACCGGCGCGCTCGATCCCGATCAGATTCACCTGCCGGGAATCTATGTACAGCGGATTGTGCTCAATGCCAATCCGGAAAAACGTATCGAAAAACGTACCACACGGAGCGCTTGATCATGGCCTGGACACGCGAACAAATGGCGCAACGAGCCGCTCAGGAATTGGCTGACGGCTTTTACGTAAACCTCGGCATCGGGCTGCCTACGCTGGTGGCTAATTATATTCCCGAAGGCATGGATGTGTGGTTGCAGAGCGAAAATGGCCTGCTCGGCATCGGCCCCTTCCCGGAGGAAGACAAGGTCGATCCAGACCTGATCAACGCCGGCAAGCAGACCGTTACCAGCCTGCCCGGCAGCAGCTTTTTCGACAACGCTGACTCCTTCGCCATGATCCGTGGCGGACATATCAACCTGGCGATCCTGGGGGCAATGCAGGTGTCGGAGAAAGGCGATCTGGCTAACTGGATGATTCCCGGCAAGATGGTCAAGGGCATGGGCGGCGCGATGGATCTGGTCGCCGGCGTCAAGCGCGTCGTGGTGCTGATGGAGCACAACGCCAAGGACGGCAGCCCGAAGATTCTCAAGCAGTGCGAGCTTCCCCTGACCGGCCTTGGCGTCGTCACCCGGATCATCACCGATCTGGCGGTGCTGGACATCACCGACGCTGGCCTGGAACTGCTCGAACTGGCGCCCGGCATCACCGTCCAGGCATTGCAGGAAGCGACCGGTTGCCCGGTGCTGACCGAGCAATATCAAAACAAATATTAGCCTACCCTGCAGGGTAGGCTTCACTGGTTTCCGGAGTAGCTGACCAAGCTGCACTGGGGAGTGCTGCCCGTTGAAGGTTTTACGTGGCTCACCATTGCGGTAGCCACGTTTTTTTTGGAGAAAAGATCATGCAAGACGTCGTCATTGTCGCAGCAACGCGTACCGCCATCGGTAGTTTTCAAGGCTCGCTGGCCAACGTGCCTGCGGTTGAACTGGGCGCCACCGTTATCCGCTCGTTAATGAGCAGCACCGGCCTGGACGCCAGCCAGGTTGATGAAGTCATCCTCGGCCAAGTGCTGTCCGCCGGCTGCGGCCAGAACCCGGCCCGCCAGTCGGCGATCAATGCAGGCCTGCCGTTCAGCACCCCGGCGCTGACGCTGAACAAGCTGTGCGGCTCCGGCCTCAAGGCCGTGCACATGGCCATCCAGGCGATCCGCTGTGGCGATGCCGAGATCATCATTGCCGGCGGCATGGAAAGCATGAGCCTGGCGCCCTACGTGCTGCCCAAGGCGCGCACCGGCCTGCGCATGGGCCATGCCCAACTCGAAGACAGCCTGCTGAAAGATGGCTTGATCGATGCTTTCAACGACTACCACATGGGCATCACCGCCGAAAACCTGGCAAGCCAGTATCAGGTCAGCCGTGAAGACCAGGACGCCTACGCCCTGCTTTCCCAGCAGCGCGCCAATGCGGCGATCAGTGCCGGACGCTTCCAGGATGAAATCACGCCGGTGATGATTCCCCAGCGCAAGGGTGATCCCGTTGCCTTCGATACCGACGAGCAACCCAGGGCCGACACCTCTGAAGGCAGCCTGGCAGGCCTGCGTCCAGCGTTCAAAAAGGACGGCAGCGTCACCGCCGGCAATGCTTCGACGCTGAATGACGGCGCAGCGGCGGTAATGCTCATGACGGCGGACAAGGCGAAGGCGTTGAATTTGCCGGTGCTGGCGCGTATCAAGGGCTATGCCAGCGCAGCGGTGGATCCGGCGATCATGGGTATCGGACCGGTGCCAGCCAGCAAGAAATGCCTGAGCAAAGCCGGCTGGTCTATCGCGGAACTGGACCTGATCGAAGCCAACGAAGCCTTCGCCGCTCAATGCCTGTCGGTCGGCAAAGAGTTGGAATGGGATGTGTCGAAGGTCAACGTCAACGGCGGCGCTATTGCCCTGGGTCACCCCATTGGCGCATCCGGTTGCCGTGTGCTGGTTACCCTGCTCTATGAAATGGCTCGGCGTGATGCCAGGAAAGGGCTGGCGACGCTGTGTATCGGTGGCGGCCAAGGCGTCGCGCTGGCAGTCGAGCGCGATTGACCAGCGCCGGCGCGGAGCCGGGGACGGCTCCGCGCCACTTTTCATCAGATTTGTGTTGGTGGAAGAGTCACCACCATGCCCTCATGCACAGCCTCCAGGATCACGCAACAGCCCAGGCGGCTCTGTGCAAGCCGGGGAGCAGCGGTACCTTCAAGCATGTCATCTTCCATACCATCCATTTCCGGCAACTGGTCCAGCCATGACTCGTCAATATAAACGTGGCAGGTAGCGCACTGGCACGCCCCTCCACAATCACCCAGGATCCCTTCCAGACCGTGGTTGGCCGCAACCTGCATAAGCGTCTGGCCCGCAACGGCTTCTACAACCTGTTGACGATCATCTGAAAAATTGAAAATTACGGTCGGCATTGGTGGTTCTCCGCGCCTGGTGACTACCGGTAACTGGGTATTCATGATGCCTTACAAATTAACAGATTTGAACATTTATAAGATATCTGTCTACTTTCATTTGATCAAAATGCCGAGCCAGCCTAAAGTATTTCCAGGCATCTTCAGCAAGGCGAAGGCTGCACATAACACTAAAACAACAACAACGAGGTAGACCCTGATGGCTAATAGCGCTTGGTGGGCTTCGGCTTTGTCCGAGGCCGTAAACAATGAAAAACCCCTGGCAGTCGTCTGCAATGGCGAGGAGCTGGTCCTGTTTCGGGACAGGCAAGGTCAGGCGTTTGCATTGGAAGACCGTTGCCCTCACCGCCGCGTGCCCCTATCCCTTGGCTGCGTTGTAGAGAGCGGAATTCAGTGTGGCTACCATGGCTGGACATTTGACGGCGCCAGTGGCGCTTGCACGGCGATACCCAACCTGCACGTCGATGAACGAGTGCCTGCCCGATATGCGGCGCGAGCCTATCCGGTGGCTGAACGAAACGGATTTGTTCACGTCTGGTTAGGGGAAGGTGAGCCGAACGAGTCAGTGCCTGCGGCAACTTATCAGCCTGAAGGTCGCGAATATACCGGCGCGGCCACCGTCAGTATTCTGCACGAGGAATATCTTGCCGCAATGCTTGATGGACCCCACTGCCTGATCAGTTTTGACGCGGTAAAGATGACCGATTTCTTTCTGGGCGATCCCTGTCTGAAGGATAACCATCTGGTCCTTGATCGAGGTGCAGTCTGGTCTACCAGGGTGCTTCCGCCGCAATTCGTTGTCGACTATCCCCTGATCGTCCGTACGTCCGTTCCTGTATGCGGAGGCGACATTCGCGTCGACCTTCTCACCGAGGAGGAAACGCCGCTGTGTACCGTTTTCATTGCCTCGGGAGCCAACCGACGCAGTACCACCAGTCTCTGTTGGCGAGGCTTTCTGCACCGAAGCGAAGCCGGAGTTACACCGCTGCGCTGGCGTGCAGCGCGCCGGGCACAACGCCCACCTTTTCGGGTACATGCCCATGTCGATGGCGAAGCGTTAGCCGCTCTGCTGGTAGCACCCTCCCGTGACCTGGACCGGCTACGCGATCAATCGCTGATTCCTGTACGTGCCGCCGTCTGATTGTCCCAAGGAGAATTCACAATGCACACTGTATCCACCAACGACACCGTCGCAGGGCAGCGCAGCAAGCGTCCCTCCGACTGGACTCCGGTCAATTATGATCTGCACGACACCTGGTTTCCGGTCTCGCACAGTCGCGACGTGAGCTCAAGGCCAATCCGCCGAATCATCCATTCCCAGCCTTATTTTCTCTGGCGTGAAAACGGAATACCTCAGGCGGCCGAGTTCCATCCATCGCGGCTGGAAGCCCTGCGCCACGCCAGCAGCGCCTTCACCGGAGGTTCCGGCAGCTATCCTGTTATAGAACGCTACGGCTATATCTGGGCGTGGTATGGCAACCCCGACAACGCAGACATTCAGCTGCTGCCACATATCCCCTTCCTGCCCCTGGACGGCAATATTCCGGGCTACACACAGCGGACTGTGCGGTTCGATGCCTCATCGGCGCTCTCGGTGGAAAACCTCATCGACCTGACCCACGCCGATTTCCTGCATGCCAATACCATAGGCGACGGCATCTCCGAATCCGACGTCGTCGAAGTCGAATGGACGTCCGAAACGGTAACCAGAACCCGTATGGTCACGCAAAAGTCAGTCGCGCCGGTGATGCGCTGGGTGGGCGGGGTACGCGCCAAGTATCAAGATTTCCGTGCCGTGCTGCATATTCACTTGCGCAGCAATGTCTGCATTTCCTACCCCCGATTTCGACCTGGTTACGACGTTCCCAATCTGCAACCGTTTTTGCCGGTAGGACGGCATCGCTCCCGTTGCGACGTTACTTTCAACACCACCGCAGCGCCCTCTCCTTTTCGCTATTTGATGCCGCGCATCAATTACATCATCCAGCCTCAGGACAACTCGGTGGTACGTCCGCAGAACCAGCGCTATCTGGACGAATCAGACAGGCGTGACCTGCATTCTCGCTTCGACGCACCCGGCACTCGATACCGCTACCAGATGGAACAACTGGCTAAGCGCCAGCGCCGGGGGGACTTTTCCTACGGTACTGATGCGGAACCGGGACGTGACATCACCACATTGCTAGGCATGGATGGCTAAATGCTCCGCGCGCCCGAGAAACCTTGCGATCAACTGAGCGCCATGTAACGCGCTCCAACCAGGAGAACTGCCCTATGTTTTCACACGTCACTGTAGGTACCAACGACCTATCCAGAGCTCGCATCTTCTACGATTCAGTGCTTGGCGCACTGGGTTATGAAAACCTCGGCAACATGGAAACGGCATCGCTCTGGGGCGGCGCAGGCCCGCGCTTCGTAGTGCTGAAACCAGCCGACGGCAACGTCGCCAGTGTAGGCAACGGCCTGACCGTAGGCTTTGCAGCGGCGGATCGAGCCGCAGTGGGTGAATTCCACAAGCGTGCCCTGGAGGCAGGAGGAACGGATGCTGGCGCCCCGGGGTTTCGGGACGTGGGGCCGAATGTGTACGCAGCCTATGTACGCGATCCGGATGGTCACAAGATAGTGGCCAGCTGCATTAGCGAAGGTTAGTGCTCCCAAAGGCAACGAGAAAAGTCGCCGGAGTAAAACGATCAAATCGCTTCTGCCATTATTAACGCGCCCCGGAGCGCTTCCCTTCAGAAGGGCTTCCGGGGGGTCCATGCCAGCATTGCAGCCAAGCTTGAGCCTAAAGCCTCAACATAGCTAATCGAGGCCTTTCGTGCATACATCCTGGCAGGTAGCGACTTACTGACCTATCCATGGACAAACCTTAACTGGTGCTTCGATCCGCAATCACCCGGATAAAGCTTGATCGGTATGAACTTCGATGCTGGCGTGAAGCTGTCAACACCGTAACTATCCAGCGGCACCAGCGGATTGATCTCTGGGTAATAGGCCGCTGCCTGCCCTTCCGGAATGTCGTAGGGAAGCAGCGTAAAACCTTTTATCCGTCGCTCAACACCATCATCCCAGAGTGAAACCAGATCTACTTTCTGAGCCGCCTCAAAGCCCAACCTGTCGATATCCTTCTGATTGACGAAAAGGACTTCGCGCTGCCCCGAAACTCCCCGGTAGCGATCATTCAAGCTATAGATAGTTGTGTTGTACTGATCGTGTGAGCGGAGGCTTTGCAAGATCAAATCATGGGTTCGTCCACTGGCATGAACCTTCTCGTGAATCAGACTACCCGGCAGGGAGGTAGCTGAAAAACGCGCCTTCTCGGTACTGGTACGCCACACACGCTGGCTGGCCAAGTTGGGCAAGTGAAAGCCGCCAGGCTGCTTCAGACGGTCTTCAAACTGATCGAAACCGGGCACCGTCCGGGCAATGGCGTCCCGGATCAGCCGATAGTCGTCACGCATCGCTTGCCAGTTTAAGGGATGGTTGCCCAGCGTGGCCTCGGCGATGCCGGCTATGATCCAGGGTTCCGAGCGCATCTGCTTTGACAGAGGCTCTAGTTGCCCAAACGATGCGTGCACCATGCTGAAGGAATCTTCAACGGTGACGCATTGAGGGCCTGTTGCCTGCTGGTCGATATCCGTTCTGCCAAGACATGGCAAAATCAGAGCATCCCTGCCCACCATCAGATGGCTGCGATTGAGCTTGGTACTGATCTGCACCGTCAACGCACAATTGCTCAGTGCCTGATGGGTCAGCACGCTGTCAGGCGTGGCTTGCGCAAAATTACCACCCAGCGCTACAAACACACGGGCTTCGCCTTTGAGCATGGCGTGGATGGCTTCAACAGTGTTGTGGCCATCGCGGCGTGGCGGCTCGAAACTAAAGCTCTCCGCCAGCCGGTCGAGGAAGCCCTGCGGCGGCCTTTCGTTGATGCCCATGGTGCGGTCACCCTGAACGTTGCTGTGCCCGCGCACCGGACAGAGGCCAGCACCGGGGCGTCCGACGTTGCCGCGCAATAGCTGCAGGTTGACTATTTCCTGAATAGTCGCCACGCCGTGATGATGTTGGGTGATGCCCATCGCCCAGCAGAAGATGACGTTGGACGCCTCGCAATAGAGCTTGGCGGCCCTCTCGATCTGACCCAGACTCAGGCCTGATTGCTCGACGATATGCTCCCAGCCAGTGGCGTCCAGCACCTCCAGATAGGTGGCAAATCCATCGGTCTGCATGAGAATGAAGTCATCGTCCAGTACGCCGGAAACCCCGCGGCGTTGCGCGTCTCTTTCCCATGCCAGGAGATATTTCGCCATGCCCCGGAGAATGGCCATGTCACCACCCAGCGCCGGTCGAAAGAAATCCGTATGCATCGGCTTCGACCGGTTGGTGAGCATTTCCGACATCTTCTGCGGATGCTGAAATCGCTCCAGCCCGCGCTCCTTCAATGGGTTGAAACACACCACCTGCGCGCCGCGCCTGACAGCATCCCGCAGCGGCTCAAGCATGCGCGGGTGATTGGTACCGGGATTTTGCCCAAGAACGAATATGGCATCGGCATGCTCGAAGTCGTCGAAGGTCACCGTACCCTTGCCCGTCCCCAGACTCCCGTTCAGCGCTACACCGCTCGCCTCGTGGCACATGTTCGAGCAATCGGGAAAATTGTTGGTGCCGTAGGCACGGGCAAACAACTGATAGAGAAAGGCCGCTTCGTTGCTGGCGCGACCCGACGTATAAAATTCGGCCTGATCCGGAGATTCCAGATGGTTGAGGTGGCCGGCAATCAGCGCAAAAGCAGCATCCCAACTGATCGGGAGATATCGGTCGGTCGCGGCATCATAGCGCATCGGTTCCGTCAGGCGTCCCTGGTATTCAAGCCAGTAGTCACTCTGCTCACGCAATTGTGCGACGCTATGCCGGGCGAAAAACTCGGCGTTCACCCGACGACTGGTCGCTTCCCAATTGACCGCCTTGGCGCCATTTTCACAGAATTTGACCGCACCGGATTCCGGTGAATCACCCCAGGCGCAACCGGGGCAATCAAAGCCTCCCTGCTGATTGGTTCTGAGCAACGCCTTGATGTTCTTGATGGGCTGTTCGCTGTTCAGCCACGCATGGGTAACGCTCAGCAACGCACCCCAGCCAGCTGCCGGGCCATTGTAGATTTTGAACTGCGTTTTGCTGTTATGTAACCAACTCATCCAGTATTCACCAAGTGCGGGTGCTTGGGTCAGAGTATCGCGAAGAGACTTTAGAAATGTCCTTCATTCGCCACGCTCCGTTCTTTTGACAGAATATCAATCTTACTACAGAATCATATCCCACTACAGCGCACAAACATGCCAGACATCAGCCGGAGCTTCTCTCTCACGCATTTGTCGGCAACAGGAGATAACAATGAAAGCAGCTGTCATTACCGAACGCGGCGCCCTCCCCGTTATGCAGGACTTCAAGGAACCGGAAGCCCAGGACGGCGCGATACTGATCGACGTTGATACTGCAGGCCTCGGCGGCTGGGACGTGCTCGGCGCGTATCGACTCGGCGTAGCCTATCCCTGCGTCATCCGTGGCGAGGGCGTCGGTCGCACGGCGGAAGGCAAGCGCGTGTATTTTGGCGAACGCTCTGTATTGCCTTTTGGCGCCTGGGCCGAGCGCACACTGGTCCCTGCCGAAGAAGTCTGGGAGGTGCCGGACCATATCGATGACCGTACCGCCATTACCATGGGTATTGCCGCAACCGGCGCGCTGATCCCGCTGGAAACCGCAAAGATTCAACCCGGTGAGACCGTATTGATCCTCGGCGGTACCGGCACGCTCGGGCAGATCGCCCTGCAGCTTGCCCGTTATCTGGGAGCGGGCAAGGTAGTTGCCGCAGGCAGAAGTGAAGCAGCTCTGGCACGCTTGAAAGAGCGCGGAATTACCGACGCGACGGTATGCCTCAAGGGCGACGAAACTGATGTGGCGGCACTCAAGGCCGAAGCGGGAGAAGGTTATGACGTAGTGCTTGATCTGGTGTGTGGGCAGCCCATGCTGAATGCATTGAAGGCAACGCGATGGGGAGCGCGCATCGTAACCGTCGGCACCGGTGCGGGACGGCAACTCAATCTGGATATCGCTGACCTCCTGTTCAGGACGCTTTCATGCATCGGCACCGGTCAACGCCCTCCGGCTGACCGTCGCAAAATCTGGGAACGCTTGCTGGATATCACCACCACGGAAAACATTACTGTGGACTATGCCGAGTTCGACTTCGACGAGACGCCAAAAGCCTGGGAATCACAGGTGAATGGGCCCCACGCAAAAATTTACGCGAAGGTCGGTAAATCTTGAGTTTGCACAGGTGAAACTCGACCCAATCACATCAGATAGCTAGGTAGGGCGCGCGCTATCCACCAATCCAGCTCCGGGACGGCTAAGGAATGCCGCCTGTGAGCTCAAGACACCCTCTCCCGGCACAAGCGTTAGCGGTTTAGCGTAAAGATTCAGACGCATCGGGTAAATGTGCTGGAAGTGGTTCGCTCGATAAAAATAAGCTTCTTTAGCTGTCATGGGCGACAAGGATGTTTTAGAGCAATGCGTGTTGATCGTGGAATTAGAAGCCGCCCGGATGCTCGCCAATCGGCTACATACTGTTGACAGTATTGTTTAAGCTCGATGCTGATCTGGCATTCCCGTTGTGGTTGCGGTGGAGTCAGTGTGGTATGGCTTGACTATGGAAAACAAATGCAGGTTCTTGGCGCTTACCCTTGATCAAAAAAATAAAAAAATTCTAGGAAACGTTCATGACCACCTTAGGAGCACCATTTAGCCATGTTTTCAAGATGGGATTTTTCGCACCCTTGTTAGCGCTTGCTTAATGCTTTCCGGGCATTGTCGAATGGAAACCAGAGCCCAACGCAACCCATTCGTTGCGTATTTTGATCGCGGCGGTAAGGGCCTGATCATACCCTCCGTACTTTGCTGCTGAAAAATATTATTGTCGGTACTTCCTCAGCACGCTCTTCCGTACCAGGTAACCACCCGGGTAGCCTGGATGAATCTGAGCTCGGGTACAAATTCGGTCGATTCCATGATTTCTCTAACGTCTCTACAACGGAGCGACGTGCTCCTGGTTACTCTTCAGATGGACTGAAACGAGGGCTTCCGCTTAACAACAGAGCAAGCTGCTGGTCGTCTGTCTTCAAGCCACACAGCCGCTTTTCTATCTCGCCAATGGCTTCCAGATGAAAATTTTCCGGGTAGTGCCGCAACAGCGCCCTGGCTTCGTCACGCAGTTCGTGCGGCAAAGCCGTGTCGCCAAGTAGCTGCTGCAAAAACAGCCTGGTACGCAGTACTGCCCGAGCGCGCTCATAAGGCAGTGTCGTGTCTGCTCCTAGCCGCATTCAGATCCCATCATCAATCAGAATCGGGCGCTCTGGTTTGGTTTTTCTATATATGACGGTTCGCTCAAAATTAGCCGGACCTTCAGCAAGTCCGAAATAAGGATGCCCCCGGGCAAAATATCTCTTCCCGTTCGAGCAGGTTAACAGTTGCGACGTTCTCCCTTCCTCGATTTCACCTTGCTCGACTCGCAACACCATGCCGACTTCCATGTCATACGTCTCGCTTTGCTGTCATGGCATGAGCAGGTTGATAATGTGATCCACAACGGAGTCGGCCTCGATCAGCATCAGTTGGCCGCTTAGGTTGGTATGCCTAGAACGTCTTTGGGATGAAGAATCAATTTGTGGGCCACCTCAGGAAAAAGAAAGCTAAGGAGAGGATCGAAATCGCGGTTTGGCATGTATTTCTCATCGCCCCGTTTCAGCGCAGCTCTGTAACCCTTCGCCTTGGCGAGCCAATTTTTTTTTGGATCATGTATTTTCATGGTCGCTGCGCGGTCGTGCGCCTCCAGCATCAATCGAAATAACCAAATCGTTCGCTTTCGTTGATCGACCAAATAATGGCCGACCTTTACGAGGTCCGTGTGACGCGTGCCTACGGGCATTCCTGCTCTAGCCGAGTAGGCAGCAACGAGATAAAAGTGCAGGCCATCACTGCGAACCGGCCGATCCGGTAGCAAAATACCGCGCTGAAAAAAACGAACCATGAAATCAGACCAGGTACGGTCGAATTCTTCACCATGGATTTGCTCCGCCAGGAACGACAAGTAAAAACGGTTAAAGTCTTTTCGCAGGCTAGCGTCGTGTTCGTGCAACTGAATTGTATACAGCTTCGCCTGCGTTGCCGACCTGGCTGATTCGTAATCGAAAAAATATGCGCGGGGCACGCCTGCATAGCTGTTATCGAAAGTCAATTGATCGAAATAGACTATACTGCGTCCAATCCGTTCGACGATTTCCGTACCTGCCAAAACCGGCTCAAGCCACATACACTCAAGAGCGAACCTCTTGTTCACTTGCGAAAGCTGCACAGTCTCTCTCGTAATACGAAACGCGTTTCTGTTGTTCGCATAAAAGATGTCGTCTTCAGACAAACGAAACAGATCCAGTTCTAGATCCCTAAAAAGCCACAGAAGCCTCCCCTCGTTTCGCCGATAAAACGCCATGCGCTCGGCTATAACGTGAAGGAACGTGGTCGACAACTGTACTTCAAATGCGACGCGCAGACCGTTCCTGCAGCTCCGAACATCAGGCTGACGCCAACTGACGCCATCGATATCCCACCACCGCTTCTCTGACATCGTCTCGGAAAAAGAAGCATCTGCAGCCAGGCTCTCGAGAAGCATACCTTTCAGTTGCTTATGTTCATGCCCTTCTTTAGCCTGGGCGAAGCGCCTTGCGTCAATGGCTTTTGCTCCGGACCCGCCGAGGCCCGTGCACGAGCCATCGTCTCGTAGGTGTTTGAAAAAGAAGCGTTCGACGGCCCGGTCTCTAATTTTTATAGATGCGAGAATCATTGCATTCTCACACTTTGGGCAAACGTATCTACTCTGCCCCTCGATCAACTGAATACGTAAAGCGACGCGACGCTCGCTTATTACACTGCCATAATCCTCTCCTCCCATGAATTCCAGCAGGCTGAGCCATCGACCTGTATCTCGGTCCAGCACCATTTCATGTTCTTGAGTCTGAGCAGGCTCTACGATGCATCCGTTCATAAAGCTCCTTCCGATGTGCGGATATCTATCAATATTTTATATCAACGCAGGCCCAGCGATGCAGGAGATTGGCCGTGTAAGGTTTCGACGAAGCTCTGGGGCTACGGATCAATCAGCGACGTGAATCGTGCCTTTAACTTCTTAAACAGCGATCCAGATTAGACCGGCACCAGAAACGGTCTGCTCCGAGCGACTGCGTCTGACTGGGGAGTGGCTTATCCAACTTAAGAATTGCGTCTGTCCCGTTCTTTCGCATAACCACTCGGTCAGCTCACCGTTGCACCACACCTGCCGACGGCGGTACGCGTTGTTGCCATCCAGACCGCCGCTCAGCATCGACTGCGTTCGCCGACGCTCGACGCCCAGGTCACAACGCCGCTACGAAAAGCAACCCACCGACCGCTGGCTTTTCCGTCTAGACACTGTCTCATTTGTCTCTAGCGAGAAAGATGGGAGATGAATGCACACCAGCCAACAGACGCCTCAGGCAAACCCGCAATTAGTGTGGGTCTGCAACGGTCTCGAGCAGCGGATTGTGACAGTGCGCCTTCAACCCGGACATGGACGCGGCCATCAAATCGCGTGCCGCCGTGCAGCTGTAAGCTTTCAACATCTTCGGCAGTTCGGCCAGCAGCGCGCATCGCTCGATCTTCACCCGAGTATGTTCGGCCAGGTAGTCCATTCGCAGAAACGATGCCTTTTCGTCATCTGCATTGGCTGCGAGAGAAAACAGGGAAACCATATGACTCAGTGCCTTGGTGTCCATAGGACAGCACTGTCTTGACCTGCATCTCGTTGGGCTGCCCTCCCGTAGCCAGGTTCATCCCGGCTGCAGCCAGCGCATCGAGAAGACCCTATAGACACGCACGTTTTTATGGGTCTCTCCCGGCACCTCAATCCGGACATCACTTCCGGTGACGCACCAGCCCGTCAACTGATGCTCATACGCTTCCAGTTTATCGATTGGCCATCGGGTGCTACACCGGCCAATCTTCACCGGCTTCGAGAGCGAGCCATCTGCAGCCCACACCTAGATTGTCGCCCGTGAAACTCCATAACGTTTTGCGACTTCGTTGACCGTCAACAACACCTTCTTTCCTCGCGTATCGGTTTGATAGGCGAATCGTGGCGCAAAGCCCCTTGAAAGCGAGCGGCGTAAACACAGAAACAAGCGGTTGGACGGGGTAAAGCGACGGATAAAAGTGTCGGCGACAAGAGGGAGCTGGTGTTGTAGACACAAAACTGCCCCAGATCATCCATTTCCAGGATGTGGGGCAGGATGTTGGGTAGAAACCAAAACGACATATAAGCCGTTGATTTGTAAGGAAGCATGGCGGAGAGTCAGGGATTCGAACCCTGGGTACGGTTGCCCGTACAACGGATTTCGAATCCGTCCCGTTCGACCACTCCGGCAACTCTCCAGTCGGCGCGCATAATATCAGCTATGCGCGCCGTTACAAAGAGTTTCAGGGCAAACTGACGCCCAGTCTTTGTGCGACTTCCTCATAGGCTTCGATAACGCCACCGAGGCCCTGACGAAAGCGGTCCTTGTCCATTTTTTTGCCGGTTGCCTTGTCCCACAGACGGCAACCGTCCGGGCTGAACTCATCGCCCAACACGATTTCGCCCTTGAACACGCCGAACTCGAGTTTGAAGTCGACCAGCATCAAGCCGGCGTCATCAAATAGCTGCTTGAGAACATCATTCACCTTGAGCGTGAGTTCCTGCATGCGTTCAAGCTGGGCAGCAGTGGCCCAGCCGAAGGTCACCACGTGCGAGGCATTGATGAAGGGATCGCCCTTGGCGTCATCCTTCAGAAACAGCTCGAAGGTCGGCGGCACCAGGGCCTGCCCTTCCTCAATACCCAGACGCTTGACCAGACTGCCGGCAGCGTAGTTACGTACAACGCACTCGACCGGAATCATGTCGAGCTTCTTGACCAGACATTCGGTGTCGGAGACCAGGCTATCGAACTGGGTCGGAACGCCCGCAGCCTCGAGCTTCTGCATGATGAACGCGTTAAAGCGGTTATTGACCATGCCCTTGCGGTCCAGCTGTTCGATCTTCTTGCCATCGAATGCCGATGTATCGTTGCGGAACAGCAGGATCAGTCGATCCGGATCGTCGGTGGTGTATACCGACTTGGCCTTGCCACGATACAGCTCTGTGCGTTTTTCCATTACCGGCTCCCGCTTTCGGCAAATTGGTGATGGGATAATCCCGAAATATCCTGCCAGGGCAAGCCCTGCTTCTGTTCGGCCAGACACAGCTGGCCAGGCCACTCCTGTAACGCCCGGGAGAGTTCGCCCAGGGCAAGGTCCGGCCGATTGTTCTTCTCACTGATGTGGGCAATCGCGACATGCTTCAGCGTGCTGGTATCGATTTCAGCCAGCAGTCCCGCCGCTTGCTGGTTACTCAGATGCCCGAGGCTGCCGCCTACCCGCGCCTGCAGACGGGGCGGATATGGCCCATTTCTCAACATGACCGGATCGTAGTTGGCCTCGAGAAACAGCGCATCCAGGCTCGCGTATTGCTCGACGATCCAGGGGGTGATGGTGCCGGTATCGGTCAGGATACCCAGCCGATGCAGGCCGCTATCGAAAATATACTGGCAGGGTTCACGGGCATCGTGCGGCACAGCGACAGGGGTAATTTCCAGATCACCGATCACAAAACGCCTGCCCAGTTGTACCCGCTCGAAGGGAAGCTCCGGCACGGCCATCGCATGGTGCGTACCGGCAGTCATATACACCGCAATGCCGTGGCGCCGGGCCAGGCGCTCGACACCTTGCACATGATCAGAGTGTTCGTGGGTGACCAGGACCGCGTCCAGCTGCTTTGGACTGATTCCAATGGCGGCCAGACGCTGCTCGGTGTTACGCAAACTGAACCCGCAATCGACAAGCACGCGGGTGCGGCCGCATTCAACCAGCGTGGCATTGCCGCGACTACCGCTACCCAGCGAACAGTACCGCATCAGCTCAACTCAGATTGTCACGGATGCGTGTCAGCAGATCCCGCGCCAGCCCGAGGTCGGTGGCGCTGTCGATGCTTCGCTCAACGGTAACCTGAACCTGATTGCCGATTTGCGTCAGACGTACCTGCACGCGGTCCGCACCGCTTTCAGGCTCCGGCTCACCGCGGCCAAACAGACGCGCGAAGAACCCTGCCTCTTCTGCCTGTTCGCTGGCCGACTGCTCCAGATCGATGTAATAAACGCCAGAGCTGCGGTTCAGGTCAGCCACTGCCAGATCCGCGCGACCGAGCGCAGATCCCACCGCGGCCCAGGCACGATTGAAGTCACGCTGGATGGTCAGCACCGGATTGCCGGCGCCATCCTCGCTCAGTTCTGCAGTATCAGCGACCGATCCCTGCAGGGACGTGGCGAGTGAAGCAGCACTGGCGGTATCGGACTGGTTCAGGTAGGTTTCCATTTCCGCAAGCAGCGCGCGCTCGAGATTGCTGTTGTCAGAATCATCAGGCCATTCGGACTGTGGTCCGCCCTGGCTGCGCGACATGTGCAGTACGTGGATCTCACTGTTGGCGCCCTGCACGCCCGGCTCGATACGAACCCGGAATCGCTGTTCCCTGCCTTCAAGCCGTCGCCCTTCTCCCACCGAGGGAGTCAGCCGGCGAACCAGCGGGTTACTGGACTGAAGGTCAAATGCCAGCCACTCAGTCTCGAACTCACCAAGGGAAGAGGACTCACTGGCGACCGGCACCTGGTAATCATCGAAGAACTGGCGCACCCGACCATACAATTCGGTCGGCGAGTTTGCGGCGAGCAGCCAGCGACGCGAGCCAGTCTGCTGCAGGGAAAACCCCGCATCATTGCCGCTGACCATCATGGGTTGCGGGCGTGGCACGACGAACTTGTCGGCATTTGCGGGGGCAGTCACACCCGGAACGGGCAACATGTCGCCAAGCGGCTTGCTGTTGATGCCATCGGGAACCTGCATACGTGGCTCGACCGTCGACAGCTGGTAATCACCGCCACGATCACGGAAATATCCTTCCTCACCAAACATATAACCACAGCCGCTAAGACTGCTACCCATTACCAGGATAGCCAGCGCACCCGTTACAGGCTTCATCTTGTATTCCTTGCTAAACATGTTCCGGGGTTGTCTCATAACAGACCGCATTGACGCAGCGCTTCGCGAACCGGCTCGTGGCACCGGGCACTGAGTGGTGTCAGAGGTAGACGCAAACCGTCACCGATCAAACCCATCTCGCTCATCGCCCACTTCACCGGTATCGGGTTGGATTCGATGAACAGCGTCTTGTGCAACGGCATCAATGCGTCGTTCAGGCGCCGGGCCAGATCCGCATCGCCAGCCAGGGCAGCCGCGCACAGTTCATGCATGGCGTGCGGCGCAACGTTGGCCGTCACCGAGATGTTGCCCTTGCCGCCCAGCAGGATCAGTTCGACCGCAGTCGGATCGTCGCCTGAGTAAACGCTGATCCGGTTGCCGACCCGGTCAATCAGCTCACGGGCACGCTGCATGTCGCCAGTCGCTTCCTTGATGCCAATGATGTTGGGGATGTCGGCAAGACGATCGACGGTCTCCGGCAACATATCGCAGGCGGTACGGCCCGGCACGTTGTACAGAATCTGGGGGATTGCAACCGCTTCGGCGATGAAGCGGTGATGCTGATACAAGCCTTCCTGCGTGGGCTTGTTGTAATACGGCGTCACCAGCAAGCAGGCATCAGCCCGCACGCTGCGTGCGGCTTCGGTCAATTCGACCGCCTCGCGAGTGGAATTGGCACCGGTCCCGGCGATAACCGGAATGCGCCCGGCAACCTGCTCGACGACGCGGCGAATAGCTTCCTTGTGCTCGGTCATATCGAGGGTAGCAGACTCCCCTGTCGTGCCAACCGCAACGATGCCGTCAGCACCCTGCTCAAGGTGGAAGTCTACCAGTCGCTCCAGCGCGGACCAGTCCAGGCCGCCGCGCGAGTCCATCGGTGTTACCAGCGCCACCAGGCTGCCTGAAATCATGCAACTGCTCCACTTGAAACGTTAATCGGCAATGGTACTTTCGCGCCGCGATCTGCACAAGGAGCGGCGCCGGCAAAGCTGCAATCCAGGCGGATGAAACTGACGGTTGAACCCATGACGACGGACAGGGACAATAGCTCCCTTGCGTCACGCCTGTCTTGCACTCTGGCCTGACAGAAACACCAGTCAGAGGATCATCATGTCCATTACGCCCAGCCAGAAGGAACAGTTCCTGGTTATCACTGCAATGGGGCAGCAAACCACCGCGCTGGCCACCTTGCTCACCAAACTATGCATGGAGCACCGCTGCCTCATCGTCAGTAGTCGCATGAGCCGACACGGCACTTGTACTGCGTTGCTGTTACAGATCAGCGGCAACTGGGATGCCCTTGCCCGCCTGGAGACATCACTGCCGGCCCTGGCCAAGCGTGAACACTTCACGCTTTCGATGAGCCGCAGCAAGCCATTGGAAGAACGCCCCCAGGCGTTGCCTTATAACGTGTTCGTCACCGCGGCCCAACGGCCGGAGCTGGTGGCCGAGCTCTGCACCTTCTTTCAGCAGTTGGAAATCGAGCTGGAAGAACTGTTCAGCTTCACCTATATGGCCCAGCACACCGGAACGCCGATGCTCAACCTGACGCTGACCATCGCCATCCCGGCCAAGACGCAGCTCAGCTGGCTGCGCGAACAGTTTCTCGACTTCTGTGATGAGCTGAACCTGGACGCCGTCATCGAACCCTGGCGTCCCCTCCACTGATAGCGCTGTAAGGATTTAATCAATGAGCATTGAGCTGGATACCAGGGTGCCTGATTTTACGGTCGTGGCGACAAGCGATAAAACCATCACGCTGTCAGAGCTGGCCGGACGCAAGGTGGTACTGTATTTCTATCCCAAGGACAGCACGCCCGGCTGTACCACCCAGGGTCAGGGATTTCGTGACCTGCATGAAGAATTTGCTGCTGCGAACACGTTGGTGTTTGGCGTTTCGAGGGATAGCCTGCGCAAGCATGAGAACTTCAAAGCCAAACAGGCGTTCCCGTTCGAGTTGATCAGCGACGCGGACGAGGCGCTCTGCAAACTGTTTGACGTCATCAAACTCAAGCAGATGTATGGCAAGGAGTACGAAGGCATCGAACGTAGCACCTTCCTGATCGACGAGAACGGCGTTCTTCGGCGTGAATGGCGTAAGGTCAAGGTCGCAGGCCATGTCGAGGACGTGCTCAAGGCTGCCAGGGAACTCTCCTGAAGTCACGCTGGCGGGCAATTTCGACGTTGCCCGCCTCTATAAAAGCTAGGCGCCAGGTTCTTCCAGCGGCGGCACTTCAATATCTGCTTCCACGCCCCGCGGCCACGCGTACAGCACCGCCTTGAACAGCGTCGCTAACGGAATTGCAAAGAACACGCCCCAGAACCCCCACAGGCCACCAAAAATCAACACGGCTGCAATGATCGCTACCGGGTGCAAGTTGACTGCTTCAGAGAACAACACCGGCACCAACACGTTGCCATCCAGTGCCTGAATCACCGCATACACTGCCATCAACACCATGAACTCGTTACCCAGCCCCCACTGGAACATGCCAACCATGGCGATCGGCAGGGTGGCGACTGTCGCCCCGATATAAGGCACCAGTACCGAGAGCCCGACTATCACCGCCAGCAACGCAGCGTAATTGAGGTGCAACACCGCAAAACAGACATAACTCACCGCGCCCACAATGATGATTTCCACCGCCTTGCCGCGAATGTAATTGGCAATCTGCTGGTTCATTTCCGTCCAGATACGCGTCATCAACCGGCGCTCACGTGGCAGATGCGCAATGAACCAGCGCGTGATGGTCTGGTTGTCCATGAGAAAGAAAAATACCAGGATGGGTACCAGAATCAGGTAGACCAGAATGGTAATCAACAATGGCAGACTGGCCAGCGACTGGGATAATAACCACTGGCCGAGCTGGCCAAACTCACCACTGGCAGTATGGATCAGCTGGGTTATCTGCTCCTCGGATACGAATGCCGGGAAGCGATCCGGCAGGTGCATCAGTTGTTCCTGCCACTCGACAAGCATGCGCGGCAGCTCGCCGATCAGAGCCAGCGTCTGACGCCACACCAGCGGTATCACCACGCCGATCAGCGCGCCCAGCACGCCAACAAACAGCAGGAACACTACCCACACAGCCAATACATGCGGCACATGCCAGCGACGCAAGCGCAGCACCAGCCCCTGCAACAGATAGGCGACCACCAGACCAATCAGCAGGGGCGCCAGTTTGTTGCCGAAGCTGATCACCACGGCGAAGCCCAGTATCAGCACAATGGCGAGGACTACCGCTTCTTCGTCTGAAAAATACCGCTGAATCCAGTTACGGAAGACTCGTATCATGCTTTCTTCCGCAGCCAGTAATGAAATTCTCCACCCTCGACAGAGGCGTTGAGCAACTGGTGGCCGGACAGCTCGGCAAAACGTTCAAAGTCGCGCTGGGAGCCGGCATCGGTGGCACTGACTTGCAGGACCTCGCCGGGTACCATCTCGTTGAGAGCCAGCTTGGCCTTGAGCAAAGGCAGAGGACAGGATAAACCCCGAGCGTCCAGTAGCCGATCGGCCCCTGATTCACACGATTTAACAACCATTTGCAGACTCCTTGTGATGCCTCAGTATAACCTTGCCGAACAGCGCGCAGACAATCATATACCGACGGGTTAGTTTACTTTCATGCAACGTATCAAAGCGGCCATCGCCCTCCTGCTCCAGGCAACGCTGATGTACTCGTTGGCGGTGGTCACGCCTGCCGCGGCAGCCTCTGAAATCAATCTTCCTTCGCTGGGTGATACCAGCTCATCGATCATGTCCCGCGAGCAGGAACACCAGCTCGGCCGGGCCTGGGTCTCGATGTTGCGCGGCGCGGTTGCGACGCTCGACGACCCGCTGCTCAAAGACTTCGTCGAGGACCATGTCTACAAGCTCGCCGAAACCAGCCAGCTAGAAGACCGAAGGCTGACCTTCGTAGCGATAGACAGCCCTCAGCTCAATGCGTTTGCTGCGCCAGGGGGCGTGGTAGGCGTGAATGGCGGCCTGTTTCTGCATGCCCACACCGAGGCCGAGTTCGCTTCGGTCATGGCACACGAGCTGGCGCACCTGTCGCAGCGGCATTTCGCGCGCAATCTGCAACAGCAGCAGCGCATGCGTATCCCATTGATGACGGCCATGCTTGCCAGCGTGGTACTGGCTGCTGCAGGGGGCGGTGATGCAGGCTTCGCCGCCCTCGCCTCCACCCAGGCTGCGGCGATTCAGGAACAACGTCGCTTTTCTCGTCAGAACGAACAGGAAGCCGACCGCATCGGCATCACCAACCTGCAGCAGGCCGGCTATGATCCAGAGGCCATGCCTGACATGTTTGAACGGCTGGCGCAGCTAAGCCGCTTCAGCCGCACCCCGCCGGAGTTCTTACTGACACACCCGGTACATCAGTCGCGCATCGCCGACTCACGCAACCGTGCCGAGCAGCTGAGCGGCAATGACCGCAAGGACAGCGTCGCGTATCAGATGATGCGTGCCCGGGTGCAGCTGAAATACGAACAGAGTCCGGGCCTGGCCGCACAGCGCTTCAAACTGTTGCTGGACGAGCATGACGGTGAGCATGATGCCGCTCGCTATGGCCTGGCGCTGGCTCTGACCCGCAGCGGTCAGTATGACGACGCAGCACAGGCGCTGAAGCCACTGCTGGAATCGCGTAGTAACGACATTGCGGTGAATCTCGCACAGGTTGAGCTGGACGCCAGTCGCGACCAAACGGAGCTCGCGTTGCAGCGCCTGGACCGCCTGCTGGCCATAGCGCCCGATAGTTATCCGGTACTCCAGAGCAAAGCAGACACCCTGCTTGGCGCACGGCGTTACAAGGACGCCGAACAGGTTATCAACCGTCTGGCCAACCTGAGGAGCGACGATCCGGATGTGTGGTTTCTGGCGGCGGAAATTCGCGGGCTGGCGGGGAATATCCTGGGTGTTCACATGGCCCGCGCCGAATACTTCATGCTGGCCGGCGATCTGGATCAGGCCAGCCAACAACTCGACCTGGCGTTGAAACGCGCCGATGACAGCTTCGTGATGACCTCGCGTATCAATGCGCGCAAGCAGGAGCTTGCGCGCCAGCGGGAGATCATCGACAGCTTCTGATCAGACCCTGGCTTTGCTGGTGAAATCCAGCATCCGCTCCAGCGGCTTGATCGCCTTGGGAATCAGAGTCTCTGGCACCAGAATTTCGTCAGTGCCCTGCTCCAGCGCCTGCAACACCCGGGGCAAGGTATTCATTGCCATCCAGGGGCAGTTGGCGCAGCTGCGACAGGTTGCGCCGCTTCCGGCCGTTGGCGCCTCGATCAGCTGCTTGTCCGGCGCACCCTGCTGCATCTTGTAGAAAATGCCGCGGTCAGTCGCCACGATGAACGTCGGATTGGGCAAGGTCTGGGTTGCCTTGATCAACTGGCTGGTCGAGCCTACAACGTCGGCCAATTCCACCACCGGTGCCGGCGACTCCGGATGGACCAGTATTGCCGCGTCCGGATAGACCTTCTTCAAATCCAGCAGCGCCTTGGCCTTGAATTCCTCGTGCACGATGCAAGAGCCCGACCAGAGCAACATGTCTGCTCCGGTCTTCTGCTGGATGTAGCCACCCAGATGCTGGTCCGGCGCCCAGAGGATCTTCTCTCCCTTATCCATCAGATGCTCGACAATCGCCTCGGCACAACTCGAGGTAACCACCCAGTCCGCTCGCGCCTTGACCGCTGCTGAAGTGTTGGCATACACCACCACAGTGCGATCGGGATGCTGATCGCAAAACGCCGAAAACTCGTCGATCGGGCAGCCGATATCCAGTGAGCAGGTCGCCTCAAGAGTAGGCATCAACACGCGCTTTTCCGGGCTGAGGATCTTTGCCGTCTCCCCCATGAAACGCACGCCCGCCACCACCAGCGTGCTGGCAGGATGATTCTTGCCGAAACGGGCCATTTCCAGTGAGTCCGAAACACAGCCGCCAGTCTCCTCAGCCAACGCCTGTATCAACGGGTCGGTGTAATAATGAGCAACCAGCGCAGCGTCGTGCGCCTTGAGCGCAGCCGCGATGCGAGCCAGATAATCGGCCTGTTCAGCTTCGCTCAATACGCGCGGCGCCTTGGCCGCGAGATGCGCCTGAACAAGTACACGCTCGGGAATCTGAGACATAGTTCGAACCACTCAACGAGATTTGACCGGCCAATAATACCATGCCAGGTCAAGCCCCCGTGCTTCCTGTTGTCGCCAACTCTGATTACGCGGGTGTTCCCACGGCGTGAACTTAGCGCAACGCTATCCAGTCAACCGTAACAGGCCCAGCCTGTATTAATCACTCCAGGAGCTCGTCATGTTTCAATTATTGCCCAAGCTATTCACCTCTCCGCGCTCTGCCTGGCTGCCGATTCGGGAACACGCCGAGCAACACCCATGGGGCTTCCTTCCCGTTCTGCTCGTGTTGTCGGTCATTCCAGCGATCTGCGCCTATATCGGGACGGCACATGTGGGTTGGGAGCTCTTTGGCAGTGAAGACCCGACCTATCTCAATCAGGGCAGTGCGCTCTATCTCGCATGCATGGTTTACCTGGGTTTTTTGTGCGGCGTGTCGATAATGGCTCTCATGACGCGCTGGGTCCTGTTCCGCACACCGGGCCGGCCCACCCTGTTGCTTGCCTATACCTTCGCCACCTGCCTTTCCGTTCCATTGATGCTCGCCAGCATCGGCGCGGTGATACCTGTGCGCATGATGCTTCTGCTCTTCGCGGTGCTCGGAACGCTGTACTCGATAATTCTGCTGTTTCGCGGCCTGCCGGTTTTCATGCATCTCAAACGCAACGATGAAACGCGCTTTTACGGAGCCTGCATTCTTGCTGTTGGCTTTCTGGTGTTTTTGACTAATGGCTTTATTTTCATGGAGCTGTGGTGGCAGCCCCTTAGCGGCGGTGAGTACATTAGCGAGCCCGCCGAATCAGACGATTTTTCACTGCCATGAGCTCAAGGGTCGGCCTCCCGCTGCTACCGACAAGCCGGGCCGACCCGATCATCACTCCAGGCGATTCAATAGTCCGCGATATATCCCAGTAAGAAAAGTTCAGTTCGCCAGGAACTTCGATTCATTCCAACAAGCATCCGCGGCTTTACGAACTTTTGCATAAATAACCAATCCATATTACCGAGAAGGGCATAACGCTCGGTCCATACACTGGTGTACGGAGGGTTTGAGATACGGCTAGATGACGTTCCGGCCCGTTTGTGTTTTGGAATCGGATCAACGCTTGCCTCGTATAAATGCAATTTTTTACTCCCGCCAGAAGCTCCTCGGATAATGCGAGCTCGTGTAATCCGCAAGATCAGCTTCTAGGCCTAATCAATCAACAAACCGAAGGATAACTACCATGACCAAAGTGAATTATATCAAGAACGGTATGCTCGCAGTGATTCTCGGACTCTCCGCGTCAACTTCCTGGGCGCAGGATATGGATGCGACAGAGTTTGTTGATGAAGCAACTGCAAAAGGCATCGCCGAGATCGAAGCAGCTAAGCTTGCAATCGAACAAGGCGAAAGCTCGGAAATCAAATCTTTTGCTGAACGGATGATCGAAGATCACACCGAGATGAACCAGAAGCTTAAGGAACTCGCCCAGGAAAAGAATCTCGAAGTTTCCGATGATGCCACTTTGATGGATCAGGCCAAAGCGATGATTCTTGAAATGCGTGACGGTGAAGGTTTTGACGACCATTACGCTAGCAACCAGGTAAACGCCCACGAGCAGACCATCGAACTGTTCGAAAACGCTGCGAAGAACCTGAACGATGAAGAGCTCCAAGAGCTTGCCAAAGACAACCTTGAAACCCTGCGCGAACACCTCGCCAAGGCCAAGGAGCTTGAAGGCCAGACTGAAGCTCAGTAATCAGACGGTCCGGGGAGGCAGCGCTAGCGCGCTGCCGCAACCCGAAGAGTACTTCCCTGCCCGCCCCTTCCCGCAGCATCAGACCACCTCAGCTCATCCCTACCCTGACTCTCTGACTTCAGAGTCGATCAGTCCGCCCAAGCGGCATTAACTGTTAGCTGTAACCGGGCAAACCGGTCAATCCATCGACACTTGAGTGTAGTGTGTATAACGGGTCGTACCACGCGAAGGTGGTTCGCGTCGGGAGGGGGGCTAGGCGATCGATCGAGGAGGTTAGTAGGCAGCCATTCTGGCGCTTGAACCTCAGACGACAGGAACATGCCCCTCCTTTTTTCAATACGAACACAAAAAAGGGCAGCCTGGGCTGCCCTTGTCCGAACCGTATCGATCAAGCCTTGTGACTATCGCGCAATGCTTTTACCTGATCGTGGTTGCGCAGAACACCGTCATACTGGCGCTGCACGACCGCCCGTATATCGGTTGGTAGTTCTTTGTCTAGCGCTTTCTTATAGCTCTTCTTGGCTACATCTTCCCCGCGCTCACACTCATTCAGAACTGCCTGATCGTCTTTTCCGGTAATTGCCGATTTTATATCGACCCAGCGGCGGTGCATATCGCCACTCACGCTGGTGCTATCCTCGGGATCACCACCAAGCTGAAGCACCAGGGCTTGCAGCTCAGCAGCTGCCTTGCCACATTCCTGGGCTCTCGCTGAAAAGGTGTTCTTCAGATTTACGCTTTGGGCATCTTCGGCACAGGCTTTAAAACCAGCCTCGCCATCTTTGCTGGTTTCGATAAGATCGTTAAGCGTGGAAATTACGTCTTTAGTGTCCATGGTCGTCATAATTGACTCCTGTTTCGAACGAAAGTGTATCTAGCCTGGAAGCCGCAGCGAGACAGGCTTCAACCCGTCTTCTGCATCATTTTTTTCTTCATCTCGCAGTGGCCCGTATAACCGCGATAAATAGCGGCGCCGCCCATGGCCAGACTGATCAATCCAAACAGTCCGCCCTTGCGCAGTCCTTTGCCCACCAGCAAAGCGCCGCCCGCGACAGAGGCCACACGCTCCATACCGGTCACATTGATGTCGCTGGATGAACCGGATTTGGTCACACTGGATGAGCCGGATTTGACCGGAGGCGTCTGGGCCTGAGTGGAAGGGCCAGCATTGGGCGTTGCGGAAGTTGCCGTAACATTCCCTTGAGGCTGATTTGTCTGAACCATAAGTGTTCCCCTTTGATGATATTAATGAACATATGCCAGTACCGGAACGGGACGTTGCCACCTCTAATAGAGACTCGTTGATCCCCCGGTGGTTCAACGACACGGCTTTATGCTCATGAATAAACAAGACTAAATTGTGGAGGTCTATTTAGTGCGGCGGCCAAGATTGCCATGACCAAGACCTTTTTGCGGACTCCGTTCGGAGCCAAAACGCTGCCACGCTCGCTCATGGAAGTAATACGCCACGGTATTTACCATCGGTTCTACCAGAGCGATGAGGCCGCCGGTGATTACGCTCCCGGTAAGCAAATAGGCAACGGTGAACGCAACGGTGAAATGAACAACTGCGAAGGTAAATGTCTTCAGCATTCCACTCCCGAAAAAGGCAGGCCGTAGCCTGCCCCTATTAGCGTTTGGCCGTCGTGTCCGGCGCGGCGTCACGAGTAAGATAGGCTTGGGTCAGTTCCGGAAGATGGTCTTTAAGCCATGCTGCCATAGCTTCTTCCTGAGGCAGAATCTGCTCGCAAGCGCGCTGTGTTTCAATATCGCCGGTGGCTTTCGCTGCAGCAATAAGGACAGTGTAGGAGGCTATTTCCATATTCTCGAATACGTAGCCAGACATAGCGCCCTTGATAACCTCGTCACTGACGAACATGCCAGACGCGCCTTGGCCGAACGCCATGACCTTGCCCCCCATATCCTTGATGGTTGAAGGACTTGCATTCAGCCTCGCCAGGCAGCCGTCCAATAGCTTCTGCTGGCCCAGAGTTTCCTCAATATGCTGATCGATACGGGCCTTTAGCTTCGGATAATTCTCCAGCCGAGACGATTGCGCTTTCAACATGGTCTCAGCCTGTTGTTCCATCGCATGTGCGTCACGCAGCCAATCCACGAGGTTGTCAACTTTTGCATTGCTGTCGGTCATCGGGGTGCCCTCTTGATAGGTGATCCTGTAATTGAGAAAGGCTGAGGACAACGAAGTTCCGACCTGGTGAATTCAAATCTTTTCCGCCGACTTTTAAATCAGTGTATTAGGCGCAACCTGAACGGCTCGTCTCATTTTCCGGACGGATATTGCACGGCATCCAGGCATACCAAAGTTGGAGACCAGCGATGCGTTACTTGGTTCTATCCGTTCTTCACTGATTATTCCAAGAAATTAAAAACGGGCACTAAGAACCATTTGATATATAAAAACTATGAACGTTCTTGCTGGTTAAACTTCTACTTTGTACTACCACATCAACGTGCCATTAACCGTCTGGAGGCATTCATGCACGGACTTTCGGGAATATTCGACAACCAGGGCGTTCCGCTTGAAAAGCAGGAATTCTCCTGGAAGGACATAGCCAGTAAACCGATCAGCAAACTGGACGATGATGCGTTTACCCGGGTGCGCGTGATACTTATGAATGGTATCGAGCAGGATGCACTGCGTTTAAAGCATATCGGCGCAAGAATGAACAAGTCACTGCGGCTGCCCCTGGCCCAGGTCCGTCGGGTGGAACAGCACCAGATGACTGCCATAAACTGGCTTCTATCCTCGGATCACTCTCCACTGGAAACCACTGTCGCCTACGAGCAAGTCGCGATTGAAGTGACCGCAGCCGTGGCTCAAAACGAGCCTGACCCGTATCAGGCGCAGACCTACCGCTTCGGACTGCTGGAGGATTTCGATCACCTGTACCGCTACTCCGCCATGCTCGACCGGCTGGAGGGAAAGGACGCTAACAACATTCTGCAGGGCTATACCGACATCATCCCCGGCCGTCCCACCTCCGAGCATCACCGCGCCCCTGAAAGCGACCTGCGCGACAATTACGAGAGAGAAAACGCCGCGCTCATCACCAAGATTCACGCAGCCATGATCACTGCTGCGGAATATCAAACACATGATTACTACATGAATATCGGCCCGCTGTTCGCCGACCCGGTGGCGCGTCAACTTTATGCTGAAATCGCCTCGGTGGAAGAGCAGCACGTTACTCAGTACGGCTCGCTCATGGACCCTGACGAATCCTTCCTGGAAAAGTGGCTGATCCACGAAGCCATGGAAGTCTATAACTATCAAAGCTGCGCTCAACAGGAGGACAACCCTCGCATCAAGGCCATGTGGGAGCGCTTCCTGGACTACGAACTGGGTCATTTGAATCTGGTCTGTGACCTGTTCAAGCAATACGAGCGTCGTGATCCGGCGGAGATTATCGGCGGGTCCGTACCCGCAATGATCGAGTTCAAGAGCCAGCGCGAATTTGTTCGCAAGGTGGTATCCGAGGAAGTCAATCTGCGCACTTCGGGCAACAAATACGTGCCCAAACAAGAGGAAAGCCCGCTATCGCTGGCTTACCGCACCCAGATGAACACCCCGATTATCCCGGCCAACATAGTCTCAGCAGGCTATAACTGGCGCCCGGGTACCGAATTGGCAGAGAAAAAATCCTAGGAGGCTTCCATGGTGAGTTCAGCAAAAATGGGCCATAACCTGACCGGCGCCCAGATGTCCCCAAAAGACACCGCAAAGATGGCAGAGGCAGTCGAGCATTACCCGGCGGATGTCCCGGGCAACGCATCAGACCTCTTGATTGCCCGTCGTAACGAAACCAACGAATCCGGCCGTATCGGATCCGTACCCGTGCCGGGTTCTGCAAAGGGCATGCTCAAGTCCACCTTCGAAAAGATGATGGGCAAGAACCCGGAAGTCCTGATCGACAAGCTGGGTGAACGGCTTGCTTACGAGCGTACCGGCGTGCGGCTTTACGAAGCCGCCATTGCCAAGGTTCAGGCACTCGATACCGGCGCCGGCGCACCCCCGGACCTGCTAAAGACCTTGCAAACAATACGCAACGAGGAGGAAGAGCATTTCCACCTGCTCGTTGCAGCAGTGGAAAAGCTCGGTGCAGATCCGACTGCCATGACGCCCTCGGCCGATGTCGCAGGCGTGATCGCACTAGGCGTAATGCAGGTGCTTACTGATCCACGCACCAACATTTCGCATGCACTGAACGCGCTCCTGACCATCGAACTTGCGGACAACGCAGCCTGGGAACTACTGATCGAAATGGCAGAAAGTGCGGGGCAGAAAGATATCGCCAAGAGCTTCGGCAAGGCGCTCACCCAGGAAGAACAGCACCTCGCCAATATCAAGGCGTTACTCAGACAGGACCAGCTCAAGCAGCTGTCCTGATAAAAATAGCCTGAGCCAGGGCCTGGGCCGACATGATCGGCCCTTTTTTTCCGCACTGTCCGTCGCGGAGCCGTCGATGAGGATTAGCCATGAATGCGATAGACCTGTTGATTCAGGATCATGAAAAGCTGAAAAAACTGCTCGAACAGATCAGCTCGACGACCGAGCGAGCCGCCAAGACACGCACTGACGTACTGGCGCAGATCGAGACCGAGCTGCTCAGCCACACCCGTATCGAAGAAGAGATTTTCTACCCAGCCTACCGCGACGCTAGCGACAAGGAAGGGAAAAAGATGTTTCACGAAGCAGTGGAAGAGCATCGTGCGGTCAGCGAACTGGTGTTACCCGATCTGCTGAAGACGCAGCCTGACACCGTGCAGTTTTCCGGCCGAATCAAGGTGCTCAAAGAGCTGCTTGAACATCATATCGAGGAGGAAGAAAGCGAGATGTTTCCCGATGCCAGAGAGGTGCTCAAGGACGAGGAGCTAAACAGGCTAGGCGAGGAAATGGAGACGAAGAAAAAATCCATCAAAGCTGAAATGAAGAAGTAGGCACAGGCTGAGGTAGTCAGGCTGGCGCAGATCAAGAGCCTGGCTCACCTTCAACACCAACGGAAAACCGAAAGAAAAGACACAGCGGGGGAATCAAAAAATGGTGGGTCGTGTAGGATTCGAACCTACGACCAATTGGTTAAAAGCCAACTGCTCTACCAACTGAGCTAACGACCCCTTTGATGCGCGGTATATTACTGATTTTGCACAGAAACTCAAGAATTTTTTGCGCTTTTTTTCCAGGGTCCGCTACCGCTTCGTCGCGAGCCAAAAAGCAGTAATCCGAAGGTCCAGAGAGACGGCAGAGCGAGCGCCCTGCCGAAAGAGATATCCTAACCGAGGTTGTCCAGGTCGCGCCGCGCGAGTTGTGCAGCTGAAGAACCGGGATGCTTGGACAGAACTTCCTGATACAGCTGACGCGCCTTGTCTGCATTGCCTAGACGACGTTCGACATCAGCCAGCTTGTACAGGGCGTCTGCTTCTTTCCGATGGCCCTGAAAGTTGCTGATGACCTGAGCGAAAGCGCGACCCGCTGACTCCAGATCAGACTGGGCCAGATGGACCTCACCCAACCAGTACTGCGCGTTTCCAGCGTATGTACTGTCAGGATAGCGACGCAGAAACGCATTGAACGCCATGGCTGCTTTTTCAAAATCGCGGGTCTTGACCAGGTCAAAAGCCGCCTCGTATAGCAGTTTCTCGCGTTCAGGATCTGCCGGCGCCTGCTGGCTCGGCGCATCGGGGCGGTTCGCACCTGATTGCTGCTGCGCTGTCGGAGCGTTCGCCGCTGGTGCCTGGTTGCTCGGCGGCTGAACGGTCGCAAGCGGATCATCAGGCGAGCCGTTGGCCCTCCCGTTACGCGGTAATGCTGTAGTACCGCCCGTCATTGATGTTAACCGGCGGTCGAGATCCTCGTACTGGTCAAGCTGGTTCTGTTCCAGCTGTTTCAGTCTATGTTCCTGCTCTTCAAGCAGGCCACGCAACATCGATACTTCCTGCTGCAGTTGGTCCACCTGCTGCATGAGCTGGCCCTCGATAGAGAGCCGGCCCCCGGAAGTCGCGGGTGCAGGAGTGGCTGGCTGGCTGGGGCGTGCACCGCCCGAGCTGCCATCGATGATCGGTGCCTGTGCCAGGGCCGCTAACGGCGACAGCAGACAGACAAACGCAACACTCCTGAACCCTTTCATGCGACCTCTTACTTACGCAGTTCTACGCGACGGTTCTGAGCCCAGTCTTCTTCGCTGGAACCCAGTGCATCCGGCTTCTCTTCACCGTAGGAAACCAGCTCCAGCTGTGCCGGAGAGACGCCCTGAAGAACCAGATAACGCTGAACCGCACCGGCACGACGCTCGCCCAGAGCCATGTTGTACTCGCGGGTGCCACGCTCGTCAGTATGACCTTCGAGGACTACACGATTTCCTTCGGCTTTCAGGTCCTTGGCGTGAACGTCCAGGGCGCGCATGGCTTCCTGTTTCAGGTCAGCGCTGTCGAATTCGAAGTAGAAGGTGGTGATTGCACGCAGAGCGGCTTCTTCGCTGGTCACGCCGTCATCCGCCGAAGAGGGAGAAGTGCTGGTGTAACCGGCGTTCGGGTCAACTGCCCCGGTGCCAGCGCCAGTACCGGACGCATCACCACCCTTGGAGGAACACCCTACAACCACACCAAAAGCTACGATCAGAGCTGCTGCTTTGCCGAACTTGATAACTTCCATCATAAAACTCCTGAAACCCCATACGGTTTGTGTTGTTGCACCCTAAGGCAGGTACGGTGACCATGAAGGCACGCGCAGGTCGGTGAACTGTGTCGGTATGACCGACCGCGCACGACCGTTAGTCGAGACCAGCATGAGAACGCCTTTTCCCTGTTGACGGGTGGCATAAATTAACATAGTGCCGTTGGGAGCGACAGTAGGCGACTCATCCAGCGACGTTTCTGTCAAAATCCTCAGATTGCCGCTCTTCAGATCCTGAGTGGCAATATGAAAATTACGGTAGCCCTGCTGCCGGTGAACCATGACCATGGTCTGCCCATCCACCGAGAGCTTGGCATTGGCATTATAGTTGCCAACAAATGTCAGGCGCTCCGAAGAACCGCCGTTTATATTCTGTTTGTAAATCTGTGGTCGCCCACCCCGATCGGAAGTAAACACGATCGTATTGTTATCCATCCAGGCCGGCTCGGTATCGATTCCGTAATGGTTGGTCACCCGCCGCATATTCTTGGTGGCAAGGTTCATCACATAAATTTCTGGATTGCCGTCCCGCGACAACACAAACGCCAACCGCTCACCATCAGGCGACCACGCCGGAGCACCGTTGAGGCCCTCAAAGCTGGTGATACGCTCACGCCGCCCCGTCTGTACGTAATGAACATAGATCTCGGGCCGGCGCGACTCGAAGGATACGTAGGCAATACGTTGACCGTCCGGGGCATAGGAAGGCGTCAGGATCGGCTCCTTCGATTGCAGCAGGGTCACGGCACGTGCGCCGTCATAATCCGAGCGCTGCAAGGTAAAACGCGTGTTCTCCGCCGAGTGACGCTCGGCAGCCACGTAGAGCAGCTTGGTGTTGAACGCGCCCTTGATGCCCGTGAGCTCCTCGAAAATTTCATCGCTCATATGGTGCGCCATATCACGCAGCTGCCGCTGGGTACCGCTCACCGTCTTGGACAACAGAACCTCTTCGCGAGCCACACCGTAGAGCACATATTTTATTTCGAAGCGGTCAGCCGACGGATTGGTAACGCGGCCAGCCACTACGTACTGCACGCCCAACGCATTCCAGTCCCGCGGGAATATCTCACTGGCCTGGGTCGGATAGCTGAGCATGTTGCCGCGATCAAACGGCACGAACATACCAGTATGACCGAGGTCGTTGCCGACAATCTCAGCGACGTCCTCTGGCAGTGGCGACGAACCCTGCCACCCAAGAGGAACGACTGCGACCGGCGTTGCCTTGTCCGTACCACGGGTAATTTCAATGGCATTCTGTGCCATTGCAGTCTGGGCCATGAACAGTACGGCCACAGCCGCCATCCACAACCGGGTTAACTTCGCTGCTTTTCTCAAAATGACAAATCCTCTGGCCTGAATCGCAGGGTCAGGTTACGGAACCTGCGATCGAACGTTGTTGGATCTTCCCGCGACAATTGTTGCATTTCCGGGATCCGTCCCACATTACGCACCGCCTGCACTGCCGATTGGTCAAAGCCCGCATCACCGCTCGAACGAGACACTACCGCATCGGTAATCTGCCCGGTGGGCAGCATGCTGATCTTCACTTCTACCACCATACCGTTCCGCGCGGTGGGCGGTCGACGCCATTGGGCGCTAACGTAACGCCGTATGACGTCTTCGTAGCTGGCCGCAACTTCATCGCCCACCTGGTTGGCCTGGGCCTGCTGATACTGTGTTTCATCCGCCAGCAACTCGGCCAGCGCTTTGGCCCGGGCGTCTTCCTGCTCGCGCTTCTGTTTTGCGACGCGATCGGCTTCAGCCTTCTTCTTTGCCTCTTCGGCAGCCTTTTTCTTGGCGTCCTCGGCAGCTTTGTTCCTGGCCGCTTCAGCGGCTTTCTGCTTGGCGGCTTCTTCGGCTTTGCGTTTGGCGTCTTCTGCTGCCTTCTTCTTCGCAGCTTCAGCCTCGGCAGCTTTCTTGCGGGCCTCTTCCTCAGCGGCCTTGCGCGCGGCATCCGCTTTACGCTTGATCTCTTCTTCAGCCTGTTGCTTGGCTTTTTGCTCGGCTTCGGCGCGTGCCGCAGCAGCCTGTTGCTGCTGTTCGGCCCGGGCTGCTTCAGCTGCGGCGGCAGCGGCCTGCTTCTCAGCCTCGGCGGCGCGCTGCGCGGCCTCCTGCTCTTGTTGTTGCTGCTGTTGCTGCTGTTCCAGTTCTTCCGCTTCGTGTCGCGGCGCAGCAGTGCGCGCCGATTCGCCGGCAATCTGCTGATCCGTCTGGTTGGTCGCCGGGCTCTTCGAATCCAGCTGCACCAGGGTCGCCTGCACAATGGGCTTGGCCGGTTCAAACTCGGGTGCCGACGAGAACGAAACGAACAGCATCATCGCCACCAGCAGGTGTAGCGCCAGCGCCTTCAGCAGAGGCGCAGCGTAACCTGCCGAGTGCTCTTCCGGTGTCCGGTCTTCGCGCGTATTCACGGTGCCTCGGTAATCAATCCGACATTGGGAACGCCAGCCTGCTGCAGCGTTGCCATAGCGGTTACCACGATGCCGTAATTGGCCGTCTCATCGCCCCGTATGTATACCAGCGTATCCGGTCGGGCGTTGATAATCTTGGTCACCTTCTCTGACATTTCTTCGAGGGACACAGCGCTCTCGCTCTGATTCTCGGTATCCACTGCTTCACCCAGATTCCAGTAATAGGTACCGTCCGCCAGAACAGACAAGGTCAGCACCTGCTGATTGCTGTCGGAGGGCAGTACTTCGCTGGACACCTGAGGCAGGTCGACCTTCACGCCCTGGTTGAGCATGGGCGCGGTCACCATGAAAATCACCAGCAGCACCAGCATGACGTCGATATAAGGCACGACGTTCATCTCGGCTACTGGCTTGCGTTTACGGCGTCTGCCTTGCACCTGCATCGTGACTCCTGTTATTCGTCCCGGCTATGCACGCGGCGGTGCAGGATGCTCGAGAACTCGTCAGCGAAAGTGTAATAACGGCTGATCAGCGTCTCGGAGCGCGCAGAGAATCGGTTGTAGGCAATCACCGCAGGGATGGCCGCGAACAGGCCCATGGCCGTAGCGATGAGCGCTTCGGCGATGCCCGGTGCAACCGTTGCCAGCGTGGCTTGTTGCACGGTGGCTAGGCCGCGGAAGGAATTCATGATTCCCCATACCGTGCCGAACAGACCCACATAGGGGCTGGTCGAACCGACCGTCGCCAGAAAAGACAAGTGCTGCTCGAGCTTTTCTTCCTCGCGGGAAATGGCCACGCGCATGGAGCGTTGCACAGCCTCCATCACCGCCTCCGGGTCCACTCCGGCCTGTTGGCGCATCCGGGAGAACTCCTTGAAACCCGCGCGAAAGATCTGTTCCAGGCCGGAATCGTTATCCGGGCTGCCGGTCACCTGACGATACAGTTTGGACAGGTCTATGCCGGACCAGAAACGGTCTTCGAAATTCTCCAGCGCGGCCTTGGCCGAGCGAATAGTGGTGCTACGCTGGAAAATCATTACCCAGGACACTACGGAGGCGGCTACCAGTACCAGCATCACCAGCTGGACCAACAGACTCGCACTGGATATCAGGTGCCACATCGACATTTGATCAGCTTGCACTCTTGCCTCTCCTAACTCGGCCGTACAGGTGCTGCCTTGCAAGCCAGAAAAGCTTCGCTCAAGGCAGCTGGAATTTTTATGGGCTTGTAATGGTCTGCACTTACACAGGCCACCAGAACTTCGCCCTCACATAATACTGATTCATCCGCCCGTTTGACCTGCTGGCGGAATCGGACGCTCGTTCGCTTGCGTTCCAAGACCTCCGCGGTGATGACAAGTTCGTCATCCAGCCGGGCGGGCGCGTGATAGCGAGCTGCTACCGAGTGCACTACGAAAATGACGTTATCGCCCTGCAATCTGCTCTGGTTGAAACCCAGGCTGCGTACCAGCTCGGTTCGCGCCCGCTCCATGAATTTCAGATAGTTGACGTAGTAGACGATGCCCCCGGCATCGGTGTCCTCGAAGTAGACCCGGGCCCGTATGGAAAACGGTGTCCCTGAAGTGTCAGCGCGCATAATGTAGATACAACCGAAGCTCTTGCATATAGAAATTCTCGGGGAAGCGAAAATATTTATTCTGCGTCAGCCGGGATCGAACAGGTCCCGCGACATCTGCTCCATTTTCGCCGGAAGATCGAGGCCAAAATACAGGTAGGCGTGCCGGGTCACAACCCGCCCGCGTGGCGTGCGCATAATGAATCCTTGCTGGATCAGGTAGGGCTCGAGAACATCTTCGATAGTATGCCGTTCCTCACTGATCGCCGCCGCCAGGCTATCAACGCCAACTGGTCCGCCGTCAAACTTGTCGATCATGGTCAGCAGCAGCCGCCGATCCATATGATCGAAACCCTGTTCATCCACATCCAGCAGATTCAAGGCCTTATCGGCTACTTCCTTGGTGATCTTGCCCTGGCTGCGTACTTCGGCGAAGTCACGCACTCGACGCAGCAGGCGGTTGGCGATACGCGGCGTTCCACGCGAACGGCGTGCAATCTCCCGGGCGCCGTCCGGATGCAGATCCAGCCCGAGGATCCCGGCGGAGCGGCCGACAATCACCGACAGATCGTCCACTCCGTAAAACTCCAGACGCTGAACGATACCGAAACGGTCACGTAACGGATTGGTCAGCATCCCGGCGCGGGTTGTCGCCCCGACCAGAGTGAAAGGAGGCAGATCAAGCTTGATCGAACGCGCCGCTGGGCCTTCGCCGATCATGATATCGAGTTGATAATCCTCCATCGCCGGGTAGAGAATTTCCTCCACCACAGGCGACAGACGGTGAATCTCGTCGACGAACAGCACATCGCCGGCTTCAAGATTGGTCAGCATCGCGGCCAGATCCCCGGCCCGCTCGAGGACCGGTCCGGAGGTGCTTTTAATCTTCACGCCCATTTCCTGGGCAATAATATTGGCCAGAGTGGTCTTGCCCAGACCGGGTGGGCCGAAAATCAGCACGTGATCCAGCGCCTCGCCGCGACCCTTGGCTGCCTTGATGAATAATTCCATCTGCTCGCGCACGGTTGGCTGGCCGATGTAGTCGGCCAACCGGTACGGGCGAATTGCCCGGTCTATCACTTCTTCCTGTTGCCGCGGGGCGGCAGCAATCAAACGGTCTTCTTCCAGCATGCGGTGTCCGTGGCGATTAATGTCTGGCGGTAGCGCTGCAGCTGCTACACCATGCCTTTGAGTGCACGGCGAATCAACTCTTCGCTGCTCAGTCCGTCTTCTTCTACTGCTGCCACCGCCTTGCTCGCCTCCTGCGGCTTATAGCCAAGCGTGATCAAAGCGCTGACCGCATCGGCCGTCATCGACGGCGCGGCAGCCACACCGGTCACCAGTGGCTTGAACGATCCGGGCATGGCCTCCCACGCTTTGAATCTATCCTTGAGCTCGACCAGCAACCGTTCGGCAGTTTTCTTGCCGACGCCAGGCACCTTGACCAGTGCACTGGCGTCCTGGGATTGCACTGCACGTACCAGCTCGTCGACGTCCAGACCTGACATCAATGCCAGCGCCAGCTTGGGCCCGACACCGTTGAGCCGTATCAACTCCCGAAATAAAGCCCGATCCCGCTTTGCGGAAAAGGCATACAGCAGCTGGGCGTCTTCACGCACAACCATATGCGTGTGCAGGGTCGCTTGCTCGCCCAATGCCGGCAGCTGATAAAAGGTGCTCATGGGCGCATCCAGCTCATAGCCCACCCCATGCACGTCCAGCAAAATATGCGGCGGTTGTTTTTCCAGCAAAACGCCTGTCAGCCTGCCAATCACTAGTCATCCTCTCAATTAACGACGACGCACTCGTCCCGAGCGCAGCCCGATCAATCCGCCCCCCAACTGTGCATGCAGCGCGGCGGAATGGGCATGACACAGCGCAATGGCCAGCGCATCGGCGGCATCGGCCTGTGGCGTACCAGACAGTCCCAACAGCTGGGTGACCATGTGCTGCACCTGCGCCTTGTCCGCCGCACCCGTCCCGACTACCGACTGCTTCACCTGCCGCGCAGTGTATTCATGCACATCCAGGCCCGCATTGACTGCTGCAACAATCGCCGCGCCACGGGCCTGGCCCAGCTTGAGTGCCGAGTCGGGATTACGGGCGAGAAACACCTGCTCGATGCTCAGAATGGTCGGCTGGTAGTTAGTGATCAATTCGGACAAATGCTCGAATATCTGCTGTAACCGGCCTGGAAAGGGCCCATCGCCCAGACGAATGCATCCAGAGGTCACATACTCGCACTGCCCTGCCCGCTCACGAACGATGCCGAAGCCGGTTATCCGCGAGCCGGGGTCGATACCCAGTATCAGGGCCATGTATCTCGTTTCCTTGAAGTCGCCGGCATCACCGTCCGCGGTGTGCCTGCGTGGTCATACCGCCAAGATGCCCGATATGAAAATGGGAGGCAACGCCTCCCATGATGTGCCGAGGACAGACCCTCTGATCGCCGCTTTGATCAGCTCATCTGCTCGAGTACGTCATCCGGAATGTCGGCATTGCTGTATACGTTCTGCACATCGTCCAGATCTTCCAGCATGTCGACCAGACGGATCACTTTCTCTGCGGTATCCATATCCAGCGTCGTAGTCGTTGACGGGATCATCGCCACGTCCGCCGACTCGCTGACAAAACCACCTGCATCAAGCGCATCCTTCACCGCACCGAACTCTTCGAAGGTGGTGAATACATCCAGCGAGCCGTCAGCATTGGTCACCACATCTTCGGCACCGGCTTCGAGCGCAGCCTCCAGCAACGCCTCTTCATCAACCCCGGAGGCGTAGCTGATCTGACCGCGACGGGTAAACAGATAGGCTACCGAACCATCAGTGCCGAGATTACCACCACACTTGTTGAAGGCGTGGCGTACTTCGCTGACGGTGCGATTGCGGTTATCGGTCATGACCTCAACCAGAATCGCCACCCCACCCGCGCCGTAGCCTTCATAGGTGAGTTCCTCCATGTTGTCGGCATCATTACTGCCGGCACCACGGGCTATGGCTCGATCGATGGTGTCGCGTGTCATGTTTGCCGTCAGCGCCTTGTCAACCGCCGACCGCAAACGCGGATTGTCCGCCGGCACCGGCCCGCCGAGCTTGGCAGCCACGGTCAGCTCACGAATCAGCTTGGTAAATACCTTGCCCCGTTTGGCGTCCTGAGCCGCCTTGCGGTGCTTGATATTGGCCCATTTGGAATGCCCGGCCATAAAGACTCCGTACTTGATTAAGGAGCCCCTGAATAACTGCTGCGCTCGGCCATGCTGCGTTGAAATCCTACTCAAAATGCTCATTTACAATACGTAAACTCCGCTCTTTCGTAGGATTTCGCCTTGCCTGACCTTCGCTCGCGACGTTCTTCAAAGACTCCTAGGTTCTACTTCAACCTTCAACCTTCGGCTGCTCGCGCAGGCGAATATGCAGCTCGCGCAGCTGCTTGGTATCAACCATACCCGGCGCCTGGGTCATGACATCCGCAGCGCTCTGGGTTTTCGGGAAGGCAATGACTTCACGGATAGACGCAGCGCCAGTCATCAGCATCACCAGACGATCCAGACCGAATGCCAGACCACCGTGCGGCGGTGCACCGTATTTCAGTGCGTCGAGCAGGAAGCCGAATTTCTCCTGCTGTTCTTCGGCGCTGATGCCCAGGATGCCGAACACGGTCTGCTGCATGTCCTTGCGGTGGATACGAATCGACCCGCCGCCCAGCTCGGTACCGTTGAGCACCATGTCATATGCACGTGACAGTGCGTTGGCCGGATTGGCCGCCAGCTCTTCAGCTGTACACTTGGGCGCGGTGAACGGGTGATGCAATGCACTCAGGCTACCGTCGTCGTTCTCCTCGAACATCGGGAAGTCGACGACCCACAGCGGTGCCCATTCACAGGTAAGCAGTTCCAGGTCATGGCCAAGCTTGATACGCAGCGCGCCCAGGGCCTCGGAAACGATCTTGGCCTTGTCGGCACCAAAGAACACGATATCGCCATCCACTGCACCAACCCGATCGAGGATGACGTTAAGGTTGCCCTCGGGGATGAACTTGACGATCGGCGACTGCAGACCATCGAGCCCCTTGGCGCGCTCATTGACCTTGATATAGGCAAGACCCTTGGCACCGTAGATACCAACAAACTTGGTGTAGTCGTCAATCTGCTTGCGCGGCATGCTCGCCCCGCCTGGCACACGCAATGCAGCAACGCGACCCTTGGGATCAGTCGCCGGGCCGCTGAATACCTTGAATTCAACCTTATCCAGCTGATCAGCCACGTCCACCAGCTCCAGCGGGTTACGCAGGTCCGGCTTGTCCGAGCCGTAGCGGCGCATGGCTTCTTCAAAGCTCATGTGGGGAAAGGCGTCGAGTTCGAGCCCGAGCACTTCCTTGAACAGCCCGCGAATCATGCCTTCGGTCAGACCCATGATGTCCGCTTCGTCGAGAAAGCTGGTTTCGATATCGATCTGGGTGAATTCTGGCTGGCGGTCAGCGCGTAGGTCTTCATCGCGGAAGCATTTGGCGATTTGATAGTAACGATCAAAGCCGGCCACCATCAGCAACTGCTTGAAGAGCTGGGGCGACTGCGGCAGAGCAAAGAAGCTACCAGGGTGGGTGCGGCTCGGCACCAGATAATCGCGGGCGCCTTCAGGGGTCGCGCGGGTCAGAATCGGCGTTTCCACATCCAGAAAGCCGTTCTCGTCCATATAGCGGCGAATGCTGCTGGTGATGCGCGAGCGCAACTTGAGCTTTTCAGCCATCTCCGGACGACGCAGATCGATGAAGCGATAACGCAGACGCGTTTCTTCACCCACGTCAGAGTATTCATCCAGCGGGAACGGCGGTGTTTCAGCCTGATTGAGCACTTCGAGCTCATAACCCAGCACTTCAATCGCGCCGGACGCCATGTTCGGGTTCACCGCCCCGGCAGGACGCGGACGTACCTTGCCGCGTACCTTCACCACGTACTCACTGCGCACCCGGTCAGCGGCGGCAAAAGTCTCTTCGCGATCAGGATCGAAAACCACCTGTGCCAGACCTTCGCGGTCCCGTATATCGAGAAAGATCACCCCGCCATGGTCGCGGCGGCGGTGGACCCAGCCGCAGAGTGTGACTTCCTGGTCCGCCAGCGTTTCGTTCAGCTGGCCGCAATAATGGGTACGCATCATGGTGTGGTGTTCCTGTAGTCGACGAATCGGGCTGAGTTGGGCGGCGCCGCACAATGGCCGCCAGTCCGCTCGCATAAAAGCGCCATAATATACCCGAATTCGTCCCGCCGCGGGGAGAGCTCTGCTGAATCGATTGCCGCGCAAGCACACACCGAAACCTATTCAGCGATACGGCTTCACAAAAGCGAAATGCGTTCGTTCGCGCAACCATGCCGAGCCTGTCAGGCGTCAGGTAACCTCGAATGCAGGCGCGGCTGGCAAAGAAGGGTTGAGCACTGCATCACACTCCCTATACTGGTTGCAGCTAAGCAGCCTCGAGCAACGTCGTTTAGGCAGGCCGACGAGATCTGGATCGAACGAAAGGGGACCGGGCTGACACCCACGCCCCTCTCTTATGTGAGGTCCCTCCGCGGCATGGCCTGCGCATCCGTTCGAGAGGCTCCTTATGTTCCACCAACCAAGGAGTCCCCATGAAAATTGATATTGGTATTTCCGAAGAAGACCGCTCCACCATTGCCGACGGTTTGTCGCACCTGTTGGCTGACACCTATACGCTGTATCTGAAGACCCACAACTTCCACTGGAACGTCAAAGGCCCGATGTTTCAGACCCTGCACATGATGTTCGAAACCCATTACAACGAACTGGCGCTGGCTGTGGACGATATTGCCGAGCGCATCCGGACCTTGGGTTTTCCGGCGCCGGGCACCTACAAGAAGTTTGTGGAACTGAGTTCTATAAAGGAAGAAGAAGGCGTACCCGATGCCAAGGACATGATCCGTCTGCTGGTTGAAGGACACGAAGCCTGCGTACGCACCGCGCGCGGCATCTTCCCATCCTGCGATTCAACCAATGATGAGCCTACCGCTGACCTGCTGACCCAGCGCATGCAGTTCCATGAGAAGACCGCATGGATGTTGCGCAGCCTGCTGGAAAGCTGAGCACCAGTGACTGACGTTTGTTCGCGGCCGCGACGAAACGACAGTAATCCCCTGGCTAAAAGCGGGCCTGGTCCTGCTTTTAACCAGGGTCGACCTTCGTCCATTTTGTGACACCGGGTGTTTCAGGTTAGAGTTCGCACCCGGCCATAAATCGCCGTTTGCCGGTTTATTTTATTGTCATGAATCTAAGGATGAACAACTTGAACAGCATTCGTTATCTACATCTCTTAATCGGTCTGGTGGCATTGTTCACCGGGCTGTATTTCAGCATTCCGCTCTTTTCCCAGGCTGGCCCGATCGATCTGGTTGCCCTCGCCACGCTGTTGCTGGGTCTGATCAATATGCAACAGTTCAACAATGCTGCGGTGCCTGCTGCCTCAGGACGGCGCATCGCCTGGGTCATCGCTGGCGTTCTGCTGATTATTGCGACCGTGATCCCGCTCGCCGTGATGTTCGGGATTGCTGCTGCGGAACCCGTGATGATCTATGCGCTCGCCATGGCTATTGTGGGTGTCTGTATCAGCACTATTCTTGTTCTGATCAGACACCTGACCCGCTCTGCTTCAGGTCGAGCTTATGAAGACGACACCTACGAAGAAGATGACGACCGCGAAGCCGGCACAGTGAAATGGTTCAACACCAGCAAGGGTTTTGGCTTCATTTCCAGAGACCAGGGCGAGGATGTCTTCGTGCATTTCCGCGCGATTCGCGGTGACGGGCATCGCATCCTGGTAGAAGGCCAGCGCGTGGAGTTTGTGGTGGCGCGCAGAGAAAAAGGCTTGCAGGCGGAAGACGTCACTATCATCGACTGATCCTCCGCCTGCATTCAGCGGTGATCAGTAATGCGGCGGCGGTTCATCGTCCGCCGCTTCTCCCGGCATGGAAGCTGCCAGGTCTGCCTGGCGGCTGGCTAATAATTCCACCGCCCGGCGCAGGGTATCGAGTTCCAGTTGTTGTTTGCCCACCATATCGTTCAGGGCTTGAATAGTGTCGTCCTGAAAAGCCATTTTGGCTTCCAGTTCGTCAATACGGTTTTCCAGTTGCTTGCTCATGTCATACCTCCGCAAATACAAAGTCGGTTGACAGGACGGCTTGCAGCCTGCCGATACGCTCCTGGCGTTCTGCTTCCTGGTAAGGCTTCGCCGGATGTTTGCCCCAAACCGGCGAAGGCCACGCCGCATCATCACGATACCGCGCTATATGATGAAGATGTAATTGACTGACCATGTTCCCCAGCGCAGCTATATTCAGCTTATGAGCAGCAAAGGCATCCTTGATCGCTTCGGCTAACAGGCAGGACTCGTCCAGAAGTTGGGCCCTGTCCGCCTTATCCAGCTGGAATATTTCCTGGACTTCTTCGCGCCGCGGGACTAATACAAACCAAGGATAGTTCGCATCATTGATCATGAGCAAACGACTAAGCGGATAATCTCCTATCAAAATGCCATCATGAGCGAGTTGCGGATGAAGTTCGAACATATGCCCCCCAGAAAAGATCTAACCATGAATCGAATAGTCGAGTTCAGCCACGGAACGGAGCGAGTTATCCTCGCCGCAATCGCATTCATCGCTAGCCGGCTTCTGACACCTACTGCTACGACAAACTTTGGGCTTAATAAGTCAAGGAGCGATGTCGGAATCTCGTTCTTTCACACCTACCTCTTTAGTGCTTTAATGTTACCGGATAATAATAAGGAAAAATGGTTCCGTTGAACCTCGAAGCTTTTTTACTGAAGGAGTACACAATGAAAAACGCTGTCAAATGGAGTTCCCTCGCTCTGGCCGTGGCTATGGGTAATGGGGTGATTGCATCACATGCGCTGGCACAAGAATCCACTCCCGGTGTAGGCATTGTTGAAGGCGCAACTGCGACCTTGAGCAGCCGCACAATGTATTTCAATCGTGATTTCCGTGACGACGACGGCAATGCTGACGGCATTCGGGAAGAAGCAGCAACGGGCATGGTGCTCGATTTTCAATCCGGTTACAGCGAAGGCCTGATCGGCTTGGGCTTCGATGTGACTGCCATGGGCGGCTTGAAGCTCGACAGTGGTAGCGGCAGAACCGGAACAGGCATACTGCCAGTCGATCCTGATGGCAGCGCGCCCAACGAATATGCGGAAATCCGCGGCACTGTAAAAGGCCGCATTGCCGAAGATACAGTTCTTCGTTACGGCACGCATTTCGTAGAGAACCCCGTGGTCGCCTATGAAGACGCCCGCCTTCTGCCCAACCACTATTATGGCTACAGCGTAACCAACGAGTCGATCGAAGGATTGTTCGTCGAAGCCGGTCGCATGACGGATCGGGGCGAGATGGCTGGCTCATCACAAACTAATGATGGTTATCGCATTTCCACTGACGATTACAGCTATGGCGGAGATGTCAGCTATCTAGGCGGTAGCTACACCTTCAATGATGCTTTGGCAGCCACCCTCTATACCTCCAAGGCTGACGAGCTTTGGAAGCGCCATTTCCTTGGCCTCGCTCATACCGCAGAGCTGACTGACGCGCTGAGCCTGACCACCGAATTGTCACATTACAACACCTCAGATGACAGCGGAGCAGAGGCAAACTTCGATAACGACGCGACCTCGCTAGCCCTGACGCTGGGCGCCGGCAATCATGGCTTCACCGTGGCGTATCAGCGTATGAACGGTGACAGTGGGTACTCCTACCTAGATGGCGCAGTCTTCCTGGCGAACTCGGTTCAGTACTCCGACTTCAACGCCAAGGACGAGCGCTCCTGGCAGGCCCGTTATGACTATGACTTCGCCGGTCTGGGCATTCCGGGACTGACCTTCATGACCCGCTATATCACCAGTAGCGACATCGATACCGAATACGAAGGTGTCGAACGGGACAGCCGCTGGGAACGCGACACCAACATCAGTTACACCGTGCAGAACGGTACGCTCGAAGGCGTCAACATCCTCTGGCGCAACGCGACAGTACGTCAGGCCGCCGCCTTTGACGGCGACATCGACGAGAACCGCCTGATCGTCTCCTACTCCTGGGACCTGCTGTAACCCAGACTGTAGTTGACTGAGAAACCCGGCTCCGGCCGGGTTTTTTATTGTCCGGGCAACACCCCGACAGGCGCCGGGCCAGGCTATACGCCGGCCAGTCACAACCGTACAATACCGCCGATAAATCTGACCTTGATCTCAGGACCCTCCTTCCCTATGCGTACCAGCAAATATCTGATCTCCACCCTCAAGGAAACACCCGCGGACGCTACGGTCATTAGCCATCAACTGATGTTGCGCGCCGGCATGATTCGCAAGATCGCCTCCGGCCTGTACACCTGGCTTCCGATGGGGCTGCGGGTACTGCGTAAAGTCGAGAAAATTGTCCGCGAAGAGATGGACAACGCCGGCGCTCTGGAAGTACTGATGCCGGCCATCCAGCCCGCCGAACTCTGGCAGGAGTCCGGCCGCTGGGAACAGTACGGCCCCGAACTGCTGCGCCTGAAGGATCGCCACGACCGCGAATTCTGCGTGGGTCCGACGCATGAAGAGATCATTACCGAGCTCGCACGCAACGAGATCAGCAGTTATAAACAATTGCCGCTCAACCTGTATCAGGTGCAAACCAAATTCCGCGACGAGATCCGCCCCCGCTTCGGTTTGATGCGCGCCCGCGAATTCACCATGAAGGACGCCTATTCGTTCCACATGGACCAGGCTTCACTGCAGCAAACCTACGATGTTATGTATCAGGCCTACTGCAATATTTTCAGCCGCCTGGGCCTGGATTTTCGCCCGGTAGTGGCCGACAACGGCTCCATCGGTGGTGAAGGCTCGCATGAATTCCATGTACTGGCCGAGTCCGGTGAAGACGCCATCGTTTTTTCGGATTCCGGCTCCTACGCCGCAAACATGGAAAAAGCCACAGCCCAGGCGCCCTCGGGTGATCGCCCGGCTGCCAGCCAGGAGCGTCAGGTGGTAGATACCCCCGACCAGCTCACTATCGAGGCGGTCAGCCAGTTCCTCAAGGTTCCGGCACAGCAGTCTGTGAAGACGCTTATCGTGCTCGGCGCTGCCGAAAAGGACAAGCCGCAGCCGCTGGTTGCGCTGATCCTGCGCGGCGACCACGAACTCAATGAGATCAAGGCCGAGAACCATCCGGCTGTCCACGCGCCCCTGACCTTTGCCAGCGAGCAGCAGATCCAGCAGGTAATCGGCTGCAAACCCGGCTCGATTGGTCCGGTCGGGCTCAGCATCACGGTTATCGCCGACCATAGCGCAGCCTGGCTGGCCGATTTCGTGTGCGGCGCGAACGAAGACGGCAAGCACTTCACAGGCGTGAACTGGGAACGCGACGCCCAGTTCAGCGAAGTGGCCGATCTGCGCAATGTGGTCGAGGGCGATACCAGTCCGGACGGCAATGGCACCTTGGTCATCAAGCGCGGCATTGAGGTGGGGCACATCTTCCAGCTTGGCCGTAAATACAGCGAAGCGATGAACTGCCAGGTGCTGAACGAACAGGGCAAGACCACTACCCTGACCATGGGTTGCTATGGCATTGGTGTATCCCGCGTTGTCGCCTCGGCTATCGAGCAGAATTACGATGACCGCGGCATTCTCTGGCCGGACGCCCTGGCGCCCTTCCAGGTGGCGTTGATCCCGATGAAAATGGAAAGCTCGGAAGCAGTGCGCGAGAAAACCGAAGAGCTCTACGCAGCGCTGCAGCAGGCCGGTATCGATGTGCTGATGGATGACCGCGACAAGAAGACCAGCCCTGGCGTCAAGTTTGCCGACATGGACCTGATCGGCATACCGCACCGCGTTGTGATCAGCGATCGCGGCCTTGCTGAAGGCCAGCTGGAATACAAGTACCGCCGGGACAAGGACGCACAGAACCTGCCCGTCGCAGAAATGCACGATTTTCTGCTCGGACAGATCAACAGGGCCTGATCACAGCCATGATCCGGCTGGCCACATGGATAGTGACCGCCCTGCTTCTCGGGCCCTGGTCCGGCGCTTCTGCCAATGCGCCGGCCGCGGTTGACCCGGCGCTCAAGGCTGCACTCATTGAAGCGATTGCCGAAGCCGACAGTTTTGATGATCGCTTCGATGCTGAAGTCTGGCTGCTCGACATGTCCACGCGCATGCGCCATTACCTGCCCGATGAAAGGGAGCGGCTGCACTTCCTGCGTCAGGTTCACAGCCAGGCGACCCGCGCCGGCCTCAAGCCGGACCTGGTACTGGCCGTCATTCATGTGGAAAGTCTGTTCGATCGTTACGCCCTGTCGCGTGTTGGCGCGCAGGGCGTCATGCAGGTCATGCCGTTCTGGAAGAACGAGCTGGGGCGTCCGGAAGACAATCTGATCGATCTGGCGACCAACCTGCGCTACGGCTGCACTATCCTCAAATACTATCTGGACCTTGAAAAAGGCAATCTGCGACGGGCCCTCGGCCGTTATAACGGCAGCCTCGGCAGCCATAAATATCCGGACAAAGTGCAGGATTACTGGTACAGCTACTGGTACGTCAAGGATTGAGGCATTTCGGTCTAACCCCGGGGCGTCTCGCAGACGCCGTCGGGCCGGGGGCGACCCTCCTACAATGAGCAGAGTAGCGCCGTGCACATACCGGTGGGCGTGTCGCCCTCGGCACGACGCTGGCCGGCAGGCCAGCCAATAACGCTCGCCCGCAACACCTAAGGTCGAGCTGGCGCCCGACCTTCCCGGAGAATCGTTCAACTCATAGCTGTGCTTAGGGGCATCTCGATTATCGGTTAATCAATTCACGGAGCCCGGTCCGCCTCGCTCAGCGCTGCCAACAAGGCCGCCTCATCCTGCGGACCCTGCAACGTACGGATCACCTGCCCTTGCTCATCCAGCAAATAGGTGGTCGGCAAGACCTGTGGATGCTCCAGCTGCATTGTTTCGGCAAAATCCTTCCCCAGTACCGGAAAGCGAATGCCCATTTCGTCGCTAAGCTGCGTCAGGGCATCTCCGTCGATTCCGTCAAAATTGATACCCAGCACCGCAACGTCCGGCCGCGCCTCGGCCAGGGCATTCAGCTCAGGCAGTTCGTCCCGACAAGGCCCGCACCACTCCGCCCAATAGTTGACCAGCATCGGGCGCCCGGACAATTCCTCCTCGGTAATCCGGTTGCCGTGCTGATCCTGCCAGCTATTGCCACTACAGGCGCTCAACGCAAACAGCAGACCGACTGGCCAGAGTCGTCGAATAAGCTTGATCATTTGGTCTCCTTGTCATAACCAGAGTGAGCAGGCTGCCCGGCATGTCCGGCATGTCCGGCGCCACATAGCCAGCTTTTCAGGCTGCCGCCCATGATCTCCCGGCGCTGATTCTCCAGTTCGGTGACAGCGGCAACGAAAGGCGGATACCAGGCCGGATCGCCTGCCAGCTGGCGCGGCATTTTACCCGGCCCGGGGATGGCTTCCGGTACCTTGGCCAGAAAATCAGCCAGATCAATCTCTGCGAGATCACGGCTCAGAACAAAACCACCCTGCTGCACCCGGGTAATAATGCGTTCAGACTCCAGCCAATCGGTCATCTCCAGCCATACATCTTCGCGAAATTCCCATCCTGCCTCTTTTGCCCGATCCAGGTGCACGGACTGGCCGCGGCTGTGCGCATCGAGAAATATTCGCAACAAGCCCAGCAGGTAGACCAGCCGTGGATATACGGGCCGCTTCCAGGCCTGACTGTTGGCCAGGTTGGCCACCAGCTCCGCACCGAACAGGATGATCACCCAGCTGATGAAAATCCACAGCAAAAACACCGGGAACGCCGAGAAGGCGCCGTAAATCAGTTCATACCCCGGAAACAACCGCAGATACAGGCCGAAGATGGCCTTGGCACTCTCGAACAACAGCGCCACCAGGACACCGCCTGCCAATGCATGCTTGAAGGGCACCCGCGTGTTTGGCACGGCCATGTAGGTCAAGGTGAAGGCCGTCATGCTCAACAGTAACGGCACCCACCTCAGCATCCATCGCCCGGCTTCGGCGAAGACCGCGCCTTCACGCAGCAAGGACATGGAAGCAATGTAGGTGCTCACGGCGAAACCTGCGCCCAGCAGCAGCGGCCCCAGGCTGAGTACCGCCCAGTACAGCAGAAAGCTCGAAATGCCGCGGCGGCGCTGGCGCACATGCCAGATATCGTTGAACGAGCTCTCGATCTTCAACATCATGATGAAGGCGGTAATCATCAGCGTAGCAATGCCCACCCCGGTCAACTGGCGCGCCTGTTCCGAAAACCTGAACAGGTACTGGCGCAACGCTTCGCCGGTGGAAGGGACGAAATTCTGGAAGATGAAATCTTCGATCTGTCCGCCGACGTCACCAAACTGGGGAATAACCGCCAGCATCGCGTAGGTAACCGTCATGATCGGAACCACAGCGAACAGCGTCGTATACGTCAGAGCAGCTGCTGTCTCCATGCAGTTATCGACGAAGAATCGTTTGACCAGATAACGTAAGAAATGCACCGATTGTTCCAATCGAGGCTGCATCACGGCTCCCTGACAGCTGGGTTTATAACGCTTAGAATAGCCATCATACCTGCCGCGAGCCACCCAGGCCCGGCCATCGCTGACCGAATCGGAGAACCCCCCATGGCAGTCGTGCGTATCTATCACAACCCCCGCTGTTCGAAATCCCGACAGGCCCTGGAGTTACTCGAAAAGCAGGGCGTCGAGGCTGAGGTGATCCGCTACCTCGAAACGCCGCCGGACAATGCCACGCTGAGCGAGCTGCTATCCAAGCTGAACATGAGTGCGCGCGAGCTGATGCGCAAGGGCGAAGATGTCTATAAAGAGCTGAACCTCGACGATTCTGACCTGAGTGAAGCGCAACTGGTTCAGGCAATGGTGGATTATCCCAAGCTGATCGAACGGCCGATCGTAGTGAAAGGCGAAACCGTTATTGTCGCCCGACCACCGGAACGGGTTCTGGAGTTGTTCGCATGAGCGCACCTTATGTTCTGGTGTTGTACTACAGCCGGCACGGCGCCACAGCCAAAATGGCGCGACTGATAGCCGAAGGCGTCGAACGGGGCGGCATGGAAGCGCGGGTGCGCACCGTACCCGCGGTGTCTGCGGATAACCGCCAGAGCACTCCGGAGATTCCGGAAAGTGGCGCGATGTACTGCAGCGAAGATGATCTGCGCAACTGTGCGGGCCTGATCCTCGGCAGCCCTACCCGCTTCGGCAATATGGCGGCACCGCTGAAATATTTCATCGATGGCACCAGCAATTTGTGGTTATCCGGCGCGCTCGCCGGCAAACCAGCGGCCGCCTTCACGTCCACGGCCAGCCTGCATGGTGGCCAGGAAACAACACTGCTGTCGATGCAATTGCCGCTTCTGCACCACGGCATGCTGATCGTCGGCCTGCCCTATACCGAAACCCCTCTGACCGAAACCCGAGGTGGCGGCACGCCCTATGGTGCCAGTCACCATGCCGGCGCCGACGGATCACGCAAGATTGACCAGCACGAGGCAGCGTTGTGCCAGGCGCTAGGCCGCCGCGTTGCCGTGCTGGCCCAACAACTGGCTGCGGGGGCTGCACATGGCCCGGAATAAGCCGCTGCCCGGCCTGGGTTTCCTCGAGCCGCGGGTCAGGGCAACGCGCATAGTCGCCACTGTGAGTTACCTGGCACTGTTATTGACCATACTCATCTACAACGGTTTTTTTGCCGACCTGCACGGGGCCAATCCGCTGGTGATACTCGGCGTACAGCTGGTGCCGCTGCTGATCTTTCTGCCAGGCATAGTGATGGGTTGGCCGCGGGTTTACGCGTTTTTATGCTTCGTCATCAACCTGTACTTCATCCATGGCGTACTGGTCTGTTTCCAGCCCGGGCGTGAGGTTTATGGCGGGCTGCTGGTGCTGTTTTCGTCAGTATACTTCCTCGCTGCGCTGGGCTTCATACGCTGGGCCTTTCAGGCGCAACGGGTGCGTGCGGGCGAGGTTTGACTGGTGCGAGAATGCGCGATCAGGCCCTGGCCTGATCACCAACCCATTACGCGTTTTACGAAGGGAATGGTCAGTTTGTGCTGGGCTTGCAGCGAAGCCTGATCGAGCAGCTCGAGCGCTGCGAAGATATCCGTCATCCCTCGCGACCCACGGCTGAGAATATAGCGGGCGACTTCATCCGGAAGCTGCAGCCCGCGCAGTTCCGCACGCAACTTGAGCATCCGTTGTTTGTCTTCATCACCCAGAGCTTGCAACTGATAGACCACGCCCCAACTCAGACGCGACGCCAGATCGGGCAGCTCGAGATCCAGCTCACGGGGCGTTGCCGATGCTGCCACCAGCAGCCGTCCGCCCTGATCGCGTAGTCGGTTGTACAGATGGAACAAGGCCTCTTCCCACTCATGCTGACCGGCGAGCGCATCGAGCCCGTCCAGACATAACAGATCGAATTGTTCCATGCCTTCGAGGATGTCCGGTCCGTGGTCCATGACGTCATCCAGCGGCAGGTACATCGCTAGTCCGCTGTTATCGGCCATGCGGTGACAGGCGGCCTGGAGTAAATGCGACCTGCCGCTGCCCGCCGCGCCCCACAGATAGACGCACTGCTCCGCAGCGGGTGACGCCAGGTCAGCAAGGGCTTCCACAGCCGCAACGACCACCGCATTGGGGCCCGCGAAATAATTGGCGAAGGTTGCCTCGTCCCTGAGCTTGACGCCCAATGGCAACTGCATCGGTTGGCCCGGTAGCATCACTCTTCTCTCAACTCGTCCAGTTCGATCATCCCTTCATCGTCGGATTTCTGGTAGGTCTCGGACGCCAGGTAGCTCTGATGCGCATGACGCACCAGCACCATGATCACCGCCGCCACCGGCAAGGCCAGGAGTATACCGACGAAGCCGAACAGGTGTCCGCCTGCAAGCACCGCAAAAATCACCGCCACCGGGTGCAAGCCGATACGATCGCCCACCAGCCAGGGCGTCAGCACGGTTCCCTCGATGGTTTGCGCCACGGTAAACACGGCGACCACCGCGACCAGATGCGCTACATCACCGAACTGGAAAATGGCAGCCACCAGCGCCGCGGCCATGCCTACGGCGAATCCAAGATAGGGCACGATGCTCGCCAGACCAGCAACCATGCCGATCAGCAAGGCAAGCTCCAGACCCACCGCCCACAGGCCCAGTGAATAGAGAATACCCAGGCCCAGCATGACCAGCAGTTGCCCACGGATGAAGGCGCCCAGCACCTCGTCGCAATCGTGGGCCAGTTTGACCACCAAGGGCTCATGATCGCGCGGCAGCAGGCCCTTGATACGCCCAACAATCACATCCCAATCCCTGAGCAGGTAAAAGCCGACCACGGGGATCATCACGAAATTGACGACCCAGGTCAGCAGCCCCATGGTCGAACGGGTCGCCTGCGCCAGCACCGCACCCACCACACCGGTATTTTCGCCGAGATTTTCGCGAATGCGTTCGCCCACGTCGGACAGCCTGACTTCGGTAATCGGCACACCGGTCCTGGCCTGGATCCAGGGCAGCGCAACCTCGGTTATCCAGTGCAGCATGTCCGGTATCTGTTCGCGTAGCGCGGAAATCTGATTACCAAGTAGCGGAATCAGCACAACCAGCGCCAACGTCAGGACACCCGCGCCAGCTGCAAAGACCACCAGCACACCCACCACGCGGGACATGCCGTAGGACTCCAGCCGATCGACGAGCGGGTCGCCGAGATAAGCGAGCAACATACCGATCAGAAAAGGCGACAGTATCGGACTGAGCAAATACACCATCGCCACTGCGGCGAGCAGCCCTGCCAGCCATATCCATCGCGAATCAAAAGTCATTGCGTTGCCCTCGTGGCGATCGCACAGCGATTAACGCCACCGGTAATACAGCGTATGGGGATCCGGCTCGACCGGTTCCGGCAGCACATTCACCGGAGCCGGTGCCGTCTCCATCGACGTGTCGGCGGCCGTGCTCAGCGGGTCATCGGTTGGACTTGTTGCGCCCTGTTCATCAGTGACCCCTTCTACCGGTGTCGGTTGGGTGACAGGCTCAGGCAGCAGGATGGGCCCTTGCTCGATGGGTTCAGGCTCGGGAGCCGGTATGCGTACCAGACGCTGATCAAGGCTCAGCATGCGCTCAAGTTGTGACTCGCTGCCAGGGAAATCCACACGTACCGTCACCACGTCGGTATCCACCGAGAGCATCTGCGGTGTGCTCTGTCCGCCGAGTTGCTGCAGCATGCCCTGCAGGCTTGCGTAATCGTCGATGCTGTTGATGTCCTGCACCACGAGCGTCCAACGGGTCAGCTCATCCTCGGATACCGCAGGCACCGCATATTGTTCGAACGCAGCCGCTGCCACCTCCCGCATTATCTGATCGGCAGCAACGGCAGGATCATCACCACTGGCGCGACCGGAATAGGCCTGGTCATGCAGCCATATATGCCAGTCAGCACGGGTGCTCTCCCCGTTTGCGGTGAACGCGATCGCCAATACGCCCTCGCTGGCATAACGCTCGCTGGCTTCCAGCAAATCCTCGCGCTTGCCCTCGCGAACGACCTCTTCAGTCACCATGCCCCGGTCTTCGAGGTCACCCATGGGAAAGCTCAACGCAACGCCGCGGTAGGCTGCTGCGGTTTTCAGACGATCACCCCATGTGCTCCCGGCACCGATCAGTTCATCACCCAGCGTACGCGCCTCGACCGCCCAGACCAGCATGCCGGGGCGACTGCGCCCCAGCATGGGCAGGCCACCGCTGACCATGACCCGGCGTACGGCGGAGGGCTCAAACTCAACGAGCAATGATCCGTCCCGCCCGCTGATACGGCGCACCAGATCACGCGGGTCGTTCAAGGCATTCGCGACCGGGCCGCTGTCCAGGTTTACATTGGCGCCACCAACGCGGGTGAACATGACTTCTGCCGCCTGGCGTAGCGTCTCGTCCCGGGACGCATCTTCTGCCTGTGGCTGGTTAACCCGATACAAACCCTCGAGGACCGCGGCAGACAGGTTGAAAGGCGTCCACAGCACCAGGGAAAGCAGGCTGATGACAACAGTGCGCAAAGAAAACATGGGCGATTCCGCTCGGCTGGTGCTGGTTTTGTCTCGCTGACGCGAGTACTGCAGCTGTATTAAAGCGCATACATTAAACAAGCGTCGGAGCGGCGGCAACCAAGCCGCGCCAAGAGCCGTTGCTGTTGAGCTCGGACGTAGCTGGCGCGGCCTTCACTTCGACGTACCGAAGGGATCGTGAGCATGGTCCTGATGCGGTTGTATTGGTACACTAGCCCACTTCCCCGCGGCCGCTCCGAGCACTGGCCGTTCGCCCCCTTTTCGACCATCGAGACCGACGCATGAGCAGCCAGAACCCTTCCAAACCTTCGATCAGCTACAAGGATGCCGGAGTCGACATCGACGCTGGGAACGCTCTGGTAGACCGCATCAAGCATGTCGCCAAACGTACCACTCGCCCCGAAGTCATGGGCGGACTGGGTGGCTTCGGCGCGCTCTGCGAGATTCCCGAAGGGTACAAGAAGCCGGTCCTGGTCTCCGGTACTGACGGCGTGGGCACCAAGCTGCGCGTAGCGATGGATCTGGGCAAACACGACACCATCGGCATTGATCTGGTGGCAATGTGTGTCAATGACCTGGTCGTGTGCGGCGCTGAGCCCTTGTTCTTCCTGGATTACTACGCCACCGGCAAGCTGAACATCGATGTGGCTGCACAGGTGGTGACTGGTATCGGTGCTGGCTGCGAACTGGCCGGCTGCGCGCTGGTGGGTGGCGAGACCGCGGAAATGCCCGGCATGTATGAAGGCGACGATTACGACCTGGCTGGCTTTTGCGTCGGCGTGGTCGAGAAGTCCGAGATCATTGACGGCAGCAAGGTCCAGACCGGCGACGTCCTCATTGCGCTGCCCTCCTCCGGTCCGCATTCCAACGGTTATTCACTGATTCGCAAGATCATCGAGACGGCCAATGTCGACATTGCGGACATCACGCTGGACGGCAAGCCACTGGCCGAACTGCTTATGGCGCCGACGCGCATCTACGTCAAAGCCCTGCTGCAACTGATCAAGCAGACTGGCGCAGTCAAGGCCATGGCGCATATCACAGGCGGCGGCCTGCTGGAAAACATTCCGCGCGTTCTACCTGCCGGCGCTGGCGCCAGCATTGATCTGTCCAGCTGGGAGCGTCCGGCGGTATTCAACTGGCTGCAGGAACAGGGCAACGTGGACGAGACCGAAATGCACCGGGTACTCAACTGCGGTGTAGGCATGGTGATCTGTGTGGGCGCTGACCAAGCCGACGCGGTTCTGCAGAACCTGCAGCAATCCGGCGAGCAACCCTGGGTGATCGGCCAGATCGAGGCAGCTGCAGAAAACGGCGAAGCCGTCGTCCTGCGTAACGGTCACTGACCTGTGGTCTGTCGTATCGTAGTGCTGATCTCCGGATCGGGCAGCAATCTGCAGGCATTGATCGACAAGCTTGACCGGCAACACGGCGAAATCGTCGCCGTGTTGAGCAACCGGCCCGAGGCCTTTGGGCTGGAACGCGCCAGGCGCGCGGGTATCGAGACACTGGTACTCAACCACAGAGACTACCCGGACCGCGAGAGTTTCGACCGGGCGATGATCAGCACTCTGGACGCGTTGCAACCAGATCTACTGATCCTTGCCGGTTTCATGCGCATCCTCACGCCGGAATTCGTTAGTCATTATCATGGTCGACTGCTGAATATCCATCCGTCGCTGCTGCCCAAATACAAGGGTCTGCACACGCATAAGCGTGCGCTGGAAGCGGGTGACAGCGAGCACGGAGCCACGGTGCATTTCGTCACAGAAGAACTTGATGGCGGACCGTTGGTCGTACAAGCACGGGTTCCGGTTATTGCAGGCGACACGCCCGAATCCCTGGCCGAGCGAGTCCAGTACCAGGAACATGTGCTATATCCTCTAACGATGAACCTGTTCGCAAGCGGCCGGCTCCGACTGATTGATAGCCGTGCCTGCCTGGATAACGAGCCCCTTGGGGCCAGAGGTATCGAACCGGAACAAATTGACTAGGGTCCGTTGGTGTCCGTGTTGTGGCCATCTGCCGTGGACATCCAGCAGTCTCCGAACATTGAGGGATACACATGCATGATCGACAGCGGCACATACGCGGGTTGCGCCGGGCAAGTTGGCTCACAGCTCTCGCCTTTGTAATCGGCAGCAGCATGGCTAGTGCCCAGGAAATACTCCCCTTTACTGCAAGTTACGCTGCGGATATGCGCAACGTGCCGCTTAACGGCGAAGCCAACCATTCACTCACGGAAAACGCAGACGGCACCTGGACCATGGAGTTCAACGCCGGTATGTTCGTCGCCCGGCTCTCCGAGAAAAGCACCTTCCTGTTGCAGGAAGACGCGATTGTCCCGGCCGAATATGAATACAAGCGTCGCGGCCTCGGCCGTAGCCGCACCACCACCCAGCACTTCGACTGGGAATCCGGTGTAGTAACGGGCGATCATAAAAAAGAGCGTTTTACCCTTCCGACCGAACCCGGCCTGCTCGACAAGACCACCTACCAGCTCGCATTGCAACGCGACCTCATCGATGGCAAGACCGATATGCGCTACCGGGTGGTGGATGGCGACGATATCGAGGAATACCACTTCCGTGTGGTGGGGGAAGATCGGGTCACGACCCGTGTTGGCCAGTTCGATGCCGTTGAAGTTGAACGCGTTCGCGAACCCGACGCCGAACGCGAAACCACTATCTGGTTCGCCAAAGACTGGCAGTACCTGCTGGTACGCCTGAACCAGATCGAGACCGACGGCCAGCACTATCAGATCGTGCTGAAAGAGGCCACGCTTGGCGGCGAGCCAGTGGAAGGGCTTGCCCCGGGCAAAAAGAACTGAGACAGAGCGAAAAAAGCTCAACCCCCCGTAAGAATGCCGTTGGATCGCCGAACCGTCGCGGTAATGCCGACCAACAGGCAAGCTCCAGGCACCGCTAAAACCAGGCGTCCTGCGGACGCCGTCGGGCCGAGGGCGACCCTCCTACGAAACCCTAAACCGAGCACCAATCTTGAACGGTAGCTCGGTCTACCTCGTGGGAGATTCTATGGTTCACCACAACCCCTTTCAGGCT
>NZ_VTPZ01000050.1 GCF_008638305.1 Pseudomonas profundi
CGCTGCAGGCGCTCCTTCTCGGCCAGCCGTGAGTAAATCCAGAAGCTCTTTTCTTGCACAAACTGCCGCAGCGTTCCCTCCTCTACCTCAGGCGGGGTCGATAGAATCAAGCTGCCATCGCGCTCGACTGTGATCTGCATCGTTTTGCGCCGAGCGCTGCGCCGAATCGTCAGGTGCAGATCGTCCACTGTCAGCATCAGATTGCTCACACCATCATCAACCTTTCGTGGCTGGCCCTTGCCTGATCGATCAACCGGTCAGCCAGCAAACCCGCCGTATCGGTATCCACCAGCGGTGGCCGCAAGTGCATCAGATGATCAAATAGCTGTCCGGCCAGCTCTTCCTGGGCTGAACGCTTGCGTGGACTCCATATATCGCGATGGCTCTGCAACTCATCCACCAATAGATCAACCAGTTCAACTGTCACGTCCTTCAAACGCAGCAATTCACTGGG
>NZ_VTPZ01000051.1 GCF_008638305.1 Pseudomonas profundi
TACCGCTCAAGCGTTACTTACAGCTTGCCGTCCAGCTCCGGGATGATCTGGAACAGATCACCAACCAGACCGTAGTCGGCTACCTGGAAGATCGGCGCTTCTTCGTCCTTGTTGATCGCAACGATCACCTTGGACTCTTTCATGCCGGCCAGGTGCTGGATCGCGCCGGAGATACCGACGGCGATGTACAGCTGCGGTGCAACGATCTTGCCGGTCTGACCGACCTGCATGTCGTTGGGTACGAAACCGGCGTCCACTGCGGCGCGCGAGGCACCCACGGCAGCGCCGATCTTGTCGGCCAGCTTGTACAGCATTTCGAAGTTGTCACCGTTCTGCATGCCACGGCCGCCGGAGATGACGATCTTGGCACCGGCCAGCTCGGGACGGTCAGACTTCGCCAGCTCTTCGTTAACGAAGCTGGACACGCCGGCGTCCTGGGC
>NZ_VTPZ01000052.1 GCF_008638305.1 Pseudomonas profundi
GTCGGCTCGTCGAGCACGTACAGGCTTCGGCCGCGCTGGCTGCGCTGAAGCTCGGTCGCCAGCTTGATGCGCTGCGCCTCGCCACCGGAAAGCTCAGTGGCCGGTTGCCCCAGGCGCAGATAGCCCAGTCCGATGTCGCGCAGCAGTTGCAGGGGCCTTGCCACCGCGTCTTCACCCGCGAAGAATTCGCTGGCCTCGTCCACGGTCATCTGCAGCACCTCGGCGATGTTGCGCCCGTTCCACTGCACCTTCAGCGTGGCCTCGTTGTAGCGCGCGCCATGGCAGGTCGGGCACGGCGCGTACACGCTGGGCATGAACAGCAGTTCCACGCTAACGAAACCCTCGCCCTCGCAAGTCTCGCAGCGCCCCTTGGCGACGTTGAACGAGAACCGTCCGGCATCATAGCGGCGGCGTCGAGCATCGGGCGTGGC
>NZ_VTPZ01000053.1 GCF_008638305.1 Pseudomonas profundi
AAGTCCTAATCGAAGCCTAGTAACAGATGCCTTGGAAATGGCATTAGGTCGACGCGGCAAACCTTGCGAACTGTTGATCCACACCGATCAAGGGGTGCAGTACCGGACTGGCCAGTATCAAGCAATCCTAGCCAGAAACGGTATCGAGCCTAGCATGAGCCGCAAGGGGAAATGCCTGGATAACGCAGCGATGGAGAGCTTCTTCCACACCTTGAAAACTGAGCACGTGAGGCACCACCGCTACCGGACTCGTGAGCAGGCTAGACAAAGCTTATTCGATTACATTGAGATTTTTTACAACCGACAGCGCCGGCACTCCTACTTGGATTACATGACGCCATTCGAGTATGAGCAACGAAACGCTGTCTCTTAACCAGGTGTCC
>NZ_VTPZ01000054.1 GCF_008638305.1 Pseudomonas profundi
AACAATCCCTATCTTGCTCTGACTCAGGAAGGATGACGCGATTCGGGCATTGATCGCCACCGTCGTGTGGCGACGATCAATGCCCCGCGAAAATTGGCAACATTTGGCGAACTGAGCTACTCGGCCCGCGCCAACTCCTGTGCAAGGAACGGAGCGGTTCTGCTGCCAGACGTTCGGGCCACCTGCTGAGGGGAGCCCGCCACCACGATGCTGCCGCCGGCAGCGCCTGCACCAGGCCCCACGTCGATCACCCAATCGGCCTGGGCCACCGCGCGCATATCGTGTTCGATCATCACTACGGTATTGCCGGCATCGACCAGGCGCTGCAACTGCACCAGCAGCCGGTC
>NZ_VTPZ01000055.1 GCF_008638305.1 Pseudomonas profundi
AACAATCCCTATCTTGCTCTGACTCAGGAAGGATGACGCGACTCGGGCAGCGACCGTCACCACCGTGTGGCGACGATCAATGCCCCGCGAAGCTGGCAACATTTGGCGAACTAAGCTACTCGGCCCGCGCCAACTCCCGTGCAAGGAACGGAGCGGTTCGGCTGCCAGACTTTCGGGCCACCTGCTGAGGGGAACCCGCCACCACGATGCTGCCGCCGGCAGCGCCCGCGCCTGGCCCTACGTCGATCACCCAGTCGGCTTGGGCCACCGCACGCATGTCGTGCTCGATCATCACTACGGTATTACCGGCATCGACCAGGCGCTGCAACTGCACCAGCAGCCGGTC
>NZ_VTPZ01000056.1 GCF_008638305.1 Pseudomonas profundi
TTGGCTGGGGTGGCGGCCTTGATCTGGATTTCAAGTTCGGTTTTCTTCGCTTCCAGCTCGGCAAGCGTGCCAACGAAATCATCGAGCAGGAACTTGACCAGCTTGTGTTCCAGCGGGCTGTGCTTGCTGGCCTTGTCTTCCATGGCGGTAACGATGCTGGTGCGCCAGGCATCTATTACGCCTCGGCTGCCGCGCGCCATCAGGCCAAGGAAGTCATATTTACTCTGATACCAGAAGCCGGCAACGATGCCGCGCACCTGGAAGGGATCGAGCATGCCAATGCGCTCCAGCGTTTCGCTGAAGCTGGCCAGCAGTTCGCCGCGTAGATCAACCAGCGCGGCG
>NZ_VTPZ01000006.1 GCF_008638305.1 Pseudomonas profundi
GACTTAAACGAAATGGCCTCCATAAAACCCGGTGTGATTCAGCATGCTCTTAGCGATCGTCTGGAAGACGGACTTCGTTGCCATCCCTGGCCGGGGCAATCGTCGGTAACATTATCCGGCCGATATAAGCATACGCGAACATCCAGTACGGAAATTATTCCATCATCAGTTGCCCAGGCCTTGTTTCAGAAGGCTGAACGACTTTTCGAGCGTGCTGAAGATTGGTTTGATGTTCGCCAGGAAATTTGGAAGATAGCAGAGGAAGGGAAGGGGCAACACCGCGCCACAATTAGTAAGAAACAACAGGAATTGCTTGTCAAAGCTGGGTTGGATCGCGAGTTTAAGCCAGGAGAAATTCTTGACCTTACCGAACTTTCGACCGCTTGTTTTTTCGTTATAGGAATGCTTTCAGGGATGAGGAGCCATGAAATTTCATCTATCGAGGTAGGCGCCTACTATGAGACGCAGGAGAGCGGAGAGGCTTTTGGCTGGGTACGAGGGGAGAGCCATAAAACGTTCGAAAGCTTAACGGAGTGGATGGTGCCGCCAATTGTTGGGCGTGCAGTTTCCATTCAGGAGCGAATTGCCGATCCTGTCCGCAAACTGATGGAAGCTGAGGAAAGAGAAATTGGAGACAAACTCGCGGACGCAGGCTTGTCTGAGAAAGAGCGTAGAACGCTCATGGTTAGGGCTTCACGAATTCATGCGGATAAAAGACGTATCTTCATCGGTAGAAGTTCCTCAAAAAAAGGAGCTTGTCCAATCGATACCTCTTGGCGAACTCGCCTTCTGGCATTCGCTAAAGAATTCTCGTGGCACCTTCATCCTCACCAGTTCAGGCGAACCTTTGCAGTCTTCGTTGCGCAAAATGCTATGGGAGACCTTCGGTACCTCAGGCACCACTACAAGCACTGGACACTTGATATGACCTTGCTGTACGCCCGTAACCAAAAACAGGACCAGGAGCTTTATGAAGAGATGCTCACGCAGGTCAAGGGGCGTAAGGTTTCAACAGTAGAACACTGGCTCGATGATTCGACACCGCTCTCGGGAGGTCGCGCAGCGCAGATTCAGGAGTACCGGCAGCAAAGAGAAGTAAAAATTCTCAAAGATCGTCGTGCGTTAGCTGCCGTATTGTCTGATCAGGTGAGTATTCGTAGTACCGGTCATAGCTGGTGTCTTTCGGACGGTTGGGGCAGCTGCGGCGGGCGAGGATTGTACGAGATGACGCGCTGCGGAGGTTGCAGTGAAGGGCTTGTGGACGGCTCCCAAAAGCTTGTATGGCAAAACCTTCATCGTCAGCAAGGCGAACTGCTAGGTCTCGACGATATTGGTCCTGGTGGGCGGTCGCGGGTTCTGAGGGACATTGAGCGAATAGAAAAGGTTCTGTCTGATCTCGGGTGTGAGTATGAGCCAGTGACCGAGGGTACGTCTGTATGAGTGCAAAAAACTCCACTCGCAAGGAGTTAGAGCTTGCGCTGCAGCGGATCCAGCTGGGCCATGCTCGTATTGTGGAAGATGGTCGTAAATTATCTATCGCAGCGGTAGCGGAGGAGGCTGAGGTTTCTCCTTCGTTGATTCATAACAGCCACCCGGAGTTTGCGAAGATAGTCAGAGAGTTAGTTGGCCGTCCTCGTCGGGTAGCGAAAGATGTCAACCAAGAGAAACTCGTTAAGGCAACGGAGCGGATAGAGGCGTTGACCGCTCGCGTCACGGCTCTAGAAGAGGATCTTAGAAAAATTGCCGTGGAGAATCTTTCGTTGAGCGAAGACAACAAGCGACTGCGTCAGCGTCTGGAAACGCTCGGACGACGACTGCCAGGTACTAAGCGATAGTTTGACTCTAGTGTCTAAGCCTAGTGAGTTTACGGTGAATGTAGAATCCATAACGGTATCGGCTTTGGAGAGGACGACTTATTGAACGGTAGCGTCGCCACGTTCGTCAAGGTCGAGATTTACAACGGTGGTGACATGAATGCTGTGAAGATAGTCAGGAAATTTACTAGGGCGATAGTAAAGGCGCCATCTCCGGCCAACTTGATCCAAGCTTTCGTTGTGAGAAAAAAGTGATCCGTTCGAAGCGCTCACTCAGGACGGGCCGCTTCCGGTTCAGAAGCGGTCAGTCGCCTGGCCTGTTTCCGACCGGTTGGGGCCTCTCACTGCCTTAGGCTAACCGACGGCGTGGCTACAAAAAGGGAAGAAACCGCATAGGCAGACTTCTCAAGTGTTTTTGCTCACGCGCCGCGGGCGCTTGGACAAGGCATCATAGCCCTAAAAAACCATAACAACCACGAAAAAGTCCTGGGTCAGGGGCAGAGCCGGCGATACAGACTCCTTGTTGCTGCAAACTAGTCGTCAGGTATCGGACTAGCGGTGGTGTACCACAGCCTACTTTCAGGCTGGCGTGCTTCGCTCCAAGTTGAGTGCCAGCAGCCGGCGCAGGATCTCTTGGTCGCTCATCTCAGATGAATAGTCCGTCCAGCCGTATGCCTCGGCCACGGCCTTGTCTAGTATCTTGTGGGCGTTATCGAGCCAGGCTGGGCGGATATTGTAAAGGTTGGTCAAAGTGCGCTTTTTCAGGTCGGCAGCGTGCTGTGGCTTCGCAATGATGCGATTCGGGAAGCCCTCCACCACTTCAGCTACGTGTTCCACCCACTCAGTAGGATTCAGCCAATTATCGCGCAAAGTAGTCAGGCGCTGAGCTGTGCTAGCGATATTCACCGCAATCGGCAGATGCTCGACTGTGACAGGCGGCAGTAGCAGGTTTCCTTCAACCACCGGCTGGCCTTTGGTATCGGCCGGCGTCAGGCCTGAAGGAAAGGGAAAGGTTTCAAAAGTGCTGCTGGGTGTGTAACGAGGGTCGTTACCTACGCCAAGGTAACTGCAAAGCCTTAAAGACCAAAGTTCATGGAAGCGTGAGTGTAGGATGCCGAAGGTTGTGTCGTCGGATCTGGCTATAGCAACAACCGCAGAGTCAGGGATGGTTGCTGACGAGAACCAAGCGAATATCCGGTGCTTCGAAACTCGGGGCGACAGGATGCAACGTGTAAGGTTCTTCAGGTTCCGCTTCATTGCGGGGCGAGGATCGCCATGACACCACCAATGAATACGATGCCAATCTCGGCGTAAATGCACCCGTGTCGGCTTTACGTGCTCAAGAACATGCTCAAATGGCTTCTCGTATGACGACGCGTCTTCCTCGGACATCTTATCGAAGTCAACGACCCAGGTATCTGAAAAGCGCCGAGTGATATCCATCCCATTTGCCCAGGGACGAACAACATCACTGTTCGGTCGGCCGTTTGGGTTTGGCTCGGATAGCCAGGCCCGAGCAGTGCTTCCAGGGATATCGAACGGGCCGTTCTTTTGTGTGCCAATGAATGACGTGCGTTCATTCTCTGAAAGACGAGCAGCCTTGGTCAGATCCAGTAGGTCGGCTGCGTCAGTGGTGGCGGTCAGATCTGCATTAATGCGCCCGACCTGTTGTCCGTTCAACCATGCTTCGCCATTGGGCGCTTCGACGGAAAAGGCCACCAGCGAAACGCGCACCGAAGCGCCGTCGTTGACCCAACCCTCGTCGCTCCAGGCGTTGAAAATGATCAAATTTTCTGTAATCGCATCCAGTACTTTGCGGTTGGCACCGCCGCGGATGCTGTTGGTGGAAACCAGTCCGGCTCGCCTGGCCTGGCCTGTGAGGATTTGCTCGCGGGCCCTGTGGAACCAGTAGCAGACTAAATCGGCACCACCTGGAACTTTACCGTCATATAGTTTGCGTAATGTCTTGGTGTAATCTTCTCCAAGCTCGCGAATCATCTTGCGGTCGCCAAGAAAAGGCGGATTCCCAACTATCACGTCAGCGACTGGCCATTGCGCTTCACCGCCGCCTTCGTCGATCAGTGCATCGCAGTTCAGAATACCATCGAGCGAGCGTAGGATAGGGTTGCGTGCGATCGGTTGACCGTTGCGCTGGCTCCACTGGATATCGCCGATCCACACGGTGACGCGAGCCAGTTCTGCAGCGTACTCGTTGATTTCCAGTCCGAAAATATTGGCCGGGCCGCTCTCGATGCCAATCTGTCGACCGAATCCAAAGAGCTCAGCATCAATCTGTGCGGCATGCTCCATATCCTTAAGTGCATGCATTGCTAGGTATAAAAAGTTCCCGGAGCCACAGGCAGGGTCGAGAACTCGGAAATTTCTTAACCGCTCCAGGTAGCTGAGAAAAGCACTCATTGCCGCTTTATGAGCATCTTTGACCGCTTTTGTGAGCTTTTTTCCCTGAGCCTGGAGCGTTTCTGTCCTACGCTGAACATCCTGCAACAGCGGCTTGATCTGCGCCCACTCAGCGGCCAGAGGTTCGACGATCAGAGGGCGAATCAGTTTTTGGATGGTTTCGACGTCGGTATAATGTGCGCCCAGCGGTGCACGTGCCTTAGGGTTCAGTCCGCGTTCGAAAAGGGTTCCGAATATGGTCGGGTCGATGGCACGCCAGTCGAGATTTTCCGCTGCGTCGCGCAGGGTAGCGAGGTCCTCGGAGTGCAGGGACGGTATGTCGATGACTTTGAACAGACCGCCGTTGAACCACGCGATATCGTCGTTTCCATAGGCTCCACCTTGTTGCATGGCGCTGAAAAGGGCGCCGATGCGTTTCCGTGCTCGCTCCGTATCGTCGCGGGCGCTTTTCAAAATGGAAGTAAAAATGCGTGTTTCGTCGCTAGGGCCTTCATGTAGCAGGCTCTCGTCCTCGGCATACATGCAGAAAATACACTGGATGAGAAAATGAGCAACCTGTTGGCTGTCCACACCGCGACTGCGCATATTTTCGGCGACCGCTGCAAACTGGCCGGCCGCTTCAGTAGTAATGGCTGCGTTGGACCTGAGTGGGCGCAGTTTGTGGATGGTTTCGCTGGAAAATAGCCAGCGTAGAGTTTGTAGGTTTTCCGGCTGGCCGATGTCATCTAATCGGATGATGCGTGGTGTGCTCGGATACCCAGTAAAACAGGGATGGATTTCGATTCGTTCACGGTTGCAGACCACCAGCACCGGCGGGTTTTCGAGCGCGCCTGCGTAGTTCTTCAGTTGCATGAGCGCCGGGCCGAGATTCTTGTCTGGTCCCTTGTTTTCCCAAGCAAAGCAGCCTCGCTTCCATACATCGGCAAAGCCTTTGCCGCCGTGCATCTTCTTCAGATCCTGCTCGTAACAATATTCACCATGCAGGCGAGGCGGCTCGACTCCCAGCATGGTGCAGAGGTCTTCGAAATGAGCTTGGGCACCACCCTTTTCGGTCAAAGGGTTGTCTTTCCAGGTGGAGATGAACTGATCGGGCGTCACGGGCGGTACCAGGTGGAATTGCCGAGGTCGAGCGGGGCCAGGCGATTGCGACACATCCCTATGACCCTGGCAGTACGTCTAGGTCGCAATGCCCGGTGATTATCGCCAGTTCTGCCGCACTGCGAAAGGCATATGACAAGTTGTTCTCGGCTCTTGATATCTCTAGATCCACCCATCAAAGAATTGCGGCGTCGGTCCACAAAGCGCTTTAGGCATAACCCTAGACGCATCAGAACGGGTCGACACACGTTCTAGCCGCTATCGATGCACTCTTTAGCGATGATCAGCGTTGTCCGTCAGCCGACAGGGAATGTTGAGCACCGACAACGGCTTGCAGCGTTTTTACATGCGCTGGGTCAGATGCGGATACTTTTTTCACATGTCGAATTCAAGCATCCTTGATTTTCTGGTGGAAGGTACAACTTCTCCAAAATCAACCGGTACTGCGAACGGGAACGGCGACCTTGGTCTCATCAATACTTGACCCTTGAATCCGTCACGCACATTCTATTTGCAGCAGCTTAAAGACTATGCACGTAGCCTAGAGGCGACCGTGCTGTCGGATACGGCAGGTTGACAAAGCACAAGGACGTGAGAAAGATGAATGATGAACTGCGGTTCCAGGTTGATACAAGAATCGCAACCTTGCTGAGTCAGGAATATACGTCGACTGAGAGAGCGCTTAAAGAATTGGTCGACAATGCTTGGGACGCGGACGCAGAGCAGGTCATAGTCACTCTACCGTCGCCCATGAGTGATGACCCCATCATCATTGAGGACGATGGAACTGGCATGATAGCTCAGGAGCTGAGTGGTCATTATCTAAAGATTGCCTCGGATCGTAGAATCAAACGCGGAGAGCGCACAGCTGGAAAGCAACGGCCCATTAAGGGGCGCAAAGGAGTGGGAAAATTCGCAGGCCTGATGGCAGCTTCCATCATGACGCTCGAAACCTATGCCCGCGGAAGCAAGGTTAGCTTTACCGTGAGTCTTGCCGACCTGAAACTGGTAACGGATATCGAGCATGTACCCATCTACCCGACAATAGAGACTTGTCCGTACAACCAGCACGGCACGATCATCACTTTATCGTCCTTGCATCAAGGCCTGTCGTATCCAGACGCAAACAGACTTCGCCAGATCCTGATTCAGGAGTACGGACGGCAGAAGGATTTCACCATCATCATTGATAGGAAACCATTGGCTATTGATGACCTGGACGGGACCTACTCCGAAGAAGCGGCCAACTTACCTGACGCGGGTGATATCGCACTTCGCTTCTCAATCAGCAAGGGCAAAACTGGTCTACGCGAGCCTGGCATAACTCTCATGGTAGATGGAAAATCTGTGGGTAAGCCCAGCTTTTTTGGTCTCGATCTGTGTGAGGATTTTCCACCTAAACTGCTGAGAAAAATGTACGGCGAAATCGAAGCCGACGGTCTAAGCGATTACGTCACCGCAGGTTGGGACTCCGTGGTGGAAAACAGCGAGGGATTCCGACAGGTCACGGAATATGTGCAACAAAGGCTGAGAACCGCATTCGTCGAGACTTATGGTATGGACATCCGTATGGCTCACGCTCGCCTCCATAAGGCAGTTCATGAGCGCTTAGCCGTGATGCCGGAGTTTAAGCGCGACTATGCAGATCGGGCCATAAAAAAAGTTCTCGAAAAGTACTATGACGAGCCGCCCAGCAAAGTCGAACCCATCGTTTTTGTTGTGCTGGAGGCGCTTGAGCGATCCGATTATCGCATCGTTGTAGAGCACCTTGCCGACGCCCAGCGGGGCGATGTAGCAACACTGGCCGAATCACTCAATGAGTTCGGTTTGACCGATATGGCGTTTCTGGTCGAGCAAGCTACTGCTCGCTCCACGTTCCTCGATCACATAGAACACTTAGCCGAAACCTCCGGCACGTTAGAAGCGACGATGCACAGAGCCATCGAGCACAACTTATGGATCTTGGGCTCTGAGTACTCGCTATTCAGCTCAAACCAGACACTGCAAAGGCAAGTTGAGGATTACCTTGCAAAGAAGTATCGAGGCAAGCTAGCCAGCAAACGTCCAGATCTGCTACTGAATGAAAACCTCAACGAAGAGTACCTGCTAATCGAATTCAAGAGACCCTCCCACTCGCTGAATCTCAAGGATTATCAACAGGCTACTGGTTATAGGCATGATTTTTCTAATTATGTCAGCAAGCCAATCAAAGTTTTGCTCGTAGGTGGTAGGCGCTCTGCAGACTATCCCTCGCAAAACTTGGAAGCCAATGTCGCCACTATGCTCTTTGTTGACATCATCTCCACAGCACGTAGGCAGGTACAATGGCAGCTGCGGAAACGTACGATCTGAAGAGGTTGAGCGTCGACGAAACCAGGCTCGGCTAGAACACTGAGAAATTAGGCTCTACCAAACCCTATAGGCTGGCGACTACGAAACAAATACAGCAGTGGCCGCCCGTGAGCACAAACATTTTGGGGCGAGCTCATAGGGTGCTCTAGGAACGTTATCTGTCCTAGCGAAGAATGGTGCTGATTCGGCTTAGATTTGTGTTAAGCTTTGAACGCTTTGGATACAGATCCAAAGGTGCATCACAAGCTGTCAAGCCATAAAGCTGCATCCCCGGTATAACCACTTAAGATGACCAGCAATGCGGCTACCAGCCCTCGGATACTTATCTTCATAGGTACTCCCAGTGTGACGCTGACATGATACGTCGATCCTAGCAATAGCGGCGAAGTCGGGGTGGTCCACACCGATTGGATGATGTGAGGAGCATTTGAGTTTATCCGGCCAGGCGGCTTCGGATTGCCGCCATCCTGTGCCTGGCCGGTTGGCTCGAACAAGGAAGTACATTGATGTCGGAAAATTGGTATAAGTCTCGCAGCTATCTGCACTTTGACCGCCCGATCAACCAAGCTGCTGCGCGAGAGATAGTCTCCAATTGTAAGACTGTTGCCCAGCATGCCTTTTACCCGTTCATTCGATACGTCGCGAAAACACAAAAAGTGTTTTTTGACAAAAGCGTTGGAAGGGTCGTTAGAAAAGACCCCAAGGAACGACCGATCTCCTACGCTGCGCACGTCGACAGCCATATCTATTCGTACTACTGCGAGCGGCTGAACCAAGCCTACGAGGCCCACCTTGCAAAGGCCACCTTTTCCTCTGCCGTTCTAGCGTTTCGGTCTCTTGGCAAAAGCAATATTGAATTCGCGCGGGATGCGTTCCTGGATATCACAGCACGAGAGTCCTGCTGTGTCATCGCTATCGATATCAAGGGCTTCTTTGACAACCTAGACCATGCGCACCTGAAAACTGCCTGGCAGACACTTTTAGGCTCCAGCCGCTTACCCGAAGATCACTACGCGGTGTATCGTTCCCTCACCAAATATTCGTTTGTTTACAGAGAGAAAGTTTATGACATTTTGGGGCTTTCAAAAAACAATCCCAAGCAAGGCCGTAAGCGAATCTGCGAGCCCCATGAATTTCGCGACATGGTCCGTGATGGCGGTCTGATCGAGACCAATAAGGTCAAAAAGGGTATCCCGCAAGGCTCACCCATCAGCGCTCTGCTATCCAATGTGTACATGATGGGTTTCGATGGGCAGATTCACGGCTATGCTCAATCCTGCGGCGGCGCCTACTACCGCTACTGCGACGACGTGCTGCTGATAGTTCCGTTGGCGAAAGAAATAGAGGCAAAAATTCTAATAGAACAGCGCGTCAATGCCATTGGACTGGAGATTCAAGAGGCAAAGACGGAGACATGCAAGTTCACTCGATCGGCCAAGGGGTTAAGCACCGATCGTCCACTTCAATACTTGGGCTTTGTTTTCGACGGGACCAATATCCACCTACGCTCATCGTCACTGGCTCGTTATCAGGATCGTGTAAATAAAGGTGTTCGGCTGGCGGGGAAACGCATGGACAAGGTTAACGCCAAGCGGACAGCCAGAGGGCAATCGCCCCGCCCGATGTTTCTTAAGAAATTATACAAGCGGTACTCGTACCTTGGCCGAAGAAATTTCATCTCGTACGGCTACCGGGCCGCGAAGACCATGAATTCCTCTTCAATCAAGAAGCAGCTCAAGCCCCACTGGGAAAGGCTTCGCGAGCGTATTTGTGAAGTCCAAGGCGAATGACGGACGGCCCGAAAGAGAGCCGCGAGAGCGAGCCATGGCGATGAACCGTGGCCGATAGTTCAACCGACCAGTGCAGCTATTTCGTTTAGCTTCTCATCCGGCGCGAATTGCCCGATGTCTTTTTTTATTCTGGTCCATGGCAGACACCTGCGCCGCTGCCCGAAAATGGTTCGCGGCGCTCGCTCATCCCACTGCAACAATCGAAACGTCACTTCTTCCGAACGGCCTCTCGTTTATGACACAGGTGATAGAGCGCGATTCAAGGGATACTATTTCAGATGAGAGCGAGGCTATGTGGACTCGTTTCGTGAGAGCGACATGTCGTTGGGCGCTGGTCCTCGGTTGATATCCCTTCGTGGTTTTACCCACATTTCGCCGCTCTCTCTCAATGATGCAAAGCGCTATTGAGAGAGAAAACAGCGGAATTTGTGTCATTTTCCGCCTTTGAACAACTATTGGGAGAGTCTTGCCGCTGCTTTGCTCGTATCGTGGTATTACCCACAAACCCGGTTTGGGCACGTGTTGAGCGCAAAAAAGACCCGCAGGAGGCTGCACCAGAGGAAGCTGGGTTCGTACAGCCAACTAGCTTTGATGAGCGTAGCTCGCCCAGGATTCAGCTGTAGTCGACGCTGGAGCTCAAAAAATTTCTTCCGAGCCCGCCATCGTCGCGTTCCTCGGTGCGAGCTGCTCGCCACACTTCGTCGGTAGTTGGATAATGTCTGAGGAGGCGATTCGCCTCATTGCGTATGCTTTCAGACACAGCTTCGTTGCATCGCAACGCTATTAAGAACTCGCGTGTTTGAAGAACCGAGCGAGTACGTTCGCTAGGCATCGTCGTCAGCTACACCAGGTTGGTCATTCATGATGGATGTCCCATTTCGAATGGAAACAGAGGCTCGCATGGTATTACATTCGAAGGTCACGATTCCCCTTTAGAGAGAGTAAGGCTCGTCTTCGAAGCGACCACTGCAGAAGTCTCCGACGCCATCTTTGATGGCGAACTCCGTCTCCAGTGCACGCTTGTGTTCGTAAGGGATGCCGGGTTCCGGATGGTCGCGGCGATTGGTGAAGGGAAACCGAGACAATGCTCATGGTTAGATCTCGTTTATTCGGGTGAGCCGGCGCAGCATACGTTTTAGATTATCGTAACGGTCTCATGCTTAGCTATAAGCGACACGGGACTAAAGGAGGGCGCGAGATGACGGTCACTGCACAAGGCCACTCCAGTCGAAACGCTGTATCGTATTACTTGGGTCCTCACCTTGCGCCACCGCTCTTGCTGTCACCGTCTCAGAGTTGCAGACTGCTAGTCGAAGCTCGAACTGAGGAAGCGGCCCATAAGACCTTCTCCGCGCGATTCTTCTTTTTTCCCGGCGAGTAAAACCTCTTCAGCAGTCGGATAATGCCGTAGTAAGCGATAAGCTTGATCACGTACGCTTTCGGGCAAAGATTTATTTTGATGCAAAGCGATTAGAAACTCTCTGGTTTGAATAATGGAGCGGGTTCGTTCGTCGGGCATCGTCATGTTTTGTCCTCATCGTGGTTGCCGTTCTCAACTATCAAACCCAAGCGGGCGTCTGCGCTAGGGTCGTAGTCATCCTCGAACATGACATGCGAGCGCCGTAGCTGCTTGACATAGCCTAATGTTCCAAAGAAACAGCTTTCGCATAGCCGCACCTCGTATTTTTCGCCGTCATGTTGAGAAGACGGACCCCAATCGGCCTGCAGCGTAGCGAATTCCAGGTGGTCGCCTGCGGTGGAGCCGCAACGGCACGCATCACACCCGCGTTTCGCGGTGGTCGCCCATTTCTGTTCTCGAATCGTTTTCATGTCGAGCAGTCTCGTTCAGTCGGGGGAGCCGGTACGCTAGTGCGACCGACCAGCCTAGATTGCCGCTTCCGTTCCAGAAGGATAGCTGTGAGAGTCCAGTGCTCAAAAGCGTTGTTTTTTAAATATTCAGCAGGCTTGGTACGCAGGGATCTAGCGAGCGTATGAAGCTCAATTCTAACATTTCTTCGATATAACAGTTAGCCGTCTACATAAGTCAGGATCCCTATCACGGCCCGGGCCAGGCGCATGGCCTGTCCTTTTCAGTGCCGCCGGGTATACCCCCACCGCCCTCCTTGAAGAATATCTTCAAGGAGATTGAACGCGACCTTGGGTTGATTCCACCCCGGCATGGTTGTCTGGAAAGCTGGGCCGGACAGGGCGTGCTTCTGCTTAATGCAGTACTGACTGTTGAACACAGCCTGGCCGGCTCGCACGCCAAGCGCGGCTGGGAACGTTTGACGACCCGCATAATCGAAGTGCTTAACGAACAGTGCGAGAATCTGGTATTCATGTTGTGGGGAGCGTATGCGCAGAAGAAGGGCGCGCAGATCGATGCATCCAGACATCTGGTATTGACCTCGGCTCATCCTTCACCCCTGTCTGCGCACCGTGGTTTCATAGGTAACGGTCATTTTTCCGCTGCCAACGGGTATCTGCAGGAACATGGCCGTCATCCCGTTGATTGGACTCTGCCCGACTGCGGGTCGACTCCCTGACAGGTCGTTTTCAGTAGACAGGTGGCCCATGTGCCGGCCCGCCAGAGAGGAGATTGTTATGGAGCACGTACCTCAACCCTACACCGCCTTGGTTCCTCGCACAGACAAGCTGGTCGTGCAGAAAGTCGGGCACACAGCGCTGGTGACCATCGATAACCCGCCTGCCCACACCTGGGATTCAGATACGCTGCACGGCCTCTATGAGCTTGTTGACCATCTCAATCACGATCCTGAAATTTATGCCGTGGTGCTTACCGGGCGGGGCAATCAGTTCTTCTCGGCGGGCGCCGATCTCAAATTGTTTGCCGAGGGTGACAAGGCCAGGGCGAGGATGCTGGCCCGGCTGTTTGGTCAGGCATTCGAAGCGCTACGGGATTTTTCAGGTGTGACCATCGCAGCCATCAATGGTTATGCGCTGGGTGGCGGTTTGGAGTGCGCGCTGGCCTGCGATATTCGTATCGCCGAACGCCAGGCCCAACTCGGCCTGCCGGAAGCCGGGGTCGGCCTGTTGCCCTGTGCGGGTGGTACTCAGGCATTGTCCTGGCTGGTAGGCGAGGGCTGGGCCAAGCGCATGATCCTCTGCGGTGAGCGAGTCGATGGCGTGAAAGCCGAACGGATAGGGCTGGTTGAGGAAGTGGTTGAGGAAGGGCAGGCGGTGACCACTGCGCTGCGGCTGGCGGCTCAGGTTGCGCGGCAAAGTCCGTTGGCGGTGCGACATTGCAAGCAGCTGATCCAGGGCGCACGCCATCGGCCAATGAACAGTATGCTCACAGAGGAGCGTGAGCGCTTTGTTGATCTGTTCGACGCTGAGGATACACTCGAGGGCATCAACGCCTTTCTCGACAAGCGCCCGCCGCAATGGACCAACCGCTAGGTATCGGGACTGGGCCAGCCCCGCTAAACATTGGCAGTCCTCGAACTGCCAATGCCAACCATATCAGGCCAGAAGCTGCATCGCGGCTTCCATCTCCGCGGACAGATCCTCGTCTTCGCCTTCGCTCTGCGTCAGTCCCAGCTTGGTAAAGGAGGGCAGGCTGTTCCAATCCATCTCGGTGAACGGATGGTCTGTCCCGCTCAGGCTTTGCAGCATTGCTACCTGGATGATGTCGGCGTAGTCGGTTGCTTCGGAATCACGCTGAAAATCCAGATGCTGCGAAGGGATGCGGCGCAGCGGCAGGGGAAAGTCCCAGGCGTCGAGAATACGATCGCCGAGCAGAGGATGCAGGCGCTCGATGACCAGATCCAGGCTCGCTGGGTCACGCAGCAGTTCATCATGCTCCTCGGCATAGCTGAGTATGGGCAGCACGCCGATCTGGTGCACCAGTCCGCCGAGTGTTGCCTGGTCGGGTTTGAGCCGCGTGTAATGACGACACAGCACGTGACTGATGCCTGCAACTTCCAGGCTGCGGGTCCAGACCAGCCGCATCTTCTGGTCGATGACATCCGAGGTGGCCTGGAACATTTGCGCCATGGCCAGACCGGTGGCCAGGTTGGCGGTATAGCTGATGCCCATTCGGTTGACGGCCATGGACAGGTCGGTTATTTCCTGTCGAGTGCGCAGCAGTGGACTATTGACCACCTTGATCAGACGCGCACTCAAGGCTGCGTCATTGCTGATTTCCTGCACCAGCGCTGGAATGGATACGTCTGGATCTTCTGCAGCTTCCCGGACGCGCAAGGCAACCTCGGGTAGGGTTGGCAGAACCAGCTGGTCCCTGTCGATAGCGTCCATCAGTTGGGTTTGCACCCGTTCAGCCAGATCTGTCATCACAAAATCCCTTGTCAATTTTCCCTTTCGGCTTCGCTGGCTATCAGTTCGGACTCATAGGGGAGATCCGCCATGGTAAGCAAGGGGCCGCCACTGTCTGCCACGCTCATCGTGGTCAATTGTGCCGCATCCTTCTGCAGGACGGCCAGCATTTCTACAATATGGTTGCTGCGCGCGGCGACGACTACCTCGCCAAGCAGTTTGCCGTTATCCCGGTCGACAATAGGTGTGCCTGGAGGAGGTGGTGCGTCGCCAGCCAGTAGCAGTCGATACATGCGGCGTTTGAGTTTGCCCAGATACTGCATGCGCGCGACGATTTCCTGTCCGGTATAACAGCCCTTGCGGAAGCTGACACCGCCCAGCTGTTGCAAATTGAGCATCTGCGGAATGAAGCTTTCGTAGGTGGATTGGGTTACCTCGCCGATCCCCGCGCGGATCTGGCGCACTTGCCATGCTTCAGTGGCTGCCGGTGTAGCGCTCTGGCACAGGCTGTCCAGGGTCGGCTGAGCTTCAGCGGCGGACAGCCAGATCTCGAAGGCGTCTTCGGCCAGCCGGACCACCAGGGTGCGGCCGGTGTGTGCTACCTCATTGCTGCGGCCGGGCACTGCAAGATTGGCGGTGCGCAGCGCCTCTTGCGCGTCGGGCCCCCATAGGCCAAGGCCAACCCAGTCGGCGGTGGCGTCGGTCAGCGCTGTCTTGAAAAACACCGCGTACTTGCTTAGCTCGCTGACCTGGCTGGACACCAGCTCGCGGTTCATACACAGCAGAAACTCGTCCTCGCCTGAGTTGAGCAGACGAAAGCTTGATTGCATGCGGCCTTTGGGGTTGCAACGCGCGCCAAGCGTACTCACGTCAGCGGTAACCTTGTCGAGGTCGCAGGTCACCTGCCCTTGCAGGAATTTTCTCGGATCAGCGCCGCGGACGCTCATGACGCCCTGGTGCGCAAGCCACGTAACGGTGGTCCCGTCCGATTCGGCGTCTGCCTGCCGAGGAAACCGGTCAGACAGGAAGGAGTGAAGGTCATTTGCCTGGGTCATGGGATTCCAAATGTCGGTGAATTGGCCTGTTACATCATAGGATCAGGCGGGGCTATTTGTCAGTCTGTCGGTGCGACTGCAGATGCGACTTGCGGCTATAATGAACCCGAACCTAAAGAAGCTTTCAAACCTGTTATGGAGATGTCGATGTCGGCCGAAGTGGAATTTAAGCGTTTGTACTGGCACAGCCGCCGCGGCATGCTCGAACTGGATGTACTGCTTCTGCCTTTTCTTGAAGAAGCCTACCGCGATCTGGAAGCCGCGGATAAAGAGCGTTATCGGATGCTGCTCGAATGCGAGGACCAGGATATGTTTGGCTGGTTCATGCAGCGCAGCGAGCCGGAAGACGCGGATCTCAAACGCATCGTGAGGATGATATTGGATCGTGTCCAGCCCAAGTGATTTTCTCATGCTTAAACGTCAGCCCTCCCGTCTTCTCGGTGGGGTGCTCCTGGTCATGTCGCTGTTGGCAGTGATGGCGCTTTATCGCAGCAGTCTCCCGGGGGTGTACGCCGGGCTGTCTGCGGCAGCAGTACTGGCTTACTGCTGGTGGGTGTGGCCGCGCCAGATCAGTTTGCAGCACGCTCATTCGGTGACCGGGCTGCGCTTTGACAGTCATGGCTGGCACGTACTGCGTCGCGACGGTTCGGAGGCTGGCGCAAGCCTGCAACCCGATACCTTTGTCAGCGCTTTTCTGGTGGTGGTGCGGTTGCGCGAGCCGGGTCGATGGTTGCCAGTCTCAGTCATCCTGCCGACTGACTCAGCCCCCGAAGACGCGCTGCGCCGGCTCAGACTGAGGCTGCGTTTCAGTCGTCAACGCTGGGCGGCTGCAGAATAGTGTCCAGAGCTTCCGGAAGCAGGCTGGGGTAGTCCAGCGTGTAGTGCAGGCCACGACTTTCCCTGCGCTCAATGGCAGAGCGGATGATCAGGTCGGCCACCACAGCCAGGTTGCGCAACTCCAGCAGATCCCGGCTGACCCGGTAGTTGCTATAGAACTCGTGTATCTCGGCCAGCAGCATGTCCACGCGGTGCTTGGCCCGCTGCAGGCGTTTCGTCGTACGGACAATGCCCACGTAATCCCACATGAAGCGCCGCAACTCGTCCCAGTTGTGCGAGATGATGACGTCTTCATCAGAGTCGGTGACCTGGCTTTCGTCCCAGGGCGGCAGGCTTTCTGGCATGCGCGTGCTGGCCAGGTTGTCCAGTATGTCCTGCGCGGCGGACCGGCCATACACGATGCATTCAAGCAATGAATTGCTCGCCATCCGGTTTGCGCCATGGAGACCGGTAAAGCTGGCCTCGCCGATAGCATAAAGGTTGTCCCGGTCGGTCCGTCCGGCGTGGTCGACCATCACCCCGCCGCAGGTATAATGCGCGGCGGGAACCACCGGAATGGGCTCGCGGGTAATATCTATGCCGAACTCCAGGCAACGATCATGCACGGTAGGGAAGTGGCTGCGAATGAATTCGGCAGGCTTGTGGCTGATATCCAGATATACGCAATCAACGCCCAGACGTTTCATTTCATGATCAATGGCGCGGGCGACGATATCACGCGGTGCCAGTTCCGCACGCTTGTCAAAGCGCGGCATGAAACGACTGCCGTCGGGAAGCTTGAGAAAGGCTCCTTCGCCACGTAACGCTTCGGTTACCAGAAAGCTTTTCGCCTGTGGATGGTATAAACAGGTCGGATGGAATTGATTGAACTCCATGTTGGCAACGCGGCAACCTGCGCGCCATGCCATGGCGATACCATCCCCTGACGCCGCGTCGGGATTGCTGGAGTAGAGATACACCTTGCTGGCGCCGCCTGTGGCAAGCACGGTGAAGCGCGCATTGAATGTCTCGACCCGGCCGGTCTGGCTATTGAGGATATAGGCCCCCAGGCAACGGTTGCCGGGCCGGTTGATTTTTTCGGAGGTGATGAGATCAACGGCGACGCGATTTTCCAACAGTTCGATGTTGCCGTGCGCCTGAGCCCGGCGGAGCAGGGTGGTGAATATCGCGGCGCCGGTAGCGTCCGCAGCATGGATGATCCGTCGGTGACTATGGCCACCCTCGCGGGTCAGGTGGAAGTCGTCGGTCTCATTGCCGTCTTCACCTCTCTCGCGGGTAAAGGGTACGCCCTGGTCGATCAGCCAGCCGATTGCTTCGCGGCTATGGCCGACGATGTGTCTGACGGCTGCTTCGTGGCACAGCCCGCCTCCTGCATCGAGGGTATCCTGGACATGGGCGTCTACGGTGTCAGTGTCATCCAGTACGCCCGCCACGCCGCCCTGGGCCCAGTAGGTCGAGCCTTCCGAGAGTTGGCCTTTGCTCAATACTGCGACGCGCAGGTGCGCGGCCAGATGCAAGGCGAGGGTCAAGCCGGCGGCGCCGCTGCCGATAACCAGTACATCGTATTTTAGTTCAGGCGTCATCTCGAACTCGTGTCAGATCAGTGTGTCAGAGGGTGCGAAGCACATAACCGGGCCAGTATATAGAAGCTGCCTGCCATGCAATACTTTCCTGTATGGTTGCGCTGCTGGAGAGAAACTGCCAACCAGAGCACTGAACGGAACTTTTTTCCCTCCTATTGTTCCTATTGCTGAACCTGATAAGGGGAGAACTTTTGGCTACATTGCGGGTCTATCACAACAGGGCGCGACAGGTACCTGTTCGCAACGGAGAGCCTGGGAATGGCTGAACAGACAGACCAGCAGTTGGTCGAACGGGTTCAAAAGGGTGATAAACGGGCATTTGATTTGCTGGTACTGAAATATCAGCACAAGATCTTGGCGTTGGTTACTCGGTTTGTTCACGATACGCATGAAGCGCAGGACGTGGCGCAAGAGGCCTTTATCAAGGCTTATCGAGCCTTGGCGAACTTTCGCGGCGATAGCGCGTTCTATACATGGTTATATAGGATCGCAATTAACACTGCGAAGAATTACCTGGTGGCTCGAGGCCGACGTCCGCCTGATTCGGACATCGCAGCCGAGGATGCTGAATACTACGAGGGGGACAGTGCCCTCAAGGATATTCACTCACCGGAGCGGGACCTGCTTCGCAATGAGATTGAACAGGTTGTCAATCGAACGCTGCAGCAGTTGCCGGATGATTTGAGAACAGCTCTGACCCTGCGCGAGTTTGAGGGTTTGAGTTACGAAGATATTGCCGCTGTGATGGAATGCCCGGTTGGTACTGTTAGATCGCGTATTTTCCGGGCACGTGAGGCAATCGACAAAGCCCTCAAGCCCCTGCTTGAAGCATGAAGCAGGTAATAGGGTTAACGCAGCGAGCCCTCTGGGCCTTTAGTAGAGGTACACCAATGAGAAGCGAATCCTTGCAGGAGTCTCTCTCCGCAATCATGGATGGCGAAGCCGGAGAGCTTGAATTACGTCGTGTACTCCAGGCGACAGAGCAGGAGCCTGCTGTGCGCGATACATGGGAGCGCTATCAGATCGCCCGGGCTGCAATGCATAAAGAGCCATGGCAGGGCAAGGTGGATCTGTCCGCCGGTATTGCTGCCGCCCTGGCTAATGAGCCGGCTCCGACTGCGTCTTCCCAGCCCTCCGCCATCTGGCAGAACATGGGTAAGCTGGCTGTTGCCGCATCGGTCACGCTGGCAGTGCTGGTTGGCGTGAAGATGGTCAACCAGGATAATGTGCCTGGCGAGCCGACTATCGTGGCTGAGCGTCCGGCTCAGGAAGCTGCACCGGCTCCTGCTGCTGTCCCGGCGGCCAGACAGTCCGGCAGTGCGGTTCTGGCTGGTTTCCCGGCTTCGTCCGACGCTGCTGCGCCATCCGATTGGCATGAGCAACGGATCAGCAACTATCTTCGCAAACATGCGGAACAAGGCACCCAGGCTGCTACGCCGAGTCCGGTCCCTTATGCCCGCGCGGCGAGCCTGGATGACAAATAGTGTTGTCCAGGGGGAGCGTCCATAGGCGGTCCTGTTGGTTGTTCGTCATGCTCCTCGGAGCACCTGTGGCGATGGCAGGGGAAGCCCAGAACTGGTTGACACGCATGACGGAGGCAGCCGGAAACGAAAGTTTTCACGGCGCCTTCGTTTATGAGCGAACCGGTAGTTTCACCACTCATGAAATCTGGCGTCAGGTCGATGATGAAACCACGACCGAGCGCCTGGTTCAGACTGATGGCGAATACCAGGAGTGGCTGCGTCGGAACGGTAAGCTGATCTGTTCGACCAGTGGCGGCCCGGTTATCGCCAGTCAGGAAGCCTCGCAAACCATCAGGCAGCCAGAACTGCTGGAAGAATGGTACGAGCTGCAGGTGCTTGGCTCGACCCGCGTAGCATCCAGACCAGTGACGGTAGTCGCTGTCAGACCGCGCGATTCGCACCGCTATGCTTATGAATTCTATCTGGATTCGGATACAGGGTTGCTGCTCAAGTCACTGATGGTGAACGAGCGGCAAGCGCTGCTGGAGCGCTTCCAGTTCGCTACCTTCGAGCTTGATCCAGCTGCATCTGGCGAGTTTGCAGCTGGCGATGCGTGTCTGGAACTTGCTGCCACCGAAGCCGAAAGTATGGTTCCGGATAATCAGTGGCAGCCGACATGGTTACCGCCCGGGTTCACCGAAGGCCAGCAAGCGCAGCTGCTGAATGAGGGCGACGGTCAGATTGTCAGTCAGGTCTACACCGATGGCTTGGCACGTTTCACGTTGTTCATCGAATCCTTGAGCGACGAACATCAAGCCGAAGACCTGCGTGCCCAACTCGGACCCACGGTTGCGGTAAGCCGGAAGCTGAATCTCGCTGAAGGTCCTTTTCTGGCGACTGTAGTTGGAGAGATTCCACCCTCGACCGCTGAACGGATTGTAGGCTCGCTAGTGCCCGAGCAGGGTGTGCAGGCACCATGATAGAAGAACAGGGGCGGGTTCTGAGTGTGGAAGACGGCGCCGTATGGGTCGAGACCGTCCGCCGCAGCACTTGTGGCTCCTGTCAGGCTCGGGCCGGTTGCGGGCAGGCGCTATTGCAGCGGCTTGGTTCGGGCGCTCGGCAAGGTTTCATCCGGGTTATTTCTGATCGCGACTATCAGGTAGGCGACGAAATCATCATTGGCATTCCGGAAGATGCTGTGGTGCGCGGCTCCCTATGGGTTTACGTAGTACCCCTGGCTGGTTTGTTCACGTCCGGTTCGCTGGCAAGCGCGCTTAGTGTCAGCGAGCTCTCGACTATTGCCGCTGCGTTCATGGGCCTGGTTGCGGGTTTCGGCGCAGTGCGCTGGCATGCTCGTCGCAGCGTCACTGATCAATCACTGCAGCCCCGCGTTTTAAGACCTCAGCGGTCGACTGTTGCGCAGAGTTGATCCCTTCAGATTTTTCTTGAACAATCTACCGAGTTCTTATTAATGGGAGTTGGTTCATATGTCGATCGCGCAACGCTGGCTACTAGCCGCGGCCGGAACGCTACTGATGTCCTGGCAGTCCACCCTGATGGCGCAGAACTTGCCAGATTTCGCAGACCTGGTTGAAGAAGCCTCACCTGCGGTAGTAAATATCAGTACCCGCCAGACGGCCCCTGCCAGAGCGGCTGGCATGCCGCCCGGCATGCCGGATCTTGAAGGGCTCCCACCACTGTTTCGCGAGTTTTTCGAACGGGGTATCCCTCAGCAAGCACCGCAACAACGCCAGGCGCCCCAATCGCTTGGCTCCGGCTTTATCACTTCAAAAGATGGCTACGTGCTCACCAACAACCATGTGGTTGACGGAGCCGATGAAATTTTTGTGCGGCTATCGGATCGTCGTGAGGTCGAAGCGGAGCTGATTGGTGCCGACCCCCGTTCCGATCTGGCACTGCTCAAAATCGACGCGGGTGAGGATCTCCCTGTGGTGCGGATTGGCAAGTCAGCGGATATCCGCCCAGGTGACTGGGTACTCGCTATCGGTTCTCCCTTTGGTTTCGATTATTCGGTTACCGCTGGCATTGTCAGTGCGAAAGGGCGAAGCCTGCCGAACGAGAGTTATGTTCCGTTCCTGCAGACAGATGTTGCTATCAACCCCGGCAATTCGGGTGGGCCGCTGTTCAATCTCGACGGTGAAGTCGTGGGGATCAACTCTCAGATCTTCACTCGTTCGGGCGGTTTCATGGGGTTGTCCTTTGCCATTCCGATCGACGTAGCGATGGATGTCGCCGAGCAGCTGAAGAACGATGGAACCGTGCGCCGTGGCTGGCTGGGTGTAATCATTCAGGAGGTTAACAAGGACCTCGCCGAATCCTTTGGCTTGCGCAAGCCTGCTGGCGCACTGGTCGCCCAGGTGATGCCGGAAGGCCCCGCAGAAGAGGGCGGGTTACAGGCTGGAGACGTGATACTTGAATTCAATGGCCAGGAAATCATCCTGTCTTCTGATCTGCCGCATGCTGTGGGCAGGGTTCGTCCTGGCGAGCAGGCCGAATTGGTTATCATGCGTGACAAGAAGCGCCAGACGTTGGAGATGACTATCGGGGCATTGCCTGACGACGAAGAGATGGCAGCTGCATCTTCATCCGGTACGCCGGGCGGGGCTGCAACCGCAGCTAACCGACTCGGTTTGATGGTAACTGACCTGACTGAACAGCAGAAGCAGAACACTGGTGTCGAGTCGGGTGTGGTGGTGCGCGAGGTACGCCAGGGGCCGGGTGCGATGGTCGGGCTACGCCCCGGCGATATCATCACCAGTCTCGATAATCAGCCAGTTGATTCGGCTGAAAAGTTCGAGGATCTGGCTGACAAGCTGCCCACCAATCGCTCTGTTTCGATGCGTGTCATTCGTCAGGGACGGGCCAGCTATATCACGTTCCGTCTCTCTGAATAAGGCGGCAGAGACCGCCTGGTCCAGTGTGGCAGTGCCTGACTGGCGCTGCCCGCTAACCCTGCAGCAGCATGGCGCAGGTGCCGCTTATCAGGTACACTCGCGGGCTGTTTTCGGGGAACCTCCCCGCCCATCGCCATGTCTGGCAATCTTGTCTGGAAGATCCTTGCTTTGAGTGACCTGAGCCTAATCCGAAATTTTTCGATCATTGCCCACATTGATCATGGCAAGTCGACCCTGGCCGACCGTTTCATCCAGATCTGTGGAGGGTTGACCGAACGGGAAATGGCCGAGCAGGTACTCGATTCGATGGATCTTGAGCGCGAGCGCGGCATCACCATCAAGGCACACAGCGTCACGCTGTATTACACCGCCCGCGATGGCAAGACCTACCAGCTGAACTTCATTGATACTCCCGGTCACGTCGATTTCCATTATGAGGTCAGCAGATCGTTGGCAGCTTGCGAAGGCGCCTTGCTGGTGGTTGACGCTGCGCAGGGAGTCGAAGCCCAGTCGGTCGCCAACTGCTATACCGCCATCGAGCAAGGGCTGGAAGTGATGCCGGTGCTGAACAAGATCGATCTCCCGCAGGCCGAACCCGACCGGGTGAAAGCTGAAATCGAAAGCGTGATCGGTATCGATGCTACTGATGCGGTGGTTTGCAGCGCCAAGAGTGGTGTGGGTGTAGAAGACGTACTCGAACGCCTTATCGAAGTTATTCCGCCGCCGGTGGGTGAGCTTGAATCTCCGCTGCAGGCATTGATCATCGATTCCTGGTTCGATAACTATCTGGGCGTGGTATCGCTGGTACGCGTCAAGCACGGTCGAATCAAGAAGGGCGACAAGGTTCTGGTCAAATCCACCGGCAAGATCCATCAGGTCGACAGCGTAGGCGTATTCAATCCCAAACACTCCGCCACGGCTGATCTGAAAGCAGGCGAGGTGGGGTTCATTATCGCCGGTATCAAGGATATCCATGGCGCGCCGGTGGGCGATACGCTGACGCTTTCCAGTACGCCTGATGTGGATATGCTACCCGGATTCAAGAAAGTCAAGCCACAGGTCTACGCAGGCCTGTTCCCGGTCAGCTCTGATGATTTCGAAGATTTTCGCGAGGCGCTGTCGAAGCTGACGCTGAATGACGCCTCCCTGCATTTTGAGCCGGAAAGCTCTGATGCGCTCGGGTTCGGGTTCCGCTGTGGTTTCCTCGGCATGTTGCACATGGAGATCATCCAGGAGCGCCTGGAGCGCGAATACAACCTGGATCTGATCACCACCGCCCCGACCGTGGTGTTCGAGGTAGTGAAAAAGGACGGTAGCGTCAGCTACGTTGATAACCCGTCACATTTGCCTGATCCGTCAATGATCGAGGAAATGCGCGAGCCCATTGTGCGCGCGAATATCCTGGTTCCGCAGGATCATCTCGGCGGCGTCATCACGCTCTGCGTCGAGAAGCGTGGGGTGCAACACGACATGCTGTTCCTCGGCACTCAGGTGCAGGTGGTCTATGACCTGCCGATGAATGAAGTGGTGCTGGATTTCTTTGACCGCTTGAAGTCGGTAAGTCGCGGCTATGCCTCGCTGGATTATGCGTTCGATCGGTTCCAGGCCGCCAAGCTGGTACGGCTGGATGTATTGATCAACGCCGAGAAGGTTGACGCGCTCGCCCTGATCGTCCATCGCGACAACGCGGCTTTCAAAGGCCGTCAGCTGGTCGAAAAGATGAAGGAACTGATTCCGCGCCAGATGTTCGATGTGGCTATCCAGGCAGCAATCGGCGGGCAAGTGGTCGCCCGTTCGACAGTCAAGGCTCTGCGTAAGAACGTCATCGCCAAGTGCTACGGCGGAGATGCCAGCCGCAAGAAGAAACTCCTGGAGAAGCAGAAGGCCGGTAAAAAGCGGATGAAGCAGGTTGGCAATGTGGAAATCCCACAGGAAGCCTTCCTGGCCGTCCTGAAAGTCGATAATTAGGAACCTCGGTCCGCTACATGACGCATATCAACTTTCCGCTCTTGCTGGTGATCGCCGTTGCGGTCGCCGGTTTTCTCGCTCTGCTGGACTTTGTCTGGTTCGCGCCGCGACGGCGCCGAGCCGTAGCCGCCTATCGCCAGCAGACGGATAACGTCGATCCGCAGATTGTGCAGGAGCTGGACAAGGAACCGCTGCTGGTTGAATACGGCAAATCGTTTTTTCCTGTGCTAGCGGTGGTGTTGATTCTGCGTTCTTTCCTGGTGGAACCCTTTCAGATTCCCTCGGGCTCGATGAAACCGACGCTGGAAGTCGGCGACTTCATTCTGGTCAACAAATTTGCCTATGGCGTTCGTTTGCCGGTAATCGATACTAAGATCATCGATGTAGGGGATCCGCAGCGTGGGGATGTAATGGTTTTTCGTTACCCCAATGATCCGCGCATCAATTACATCAAGCGTGTCGTAGGCTTGCCCGGCGACCATATCCGTTACGCCGACAAGCAGCTGTTCATCAATGGCGAGGCGGTTGAAACCGAGCTGGTGGAAACCCGTCCAGATGATGAAATCCCGCCAGGACATCCGCTTCAGGCGGTTGCCAAGGTCGAGATATACGAGGAGCAGCTGGGCGATGTGACGCATCAGATACGTCACAAGCGACTGTCACAGCCGCCGGCACCCAAACAATGGACTGTGCCTGACGGTCACTATTTCATGGTTGGCGACAACCGTGACAATTCCAACGATAGCCGTTACTGGAATGCGCCGAACATGCCCCAGGAGTTGTGGGGCATGGTGCCTGACAACTATATTGTCGGTAAGGCCTTTGCTGTCTGGATGCACTGGCCCGAACCCAAGCTCAAGAACCTGCCGAGTTTCTCCAGCGTATCGCTGATCAAATAGGTGCACTCAAGAGCTGGTCAACCGGTTCAGATAGTTGGGCAGTACGTCACAAAGGCTGCGCCCACTAGATCAGGAATGTAGCGCAGCATGGCCTGACACGGTCCGCTCGCGGGCTGGGTCCTGGCATGGCTGGGAACGATAGACAAGATCAAACAACGGACGTTGCGAGGAAATCATGCGCCATTGCCAGAAGGGTATGTCTTTTTTCAGTTGGCTTGCCGTCATCGCGCTGGTTGTATTCGGCATGATGGTGACCGTCAAGCTGGTTCCGATCTACATGGATCATTTCGCGTTGCGCAAGATCGTCACTTCGATCAACGAAGACCCGACGATCAAGATCGGCTCATTGCGCGAGCTCAGCTCTCATATCAACAAGGGCATGCAAATCAACAGTATCAGAGAAGTCAACGCAGCCGAGGCGATCAAGATAAACGCCAGCGGCACCGACACCTACACGGTGCTGATCAAGTATGACGTGCGCGCGCCCATGCTGCAGAACGTGGACCTGCTGGTCCATTTCGATGAATCCCACATTGTCAGACCAATCAAGTGAGCAATAAGTTAGACCGGCTGGAACGCAAAATTGGCTACAGCTTCAAGGACCCCGATCTTCTGGTTCTGGCGCTGACCCATCGTAGTCTAGGGGGGCGCAATAACGAGCGCCTTGAATTTCTCGGTGACTCGATTCTCAACTTCGTTGCTGCGGAAGCGCTGTTCGAGCGGTTCCCGCAGGCCAGGGAAGGACAACTTTCGCGCCTGCGTGCCAGACTGGTAAAAGGGGTAACCCTCGCCGAGCTGGCCAAGGGGTTTGAGTTGGGCGAGTTTCTCCGTCTCGGGTCTGGTGAGCTGAAAAGCGGTGGCTTCCGGCGAGAATCAATTCTCGCCGATACCACAGAGGCGATAATCGGCGCGATCTACCTTGATAGTGGAATGGAGAAGGCGCGGGAACGCACCCTGTTCTGGCTGACCGGACATATCGCCTCGCTGACCCTGGTGGACAATAACAAGGACCCGAAAACGCGGCTGCAGGAGTATCTGCAGTCACGTCAGTGCGAACTCCCTCGTTACGAGGTGATCGAAAGCAGTGGCGAAGCGCATTGCCGCACTTTCAAGGTCGAGTGTCAGGTTGCTCCGTTGGATAAACCGACCTTTGGCGCCGGCAGTAGTCGTCGTTGCGCCGAGCAGGAAGCGGCGGAAAAAGCCCTAATTGCCCTTGGCGTGGAGAAGTTGGATGAGTGAAGTGTCCCGTTGCGGTTACGTAGCCATTGTCGGTCGTCCGAATGTTGGCAAGTCGACGTTGCTCAACCACATTCTCGGTCAGAAGCTGGCGATTACCTCGCGCAAGCCGCAAACCACCCGACACAGCATGCTCGGCATCAAGACCGAGAATGCTGTCCAGGCCATCTACGTAGACACCCCCGGTGTGCATAAAGAAAATGACAAGGCGCTCAACCGGTTCATGAACAAGAGTGCCAGTCAGGCTCTGCGTGACGTTGATGTGGTGCTGTTTGTAGTCGATCGTACGCGCTGGACCGACGAGGACCAGATGGTTCTGGACAAGGTTCGCTACGTGAAATGCCCGGTTCTGCTGGTGGTCAACAAGGTTGATCGCATGGAAGAAAAAAGTGAGATCTTGCCGCACCTGGAATGGCTGACGACCCAGCTGCCAGAGGCGGAGGTCGTGCCGGTATCAGCCTTGCATGGCCGCAACATCGAGCATCTCGAAGAGCTGATCGCCAGTCGTCTTCCGGAGAGCGAGCATTTCTACCCGGACGATCAGCTCACCGACCGCAGCTCAAGATTCCTCGCTGCCGAGCTGGTGCGTGAGAAGGTGATGCGCCAGCTCGGAGCAGAAATCCCTTACCAGGTTGCGGTGGAGATCGAACAGTTCAAGCAGGAAGGCAAGGTTCTGCATATCCATGCATTGATCCTGGTCGAGCGCGAGGGCCAGAAGAAGATCATCATTGGTGACGGCGGAGACCGCATGAAGAAAATCGGTCAGGAAGCACGTATGGACATGCAGAAACTGTTTGGTAGCAAGATCATGCTGAATCTGTGGGTCAAGGTGCGCCGTGGCTGGTCCGATGATGAACGCGCGCTCAGTTCACTGGGCTACCGTTTCGAGCCATAGCGCCGCCGCCCTGCCTGGTTCAGCGTGAGGACGCGCGCTCCCGGGGCGAAATCGACTTTCTCTAATTTCAAGTAGATCCTATGAGCCGTCCTCTCAGCCCTGCCTACGTTCTGCATAGTCGTCCTTATCGCGACACAAGCGCGCTGGTGGATCTGTTTACCCTTCACCAGGGGCTGCAGCGGGCGGTCTGGCGCGGCGCCCGGGGGCAGCGCAGGGGATTGGTGCCACAAGCCTTCATGCCGTTGATGGTGGCTACCACCGGGCGTGGCGAACTCAAAACCCTGACCCAGGCTGAAGCCGCCGGCTCCTATGTTCTGCTCCAGGGCGATGCGCTGTTCAGTGGCATGTACCTCAATGAATTATTGATTCGCCTGGTCTATCCGGGTGATCCCCAGCCCGTACTCTTTGCTGCCTATCAACATGCTCTGGAACAGCTTGCCGCTAATGCGCCGGTCGAGCCGGTGCTGCGTCAATTTGAATGGCAGTTGCTCGACGGCCTCGGCTATGGCTTCAGCTTGACGATTGATGCGAGGGGTCAGCCGGTCGTCGCCGATGCCCGGTATGTATGGCAAGCGGAGCAGGGCCTGGTCGTCCTGGAATCGGGTAATGGCGGCGGAGTGCCTGGCAGCGCACTGCGGGCCATGGCGGCCAACGACTGGAGCGAGCCGCAAACACTGCGGGCGGCGAAGCAACTGATGCGTCAGGCGCTGGCGCCACACCTGGGTGACCGTCCGCTGATAAGCCGTTCGCTCTTTACTCGCCATCCGTTTATTGCCAAAGGAGACTCACAGTGATCAATCCCCAGCGCGTGCTGCTTGGTGTGAATATTGACCATATCGCCACCCTACGTCAGGCGCGCGGTACGCGGTATCCCGATCCGGTCCAGGCGGCTATCGACGCCGAGCAGGCGGGTGCGGATGGCATCACTGTGCACCTGCGTGAGGATCGCCGGCATATCCAGGAACGCGACGTCCGTCTGTTGGCCGAGGTCCTGCAAACCCGCATGAACCTGGAAATGGCGGTGACCGACGAGATGCTCGCTTTTGCCCGTGAAATCCGTCCTGCGCATGTATGTCTGGTGCCTGAGCGCCGCGAAGAGCTGACAACCGAAGGCGGGCTGGAGATTGCCGCGGATCAGGCGCGGATCCAACGTGCGGTAGAGCAGCTGGCCGCGCATGGCGCAGAGGTCTCGTTGTTCATCGATGCCGATCCACGACAGATAGAAGCCGCGCGGCGGGTTGGTGCACCGGTGATTGAGTTGCATACCGGGCATTATGCCGACACCGAGGGTGAGGAGCAGGCCGCTGCACTGAAGCGAATCCGGGAAGGCGTAGCCTACGCACGCAAGCTCGGCCTGGTGGTGAATGCCGGGCACGGGCTGCACTATCACAATGTCGAGCCGATCGCGGCGATTCCCGGCATTAATGAGCTCAACATTGGCCATGCGATTATTGCCCGCGCCCTGTTTTCCGGACTGGCATCTGCAGTCAGAGACATGCGCACACTGATCATGGCGGCCTCTGCCGCCCAATGATTACCGGTATCGGAACGGACATTGTGCTGGTCAGCCGCATCGAAGCGGCGCTGGGTCGTCAGGGCGAGCGTTTCGCCCGGCGCATCCTGACCGACGTGGAGCTTGAACGCTTCAGGACCCATTCGCAGCCTGCGCGCTATCTGGCCAAGCGCTACGCGGCCAAGGAAGCCATTCTCAAGGCGCTGGGTACCGGGCTCGCCAAGGGCATGTCCTGGCATGACATGCAGATCGACAACGACGCATATGGCGCGCCGCAGGTGCTGCTAAGCGGTGTTGCCGCCCAGTGGCTGGCGCAGCGCGGCGGCGGACGCATGCTGCTTTCGCTCAGTGATGAGCGTGAGCAGGCTTTGGCTTTTGCTATCTGGTCGGCGCAGTAAAGGGCGTCGGTTCACCGCGGCCCCTACGAAACGTCCACGGAGCCCAGCGTTGCATAACGGACCTGCAGTCGCCCGGCTGCCTCGAGCAGGGCATCGATCGCCTGCTGGCTGGCCTCTCCTCGCTTGATCAGGGTCTCCGCCCGGTTGCAGCAGTCGCGTAACTCCGGCACACCGCAATAGCGGGTAGCACCATGCAGCCGGTGTACGGCTTCAAGCAATGCCTGCCGATCATTTGCCAGGCTTGCCTGCTCAATCTGTCGGCATTCTTCGGGGAGCCCAGCCAATAGCATGCTGAGCATGTCTTCGGCGAGATCAGCTTTTCCGGCAGCCAGCCGAAGCCCTTCCGCGCGGTCGAGTATTCGGGTGTGGCCATTTCTTGCTTCGACAGGTGATTGCTCAAGCGCAGGAAGTAAGGGGCCATCCAGTGCCAGTAGCTCTACGCCGGTCCATTTCTGAATACAATGGCGTAGCTGCTCGGGGTCGATAGGCTTGCTGATGTAATCGTTCATCCCGCATTTGAGCAGCTGCTGACGCTCGCCCGGTAGCGCATGCGCAGTCAGCGCGATGATCGGTACCGCTGCGCTGCGGGCGCGCGCTTCGCGCTTGCGCAACTCGACAGTGGTCTGCCGTCCATCCATGCCAGGCATCTGCACGTCCATGAAAATCAGCTCGACATCCTGCTCGTCCAGAGCCGCCAGTGCTTCCTCGCCACTCGTGGCCAGCAGCACCCGTGCACCCATATCGGTCAGCAGTGCTTCGACCAGCTTCAGGTTGGCAGGGTTATCGTCTACGCAGAGCACACTCAGCCCAGGCGAGGCAGAGCGTTGCGGCAGCTTCAGGGCGGGCGTGCCAACGGCTGGCTTGAGCAGAAGCTGCGTGGCCGCGCGGAACAGCTTGCGAGTGCACAGCGGCTTGGAAAGCACCTGACACCGAGCGCGGGGCAGCGAATCAAGCTCAGGGTGATGCTCGGTCGTGTCGGTAAACAGGAGCGTTTTGCACCAGCCCTGCTCGGCCCAATAACCGACCATGTCGAAGATGGCCGTGGTTGAACAGGGACTGCTGGCGGTACTCAGCAGCGCCAGGTCGATGCGTTCATGACCCGCCTCCAGAGCGATATGCAGCGCTTCTGGCGTATCGAAAAGCTTTACCAGCAAGCCCATATCTTCAAGGTTATGCATGATGGCCTGACGGCTGAGTATTTGCGGTTCGACCAGTGCCGCACGCATGCCCCGCAGGGGTTTGGAGGGCAGGTCGTCCAGTGCCTGGCTGGATTTGCCGAGGCGCAACGTCAGCCAGAATTCCGAGCCTTCACCCTGCTGGCTGTGCAAGCCGATCTCCCCCTGCATCTGCTCCACCAGCCGCTTGGAAATGACCAGCCCAAGACCGGTGCCGCCGCTTTGGCGTGACAGGGAGTTATCCGCCTGGCTGAACGCCTGGAATAACGACTTCTGTTGAGATGGCGACAGGCCAATCCCGGTATCGGTAACGCTGATTCGCAACAGGGCGAAGGTATCGTCTTCCTGTTCCAGCATGACGCGTACGCTGACCGATCCGCGGTGGGTGAACTTGATGGCATTGCTGACCAGGTTGGCGAGGATCTGCTTGAGGCGTAACGGGTCTCCGCTAAGGCCCAGCGGCGTATCACGATAGATGATACTGACCAGCTCCAGACCTTTCTGGTGGGCTGCTGGCGCGAGCATGGTCAGGGTGTCCTGAATCAGATCGCGCAGGTTGAACGGCAGGTTGTCGAGCACCAGCTTGCCGGCCTCGATCTTGGAAAAGTCCAGAATCTCGTTAATGATCGCCAGCAGGTTGTCGGCTGATTTTTCAATGGTGGTCAGGTATTCCTGCTGTCGACCGCTGAGTTCGGTGCGCTGCAACAGATTGCTGAAGCCGAGGATACCGTTGAGCGGGGTGCGCAGCTCGTGGCTCATGTTGGCCAGGAATTCGGACTTGATACGACTGGCCTCCTGCGCTGTCTTGCGCGCCAGATCCAGCTCGATGTTCTGGATTTCGATGGTTTCGAGCGTCTGCCGCAGATCTTCGGTGGCCTGATCAATATTCTGCTGGAGCTCACCTTGCGCGCTCTGCAGCGTCTGGGCCATGGTATTGATGCCTTCCGCGAGCTCGTTCAGCTCCCGACTGCCCTGCGGTGGCAGGCGAATATCCAGGCGTCCCTCGCTGATGCGGCTGATGGCCTGATTGATCTGGCCAATGGGCCGGGTGATGCGCCGCCCCATCAGACCAACAACGGCACCTGTAACAACAAGCCCGAGCACAATCAGTACCAGTGCGCTGAGGACTGTCTGGTAACGGCGAATGATGGTATTGCCGTGGCTGAGTTCCACTTCAACCCAACCCAGCAGCGCGTCAGGTTCAACCATAGGCGCAGCGCGTAAACCGGTCAGATCGGGACTGGCCAGCAAGGGCAGCTTGAAGCGGCTGCTCGAACTGCTCGCCTGCACTTGCAGGCCCGATCCGGCGCCGAAGTCGCTTTGATGGACACGATCGGGGGTGTGCATCTGAGGGCCGCTGTGCTCCAGGCGCTGCATCTCGGCATCATAGAGGGTGACGGCGCGGACATCTCGATGGTTCAGCGCAACCGACATCATTGGTCTGAGGCGTTCCGGTTGCCCGTCAAGTAGCGCCGCGGCGGCCGGGCTTTGCAGATATTCAGTGGTCAGCAGGCCGCGTTCCAGCAGTTGCCGGTCCAGGTCCTGGACATGTTGCCAGCTGAAATAAACCCCCAGTGAGAGCGCTAGAATGCCAGCCGGAACCAGCGTCATCGCCAGGATCCGGGCCTTGATGCCAATCTCGTTCATTGTGTGTATCCGTCTCTCCGATGCCGGTATCATATGCCGACTGAATCAAAAGCACAGCCTTGCGCACGGCATGACCGGGCAAGGCCGCAAGGGTAGATGATGAACATCGAATTTCCGACCATTGCCGACTTCATCGGTAACACGCCTCTGGTAAGGCTGCAGCGCATGCCAGGCGAGACCAGCAATACCATTCTGGTCAAGCTCGAAGGCAACAATCCTGCCGGTTCAGTCAAGGACCGACCGGCCCTGTCAATGATCCTGCGCGCCGAGCAGCGCGGTGAGATTCAGCCTGGCGATACGCTGATCGAGGCTACCTCGGGCAATACCGGCATCGCGCTGGCGATGGCTGCTGCAATCAAGGGTTACCGGATGATTCTGATCATGCCGGACAACATGAGCCACGAGCGCAAGGCGTCCATGGCGGCTTACGGCGCCGAGCTGGTGCTGGTGTCGCAGCAAGAGGGGATGGAAGGTGCACGCGATCTCGCCGTGCGCATGCAGAACGAAGGTCGTGGCAAGGTCCTCGACCAGTTCGGCAATCAGGACAATCCACAGGCGCATTACGCCACCACAGGGCCGGAGATCTGGCGTGATACCCAGGGCACCATTACGCACCTGGTCAGCTCGATGGGTACGACCGGCACCATCATGGGCTTGTCGCGCTATTTCAAGGAGCAGAATCCCACGGTGCAGATCGTTGGTCTGCAGCCTATGGAGGGCGCCGCCATTCCCGGTATCCGCCGCTGGCCCGACGCCTACCTGCCGAGCATCTTTGATGCGTCGCGGGTTGACCGGGTGATCGATATGGCCCAGGGCGAAGCCGAAACAGCGATGCGCCGGCTGGCGCGCGAGGAAGGCATATTCTGTGGCGTGTCATCGGGTGGTGCGGTGGCTGCCGCGCTGCGCCTGTCCGCCGAAGTCGAAAACGCAGTCATCGTAGCCATTATCTGTGATCGCGGTGACCGCTACCTGTCTACCGGTGTGTTTGACGCACAATCATGAAACGTTCCTACGGACGGGCGCGGCGTACCACTGATGCACCCGCTGCGGTCGGGCAGCGCATAGAACTGCTGCTCGATCGTCTCAGCCATGACGGTCGCGGTATAGGTCGCTGGCAAGGGCGGACTACCTTCGTCGAAGGCGGCTTGCCTGGGGAACGAGTAGTGGGAAGGGTCATCCGTGCGCGCAGCAAGCTTATCGAAGCCCGGGTCGATCAGCTGCTCGAGACGAGTTCGGAACGCCAGGCGCCTCAATGCAGGCACGCTGACATATGTGGCGGCTGCACGCTTCAGCACATCTCCCACGACACTCAGATAGAACTTAAGCAACAAGCTCTGGCCCAGCAATTGCAACATTTCGCCGGTATAACACCGGAGCACTGGATGCCGCCACTGCTTGGCCCGTCCTATGGTTACCGCCAGCGCACCCGCTTATCGGTGCGTTGGGACCAACGGACAGGGCGGTTGCAGACAGGCTACCGGCAAAGCGCCAGCAGTGAGCTGGTGGAAATCAGGGAATGTCCTATCCTCATTCCAGTACTCGAGGCGCTAGTGAAGGAACTGCCGGAAGTCTTGCAGCAACTCAAGGCATGCACTGGATTGGGGCACGTGGAGCTGATCGGCGGGGACGCACCGGCTATGGTGGTGCGGCATATCCGGCCGTTGGCTGAAACCGACGTGGCGCTTCTGGAACAACTGGCGAGCCGCCATGACGTTGACCTGTGGCTACAGGGCGAGACGGATGCGATACGCTGCGCTGAAGAGGGGGCGGCCGCATCAGAGCTGGCTTATCAGCTCGATGACCAGAACCTGCGGTTCACCTTTGCACCGGGCGATTTCACACAGGTCAATGCAGTGATGAACCAGAAAATGGTCAATCAGGCGATGGACTGGCTGGACGCAGAAGCCAGACAGAAGGTACTGGATCTTTTCTGTGGAGTGGGTAACTTTGCCCTCCCGCTGGCACAGCGGGGGGCGGAAGTGACAGGTGTGGAGGGCGACGCCAGGATGGTCGAACGGGCCATTTTGAACGCGCAGAATAATCGCCTCGATGGGGTGCACTTTTGCCAGGCGGACTTGTCGAAGCCGTTCACAAACGAAACGCTGGATCAGCAATACCAGGCGGCCCTTCTGGATCCGCCGCGCGACGGGGCCGAAGCACTGGTGGCCGCGTTGGCCGAGCGAGGCATTGGCAGGATTCTGTACGTATCCTGTAACCCCGCCACGCTGGCCCGCGACGCGGGTATTCTGGCAAGCAAGGGTTATCGGCTGGTTCAGGCGGGCGTCATGGACATGTTCCCGCAAACTGCCCATGTGGAAGCCATGGCACTGTTCGTGTCTGGCAAGGAAAAAAACCGAAATGGTACAAGTCAGAGCTGATTATCCGGTCAACCGCGATGGAACTGTTGACCTTGATGCCTGGATGGCTCGGATAGAAAAGCGCGTCCCTCTGGCGCAACCTGAGCGCCTGCGCGAATCATGTGTCTGGGCGAAGGAGTTGGAACAGGCGGCCATTGCCGCTGAACACATCTGGGGTAACGGCAACAGCAGCTACCAGACTGGTCTGGACATGGCGGACATCCTGGCCGACCTCAGGCTGGACCAGGATTCACTGGTGGCGGCAGTGATCTATCGCGCTGTGCGCGAGAACAAGACCGATCTGGCCGAAGTCGAGCGTCGTTTGGGCCCCAGCGTTGCCGGTCTGGTGGACGGCGTGCAGCGCATGGCTGCGATCAGCGTCTCGCAGAATCCGGGCAAGGCCAGCGCATTTGGCACTCAGGCGCAGGTAGAGAATCTGCGCAAGATGTTGATCACCATGGTCGATGATGTCCGGGTAGCGCTGATCAAGCTCGCCGAGCGCACCTGCGCCATCCGCGCAGCCAAGGACAGCTCCGAAGAGAAACGTTATCGCGTCGCACGCGAAATTTTCGATATTTACGCCCCGCTGGCCCATCGTCTGGGCATCGGCCATATCAAGTGGGAGCTCGAGGATCTGTCTTTCCGCTACCTCGAGCCGGTGCAATACAAACAGATCGCCAAATTGCTCGACGAGCGTCGTCTCGATCGCCAGGAATACATCGATGGCGTGATGGCGCGGCTGCGTACCGAGATGGATGAGGCGAAGATCCACGGCGACATTACCGGTCGGGCCAAGCATATCTATTCGATCTGGCGGAAGATGACCCGCAAGGGCATCGACTTCAGCCAGGTATATGATGTGCGTGCCGTACGTATTCTGGTGCCGCAGGTGCGTGACTGCTACACCGCGCTGGGAATCGTGCACAGCCTGTGGAGACATATTCCCAACGAATTCGATGACTACATCGCCAATCCCAAGGAAAACGGTTACCGCTCCCTGCACACGGCAGTGGTCGGTCCCGAGGGGAAAGTGCTCGAGGTGCAGATACGGACCCATGCGATGCATGAGGAGGCCGAGCTCGGCGTCTGTGCGCATTGGCGTTACAAGGGCACCGATCTCAAACAGACATCCGACGCCTATGAAGACAAGATCGCCTGGCTGCGTCAGGTGCTCGAATGGCATGAAGAAATGGGCGATATCGGTGGGCTCGCTGAGCAGCTGCGCGTCGATTTCGAGCCGGACCGGATCTACCTGTTCACTCCGGATGGTCACGTCCTGGACGTGCCCAAGGGTGCTACGCCGCTGGACTTTGCCTACCGGGTGCACACCGAGATCGGCCATAGCTGCCGCGGCGCCAAGGTCAACGGTCGTATCGTGCCGCTGAACTATGTGCTGCAGACCGGCGAGCAGGTGGAAATCATCACCGGTAAACAGAGCAGTCCGAGTCGGGACTGGCTGAACTCCAATCTGGGCTACGTGAACACTTCCCGCGCCCGGGCGAAAATCCAGCACTGGTTCAAGCAGCAGGCGCGGGAGCAGAACGTGGTCGCCGGCAAGCTGATGCTCGAACGCGAGTTGACCCGACTTGCGCTCAACGGTGCGGACTATGCGCAGTTGATCGATCGCCTGGGGATCAACAGCCAGGAGGATCTGTTTGCCGCAGTGGGCTCTGGCGATGAGCGTCTTGCGCACGTGGTCAATGTCGCGCAGCAACTGGTCGAGCCGGATCGCAACACTGACCAGCTGACCCTGGTTCCACGCCGGGCGAACAAGAATGGCCGGCGTGGTGATGTCTATATCCAGGGCGTAGGTAACCTGCTCACTCAATTGGCGGGCTGCTGTCAGCCCGTGCCGGGTGATCCGATTGTCGGCTACATCACGCTGGGCCGTGGGGTGACTGTGCATCGCGCTGACTGTGCGACGGCCATGCAGCTGCAAGACCGCGTATCCGAACGTCTGATTGAGGTCAGCTGGGGTGGCAAGCCGGTGCAGACCTATCCGGTCGAGATCTATATCAAGGCCTATGATCGGGCCGGTCTGCTGCGGGATGTATCGCAACTGTTGGCCAATGAGAAGATCAATGTGCTGGAGGTCAGTACGCGGACCAACAAGGAAGACAACTGTGCGGCCATGTTGCTGACCGTTGAGATCCCCAACCTCAGCCTGCTGGGTCGGCTGCTGGGACGCATCAGTCAACTGCCGAACGTGATCGAGGCCTGGCGCAACCGTCAGCAGAACCGGGCGTGAGCCGCACGCAACAGACCCTCGACGACCTGCTGTACCTGATGCAGCGGCTGCGAGATCCCGCGCACGGCTGTCCGTGGGATCTCGAACAGTCATTCGAGACCATCGTGCCGCACACCCTTGAAGAGGCTTACGAGGTGGCCGATGCGATTGCCCAGGGCGACTTTGATCAGCTGGCTGGAGAGCTGGGCGATCTGTTGTTTCAGGTGGTGTATTACGCCCAGCTGGGACGAGAGGCCGGACACTTCGACTGGAATGCCATCGTCGATGGCATTACCCGCAAGCTGATACGTCGACATCCCCATGTGTTTCCTGACGGCAACCTGCGCACACCACCCGGTACGCGCAGCCTGAATGCCGATCAGATCAAACACCGTTGGGAGGAAATCAAGGCTGAAGAGCGCGCCGCGAAGGCGAGCACGCCGCAGCAGCTCTCACTGCTCGATGATGTTCCGCATGCGTTACCTGCCCTGAGCCGCGCACAGAAGCTGCAAAAGCGCGCCAGCCGGGCCGGTTTCGACTGGTCCGAGACAGCGCCCGTCATCGACAAGGTGCAGGAAGAGCTCGACGAAATACGCCAGGCTGTTGCGGTGGGAGACCAGCAGGCTGTGGCAGAGGAAGTGGGCGACCTGTTGTTCTGTATGGTCAATCTGGCGCGCCATCTTCAGGTCGATGCCGAATCCGCGTTGCGTGCCGGGAATGCCAAGTTTGAGCGGCGATTCCGCTATATCGAAGCGCAGCTGGCTGCAACGGGCGCAACGGTTGAGCAAGCGACGCTTGGACAACTGGATGGCTTGTGGGACGAGGCCAAAGGTAACGGCCTGTAGCGGAATCGGCGTTTCGTCATACCGGCGAAACGCCGCTCTGTCTAATGTTCGGTTTCCTGCTGTTGGGCTGACAGTTCCGCCAGGTGTTTGCGGCTGAGCGTCAGAAATCTCGGTGTAGGGCCGGTATCGCCATACAATGGATCGCCCATCTCGTCTTCAGCGACCACTTCGTCTCCCGGCTCATAGGGTAACGAAGCCTCGAATTCCTCCAGTGCCGCCGACAGCAGATCAGTGATCAGCTCCTCGACGCAGCGTTTAGGATACATTTCCTGCAGCGCAGCCAGACGGGCTGCGTCTTCCAACGGCAATTTCACCTGGTAGGTGTTCTGCGTAACGCGGCCTTTGGCGGTGCGTTCCCATTCCTCGGTAAGTTCACGGATTTTCATGCTTCCCCCTTTCGAATAAGTATCGCTTGTGGCGATATTTTCAGCGTAGCCTAGATTTGTGCGTTTGACTGACACTTGCCACCGTGGGTTCAGCCACCCATGCTGTGCTAGATGAACTGACAGGAGCTGAGCATGACCGAGATTGATGCCCGTCTGCGCGAGGAAGTACATGAACTGGGCGAGTTGCTGGGACAGACCATCCAGACGCAGCTGGGCGTGGATTTTCTCGAGCGTATCGAGCGTATTCGACTCGGCGCCAAGCAGGGTCGTCAGACCAATCAGGCTGAGTACGACGCCCTGTTGAGCGCCATGCACGACCTCCCGGACGACCAGCTGCTGCCGGTGTGCCGTGCTTTCAACCAGTTCCTGAACCTGGCCAATATTGCCGAACAGTACCATCGCATTCGTCGCCGCCGCGATGATGAAAACCCCCTGTTTGAGGACCGCTGTCTCACTGATCTGCTTCAACGATTGCGCGACTCAGGCATGGATGGCGATAAACTGCGCGAGCATGTCGCGGCGCTGGATATCGAGCTGGTCCTGACCGCACACCCCACCGAAGTGGCGCGCCGGACACTGATTCAAAAGTACGATGCCATCGCCGCTGCGCTGGAACGCGGTGATCACGACGACCTGTCGGCCAGCGAAACCGCGCAGGTTCGCAGCGATCTGGCGCGGTTGATCAGCGAGGCCTGGCATACCGACGAGATCCGCCGCAACCGGCCAACACCGGTGGACGAGGCCAAGTGGGGCTTTGCGGTTATCGAGAATTCTTTATGGCAGGCGCTACCGCAATTCCTTCGCCAGCTGGATCAAGAGCTGCACAGTGCCACCGGGCACCGTCTGGACAGACGTGCGGCGCCGGTGCGCATCGCCTCATGGATGGGTGGCGACCGGGACGGTAACCCGAATGTCACCGCTGAGGTCACCACTGAAGTGTTGTTGTTAGGGCGCTGGATGGCTGCGGATCTGTATCTGCGCGACATCAGTGCCCTCAGCACTGAACTGTCGATGCAGGCGGCCAGTGAGCAGCTCATGCAACGCGCTGGTGGCGCGGACGAACCCTATCGCGCGGTGATGAAAAAGCTGCGAGAGCGTCTGCTGGCGACGCGTCGTTGGGCGCAGGCAGCATTAGCCGGCGAACAGCTTGATTCGGCCGAGGTGATGCACCACGTCGACGAGCTTCGCGAGCCGCTCGAGCTATGCTATCAGTCCTTGTTGGACCAGGGGATGGAGCTGATTGCCGATGGCCCCTTGCTCGATACGCTGCGTAGGGTCAACGCCTTTGGTCTGGCGCTGGTGCGGCTCGACATTCGTCAGGAAGCGGGTCGACATAGCGATGCGCTGACCGAATTGACCGAATATCTCGGGCTCGGCAGTTACCAGGAATGGGACGAAGAGCAGCGCTGCGAATTTCTGCTGACCGAGTTGCATAACAGGCGGCCGTTGCTGCCACCGCAATGGAAGCCGTCGGATGAGGCGGCCGAGGTGCTGGCGACCTGTCGGGTGGTAGCAACGCAATCCGCCGACCTGTTCGCATCCTATGTGATTTCGATGGCGTCGTGCGCCTCGGATGTATTGGCCGTCAAGTTGTTGCTGAAAAGCGCCGGCGTCGCCTGGCCCATGCGTGTCGTGCCGTTATTCGAGACACTGGATGATCTGGACAATGCTGCGCCGGCGATCAGGCAGTTGCTGGAGCTCGACGGCTACCGCAGCCTGATCGGCGATGAGCAGGAGGTGATGATCGGCTATTCCGATTCGGCCAAGGATGCCGGCGCGCTCGCCGCGGGTTGGGCGCAGTATCGAGCCCAGGAAGCACTGGTTGAGGTTTGTCGCGAGCTGAACGTACGTTTGCGTTTGTTCCACGGTCGCGGTGGCACGGTCGGACGGGGCGGCGCGCCGGCTCACATGGCGATCCTCTCGCAGCCGCCCGGGTCAGTGAACGGTCAGCTGCGGGTGACCGAGCAGGGCGAGATGATTCGCTTCAAGTTCGGTCTGCCGGGCATTGCGCTGCAAAGCCTGAACCTGTATTCCAGCGCGGTGCTGGAAGCGACACTGCTGCCACCTCCGGCGCCGCAACCGCAGTGGCGCGAGAAAATGCAGGGCTTGGCCGACCGGTCAGTCGATATCTACCGGGGCGTGGTGCGCGACGAGCCGCAATTCGTCGAGTATTTCCGCCAGGCCACCCCGGAGCAGGAGCTGGGGCGCTTGCCACTGGGTAGTCGGCCTGCCAAACGACGTAGTCAGGGTGGCATCGAAACGCTAAGGGCTATTCCGTGGATATTCGCCTGGTCGCAGACTCGCCTGATGCTGCCGGCGTGGCTCGGTGCAGGCCAGGCGCTGGCCGAATCGATCGAGCAGGGCGGGGAACCGCTTCTGCGCGACATGATGTCACAGTGGCCATTCTTCCGGGCGAGGATCGAGATGCTGGAGATGGTTCTGTCCAAAGCGGACGGCAATATCGCCCGCTTTTATGAGCAACGCCTGGCGGAACCTGATTTATGGCGCCTGGGTGAAACCCTGCGTACTGCATTGCAGCGGGCCACCGATACCGTGTTGCGATTGCGCGACGCTGACCAGCTTCTGGCGCATGATCCCGTCCTGGCTGAGTCGGTGGCGGTGCGTAACCCCTACATCGATCCGCTGCATCTGTTACAGGCAGAACTGCTGGCGCGTACCCGCAATCAGGCGGGCGAACGTGACGAGGACCTCGAACGGGCTTTGCTGGTGACTGTTGCAGGGATCGCTGCGGGCTTGCGCAATACGGGATGAGGCCGCTGCGGGTGTCGCTTCGGTCTGATAACCGGGACTATCGTCTGGCTTGTGTGTGCTGATTTGTAAGTGTATGTTGAACGCCCTTTTCGCACTGCACCTGCCGTGCGCGAATCTTGCGCGCCAGCCCCCGGCTGGTGTCCGCCAGCCTTCGGTCATGCACCCCAGGCGGCCCCCGGTTATCAGTTAGAACGAGGAGTTCAGCAATGCGTGTAATCCTATTGGGCGCTCCAGGCGCGGGCAAGGGCACTCAGGCCCAGTTCATATGCAAGCGTTTCGGCATTCCCCAGATCTCCACAGGCGACATGTTGCGCGCAGCGGTCAAGGCTGGCAGTGAGATGGGCCTGTTGGTCAAGGAAGTTATGGATAGCGGCGGGCTGGTCTCGGATGACCTGATTATTGGACTTATCAAGGAGCGCATCACGCAGGACGACTGCACCAACGGTTTTCTGTTTGACGGCTTCCCTCGCACTATTCCTCAAGCCGAAGCGCTGGTCGACGCGGGCATCACCATCGACCACGTGCTCGAAATCGCTGTTGAAGACGAAGAAATCGTTCAGCGTCTCTCTGGCCGCCGGGTTCATGCCGGCTCTGGTCGTATCTATCACATCGATCACAATCCGCCGAAGGCTGTCGGGGTCGACGATCTGACCGGTGAAGTACTGATTCAGCGCGATGATGACAAGGAAGAAACCATCCGCAAGCGTCTGGAAATCTATCACACCCAGACCCAGCCGCTGGTCGAGTTCTATCGTCAGTTGAGCGAAACGCAGGGCACGCCCAAGTGTTCGCGGGTCGAAGGTGTCGGTACTGTGGATGAGATAACATCCAAAGTTCTCGATGCTCTGACCTGAGTAGTGCTGTGTACAAAAGGCCCGTGTGACAGCAGTCGCACGGGCCTTTTCGTTTGGGTACAATTTCGGCCCCTCCGACCGGACGACACATCACGCATGGCCACTTTGCTAGCACTGGATACCGCCACCGAAGCCTGTTCCGCCGCGCTGCTGCACGACGGTAAGGTCTATGCCCGCCATGAGGTCATACCGCGGCAGCATGCCAAGCGATTGTTGCCAATGATCGACGAGCTGCTGCAGGAAAGCGGCGTGAGCTTGATGCAGCTCGATGCGCTGGTGTTTGGCCGGGGGCCCGGGGCCTTTACCGGCGTGCGTATTGCGACCGGCATGGTTCAGGGACTCGCCTTTGCGGCAGACAAACCGGTCATTGATATATCCAATCTGGCGGCGCTGGCTCAGCGTGCCTGGCGCGAACACGGCGCCGAGCAGGTCTGTGCGGCAATCGATGCACGCATGGATGAGGTGTACTGGGGGTGCTACCAGGTGAAGGATGACGTCATGCAGTTGGTCGGCACGGAGTTGGTCAGCGCGCCGGAAGCGGTGAGCCTGCCGGACGGCATGAGCAGCCAGGTTGGTGCCGGTACGGGCTGGCAGTACGCTGACCGACTGGCGGTTAAAGTTGATCAGGCATGGCCTGAATTATTGCCTGATGCGCGTGACCTGCTCAGTCTGGCGCTGCCGCGTTGGCAATCGCGTGATTTGCTGGATGCGGCAGATGCACAGCCCGTTTATCTGCGTGACCAGGTCGCGACGCCGAAGCAGCCGCCCAGGTAAAACAGTCCAGCAAGGGGGGTCCGTATCTGTGGCAGAATGCACGCCACGAGGATATTTGCTGTTGATCCGCTGTCACAGGTTGGCAACCCTCTCTGAGTCCAGGCTCATACAGAGGTCGCCCGCATTTTCATTCACCCGGAGTCCTTATGCGTCTGGATGGTTACAACCCGTTCAATACGTTACCAAGCCGCGGGATACGGCCGGTCTCACCGGCTCCGGGGAGCGAAGTGGCGCGCGTGGATCAATCCGGCTCGTCAGCCAGGATTGAGATTTCGCGCAATGCGGATGCCCGCCATGTCAGTGCTTCTACCGCAGTTGCCGAATATATTCCGGCTCGCCGGGACAGTGCCGAGCCTGTCCACAGCCGTGCCAGTCAGGCATTGGCCAGCTACCACACGACGGCCAGCATGACGACGCACGACGAGGTCGAAGGCGTGTTCGGCATTGATCTGTACGCTTGATGGACTCCTACGTTTACCCGCCCATGTCTGCTGCGCCCGCCGTTGCCACCGCCTCTCTGGGCGTCACCTGGCTGGCGCCTGAATACGAGGCGCGCGCCGCTGAGCTTGCGATACGTCTCGGTTATGCCTGTATTGGAAGCGACGATCCGCTTCCCGAAATGATGCTGCAGGTGGGCGCCGATGGACTGAGCCTGCGATTGAGTGGTCCGGACGCACCGGGCCCGGTGCGCGTCGATTTTGTGGAAGGTGCGCTGGCGCACCGTCGGCTATTCGGTGGCGGCGCCGGGCAAATGGTGGCACGTGCGGTCGGTGTCAGGGGCTCGATTCGTCCCAATTTACTTGACGCAACAGCGGGCCTCGGACGCGATGCCTTCGTGCTGGCCGCGCTCGGTTGTGACGTCATCATGCTGGAACGTCAGCCGGTCATCGCGGCGCTGCTGGCCGATGGTCTGGAACGCGCCCGGCAGAGCGGCGGCAAGGTCGCCGACATTGCTGGGCGCATGCGCCTGATTCAGGCCGATGCCATCCAGACCATGCGGGATTGGGAAGGGCCTGTCCCCCAGGTTATTCACCTGGATCCGATGTTTCCACATCGCGACAAGTCGGCGCTGGTAAAGAAGGAGATGCGTCTGTTCCGGCCGCTGGCGGGCGATGATACGGACGCGCCGGCGCTACTCGAAGCGGCGCTGCAGCTGGCCAGCCACCGTGTGGCGGTGAAGCGCGCGCGCAAGGCGCCGGCCATTGAAGGCCAGGCACCGAGTGCGCAGCTTACCGGGCAATCCAGCCGCTACGATATTTACGGCAAGCGGAAGCTGGAAGGCTGAGAGCTGGCGCGGTGGCGTTACGTCTGCTCCCCTACCTCTGCCTGCGTCCGCGCTACCTGCTTGATCGATAATCTGATCTCCGCGCTCAATACACGTTTAGCCGCATTCTCGGCGATATCTTCCAGCTCCGGTTGATAGTGCAGTTGCCCCTGCGAATCTGCTTGCAGCACCTCCATCTCGATCAGCCGCTGAATAAACTGACGGAACAGCGTCTTGTCGAAGGACTCAGGCGCATTCAACCCGTGCAGTATCGAGAGTCGCTGGGCCATGACCGTACAGAGCGCTTCGAGTGATTCTGCACTCAGGCTGCCGTTCGGGTTGTTCAGCAGCAGGGCTGCGGCCATGTAGAACCGCTCAAGCATCTGCAGAATGCTGCGTGCCAGCAGGCTGAGCAGGACGAACTCGGCAGAACTGGGGTCCGGCCGGTGAATTTGCTGGTTCTCCTCATGCAGCAGGTTCTGGTCGATCAGGCCGTCAATCCAGTCGTTGATGACGTCCGGTAATTGTTCTTCGCGCCAGTGCATGAACAGTTCGCCCTGCAGGTAGGGATATAGCGCCATGACCAGGCGCCGGATCTGTTCACGGGTCATGCGTGAGTTGTTGAGGAACAGGCAGGCAATCAGCGCAGGCAGTGCCACCAGGTGCAGCACATTGTTGCGGTAATAGGTCATCAAGACTGCCTGGGGTTCATCCAGGTAGAGGATCTCGCCCAGCGCATCGGATTGGCGGCCGATCAGCTCCATCGCCTCGACGTAGCGGATGATCTCCTGCCCGCCCATTTCAGGGAGGGTAATGCTGCGGCTATAGGGCACCCGACGCAGCAGCGTCAGGTAGGCGCCCAGCAGGCGCACCAACCCCCGTTCATCCAGTGCCAGCCGGGGTGTGGACAGCATGATCAGGGATACCAGGTTGACCGGGTTAACGTCAGCGGCGGCGTTAATCGAAGCCGCCAGAGTGTGCGCGAGCCGGTTGGTGGTGTCTGGCAGCCAGGCGGGCTTGAAGTCGCTGCCATGGTCCATCTTGCGCCAGTCCGGTTGTTGCTCATCGAGGAAAGCAGAGAGCGATACCGGCTCGCCAAAGTTCACCGCGACCTGACCGAAGCGCTGCTTCAGTGCGGAAAGCACGCGGAAGATATCGAAAAAGGATTCCTTCTTCTTCTCCTGTCCACGCAGCTCGCCCAGATAGGTGCGACCTTCGAGCACCCGTTCATAACCGATATACACCGGCACAAAGACAATCGGCCGGCGTGATGAACGCAGGAAACTACGCAGAGTAATGGCGAGCATCCCGGTCTTGGGATTCAGGGTGCGACCGGTACGGGACCGACCGCCCTCGATGAAATATTCCACCGGGAAGCCGCGGCTGAACAGCATGTGCAGGTATTCATTGAACACGGCAGTGTACAACGCGTTGCCACGAAAGGTGCGGCGCATGAAAAACGCGCCACCACGACGGAGGATGCCGCCAATGACTGGCATGTTGAGGTTGATGCCGGCAGCAATATGCGGCGGGGTCAGGCTGTGTTGCAGCAAGGTGTAAGACAGCAAAAGGTAATCGATATGACTACGGTGGCAGGGGACATAGACGATCTCATTGCCCCGCGCGATCTCCTGAACCCGCTCGATATGGTTTACCCGGACGCCTTCGTATAGCTTGTTCCAGAACCAGGACAGCACCACTTCCATGAAGCGGATGATGGTGTAGGTAAAATCCGAGGCAATTTCATTGGCGTAACGGGTCGCTTCATGCTTTGCCTTGGCCTGGTGTTCTCCGCTTTCAAGCGCTTCGCGTTCAATGGCCTGGCGCACCGTCGGCGCATGCAACAGGCCCTTCAATAACGAACGGCGGTGGGAGAGGTCGGGACCGACCACGGCGCCGCGCTGCTGGCGGAAATGTACGCGCAGCAAACGGTTGATACGCCGCAAACTGCGCTCATTGCCAATCTGCTGATCACTCAGCTCACGTAACGAAATTGCCGCACCGAAGCGGACCCTGATCTTGCGACCGTGCAGCACAATGGCGAGCAATTTGCGCAAACGTCCGCTAACTGTCCAGTTATAGGCAAACAGCAGCTTGATCGGCGAGGACTCGACGTCAGGGGATTGGCCCCAGAAGACGCTGACCGGCACCAGCTGGACGTCCAGCTGGGGGTTGTTATCCACCGTGGCCAGTACCCGTTGCAAGCGGGGTGACTGGCGGCGCGGATCGGGGCGGGCTGTCCAGGCATGTTCATGGCTGAGGAACACGTGCGCCTCTTCCTCATCCAGCGTCTCGATGCTGCGAACCGGACGCGGCAGGCCGGCGCGGTCGCACTCATGATCCAGCACCAGCAAGTCAGAGAGAGAGCGGTAGGGCAGCGCATAGACGATGGGCAGCTGCGGGTCGAGTTGGTCGTTGAATGCTGCATCACCGATGCTTGTCGAGCGAGACCATAGATACAGCAGCCGGCGCAGCAAACCAAAACGCAGGCGGCCGAAGAAATAGGAATAAACAGCTGACATAATGCTTCCTGCAAAGTCTGGGACAGTTTCCATCAGCCGCATGCGGCGGCCCGGCTGGAAACAGGCGAAACCGAATTCTAGCCGGTTTGCTCCAGTGTGACAGCGTGCATTGCAGGGCCGTTACGCAAACCTTGAAATCGATGCCTGATGCCCGCATATTTCACGTCGTGCTCGGCTACGTTCATGCCGGGCCGCAGAGTCTGCAGGATGCGGCTCAGCGTGTATTCCCTGTTTTATCACGTTCGCGTCCCCGTTTTCGTCTATCACCCTGCGGTTCGGCAATCCATGTATCCTTGCGCTTTGCGATAGCCGCGTGCCTGCGGCATGCCAATCTCGGGGGAGATGGAAAAGAGGCCATGATAAAGATAAACAGCCTGACCAAACGATTTGGCGACCATGTCGCCGTGGACAATTTGTCCTTCGACGTACAACCGGGGGAAGTACTGGGGTTTCTCGGGCCTAACGGCGCTGGCAAGTCCACCACCATGAAAATGCTCACCGGGTTCCTCACGCCTGATGGCGGTTCAGCCTCGGTCTGCGGATACGATATCCAGACGCAGATCCTGCAGGCGCAGCAACAGATGGGTTATCTGCCGGAGGGTGCGCCTTGTTATGGCGACATGCGGGTAAAGCGATTCCTCGAGTTTATCGCCGAAGTGCGCGGCTTCTCGGGCGCCGAGAAGCACAAGCGCGTTGCGCTCGCGGCCGAGCAGCTGGAACTCAATGGCGTGCTCGGTCAGAGCATCGAGACGCTGTCCAAGGGCTTCAAGCGCCGCGTAGGCCTGGCCCAGGCCATCCTGCACGATCCGCAGGTGCTTATTCTCGACGAGCCTACCGACGGGCTTGACCCGAACCAGAAGCACCAGGTGCGCAACCTGATCCAGCAACTGGCCAGCGGCAGCAACAAGATCGTGGTGATTTCCACGCATATTCTCGAAGAAGTCAGCGCTGTGTGTACCCGCGCTGTGGTCATCGGTCGTGGCCGCCTGTTGGCGGACGGTACGCCGGACGAGCTCGAAGCCCGCTCCCGCTATCACCAGGCGGTGACTGTCGATCTCGAACATGCCGTCGATAGCGCTCCATTATTGGCGCTGCCCGGTGTGCTCGATGTTGAACGTCAGCGCGATGGTCAATTGCTCACCGTCGTCGCCAAACCCGGCGAAGTGGTTTTTCCGGCGGTGGGCCAGTACGCCCGCGAGCAAAATTGGCCGGTCAAGGAATTGTCCGTCGAGCGGGGACGCCTGGATGAAGTCTTCCGTCGCCTGACCGCAGGGGAGGCAGCATGAAAAATCTGGGTGTGATATTCAAGCGCGAACTGGGCAGCTACTTCGCTACGCCCCTGGCGTTCATTTTCATCGTTATCTTTCTCGTCCTGGCGGCGGTTTTCACCTTCTACCTTGGCAGCTTCTATGAAAGCGGCCAGGCCGACCTGAACGCCTTTTTCAACTTCCACCCCTGGTTGTACCTGTTCCTGGTACCGGCGGTGGCAATGCGGTTGTGGGCTGAGGAGCGCAAGTCCGGAACCATCGAGCTGCTGATGACGCTGCCGGTATCGCGTACCGACATGGTGCTGGGCAAGTTTCTGGCGGCCTGGGTGTTTGTCGGCATCGCCTTGCTGCTGACCTTTCCCATAGTGATCACCGTGAATTACCTGGGCAATCCGGATAACGGCGCAATCATCACCGGATATATCGGAAGCTGGCTGCTGGCTGGCGGATATCTGGCGATTGGTTCATGCATGTCGGCGCTGACCAAGAACCAGGTCATCGCGTTTATCGTCAGCGTGGTCGCCTGTTTCATATTTATCGTCAGCGGTCTGCCGCTGGTACTGGATCTGTTCAGCGGTTGGGCTCCCCAATGGCTGGTCGATGCCATCGCCTCGCTCAGTTTCCTGATTCGCTTCGACGCCATCAGCAAGGGCGTCCTGGATCTGCGAGATCTGTTGTATTTCATATCGCTCATGGCCGCCTGGTTATGTGCCACAGCGATTGTCATCGACCTTAAAAAGGCCGATTGAGGCGAGGAGACCGAACAATGAAACGTTTAATGTATTCAGGTGCCGGCCTGCTGGTACTGCTGCTGGCCTTCATCGCATTCAATATGGCTTCCAGCGTGCTGCTGTCAGGCGCACGGCTTGATCTCACCGATCAGAAACTGTTCACCATCTCCGATGGCACCCGGCAGATTCTTGAAGATCTGGAAGAGCCGATCACGCTCAATTTCTTTTTCTCCGACCGCGCCAGCCAGGACATGGTGATGCTGCGCAACTACGCGCGCCGCGTCGAGGAAATGCTCAAGGAATATGAGCGTGTAGCCGACGGCAAGCTGGACCTGCGGATCATCGATCCGCAACCGTTCTCGGAAGCAGAGGACCGCGCCGCCGAGTTCGGCCTGCAGGCTGTTCCGCTGTCGCAGTCGGGTGAGCAGCTGTATTTCGGTCTCGCCGGCACCAACTCGCTGGCCCAGCGCGAAGTGATCCCGTTCTTTGCCATGGAGCAGGAGGGTTTGCTGGAGTACGAACTGAGCCGTCTGATCAATAGTCTGGCTCAGCCCGAAAAATCCGAAATCGGGGTTATCTCCGGTCTGCCGATGTCCGGTGGCATGAACCCCATGACCGGCCAGGCCAGTCCGCCATGGATTGCCTTTGAGCAAGTGCAACAGATGTTTGATATCCGCGAACTCGATCATGATGTCGATGCAATACCCGAGGAGCTTGAAGTGCTGTGGTTGGTGCATCCCAAGGCGCTGAGCGAGTCCGCGCTGTATGCGATCGATCAGTTCGTCCTGCGGGGCGGTCGCTTGCTGGCATTCATCGACCCGCTAGCCGAGGCCGACCAGAGCCAGGAGGCGATGCTGGATATGATGGCCGACGGCAAGGCGTCGGATCTCGGGCCGCTACTGAAAAGCTGGGGTGTGCGCTACGATCCCAGCCAGGTAGTAGTCGATGCACGCCTGGGCATGTCGGTCGGCCGTGGACAGGGTCAGTTGCCTGCCCGGCATATTGGCTGGCTCGAGCTGGAACCGGCACAGCTGAACGAGGACGACACCGTCACCGCTCCATTGAGCCTGCTGACAGTTGGCACGGGCGGCGCTCTGATTCCGCAAGAGGGCAGCGAGACCGTCTTTACACCTCTGTTCTCCAGCACCACCAATAGCGCTCTGGTATCCAGCGAACGCTTCACCGCGATGCGCGACCCCGAGGTGTTGCTTGACGGCTTCAAGGCAGACGAGCAGACCTACCATTTCGCTGCGCGACTGCAGGGGCCGGCGAAAACGGCGTACCCGGATGGCCTTGCCGAGCGCGAGCCTGGTTTGACCGAAGCGGACAATATCAATGTCATGGTGGTTGCTGATACCGACATGCTGACTGATCGCATGTGGGTGCAGGTGCAGGATTTCTTTGGCGAGCGGGTACCGCAGCCCTGGGCGGACAACGGCGGGTTGCTGTTCAACGCGCTGGATAACCTGTCCGGTTCCGAGGCGCTGATCAGCGTACGGTCACGTGGCGATTTCAGCCGGCCCTTCACCGTGGTCGAAGAGCTTCAGCGTAACGCGGAGCAGCGCTTCCGTGCCAGCGAACAGCGATTGCAGCAGCAGCTGGCTGAAACCGAGCAGCGCCTGGCGCAGATGCAGCAGAGCCAGGACCCGTCGCAGCTGAGTGAACTCTCGGCCGAACAGGAGCAGGAAATTCAGCGGTATCTGGACCAGAAACTGCAGATCCGCAAGCAATTGCGCGATGTGCGCTTCCAGCTGAACAAGGATATCGAGCAACTCGGCACTCAGCTGAAGGTGATTAATATCGCGCTGGTACCGGCGTTAATCACCCTGGGCGTGCTGTTGTGGCTGTTGTGGCTGTTGGTTGGCCGCCTGCGCCGGCGGTCCGCCTGAGGAGATTCTGCAATGAAAAAGCTGATCGCAGCGCTGGCGCTGCTCACCGTGGCTCTGGTTGTGATTGCCCTGCGTATGCAGGACAGTGACCGGGTTGCTGATCTGGAAAGCCGCCCGTTGCTGAACGAGGCGCAACTCGCCCAGCTTGCCGAGGTGGAACGCATCACGCTATCGCGTGGTGATGCGTCTGTTGAACTGGTGCGTACGGACAAGGACTGGGGCGTTGCTGAACACCACCTGTTCCCGGCGCAGCGTGAGCGCTTGGCGGCCTTGCTGCACGCCCTGCGAGGCGCGCGCATTCTCGAGGACCAGACAGCCAATCCTGACCATCACGCCCGGCTTGGGCTGGATCCGGATGCAGAGGGAGCGGAGACCCTGGCTGTGAACCTGAAGGGCGATGCCGAAATCACCCTGCTGTACGGCAATACAGTCGGCAGTGGCCAGTTGGTGCGCTTTGCCGACGATGATCAGGTATGGCTGGTCAATCGTCCGCTGAGCATGACGGTGAACAGCAGCGAGTGGTTGGCTCTGGACGTCATTGACATCCCTATGGAGCAGTTGTCATCGGCGCGTTGGGAGCATGCCGATGGCGAGGTCCTGCAGCTCGACAAGGCCGAGGAAGGGGATTACAACTTCCGTCTCGCCGGGCTGGAACCGGCGCTTCAGGCAGGCAATGAGCGCTGGGTCAACAGCATGGTACTGGCGCTGGCCAACCTGCGTGCCCAAAGTGTCGCGCTACGCGAAGATCTGCAGCTGCAGGAGCCGCTACTGCGCATGCAGATGCAAACCTGGCAGGACGCGGAGCTGCATGCCGATCTGCACGATATCGATGGGCGCTACTGGCTGGTTATTGATCGCTTCGTCAGCCCGGAGGATGTCGAGCTGGAGGTGAATGCGGATGAACGCTGGGCCTATCAGTTGGCGATCGGTCAGGTCGAGCAGCTGGTCAAGCGTCACGCGGATATCGTGCGTAACCAGCCGGAGCAGGCAGGGCAGGAGTAAGCATCAGGAAAGATTGCCGGCGCCACCCGGCAGATCACGCGGGTCAGCCGGGCTGCGGTCAGCCGAGTTGCTGGTTGACCCATTGCTTGAACTGGGCCGCAGGCAGTGCTCCGGCCATGCGGGTAACTTCTTTCCCTCCACGAATCAGCATCAGGGTCGGAATGCTGCGAATACCGTACTGGCCAGCCAGCGCCTGCTCGTCTTCGGTATTGATCTTGACCAGCCTGGCACGTGGTTCGATGGAGGCCGCAGCCTGCTCGAATACGGGAGCGAACTGCAGGCAGGGTCCGCACCAGGGCGCCCAGAAATCCACAATCAGCGGCAGGTCGGCGGAGGCATGGGTGCGAAACTGCGCTGCGTTCAGCGGCACCGGCTGGCCGGTGAACAGCGCCTGCTTGCACACGCCGCAACGGGGATCAGAATCCAGGCGGCTGATATCGAGGCGATTTTTACGGTGGCAATGGCCACAGGCAACGATCATGGGTTGGTTCATTATGTGCTCCCACGGCTAGGGTCTGTTGTCATTTCATCGAGGCCGCGATGAAACGACAACAGACCCTGTTCAGGGCTTCTGCGCCCAGATGAATTCTGTTTCGCCTTCCTCGTTCACTTTCATCCAGCGGTCAGCATCCGCATCCCCCTGTTCCTCGGACCAGCCACCCACCGAGCAGCGAACCTCGTGGCCAGTGGCTGCCTGAATGGCGCGCGCACAGTCGAGATCGGTGTCCCAGGGGGTGGCGTCGCTGTCGAACCAGACGCTGGCCCATTTACCCGCCGCTTTGCGCACGATCATCAATGGAATCGCCTGACCGTCCAGCCTCAGGGTGCCATGCCGGGTAAGGCCGTTCCATGCCTTGAGCTCCAGACCTTCGAAGGTCTGTTCCAGCCAGCTGGTCAGTGCGTCGAGATGATCTTCACGCAGGTAAATCTCTACATCGGGTTGTCGCACGGATATTCCTCTCAGCAACGTTGCAGCAGAACCATACGCATGGCCACCTCGAGCCCCGGCAGTCCCGAATCCAGCAGGGCCTGCTGGCGCTCGGGGCGGCTGCGGAAGCCATGTGGTGTCATACCGATCAGGCTGGCCAGATCAGCTGGCTCCAGATCAAGAGCATAGCGCAGGACCTCATCATTGACGATGCGCAGGCCTTCGGGCAGTTGTTTTATCAGTTCGGGCGTGGGGTGAACGCTGTCGTAGAGTTTCTCGCGCAAGCTCAACAGGTGATCGGCATGCGGTCCTACCAGCAGGATATGTCCGCCGGGCCGGACGCAGCGCAGACATTCTTCCCAGGACCACGGGCTGAATACACAGAGCGCGGCGTCAAGGCTGGCATCGGAGACCGGCAGGCGCGCGCTGGAGGCTACCATCCACTGGATCGAGCGGCTGCGGCGGCAGGCCTTGATTACAGCGTCCTTGCTGATGTCCAGGCCGCCCATTGCAGTATCGGGCAGGGCCGCGGCCAGACGTTGTGTGTAATAGCCTTCGCCGCAGCCCATATCCAGCAGCGTGCCTGGCACCAACCCGGCAAACAGCCGATTGATCGCGTCACTCACCGGTTGGTAATACCCTGCGTCCAGGAATGCATGGCGGCAAGCCAGCATGGTGGGCGTGTCACCCGGTCGGCGGCTGTTCTTGTGTTGAACAAGCAGGAGGTTCAGGTAGCCCTGCCGGGCCTGGTCATAGCTGTGGCCGTTGATACAACGCCAGTTGCGCTCAATGGCGGTCAAAGGCTCGCGGCAGTGTGGACAGATCAGCTCAAGCATCAGCACAGCAACTGTTCAAGGGTGGCCTGATAGATATCGGTCAGCGTGTCCAGGTCAGCAGCGGACACGTGCTCGTCGAGCTGGTGAATGGTTGCGTTGATCGGACCGAGCTCGACCACCTGGGTGCCCATGGTGGCAATGAAGCGGCCATCGGAGGTGCCGCCGGAAGTCGACGGCTGGCTATCGCGACCGGTCACCTGACGGATTGCCGCGGAAACGCCATTGAGCAGGGCACCGGCTTCAGTGAGAAAAGGCAGGCCGGAGACCGTCCATTCCAGGTCATAGTCCAGGCCGTGTTGGTCGAGGATATCGGTTACCCGGAGCTGCAAGCCTTCGACCGTGGATTCGGTGGAAAAGCGGAAGTTGATCAGCGCTTCGAGCTCGCCGGGCACCACGTTGGTCGCGCCCGTGCCTGCATTGATATTGGAAATCTGGAAGCTGGTAGGCGGAAAGAACTCATTACCCGCGTCCCAGGTCTCGTGCGCGAGAGCCGCCAGTGCCGGCGCGGCAAGGTGAATCGGGTTGCGTGCCAGGTGTGGATAAGCCACATGGCCCTGCTTGCCCTTGATTACCAGTCGGGCATTCAGCGAACCGCGCCGGCCATTCTTGACGATATCGCCGACCGCCTCGGTGCTGGAGGGCTCGCCAACAATGCACCAATCGACTTTCTCGCCGCGCTTGACCAGTGTTTCGACCACCTTGACCGTGCCCTCGGTAGCTGGGCCTTCTTCGTCACTGGTGATCAGGAAGGCGATTGAGCCCTTGTGATCAGGGTGTGCTGCTACAAAGCGCTCAACCGCGACAACCATCGCCGCAAGGCTGCCCTTCATATCCGCAGCGCCGCGTCCCCAGAGCATGCCGTCACGTATCACCGGCTCGAAGGGAGGCTGGGTCCAGCGCTCCATAGGCCCCGTCGGCACGACATCGGTGTGCCCGGCAAAACACAGCACGGGTCCTTCAGTGCCCCGCCGCGCCCACAGGTTGTCCACCTCGCCGAAGCGCATGGACTCCAGCCTGAAGCCGGCCGCTGCCAGACGTTCGCCCATGAGGGATTGGCAGCCGGCATCCTCCGGCGTGGTCGAATCGCGGGAGATCAGGTCGCAGGCCAGAGAAAGGGTAGGGGAGAGGTCGGTCATGGGCTCGGTTCGCAGGTCGTTGAAATTCCGCGCCATGATACCAGACTAGCTCCAGCGCGCCTTGCGCCAGGCGCGGCGTTGTTTCTTGTCGAGAAAGGTCCAGGCCAGCATCCGGCTGTGCTTGAGGCCTTGCGTCATAGGCACCACGCGTGTGTCACGCGCGCCCAGTTCGCGTAATTGCTGCTGCAGTTCGTCCAGGTTGGCGCCCTTGGACACCAGGCTGCTGAACCAGAAGACCGAGGTGGCGAATGCGCTGCTCTCTTTCACCAGACGGACGAGGAAGCCTATCTCGCCCCCGCTGCAATACAGTTCGTTGGCTTGGCCCCCAAAGCTTTGATGCGGCGACAGCTGCTTGCCATGCTGTTCTTCCAGATTGCGCCATTTGCGTTTGTTGGCCTGACGGGCTGCCTCGGCGTCGGTATAAAAAGGAGGATTGCACAGGGTGAAATCGAAGCGCTCCCCGGTGCCGACAATGTTGTGCAAAAGCTTTTCGTTATCTCGCTGCAGGCGCAGCTCTATCTGCTCCGCCAGTGACGGATTGGCGGCTACAATGCGCCGGGCGTTGCTCAGGGCCGGTGCGTCGATATCGGTGCCAACAAAGCGCCAACCGTAATCACGGTTACCGATCAACGGATAGATCAGGTTGGCGCCGGTACCAATGTCCAGTCCGACCAGCTTCGGGCCACGTGGAATCTGCCCGTCATGGCTCTCTCCGATCAGATCGGCCAGTGCATGCACGTAATCGGCCCGACCGGGTACAGGCGGGCACAAATAACCGGCGGGAATGTCCCAGTCCTGGACGCCGTAGTGGTGTTGCAGCAGCGCTCGATTAAGTGCTTTGACGGCTGCGGGGTTGGTGAAATCCAGGGTGAGATTGTGGTCCTTGCCCGGTATCAGGTATTCGAGTAGCTCGGGTCGCAACTTGCCCAGCGTCTTGAAGTCGTAGCGGCCCTGGTGACGGTTGCGCGGATGCAGGGTGGCTGCGGGTTTACGGGGTGCAGACTTGCTGGACATGGGAAACTCTCGGAAAAGAACGACAGGATACAGGACGTCGAGTGCAAAGCAGAATCGGCGTTATGGCAGTGTAGCGAGCTTTGTCGAACAAGCGGCTACAGCACCTGTATCTGCATGCAGGCTGATGCCATGTCCTGGCAGCCAGGTCGCTGCGTTATACTTCGCGAAGTTGATGATGAGGTGTGCATGAGTACAGATGATCCCCGTTTCGGTGGTATTGCCCGGCTTTATGGTAACGAGGGCCTGGCGCGTCTGCGTGACAGCCATGTGGCTATCGTGGGCATCGGGGGCGTGGGCTCCTGGGCAGCCGAAGCGTTAGCCCGCACAGGTATCGGACGGATCACGCTGATTGATCTCGATGAGGTGTGCCAGACCAATACCAACCGGCAATTGCCGGCCCTGGAAGGACAGATCGGCCGTCCCAAGGTTGATGTAATGGCCGAACGTTTGCGCGCGATCAATCCCGATTGTCAGGTCAGCGCGATCATGGATTTTGTGACTGAAAGCACCTTGCCGCAGTACATCACCGACGAGCTGGATGCGGTGGCCGATTGCATTGATAGCGTCAACTCCAAGGTGGCGCTGATTGCCTGGTGTCGACGCAGGCGCATTCCTATCGTCACGGCCGGCGGGGCAGCCGGGCAAATCGACCCGACCCAGATCAAGGTGGCGGATCTGTCAAAAACCACCAATGACCCGCTCGCTGCCAAGGCGCGCTCGCAGTTGCGGCGCAACCATAATTTCCCCAGGGCTGACAGCAAACGCAGCTTTGGCGTGCCCTGTGTCTATTCAACCGAACAGTTGCGCTATCCCTCGTCTGACGGCGGGGTATGCAGGCAGAAAACCTTCAACGGGGAGACGGTCAAGCTCGATTGCGAGGGGGGGATAGGTGCTGTCTCGATGGTCACCGGGGCCTTCGGCTTGAACGTTTCGGCAAAAATCGTCGAGAGGTTACTGCGCGGCGTCAAGCTGGACGTATAGCGGGGAGCGAAGGTAGCAGCGACGCTCAAGAAATGACCAGACGCCCGGCTCGACAGAGCGTCTGGCTTTCAGGCTCAGTTATGCGCGTGCAGCATATCGTTGAGCTGGATGGCGCTCTTGTTGGTTTTGCATTCAATGGCACCGGTCTGCGAGTTGCGACGGAACAGCAGATCCGTCTGGTTCGCCAGGTCACGGGCCTTGACGGTTTCCACCAGATTGTCCGCATCGTCCAGCAAAGCGACCTTGATGCCCGCAGTGATGTACAGGCCTGCCTCGACGGTGCAGCGATCGCCCAGCGGAATACCGATACCGGCATTGGCGCCGATCAGGCAGCCTTCGCCAACAGAGATCACGATGTTGCCGCCACCGGACAGGGTGCCCATGGTGGAGCAACCGCCGCCCAGGTCCGAACCCTTGCCAACGAACACGCCAGCGGAGATTCGTCCTTCGACCATGCTGGTGCCGGCTGTCCCACCGTTGAAGTTGATGAAGCCTTCATGCATGACCGTGGTGCCTTCGCCGACATAGGCGCCCAGGCGCACCCGTGCGGTATCGGCAATGCGAACTCCGCTGGGCACGACGTACTCGGTCATCGACGGGAACTTGTCGATGCTGTGTACATTCAGGGTTTCACCTTTCAAACGGGCTGCGAGCTGCCGCTGGGGCAGTTCATTGACATCAATGGCGCCCTGGTTGGTCCAGGCCACGTTGGGCAGCAGCGGGAAGATGCCCGCCAACACTACACCGTGCGGCTTGACCAGACGGTGCGAGAGCAGATGCAGCTTCAGGTACGCCTCAGGCGTTGAAGAGGGCGCTTCGTCAGTTGCCAGGATGGTTGCTACCAACGGCTTGTTGCTGCTGGTCAACTGAGCGACAAGGGCGCCCGTTTCGGCGAAGCCGGCGGCTTCAATGGCTTTGCCCAGCGTTTCGCACTGGCTCGGAGAAACGGCTATCGCCTGATTGCCGCCTTCGTAGCCGAGCTGCTCAGCCCATACCTTCAGCAGCGCGCTGTCGGGATTGAGCAGGGGCTGGGGGTAGAACACTTCCAGCCAGTCACCTGCGCTGTTCTGGGTTCCAATGCCGAAGGCCAGGCTGAAACATTCGCTCATGGGGGGTATTCCTTTGCATGGTTCGTGGAGATCAATCGAAAGCGCGTGCGTAGAGCTCGGGCTTGAAGCCCACCAGGCGTTTCGAGCCGATATCGAGTACCGGTCTCTTGATCATTGAAGGGTTGGCCTGCATCAGAGCAACAGCCTTATGGGTATCTATGTCCTGCTTGTCTGCGTCGGCAAGCTTGCGGAAGGTGGTGCCTTGACGATTGAGAATCTTTTCCCAGCCATGCTCGCTGCACCAGGCCTCAAGTCGCCCGGCGTCGATGCCTTCCTTCTTGTAGTCATGGAAGCGGTAAGCAATGCCCTGCTCGTCGAGCCAGGTACGGGCTTTCTTCATGGTGTCGCAAGCCTTGATGCCGTACAGGCAAACCGGGCTGGCGTCACTGCTGGATAGTTCGTCAGACACGGGCGTCTCCATAAAGGCCGGGGCCAAAAAACGAGGGCCGGATTATGCCACGTCGGTGCTGCGGCTGTCAGGCGGCGCGCAACTCAGAGACTCTCAACGAAGCGCCGGATGCGTTGCGCAGCCTCGATGCAGTCGGCCAGCGGTGCGACCAGGGCCATGCGTACGCGTCCGGCACCAGGGTTATACCCGTCCACATCACGTGACAGATAGCGGCCCGGTACCACCGATACGTTTTGCTCGGCGAGCAAGCGGCGGGTGAAGCTTTCATCATCCATCGGTGTCTTCGGCCAGAGATAGAAACCCGCGTCCGGGCGTTGTATCTCGAGCACGTCGCCGAGAATATCCAGCACCGCGTCGAACTTGGCCTGGTATTGCTCGCGGTTGTCCTGCACGTGCTGCTCGTCTTGCCAGGCGGCAATGCTCGCCAGCTGCGTTTGCACCGGCATGGCGCAGCCATGATAAGTCCGGTAGGTCAGGTAGGGCTTGAGCAAGCCTGCATCCCCGGCAACGAAGCCCGAACGCAGGCCAGGCAGGTTGGAGCGTTTGGACAGACTGTGGAATACCACGCAGCGGGCGAAGTCATCCCGGCCCATCTCGGCGCAGGCCTGGAGCAGGCCGACCGGAGCCGGCTGGCCGGGTGCGTAGATTTCGCTGTAGCACTCATCCGACGCGATGATGAAGTCGTATTGATCAGCCAGGCGGATCAGTTGCTGCAGTGTTTCCAGCGCTATTACCGCTCCGGTAGGGTTGCCCGGCGTGCAGATGAACAGCAGCTGGCAGCGCTGCCACACGTCTGCGGGAACGGCGGTGAAATCGGGCACAAAGTGATTGGAGGCATCACACGCCAGATAGTGCGGTTCTACTCCGGCCAAAAACGCTGCGCCTTCGTAGATCTGATAAAAGGGATTCGGGCTGACTACCAGGCCCTGCGGGTCACGCTTGACGGCGGCCTGGGTAAAGGAAAACAACGCTTCGCGGGTGCCATTCACCGGAATCACATTGGCGTCGGGGTTCAGGCTGCCAGCCGGCAGGCCGAAGCGGCGGCTCAGCCAATCGGCGATTGATGTACGCAGCTCCGGCGTCCCGGCAGTGGTCGGGTATATCGCCGCCTTGTCGAGATTCTGACTCAGCGCGTCCAGCACAAACCGGGGCGAGGCATGCTTGGGCTCGCCAATCGACAATGCAATCGGGCGCAGCTCCGGATTGGGTACGACGTCGGCGATTAACGCACGCAACTTTTCAAACGGGTAGGGTTGCAGGCGTTGCAGATCGGTATTCATCCGGCGGTCCTCAATGCCCGGTCGCGATATCACGCGAGCGGCTGGTATCTGGTTGTTGGGTATTGCCCAGGGTTTCGACAATAGTGGACTGCAAGCGCGCGCACAGATCGGGGTCCGATAGTGGCTCGTTGTTCGCGTCGGTGAGAACGAATACGTCGTCCACACGCTCACCCAGGGTCACGATCTTGGCGTTCTGCACGCTGATATCGAAGTCCAGGAAAATCTTGCCCATCCGCGCCAACAAGCCGGGGCGGTCAGGTGCGCTGAGCTCGAGAATCGTGTGTTGGCCCCCGTGATCATTGAAGATGGTGACCTCGGGGGGGAAGGCAAAATGCTTCAGCTGACGCGCGACGCGGCGCTGGATGATGGACGGATAGGAATCAGGATCAGACAGAGCCTCGACCAGGCCGCGTTTGATCTGTCGGACGCGCTCAGGATTATCGCCGATGGATTCGCCATCGGCGTCCAGGACAATGTAGTTGTCCAGGCTGAAACGCCCCGTCGAGGTAATGACCCGGGCATCCTGAATGCTCAGATTAAGCTGGTCCATCGCGGCAACCGTCGCTGCAAACAGGTCGTTCTGTTCGGGCGTATAGATGAAGATCTGGGTAGCCCCTTCAAATTCGCGCTGAGCGGTTTCCTTGATCAGGACCAGCGGTACATGCTTGTCAGCATGCTGGGCGATGGCCTCCGTGTGCCAGGCGATATCGTTGGCGGTATGACGAAGGAAGTAATCCTCTCCCAGATATTCCCAGAGCGCCTCGACGTCTTCTTCGTCTATGCCGCTGCGCACCAGAATGTCCAGTGCGGCCTGCTGAGTCTGATGGATATGCTCGTCGCGGTTGGGTGGGTTTTCCAGCCCGCGGCGCAGTGCGCGCTTGGTTTCGGTATACAGCTGGCGCAGCAGGGAGGCGCGCCACGAATTCCACAGGGTCGGGTTGGTGGCATTGATGTCGGCGATGGTCAATACGTACAGATAATCCAGGCGTACCTGATTGCCCACGCGCAGCGCGAAATCGTGAATGATCTGCGGGTCGGAAATGTCCTTGCGCTGCGCCGTGGTGGACATCAGCAGGTGATTGCCCACCAGCCAGCTGACCAGATGGGTGTCCCAGGCCGGCAGCTTGTGACGCTTGCAGAAGATCTCCGCATCCACCGCGCCCAACTCGGAGTGGTCGCCACCCCGGCCTTTGGCGATATCGTGATACAGGCCGGCCATATACAGCAGGTCCGGTTTGGGCAGGCGGTTGAATATGCGCCATGCCAGCGGGTACTTCTCCTGATAGTCGGCATAACCGAGCTTGCGCAAATGCTTGATCAGGTTGAGCGTATGGGCATCGACCGTATAGATATGGAAAAGATCGTGCTGCATCTGCCCGACAATCTTGCCAAATTCCGGCAGGTAGCGGCCCAGGATGCCGTAGCGATTCATTCGCCGCAGGTTGCGGTGGATCCCTTGCCGGCAACGCAGCAGCTCGATGAACAGACTGGTGTTCTGAATATCGTTGCGAAAGTCATCATCAATAAGATGCCGGTGGTCGCGCAACAGGCGGATGGTCCCGGCGCGTACTCCCCGGATTTCGACGTGCTGGGCCATCAGCAGGAAAATTTCCAGCAGCGCGGAGGGTGTGCGTTTGAATACCTGCTCGTCAGTCACTTCAATGTAATGATCGCGGATCCGGAAGCGAGCATTGAGCGGGGTGATGTCCGCGGCTTCGGCATCACGCAGAAGGATTTCCTCGAAGTGTTGCATCAGCAGGTCATTCAGCTGCGACAGGGACATCACCACCCTAAAGTAGCGCTGCATGAAGCTTTCAACGCCGAGTTTGGTGTCGTTATCCTCATAACCCAGCAACCTCGCGAGGGCGCGCTGATGGTCGAACAGCAGGCGGTCTTCTGCACGGCCAGCCAGATGGTGCAGGGCGAAGCGTACCTTCCACAGGAAGGCCTGGCCGGATGCCAAAATCTGATACTCCGATTCATTGACGAAACCGCGATCAACCAGTTGGCGCAGATCGCTGGTGCCGAAGTGCCGCAACGCCACCCAGCCGATGGTCTGGATGTCCCGCAGCCCGCCAGGGGAGCCCTTGACGTTGGGCTCGAGGTTATATTCAGTGTCGTTGAACTTGGCGTGGCGCGCCTGCTGCTCCGCCCGCTTGGCACGGAAGAACTCAGCGTCGCTCCACATTTTATCGGTGCCAATGTTGGCGATCATCGCCTGACGCAGGTCCTCGCCGCCGGCAAGGGTGCGCGACTCCATCAGGTTGGTAATGACGGTAATATCGGCACGTGCCTCTTCCTGGCACTGAGTAACCGAACGCACACTCTGACCTACTTCCAGACCGATATCCCAGAGCAGCATCAGAAACTGTTCGATGGAGTCACGGTAGGCGTCTGCATTGTCGTCACGCAGCAGAATCAGCAGGTCGATATCGGAATGGGGGTGCAGCTCACCGCGACCATAGCCGCCCACGGCCAGCAGCGCGATATTCGGATCCTGCGCGCAGGCGAGTCGACTCCAGGCCTGGGTGAGTATCTGGTCGGTAAACCAGGCCCGGTCATGCACCAGCTTGCGGATGTCGCGGCCGCCATTGAAGCGCACCTTGAGGATGTGGTCAGCATGCTTGATGGCTTTCTTGAAGGCAGCCACAGGGCTGCTCTTCAAGGCCAGCTCAGCCTGAAACTGGCCCCGGTCGAAAAGTTCGTGATCCACGGTAATATCCTCGGTATGGCGTGTGCCGGTTACCTGAAGCTTTCTTCCCCGCGCAGGGTGAGCACTTCATAGCCGTCGGCGGTAACCAGTACAGTGTGTTCCCACTGCATGGACATCTTGCGGTCCTTGGTGATGGCGGTCCAGCCATCGCCGAGCAGGCGGGTTTCGGCGCGGCCCTGATTGATCATCGGCTCGATGGTGAAAATCATACCTTCTTTCAATTCGATGCCGGTGCCGGCGCGGCCATAATGCAGCACCTGGGGCTCCTCGTGGAATACCTTGCCAATGCCATGACCACAATATTCACGCACGACACTGTAGTGGTTGGCGTGCGCATGGGTCTGGATCACATGCCCGATATCTCCCAGGCGAGCACCGGGGCGGACCACCGAAATACCTTTATACATACACTCCTGTGTCACCCTGGCGAGCCGCTCCATCCATTCGGGTACGTCACCGACCAGAAACATCTTGCTGGTGTCGCCGTGGTAACCATCCTTGATAACAGTGACATCGATATTGAGCGCGTCGCCACTCTTTAACGGTTTTTCGTTCGGGATGCCATGACAGACCACGTGGTTGATCGAGGTGCATATGGACTTGGGGAAAGGGATCCGGTCGGGAGCGCCGCCGTAGTTCAAAGGTGCAGGGATGGCCTTCTGCACGTTGACGATGTGGTCGTGACAGATACGGTCCAGCTCCTCCGTTGTGACGCCCGGTTTGACATGCTCACCGATCATCTCCAGTACTTCAGCGGCCAGCCGACCAGCGATGCGCATGCCGGCGATATCTTCCGGAGTCTTGATGGTAACTGTCATGATTGGGCTCTCTCGTTTACGACGCCTGAACTGGCGTAGGGGCTGAACAAGCCACACAGTTTACCAGACATGCCAGGGTGTGTTCATCAGCCATGCCTGGAGCCGCGGAGGTGACCGTCCGGCAACTTCTTATTTCCGCAGCCCTCTCGATATGGTATAAAGCGCCGCGCCTGAGAGAACGCAGCTATCTTGCACCAGGCGAAAACTGAAACCGCACACGTATCGACACATTGTCCTGGGTGCCCTCCGGGGTTGGACTATGGGATACGTGGAGGCTCAACCCGATATATATTGGAGCTGTCATGACTCAAGTATCAATGCGCGATATGCTGAAGGCCGGTGCGCACTTCGGCCACCAGACCCGTTACTGGAACCCGAAGATGGGCAAGTATATCTTCGGCGCTCGCAACAAGATTCACATCATCAACCTTGAAAAAACCATGCCGCTGTTTCACGACGCTCTGAGCTTCGTAGAAAAGCTGGCTTCCGGTAAGAACAAGCTGCTGTTCGTTGGTACCAAGCGCGCTGCCAGCAAGATCATTGCTGAAGAAGCCACCCGTGCCGGCATGCCCTATGTCGATCACCGCTGGTTGGGCGGCATGCTCACCAACTACAAGACCATCCGTGCTTCCATCAAGCGTCTGCGTGATCTTGAAGTGCAGTCTCAGGACGGTACTTTTACCAAGCTGACCAAGAAAGAAGCGCTGATGCGCACTCGCGATCTGGAAAAGCTGGATCGTGGTCTGGGCGGTATCAAGGATATGGGCGGCCTGCCCGACGCCATGTTCGTTATCGACGTTGAGCACGAGCGCATTGCTATCACCGAAGCCAACAAGCTGGGTATCCCGGTTATCGGCATCGTCGATACCAACAGCAGCCCGGACGGCATCGATTACGTCATTCCCGGCAACGACGACGCTATCCGTGCGATCCGTCTGTACGCAGCAGCCATGGCTGATGCAGTGCTGAGCGGCAAGAACAACACCGGCGGCGCCGATGAGTTCGTTGAAGAGTCCGCTCCTGCTGCTGAGGCACCTCAGGGCTAAGGGCTCACGGCTAGGTTCATGCCGTACTAAAAAGGGGGCTATGCCCCCTTTTTTGCCACATCTTTTTGCAACACTGATATGGCTGCCTGCGAATCTCCCGGGCAGCTAAAAATCAAGCAATTCAGAGGAATATCTCTATGACACAGATTACTGCAGCCATGGTTAAAGAACTGCGCGAGCGCACTGGCCAGGGCATGATGGATTGCAAAAAGGCACTCAACGCTGCCGGCGGCGATATCGAAAAAGCCATTGATGACATGCGTGCTGCCGGTTCGATCAAAGCTGCGAAAAAAGCAGGCAATATCGCTGCTGAAGGCGCTATCGCTGTCAAGGTCGCTGACGACAACAAGACTGCTGTGATCATCGAAGTAAACTCACAGACCGACTTTCTGGCGTTGCAGGATGACTTCAAAGGTTTTGTTAACGAGACTCTGGAGAAGGCCTTTGCTGCTGGTTACACCGATGCCACTCCGCTGATCGCTGATCAGGAAAGCGCGCGTGAAGCGCTGGTGGCCAAGACGGGCGAAAACGTCAATATCCGTCGTCTGACCCGCATTGAGGGCGACGTAATTGGCGCTTACCTGCACGGTCATCGTATCGGTGTTGTCGTCACCCTGAACGGTGGCACTGTTGAGCTGGCGCGCGACATCGCCATGCACGTAGCGGCCAGCAACCCACAGTTCCTCGATCCTTCCCAGGTTTCCGAGGAAGCGGTCGCCAAGGAAAAGGAAATATTCCTGGCACTGAACGCAGAGAAGATCGCCGGTAAGCCGGAAAATATCGTTGAGAACATGGTCAAAGGCCGGATCAACAAGTTCCTGTCCGAAGCCAGCCTGATCGACCAGCAGTTCGTCAAGGATCCTGAAGTCAAGGTGGGTGAGCTGGCCAAGAAAGCCGGTGCTGAGATTGTTTCCTTCGTTCGTTTCGAAGTAGGTGAAGGTATCGAGCGCGCCGAAGTTGACTTCGCTGCAGAGGTTGCGGCCCAGCTCGAAGCGTCCAAGAAGTAAGATCCGTGTCGTTTAACCGGCGCGCAGCAGTCGCTCTGACAGGGCGTCTGTAATATGGTTGATCAGAGGCTTCCCGCGTAGGCGGGAGGCCTCTTTTTTAGGAAACACTGAACAAGTAATCATCCCGAGTGTCTAGGGAGGCTGCTGAGCAGCGCTCCCATGGTGAGACTTGTTGAGTTTTTCTCCATCCCCACAGCAGGAGAGTCAAGCATGGCCCAGGTACCTAGCAGTCGCCAGCCCAAGTATAAAAGGATCCTTCTCAAACTCAGCGGTGAAGCGCTGATGGGCACTGAGGAGTTCGGTATTGATCCAAAGGTTCTGGATCGCATGGCCCTTGAAGTGGGGCAGCTGGTAGGTATTGGCGTCCAGGTTGGCCTGGTGATCGGTGGCGGTAACCTGTTCCGTGGCGCTGCGCTACATGCCGTTGGCATGGACCGCGTTACAGGTGACCACATGGGGATGCTGGCTACTGTCATGAACGGCCTGGCCATGCGTGACGCGCTGGAGCGCTCTAATATCCAGACCAGGGTAATGTCCGCCATTACCATGGAAGGGGTCACCGAGCACTACGATCGCCGCAAGGCCATGCGCTATCTTGCGGGTGGCGACGTGGTAATATTTTCCGCCGGTACCGGCAACCCCTTCTTCACTACGGACACTGCCGCCTGTTTGCGGGGCATCGAAGTGGATGCCGATGTGGTGCTCAAGGCCACCAAGGTTGACGGGGTATACAACGCTGATCCGATGAAAGACCCGAACGCCGAACGTTTCGACAAGCTGACCTATGACCAGGTCCTGGATCTCAAGCTGGGTGTGATGGATCTCACCGCCATTTGCCTGATCCGCGATCACAAGATGCCGTTACGGGTATTTAATATGAACAAGCCCGGCGCGCTGCTGAATGCAGTAGTGGGAAGCGCCGAGGGAACTCTGATCGAGGACTAGTAATGATCAATGAAATCAAGAAAGACGCGCAGGAGCGCATGAAGAAGTCGGTCGAATCGCTGGAGCATGCGTTTGCCAAGATTCGCACCGGTCGCGCTCATCCGAGCATTCTCGACACGGTAGTGGTCTCCTACTACGGAGCCGACACGCCGTTGCGCCAGGTTGCCAACGTGAACGTTGAAGATTCCCGGACCCTGGCGCTTACCGTGTTTGACCGGAGCATGATTCAGGCCGTTGAAAAGGCCATCATGACCTCTGACCTGGGCCTTAACCCGGCAACTGCAGGCACTACTATTCGTGTGCCGATGCCTGCCTTGACGGAAGAAACCCGCAAGGGCTACACCAAGCAGGCTCGCTCCGAGGCCGAGAATGCCCGGGTAGCCGTGCGAAATATCCGTCGCGATGCTCTGGGGCAGCTGAAGGATCTGCAGAAAGAAAAAGAAATCAGCGAGGACGAAGAGCGTCGTGCCGCTGATGAGGTGCAGAAGCTGACAGACAAATTCATCGCCGAGGTCGACAAGGCACTGGAAGCCAAGGAAGCGGATTTGATGGCCATCTAAGGTCCTCTTCCCACGTCATGACATGAAACAACAGACAGCTATCAGCCCTTCATCATCTGACAATCCGCGGCATGTTGCCATCATCATGGATGGCAACAATCGTTGGGCGCGCAAACGTTTTATGCCAGGGGTGGCCGGTCACAAGGCGGGCGTCGATGCCGTCCGCGCGGTGATCGAAGTATGTGCCGAAGAGGGTGTCGAGGTGCTTACCCTGTTTGCCTTTTCCAGTGAGAACTGGAGCCGCCCTGAAGAAGAAGTCGGCGCGCTGATGGAGCTGTTCCTGCGCGCGTTACGGCGGGAAGTGCGCAAGCTGAGTGACAACGGGATTCGCTTGCGCCTCATTGGTGATCGTTCCAGATTCTCGGCTGACCTTCAGAAGGCCATGGCAGATGCTGAGGCGCTCACAGCTGAGGGCCGTCGGATGACGCTGGTCGTCGCAGCAAACTACGGCGGCAAATGGGATATGACCCAGGCTGCGAAAGCGCTTGCCAGTGATGCGGCTGCCGGTCGGCTTGACGCCTCGGCGATCACTGAAGACGATTTTCAGGCGCGCTTGAGCACGGGGGAGTGGCCCCTCCCTGATCTGTGTATTCGTACCGGCGGTGAGCGACGCATCAGCAATTTCCTGTTGTGGCAGCTCGCTTATGCCGAACTGTACTTCTCCGATCTCTATTGGCCAGACTTCAAGCATGATGCCATGCGCGGCGCGTTGGCTGATTTCGCCGGCCGTCAACGCCGTTTTGGTAAAACCAGCGAACAAATAGTGGCGGAATCCTGATGCTGATGCAGCGTGTAATAACCGCAGTGATCCTTGCACCGCTGGCCATTGCCGGTTTTGTATTGCTGGATGGCGCCTGGTTTGCATTATTTGTTGGTGTGATTGTGACGCTTGCAGCCTGGGAATGGGCGCGGCTCGGTGGTGAAACGACTCAGAAAGGCCGCGTTATCTACGCTGTCGCAGTGGCGCTGTTGCTGGCTGGGCTGTACCGGGACGCCTGGCCTGCGCAATATGTCCTGCTGCCCGCGCTTGCCTGGTGGATAGTCGCTACGGTGCTGGTCATGCGTTATCCCAAGGGACGCGGTCTGTGGAGCGGGTCGATGATGTGCCAACTGTTCGGGTTGCTGGTGCTGCTTCCCGCCTGGTATGGCCTGGTGTGGCTCAAGGCGCAGGACAATGGATTATGGCTGATTCTGGCGACCATGATTCTGGTCTGGGGCGCGGATATTGGCGCCTATTTCGCGGGTAAGACTTGGGGTCGCCGCAAGCTACGTCCGGCAGTAAGTCCCGGTAAAACCCTTGAGGGGTTGTTGGGCGGTGTGCTCTTTACTCAGCTGCTGACGCTGATTGCCCTGATCTATCTGGGCTGGGATGTGGCGGCGGTGATGCTGGGACTTCTCGGTGCCTTGCTTGTGGTGTTGTTCTCTGTCGTCGGTGATCTGACTGAAAGCCTGTTCAAGCGTGAGCAGGGACTCAAGGACAGCAGCAATCTGCTCCCCGGCCATGGCGGTGTAATGGACAGGGTCGACAGTCTTACCGCAGCCATCCCGGTTTTCGCTCTGTACTGGCTGTTTATCGGGAGCACGCTGGGGTGAGGTCTACCTGGATCAGCGTATTAGGTGCTACCGGCTCGATCGGTGTCAGCACCCTCGACGTCATTGCTAGGCATTCTGACCGCTACAAGGTGTTTGCCCTGACCGGGCATAGCCGCATGCGTGAATTGGCCGAGCAATGCGTGACGCACCAGCCGCGTTACGCCGTTGTCGCTGATCAGACCCGGGCGCAAGCCTTGCAGGCCACGTTATCGGCCGCGGGGTCGCTGACCGAAGTACTGCACGGGGCTGAGTCGCTGGCCTGGGTCGCTGCGCATGAACAGACCGACGTCGTCATGGCTGCGATCGTCGGGGCTGCTGGCCTGCAACCGACGATGGCAGCGGCGCATGCTGGTAAAAAGGTTCTGCTGGCAAACAAGGAAGCGCTGGTCATGGCCGGCGCCCTGTTGATGGATGCTGTAAAGACGTCCGGCGCGCGGTTGTTGCCCATTGATAGTGAGCACAACGCCATATTCCAATGCATGCCCGAACGCTACCCGGATGGGCTTCAGCGGGTAGGTGTGCGGCGTATTCTGCTCACTGCTTCCGGCGGTCCGTTTCGTGATTTCAGCCGCGAGCAACTCGAAAGCGTTAGCCCGGAACAGGCCTGTGCTCATCCAAACTGGTCGATGGGCCAGAAGATTTCGGTGGACTCGGCGAGCATGATGAACAAGGGCCTGGAGCTGATCGAGGCCTGCTGGTTATTCGATGCGCGTCCGGCCCAGATCGAGATCGTTGTGCATCCGCAAAGTGTGGTGCACTCGCTGGTGGATTACGTTGATGGCTCGGTGCTGGCGCAGATGGGCAATCCTGATATGCGTACGCCCATTGCTCATGCGCTGGCCTGGCCTGAGCGGATCGACTCGGGTGTCAGCCCGCTTGATCTGCTCAGTGTCGCCCGGCTTGACTTCGAAGCGCCCGATCCAGAGCGCTTCCCTTGCCTTCGCCTGGCCAGGCAGGCTGCCGAAGCCGGCGGTACAGCCTGCGCCATTCTCAACGCGGCCAATGAGGTGGCGGTAGAAGCCTTTCTGGCGCGGCGCATTGGCTTTACCTCGATCCCTGTTATTATCGAGCACACCCTGAGTCGTCAGGCTTGCGAGCCGGTACGGGATCTCGAGCACGTTCTTCAGGCTGATCGTCTGGCGCGGCAACACGCAGCTGACTGGTTGGCGCTCAAAGATTGAACCGGAGCTGTCTGCGCGAGCGGACCTCCGAAAGAGGCGTTAAATGGATCTGCTTTTCACTCTGCTTGCTACCGTCGTAGCCCTCGGTCTCCTGGTAACCATTCATGAATATGGTCATTTCTGGGTAGCCCGGCGCTGTGGCGTCAAAGTGTTGCGGTTCTCCGTGGGCTTTGGCAGCGCACTGTTCCGTTGGCATGACAAGCGCGGTACCGAGTATGTCATCGCCGCGATACCGCTTGGCGGCTACGTGAAGATGCTTGATGAGCGCGAAGGCCCTGTTGATCCTGCCGAACTGGATCAAGCCTTCAACCGCAAGGATGTGAAACAGCGCATTGCGGTGGTTGCAGCCGGGCCAATTGCCAACTTCCTTCTGGCCATCGTTGCCTTCTGGTTGATTGCTGTATTCGGCGTGACAACTGTTGCGCCGGTTCTGGGTCCGGTTACGCCGGGCAGCGTTGCCGAACGCGCAGGCTTGAACGAGGGCCTGGAGGTCATCGAGATTGATGGGGTTAAAACCCGGAGCTGGCATGACGTGAATCTGCAGCTTATCCGTCGTCTGGGTGAAAGTGGACAACTGCAACTGCTCGGCAAAGAAGAGGGCAGCAGTGTTCCGCAGCGTTATACGCTGGAGCTGCAGGACTGGCTGCGCGGTGCAGATCAACCCGATCCGATCAGCGCGCTGGGGTTGACCAGCTGGCAGCCACAGATTACGCCGCGCCTGGGCGAGGTGAGCGAAGATGGCGCTGCCTACGCCGGTGGTCTGCGTAAAGGCGATCTGATCCTGGCGATCAATGGTCAGCCCGTGACTGACTGGGTGCGCGAGGTCGTTCCAGCGATTCAGGCCAGTGCCGGTGAGCCGTTGGTTTTTGAGGTGCAGCGAGATGCTGAAAGGCTGTCGATCGAGGTAGTCCCGGCAGTTCGTTCTGCCGAAGATCGGCAGGTCGGTTTCGTTGGCGCAGGTGTCGACGCCTTCGAATGGCCCGACCATATGGTCCGCACCATTGATTACAACCCTTTGATGGCTATCCCTGTCGCGGTCAACAAAACCTGGGATATGACGGTACTGACCCTCGATTCATTGAAGAAAATGGTTACCGGGCTGGTCTCGGCAAAAAACTTGAGTGGCCCGATAACCATTGCTAAAGTGGCGGGCGCTTCAGCCAAGTCCGGTCCGGAAAGCTTTCTGAGTTTCATCGCTTATCTGAGCATCAGTCTGGGGGTGTTGAACTTGCTGCCTATCCCCGTGCTGGATGGTGGGCATCTGGTTTATTACTCAGCCGAATGGATCAGGGGCAAGCCGCTGTCCGAGCGAATTCAGGCCTGGGGGTTGCAAATCGGCCTCACGCTGATCGTGGGTGTGATGGTCTTTGCCATTTATAACGACATCAGCCGACTGGGCGGATGACATGCAAGATGGCCTGGCACCGTAGTTTTAGTACAGCTACCCGAGCTGTCGTACGCGGCAGATATTATATAAACAGCTAGTCAGAACGGATTTCATGAAACGTTACCTATTGCCTGCGCTACTGATGACACTCCTGGCGCCGGAAGTTTTTGCCGATGCTTTCCGGATCTCCGATATTCGCGTCAATGGGTTGCAGCGTGTGTCTGCCGGCAGCGTTTTCGCTGCACTGCCCCTCAACATCGGCGATGAGGTCGATGATCCAGAGCTGGTTGATGCCTCACGCTCGCTTTTCCGTACTGGTTTCTTCGAAGACATCCGGCTCGGCCGCGATGGCGATGTGCTGGTTATTACCCTGGTCGAGCGTCCTTCCATCTCGTCCATCGAGCTCGAAGGTAACAAGGCGATCAAAAGCGAAGATCTGCTGAACGGTCTGACCATGGCCGGTCTCGCTGAAGGCGAGATTTTCCAGCAGGCAACGCTCGAGGGGGTACGTAATGAGCTGCTGCGTCAGTACGTAGCCCAGGGTCGCTATTCAGCCGATATCGAAACCGAAGTGATAGCCGAGCCGCGTAACCGTGTTTCACTGAAAATCATCGTCGATGAAGGTTCGGTGGCATCCATCAAGCACGTCAATATCGTCGGTAATAGTGTGTTTCCCACCGACGAGCTGGTAAATCTGTTCGAGCTGAGCGCCACCGGCTGGTTGTCGTTCTTCCGTAACGACGACAAGTATTCCCGGGAAAAACTCTCTGGTGATCTGGAGCGGCTGCGTTCCTACTATCTGGACCGCGGCTATATCAACATGAATGTCGCCTCGACCCAGGTCTCTATCACACCGGACAAGCAGAACGTCTATATCACCGTCAATATTGATGAAGGCGACCGTTACACTGTCGACGACGTCAAGTTGTCAGGCGACCTGGTTGTCGATGAAGAGGAAGTGCGCAAGCTGTTGCTGGTCGAGCCTGGTCAGGTGTTTTCCCGTCAGGTAATGACCGCCAGCTCCGACCTGATCAGCCGCAGGCTGGGCAATGAGGGTTACACCTTCGCCAACGTCAATGGCATTCCCGAGATCAACGAAGACGACCAGACCGTATCGGTTACCTTTGTCGTGGATCCGGGCAATCGCGCTTATGTAAACCGCATCAACTTCCGTGGCAACACCAAGACCGACGATGAAGTACTGCGGCGTGAAATGCGCCAGATGGAAGGTGGATGGGCTTCCACTCATTTGATTGATCAATCCAAGGTGCGTCTGGAACGCCTGGGGTTCTTCAAGGAAGTCGACGTTGAAACCGTTCCGGTGCCCGGTGCAGAAGATCTGATCGACGTGAACTACTCGGTAGAGGAACAACCCTCCGGCTCAATCACCGCCAGTGTCGGTTTCGCCCAGGGCACGGGTCTCATCCTTGGCGGCTCGATCAGCCAGAACAATTTCTTCGGCTCGGGTAACCGCGTCAGCTTCAGCGCCAACCGCTCGGAATATCAGTCTGCGCTGTCGTTTGGTTTCATGAACCCGTACTTCACCGCTGACGGTGTGAGCCTTGGCTACAACGCGTTCTACCGGACCACCGACTATGACGAGCTGAACTATGATTTCACCAGCTATGCGGTGGACTCATACGGTGGCGGCTTCAATATCGGTTATCCGATCAGCGATACCTCGCGCCTGTCTTTCGGCCTCAGTGCACAGAAGGATGACATCAAGGAAGGTATTTACACAGTGGAGGAGATCAGTCGGTTCCTCGATACCGAAGGCAACTCTTTCACCAACTTCAAGTTCAATGCGTCCTGGTCACAATCGACGCTGAATCGTGGCGTTTTTCCGGATCGCGGTTCATCCCAGTCGCTGGGTCTTGAAACCACGATCCCTGGCAGCGACCTGTCGTTCTACAAGCTTGATTACCGCGGCCAGAAATTCTTTCCCATGTCGGACAGCCTGACCCTGCGGTTACATACCAATCTGGGCTACGCGGAGAGCTATGGCTCCACCACGTTCGTGCCTTTCTATGAACATTACTATGCGGGGGGTATCGGTTCTGTACGGGGCTTCCGCGATAACTCGCTCGGCCCACGAAGCACGCCAAATAGCGCCGATCCAGACAAGGACCATTTGCCATTTGGTGGTAACGTGAAAATTACCGGGGGTGCCGAACTCATCTTCCCGGTGCCCTTTGTTGAAGATCAGCGCTCGCTGCGCACCGTGCTATTCCTCGATGCGGGTAACGTATTCGATACGAACTGTTCCACCACGAGCCTGCAGTACGAAGGCGGGACCGAGAACCCGGGTTGTGGCGATATTGATGCAGGCGAAATTCGTTACAGCGCTGGTGTCGGGCTTTCCTGGCTGACTGCGCTCGGTCCGCTAGGATTCAGTCTCGGTACGGCTCTCAACGATGAGTCTGGCGATGACACCCAGTTCTTCCAATTCACTTTGGGCCAGACATTCTAAGTCGGCTCGAACCAAGCATAATCAGGAGTAGGTCAAGTGCATAAGTTGATCAAAGTTGCAGTGCTTTCGGTCATGGCGTTAGCCTGTTTTCCGGCTATGGCAGAAATGAAGATCGCGGTGCTGGATTATCAGATGGCGCTGCTCGAATCGGATGATGCCAAGAAGTATTCAGCCGATGCCGAGAAGAAATTCGGCACGCAGCTCCAGCGTCTGCGTAATCTCGAGGCGGAAGCCAAGCGTTTGCAGGAGCGGATGCAGCGCGATGGCGAGAAGCTGAATCAGACCGAGCTGGAGAAGCTTGAGCTGGAATTTCGCCAGAAGGCCCGTGAATTCCAGACCCAGTCCAAGGAGCTGAATGAATCCAAGGCCTCGGCTGACCGTGAAATGCTCGATTCGCTCAAGCCGAAGCTGGACAAGGCTGTCGAGGATGTCCTCAATTCCGGTAACTACGATCTGGTCATTGACCGCAGCGCTGTAGTTGACGTCAAACCTGAATTTGACATCACCCGCCAGGTGATTGAACGCCTGAACCGCTGAGGCAATAATGACTGATGTCACTCTCGCGCGCCTGGCTGAAAAGCTTGGCGCGCGCCTGGTAGGAAACGGCGAAAAGGTTATCCACGGGCTGGCAACTCTGCAGGATGCCGGCCCGGGACAGCTGAGTTTTCTCGCCAATAGCCGTTACCGCAAAATGCTGGGTACAACCGGGGCCGAGGCCGTACTACTGAAAGAAGTTGACGCGGCGGACTACGCCGGTAATGCATTGGTTGTAGACGACCCCTACCTGGCTTACGCCCGTATATCCCATCACTTCGATCCCAAACCACGAAAGGCGCCCGGAATTCATCCGTCGGCCTTTGTTGCGGAGGATGCGCAGGTCGATCCTGGCGCTTCGATCGGCCCTGGGGCGGTGATCGATTCCGGTGCCGTTATTGGCGCAGGGGTCACTGTCGAAGCGCTCTGTTACGTGGGTGCTCGCAGCAGAATAGGGCAGGGCGGATGGCTGGGGCCACGGGTTACGCTGTATCACGACGTCATTGTTGGTGAACGGGTATCGATCCAGGGCGGCGCGGTAATTGGCTCTGAGGGGTTCGGCTTCGCCAATGAGAAAGGTCAGTGGCAGAAAATAGCCCAGATAGGCGGTGTGGTCATCGGTGACGATGTTGAAGTCGGTGCCAACACGACCATCGATCGTGGCGCATTGTCCAGCACCACCATTGGCAACGGGGTGAAGCTCGATAATCAGATTCAGATAGCGCACAACGTGCAGATCGGCGACCACACGGCTATTGCTGCCTGTGTAGGGATCTCCGGCAGCACACGGATCGGCAAGTATTGCACCATCGCTGGTGGTGTCGGAATGGTTGGCCACATCGAGATATGTGACAACGTTTTCATCAGTGGCATGACAATGGTGACCCGTTCGGTTACCGAGCCGGGTGCCTATTCCTCCGGCACTGCAATCCAGCCAGCAGCTGAATGGAGAAAGTGCGCCGCACGCTTCCGTCAGCTGGATACCATGTTCAAGCGTGTGCAGCAGCTTGAAAAAGAGCTGTCTGCAGTGACCCCAGGCGCTTCGGGTTCATCTGAATCCTGATCAGCGCGGACGCGCTCAATTTTCACTGCAAGGCATGCAAACCAATGGATATCAAAGAAATACGAGAATACCTGCCCCACCGCTACCCGTTTTTGCTGGTAGACCGGGTGGTGGAGCTGGATCTCGAGGCGAAAAAAATCCGTGCGTACAAGAATGTCTCGGTCAATGAACCCTTCTTCAATGGTCATTTTCCGCAGCACCCGATCATGCCCGGCGTGCTGATTATCGAGGCCATGGCTCAGGCGGCCGGCCTGCTCGGGTTCAAGATGATGAACGTAAAGAGCGACGAGGGAACCCTGTATTACTTCGTCGGTTCTGACAAGCTGCGCTTCCGTCAGCCTGTTGTACCGGGCGACCAGCTGGTGCTCGAAGCACAGCATCTGAGCAATCGCCGCGGCATCTGGAAGTTTGCCTGCCGTGCGACGGTGGACGGCAAGGAGGCCTGTTCAGGTGAAATCATTTGCGCGGAACACAAGGTATGACAGGTATTCACCCCCAGGCCATCGTCGATCCTGCTGCCAGGCTCGCTGATGACGTTGAGGTCGGACCCTGGACCTATATCGGACCAGACGTCGAAATAGGCGCCGGCACGGTTATTGGTTCACACGTTGTGATCAAGGGCCCAACGACCATCGGCAAGGCGAACCGGATATTCCAGTTCGCCTCTGTGGGTGAAGACTGTCAGGACAAGAAATACAACGGTGAGCCAACCCGTCTGGAAATCGGCGACCACAACGTCATCCGTGAGGGGTGCACATTGCATCGTGGCACCGTGCAGGACCAAGGTGTTACGCGCATCGGCAGTCATAATCTGCTGATGGCCTATGTGCACGTGGCGCACGATTGTGTAGTCGGCAATAACATCATCATGGCCAACAATGCGACTATCGCTGGCCATGTGCATGTGGGTGACGGGGTGATACTCGGCGGCTACACGACCGTTCACCAGTTCTGCCAGATCGGCGCCTGGTCGATGAGCGCCGCCAACAGCGCCGTATTCAAGGATATTCCTGCGTTCGTAATGGTGGGTGGCAATCCGGCGAATGCGCATGGCATGAATTTCGAAGGTATGCGTCGGCGCGGCTATCAGCCGGAGGTGGTCACGGCACTGCGACGCGCCTACAAGCAGGTATATCGGCAGGGTCTGACTTTGCAGGACGCGTTGAAAAACATAGAAGAAAGCGCCAATACCTTCCCTGAGGTCGCGCTCTACCGCGACTCCATCCTGGCGTCGACTCGCGGCATTACCCGCTGATCATGCTTGGCTCAGCCCTTTCTGAAAACACGCCTTTACGTATTGCTCTGGTCGCCGGTGAGGCCTCCGGCGATACCCTGGGCGCAGGGTTGATCCGCGCGCTAAAAGAGCAATACCCCGATGCGCAGTTCATTGGCATCGGCGGGCCGCGCATGCTCGCCGAAGGCATGCACAGCCGGGTTCCGATGGAGCGGCTTTCCGTCATGGGACTGGTTGAAGTGCTGGGCAGGCTGCGCGAGTTACTGCGTATTCGCAAGGAACTCGTCGAATGGCTGAAACAGCAGAAACCGGATGTATTCATTGGCATCGACGCGCCGGACTTTGCCTTGGGTGTCGAGCTTCGCCTGCGCGAAGAGGGCATCCCCACCGTGCACTATGTCAGTCCGTCGGTATGGGCCTGGCGCGAAAAACGTGTGCTGGGTATTCGGAAATCCACCGACCTGATGCTCACCCTGTTTCCGTTCGAAGAAGACGTCTACCGACGTCATGGCGTGGCGGTACGTTGCGTAGGTCACACATTGGCCGATCAGATCCCGCTGGAGCCGGACAGAGCCGCCGCGCGCAGCACACTGGGTCTGGACGAGAACATGCGAGTCGTTGCGCTGATGCCGGGCAGTCGTAACGGCGAATTGCGCAAGCTGGGCCTGTTGTTTTTGCAGACCGCCGCCTGGTGTCTTGAGCGCCAACCCCAATTGCGTTTTATCATGCCCTGCGCGAGTCCTGAACGTAAAATCCAGATGCAGAACATCATCGCCGAGAGCGGTCTGGACTTACCGCTTACGTTGCTCGACGGCCAGGCTCACGATGTACTCGCCGCCTGCGACGCAGTATTGATCGCCTCAGGTACCGCAACGCTCGAAGCCATGCTGTTCAAGCGGCCCATGGTGGTCGCCTACCGCATGGCCGGGTTAACCTTTCGTATACTCAAACGCCTGGTGCGGGTTGGGCATGTGTCGCTTCCCAACCTGTTGGCGAAAAGGGAGGTGGTTCCCGAATTTCTACAGGACGATGCCACACCCGACGCCATGGGCGCTGCACTGCTTGAGCGCCTGGGGTCAACGCCCGAGCGTGAAGCGACCCAGGCAGAATTCATGAAGCTGCATCAGATGCTGCGCCGCGATGCAGATCATTCCGCGGCCGACGCAGTGATAGAGCTGTTGAAACAGAAGGGCAGGTTGGCATGAACCAGATCGTGATGGACTGGATTGTTCCCGACGGAGAGACCGTTGCGGGCGTTGACGAGGTCGGACGCGGACCACTCTGCGGCGCCGTGGTGACTGCCGCCGTCATCCTCGATCCGCTCAACCCGATCGAAGGCCTGAACGATTCCAAAAAACTTACCGAAGCCCGCCGCGAAGAGCTCTTTCCGCTGATCCAGGAGCGTGCGCTGGCCTGGTGCATTGCCCGCGCGGAAGTTGAGGAAATCGACGAGCTCAACATCCTGCACGCGACCATGCTCGCCATGCAGCGCGCCGTAGCAGGTTTGTCGGTCCGCCCGGACCGCGTGCTGGTAGACGGTAACCGCTGCCCGATCCTGCCCATGCCCAGCGAGCCGGTGATCAAGGGTGACAGCCGCGTTCCGGCGATCGCCGCAGCGTCGATCCTGGCGAAAGTCGCCCGCGATCGCGAGCTAGTCGAAATGGATCTGCGGTATCCCGGCTACGGCCTCGCGCAGAACAAGGGCTACCCCACGGTGCAGCATCTTGCGGCGTTGAAGGAGCGAGGCGCCACCGTGATACATCGCCGCTCGTTTGCTCCGGTGCGTGAGGCGTTGGATTTGGTGGTGCCGTCGCTGCCGATTGAATCTGCCGAGCCATCATTTCCCGAGGCCGAAGCTGCAGAGCTCTCCTGATGTCGTCGTCTCTCGCCACCGTTTTAATGTTTGGTTGAGTAGGTAGGGGTCAGCTTTCGCGAGGTCACAGGGCCGCGCTGACACGCTGCAAGTACGTCCCTGTAAGCTCGTCGATGACATCCCTGTCATCGCACGGTCATCGCAGCCCTGTCGCCTCGCTTCGCCGTAGAGATTTGAGTTGCCAGAGTGAAAAATCAGGCTGGCTGGTCGGACACCGATCCTGGGGGTGTAGCGCGCCTGCGCTACGCCAGACTTCCCAGCCACACCAAACTCCGTCGGCGAATTCGAACGCGGCCAGAGGCGGCCGGCTTCTGATATATCGGCGCGGCCAGGTCAAAAACCGAATCCCCCTAACCCCCTTTTCCAAAGGGGGGACTGGTCCGAGCGGCTGTCGGTTTTATTTTCACCGATGCGCAATCCTGACACCCGGTGGGCGCTTGACTTCAGGCTGGCTATTCCGAGCGCTTGGCGCCTGGCTGATGTTTTTGACGCTTCCAGCCAGCCGATGCCCGATCAAGCCCGCATCTGTGCCGGGTGAAGCAAGTGTCGAAAACAGGGATGTTTTCACCAAGCCCCCATGGATGGGTTTACGGTGTCTTGCGCAATCCTGGCAGCCGGTGGGCGGCTCGCTCCCGATATCAGTGCGCATCTTCACGCGACCGCAAAACAGGTGAGTCTGGTTCTGTTGCAAATCCGGGGTGAGCTGACGCGGGCGATCTGCCACTGGCTCCCCAAGCACTCCTTCAGAACATCGATCAACAAACCAAACCCAAGGTCGCTGGCTCGATTCGCCCCCCGCCGTTACAATCGCTCCCTTGCCGTTCGCATCTGAAACAGGATCATCAATGAGCTTCTCCTTCGTCCATCTGCGTGTCCACAGTGAATATTCCCTCGTGGACGGCCTGGTCAAGATCAAACCGTTAATCAAGGCGGTGGGCGAGGGTGGTATGCCGGCTGTGGCGGTTACCGACCAGAACAACATGTGCAGCCTGGTGAAATTCTACAAGGCTTCCATGGGCGCGGGCATCAAGCCGATCTCGGGCGTGGATATCTGGCTGGTTGGCCGGGATGACGAAAGCAGCCTGACCCGGATGACCCTGCTGTCAATGAACCGCCCCGGCTATCGCAACCTCACCGAACTGATCTCTCGTGGCTATACCGAAGGGCAGAAAAACGGTCTGGTTACCATTCGCCGGGAATGGATAGCCGAAGCCAGTGAAGGCGTTATTGCGCTGTCAGGTGCAAAGGAAGGCGAGATCGGACAGGCCTTGTTATCCAACAATCCCCATGAAGCCGATGAGTTGCTCAGCTACTGGATGGACGTGTTTCCCGGGCGTTTCTATCTTGAACTGCAGCGCACCAGTCGTCGCAATGACGAAGAGCATGTGCACGCCGCCGTTGCGCTGGCCACGCGGCTGGACTGTCCGGTCGTTGCCACCAATGACGTGCGCTTCCTCAAGCGCGAGGATTACGAAGCCCACGAAACGCGGGTGTGTATCGGTGAAGGGCGGGCGCTGGATGATCCGCGCCGGGTCCGCCAGTACAGCGAAGAGCAGTACCTGAAGACGCCGGAAGAAATGGCCGAGTTGTTCTCGGATATTCCGGAAGCCCTGGAAAACAGTGTTGAAATCGCCAAGCGCTGCAACATCGACGTCCAGCTGGGCACCTACTTTCTTCCGGAATTCCCGATTCCCGAAGGCCTGACCATCGAAGAATACTTTCGTCAGGTGTCCTTCGAAGGACTGGATGAACGCCTCAAGGTCATCCTCCCGCCGGACACGCCTGATTATGATGCGCGCCGCCAGGTGTACGTGGATCGTTTGAATTTCGAGCTCGACATCATCAACCAGATGGGCTTTCCCGGTTACTTCCTGATCGTGATGGACTTCATCAAGTGGGCCAAGGGCAATGGCGTGCCGGTTGGGCCTGGCCGGGGGTCGGGGGCGGGCTCGCTGGTGGCTTACGCGCTGTTGATCACCGATCTTGACCCGCTCGCCTATGACCTGCTGTTCGAACGCTTCCTGAATCCCGAGCGGGTGTCCATGCCCGACTTCGATATCGACTTCTGCATGGAGGGACGCGACCGCGTCATCGACTATGTGGCGGAGACCTATGGCCGGGACGCGGTATCCCAGATCATCACATTCGGCACCATGGCGGCCAAAGCCGTGGTGCGGGACGTGGCGCGGGTGCAGGGCAAGTCCTACGGGCTGGCTGATAAGTTGTCGAAGATGATCCCCTTCGAAGTCGGGATGACCCTGGCCAAGGCCTTCGAGCAGGAAGAGATTCTGCGCGAGTTTCTGGCGGCCGATGAGGAAGCCCAGGAAATCTGGGACATGGCGCGCAAACTGGAGGGTATTACCCGTAACGTCGGCAAGCACGCCGGGGGCGTGGTAATCGCACCCACCAAATTGACCGATTTCGCGCCCTTGTATTGTGATGAAGCCGGTGCGGGTCTGGTGACCCAGTTCGACAAGGATGACGTGGAAGCCGCCGGTCTGGTGAAGTTCGACTTCCTCGGGCTGCGAACCCTGACGATCATCGATTGGGCGATGGAAACCATCAACCGCGAGCAGGCGAAGAACGGGCTGGAGGCGCTCAATATCGACTTCATCCCGCTGGATGATGCGCCGACCTACCACATGCTGCAGAAGGCCGAGACGACGGCGGTCTTTCAGCTTGAATCGCGCGGCATGAAGGAGCTGATCAAGAAGCTCAAGCCGGACTGTCTGGAAGACCTGATCGCCCTGGTGGCGTTGTTCCGCCCCGGTCCGCTGCAATCGGGCATGGTTGATGACTTCATCAACCGCAAGCACGGACGCGAGATCGTCTCCTACCCACACCCGAATTATCAGTATGCGGGCCTCGAGCCGGTACTGAAGCCCACCTACGGCATCATTTTGTATCAGGAACAGGTGATGCAGATTGCCCAGGTGATGGCGGGTTATACCCTTGGCGGCGCCGACATGCTGCGCCGTGCCATGGGCAAGAAAAAGCCCGAAGAGATGGCCAAGCAGCGGGCTATCTTCCTTGAAGGCTGCGAGAACAACGGTATCGATGCGGACCTTGCGGGCAACATCTTTGACCTGGTGGAAAAATTTGCCGGTTACGGTTTCAACAAATCGCACTCGGCGGCCTATGGCCTGGTTTCCTATCAGACCGCCTGGCTCAAGGCGCATCATCCGGCGGCCTTTATGGCAGCAGTGTTGTCGGCGGATATGCACAACACCGACAAGGTCGTCACGCTGATTGAAGAGTGCCGCAGCATGAGGCTGCAGGTTAAGGCGCCGGATGTGAACCTGTCCGATTACAAATTCACCGTCGATGAATCCGGCGCTGTGGTTTACGGGCTCGGCGCGATCAAGGGCGTGGGCGAAGGGCCGGTGGAAACCATCGTTCAGACGCGCCGCGCCGGAGGGCCCTTCACCGATCTGTTCGACTTCTGTGCGCGGGTGGATCTGAAGCGGATCAACAAGCGCGTAATGGAAGCGCTGGTGCGCAGTGGCGCGCTGGATTCGATGGGCCCCTTCTTCGATACCGAACAGGCTGCCTATCTCAAGCAGGTGGATCGCAACCGGGCCGCGCTGTCTGCGGCCATGGAAGAGGCGATGGCCGCAGCGGAACAGACCGCCAAGAGCGCGGACAGCGGTCATGACGACCTGTTCGGCGAATTGCTCGGGCCTTCCGCTGAGCGTGACGTGTTCGAAAATTACCGCCGTGTTCGCGAGTGGAGTTTCAAGGAGCGCCTGCGCGGGGAAAAGGAAACACTCGGTCTGTATCTGACCGGGCACCCGATCGACGAGTATGAAAAGGAAGTACGTCGCTTTGCCCGGCAACGGATTATTGACCTTAAACCCTCCCGGGAGAGTCAGACCATTGCAGGGCTGGTATTTGATCTGCGGGTAATGAAAAGCAAGCGCGGCGATAAGGTCGGCTTCGTGACGCTGGACGACCGTTCCGCGCGTATCGAGGTGTCGCTGTTTGCGGACGCCTTCCAGGCGGCCCAGTCCTTGTTGCAGAAGGATGCCTTGCTGGTAGTGGAGGGGGAGGTCGCCCAGGATGATTTCTCCGGTGGCCTGCGCATGCGCGCCAAGCGGGTGATGAGTCTGGAAGACGCGCGCACGAGTCTGCTGGACAGCGTCCGGATCAGGATGAACACCCAGCGGCACGGCCCTGACTGCTTGTCGCAGCTGGCAGGGTTGTTACAAAAGCACAAGGGCGGTTGCGCGGTCACGATTGATTTTCAGCGTCCCGACGCTGCGGCGCTGCTCAAGCTCGGGGACGAATGGAAAGTGGAACCTGCAGACGACTTGGTCCAGAGCCTGCGTGACCAGCTCGGAAAAGACAGCGTCTCTTTGCACTACAGATAACCGCGACCTCGGCCGCCGGCCTGCTCGACGCAGGTCAGGCATTCCCGTAAGGTAACGCAAAAAATCGAATGCCCAGCATGGGCCACGCGGATGATGTACGCCTATGAGCAAAAGTCAGAATTACCTTGAATTTGAACATCCCATCGCCGATCTGCAGGCCAAGATCGAAGAGTTGAGATTGGTGGGCAGCGATAATTCGCTGAATATCACCGATGAAATTACCCGGCTCCAGGACAAGAGCAAGTCTCTCACCGAGAGCATCTTCTCCAATCTGTCCAGCTGGCAGGTCGCGCAGATGGCGCGGCACCCGCAGCGTCCTTATACGCTGGATTACATTCAGCACATCTTTACCGATTTCGAAGAAATGCACGGCGACCGTCATTTCGCTGATGATGCAGCGATTGTCGGCGGTATGGCGCGTCTGGAAGGCCGGCCGGTCATGGTTATCGGACACCAGAAAGGCCGCGCCGTAAAAGAGAAGGTTCGACGCAACTTCGGCATGCCCAAGCCCGAGGGCTATCGCAAGGCGTGCCGTCTGATGCAGTTGGCAGAACGCTTCAAGATGCCGATTCTCACATTTATCGATACGCCCGGTGCCTATCCGGGGATCGATGCAGAAGAGCGCGGCCAAAGTGAGGCGATCGCCTGGAACCTGCAGATCATGTCTCGTCTGAAGACGCCCATCATCTCCACGGTGATTGGCGAAGGCGGATCAGGCGGCGCATTGGCGATTGGCGTCTGTGATCGGCTGATGATGCTGCAGTATTCGACGTATTCGGTGATTTCGCCCGAGGGTTGTGCATCGATTCTGTGGAAGAAGTCCGAGAAGGCTGCTGAGGCCGCCGAAGCGATGGGCATCACCGCTGCGCGTCTGAAAGAGCTGGGTCTGGTTGATAATCTGATCCCTGAGCCTTTGGGTGGCGCGCATCGCCAGCCGGAGGAAATGGCAGCGCGGATCAAGGCGCAACTGCTGTCTGAACTGGCTGCACTGGACAACTATTCCGCTGAGGCGTTGCTGGATAGCCGTTATGATCGTCTGATGGCCTTCGGCATCAAGTAATCATGTTCACCCCGCAGGCGCTGCACGAACACCTGGCGCACTGCGCGCAAGCTCCGGTCTGGTGGCTGGGGCTTTCTGGCGGTCTGGACTCGATGGTGTTGCTGGAGGCGCTGGCGCAGCTCGGCAAGACCTGCCAGCTGCCGCCTGTGGTTGCCGTTCACGTGCACCATGGTCTGCATCCGCTTGCAGACAAATGGGCCGAGCATTGTGAGCAGCAGTGCGTATTGCGCAGTATCCCACTGCACATCAAACACGTACAGCTCGAGCCTGGCGCCAGTATTGAAGCTGCTGCGCGAGATGCGCGCTATCAGGCTTTCGCCTCGCTTATCGGGCCGGAAGATGTGCTGTTGCTGGCGCATCATCTCGATGATCAGCTGGAAACACTCTTATTCCGTCTCGTACGTGGCACGGGTCTGCGCGGGCTATCCGGTATGCCCGCCAGCCGCCAGGTAGGCAGCGGTCAGCTGTTCCGGCCGCTGCTTGGCTGGCGCCGGAACGAACTCGAGACTTGGGCCGAGGAGCAGGGGCTGCGCTGGATTGAAGACCCGGCAAATGCCGACGCGCGGTTTGCCCGCACTACCTTGCGTCATCAGATATTGCCCGTACTGCGTCAGCACTGGCCGATGGTAGACAGCAGTCTGCTGCGTTTGATCGAGCATGTGGAGGAGGCCACCAGCCTGCTTGACGAACGGGCCGCGCAGGATCTTGAGCGGGCACAGGCAGTCAGCCAGGATCCATGGCTACAGCCCTGGCCGGCATTACGGGTTGAAGTGCTGCTCACGCTATCCGCTGCCCGGCAGAACAATCTGCTGCGTTATTGGTTGCACCAACAGGGCAGACGCATGCCGGATCACCGGCAGTCCGAGGTCGTGCTGGATCAGTTGGGTGCAGCAGAGGACAGTCAGCCGGTCGTGCAGATCGACGACTATCAACTGTGTCGCTCCGCCGGACACCTGTGGCTGCAATCAGCAAAGGGTCTCGCCGCTGGCGTGCCGCAGCCGTTGGTGGCGTTCGGCGATACGGTACTCGCCGGTGGTAACGGTGTGTTATGCATGCGCCAGGCCCAGGGCGGAATCAGCTATCGTCCGGGTAATTGGCAGGTCGGTTATCGCCAGGGCGGGGAACGGCTCAAGCTGGCGGGACGGCCTCACCGGACGCTCAAGCAGTTGTTTCAGGAGGCGGGCATTCCCGGCTGGTTGCGACCCGCTGTGCCGCTACTGTTTTGCGACGGCGAGCTGGTATCGGTGGCCGGGCGCTGGAATGCCGAGGCGTTCAGCGCTGGCAACGAGCAGCCTGGCTGGCGGATCGAGTGGCAGCCAGGCGCGCAATCCTTGCTACCTTGAAGTACAGCTTTGCGAAGGTCCGGGCCTGGCCAGTGCAGGCGCTTTCGGATTGAGCAAACCGGGGGCGTCTGGTATCCTGACTTCCCATCTTGACGAGACTTTGGTCTCCCTTCGATTCCCTGCGGTCGCGACCGCCTAACTGTTCAATCTACGGGTTTTTCATGACGCGCTACATCTTCGTCACGGGTGGTGTTGTATCTTCATTGGGTAAGGGCATCGCCTCGGCATCGCTGGCGGCGATCCTTGAAGCGCGGGGACTGAAGGTCACCATGCTCAAGCTCGATCCCTATATCAACGTGGATCCGGGCACCATGAGCCCCTTCCAGCACGGTGAGGTTTTTGTCACCCATGATGGCGCCGAGACTGATCTCGACCTGGGCCATTATGAGCGCTTCATCAATGCGACCATGACCCGCGCCAACAACTTTACTGCTGGCCGTGTATATGAACACGTGTTGCGCAAGGAGCGCCGCGGTGATTATCTGGGCGCGACGATTCAGGTTATCCCGCATATTACTGACGAGATCAAGGACCGCATCATCAAGGGCGCCGGCGATGCCGATGTAGCCATGGTGGAAATCGGCGGTACCGTGGGTGATATCGAGTCCCAGCCGTTCCTTGAGGCGATCCGCCAGCTGCGTATCGAGGTGGGTGCCAAGCGCGCCATGCTCATGCACCTGACGCTGGTCCCTTATATCGCTACCGCCGGTGAGACCAAGACCAAGCCCACCCAGCACTCGGTCAAGGAATTGCGCTCCATTGGCTTGCAACCGGATGTGCTGATCTGCCGCTCCGATCACCCGATCGATCTGTCCTCTCGCCGCAAGATTGCGCTGTTCACCAATGTGGAAGAGCGTGCGGTTATTGGTCTGGAAGATCTGGACAGTATTTACCGTATTCCTTCCGCCCTGCATGCGCAGGGCCTGGACGATTTTGTTGTGGAACGCTTTGGCCTGGAATGTGGGCAGGCTGATCTGTCCGAATGGGACCGCGTGGTCGATGCCAAGCTGTATCCGGATCAGGAAGTGACCATCGCCATGGTCGGCAAGTACATGGAACTGCTGGAAGCCTACAAGTCGCTGATCGAAGCCATCAGCCACGCCGGCATTCAGAGCCGGACCAAGGTCAATCTGCGCTACATCGACTCAGAAGACATCGAACTCAAGGGCACTTCGCTGCTCGAGGATGTGGATGCCATTCTGGTGCCGGGTGGGTTCGGCCAGCGCGGCGTTGAGGGCAAGATCGAGACCGTGCGCTACGCCCGTGAGAACAAGATTCCGTATCTCGGCATTTGCTTGGGCATGCAGGTGGCGGTCATCGAGTATGCGCGGCATATTCTTGGCTGGAACGACGCCAACTCGACCGAATTTGACAAGACCAGCACGCATCCGGTGGTGGGTCTGATTACCGAGTGGCAGACCGCTAGCGGTGACAAACAGTTGCGGGATGAAGGCTCTGATCTGGGCGGTACCATGCGCCTCGGCGGTCAGGATTGTGCGCTGGAGCCTGGCTCGCGTGCCCATGAATGCTATGGCAAGGATGTGATTGTCGAACGCCACCGCCACCGTTATGAGGTCAACAACAACCTGTTGCCCGATTTGCAGGCGGGCGGTCTGAAAGTTACCGGTCGGTCAGTCGATGGCGCGCTGGTTGAAGTTATCGAGGTGGGCGATCATCCGTGGTTCGTGGCATGCCAGTTCCACCCGGAATTCACTTCCACTCCCCGTTATGGTCACCCCTTGTTCAGCGGCTTCGTCAATGCAGCCCTGGCACAGAAGGCGAGCAAGGCTAACGCCTGAGGAATACCGATGACCCAGAAGACAATCCAGGTCGGCAACATCGATATCGCCAACGACAAACCTTTCGTGCTGTTCGGGGGCATGAATGTTCTCGAGTCCCGCGAGCTGGCGATGCGAATTTGCGAGACCTACGTAGAGGTGACCAGCAAGCTGGGCATTCCCTACGTATTCAAGGCCAGCTTCGACAAGGCCAACCGCTCCTCGATCAACTCCTTCCGCGGCCCGGGCATGGAAGAGGGGCTGAAGATCTTCGAGGAGATCAAGCATACCTTCAACGTGCCGGTGATTACTGACGTTCATGAGCCGCATCAGGCTGCACCGGTGGCTGAAGTCTGCGACATCATCCAGCTGCCGGCTTTCCTGTCGCGGCAAACTGATCTGGTGGTGGCTATGGCTGAGACCAAAGCCGTTATCAATATCAAGAAAGCGCAGTTCCTCGCGCCGGCGGAAATGAAGCACATCCTCACCAAGTGTGAGGAGGCCGGCAACGATCGGTTGATTCTATGTGAGCGGGGCTCCAGCTTCGGTTACAACAATCTGGTCGTGGATATGCTCGGCTTCGGCATCATGAAGCAGATGGGCTACCCGGTGTTTTTCGATGTGACCCATGCGTTGCAGATGCCGGGCGGACGTAGTGATTCTGCAGGCGGACGGCGCGGTCAGGTGACTGATCTGGCCAAGGCGGGCATGAGCCAGGGCCTGGCTGGGCTGTTTCTGGAAGCCCATCCGGATCCCGATAACGCCAAGTGCGATGGCCCGTGCGCTCTGCGCCTGGACAAGCTCGAACCTTTCCTTTCGCAACTCAAGCAGCTTGATGATCTGGTCAAAAGCTTTGCGGTGCTGGAGACCGCTTGAACTTGTCGCGTAGTAGCTGATCTATTCTCGGACGATTAAATGGAGCACGTAGCAAAGATGGCGAAAATCATTGATATCAAGGGTCGTGAAGTTCTGGATTCGCGCGGCAACCCGACTGTAGAAGCAGATGTCATCCTGGACGGAAATATCATCGGTAGCGCCTGTGCGCCGTCCGGAGCTTCGACCGGTTCCCGTGAAGCGCTGGAACTGCGTGATGGCGACAAGAGCCGCTATATGGGCAAGGGCGTGCTCAAGGCAGTTGCCAATATCAATGGCCCTATTCGTGAGTTACTGGTCGGTCGCGACGTTGAAGATCAAGCGGGTCTGGACCGAGCCATGATTGACCTTGATGGAACCGAGAACAAGGCCAACCTGGGCGCCAACGCCATTCTCGCTGTGTCCCTGGCGGCCGCCAAGGCAGCAGCACAGTCCAAGGGCGTGCCGCTGTATGCACATATCGCAGACCTGAACGGCACCCCCGGTCAGTACAGCATGCCGGTCCCGATGATGAACATCATCAATGGCGGTGAGCATGCTGACAACAACGTTGACATTCAGGAATTCATGGTCCAGCCGGTTGGCGCCAAGACCTTTGCTGACGCCCTGCGTATGGGCGCAGAGATTTTCCATCACCTGAAAGCCGTTCTGAAGGCGCGCGGACTGAGCACCTCGGTGGGTGATGAGGGCGGTTTCGCACCGAACCTGAGTTCCAACGAAGACGCGCTCGGCGCAATCGCCGAAGCAGTCGCGAATGCCGGATACACACTGGGTGACGACGTCACTCTGGCGCTGGACTGCGCTTCAAGCGAATTCTACAAGGACGGCAAATACGATCTGGCTGGCGAAGGCCAGGTGTTTGATGCCGCCGGTTTTGCTGATTATCTGGCAGGCCTGACTGAACGTTATCCGATCATCTCCATTGAAGATGGCATGGATGAGTCCGATTGGGACGGCTGGAAAGTCCTGACCGACAAGATCGGTGCCAAGGTTCAGCTGGTCGGTGACGATCTGTTCGTAACCAACACCAAGATCCTCAAGGAAGGCATCGACAAAAGCATCGGTAACTCGATTTTGATCAAGTTCAACCAGATCGGCTCGCTGACCGAAACGCTGGAAGCCATCCAGATGGCCAAGGCTGCCGGTTACACCGCGGTCATCTCTCACCGTAGCGGTGAGACCGAAGACCACACCATTGCCGACCTGGCTGTGGGTACCGCGGCTGGACAGATCAAGACCGGTTCGCTGTGCCGCTCTGATCGCGTTTCCAAGTACAACCAGTTGCTGCGTATTGAAGAGCAGCTGGACGGTTCCGCTCCGTATAAGGGCCGTGCCGAGTTTCGTGGCTGATTGCTGATTATTGACGAAACCTGACGGGCGCTGGCATTGTTCAGCGCCTCGTCGTTTCTGGCTCTGGTACATGGAGTAGGGACTGGTGCTGGTGCTGGCCGGTTGATAGGCTGGCAATCGGCGCAGAATAGGTAACGCCATTGGAGGCGATAACACGTGAAGTGGCTCTGGGTAATTGCTCTGGTAATGCTGGCTGGCCTGCAATATCGCTTGTGGGTAGGCGAGGGCAGCCTGGCGCATGTGACTCAGCTCAGCCAACAGATCGCCGAGCAGAAACGTGAGAACGAGCAGCTGCTGGAGCGCAATCGCGTGCTGACCGCCGAGGTAATCGAGCTCAAACAGGGTCTGGAAACCATTGAGGAACGTGCCAGGAAAGAGCTTGGCATGATTCGCGACGGTGAGACGCTGTATCAGCTGAGCTCCGAATAAATGAATGTTTTACCCTTCTGGGTCGTCATCCCCGCTGCCGGTATCGGATCGCGCATGCAGGCGGACCGCCCCAAGCAGTATCTTCCCCTGGCTGGTCGCAGCCTGATTGAACATACCCTTGATTGCTTCCTGAATCAGCCCGGTTTGCGAGGTCTGGTCGTCAGCCTGGCTGAAAATGATCCTTACTGGCCTGAACTGCCCTGCGCCCAAGACGTGCGGATTCGTACCGCTGCTGGCGGGCGGGAGCGCGCCGATTCGGTATTGAATGGATTGGAAGCCTTGGTTGCCCAGGGTGCAAAGTCCGAGGATTGGGTGCTGGTGCATGATGCGGCCCGTCCCAATCTGGCCGCGACCGATCTGGACAAGCTATTGGAAACGCTTGCGGACGATGCGGTGGGCGGTCTGTTGGCCGTGCCGGTGCGCGATACCCTCAAGCTGGCTGGCGCAGATGGACGGGTAACCGCCACGCCGGATCGCGCACTGTTCTGGCAGGCCTATACGCCGCAGATGTTTCGCCTTGAAGCGCTGCGCAACGCTTTGTCCGGTGCGCTGGGTGCCGGTGCCTCCATCACCGATGAGGCGTCTGCAATGGAGTGGGCGGGTCAGGCACCGCTGCTGGTCGAGGGCCGTGCTGACAATATCAAGGTCACCCGCCCCGAAGACCTGGATTGGCTTGCTGGAAGTATGCCAGCCACTGACTAATTCCCGGGGTTGTCGAGCGCCACGGGCCCCGTTCGGACTCGACGACAACGATTCGTTACGACTTCAGCGTTGATCTCCAAAGCCAATGCGTCGCGCAGGCGCACGACACCCCCAGGTAGCGACGCTACGGGATAGACCGGTCTGCCCCTGGAGTTGTCGAGTGCCTCGGACTGCGTTCGAACTCGACACAGCAAATCCGTCAGCGTCTCCAAGATGGCCCATAGTTAATAGTTACTGGACCACTCATCCACTTCCACGAATACAAATTGACCAGTCGTTTTGATCTGAATATGCTGTATATCTATACAGTAAAAAGGTGGTCTGTATGCTTCGCTTGATTCCTCATTTCACTCCTGACCTGATGCGCTCTCATACGATGCGCGGAGCGGACTGATGGGCGCTGTCGTTGCACTGGATGCCCTGCTGGATCAACGCCGGATATGGAAAGGCCGGCACACCAGCACGCCCCGTAGCGGGTATCCGACCGGCAATGCCGGGCTGGATGCAATGTTGCCCTCCGGCGGCTGGCCCCTGGCTGCGTTGAGTGAAATCCTGCTTCAGGCTGAGGGGACGGGTGAGTTGCGGCTGTTGTGGCCGACACTGGCGCGATTGACCCAGGCGGGGGAAACAGTGGTGCTGGTGGCGCCACCCCATGTGCCCTTTGCACCGGCCTGGCACGCCGCAGGAATAGATCTGCGCCATCTGATGATCGTGAATGCACAGGGTGCCGAAGCGCTTTGGGCAGCCGAGCAGTGTCTGCGAACAGGATGCAATGGCGCAGTGTTGTGTTGGCCGCAACGTGCAGATGATCGATCCATGCGGCGGTTACAGGTTGCTGCTGAAACAGGGCAAACCCTTGCCTTTGCCTACCGTCCGGCCGAAGAAGCGGTGAATCCTTCCCCCGCCGCGCTGCGTCTGTTGCTTGAATCGGCGACCAGCCAACTACGTGTTCTCAAGTGCCGGGGCGGTATCGCGCCAGCGGCCCCGCTTCCCTTCGTCGCGTGGCATTGAAAATTCATTATGCGCTGGGCTTGTATTCTCTTCCCGCAACTGGCTTTAGACGCTGTTCTTCGGACACGCGCTGATTCGGACGCGCCGCTGGTATTGCTGAGCGGCCCGACCCAGCGCCGCGTGCTGCAAACCATGAACTCTGCCGCCCGCGAGCTTGGCTTGCGCCCCGGTCAATCTTTGACCGCAGCCCAGGCCATAACCAACACTTTTGCCATGGCGGAATACGATCCGGCCGAGATTGAACGCTGGCATCAATTCCTTGCCGCATGGGCCTATCGCTTCAGTTCGCATGTGAGCCTGCATTATCCCCGCGCTGTGTTGATGGAGGTGCAATCCAGTTACAGCCTGTTTGGCCCCTGGCCACGCTTTGAGTCGCTGCTGCGCAAGGAGTTGACGGAGCTGGGCTTCCAACACCGGATTGTGGTTGCGCCCAATGCCGCGGCAGCGCGGGCGTTGGTTAATTGCCATGATGGCCTGGCTGTGGATGAGGCGCAGCTACAAAAAATGCTTGCTCAGCATCCGGTCGATCGTCTCGGGTTGGAGCGCAGCGCTGCCATCGCCTTCTCGCGTATGGGCATAAGAAATCTGGAGCAGATTTTGCGATTGCCGCGGGACAGCATCGCACGGCGCTTCAGCAAGGAAGTGCTCATGCATATCGATACCTTGCTGGGGGCCCGGCAGCTAGCGCTTGCATGTTATGCACCCCCGGATTACTTCGACAGCCGTATCGAATTGAACTTTGAGGTGGAATCCCACCAGGCCTTGTTATTTCCCTTGCGCCGCTTGACGGCCGATCTGGCCGCCTATCTGGCGGGGCGAGACAGTGGCGTGCAGCGTTTTACCCTGCACATGGAGCATCGTGATCGCGAGGACACACTGCTACCCATCGGACTGCTGAACACCGAACGTGAAGCGACCATGTTGTTTGAACTGGTACGCGGTCGGCTGGAACAGGTGCAGTTGCCAGAACCGGTTCTGGCGCTGCGGCTGATTGCGCGGGATCTCCCGGTGTTTGTACCTGAGCGCCGTGAGCTTTTCTCCGAACGAGCGCACCAATCACTGCCCTGGGAGCAGCTGCGTGAACGCCTGCGCGCCCGGCTTGGGGATGACGCTGTAACGGGGCTGCATATACAGGCTGACCACCGACCTGAACGGGCATGGCAAACCAGTAATGAAATTGCTCAGGTTGCTTCCCCCACGAACCAGCGGCTGCGTCCCGCCTGGCTCTTGGACGAGCCGGTTATATCAGAATTCGCTGGAAGCCAGATTCTGGCCGGGCCTGAGCGCATCGAGTCCGGATGGTGGGATGGCGGGGATATCCGCAGGGATTATTACCTTCTGAGGACTCAATCCGGTCAACTGGCCTGGGCCTACCGGCCGGTGGGCGATTCTGGACCATTGATGTTGCATGGGTGGTTCGCATGACTGGATATGCAGAGCTGCACTGCCTGTCCAACTTCAGCTTCCAGCGCGGGGCCTCCAGTGCGCTGGAGTTATTCGAACGGGCCAGGGCGCATGGCTATCGAGCACTGGCGATTACTGATGAATGCACGCTGGCTGGCATCGTTCGTGCCTGGCAGGCCGCACGGCAGACGGGCGTCCCGCTCATAGTCGGCAGTGAGATGCGTGTCGAAGCAGGCCCCAAACTGGTGCTCTTGGCGGAAAACCTGATCGGCTACCAGAACCTCTGCCGGCTTGTCACTGTTGCCCGGCGGCGCGCGCCCAAGGGCGAATACAGGCTCCAGAGAAGTGATTTTGATGAATCGCTTACCGGGCTGCTGGCGCTTTGGATACCTGAACAACAACCGGACGCGGAAATGGGACGCTGGCTGAAACAGCACTTTGCCGATCGGTTGTGGCTATCCGTTGAATTGCATCGCGGTCCGGATGATGCCAGGCGGCTGGATCAATTGCTGGCTCTCGCCGAGTCTCTGGATATTCCTGCCGTGGCAACAGGCGATGTGCATATGCACGCCCGCGGGCGTCGCGCACTGCAGGACACCATGACTGCCATCCGTCATCACTGCACCGTCGCCGACGCCGGGCAACATCTGTTTCCCAATGGCGAGCGGCATCTGCGCTCGCCACCGGTGTTATCCGAGCTGTATCCCGCTGCGTTGTTAGCCGAGACGCTGCGGATTGCCGAGCGCTGCACCTTCGACCTCGGCCAGCTGCGTTATCAGTATCCACGTGAGCTGGTCCCGGAGGGCCAGACCGCCGCCTCCTGGTTGCGCACGTTGACCGAGGAGGGCATGTGCTGGCGCTGGCCCGAGGGGGCGCCGGATAAGGTACTGCAACAGATCGAGACCGAGCTCGAACTGATTACTGAAATGCACTACGAAAGTTATTTTCTGACGGTGCACGACATCGTCCGTTTCGCCCGTAGTCGCCATATTCTCTGTCAGGGTCGCGGCTCGGCTGCCAACTCGGCCGTCTGTTTTGCGCTGGGTATTACAGAAATCGATCCGTCTCGCATGAACATGTTGTTCGAGCGGTTCATATCCAGGGAACGCAACGAGCCGCCGGATATCGACGTGGATTTCGAGCACGATCGGCGCGAAGAAGTCATCCAGTACGTATTCAATCGCTATGGGCGCCGCCGCGCTGCACTCACGGCGGTGGCCTCCTCCTATCGCGGCGCCGGGGCTATACGGGATGTAGCCAAGGCACTGGGTCTACCGCCCGATCAGATAAGCGCATTGGCTGATTGTTGCGGCAAGTGGAGCAGTAAGGTGCCCTCCGGGGAGAGGCTGCGCGAGGCCGGTTTTGATCCGGCTAATCCTGTGTTGCACAGGGTGCTGACTCTGACGGGCGAGCTTGTCGGCTTTCCACGGCATCTGTCCCAGCATCCTGGCGGTTTCGTTATTTCCGAACAGCCGCTGGAAACACTGGTACCGGTTGAAAACGCCGCCATGGATGACCGCACCATCATTCAGTGGGACAAGGACGATCTGGATGCGGTTGGTTTGCTCAAGGTGGATATTCTGGCCCTGGGCATGCTCAGCGCGCTGCGAAGGGCCTTCGATCTGCTACGCCTGCATCGCGGCCGGGATCTGACCCTGGCGACTATTCCTGCCGAGGATAAGGCTACCTACGAGATGATCAGCCGGGCCGATACCGTCGGGGTATTCCAGATCGAATCGCGGGCCCAGATGGCCATGCTGCCGCGACTCAAACCCAGAACCTTTTATGATCTGGTCATTGAAGTGGCAATTGTTCGCCCCGGCCCGATCGTCGGCGATATGGTGCATCCCTATCTGCGGCGGCGAAACGGTGAGGAACCGGTAACCTATCCCTCCGAGGCGTTGCGCCAGGTATTCGAACGCACACTCGGCGTGCCGCTGTTTCAGGAACAGGTGATGGAGCTGGCTATCGTGGCGGCGGGATATACCCCCGGCGAGGCAGACCAGCTGCGCCGTTCCATGGCAGCCTGGAAACGCCTGGGTGGTCTGGAACCGCATCAGAAACGCCTGACCGAAGGCATGCTTGCGCGCGGTTATACGCGGGAGTTCGCCGAGCGCATCTTTGAGCAGATCAAAGGATTCGGAAACTACGGCTTCCCGGAATCCCATGCAGCCAGCTTTGCCCTGTTGACCTATGCCAGCTGCTGGTTGAAGTGCCATGAGCCGGCGGCCTTTATCTGCGCACTGATCAACAGCTGGCCCATGGGTTTTTACAGTCCGGATCAGCTGCTCCAGGATGCGCGGCGCCATGACATCGAGACGTTCCCCGTGGATGCCCGAAACAGCGAGTGGGACTGCACGCTGGAACCGGGGCGCGGAGGCGAACTGGCGATACGGCTGGGGCTGCGTATGGTGCGCGGTTTTCGCGAAGAGGATGCTCAGCGCATTACCTGCGCTCGCGCTAATAAAGTCTTCTCAGATACCACGGATCTGATCCAGCGCTGCCGTCTCGACAATCGCGCACGTGAATTGCTGGCTGATGCGGGCGCGCTGCGCGGTCTGGCTGGTCACAGACACAAGGCGCGCTGGGCGGTTGCAGGCGTAGAGCCGCAATTACCACTCTTTGCAGGACAGCCCGCCACAGAAGAGAAGGGGATCGTATTGCCATTGCCTCAGGTCGATGAAGACATTCATGCCGATTACGCCACCACAGGTACGACCCTGGGCCCACATCCCTTGAGCTTGCTGCGCAGGCAGTTAAAAAACAGGCGATGCCGTTCCTCGAAGGAGTTGAAAAAGATGGAGCATGGGCGGCCCGTAGTCGTTGCAGGGTTGGTAACCGGCAGGCAAAAGCCGAGCACGGCCAGCGGCGTGATCTTCGTTACCCTGGAAGATGAGTACGGCATGATCAATGTAGTGGTCTGGCATGATCTGGGCGAGCGACAACGCAGGGAACTGGTTGGTTCAAGGCTGATGCAGGTCAAAGGCCGACTGGAAACGGAAAAGGGGGTGATTCACGTCATCGCCCATCATCTGACGGATCTCACCCCGATGCTGGATGGCCTGGATGTTCGCAGCCGGGATTTTCACTAAGCTGCGACACATTGCAAACTAAAACCAATGAGCAGGGTTCAATGTGCAGGAGATGCTGCATGTATATGCTATCGAATTTTCAGGATTCATTTTTGCACTGCTGTGCAGCGCGCCGACGCTGAGTGCGACAAGAAGAACACCAGATAACACAGCTACTGAAAACGAACTCATCAGATCAGATTTCATGAGCAAGCCCTACATTGTTGTTTTTGTATTTGCCTTTCGCGTATCGCGTGCGAGGCATATTGGTATGTGAATACATTAGTACGGGCAGCGTACAAAATCCACACAAAACCAAACAAATTTGTCTTTTTTTACTTTTCGAAAGGTTGCTGCCCGAACGTCCGAGCAGCTTTGAGACTAAAGGGAATACTGGCGCAGCTCCCGTGCAATCAGCAAGCGCTGTATCTCGCTGGTGCCTTCATAAATCTGCGTAATCCGTGCATCACGATAAAGCCGCTCGACGGGGTAGTCCTCCAGATAACCGTAACCGCCATGAATCTGTATCGCTTTGGAGCACACCTCTTCCGCCATTTCGCTGGCAAACAGCTTGGCCTGGGAGGCTTCGGACAGACAGGGCTCACCGGCGCTGCGCAAACGTGCCGCATGCAGGATCATCAGCCGCGCTGCATTCAGCTTCATATGCATGTCCGCAAGCATATTGGCGATGCTTTGATGCTCTGTCAGCGCCACGCCGAACTGGCTGCGCTCCCGCGCGTAGGTCAGTGCGGCCTCAAAGGCGGCACGGGCAATGCCCAGGGCCTGCGCAGCAATGCCGATGCGGCCTCCCTCCAGATTGGACAAGGCAATGGCCAGCCCTTTGCCGCGCTGGCCCAACATGTTGGCTTCGGGGATACGACAATTATCCAGGCTCACGGCGCAGGTATCCGAACCGCGGATGCCCATCTTGTGTTCCATGCGCTCGATCCTGAAACCAGGGTTCTCGGTGGGCACCAGGAAGGCGGAGAGGCCTTTCTTGCCGAGTTCAGGGTCAGTCACGGCAAAAACGATCGCCAGACCCGCGCGCTTGGCATTGCTGACAAACTGCTTGGCGCCGTTGATCACCCATTCGCCATTTTCCAGGACCGCTCGGGTCCGTAGGTTGTGCGCTTCGGAGCCGGCCTGGGGTTCGGTCAAACAGAAACAACCAATCGTCTGACCCGCCGCGAGAGAAGGCAGCCAGGTTTGCTGCTGATCCGGCGTACCGAACTTGAGAAGCGGTCCACACCCCACGGAGTTATGAATGCTCATAATGGCGCCCGTTGCGCCGCAGCCTGCTGAAATTTCTTCCACGGCCAGGGCGTAAGCGGCGTAATCAGTGTAGCTCCCGCCCCATTCCTCTGGCACCACCATCCCCAGTAGCCCCAGCTCACCCATCTGACGCACCACAGCGTCATCGATCCAGCCGGCCTTGTCCCATTCGGCGGCACGCGGCGCCAGTTCGCTTTGCGCAAACTGGCGGGCCATGTCACGGACCATGCGCTGGTCTTCATTCAGTTCAATGTCATGCATTGTATCGATTCCCTTGTGCGGCCGGCTCAGGCCTGGCGGCGACTGGCGGTGGAGCTAGGCGCAAACCCTTCAAAGAATTCGTCTACCTGTTCAGCGCTGACTCCCGCGAGGGTCGGCGGATTCCAGCGTGGAGACTTGTCCTTATCGATAATCAGCGCTCGCACACCTTCCATGATGTCGCCCTTGGCGAACCATTGGCGATCCAGATGCAGCTCCATGGCGAAGCAGTCTGCCAGATCCAGGTCGCGACCACGGCGGATCATCTCCAGAGTGACGCTCATCGCCAGCGGTGAGCGGCTATCAATCACTGCAGCAGTCTTTTCCGCCCAATCCTGATAGGCCTCACATTCTTCCGTCGTCAGCGACTGGCGGATGTCCGCCAGTGAATTATGAGCAAAGTGACGATCAATAGTGTGCTGGATGGCCTTGAGTTCAGATCCGATCATTGCGCTGGAAGCCAGGGTCTTGAGGATATCCGTCAGGTCTTGCCCTGGGTTATCTGACCAGGTGGTGCCGTTCAGTGAAAAATGCAGTTCAGATATCAGATCCTTGCCCAGACAGAAATCCGCAAGTCCGGTGAAGAGCGCATCAGCCGCCCGAATCTGCGTGCCGGTGACGCCCAGGTAGGCTCCCAGCTCTCCGGGCAGGCGGGACAGAAAATAGCTTCCGCCCACATCAGGGAAATAGCCTATGCCGGTTTCAGGCATACCCATGCGTACGCTTTCAGTTATCACCCGGTGTGAAGCGCCCTGCACCAGGCCCATGCCGCCACCGAGAACGAAACCGTCCATCAGTGCCAGGATAGGTTTCGAGTAACCGTGAATACTCTGGTCCAGCGCGTATTCCTCTTCGAAGAAGGTGGTATACATGCCGTCACCGGCCTTGAAGCTGTCGTACAGGGCGCGAATGTCACCACCGGCGCAAAAGGCTTTCTCGCCATTCGCCCGCAAAACCACGGCCTTGATGCTGTCATCCTCGCGCCATGCGTCCAGCTGCTGCTGCAGGAGCCGAATCATCTCGAGCGTCAGCGCATTGAGGCCCGCAGGGCGATTGAGTATCAGATGGCCGACCTGGTTCTGCACCTCGGCCAATACAGTTTGCTGCAGATCAGTCATTCCGGGCTCCATACAGCTTGATGATCGCGGAGAAGTCCAACCCGCCATTACCCTGGCTGCTGAACGTCTGGTAAAGCTGCTGGGCCAGACCGCCGAGGATGACTGGTTGGCGCGCCTGCTTGGCCGCCTCGGTGGCCAGGCCGAGGTCCTTGAGCATCAGATCGCTACCAAAACCGCCGGTATAGCCCCGCGATGCCGGCGCGCTATCCAGTACGCCCGGGTAGGGGTTATAGGTATCGGAACTCCAGCAGCGACCGCTTGAAGTATTGATGATGCCCGCCAGCACCTTGGGATCCATGCCCAGGGATACGCCCAGATTCATGGCTTCGGCGGTCCCGATCATAGAGATCGCCAGTAACATGTTATTGGCGACCTTGGCCACCTGTCCGTTGCCCGCCGGGCCACAGTGAACAATGTTCTTGCCCATTGTCTGCAATACCGGCAGGGCTGCATCGAAATCAGTCTGCTCGCCGCCCACCATGAAGGTCAGGGTGCCTGCCGTAGCACCACCAGTACCGCCGGACACCGGTGCATCAATCATGCGGTTGCCATTTTTTTCTGCGGCGGTGGCAACTTCGCGGGCGCTCATCGGATCGATGGTTGAGCTGTCGATCAGGCGTACCGCCGGCGCAACGTTGGCCAGCAAGCCTTCCTCACCCAGGTAAACGGATTTCACGTGCTGGGCTGCGGGGAGCATGGTGATAATGAGCTCGACATCGCTCTGGGCCAGCGTGGCGATACTTTGCGCAGCGCTGGCCCCAGCGTCCACAAGACTGCTGACTGCCGTCTGGGACAGATCGAACACGGTCAGCTGATGGCCGGCCTTGATGAGATTGTGAGCCATTGGCCCGCCCATATTACCTAGGCCAAGAAATCCGATTTTCATGCATGTTACCTCGTTATTGTTGTCGGCTCGCCAATGTTGTCTGGCGCTTGCTCAATTGTTCCTGAAGCTCGGTTTGCGCTTCTCGACGAAGGCCTGCATGCCTTCGGTCTGGTCGGCCGTGGCGAAGATAGAGTGGAATACCCGGCGCTCGAAGCGCACGCCTTCGCTGAGGCTGGTCTCGAACACGCGGTTGACGCATTCCTTGGTCATCATCACGCTGGGCAGAGATTTCGCCGCGATGACCTGCGCGGTCTTCAGCGTTTCTTCCAGAAGTTGATCAGCTGGAATGATCCGCGCCACCAGACCGGCACGCTCGGCCTCTTCGGCGTCCATCTGGCGACCGGTCATGCACATCTCCATCGCCTTGGCCTTGCCCAGGGCACGGGTCAGGCGCTGGGTTCCGCCGATGCCGGGTAATACGCCCAGGTTGATCTCCGGCTGGCCAAATCGTGCATTGTCCGCTGCGTAGATGAAGTCGCAGATCATTGCCAGTTCGCAGCCGCCACCCAGGGCATAACCGGCCACCGCAGCGATCAGCGGCTTGCGCCGATTGGCGATGCGGTCGGCGGGGGAGAAGAAGTCGTCCAGGTATACCTGGGGATACTGCAGATCGACCATCTGCTTGATGTCGGCACCGGCGGCGAAGGCCTTGCTCGAGCCAGTCAGCACCATGCAACCAATGTTGGGATCCTTCTCGAATTGATCAAGGGCCTGATTCAGCTCGTCCAGCACCTGTGTATTCAAGGCATTCAATGCCTGGGGGCGATTCAGGGTGATCAGACCGACGCGGTCACGAACTTCAACCAGCAAGGTTTCAAAACTCATAGGACTACTCCAACAATGCGGGCCGACATTGCTGCCGGCCCGCATGAATTATTTCAGGGTGATGGTGGTGTTGACCGCAGCTGCCTGCTCGTCATCATCGAACCAGCGTGCGGTGACGGTCTTGGTCTGGGTGTAGAACATGATCACCTGCTTGCCGTAAGGACCGAGATCTCCCAGCTTGGAGCCACGTGAACCGCTGAAAGAGAACAGCGGGACCGGCACGGGGATCGGCACGTTGATGCCTACCTGGCCAACGTCGATATCCTCCTGGAAGCGCCGGGCGATGCCGCCGGAGCGCGTAAAGATAGCGGTGCCGTTGCCATTGGGATTGGCATTGATGATCTCGATGGCCTCGTCCAGGCTATCGGCCTGCATCACGTTTAGCACTGGCCCGAAGATTTCTTCGTCGTACACGGCCATGCCCGGCTTGACGCCAGCGAGGATGGTCGGACCGACAAAGTTGCCGTCTTCATAACCCGGCACGGTAGGGTTGCGTCCATCCAGCACCAGTTCAGCACCCTGATCCACACCTTTCTGAATCAGACCGTTAACCCGCTCCAGTGCCGCGGTGGAAATCACCGGGCCGACATCTGTGCCTGGCTCCACGCCGGCACTGACCTTCAGCGTCTGCGCCTTGCGCGCCAGTTCAGGCAACCAGTTACGGGCTTCGCCCACCAGGATGATGACCGGCAGGGCCATACAGCGCTGACCGGCAGCACCGAAGGCAGCGCCGACCAGATTGTTCAGGGTCTGCTCCTTGTTGGCATCGGGCATGACGATGGCGTGGTTCTTGGCGCCCATCATGCACTGCACGCGCTTGCCGGCCTGGCTGGAACGGTTATATACGTGAGTGCCGACATGGGTTGAGCCGACAAAGGAGACGGCCTTGATGTCCGGGTGATCACAGACTGCGTTCACTGCGTCGACGCCGCCATGGATCACGTTCAGCACCCCCGGCGGTATGCCCGCTTCCAACGCCAGTTCTGCCAGGCGCATGGTGACCATCGGATCCTGCTCGGAGGGCTTGAGCACAAAGGTATTTCCGGTGGCGATAGCCATGGGAAACATCCACAGCGGGATCATCGCCGGGAAGTTGAACGGCGTGATGCCGGCACAGACGCCCAGCGGTTGCAGCAGGGTATAGGTATCCACACCGCCGGCCACGTTGTTGGCCAGTTCACCGAGCTGCAGATTGCCCACGGCTGAAGCGTGCTCGACCACTTCCAGACCGCGGAACACGTCGCCTTCAGCATCGGCCAACGTCTTACCCTGCTCGGCGGTGAGAATGGCTGCCAGCTCTTTCATGTTCTCGCGGATCAGCTGCTGATATTTGAGGAAGATCCGCGCCCGGGCACCGATGGGTGTCTTGCGCCAGGTCTTGAATGCTTCCTTGGCGCCAGCGACCGCGGCATTGATTTCGTCCGCGGTGGCGAAGGGCACACGGGCCAGCACTTGCTGGGTCGCGGGGTTGATCACTTCGCGCCACTGGTCGGTTCTCGATTCGACAAATTCGCCGTTGATCAGCAGCTTGACGGTAGGGACATTCGTGGTGGTCATGTGTTTCTGCCTTGGGCCGTATGGGCCTTGTCGTTTGGAAGGTCGTACTGGATAGTAGCAGTGCGTTTTTACATTAAACAATTGGCTCATCCGCAACATGGATCTGCGTTTTTGCACAGGAAGGAAAATGGACTGGGATAATCTGCGTTTTTTTCTCGAATTGAGTAGAGCCGGGCGCCTGACTACTGCGGCGCGTCGTCTCGGGGTAGACCACACCACGGTGTCCCGGCGCGTCCAGGCGCTGGAAAAAAGTCTTGGCGTGGCGCTCTTCATCCGGGACACAACTGGTTATTCGCTGACCGAGGCGGGCCGCAGCCTGCTGCCCCAGGTTGAGCAGATGGAAGGGGCGAGCGTGCGGATTGAGCAGGCCCTGCCGAACCCGGGTGAAAGCCTTTCGGGGCAGGTGCGTATCGGCGCAACCGAAGGCTATGGGACGCTGATTCTGGGCGGTCAGCTCAGTGAGTTGAGCCAGCGCCATCCGCACCTTCATCTGGATTTGCTGGCGCTGCCCCGGGCGGTGCGCTTATCACGGCATGAGGCCGATATCGTCATCACCCTCGAGCGGCCCGAACGGGGACCCTTCATCATCACCAAGCTGACCGATTACGTCCTGCGCCTGTATGTCGGCAAGCACTATCTGGAAAAGCATGGGCCCATTCGCAACCGCGATGATCTGAGTACACATCGCTTTGTCAGCTATGTGGACGATCTGGTATTCAGCAAGGAGCTGCTGTTTCTCAACGAAATTGCAAGCTCGGGCGCGGTCGGGCTACGCAGCACAAGTTTGCTGGCGCAGCAGGAAGCCATAGCCGCCGGTGCCGGACTCGGCATCCTGCCCGCTTTCTCTGCTGATTCCGACCCGCGCCTGAGCCTCGTCATGCCTGAACAGATTCGTTTCATCAGAACATTCTGGATGTTGATGCCCATCGAACTGAAAGATATTGCCCGGATGCGGGTGACCTGGGATTTTTTGCGAGAGATGGCGGAGCTCGAGAAGGACAGGCTGATGGGCGCAAGATAATACTGGTGGCTATGCGGAGCGAAGAACAGCCAGCGATAACACCTGCTTGAGGACTGACAAGCGATTTCATTGGCGTAGCGCTGTAATTTTTATACCAGACGAAGGTTGTCATTTCATGAAACAGCATGTAGCTTAATAAAAAACGAGTCTGTTGGTTTTTAAATAGTGAGCAGGTTCCTTACAAAAACAAGAATCGGGAGAGATGATCAATATGCCTCCTACGCAGCTGTTTCCTCTGTCGCTCACCTCCGCTTCGCGTGGGGCTAGCGCTAATGGCGAAAACGTGTCCGCTGATATATCCGGTGCGAAGCTGTCTCCGTGGGAAGCGCAAGCAGCGGTCGATGACAATTGTAGCGTTGCTGCCTATACCCTGGATCCAAGCGGTTCGTCGAACCGTGATCCTGCCGGCCCAGATGGTGCTCCGGATTCTGACGCAGACGCACCCACTTGTCTTGTTATCCACCGAAGCCATTCCAGGCCCGCGCCAAACCGCCCAGCACAGATGTTACATCCAGACCTGAACTGTCTCTCCGTTACAGCACGGGGTTTTACCCCGCTCACGGCGGCGCTGGCTACCCCAGCTACGTTCGCGAACCATCTAAACCCCAATTGTATTGAAGCCAGTACCGACCTGGTTTTTCGCTTTGAAGCCTTGTCTCCCAGTGGCCTTCGCTAACTGTTACGTTTGGAGTATCAATAATGAGTGCAGATGCAGTTTTGAAAGGTAAGGTCGCCATAGTACTGGGCGCGGCTGGACCAGGAAATATGGGGCAGGTAATAGCTCGTTATATGTCTGAAGCTGGCGCTAATGTGGTGGTAGCTGGTCGACATGCTGATGAGCTTGAACGCTTCGCCGCTTCGATAGAGGGCTCTTCGGCTGTATGTGATATCACGAACAGTCAACAGTTGGCAGAGCTGTTCGGTACAACCATTGAACGCTATGGAAAGGTCGATATTGCGATAAATGCCACCGGGTGGGGTTTGCTGAAACCTTTCCTGGAGACAACTGAAGAGGAACTTGAGCGCATGCAGGATCTGCAGTTCAAAGGTCCTTTCATGTTTCTTCAGCAGGCGGTCACGTCGATGGAGTCAGGTGGGTCCATCATACAGATCAGCTCTGCAACCGCGTCTATCATGTTCGAGAATCATGCAGCCTATATGGGCACGAAGGCCGGGATCGATCATGTAGTGCGGTGCGTAGCGAACGAATTTGGTGAGCGGGGCATCCGCGCCAACAGCATTTCTCCCGGTCTGACTGATACACCGATGACGGCTGCAGCAAAGGAAGTTCCCGGTGTGTTTGAAGCCTTCCTTAAGGGTTATCCGCTCGGCCGTATAGGCACCTCTGAGGATATTGCGGCCGCGGCCGTCTGGCTGGCCAGCGATGCGTGTTTCATGACGGGACAAAACCTTCAGGTCAATGGAGGTTTAACGTTACGGGCAAATCCTATGCAGGCCGATATCAATGAAGCTGTGGAGCAGGCTGCGCAACACTCGCGTTGATAGGCGCGGTGGACACAGCGTAAGAAGCAGAGATAACGATTTATTCCAAACAGTAGGCAACCGCTGTAACAGATGGTGAATTCCATTCCGATTAAATAAAACGAGCTAGTTGGTTTTATTTAATCGGGCCAGGAAGGACTCATTAATAACCCTTGGAGCATGCAAATGAGCGTAAACAAGAATAACAACCGCTGTAACAAAATTGCCCTGTCACGTCTGGCCGCCGGAGTGCTAGCCGCCGGGCTCGCATCGACCAGTGGGCAGGCGATGGCGTTCAGTATTGACACCGAGAACCCGGATCTGCGGGTGCGCTGGGACAATACGGTTAAATACAACATCGGCTGGCGTATGGAAGGTCGGGATGACCGTTTGGGAGACAACTGGGTCTCACAGGCGACCAACCATGGTTGGGACAAGGGCGATATCGTGACCAATCGGGTCGATATTCTCAGCGAATTCGACATGGTTTATAAAATGAATCATGGCTTCCGGGTCTCTGCTGCAGCCTGGAACGACTTTGCGTTCGATGATGTTGAAGGTAACCCAGCCTACCAGGCGGCCGGTCTGGGCACGGCGTATCCAAATAATCGTTTTACCAGTGACGTGGAACGCTACTACAAGCGCTCAGGTGAGATATTGGATGCCTTCGTCTTTACTCGCCTCGATGTGGGTACGGTGCCGATAAATGTGCGCGCGGGTCGTCACAATGTGTACTGGGGCGAGTCGATGTTTACCTTCGGCAACAGTATCGCCTATGGCCAAGGTCCACTCGACCTGCGCAAAGCGACTTCTACGCCGGGCGTCGAAGCGAAAGAGTTGTTCCTGCCACAGACTCAGATCTCGGCCTCGGCACAGCTGACGGATAATGTTTCGGTGTCCGCCAATTACTACCTTGAGTGGGATGCGCACCGCCTCCCGGAAGGTGGGACCTACCTCGGTGGCTCTGACCTCAGCTTTCTTGGCGGGACCGATTATCTTGGTCTACCCGTAGTGGGCGATCTGGATCATGGTCCAGGTGAAAAACCTGATGATCGAGGCAGCTGGGGTATTAACACACATATTCGCTCAGAATTGCTGGGCGGAACCATCGGTCTCTACTACCGGAATTTTGACGACCGCAATCCGGCCATGGTGATGGCGCCCGACTCTTCCTATATGTACAACGCCTACGCAGAAGATGTGAAACTTTACGGTATCAGCTATGCGCGGCTATTGGGTGCTATCTCGGTAGGCGCCGAGTTATCCCGCCGGGAAGGCACATCGCTGGCGTCCAATAGCGCTGGTCTCGCTACAGGTGATACGTGGCATGGCTTGCTCAACATGGTGGCTTTCATTGGCCAAACGTCCGTGTTCGATTCAGCCAGTTTGTCTGCAGAGCTATCTTATAGCCGGCTCGATAGCGTTGACGGCTCGACTCGCCAGTTCTTTAATCACGAGAGCGGGCGGTATGGGGGGTGTGACGCCGGACGGAAGGGCGGATGCGCAACCGATGATTCGCTGGGCTTTCAGGTGTCATTTGTCCCGACCTGGTATCAGGTATACCCGGGCATAGACATGACTGCACCAATCAACTACGGCCAAGGCATCACTGGTAACTCGCCTACTCCCCTCGGCACTGCAGAAAACGGCGGTTCCTGGAGCGTTGGCGTAGGCCTGGATATCCATGCCAAGTACGAAGTGGATCTGGCCTACAACGATTATTTTGGCGACTACACCAAGGGAGCGAATCCACTCGCAGCCGTACCGGGCGTGGAGGACGTGGTGTGGGAGAACAACAGCGGCAGCGGGATCATGCACGACCGCGGTTGGTTGTCTCTGACCTTCAAGACCGCGTTCTGATCCAGGCTCTCCGACCAAGATAACCATTAGCGAAACGCCGCTCGGACTGATAGTGCCAACAGATTGGCTGGCGCTGTCAGTCCGATGAGGTGAAATAGGGGAGCAGTCATATGTTGAGCCTTGAAGCCAGGATTCAGCGCATTGAAGACCATCTGGCGCTGCAAGAACTTATTCATTCGTATTGCATTCATATCGACGAAGCAAAAAACGCGGATGCGATCGTTGATTGTTTTGTAGACGATGCGGTTCTGGATTTGTCCGGCCTGGGTCTGCCGGTGGTGACGGGACACCAGGACATTCGCGAGTTTTTTATCAGTGTGCTGGCTGGCACCGAGTGCAACGCCCATTTCAGCAGCAATTTTAAAGTTAATCGGTTGGAGCAGGACGAGGCGGAGTGCCAGAGCTATGTGCATGCGGTCGGCACCGCCAAGGACGGTAGCGACATTCTGGTATATGCCAAGCACCAATATCGCTGCGTCAGAACTGCCATGGGTTGGAAAATAAAGCATTTTTCAGAGCCCTATTTGTTACCTCCCACCAAGGTCATTCCGCACTTTGAGTAAGTGATGCTCAATGTTGGTGCGACCCACGCGTATATATTTCTACGCCCTCATGGTTACAGGTAGAGCGTGATGAACAATAAAAAAGATAAGACCGAAACGTCTCTTTCTCGCCGCAGTTTGCTCGCCAGTGCGGGTATAGCGGTAGGCGCGGCAGCGGCCTTGGGCGTTCCGGGTGTTGCCATGGCAGCAAGCTCGGCTGGTAGAAAAGTGCAGTGGGATCTGGAAACCGATGTGATCTGCGTTGGTACGGGATCGGCCGCGTGTACAGCAGCGGTGACAGCCGTCTCACGCGGCGCAAAAGTGATCGTACTGGAGAAGATGCCCATGGCAGGCGGCACCACCGGCAAATCGGGCGGCATCACCTGGATTCCGAACAATCAGTTCCTGGCGGAAGCCGGCCTGAATGATGACAAGACGGATTGCCTGAAATACATAGCCCGCTATGCCTACCCCGAACGTTACAACGCCAACGGTCCGACACTGGGGCTGAGCGAGCACGATTATCGAATGATCGAGACCTTTTACGATAATGGCACGCGTATGGTGGATTGGATGGCGAAGGTGGAGGCCATGTCCTTCCAGCCCTTCCAATTGTGGGAGCTGGAGATCACCCCTCCGGATTACGGCGACCACTTGGCCGAGAACAAGCTGAACAAGGGGCGAGCATTGGAGCCGGCTGTGGGAGCCGGTCCATACAGTGGCGGTAGCAGTCTGGCCTACCAACTTGAAACCTGGCTGCGTAATGCGGAAGTCCCCGTGATGCTTGAGCACAAGGCAGAAGAGATCATCTTCGACGGTGAGCGAGCAACGGGTCTGGTGGTCAGTCATGCAGGCAAGCGCATCAACATCAAGGCCAATAAAGGCGTCATCTTCGGTACTGGTGGGTATGCCCACAACACCGACCTGATCGAGCGTCACCAGAGTCCGGGCCTGTATGGCTCGTGCGCTGCGGTCGGCTCCACCGGAGACTTCGTCGGCATGGCCCAGCAGGCGGGTGCCCGTATGGGGCGCCTGGATACGGCATGGCGGACACCTGTGGTACTCGAAGAGGCGTTGCAGAACCGGGCTGTGGCTCACGGCGTCGTATTCGCTCCGGGCGACTCCATGATTCATGTCAACAAGTACGGCCAGCGTTGCGTCAACGAAAAGCGCAACTACAACGACAGGACCCAGGCGCACTTCACCTTTGATCCGGTTAATGCCGAATACCCGAACCTGTTCATGTTCATGGTATTTGATGAGCGGACCCTGCAGCGCAACGGCGGCGCCTTGCCCATTCCCGTGGACAAGCGCGAATCTGCCTGGTTGATCGAGGGTAGAGGTACCAAGGATCTGGGGCAGCAGATACGTCAGCGTCTGCAGTCACTTCACGGCAAACTCGGTACCTACAAGCTGGATGACGCGTTCGAAGAAAATCTCAGCGCGACCATCACCCGTTATAACGAGTTTGCCAGAACGGGCAGGGATGAGGACTTTGACCGTGGTCTGCATGAGTACGACCAGATATGGCAGAAGGTCTTCTCGCCAGTCCGTGAGGACAGCGATTTTCCCGATAACAATCACCCGAACTCCACCATGCATCCGATCGATGACGATAGGCTGTATGCCGTCATTCTTGCACCGGGTGCGCTGGATACCAGCGGTGGTCCGGAGATCAATGAGCATGGCCAGGTTCTGGGCGCAGACGGTAAGCCGATCGAAGGGCTCTACGGAGCGGGTAACTGCGTGGCTTCCCCGGTCGGCCCAGCCTACGTTGGCGCAGGCGGCACCATTGGTGTGGCTATGACCTTTGCCTGGTTGGCTGGTACCCATGTGGTCGGAGCAGAGGCATGAAGCGTTTGATGGATGGCCTGTTGACCTCGTTGTCTGTAATGGCGATCGGTACGCTGCAGGCCGGGGCTGTGTCTGCGTCTGCTGCGGTAGAGGATGGTTCGGTCAGCTTTACCCAGGCTGTCATCCCGGTGCTGCGGACTCAGTGCGCTACCTGTCACATGACGGGGACAGAACCAGGCAACCTCAAGCTCTACCCCTCGGCCGCTTATGACAGCATTGTGGAAGCGAAATCACCAGGCACGGGAGCGACGCTGGTCGTCCCCGGGAACCCCGACAGCAGCTACCTCTTGCACAAGATCAAGGGTACCCATCTTGAGCACGGCGGCACAGGGGGGCGCATGCCCTTCGGTCAGCGGCCGCTAGCGGACGACGTCATCTCCGTAATAGAAAAATGGATCGATCAGGGAGCGCTGAACAACTGAGCGCGACGCCATTTCAGCTTTAAAACCCTTGAATGAAAAATAACAATTACAGGTGATTGGTTTATGAAATTGAAAATGACATGCGTGGCGGTACTAGGTGCCCTGGGCCTGAGTCAGGGAGCAATGGCAGCATTGAATGCCGATGAAATTGCCCGGTTGGGAGACGATCTGACTGTCTGGGGTGCGATTCAGGCAGGCAATGAAGCGGGAACCATCCCTGCGTATACCGGACCTGTTGAGCCGCCAGCGGGCTACGATCCTTCCAAACCAGGTAAACGGCCTGATCCTTTCGCAGACGAAAAGCCAATGTTCAGCATAACCGCTGACAATATGGACGAATACGCGGATCAGCTTTCGGCAGGCACGCAAAAGATGTTGCAGCAGTACCCGAGCTTTCGCCTGGATGTATATCCCACCCATCGAACGGCTAGTTATCCAGAATACGTCCTTGATAATACATTGAAGAACGCTAAAGCCTGCGAGTTGGCTGATAACCTCCTGCAATTGTCAGGGGAATGTTATGGAGGTGTACCCTTCCCGATTCCAAAAAATGGTTCCGAGGTTATGTGGAACCGGACGCTGAAATACGATCAATATGCATACGAATCTCCAGCCCAGACGTCGACCCTGGTAGACGCGAAAGGACGAGTTATCGAAACGGGCGCTTTCGAATACTGGCAAACCTTCCCTCATTACGAGCCGGGTCGCACAGCGCCAATCGACAGTGAGGAAATGCTGGAGTATGGCAGGGTCGACTGGACTGGGCCGGCGCGTAAGGCTGGTGAAAAGCTGGTGATTCACGATAACGTGGATATGCTCAATATTGGCCGACGCGCCTGGTCCTATCTGCCGGGCCAGCGTAGAGTCAAGCTCTCGCCTGATGTTGCCTATGACACACCTAGTCCAGCGGGCGGAGGAATCGGTACTACCGATGAAACACAAGTGTTTTACGGTTCTCAGGATCGCTACAACTTTGAGCTCATGGGCCGGAAAGAAATGTTCATTCCGTATAATACATTCAAGTTACATGATGAATCCCAGTGCTCGGCTGAACAGGTTTATACACCTAACCATATGAATCCGGATTGTGTTCGCTGGGAGTTGCACAGGGTCTGGGTGGTCGAAGCTACACTGAAAGAGGGTAAGCGGCATATCTATCCCCGTCGAACATTTTATTGGAACGAAGATATTTACGCAGTGGGGATGGCTGATAACTACGATGATGCGGGGAATATATATCGAGTTACCCGTACCCACTATTATCCCTTCTATGAAACCCATGGACATAATACGCATGAGTTTGTAGTCCATGACCTCGCCAGCGGTGGCTATGTGCGGCAGGCTTACACACCGGCCGACGGCAACATGATGACGGTGACTCCCGCAGAGGAGGCTCACCCGGCTCGCTTCTATCAACCCTCAAGCCTTTCCCGCGGCGGCGTTCGCTAAGCAGATCAGTGGGGTTGGTTAACACCAACCCTCGATTCTCAAGGGAAGTATGAGGGTAACAATAACAACGTGTTGTCGAGGTTTGAACCATGAGACTGAATAATAAAGTAGCACTGATCACCGGAGCCGCGTCAGGTATTGGCGAGGGGATTGCTCGTCTCTTTGCCGCAGAGGGAGCCAAGGTGCTGGTGACCGATATACACGACGAGGCAGGACGCCGCCTGGCCCAGAGTCTGACGGGCAATTGTCATTATCATCATCTGGATGTTTCAAAAATGAGTGATTGGCGGGACGCGATCGGCTGGGCGGAATCGAATCTCGGGCCGGTAGATATCATGGTCCACAGTGCTGGAATATCCTTCCCCGCAGATATCGAGACAGTCGATGAAGAGGCCTGGCACAATCACATGAATGTACATGGTTTGGGTACGATGCTGGGTTGCAAGGTCACTGTCGAAAGTATGAAAAAGGTAGGGAAGGGCTCCATCATCAATATATCGAGTGTGGAGAGCATTCGTCCCGGTCCACTTTTTGTTGCTTATGGCGCAGCAAAGGCGGCTATGGATTCTGTCACCAAGACAGTTGCTTTGCATTGCGGTGAAAGAGGCTACAACATCCGGGTTAACTCGGTACACCCGGCCGCCACGCGCACCCCGCTGGTGCAGCAGTATCTGGACGGCGCGGAAGATCCTGTGGCACTCGAAAAAATATACGCCGGCATGCAGCCGCTCGGGCGCATTGCTGAAGTCAGCGAGATAGCCTCAGCTGTACTGTTTCTTGCTTCAGATGATGCAAGTTTCATGACAGGGCATCAAATGTATGTAGACGGTGGAGTTTTGAGTAAACCCTACCCAGCAGGGGAGGGTGCCTAGAAAATGGACATGTCCCAATCCATGCTGAGCGAAGTGGCGCTGCTCATTGACAAACAGCAACTGCATGAACTGAATGTTCGTTATTGCATTGGGGTTGATCGTAAGGATCATGCGTTGCTTTCCAGAGTATGGGCTGAATCTGCGACCATTGATTTCGGTTTATTCAGGGGAAGCGCCAGCGAATTTTGCCAATTGATTGTTCTGGACGATCCGGCCGTCAGCATCGCGCATCATTTCGCTTCCAATGAACTATTTGAAATCCAAGGTGATAAAGCCACAGGGCAGAGCTACGTTATTGGTAGTTCGGTCAGGCCGCAGGGGGACGGGTCCCAAGAAAATCAACTGGTGGGTGGTCGTTACCTGGATACCTATATACGCGAAGAGGGCAAATGGCTGATCAGCCGTCGCCACTTCGTCGTTGACTGGGTCCACGCGCAAGTCAGTCTCGCAGACTACCAGGCGGGAATTGCGGCGGTCGCTACCAACGGCAAGCCCTCGACAGATGACATCGCATACAGTTTCCCACATGCTGGCTTTTTTGAAGGGGAGTAGAGTTATGGAGAATGCATTTCACCAGGTTATCTCTGTCGAAGAGCTGGCTCCAGGGCAGTCCAAAGCGGTAGAGCTGGAAGGGCTAAGCGTCCTGGTTTGCAATGTTAAAGGTGAGTTCCTGGCGGTAGAAAACCGCTGCACCCACCAAGCCTCGGAACTGGAAGGCGGCAGAATTCGTAATGGTATGATTTCCTGCCCTTTGCACGGGGTCATGTTCGATTTGCGTACCGGCTGCGGCCGAGGCCCTTTGGGCAAAGTACCGCTGCGCACTTTTGCGGTACAGGTGATTGGCGACCAGGTACATGTGCGATTAACGGAGCCGGCCGAAGCGCAAGCATAGTTTTCGCTAGCTAAAAAACAGTCAAGGCTGATTTAATGGTTGCAAGCTGCGCATCCGTCTTGCTGTAACTCTAGCTGCTTATATTGGCCATCAGCTCAGTCGGGTGGTGGCGTTAGCTGATATGTGCTGTAGCAGGTTAATGAATTCGGCTGGTTTTTGTTTATGTTGTTTCGTAACAAACGCGGCCCGCGAATACTGATTTTTTGAACTTAAACTAGAGACCAAAAATAAAACTATGGAGTACACCATGGAGCTGATAAAAGTTCACCCTCTCACTATGGACGGTCGTGATGCCAGCCTGCTACGCGGGGATCCTATGACTGGCGACCGGTATTATTCGCGCGAGTTTGCCCAGCGTGAATGGGATCATATGTGGACCAAGATCTGGCACGTCGCTGGCCGCGTCGCGGAGTTGGAGGAGGCGGGCGACTATCTCGTCCATGATTTCATGCATGAATCAGTAATCGTAATCCGGCAGGAAGACGACAGCTTCAAGGCGTTTTATAACAGCTGTGGCCATCGTGGTCAGCGCTTGGTCTGGGATAACTCGCATGCGGGAGCGGGTTTTCATTGTCCTTATCATGGCTGGCTTTGGGGTAGAGACGGGGTATTGAAGTCAGCACAAGATCCCGATGATTTTCCCGGCGGAAACCCCTGTGGGAAGTTGAAACTGAATGAGCTCAGGTGTGACACCTGGGGCGGCTTCATCTGGTACACCATGGATGATGACGCACCGCCTCTGCTTGAATACCTGGAGCCAATGCCCGAGCTGTACAAGAACTACCCAATGGAGACGGGAGTTCGTGTTTTCTGGATGAAGATCAACCTCGATACCAACTGGAAGTTTGCCACTGACAACTTCAGTGAGTCCTACCACACTCGCACAGCACACCCCCAAGTGCCGCCGTTCATCGATCAGGATGTTGATAGTGCCCGCCATGAAATGTTTCCCCGGGGACATGGCCGAACGGTGCAACCCATGCGGCCATCCCTTTCTGATCGATTGCCCGAGGGCACTCCACAGCCTTTTGATGATTTGCTACGTCAGTGGGGCATTGATCCTGATAGCTACCCCGATTTCGAATCCAAGGCGATTCAGGGTTGGCTAGACCTCAAGGCGGCCAAGCGCAGGCTATGGAAAGAGAAAGGGTACAAGCATTACGAGCACATGAACGATGAGGAGCTTACCGATAGTCCGCATACGGTGATATTCCCCAACGTCACGATTTCGTTTCTGCCGGATCAATTGATCTTTTTCCGTACCGAACCTCATCCGGATGATCCCAACAAGTGCACGTTCGACCTGTGGTGCATGGTCTACCCCGTCGAGGGGCAAACCGAGGTCGAATCGATCATGGCCGGCATGCAACCGCTGGAGGAAGCAGAGCTGCACGTCCGTGACTTCGATAATGGCGCGGGGGTGCCGGAGATCGTGGACCAGATCGTCTATCAGGACATGTTGTTGGCGGACGGTCAGCAGCGGGGCATCAGGTCGCAGGGGTACAAGGATACTGTCTTGTGCAACCAGGAGACGCGGGTTCGCTTCTTCCATGAAGTCCTGAATGATTATCTCGAAGGCCGAGTCTGAAAAAGGAACGTGAAATGACCGATCTACAATCCATGCAGGCTCAGTTGACACGTTTGAACGATCTGGAAGAGATACGCACGCTACGTCACCGTTACGCCTATCTTGCCAATATCGTTGATGGTGTGCCCGGCGATGCGGAGCAGTTCGCCGCCTTGTTTACACCTACCGGAACACTGGATCTGGGTATGGGATTGGCAACGGGCCACGCCGAGATAGTCGCAATGATGACCTCCGCAACCACCCAGTGGACTTGTGCCATGCATTATATGCTGAACCCACTTATCGAGCTGAAAGGGGACCGGGCGGAAGGGAAAGTCTCAGGACTGTTTGCCTTTACCACGACCGACAATCCGTCACCGATATGGCTGTCCAATATTTACTCGGATGAGTATGTGAGAACGGCGCAAAGTTGGAAATTTCAGTCGGTAACAATAAAGACAACCTTTGTAGACCCGCAGTTCATGGAAGCCTACGCCGGCATGATCGAATAATCCCGATGAGACAGATGAGGAAGAAGACCGGGCCAAGGGTGCCCAGGCATCACCCGGTCAGACAGATAGCGTATTTCGTGGACGACGTCGCCAGGAGTGCGTACGACCATCACCTGCTGTTCGGCTCAGGGCCTTACTTCGTGGTCGAGAACATCGAACTGGCAGTATGTCTACACCGAGGCGAGCCGAGCAAGCTCGACCATACCTCTGCCTATGGTCAATGGGGTGAGGTGATGGTCGAGTTTTGCCAGCAGAATAACCCTGGACCCTCCGTCTTTTATGACCACTGTCCGATCGGGAACGGCGCTATCCATCATGTGGCGATCATGGTCGAGGATTTACAGCTGGCCATCAGTGGATACGAGCAAGCAGGCTATGAAACGGCCCTCTACGCTGAGCTAACGTCAGGGCAGGCCTATGCAATGATTGATTGCACGCGAGCCCTAGGCCACTTCGTCGAATTATATGAACCTACTGAAGAGCTAACCGATTTCTATTCCTTGGTCCGATCCGCTTCACAAGACTGGGACGGAAATGAAGTTATCCGCTCTCTCGCTCTCCATGCGTGATAACAAATGAGGAGTACTTGAATGGCTAACATCGTAATTACCGGTGCCAACCGTGGTATCGGGCTAGCTCTGGTCAAAGACTATCTCGCGGGCGGGGACCGCGTATACGCGTTTTGTCGTTCTCCAGGCAGCGCGTCAGACCTCGCAACCATTGCACAGGCTTCGGAGGGTCGGCTGACGGTGCACCAGATAGATATGGCTGACGGCCCCTCGGTCGCCAGGGCTGTACACGCTGCCGTCAGTGATGAGCCGGTCCATGTATTGTTGAACGTGGCGGGGGTATTGGGCGGCGAGACAGGGCCGTTAACCAGTAAAACCTTTACCGAGGACGATTTTGCCGACTGGCATACCGCTTTTGAGGTCATGACTATCGGACCGTTTCGCCTGATCCAGGTGCTACTGCCTAATTTGTTGGCAGCGAAGGGCAAGGCCATGACGGTAAGCAGCCAGCTTGCCGCCTCAACCTGGCCGTACGGCGGCATGTACGCCTATGGTGCGGCAAAGGCCGGGGTGAACAGAGTCATGCGTAGCCTGGCTATCGACTTGCGAGATCAGGGCGTCTGCGTTGCGACCATCCATCCCGGTTATGTGCAGACTGACATGGGCGGGCCAACCGCAGACATCACTCCGCAAGAGAGCGCCGCCGGCATCAGGTCGGTGGTTGCAAATCTGACGCTGGAGAATAATGGTGACTTTTTCAAGTGGAACGGCGAATTGCATCCCTGGTGATTTCCTCAGGTCTGACCTGGTGCTGTTCTTGCCAGTGATGAGTCTCGACAGCCCAATGGTGCGCAGCTGGTGATTGATAACGGCGAAACCGTCAAGTAGCGCTGCCAGTCTCCGTAGGTGGCGAGCGATTATTAACCGACTTTGTCAAAGTGAGAGCAGACTTATGAATACCTATAATAAAAACATACTAAACGGTTTGCCAGGTGACCACAGGGGGCTTGCGCCCGGAGAGGCGCGCTGCCCGGGTCGCACCGTGCAGGAGATCATTGCCAGCGATTTGAAACCGGCGCCAGATATCCTTAAGGAGGAGAGTTACCGTTACGCCGGAAGTGATGACATTGCTTTTTCCCGCTACACCTCCCCGGATTTCTTTGCTAAGGAGATGGAGCATGTCTGGACCAAGGTGTGGCAATGGGCGTGCCGCCTGGAGCATATTCCTCAAGTAGGTGACTACTACGTCTATGAGATAGGTGCCTACTCGATTCTGGTGGTGCATACCCCCAAAGGGATCAAGGCTTATCACAACTCGTGTCTGCACCGCGGCACCAAACTCAAACCAGAGGAGGGCATGGGCTCCAGTGACCAGTTGCGCTGCCCTTTCCATGGTTGGACCTGGTCCCTTGATGGTGAAATACAAAGTATTCCCTGTGCCTGGGATTTCCCGCATGCCAAGCCGGAGAATCTCAAGTTGCCAGAGGTCCGTGTAGGGCAATGGGGTGGTTTCATATTCGTTAACCTGGACGATGACGCAGAAGATCTCGAGAATTTTCTGGGAGAAATTCCTGAGCATTTCAGTGGTTGGGATATGGAAAACCGATTTACCGAGTTTCACGTGGCGAAGGAATTGCCGTGTAATTGGAAAGCGGCCACGGAGGCGTTCCTCGAGGCCTATCACGTCGTGGAGACCCATCCTCAACTACTTCCGGGCACTGGCGATGCCAACGTCCAATATGACGTGTATAGCGATCATGTGACGCGCTTCTATGCGGCGAGCGGGGTCAGCAGCCCGCACCTGGAAACTCCGCTAAGCGAGCAGGAGCTGGTTGATGCAATGCTGGTGGGTGATCGCTCGCTTGTCACTGATGAGCTGGAGGTAAAAGAAGGTGAAACGGCGCGAGTCGTCATGGCGCGATTTTTACGCAAGACGTTGGGCGAGAAGTACAAGGTCAATCTGGAAGACGTGTCCGACTCCGAGATCATCGATACCATCGAATATCATCTATTCCCCAATATGATCCTCTTTCCGGGCTTGTCATTGCCCATGGTGTATCGCTTCAGACCGCTGGGCTGCGATCCGGATCGTAGTCTATTCGAGATCCTCTTTTTGCGCCCGCTGGCGCCCGGTGCAGAACGTCCCGAGGCTCCCGAGGTTTCCTACGTCAAAGAGGAGGAGTCCTACGCGCTCGCTGATGGCATGGATGCAGGCATGGCACATGTCTACGATCAGGACACGTCCAACATGCGAGCTCAGCAACAGGGCTTCAAGGCAGCGAAGAAAAAGGGCGAAACCTTGGGTAATTACCAGGAAGTGCGGATCCGCCATTTCCACAACGTACTCGACAAGTACATTCAACAGGGCTGAATCAACGGAGGCTGGGGTCGCAAGGCCCCGGTTGTGATGACAATGGCAAAGGTGTTTACGCTGCTGCGGCGCAAGGAAGGATGGAGTTGGTCCGAATTCAGTGATTACTGGGCGACTACACACAAGGACCATGCACTCGATTTGGCTCGAGCGGGTTTCTTTAGCGGGTATGTTCAGAACCATCTCATCACTGGCCTGCCTGGCTCAACCTGGCCCGCAGCTGATGGCATCCCGGAAATATGGGTGCCATCGATCGACTCGCTGGCTGATCTCGCCGCCTCCGAGGTATATCAGCAGGGGGCCGGCAGGGATGAGGCGAATTTCACTTCGGGCGCGGTCGATTCGTATATCAGTGCAGGTTCCCCCGAAGCGGGGCTGACAGAACTATCACTTCCAACTCCCCGTATACGCCATCTACTGCTTTTACAGACAAACTCACAGAAGCAGATCGACGAAATAGTCGGATGCCTGGATCGGTGCGATCAAGGTCAGGCTCCGGATCTGCTCATAACAGCTTCTGCTACAGATCCTGATATTCAATGCGTGGTGGTTAGTGGCTTTTGGCCTAACCTGACGGCTGCCCACAAGGGGGCGTCGGCAATGGCTGCGCTGTTGCTGGAGCTGTCAGACGTGTACCCAGTGAGCGCCGGGGTATATGAAGCGCGAACCGTGGTGAATCCTCTGACTGGCAAATGGAGTTGATCCAGGATCAGCCTATTTTTTCGAAGCGCCAGTCCATTTCGCGCCATCCCGACTTTTGCCGTTGTTCGAATGAGCGGTAGTTAAGCGCTACAGAAAGAATACGTTATCGATACGGCAGACTTGCGCGTCATTTAAATCGATAGTAGTTTTATAAAAACGATCAGGTTGGTTTTTATTTGAGTGTGACGAGGCGCGGAGTGAGTGAGAACGCACAGCGCATCTGGATCTGGATCATGCGCCTGCAGAAGCTCGCATGGATCGTTGGCAGCGCCTCAGAACCTGGCGCCAGGCTGCTGGCCGGTTATGGTGCGGCAGTGATTGCAATGGATAACGGATGGAATGTCACACTGACCCCACTGTCCGATTCTCAGAAAAAAAGGCAGCAAATATGAAAACAAGATACTCATCCTTGGCTCTCGCGATGGGCCTGGCAATCAGCGGTTCAGTAATTGCTGCTGTATCCGAGGAGCAGGCTCAGCAACTGGGCGACAATCTTACCCTGTGGGGTGCGGAAAAGGCCGGAAACGCGGAAGAAACCATTCCGGCCTACACGGGTGGGGTCGAGCCGCCGGCCAGTTATGACCCGAGCAGACCGGGTATTCGCCCGGACCCATTCGCCGATGAACAGGTTCTGTTTACCATCGATGCGAGCAATTACACGGAGCATCAGGAGCAGTTGACCTCGGCTGCGGTGGCTCTGTTTGAAAAGTACCCCGAATTCAAGATCAATGTTTACCCGAGCCATCGCACAGCGCGCTACCCGCAGCATTACCTGGATGCAGCGAAAAAGAATGCAACCAGCTGCACACTCGTGGCGGACGGGTTGCAGCTCCAAGGTTGTTGGGCCGGCACGCCTTTTCCTGTTCCACAAAGCGGTATTGAGGTGATGTGGAATCGCTACATGAAGTATGAAGGACATGCTTTCATGAGTCAGGACTTGAAGACGACTATCGTTGACGGCTCTGGATCGGTGATTGATACAGCAGGGCAAACCCAGTGGAACCAGTATCCTTTATGGGATCCCAGCCGTACCGAACCTCTGGAAGGGGATGAAATCAATGAGATGCTCCGTGCCGATTATGACTCTCCGACGCGCAAATCCGGTGAAAAACTGATAATCCATGATTCTCTAAATATGTTGACCAACGCCCGTCGTGCATGGAGTTATCTGCCCGGGCAGCGCAGAGTCAAGCTTTCTCCTGATGTTGCCTATGACACGCCTTCTCCGGCTGGGGCAGGAATAGGAACGGTCGACGATTCATCGGTCTTTTATGGTGCCTTTGACCGATACGATTTCGAGTTGATGGGCAAGAAAGAGGTCTACCTGCCATACAACATGTTCAAGATGTACGACACTGAGCAATGTGGCCGCGACGAAGTATTTACCAAGAATTTTGCCAACCCTGATTGTGTGCGCTGGGAGCTGCACCGTGTATGGGTAGTCGAAGCGACATTGAAAGAAGGAAAGCGCCATATTTATCCCCGGCGTACATTCTATTGGGATGAGGACTATCTGGGAGTCGGGATGAGCGCTTCTTATGACAGCACAGGTGCTGTTTACCGAGTGGTGCATTCGGAAAGCTTTCCCAAATATGAGGGCTACGGGCACATTAGTGGCCAGTTTATTACCCATGACCTTGCAAGCGGAGCTTACGCTCGCCAAGCGTATTCCACAGGCCGTTCGGGGTGGTATGACATTGAACCCAAGCCAATGAGTTTCTTTTCACCACAAGCGATGAGCGCTGGCGGCGTCAGATAATCCTTGCGGGCGCACTCTAGACAATAGGGTGCGCGAATAACTTTTTTTTCGTCGCTAAGTCGGATGATGTTCGGCGCTCTTATGCTTTCCATAGACGCGTGAATCTCCCGGTACTCGCGACTATTACAACTAGGTAGTGGTCTATAAAAAACGATCAATCCGGTTTGTTAGTGGCGCGCGCAAGGCTGCTGCACGATCGCAAGGCGCTACCGCTGACTTGAAAAACACATTCTGTTATCTCGGAGAACACGTGATGAAACGACTTGAGAACAAGGTTGCCCTGATACTCGGTGCTGATAGCCGGGACAATATGGGCCAGGACATCGCCCGACGTTTCGCAGACGAAGGGGCACGAATGGTGATTTCCGGGCGTAATGCAGAGGAGCTGGCTCGCTTCGCCGATGAGATCGGCGGCACCCATGTCGCCTGCGACATCACTTCGAAGTCCGAGCTGAAAGCAGCCATGGCCCATGCCAGAGAGTGGGGTGGGCGGCTGGACGTGGCGGTCAACTGCGTCGGCTGGGGTCTGACTCAAGGCTTCCTGGAAACTGGGGAGCAGGAGTTGGAGAAGATGATTGCGCTGCAATTCAAAGGGCCGTTCCTGTTTCTCCAGGAGGCGATTGAAGGAATGGCGGAAGGCGGTTCGATCATTCAGATCAGCTCCGCCACAACTCGCGCGGTAATCGAGAACTACGCAGCGTATATCGGCACAAAAGGCGGCATCGACCACGTGGTGCGCTGTGTGGCCAACGAGTTCGGCAGCCGCGGAATACGCGCCAACTGCATCTCCCCAGGCTTGACCGAAACCCCGATGACCGCTGAGGCCATGGCGACGCCAGGGGTTCGCGAATGCTTCACTGCGCGTTATCCGCTGGGACGCATTGGTACCACGGCAGACATCGCCGCCGCTGCTGTGTGGCTGGCTAGCGACGAATGCTTTATGACCGGCGAGAATCTTCAGGTTAACGGCGGCTTGCTGCTTCGAAGTAATCCCACCGGTGCTGACGTCGGTGCCGCAGTGGAAAAGGCCATGGCGGCACAAGCCAAGGGCTGAAGAAAAGGGCGGTTGCGTAAGCACGCAACCGCCAGGCTGGAGGACAAACCAAGTATATCGACGAGCCATGGAGCTCCTTTGCGTCACACCGCTGTAGCAATAACAACAAAAGGATCACAGCATGCAATTCAAAGACAAAGTGGTACTGGTCACGGGCGCCAGTGGCGGCATAGGCGCTGGAACGGCGAAAGCTTTTGCCCGAGAGGGTGCAAAGGTGATGCTGGCCGATATCAACGTTGAACAAGGCAAGCAGCGACTGGCTGAGATTGAATCTGCCGGCGGTGAAGCCGCTTTTTTCCCCATTGATGTGACCTCTGCCGAGCACATGCAAGCGCTGATCAACGAGACCGTCCGGCGCTTTGGCAGATTGGATATTGTCCATAACAACGCTGGCATCAGCGGCGGGAATCATTTCACCGCCGATGTCACCGAGACCGAGTTTGACCAAATCGTTGCGGTCAACTTGAAGGCCGTCTGGCTATGCATGAAGTATTCGATTGAGCAGATGCTTAAACAAGGCGGCGGAGTGTTAGTCAATACCGCTTCGGCGTTGTCGCTCACGACCATACCTGGCTCGGCTCCCTATGTTGCTACAAAGCATGCGGTCGCCGGCCTGACCAAAACGGCAGCCACCGAATACGGTGCGCAGAACATCCGCATCAACGCCGTCTGCCCGGGGGTAATCCGTACCGCCATGCTCAATAGCCACCCGCGTCTGGATGAAATGGAGCCCAAGCTGCTAGCACTACATCCCGCTGGGCGGCTCGGAGAGATCGATGAGGTGGTCAATGCGGTGCTATGGCTTGCGTCGGACGGCGCTTCGTTCATGCATGGCAGCCTGATGACGGTGGATGGCGGCTGGACGGCTGCCTGAGTTGGCTGGCTATCCGCGTGCTGTTTTCGCGTCGGTTTCTGATGGTTCCCGAATCTTGGTGAGGGCCTGAGCATGCGCAGCATGTGGTTGAAAATTATCCTGGTGTATCTGTTCGGCCTGGCGGCGACTTCGCCCCTGGGGATGATGGGACCGCTGGTCAGCGACATTCAGCGGCACTTCGCAGTGAATAGTCAGGGGGTCGGCATCGCGCTTGCCGGTCAGCTTCTGCCACTGGCGTTCGCTGGAGTACTGATGGGCTGGCTGATCGGCCGGCTCGGGCCGCGGCGATTGCTGGCCATCGGCGCGGTGTTGATGGCGTTCGGTGCTCTGGTCAACGCCTGGACCGCGCACTTTGCTCTGTTCCGTGGCGCGTTGTTACTGCAGGGGCTGGCGCTTGTGGCGCTGCTCACGGCGGGCCAAAGCCTGCTCATGATGATGACCTCGGGGCGGCAACAGGTGCAGGCGTTGACGCTATGGTCAACAGTTGCACCGGTAGGCTTCGCGGTTGGCGCAGTGCTGGTTTCCTTTTTTGCTGGTGGCGAGCGCTGGCAGAGCGGTTTTCTGATTTACGGTGTGGCGCTGATGCTTTTCAGTCTGGCCAGCCTGCTGCTCCCAGTTATCCGCATGACGCCGGTTGCCGGTAATTTCCGCGTGGTTCTGCGTAATGGCAGCGTCTTGCGTTTTGGTATTGGTCTTAGTCTCGCCTCCCTGGCGGGGGTCGGCACCAATGTTATCGGTGCGTTGTATCTCAATCAGGTGCATGGAGTCTCGCCGGCCCTGAGTGCGCAGATCATGGCCGTGGCGAGCCTGTCCGGCATCGCCGGAAGCGTGGTGACCGGCATGCTGCTTGCGAAGGGCGTGGCGGGGCGCCCCGTCGGCACGCTTATCGTTGCCATCGCGGTGTGCGGTGGCACAGCGTTCTATGTGCCATGGGGCGTTCTGCCAGTGGCGTTGGCCGGGGCTATCGCTCAGCAGGTAGCCATGGGTGGATTCATCGCTATGACCTACTCGTTGCTGCCACGCGTGTTGCCGGATCCGAGCATGTCGGGCGCTGCGGTAGGGCTTGTTGGCCAGATCACCGGCCTCGGTGCCACCATTGCAGCGCCGCTGTTCCTGGCTGTACTGGCTTGGGGGCAGTGGAGCTATCTGTTATCACTCGTCGTCACCATCTGGGCTGCTTGTCTGCTGTTGTTGCCGAGGGCGCGCGCGGCTGTCCCGGTTACAGGCGGACCCTTCTCGCTTCGCGACGACCTCGCAAATCAAAGCCTTCCACTCAATAATAAAAGGACCACCCCATGACGCTACTCAATCGCCAGCTCTGTCTGAAGTCTCGCCCAGAGGGCGTGCCCAACGAAAATAATGTCCGTCTGCGCAGTTCTCCCCTGCGTCGGCCTGGCCAGGGACAGGTTTTGCTGCAGAACCTGTATTTGTCGATGGACCCGGCGATCCGAGGCTGGATGAGCGAAAAACCCAGCTATATGCCGCCCATTGCTTTGGGTGAGCCGGTACGCAGTTCAACCCTGGGCCGCGTAATAGAAAGCTGTCATCCGGATTTCCAGAGTGGAGATATTGTCGTCGGGCTTGCGGCCAATGGGTGGGAGGATTTCAGTCTGACCGATGGCGAACAGCTGGATCGCATTGAGCCTGATCCGCGTTTTCCGCTCAGCCATTATTTGAGCGTTTTCAGCGCAGTGGGTCTGACGCCCTACTTTGGTGTACTGGATATTGGCAAGCCGAAGGCTGGGGAAACGATGTTAGTCAGTGCCGCAGCAGGGGCGGTGGGTTCGCTCGCAGGTCAGATCGCGCGGATCAAGGGCTGTCGTACCGTGGGTCTCGTCGGAAGCGACGAGAAATGCCGCTGGATCGTAGAAGAGCTGGGTTACGACTGCGCAATCAATTACAAAAACTGCGGAGACCTGACCAGCGCGATTGCAGAAGCCTGTCCGGACGGTGTCGACAGCTATTTCGATAACGTCGGCGGCGAGATTCTCGACGCTGCCTTGCTGAACATGAACACCTTCGGTCGGGTCGTGTTTTGTGGCGCTATCGCTCAATACAATACTGAGCAGCCAGTGCCTGGGCCGTTCAACTACTGGCAGATTCTTGCTCGCAGTCTCACTGTGCGGGGCTTTATTTCTCCTGAGTTCAAGGATCGGTTTGGCGAAGGCATTGAGGAAATGAGCGGTTGGATTGCCGACGGCCGCCTGGTGTTTGTCGAGGATATTGTCGAAGGACTGGAAAATACCCTGGATGCATTTTCCCGCTTGTTCACCGGTGCCAACAAGGGGAAGTTGATGGTCAAGGTACGAGACGCCTCGGAGCCGGCACCGACGATTGACGAAATCCGGGCTGCCGCACAGGAACCCGCTCATGTTTGAAGCTCCTGTAACGGTGATAACCGGCGCAGCAGGAGGGATAGGCCTGGCCCTGGTACGGCACCTGCACGGGTTGGGTCATCGGATTGTACTGGTGGATCTGGAACAGGCCGGCCTGGAAAAGGCCGCAATGAGCGCAGACCTGGACCCGGCTCGCACGCTCCTGGTCGCCGCGGATGTGTCCCGCGAGGAAGAGGTGAAACGCTATGTCGCTGCGACGCTGGAGCGTTTCGGAAAAATCGATGGCTTTGCCAATAACGCCGGTATTGAAGGCGCTCCCGCGCTGATCGAGGAGCAATCGGTGGAGATGCTCGACCGGGTTTACGCGGTGAATGTTCGCGGTGTTTTTCTGGGTCTTAAACACGTACTGCAGGTGATGCGTCGGCAGGGCAGTGGGGCAATCGTTAATTTGTCGTCCCTGGCTGGAATCATGGGTGCGCCAACCCACGGCGCCTACGTCATGTCCAAACACGCCGTTATCGGCCTGACCCGTACAGCAGCAGCGGAAGCCGCTGGCGTTGGCGTGCGGGTCAATGCCGTACTGCCGGGGACAATTAATACCGAGATGATGCGGCGCATCGAACGCGACTCTGGCAACGCTGAAGCCACTGAGGCGGCCAATCGCGCAGCCACTCCGCTGGGCCGTTATGCCGAGCCGGAGGAAATCGCTAGTGTGATCGCCTTCCTGCTCTCGCCGCAGGCTTCATACGTCACCGGCTCTCTCTATACCGCCGACGGCGGCATGAGCCCCTTTTAAGGACACGATCATGAACACTTACGACTACATCATTGTGGGAGCCGGCTCCACCGGTTGTGTACTGGCCAACCGATTGTCCGCGGATCCTTCGAAGCGAGTGTTGCTTCTGGAGGCAGGTGACTGGGACAAAAGCCCACTGATCAAGATGCCCAAGGGCATCGCCAAACTGGTAAGCGACCCTAGGCACGCTTGGCATTTTCCTGTGCAGCAGCCGCGCTTTCCCGACACCGAATCTGCCGAAATGTGGGTGCGCGGCAAGGTGATCGGCGGCTCCAGTTCCATCAATGGCATGATTTACGTGCGCGGCCAGCCTGAAGATTATCAGCGCTGGGAGCAAAAGGCGGGGCCGGAATGGGGCTGGACGGCCATGAAAGAAGCTTTTCGCGCCATCGAAGACCACGAGCTGGGCGCTGACGAGTTGCGCGGCGCGGGTGGGCCATTGCATATCAGTACGGGAAAGTTCCGGTATGCGGCCAGCGAAGCCATGGTGAGTGCTGGAGAGCAGATGGGGTTGCCGCGGGTAGAGGACTTCAATCGCGAGAGCCAGGAAGGGGTTGGCTACTACAGCCACACGATCAAGGATGGCCGTCGGGTCAGCGCCGCCACCGCCTTTCTGCATCCAGTGCTGTCACGCAAGAACTTGCTGGTTCAGACAGGTGCGAAGGTTGAGCAGGTGCTGTTCGAGGGCTCGCGAGCCTCGGGCGTGCGGGCGAAGGTGAACGGACAGTTACGTGAGTTCGCTTGTCGTGGTGAGGTCATTCTGTGCGCCGGAACTATCCTGACGCCTAAAATTCTGCAGCTGTCAGGTATCGGAGATCCCGATCATCTCGGCCCGCTAGGTATCACCACGGTGGCGGCCAACCGTGCCGTTGGTCAGCATCTTCGCGATCACCTGGGATTCCTGCTGCCGTATCGTCTGCTGAAGACGAAGGGGTTGAACCACCGCTTCCAAGGCGTCGGCCTGGCGGGTAGCTTGCTTCAGTACTACACCACCCGTAGCGGGCCGATGGCGACGGGACCCTTCGAGGTCGGCGCCTTTTTTCGTACTCAGCCGAACCTGGCCAGGCCCGATGCCCAGTTGTATCTCAGCGCCTTTACCTATCCCCGCAGCGAAGACAACTTCCCGGTGCCGGACGGAGTCGAGGACAAGCCCGGCATCACCATCTACGGACAACTGTTGAATCTTGAAAGTGAGGGAACGGTCTTGATTCAGTCCGCCGATCCTGATGCAGCTCTGGCGATCACGCCGAACTGGCTGTCCACCGAAGTGGATCGTCGGGCCGCAGTCGCCATGGTGCATTATATGCGTCGCTACATGCGCCAGCCGGCACTGTCGAAATACGTCGGCGAAGAGCTGGTGCCAGGCGCGCAGTGCCAGTCTGATGAAGAGATCCTGCATTACTTTCGCACTGCCTCGTTGTGTGGCACCCATGCCGTGGGAAGCTGCCGCATGGGGCGGGATCCTGGGTCCGCTGTAGACGAGCAACTGCGCGTCCGCGGTGTCCAGGGGCTGCGGGCTGCAGACTGTTCAGTAATGCCGGACCTGGTTTCGGCCAACACCAACGGGCCGGCCATGGCGCTGGGTTGGCGCGCAGCGGACCTCATTCTCGGGCAAGCGACGGCGCAGCAGCACAGCAATCAACCGCAGGCGGCGTCGGCTTCAGTTGGCTAGCAGGGCTGGATAGGAACGGCATAGGCACCGTTTGTCTGCCGATAAATATGGAATAACAAGAAAGATACTTGAAGGAACCGCAATACAGGTATAGGTTAATTAAAAACGGTCCTGTTGGTTTTTAATTAACGTCTGAAGCTCATGCGGCTTCAGAACAATATCGCGACGAGACCGTGCTCGAGTGGATCCGTCGTCAGCCAGAGCGATGGCCCGGTATCCAGTGTCCGAGCCTCATTCATTACAATAACAAGAGAAATTTGTCATGCCTCAACCCACTACCCAGCGGCGACTGATCCTTGAGCGCCGTCCTCAGGGAATCGCAACGCATGAGGATGTAGTCCTGCGCGAACAGCCGCTTGGCGACCTCGCTGACGGACAAATCATGGTGCGCAACCACTTCTTTTCCATCGATCCGGCGATCCGGGACTGGATGTCGGAACGGCCCAGCTATCTGCCACCCATTCGCATCGGCGACCCGGTACGCAGCACTGTGATTGGCGAGGTGGTGGAAAGCCGCTCCCCCAGTTTCCGGCCTGGCCAAATTGCAGTAGGTGTCGGCGGTTGGGAAGAGTACTCGGTCGCTGACGCTGGTTACTTTTCTCCGGTGGAGCTGCAGCCTGGCGACGAGGAGCACTACTACCTCAGCATCTACGGAGCGGTTGGTTTGACGCCCTATTTTGGTTTGCTGGAAGTCGGTAAGCCAAAACCGGGTGAAACCGTGCTGGTCAGTGCCGCGGCCGGAGCGGTGGGCTCACTGGTGGGGCAGATCGCCAAGATTAAGGGTTGCCGTGCGGTTGGCATCGCCGGTAGCGATGAAAAATGTAGCTGGATTGTCGAGGAGCTGGGTTTCGATGCGGCGATCAATTACCGCACGGATCCCGATATGGTGGCCTCGATTGGCCGGGCCTGCCCCGAGGGTGTGGACGTGTACTTCGACAATGTTGGCGGTGAAATACTCGACGCTACGCTGCTGAACCTGAACAAGGATGCTCGCATCGTTTTTTGTGGCGCCATTTCCAGCTACAACACCGCCGAACCGGTACCGGGGCCCTATAACTTCTGGCAGATCCTGGCACGCAGCGCGACGATCGAAGGCTACCTGGTTTCCGATTATCTCGATCAGTTTCCCCAGGGCATTGCGCAAATGCGTGAGTGGGTCGGAGAGGGGCGACTGCATTTCAAAGAGCAGATCATCGACGGGTTGGAAAGCACCCTGGATGCTTTCAATTTGCTGTTCGAAGGTCGCAATGAGGGCAAGTTGATGATCAGGGTTGCGTCCTGATCTTTCAAGACTGAAGCACACGCGGATAGTCCCGTGAATACAACAACAAGAGTGGAGTTTAACCAATGAAATGTCTTGCGCGCAGCGTCACCGCTATCGTTATTTCGGGGAGCTTTGCGCTCTCCGCCCAAGCCGCGGCTACCCAGGAAGAGATTGACCAGATCGGCACCAAGTTCACCCCTTGGGGGGCGGAGAAGCAAGCCAATGCTGACGGCAGCATCCCGGCATATACCGGCTCAATCTCTCCGCCATCTACCTACGATCCGGAGAAACCAGGCTACCGCCCCGATCCCTTCGCGGAGGAAGAACCGTTGTTTTCGGTTAGCGCCGACAACATGGATGAGTACGCTGACCAGCTGAGCGAAGGCATGAAAGAAATGCTGCGCAAGTATCCCTCCTTTCGCATGGACATTTACCCTACCCACCGCTCGGCCGCGTATCCGGATTACTATCTGGAAAATGCTCAAAAGAACCTGACTGAGTGCAAGACGGTCAACGATGAACTGGGCCTTTCGGGTTGTTATGGCGGCACGCCGTTTCCCTTCCCGAAGACCGGCAACGAAGTGATGTGGAACCGCTTGTTGAAGTTCGATCAGTTCGCCTTCGAAACGCCGCTGTTTACCGGCAGTGTGGTGGACTCCAGCGGTCGCCGGAATGTGACCGGCGTTGCCAGCATGGAAATCCAGTACCCTATCTTCGATCCCGAGCGTACCGAGCCGATCGGTGAATCAGATGTTTACGAGATGATCCGCAACGACTTCCACGATCCGGCGCGCAAGAACGGCGAGAAGATCGTTGTGCGCGACTCCATTGACATGGTTGATACCGGCCGGCGGGCCTGGCAGTACTTGCCTGGTCAGCGCCGCGTGAAGCTGGCTCCCGATATTGCATACGATACCCCCAGCCCCACCGGGGCGGGAGTGGCCGTAGTCGACGAGATGGCCATCTTCTATGGCGCGCTGGATCGCTACAACTTCGAGCTCAAGGGCAAGAAGGAGATGTTCATTCCCTATAACACCTACAAGCTGCATGACCGCAACATCTGCCCGGACGAGGTTGCCGAAACGCCCAACCACCTCAACCCCGACTGCATGCGTTGGGAAAAACATCGCGTTTGGGTTGTGGAGGCCACTCTCAAGGAAGGGAACCGTCACATCTACCCACGGCGTATGCTTTATCTCGACGAGGATCTTTATGGCACTGGCATCAGCGACAACTATGACGCCACGGGCAGCGTGTATCGGGTAACGCACAACTTGCCGATCACTTTCTATGAAGCTACCGGCCACGCCACTGACGAAACCGTGACCTACGATCTCTCTAGCGGTGCCTATCACCGCTCGCAAAATCCCACCATGGGTACTGGCTGGGTCATTACCGACGGTCGGCCCGATGCCCATTTCAATCCGCAATCCATGGCAGGCAGCGGAGTTCGCTGAATGCCAGGCGAGGCGCTTACGGGCGCTTCGCCCTTTCATGCAATACCTTTGAAGATGAGGTTCTTATGCGTATGAAAGATAGGGTTGTGTTGATTACAGGCGGCGCCTCTGGGCTGGGGCGTGCTGATGCCGAACTGTTTGCCGCTGAGGGCGCCCGAGTAATAATAACCGACATCGACGACGAGCCTGGCCAGATACTGGCGGATACCTTGCATGGTCTGTTTCTGCACCACGACGTGACCTCCGAGAGCGACTGGAAGCGAGTGATGCACGCCATTACAGAACACTATGGCGGGTTGGATGTTCTGGTGAATAACGCCGGTACTGTACAGGTCGCGGACATTGAGTCTACTTCGCTGGAGCTCTATCAGCGAACGAATGCGGTGCATAACGACGGTACTTTTCTTGGTTGCCGCTACGCGATCGAGGCCATGCGTGAGCGAGGCGGCTCGATTGTCAACATGTCTTCGTTAACGGCTATTCGCGGCTATCCTCTGGTGCCGTCCTATGCGGCAGCCAAGGGCGCCGTGCTGGCACTGACCCATACTGTAGCCGTGCATTGTCGACAGAAGGGATACCCAATCCGGTGCAACGCTGTGTTGCCTGGACCAATCGCCACGCCTTTGGCGCTCACCGTGATCGAAGACGCCAGCGGTATGGGCAAGCCTGAGGACGTCGCGCAGATGGTTCTGTTTCTCGCCTCGGAGGAATCAAAACATGTATCGGGTGCACAGTTCGTCATCGACAACGCTGGCTCGATGGTAGGCGGCCCGGCCTGAGCCGACACATAAAAGCTATGTGCCGCGACGTGGGGGGATAGTTGCTCCATGTCGGGCATCAGACGGGTCCGAACGGGTCCACGACATCGATTATCCATTTTGCTTTGCTTTTTTTCACTCACGGAGAATTTCATGCAGCAGGTAGAAACACATCACGATCTAGACGCGCCCGCCGCCATGGTCTGGGCGTTGCTGGCTGACTTCGCAAACATCGAGGGCTGGTGGCCCACCGACGACGAGACCGTAATGATTGAACGGGTTGAGATCGAAGGGGAGGGTATCGGTCAGATCCGTCATATTTACAACCAGGGCTTTCCGTTAGCGGTTAGCGAGCGCCTGGATTATCTGGACCCGGATAGCCTTAACTACAAGCTCTCTATCGTGGGGGATCGTCCCGCTGGTTTGCTTTATTACCAGGCGAATGGCTGGATAGACGTTTTGCCCGGTAACCGTTGTCGCCTCAATTACCGCGGTGAATTTACTGCCAAGCCAGGCCATGCCGAAGAGGCTGAAGCCTTTCTGCGTGCCGCCTATGCTCTTATGTTCAAAGGGTTGAATCAAACCTGCCGGCGTTTGCAGGAGGCGGGTTGAGCCAGCATTGCTCGTGACACCTGATTGAAGGAGGAGGACGTTTCACCGAAACCAGGTTGTATGCGCGCCCATCCAAAGGTCGCGACGAGTGCTGGACTGGCCAATGGTGATCTGGAATACATTCGGGTTCGGTTTTCAGCACTGTACGTCGAACCGGGGAACCGCTGCTACATTTCGCCTGCGTCACCAGATTTCGTCCATGGTTCCCATTGCATTCATGGGGCGACTGATTGGATGATCAGGGCTTGCACGGATATCTAAGAGCTAGTACTTTATTAAAAACCGTCAGGTTGGTTTTTTAATAATCGCACAACAAAAATAAACAGGGTCCCTAATGATGAGTCGCGAGCTGCTATCCATGCTTTCCTCGGGTCTGGAACGCCGGGCCACCCGAGCCAGTGCTTTCTCCCTCTGCTCCCTTCAGAAAACGGGCGTCGCTGTCTGGTTGCGGTGCTGCTTGTTGCTGGCCATTTTTCTAATGAGTCTTTCAAGCTTTGCTTTTGAAAGCCCTCTGTCGACACCTGCAATAAAGAGCGTGAAAGCAACCAAGAGTCCGCTTACCGCAGTTACCAAGGCCGGTGATGGGCGGCTGGTTGCGGTAGGGCAGCGGGGCCACATTCTGGTGTCTGACGATTCTGGCGTCAGCTGGACGCAGGCCAATGTTCCAGTCAGTAGCGATCTCGTTGCAGTCTCTTTTGCCAGTGCCGAGCGTGGCTGGGCAGTAGGGCATGGCGGTGTGGTACTGAAAACTGAAGATGGTGGTATGAATTGGATTTTGCAGCTGGATGGTCATCAGGCTTCGAAGCTCGTTCTCGATTACTACTCGCGGCAGGCCGAAGCCGATCCGGACGCTGAGATGTTTGTGGCGCGAGAAGAGTTGCTGATCGAGTTCGGCGGTACGCAATCGCTGATGGACGTATATTTTGAAAGCGATCAAGTGGGTTACGTCGTAGGCATTTTCAATCGTTTATTGAAGACAGTGGATGGCGGTAACACCTGGCAGCCTTGGGCGCATCGAATAGACAACCCGTACGAATTGCATTTCTATTCCATCAACTCGGGGAAAGACGGTCTTTACATCACCGGAGAACAGGGGATGGTCTGGCGCCTGGATGAAGGCCAGCAGCAGTTTGTGTCGGTTGAAACGCCCTACGATGGGACTCTGTTTGGTGCTGCCATCGGGACCAATGAGCTGATCGTCTTCGGCATGCGGGGAAGCGCATTCAAGAGCACAGATCAGGGCGAAAGCTGGACCCGTCTCGAAATCACCTCTGAAGCGGGTATTACCGACGGGGTTATTTTTGGCAATGGAGGTGTCGCGCTGGTCAATCTCGCCGGAGAGCTTCTGGTCAGTCGCGATGGAGGTGACAGCTTCGCCCCCCAGGCCATTATCGAATCCATGCCTTTCTATGGGTTGGCTCAGATTTCTAGCAACCATCTCGCACTTGTCGGCGCGGAAGGTGTGCAGAACCTCGCAGTGATGGCGCAAGACAGTTCCCCCGGGGAGTCCAGCGTGTCTTTGCTTGAATCAGACGACTTAGCCATGAACCTGGAGCTTCGCCATGTCACCCAATAAAAACAATTCCGACGCCGTGACCCGTGTTGAGGATTTCGATAAGAACTCGGGTGGGGTGATTGAGCGACTGGTTTTCAATCACCGTGTTCTGTTAATGCTGTTCTGCCTGATTCTTACCCTGTTTTTTGGATATCACCTCAAGGATCTCAAGGTTAGCGCAAGCTACGAAAAGACGTTGCCGCAAAGCCATGAGTACGTGCAGAACTATCTCGAAAATCGGGAAGAGCTGCGTGGTTTCGGCGACTCTATCAGGGTCGTGGTAGAAGCAGAGGAGGGCGGTATATTCAATGCTAGCTACCTGGATACCCTGGCAAGTATCAATGATGAAATCTTTATTCTTCCCGGGGTGGATCGTCCGTGGATGAAGTCGATTTTCACCCCGGTGGTTCGTTGGACCGAGGTCACCGAGGAGGGGTTCACCGGGGGTCCCGTTCTGCCGAACGATTATGACGGTGGGCCAGAAAGTATTCGCAATCTGCGCATCAATATCGGTCGAGCAGATGTAGTGGGAAGCCTGGTAGCCAATGACTATCGCTCCAGCATGATTATTGTGCCTTTGATGGGGCAGGATTCTGAAGGCAATCCGATCGACTATAAGGTGCTGGCTGATTCCATCGAAGACATTCGTCAGAAGTACATCAACAGTCCCGAGCATGACGTCAATATCTATATCATCGGCTTTGCAAAGCTCACCGGCGATCTGATCGATGGGCTCAAGCTCGTCATGCTGTTTTTCCTGATTGCGGCAATCATTGCGGTAGTGATTATCTATAGCTATACCCGCTGCCTGCGCAGTTCGCTCCTGGTACTTTCTTGCTCTGTCGTGGCTGTCGTCTGGCAACTGGGTGCGGTGACTCTGCTTGGCTATGAGCTGGATCCCTTTTCGATGCTGGTGCCATTTCTGGTGGTAGCCATCGGGGTCAGTCATGGTGCGCAGAAGATGAACGGCATCATGCAGGACATCGGACGAGGCACGCATAAGGAGGTGGCTGCCAGATTCACCTTCCGCCGTCTGTTTCTACCTGGCTTGACCGCGCTTCTGGCGGATGTGGTGGGCTTTGCGGTGTTGATGATCATCGATATTCCGGTGATCCGTGACCTGGCGATGACCGCCAGCATTGGTGTTGGTGTTCTGATCTTTACCAACCTCATCCTTATCCCGGTTCTGCTCTCCTATATCGGTGTAAGCCCGAAAGCGGCGCAGCGTAGCTTGGCAGTCGAACAGCGCCGACCCGGCGCACTCTGGCGCGGATTGGCGTTATTTACTCATCGGAGTTGGGCTACTGGCGCAGTGGTTGTAGCCGCCATCCTGTTGTCCTGGGGCGTCTACATGTCGTCCAAGCTGGAGGTTGGCGATCTGGACGCGGGGGCACCTGAACTGCGTCCCGATTCGCGTTACAACATGGATAATGCCTACATTACATCGCACTACGGCATTTCCAGCGACGTGTTTGCCGTCATGGTCAAGACGCCCGACGACGGTTGTCGCAGCTTCGAAACCCTGACGCAAGTGGATCGTCTGTCATGGAAGCTGGCACAGGTTCCGGGTGTTCAGCGTACCGCTTCCCTGGCTGATACCGTGCGTAATTACACGGCAGGCATGTTCGAAGGTAATCCGAAGTGGGCCACGGTCAGCGACAACCAGGGGCTCATCGACGCACAGATCGGTAACGCTGTTTCCTGGAACTCGGAATTCCTGAACACGCGTTGCAACATGACGCCGGTGCTGGCTTATCTTGCTGACCATAAAGCCGATACCCTTGATCGAGTTGTGGCGGCTGCAAGTGAATTTGCCGAAGAAAATAGCACGGAAGACCATCAGTTCCTGCTGGCAGCGGGTAACTCCGGCGTTGACGCCGCGACCAACATCGTGGTCAGAGAAGCCAACCGCAAGATGTTGTTCTACGTCTATGCCGCAGTAGCACTGTTGTGTCTGATTACCTTCAGAAGCTGGCGGGCTGTGATCGTTGCCCTCGTGCCGCTGATTCTTACGTCCATGCTTGCCGAAACGCTGATGGTTTTCCTGGGTATCGGTGTGAAGGTGGCAACGCTGCCTGTCGTGGCCCTGGGTGTGGGGATCGGCGTTGACTATGCAATTTATCTGTTGAGCACTCAGCTTGCCTTCCAGCGTATGGGATATTCGGTTGCCGACGCTTACCGGAAAGCCTTGGCGACGACGGGCAAGGTAGTCGCGCTGGTCGGGGTCACATTGGCAGCCGGTGTCGTCACCTGGGCATGGTCCCCTATCAAGTTCCAGGCGGACATGGGGATACTTCTGACGTTCATGTTCTCGCTGAACATGATCAGCGCGCTAATCCTCGTGCCGGCCCTATCGCACTTCCTTCTACAAGGCGCAACTTCGGCTCCCGTACGCGTCGACGAAACCAAACCAGGCGAAAATGCTATGGAAACCCATCCAGTTTAACGGTGATAAGAAACGGTTGATTTTGACACCTGCTCCTCAAGGAGCAGGTTGTTCACCAGCAGAAACAAGATAGGACGCCATGAATACACATACTAATCACGCAGACAGCATCAACTGTGTTTTCGTCGCTGCAGGGAAGTATCACGATATCGACTTTGCGCGCCTGGAACTCCTGAAGCTGCTTGCTGAAAATGAACGAATCAGGGTCCGGGTATTTGAAGATTACTCAAATATTGAAGCGATAACGAATGCGGACTTTCTGGTTACTTATACGTGCGAAGTTATACCCAGCCTGGATCAGCAACAGGCATTGCGCAGCTGGCTTGAGCAAGGCGGGCGTTGGTATGCACTGCACGGCACCAATTCCATCCTGCGTTTCCTGGACAATGGTCTGGTCGATACCCCTGACTGGGCCAATCACTTTATGGAAACGCTAGGGAGCCAGTTTGCTTCTCACCCGCCAATTGGCCCGTTTACTGTGCGAGTGGCCAAGCCGGAGGATCCGCTGGTAGAAGGAATCGAAGACTTCGAAGTTGTCGACGAGCAATATCTGGTCGACCAATGCGCTGACATTGATGTCCTGCTTGATATCAAGTTTGAAGGCGAAACGCCGGGCTTTGTACGCGATCAATGGCTTCCTGAGCGGCATCCTGTGTTGTATCGCAGGCCCTTGGGAAAGGGTGCTGTTCTTTATCTGACACTGGGCCATTGCCGCGGGCATTACGATCTCAGGCCACTGATGGACTATTGGCCCGATGTGGACAGGTGCTCGTGGAAGTCCCCTGTTTTTTATGAACTGCTTCGTCGAGGGCTGGCCTGGGCCAGTGAACCGGCGGTTGAGCGTAAATGCTGATTGTTAAAACAGCGTAATCATTAGGAGAATGTCATGGAACTAGGTCTACGTGGAAAGAAAGTCATCATCAATGGTGGGAGCCGTGGTCTCGGGCGCGCTGCTCTGGAAATGTATGCAGCTGAAGGCTGTGATATGGCCTTCTTCTCCAGGGATGCCGCCCGTGTCGCCGAGACGGTGAAAGTGCTTGAATCGCACGGGGTCAAGGTGTTCGGTGATGCGTTGGACATGAACGATAGCGAAGCCTATAAGAACTGGCTGATCTCAGCGGCAGAGCGGTTGGGCGGGTGCGATATCTTCATCCATAACGCGAGTTCTTCCGGAGCTCAGGGCACCACCGATTGGGATATGACCTTCCGGCTGGACATGATGGGCGCAGTGATTGGCTGTGAAACCCTGGAAGAGCATCTGAGCGCTAGCGGTGAGGGGTCGGTCATACTGATGTCCAGTACCGCAGCGATCGAGACTTTCATGGTCCCGCAGGCATTCAACGCCATCAAGGCCGCCATCATTACCTATGGCAAGCAACTGTCGCAGGCCTGGGGAGAAAAGAAGATCCGGGTAAACATGGTATCTCCCGGGCCGATTGAGTACCCAGGTGGTAACTGGTCAGCAATCAAAGAGGCAATGCCGGAGCTGTATGACCAGACTCTGTCGCAAATGTCACTCGGTCGGTTCGGCGAGCCAAAAGACGTGGCTGGAACAGTGGTTTTCCTTTCCAGCCCGGCAGCGTCTTACATCACAGGAACCAATGTGGTGATCGATGGCGGTTATACCAAGCGGGTGCAATTCTGACCACGTGAGCTTGAGACAGGAGTGCATTCATGAAGCTCTATAATTCTATAGGTCCTAATCCCCGCTTGATTCGGTTGTTTACAGCCGAGAAAGGTGTACGCCTGTCTCTTGTTGAGGTGGATATCATCGCCGGTGAAAACCGGCAACCTGCCTATCTGGCGGTCAATCCCACGGGTACGACGCCAGCGATTGAACTGGATGATGGGTCGCAGATTGCCGAAACGACCGCTATCTGCGAGTACCTGGAAGAACTCCTTCCTTCACCGGCATTGATCGGTACTAGCGAGAAGGAGCGCGCCCATACCCGTATGTGGTGGCGCAGGGCCGATCAGATGATCGTTCAGCCGCTTACGGCAGGTTTCCGGGGAGCCGAGGGGTTCGAACTTTTCAAGAATCGGGTTCCATGCTACCCGGATGCAGCGGAGGGATTCAAACGCGCGGCGGGGGAGGGCTGGAGGTGGTTTGAAGCGCACAGCAAGCATAACGAGTTCATATGTGGTTCACGCTGCACGGTAGTAGACCTCCTATTGTTATGTTTCGCAGATTTTGGCGAGCAGGTCGGCCAGCCCATACCCGAAGACTGCCCGCATCTTCATGCCTGGTTGGCTCGAATGAGGAAGCGGTGTATTGGCACCGACTAGTATTTTTGTTCAAGAACTCGCTAATGGCCCAATAGACCTTACTTCTAATAACAAAAGCGCTTGAAGAGGAAAGAACCAGTGAGCAATCCAGACAAGCAGCAGGAATACAACCTGATCGCCGCTCGGCTGTTGGAACACGTGGCGCAGCGCACTACCGATATGGCTGATCAGAAGATGGCGGTTCCGAGCAGCAGTTACTCAGATCCGGTGCGCTGGAAACAGGAAATAGAAACCGTTTTCAAGCGCTTGCCGATACTCGTTGGGCTATCTGGGGAGCTTCCTGACCCCGGTTCCTATAAGACCAAGAACATGCTTGATGTGCCGCTCCTGCTTACCCGCCTCAAAGATGGTTCAGTGCGCGCCATGCTCAACGCCTGTGCACACCGCGGCATGCAGGTGGCAGAAGGTGAAGGCAAGTGCGACAAATTCGTCTGCCCCTATCACGCCTGGCTTTATGGAAACGATGGCGCTTTGAAGCGGGTCTATGGCGAAGAGACCTATGGCGAAGTCGACAAGGCGGCGATGAGCCTCACCCAGTTACCTGTGTATGAAAGCGGCGGGCTTATTTTTGCCGTGCTGACCCCAGGTCTGGAGGTGGATTTCAAAGATTTTCTTGGGGGCATGATCGAAGATATCGAGAATCTTGGGTTTGCCGATTGGCATTATTGCGGTCAGAGGGTGATTCACGGCGCGAATTGGAAGGTCGCCTATGACGGATACCTTGAAGGCTATCATTTCGCGGCAGCGCATCCTAAAACCATCAATCAGCGTACCTACTCCAATATCATGGATTTTCGCGGTTACGGGCCACACCTGTTGATTGCCTTTCCCCAGCGCAATATCGAAAAACTGAAAGAGGTTCCGGAGAACGAACGATACAAGCATGAGAACGATGGCTATGACTTTGTGCGGACCATTTTCCCTAACACGTCGATATTTGTCGCGCCTGAAATAACCCAGGTCGCGCAGCTTATCCCCGGTCCGACGGTGGGTGAGAACACGACCATCTTGCATTATATCCATCGGCATAAACCGGAAACTGCCGAAGAGACTCAGAAGCTTGAAGAGATGATGGACTGGCTGCAGGAGGTGGTTCAGACAGAGGACTATGACCTGGGGCTTAAAGTGCAAGGGGGCATGGCATCCGGTGCATTCGAGAACGTGACTTTTGGCCGGAATGAACGGGGTAACCAGTATTTCCATCGCTGGCTGGATTATTACTTGAATGACGATCCGCAACGACAACCGCCACAGCTCTAATGCGTCGCAGCAAGGGCGATCTGAAAGAGCATATGCCATGAAAGCGAGAACATGATGAATTGGAATATCGAAGCGGATGTCGTGGTGGTTGGATACGGTATTGCGGGCGCCTGCGCGGCTATCGAAGCGAAGCAAGCCGGTGCTGAAGTATTGGTACTGGAGCGTGCCAGCGGGGGAGGTGGGTCAAGCGCCATGTCATCAGGCATTTTCTATCTGGGTGGCGGTACGCCGGTACAAAAAGCTTTTGGTTATGACGATACCGCTGAAGAAATGTACAAGTTCTTGATGGCCTCAACAGAAGCCGAGGATCCCGAAGCAATCAGGCTGTTCTGTGACAATAGCCTTGAACACTTCCACTGGCTGGAGACTCTGGGCGTCCCCTTTGAGCGAAGTGAACACAAGGAGAAAGCTGTATTTCTCAATACCAGCGAATGTCTTTTCAGTACCGGTAACGAGAAAGTCTGGCCCTACAAACTGATAGCGCGCCCGGCGCCTCGCGGACACAAGGTCGCAGGGATAGGCGAAAATGCAGGTGCCGAGGCAATGAAAGCCATCCTCAAGCGTTGCGAGGATCTGGGTATCAACGCCGAATACGACTGCCAGGTGCAATCGGTGATCCGTGATGAGCAAGGCCGAGTCGTAGGGGTCGAAGCCAGGCGAAATGGAGAGACGCTCCGTATCGGCGCTCGCCGCGGGTTGATCATGGCCACGGGTGGTTTCGCCATGAACCGCGAAATGGTTTGTGCAAACGTACCCTTGATGAGCGAGACGGCTGAGCCTCTAGGTATTCCGTCCACGGACGGCTCTGGCATCATTATGGGGCAGAAGATTGGCGCCGCGACCGCCGCCATGGACGGGGTGATAGCAACGGGCTCCATCTATCCCCCGGGGCAATTGATCAAAGGCATTCTGGTCAACAAGCTAGGCAAGCGTTTTGTCGCCGAAGATTCCTATCACGGTCGTACTGCATCCTTGGTCATGGAGCAGCCGGATCAGACTGCTTACCTGATCGTCGATGCTGAGGTTTTTGCCTATCCCGAGATCACCTCGGCCCAGCACCAGCTTGTCGACGGCTGGGACACCATTGAAGAAATGGAGACTGGGCTGGATATGCCGGTCGGGGCGCTGCAAGCAACCATGGCGCGCTACAATCAATACGCAGCGGAGGAAGCAGATCCTGATCTGTTCAAAGCAGCGGAGTGGCTGAAACCCCTCGATCAAGGGCCCTATGCGGCGTTCGATATCTCCTTCAACAAATCCATCTATCTTTATATGACCCTCGGCGGTTTGAAGACCAACGCCCAGTCTCAGGTTCTTGATCCGTCTGGCTATCCCATTCCCGGATTTTATTCGGCTGGCGCCTGCGCTGTGCACATTCCCAGGACAGGTAAAAGCTACGCGAGCGGCATGAGTCTTGGGCCTGGTTCGTTTTTTGGACGGATAGCGGGGACTCAGGCCGCGCGCAATGAGCGGGCCTAACATCGCTACGGACAAATAAAAAACAGTTTGACTTGTTTTAAGCACGGGTAGTATGGTTTGTTTATCACCGGATCCAGGCCTTAACGGGTATCCCGGCTACCAATATAAATCAAATAATCAGGTATGGAGGCACCATGACCCAGTATGCCGATCCGGCACTTCTCGAGGTAGAGGCCAAACAGGCGCTTCACCAACTCAATGCGCAAGTCGCCCGGGCTTTTGATCGAATGGATCGTTGCCTGATGGTGACATTGTGGACTGAGGATGCTGAGGTGGACTGGGGCAAGCATCAGGGCGACGCCAAAGCTTTTGTGGTGGAAAGCACCTCGCCCGACAATACGCTGGAGCGCACCTTCTCTTCTATTTCCAATGAGTACTTCGAGATTGATGGGAATAGCGCTCGAGGCGAAGTATACGTCATCAACATCAGCACTCTCATCAAGGATGGCAAGAAGGAAGATCGCCTTATCGGTGGCCGTTTCCTTGACCAGTATCGTAAGGAGCAGGGCGCTTGGAAGATTGCCAAGCGCAGCTTCGTGCATGACTGGAATATGAACCTTCCTACCACCGCGGTGCTGGACGAAGGATTGTTTGCCCAGTTCCGTCTACGCGGTGAGCGCAGTCAGAGTGACCCCGTTTACGCATTGTTCGGAGGTTGATCATGGAGCCGGCCGAGAGAATACTTGCGATAGTTGATCGTCAGGCGATCAATGATCAGATGACCCGGTACATACAGGCGGTGGACCGCTGCGATCTGGAGCTGCTCAAGTCCGTGTTCCACGCCGATGGCGTTGTCGATTTTGGCGTTTTCGAGGGCAATGCCTGGGATTTCTGCGAGCAGAACATACCCTTCATCAAGGAAAATCTGGTGATGGGCTGGCATCGCTTTACCAATGTGGGCTTGGAGCTGGAGGGTGACCGGGCCAGAGCAGAGAGTTACATGCTTGGCAACGCTGCCGTGCGCTTGCCAGACGGCAGCCTGATCAATTGTCCGGATAATATGCGCTACCTCGATGTATGGGAGAAGCGCGATGGGATCTGGCGAATCTTTTCCCGGGATCTGGTGCTCGACTGGAACGCTTCGTGGGCGTTCAGTCAGCGGTCAGACGGCGAGTTCGAGCAATACCAGCTTCAGGGTCAGCGTGATGAGAGTGACCCGGTCTATCAGCATGGTCTGATTCGACCGCTTTGATCAGAAAACAACAATAATCCGGTCTCTCAACCTGTTATGGCTGAGGCTGGGAAGGAGTCTATGGATATGAATGCGTCTTTATCGTTGGCTGAACGTACTCGTCAGGCATTGGTTGATGGAAAAGAAATTCTACGCGGCGACCCGATCTCCGGTGATAGATATTACAGCAAGGAGTTCATGCAGCAGGAATGGGACCACATGTGGACGCGCACCTGGCAGGTGGGTGCGGTCGAAGCGCAGTTTCCCGATGCTGGATGCGTGGTCACACATGAAATTGGTCGCGAATCAATTTTGATGGTGCGTGACGACGAGGGCCGTATCCGAGCGTTCTATAACGTATGTCAGCATCGCGGCAACCGCATGGTCGAGTGTGAAGAGACCAAGGTACGCCGCCTGGTTTGTGGATACCACAGCTGGTGTTATGGCCTCAACGGCGACTTGTTGATTGCCAAGGACTCGGAAGATTTCCCGCAGGGAAATCCGGTCGGCAAACTCAATCTCAAGGAGCTTTGCTGTGAAACCTTTGGGGGCCTGGTCTGGTTCAATATGGATCGCGAGGCCAAGCCCTTGCGTGAATCGCTGGGCATCGTCGCCGATCAGCTCGAAGCTTATGAAATGGACAAAATGGTCCGTGTCATGCACCTTACCTGTGAAGTGAACTGTAACTGGAAGGTGATTCAGGACAATTTCAACGAAGCCTATCACGTGAAGGCGTTGCACAAGGAGCTGGCAACGCACATTGATGATGACTATCAGAACACGACTTTCCAGATATTCAACAACGGCCATAGCCGCATGTTGATGAAGGGCTCCTTGCCATCCGGTGGGGGCAAATCCAAAAGGGTTCAGGCGCCGCTAGACGACATCATGCGCGGGTGGGGGCTGGATCCTCAGGAATTCGAGGGGCGGGTTCATGAGGTCAGGCCTGCGCTGCAGAAGCAGAAACGGGCGCTGGGTGAAGAGCGTGGTTATGCCCAATACGCAAACCTGACGGACGATCAGCTATCGGATTATTACCACTACACCTTGTTCCCCAATATGTCTTTCACCATGGCGGCCGAGAGTTACCAGATTCTGCGCCCGCAGCCGCACCCGACCGATCCCGAGAAATGTCTGTTTGATCATTGGTATTTCGTGCGTCCGGCCAAGGGCGAGAAGGAGGCGGTCACGCCGCTTGGCATGTGGCCGATGGAGGCTGCCGCTCATGAGGTATTCATGCATGGGGAAAGATCCATGGGGTTCGTTGCAGACCAGGACCTGAGTGTGGCCATCGCCCAGCAACAGGGGCTGCACTCCCGCGGCTACGAGGACGCCTATCTAGCGGGGCAGGAGTCGCGAGTGCGTCGTTATCACGAAGTGATCAATGACTATATTGCCGGCCGTGTTTGAGCTGCTACTGACCTGACGGGAAGGCGTGCATCAAGTGCGCCTTCTTTCTCTTATTCTTGGTTCGCGGGCGTGAGTGCGAACTGTCGCCTCAGCCGACAGGAGCGTTACCTTTATGATTAACGCCATACATCACGTAGCTGTATCCACAGCCAGCCTGGACAGGTTGGCTGCGTTCTACTCCGAAGGCTTTGGTTTTGTTGAAGAAGGGCGGGTCGATTGGGAGGCAGGGGAGGAGGCAATTAACAATATTATGGGGTTGCCGGAATCTGCCGCTCGAACCGTTATGCTGCGCCTGGGCGATATGCGTCTGGAGTTATTTCAATTCGAGCAGCCTGTGCCGCCTGTAGTCGATAACCTGCGACCAGTTCACCATCATGGCATCACTCACTTCTGTTTTGATGTTACCGATATCGATAAAGTCTGTGAGCGCCTCCAGGCACTGGGGGCTTCGTTTCACTGCGTTCCCCAGGATTTCGGGGATTCCAAGACTACATACGGCCGGGATCCCGACGGCAACGTTTTCGAGCTTACCGAATTCCTCGATTAAAGCATGCAAAGGGTTATGCGAGTTATTGCTGAATAATAGCTTGCATGTTTGCCCTGCCGCTGGCTAGAATCAATAAAAACAACCCTGTCGGTTTTAAACATTCAGGGTATAACCAATAAAAGAGGCACACATGCGAGGTAACCATGACTGATTCCAGGTCTCCCGATACGGCCACGCTACTTGACATCTATCGCAAAGCGACACTGATCAAGACCGCTGATGACCGATTTATCGAATTGATCAAAGCCGGGCAGATTGCCTCGCCGTACTACTCACCTCGCGGGCAGGAGCTGGTGCCATCTGCCATTTCAGCCAATCTGCGTACCGACGATTATGTGATAACCACCTATCGCGGAATACACGATCAGTTGGCCAAGGGCATTCCGTTAAAGCCTTTCGTCGCGGAATTCATGGGGCGGGCCACCGGGACCTGTAAAGGCAAGGGCGGGCCGATGCACATCACTCATATGGCTTCAGGTTTGCCAGTTACGACGGGCGTGGTCGGCTCCGGCTTGCCGATTGCGAATGGTTTTGCCTGGGCTTCGCTGCTGAAAAAGACCGGTCAGGTCACGGTGGTGAACTTCGGTGACGGCGCCTCAAATATCGGTGCTTTCCATGAAGCTCTCAATCTAGCCTCAGTCTGGAACCTGCCGGTCGTTTTCGTTTGCCAGAACAACGGCTACGCGGAACACACCAAGTACGAATACGGAACGGGTGCACAGAGTATCGTCGATCGCGCGATTGGGTATGGCATGCATGGCATTCAATGCAATGGCAATGACGTGGTCGAAATGTGGTCGGCGGCTCGGGAGGCAATAGAGCGCGCGCGCAACGGTCAGGGCCCGACGCTGTTAGAGGCCAAGACGTTTCGCTTCCGTGGTCATTTGCTTGGTGACGATGGCCATTATATTTCCAAGGAGATTATGGAAGCAGCGGTGGCGGCAGACCCGATGCCTAAGTTCCGTCGCTGGCTATGCGACGAGGGTCATGCCTCCGAAGAGCAGCTACAAGCCATTGAAGACGACAATCGGGAGCAGTTCGAAGAGGCGGTTCAGTTTGGCTTGAACAGTCCCTATCCCGACGCTTCGGAGTTGGGCAAGGATGTATTTGCTGAGGGGGTAGGGGTATGAGTGAAGTAAAGAAAAAACGCGTGAATATGTCCCAGGCCATCAACCTGGCAATGCACGACGCGATGGCGCTGGACGAAAATGTCGTCACGCTCGGCGAGGATGTTGCAGATCGAGAAGGTGGCGGCGTGTTCAAATGTACCGCCGGATTGTCCGAGGCCTTTGGCACTGACCGAGTGAAGTCCACGCCCATTGCCGAACAGGCGATTATGGGCGCCGCGGTGGGTGCTGCGCTGGCGGGCATGCGCCCGGTAGCCGAAATCATGCTGATGAACTTCATGACCGTAGCAATGGACCAGGTTGTTAACCATGCAGCCAAGCTGCGCTTCATGACCGGCGGGCAGACCAACGTCCCGCTGACCATTCGTACTACTACCGGGGCTGGCTTTGGTACTGGCGGCCAGCATGCCGACTATCTGGAAGCCTGGTTTGCTCATACTGCCGGCATGAAGGTAGTCGCTCCCTCAAACCCGGCAGATGCCTACGGCCTGTTACTGTCCTGCATCTTTGATGACGATCCTTGCCTGTTCATAGAAGGTTTGCCGTTGTATTTCGCCATGGGTGACGCGCCGGTGCAAGGCGAGCGTATTCCGCTCGGCAAGGCACGTATTGCTCGTCAGGGCAGCCATGTAACCATTGTCAGTTACAGCAGAACCATGGTTGAGGTAATGCAGGTGGCCCAGGAGCTGGAGAAGCAGGATATCTCCGTCGAGGTCATCGACCTGCGCACTATTTCCCCGCTGGATATGGATACCATTCTTGAATCAGTAGGCAAAACCGGACGCCTGGTGGTTGCCCATGAAGCCCAGGTGGATTTTGGAGTAGGTGCAGAAATCGCTACGCGTGTGCACAAGGAGTTGTTCGGTCAGCTCAAGGCGCCGGTCGGGCGGGTAGGCGCGGCACGTTCACCAGTACCTTTTTCCAAGGCTCTCGAAGATGTCTTCATCCCGACCAAACAGCGCATTACTGATGCGGTATTTGAAGCCCTTAAATAAAAACAGAATGGAATGATCTTATGGCTACCGAAATTCTTCTTCCCAAGTTGGGTTTTTCTGTAAACGAGGCGCTGCTGGCCGAGTGGCTGGTCGCGGACGGAGCGGCCGTGTCCAAGGGTGATCCGCTTTATGCCATCGAAAGCGAGAAATCGATGCAGGAGATTGAAGCCCCAGCTGACGGCACGCTGCGCATCCTGCAAGAAGCTGGCGAGAGTTACGAAGTGGGAACCGTGATCGGAGAGCTGGTCTGATGAGCGGCAACGATAGCAATATCTCCGCCTGGCCGGCTAATTTACCGCCCATGCCTGAAGTGGACTTCACACAATTTGGTGAGGTTGAGCGGGCAGAGCTATCTCGCCATCAACAATATGCGGGTGCTTTTCTGGGCCGTAATTGGGCCCACATTCCTCACGTGACCCACAACGATGAAGCACCGACTGAAAAACTAAACGCTTTTCGCCGTGCTTATGGAGCAGAAATTGGCTGCAAGCTCACACCGCTCCCGTTCTTGATCAAGGCGCTGGTCAATTCGTTGAAGGAGTTTCCGATTTTCAATGCATCACTTGCCACTGGGGGCAAGCAGGTGGTGTTGAAGAAATATTATCACGTGGGCATAGCGGTCGAGACGGAGAAGGGGTTGCTGGTTCCGGTGATTCGGGACGCCGACCGGAAAACGGTGGCCGATTTACAGAATGAATTAAATGAAAAGGCAATGAAGGCTCGAACCAAGGGTCTGCCGATTAACGAGATGTCCGGTGGTTGCATGACAATCAGCTCGCTCGGCTCCATTGGCGGCACCTCCTTCACGCCCATTATCAATGCACCTGAGTTGGCGATCCTCGGGATAACCCGCGAATTCGAACGCTTGGTCATGGAGGAGGACGAAATAGTAACTCGTCGGTTCATCCCGCTATCCCTGAGTTATGACCATCGGGTTATCAACGGTGCCGATGCCGCCCGCTTCTGCCGCTTCTTCGCGGATCAGCTTGTCCAACCAGAGCTGCTGATATAGCACCGGTTGAGTCTAATAAGGACACTAATAATGAAAAATATCGTTGATCAGTTTTACTTGCATGACCGTGTTGCGCTGGTCACCGGTGCGGGGTCGGGGCTCGGTGCACATTTTGCGCGGATATTGGCACAAGCGGGGGCTTCCATTGTTTGCGTAGGCAGACGCCTGGACCCGGTTGAAAACGTGGCGACGGAGATTGTTGCTGACGGTGGGAAGGCAATCGCTCTGAGCATGGATGTCACCAATACGGCGAGCATACATGCCGCTTTTAATGTTGTGCAGGAACAATTAGGGCCCATTGATATACTGATTAATAACGCGGGACTGTCCAACCCTGCTCCGTTCGAGGAAATGAGCCGCGAGCAATGGACCTCCCTGGTGGATGCAAACCTGTCCGGTCCATTCTACGTCGCGCAGGAAATGGCCAAGCGGCTTATTGCTGCGGGCAAGCCTGGCACTATCATAAATATCGCTTCCATCCTTGGGCATCTGGCCCGACCGCAGTTCCTCAATTACGGAACCACCAAGGCTGCGGTCATGTCCATGACGCAGTATATGGCGCTTGATCTGATGCCCTACGGGATCCGCGTCAATGCGATTGCTCCCGGCTATTTCCCGAGCGAGATGACGAACCCTTTCTATGAGTCTGAAGCGGGTAAACGAGAAATTGCCTCACTGCCTATCAAGCGACTTGGGCGGCACGATGAGCTTAACGGTCCGCTGCTGTTATTAGCCAGCGAGGCAGGGTCTTACATAACGGGCAGCGTATTGACCGTTGACGCGGGCCACTCGGTACGGCTTACGTGAGCGCTAATGTGCCTATGTTTTAAAACAAACATGATGCTCTTTTTTGATGTAGAATATGAGGCATTCGCCTGAACTGTTTCGCTACGGAGTCAAAAAGGCCCACGGAGTCTAAATGGCAAATCAAAATACGCTTGAAAAACGCACGAGTCGTAGGCCCGCTCGCTATTCCGCCTCGGATGGGGCCGGTTGGCAGGCAGAAAAGAGCCACTTGATGCGTTTGCATATCCTCGATGCGACCATGCAATGTCTGGTCGAGATTGGATATACCCAGACGACTACCGAGAAAATCGCTAAACAGGCGGGGGTTTCTCGGGGCGCTATGACCCATCACTTCAAATCGCGGGCCGACGTCTTCGCCGCTGCAGCAGAACACATTACTGATATTCGGGCCCGTGAGTATGACGAGGCGATACAGGCTGTGACACTGAAGACGGGGAGCTTTCCGACGGTGGAAAGCATGCGCGAAACGCTCGCTGCGCTGCAGGCGTATTACATGAAGCCATCGTTTCTGGCGTTTCATGAGTTGATCCGCGGCGCCAGGACCAATGAACTGCTCAATGACATCATGAGTCCGCTCGAAAGCGCGCTGGATCAACGGATCTCCGCGAGCATGATGGCACGCTTTCCCGTATGGGCTGATCCTGACATGAAAGAAGCAGGGGAAGTTTTGCGAGACTTGATCATGCATTCGCTGCAGGGGGTCGCTTTGAACCCGGCGCCTTATCTGACTGGCGATCGTTTGCACCGGCTGCATGAATTGCTGGCACGCACTGCGCTGGGCCAGTTTGATGAGCTGCTTTCCAAGCGCGAGTCTTCCCTCGCTATAGCGAAATAAACTTTCTTGATATGCGAGCCAGGGTTGCTATCTGGCTTTGGTTATATTAAAAACAATCATGATGGTTTAAAACAGGGCTGAATAAGATGAATGACAACGTTTCTGTTCACCATGCGACTCGCCATCTTCTGAATACGAGTGAGCAGGGGCTGGTTCTGTTAGGGAGCCGTTGCGTGACCTGCCACGAATACTACTTTCCTGCAACCGATAGCTGCACTCGTTGTTGTGGCAGTCAGATGGCCGTCTGCGAGCTCGGGTCACAGGGAACGCTATGGTCCTGGACGGTGCAGGCATTTCAGCCCAAGTCGCCTTATAACGGCGGCGAGGCGCCGGAAGACTTCGAAGCTTATGGCGTTGGCTATATCGAGATGCCCAGCGGCATCAGGATAGAGAGCCGTCTCACGATTTCCGATCCGACCAAATTAACCATCGGGATGCCAATGCATCTGGTGGAAGCTGACTACGGCAAAAGCGCAGATGCTGTTTTGCGTACCTTCGCCTTCACTCCGTCCAACCCGACCGAGGAGTCCGTCTGATGGAAGACATCGCAATTATCGGTGTGGGTATGCACCGTTTCGGCCGCACTGACGGTGTCTCAGGTCAGGTTCAGGGCGCGCATGCCGTGCGCGAAGCATTGAAGGATGCGGGCGTGAGCTGGGATCAAGTGGGTGTCGCCTATGGCGGTAGCCAGGACGCAGGCAACGCCGATGCGCTCAGTAACCATCTTGGTCTGACCGGCTTGCCCTTCGTCAATGTGGCTAACGGCTGTGCCACAGGCGGCAGCGCGCTCGCCAGCGTGGTTGCGGCGTTGCGCTCGGGTATGTCAGATATTGGCGTTGCGGTGGGTTTTGATAAGCATCCGCGCGGTGCTTTCAATCCGCGTCCAGCGGATTGGGGCCTGGAAGACTGGTACGGCGAAACAGGGCTCATGCTCACCACCCAGTTCTTTGCGCTGAAAACACAGCGTTATCTCCATGAACATGGCATCTCCGAGGACGCTCTGGTCAGGGTTGCGCAGCGGGCATTTCAGAATGGCGCGTTGACGCCCCACGCCTGGCGTCAACGGGCGCTCAGCTACGAAGAGATAGCCGAGTCAATGCCGGTCAATCTTCCGCTGCGCAAGTACATGTTCTGCAACCCCGCCGAGGGTGGCGCTGCACTTGTGTTGTGTCGGGCCAGCGAGGCGCATCGCTATACCGATCGCCCGGTACTGGTGCGGGCGGCGGTGATGCGCACTCGACACCATGGCTCCTTTGAAGTGTTCAGCCCGTCGCTGGCGGCAGAGGCCGCGCCGGCGCCCACGGTGACGGCTTCGCGCGCTGCGTATGAGGAGGCTGGAGTCGGCCCGGAAGATATCAATGTCATCCAGTTGCAGGATACGGACAGCGGCTCGGAAATCATTCACCTGGCGGAAAACGGCTTTTGTGAGCACGGCGAGCAGGAATACCTGTTACGCCAGGGCGAGACAAATATCGATGGGCGACTGCCAGTGAATACCGATGGCGGTTGTCTGGCCAACGGTGAGCCGGTAGGTGCATCGGGTCTGCGACAGGTGATTGAGGTGTGCCTGCAGCTTCGTCAGCAGGCAGGAGCACGTCAGGTCCCGGGCGCACCACGGCTCGGTTACACCCATGTGTATGGCGCACCAGGCGTCAGCGCAGTAACTATTCTCGAAGCGCCGTAGTACCTGCAGCAGCGCTTATAAAAATAATGAGGGCGTCAGTATGAGCAACTTGAAACAAGCGAAGTTTACCGTTCTTCCCCCCGAAGAAGTGGGCAACCCCAATATGTTCCAGGAGCTCCTGAAACAGGAGAAAGTCCCAGTCCCTGAGCGCCTGGATTCCAGTTTTCCGGGATTCACGAATGAGGATCTGCCAATCGAGCGCTACAGCGCGCGCTGGTTTCATGAACTGGAAGCCGAGAAACTATGGACCAAGGCATGGCAAATGGTCTGCCGTGCGGAAGATATACAGAAGCCGGGCGACCATGTGGTGTACGACATAGTCAATGCGTCGATCATCATCATGCGCGGTCAGGACGGTGTCATTCGTGGCTTCCACAACTCGTGCCTGCACCGGGGGCGAGCATTACGCATGAGCAGCGGTGCGGTAAACCAGTTGCGCTGTCCCTACCATGGCTTCACCTGGGATTTGCAAGGTGAGTTCAAGAGCCTGCCGACCAAGTGGGATTTCGAGCATGTCGATCCCTGTGAAATGAAGCTGCCGGAAGTCAAGGTGGCTACCTGGGCCGGCTTTGTCTTCATCAATCCTGATCCGGATGCGCCCTCGCTTGAAGAGCACCTGGACGTAATGCCTGAGCATTTCGAGGATTACAGCATGGAGCGTTCTGTCTCGGTTGCCCATGTGCAGCGACGGATGCCCTGCAACTGGAAGGTTGCTCAGGAAGCCTTCCTGGAATCCATGCACACCCGGGCGACGCATCCCCAGATCATGACCTTTACCGGCGACATTGATAGCCAATATGACATGTACGGCGACAACATCAGCCGCAGTGTTACACCGATGGCCGTCACAAGCTCGAACCTGAACGACGTAGATCAGGCGTTGGTACTTCACGACATCCTGGAGGAGTCCGGGCGCATGGCCGATGCGGACAGCAGTCGTCACGTGCTGCCGGAGGGAATGACCGCCCGCGAGTATATCGGCGAGATGAATCGTCAGATGTTCTCCGAGGCGTCCGGTGATGACTTGTCCCAGGCGACTCTTGCGGAATTACAGGACGCCATCCTGTATTCGATTTTCCCCAATACACAGGTGTGGGCCGGTTACTTCGGCAACATCGTCTATCGCGCTATCCCTGACGGCGATAACCACGAAAGCTGCATCTTCGACATATGGCTGCTTGGTCGCCATAAGGAAGGGGAGCCATGTCCTGCGGGTGCCCGTTTGACCAGCCTGCCAGATGATCTCGATTTCTCCCAAGCACCGGAGCTCGGCGCACTTGGACCCGTATTCGATCAGGATATGAGCAACCTGGGCGCCATGACCAAAGGTCTGAAAGCCTCGAAAAAGGGCAAGGTGACGCTGGCCAGCTACCAGGAAAGCCGCATTCGCCACCATCACCTGACACTGGATAAATACCTGGGTCTGGGCAAGTAGCGGCGTGCCCCGCCCGGCATCACGGGCGGGTTTTATCTGCAGTAAATGGCCGGGCTCGAGAGATGACAATGAACAACAGCGTATTGGACAAGGCGCAACAGCTGCGCGAAGCGGTAAGGCATTTTTACCGCAACGAAATGCCAGCTGGCCTGCGCGACAAATCACACCGGCACCAGGTGCTGGACAAGCAGGACTACCTGCAGTGGATGCAGCTACTGGACCAGAAGGGCTGGGCTGCTGGCCACTGGCCGAAGGAGCATGGTGGCCAGGAGTGGTCATTGCTTGAGCGCTTCGTGTTCGAAGACGAACTGGCCCGGCTGGGGTGTCCTTGGGTCATCCCCTTCGGTGTCAAATACGTGGGTCCGGTCATTTACAGTTTCGGCAGTGACGAGCAGAAGCAGCGGTTTCTGCCGGGGATAGTCAAAACTGAAGAGTTCTGGGCGCAGGGTTACTCTGAGCCGAACGCCGGCTCTGACCTGGCCGGCCTACGTACCCGCGCTGTTCGTGATGGTGATCACTACGTGGTTAATGGTCAGAAGGTCTGGACCACCTACGCCCAGTGGGCGGACTGGTTATTCTGCCTGGTGCGCACGAATACCGAAGGTAAGCCTCAGAGCGGTATCTCTTTTCTGTTGATCGATATGCGGAGCGAGGGCGTTACGGTGAAGCCAATCAGCACCATGGACGGCTATCACCATGTCAATGAAGTCTGGCTGGAAGACGTCCGCGTGCCAGCGGCAAATCTGGTCGGTGAAGAAGGTGCCGGCTGGACCTACGCCAAATTTCTGCTGAAGAACGAGCGTACCGCCGGCGCCATCGTGGGCCAGGCGAGGCATGTTCTGGATCGACTCACATTGTACGCCCGCGAAACCCAGGTTAAAGGCGAGCCGCTGATCAATCAGCCACTGCTGCGCAATCGTATCGGCGAATTTGAATTGCGTTTTCTCGCACTCGAAGTGGCCTCCTATGACGCAGTGATGGCAATGCTTGAAGAGCGGGATAATGGTGGTGAGGCTTCGCTGGTCAAGATTCGAGGCACCGAGCTGTATCAAGAGGTCACGGATGCGTTGCTGGACGCAATGGGGGAGGCGGCTATGGTGTTCGACCCAGATGCATTGCACACGGCTGATGGGCTGCCGCCTCTGGGTCCGGAAGATACCGGCGGCATCCTCAAGGAGCACTTCTACAACCGCGCCAATACCATCTTTGGCGGTTCATCCGAAGTGCAACGCAACATTATCGCCAAGGTGGTGCTCGGCCTATGACAACTGATCTTGAAACCATTGGCATGCTGCGCGACAGCCTTGAGCGGTACGCAGCGGATAACTATGCCTTTAATGACCGGCTGGGCATGCTAAAGGAATCCACAGGGTTCAATGAAAAGGTGTGGGGCGATCTGGCCGAGTTCGGCTTTCTGACTTTGCGCCTGCCCGAAGATATGGATGGCCTGGATGGCGATGCCAATTCAGTCGGTGCCTTGATGGAGGTGGTTGGGAAATACCTGATGCAGGAGCCATTCCTGATCAGCGGGATCCTGTCTACCACCCTGGTGGCGCGGCTGGGCGATGCTGGGCAGCGTGAGCGCTTGTTGCAGGGGCTGGGCTCCGGCCAGATGCTGCTCAGCTGTTCGCTGGAGCATGCTGACGATTGTCTGCTGGAAGATAACAGGCTAAGCGGCCGACTGGATCTGGTGATGCACGGCGATGCCGCACATGGATTTCTGGTGGCGGTACGCAATGGCAGCGGCGAAATGAAGCTGGGCCTGGTCAATGCGTCTGCCTCCGGTGTGCAGCGTAGTCCTTGCCGGCTGCTGGATGGCCGGGGCGCAGCCAGGGTGGTGCTGGACAACGCCGAAGTGGAGTTGCTGGACACTCCTGCGGATCGCTTGAGCATCGAAGAACATATCGATTTGCTGCTTGATGAGGCCAATGCTGCGCTGTGTGCGGAAGCCTGCGGGATGATCGATGCGTTGCTAAATACCACTAATGATTACCTGAAGGTGCGCAAACAGTTTGGCAGGCCGCTGGCAACCAATCAGGCGCTGCAGCACCGCATGGCAAACCTGTATTTGCTGAGACAGGAGGCATTCGCGCTGACCCGCGCTGCAGAGCGGGCAATCAGTCAGCCCGCTGCCGAACGGTCGCGCATCGTCAGTGGCGCTCGAGCCTATATCAGTCAATCAGCACGGCAGGTAGCCAATGAAGCCGTGCAGATGCACGGCGGCCTGGGCATCACCGAAGAGCTCAATGTCAGCCATTTCTACCGCCGGATTATGTTGCTCAATAATCTACTAGGCGGACGCGATCATCATTTTTCGCGTTTTGTTGAAAGCAGCCTGGGCGCCGCCTGACTGATCCTGGAGTGAGAAAAATGCAAAAAGATATCAGCGGCTGGACTGTTCGCCTGGATCCGCAAACGATTGATCGGTACGCCAGAAGTGGTGAGTGGGTAGGCAAGACCATAGCCGACATGGCCAGGGACATAGTGGCCGAGGACCCTACGCGCATCACCCATGTATTTGAAGGACAACCCTGCGAGATAAGCGGGCTGCTGGATGACGCTTTCCTCCTGGCGGGTGCGCTGGAACGTCGGGGGTTGGTTCAGGGCGATGCCATCAGCTTCCAGCTGCCCAACTGGCGCGAAGCGGCGGTAGTGGATCTCGCTGCCAGTCTGCTGGGCTTGGTGATCGTTCCTGTGGTATCGATCTATCGCAACGCCGAAGTCGCCTTCATGCTGGCCGATGCAGGGGTGAAGGCTGCGTTCTTTCCATCGGTGTATCGCGGGTTCGATTACGCCGAAATGATGCAGGGCCTCAGTGCCGAGCTGCCTGCTTTGCGGGTGCTCTGTCAGGTGCGAGGCGAGCATTCTGTAACGGATGATTATGAAAGCCTGCTGGCCGAAGGGGGGGCAGCGACTGATCTGCCAAAAGTGGACGCCAACTCAGTGAAACTGGTGCTCTATACCTCGGGCACCACCGGCAAGCCCAAGGCCGTGCTGCATTCGCATAATTCCGGTCCGATCCGGCTCAAGCGTGGCTTCGAGCATTGGGCCGGCGGGGATAGTGGCATTCTGCTGATGGCATCGCCAGTGACCCATGTCACCGGGTTGAGCGGTCTGGAGTTGCCGTTCTACCTGCCTGCCCGGACTGTTTTCATGGACCGTTGGAACGCGGAGGAGGCGCTCGAAATCATCGACCGCGAACAGGTCACTGTGAGCCTGGGCGCGACGCCATTCCTGCACGAGCTGTTGGCCCAGGCAGAAAAGCACGGACGTCGCTTACCTTCGCTGCGCGCCTTCGCCTGCGGCGGAGCCGAGGTGCCTCCAGCACTGATCTACAAGGCTGGCGAAGTACTTGACCAGTGCCGTGCATTCAGGGTTTTCGGTTCCAGCGAAGTCCCCTTGGTCACCCTGGGTTTCGTTGGCGAGGATCAGCTTGAACTGGCGGCGACGACGGATGGCGAGATCATGGACTACGACGTCAAGGTAGTCGACGACGACGGCCGCTCGCTGGCTGAAGGCAGCGAGGGCGAGTTGATGATTCGAGGCCCGGCGATGTTTTTGGGTTACGCAGATGCGCAACAGACAGCCGCCAGCTTTGATGCAGAGGGCTACTTCGCCACCGGCGATCTCGGCAAGGTGGTACACGGCAATGCAATTGTCATCACCGGACGTAAAAAGGATCTGATCAATCGGGGTGGCGAAAAAATCAGTGCCAAGGAGGTGGAAGATATTCTGCACCAGGTACCGCAAATAGATGAGGCTGCGGTGGTTTCCATGCCGCATGCGCGTCTGGGTGAAACCCTGTGTGCCTATGTCATCCTGCGCGAGGGCGCGCAGCTAACCTTGAACGATATGGTTCAGAACGTGCTGAGCGCCGGGGTCGCCCGACAAAAGATTCCCGAGCGACTGATAGTAGTGGACGATTTTCCCCGAACAGCTTCAGGGAAAATCAGAAAAGACCAGCTGCGCGCGGATATCCGCCAGCGCCTGGAAAACAATGCCGCTTGATAAAAACAAATAGGAACTGTCCATGGATACTGCCTCCCTTAATGTCCGTATTGCCCGAAAAACCATGGAAGCACTGGATATCACGTCCCTGGAGCTAGCGCCTACTGATGGCAGCAAGCTGCCCGGCTTCAGTGCTGGTTCACATATTGATGTAGAGATACGCCCAGGCCTCGTCCGCCAATACTCTCTTTGTAACGATTCCGCAGAGGACCATCGATACGTGATCGGCGTGCTCCGTGATCCTGCTTCACGAGGTGGTTCTATCGCCGTGCATGATGAGCTACAAGAGGGGCAGGTCATCCGAATCAGCCTACCGCGCAATCATTTTCCGCTGGCGCACAATGCTCACAAGTCATTACTGCTCGCTGGTGGCATTGGCGTCACCCCGATCCTCTGTATGGCCGAGCGACTGGCGAAAATCGATGCTGATTTCAGCATGCATTATTCCTCACGCAGTGAAGAGCGCATGGCTTTTCTGGATCGCATCCGCGAGTCCACATTCGCGCGCAGAGTGCACTTTCACTACGACGATGGTCCGGCAGACCAGAAGCTCGATCTGCCTGCGGTACTTCAGGCGGCAGGTGATGATTGCCATCTCTATGTATGTGGTCCGAGCGGCTATATCGACTTTGTCACCTCGACTGCCCGGTCGCAGGGCTGGCCCGAAGAGCGCATTCATTTCGAGTTCTTCAGTGCCAAGCCAGTAGATACCAGCGATGACGAGACCTTTGAAGTGCAGGTTGCCAGCAGTGGCCAGGTTTATCAGGTCGGCGAAGATGAAACGATCGTCTCTGTCCTGGCCGAGGCAGGGGTCGAGATAATGACCTCCTGTGAGCAAGGCATCTGCGGCGCCTGCATTACCCGGGTACTGGAAGGCACACCGGACCATAGGGATCAGGTGCTCAGCGACTCGGAACGTGACGACGAAGGCTGGTTTACCCCGTGCTGCTCGAGATCCGTCAGCAAGCGGCTGATACTTGACCTCTAAGCCGGCGGTGCATCTGTCGGTTGCATACGGTGTGGTAGTTCTTATCTGGGCTACCACACCGCTGGCCATTCAATGGGGCGCTGTGGATAGCGGTTTCAGCCTGGCTGCCATGTTGCGCATGGTGCTCGCGCTGGGCTGCGCATTGCTTGTGCTGGCGCTTTGGCGGATACCTCTGGCGCTACATCGACGTGCGATAAGCAGTTATGCGTGTGCGGGGCTTGGGCTTTTCATGGCCATGTTCTGCGTTTATTGGGCGTCGACCCGGATCGAATCAGGACTGATGTCGGTCATCTTCGGCACCTCGCCGCTGGTGACCAGCCTGCTGGCCGCGTGGTGGCTGCAAGAGCGGGCTTTTACGCCCCTCAGGTTGGCCGGAATGCTGCTGGGTTTGGCCGGGCTGGCGTTGATCTTTCTCGATGGCACGCTGGTCATGCAGCCGGGCTTTGCGGCCGGGGTAATGGCGTTGCTGTTAGGCGTGTTATGTAACTCCGCGTCACTGGTCGGGCTCAAGGTCATCAACGATGACAGCCACCCTCTGGCGACAACGACTGGCGCGCTGCTGGTGGCGGCTCCGCTGTTCGCCCTGGCCTGGTGGCTGGATGGCGCGCTCTGGCCTGACTCCTTCAGCCTGCGTAGCAGCTTGTCGATCGTCTATCTGGGGGTACTCGGCTCGGTGCTCGGTTTCGCGCTGTATTACTTCATCGTGCGGAATATGGAGTCGGCCAGTGTCGCGCTGATTCTCGTGATCACTCCAGTATTGGCACTGGTGGTGGGCAGGGTATTCAATGCCGAAGAGCTGCCGCCTGAAGTGTGGTGGGGAGCCATATTGATTGGCCTGGGGCTGTTGTTGCATCAACGGCAAGCCGCCTCTGTGGAGACGGCCACCGGTTGAGATCCAGGCGGAGCAGAATCAGCTGCGCTTGGTCAGGAACCCCTGCACTGCATTGTCAAAGTCCGGATGCGCTATACATTGGCTGAAGGCCTGCTTTTCCGCTGCCAGCTGGCTGATTAGATCCTGTTCCAGGCCGCTGCGCAGCAAGCGTTTGATGTTGCCTGCGGCCAGTGCGGGCAACCTGCACAAGCGCTGGGCCAATTCCTCAGTCCGGTCTTCCAGGTGGTCAGCCGGTACCAGCTGGTTGACCAGGTCCAGCGCCAGCGCTTCTTCCGCTTTGATGGTCTCTCCCAACAGTGCAACAGACATGGCGCGGCGCAGGCCGAGCTGTCTCGGAAGCGTCCAGGTGATGCCCAGATCGCCACTGACGCCTAGTGCCGTATAGGCAAAGCTGAAGCGGGTAGTGTCCGCGGCAATCAACAGATCACATGCCAACGCCAGGCTCATGCCGGCGCCAGCGATGGGGCCCTGTACGCTGCCGAGCACGATCTTGTCGCACCGGCTGAGCAGGTCGATGGCCTGATTCATCGGTTCGATCAAGCTATCGGGGATGCTGTCGGGATCCGCCGCGAATTGGGCGATGTCACCGCCGGCCATGAATGAGCGTCCTTCGCCGCTCAGCACAATGACTCGAATGTCGGGATCTGCCACGGCCTGTTCGACAGACTGCTGAAAAACGCCGGCCATGGCGCTGTCTATCGCATTGAGCGAAGCAGGTCGGTTGAAGCGCAGATGCAGCAGGGCACCGTTGCGTTCAGTCTTCAAAGGCGAGCTGGGCATAATGGATTCTCTCTGGGTCATGTCCGCACCTTCACGCCGGATACCGGTAGAAGCCGCGACCGCTCTTGCGACCCAGATAACCTGCCTCGACCATCTCCCGCAAAAGCGGAGCGGGGCGGTATTTGCTGTCGTTGAAGCTGGCGTAGAGCACGTCCATCACCGCCAGCAGCGTATCCAGGCCGATCAGATCCGCCAGTGCCAGCGGCCCGATGGGATGGCTGCAGCCCAGGCGCATGCCCATGTCGATATCCTCGGCGCTGGCGATGCCTTCCTGCAGGACGAAGACTGCTTCGTTGATCATCGGTACAAGGATGCGGTTGACCGCAAAGCCTGCGTGGTTGCGCACGCTGATGGCGGTCTTGTGAACGGTCTCGGCAAAGGCGCGAGCGGCTTCATGAGTCCTGTCATCTGTCTGCAGGCCCCGGATCAGCTCGACCAGCGCCATGACTGGCACGGGATTGAAGAAGTGCATACCAATGAAGCGTTGTGGGCGGCTGCTCGCTGCGGCCAGTCGGGTGATGGAGATGGATGAGGTATTGCTGGCAACGATCGCTTCGGCAGACACAATCTCATCCACCTGACGGATCAGCGACAGCTTCACCTGCTCGGACTCGGAGGCCGCTTCTATCACCAGATCCGCGCCCGCCAGGGCCTGCAAATTGGTAGCGGTGTGAATGTTGTCCAGCGTCTGCTGTTTGTCGCTGTCGGTGATGCTTTCCTTTCGGATCAGCTTGTCGAGACTGGCGTCGATAGTTGACATGGCTCTGTCAAGCGCGGCGTCCGCGATGTCTACCAGGACAACTTTCAGACCTGCGCTGGCGCAAATCTGAGCGATGCCATTTCCCATCGTGCCGGCGCCGATAACGCCTACTGTATTGATCTGCATGGATGTTTGCTCTCGCATGGCTGGCTTCACACTCGTTCGAAAATCGCGGCAATACCCTGACCACCACCAATACACATGGTCACCAGCGCGTAGCGGCCCCCGGTGCGGTGCAATTCGTAAATCGCCTTGGTGCTGATGATGGCGCCGGTGGCACCGACTGGATGGCCAAGGGATATGCCTGAGCCGTTCGGGTTAACGATCTCCGGATTGAACCCCAGCTCCTGAATGACCGCGCAGGCCTGGGCGGCGAACGCTTCGTTGGCTTCGATCACATCGATTTCCGCCAGGCTGATGCCGGTGCGCTTTAACACCAGGCGGGTAGCGGGAATGGGACCTATGCCCATGTAATCCGGTTCGACGCCGGCATGCGCATAGCCCACCAGACGCGCCATCGGCACCAGGTTGTGTTGTTTCACTGCCTGCTCTTCAGCCAGAACCAGGGCGGAGGCGCCGTCATTAAGGCCTGATGCGTTGCCTGGCGTAACGGTGCCATTCTCTTTGATGAATACAGGTTTCATGGCTCCAAGCTGCTCTTGGCTGGCTTCCGCGCGAATATGTTCATCGGTGTCGAATTGAATCACGCCCTTGCGGGTCTTGATCTCCACCGGGACGATCTGGTCCTTGAAGTAGCCCTTGGCGGTGGCCCGCGCAGCGCGACGTTGGCTTTCCAGCGCCAGCTCATCCTGCGCTTCGCGGCTGATGTTATAACGCTTGGCAACGTTCTCGGCGGTGACACCCATATGGATGCGCTGCCAGGGGTCGTGCAGGATGCCGTTCATATAGTCGACGGCCTGGCTGTCGCCGAGACGGGCACCCCAGCGCATACCGGGCAGTATAAAGGGGCCGCGGCTCATGCTTTCCGCACCGCCACCGATCGCAATTTCGGCGTCGCCCAGCAGAATGGACTGGGCAGCCGAAATGATTGCCTGCAGGCCGGAACCGCAGAGTCGGTTGACGTTGAACGCCGGGGTTTCCTTGGGAATGCCGGAGTCCATTGCCGCCACGCGGCTCAGATAAGCATCGCGTGGCTCAGTGGGAATCACATTGCCCATGACCACGTGGTCGATGGCGTCGGGACTGACACCCGAGCGTTGCAGTGCTGCGTTGACGGCGACGGTGGCAATGCTGCTCAGCGGTTGGTCTTTCAGGGAACCGCCGAAGGTGCCTATGGCGGTGCGGGCTGCGCCCACGACGTAGATCTGACGTTGTGCCATGGATATATCTCTTTGAATGCCCGCCGAGGCAGGCTTTTACTTGTAAAAAAGGGTCAGCTGAAATGAAGGAGATCCAGTGACCCAAGGCTAGAACGCGGCGCAATCAGGTGCGCGCCGCGTCACGGCGCAGCTCGTTTTAACGCAGTTCTCCTGCCATGATTTTCTTGGCTATGCTCATGCGATGGACCTCGCTGGGACCATCGTAGATGCGGAAGGGGCGTACGTCCCGGAAAATACGTTCTACAATCTGTTCGCCCGTGACGCCCTGGCCGCCGAGGATCTGTACGCAACGATCCACCACCCGCCATATGGCTTCCGAGCTGAGCACCTTGGCCATGCTTGATTCGATATTGCCGCGCTCGCCCTGATCCAGCACCCAGGCGCAATGCCAGATGGCCAGGCGGGTACTGTGCAGATCCATTTCGTTGTCTGCCAGCATGAATCCGATGCCCTGATGCTCACCGAGGGGCTTGCCGAAAGACTGGCGGGTGCGTGCGTAGTCGCAGGCGATATCGTGCGCGCGCCGGGCTGCTCCGAGCCAGCGCATACAGTGGGTAAGACGGGCTGGCGCCAGGCGAACCTGGGCATAGCGAAAGCCTTTGCCGATCTCGCCGAGCACGTCGCTGGCCGGGATCCGCAGGTTTTCCAGCTCAATGACCCCATGTCCGCCGGTGAAGCAGCTATCCAGTGAATCCATCATGCGTTCGAGCTTGAAACCCGGGCGGTCGGTATCGGTCAGGAACATGGTGGCTCTGCCATCCTCCATCTTCGCCATGATGATGGCGAAGCTGGCACCGCTCGCACCGGTGATAAACCATTTTCTTCCATTGATGACATAGTCATCGCCGTCCTTGACGGCGGTGGTATTCATCATCGAAGGGTCGGAGCCGGCGCCTGGATCAGGTTCGGTCATGGCGAAACAGGATCTGATTCGCCCATCAATCAATGGCTTGAGCCAGCGATCCTTCTGCGCATCGTTTGCGACGACCTCCATCATGTGGATGTTGCCCTCGTCCGGGGCATGGATATTCAGCGCGATCGGACCCAAGGGTGAATAGCCGGCCTCTTCAAACACAATGGCCTTGGCACGGTGGCTGAGTCCTAGCCCACCCAGTTCCGTTGATGCGTGGGGTGTAAGCAGACCGGCGTGACGTGCACGCTCGACCAGCTCGTTGCGTAGCTCTTCGCTGGGGCCATGGGCAGTCTGCCGCGCGTCCCGCTCCAGCGGAACAACCTGCTCGGCTATGAACTCGCGGGTGCGCTGACGCAATTCGAGATGATCTTGGTCAAGGCTGAAATCCATACTGTTTCTCCGGTATCGCGGGCGCGTCAGTTGCGCACGGCTTTGGGGTTGCTGATGGCCAGCTTGCTGTGAGTGATCTGTAGTAGCAGTTCAGCGAGCTGGCTCTGTTGGTCGAATTCGCCTTGCCGGATGCGCTTGCCGAGCTGGACGCGAAGTTCTTGTTCGGACTGCTGAGGTTGTGTTGTACCCAGCAGAGCCTGAAGGTTCGCCCGCTCCTGTGCAGCGCTGGATTCACCCAGCTGCTGCTCGCGTGCGGCGATGATCATGGCATTGGCGATCATTCTGGCTTCGTAATGCAGTTCTTTGGGCAACGCCGGCAACAACTGAGTAAATAGTGTCTGTCTGGCCGTTTGCAGCAAGGCGTCGGCATGGGGACGGCTCATAGGGGGACTCCGGTGAGTAACAGTATTTCCTGTTCCAACTCAGGCAACATGCGTCCGGTCAGGCCCAGCTCCAGCGAATCCTCACCGCCACTCAGATAGCGCTCGGCCTGTTGCAAGGCGATGATAGCCCAGCGAAGGTGCGCCATGACTTGCCAATAGGTCAGAGTCGGTCGGTCGATCTGCAGGTCGGAGACGCTGTTGTAGCCGGACAGAAAATCATCCAGCGCACCGACCCCGCCCGCTTCTCGGTCCGGTCCGGCAAAACGCCAGCAGCGTGCGGTGAGCCAGCCGATATCTTCCCTGGGATCCCCCCAGCCAGCGAACTCCCAATCCAGAATTCCGCTCAGCTGCCCATCCGCCACCATGTAATTGCCGGTGCGGTAGTCGCGGTGTATCAGACAGGGCACCATGGGTTGAGGGCGGTTCAGCTCACACCAGCGCAACCCCCATTCCAATACCGGAAATCCATCGTTGAGGGTATCCAGGTAGTTGCGGTAGGTACTAATACAGGCTTGAGCATGATCCGCAGCCGGTTCCGGCAGAAAACCCAACTGCGGGTGCGGCGGGGCGATGCGGTGCAAGTTGGCGAGACTGACGCCCAACTCATGACACAGGGCTGCGCGTTGCGGATCGAGCGATGTATCGCGGGTCAACTGCGGACCGGAGGCCGTTCCGTCCAATGCCTGCATGATGAAGAACTCACGCCCCGCAACATCGGGATCCGAGCACAGCAGCAGCGGCTCGGGGACCTTGGCGCCCGCGTCGAATGCACAGCGCAGCACGGCAAACTCCTGCGCCCGCGTCATGCTTGCTGCAACTCCGGAAGGGGCATCGGTACGCAACACCCAGCGGTTGTCGCCATCCATAGTGCCGCCTTGCTGATGTACCTGCAGCAACCAGTTCTCTTGTATTGCACCCCCGGACAGGCGAGTCGCTTTGCTGATATGGGTACCCTGCGCCCCAGTTTGAGTGTTCAGGTAGTCCGCGATCAGCGGCAACGCCTGGCTGATCGTTGGCAGTGTCGCCTCGGTCGGGTATGAAAGGGTGGCTACGTTCATGGGCATCTCTTTTGTTCGACTGATCAGGTTCGCTTCGATGGGCGGGATATCAACCCAGCAGTCGTACTGGGTCGTTGCCATCCCAGCTGGCAGCGGCGGCTTTCATATCATCGAAAACGGCCATATGCTCAGTGGGGAAGTCGATCAATTCTACCAGCAGCCCACCGGCATCAACGTAGATCGCTTCGCCGCCACCCGGTAGCCAGACTTCCTGCATCACCTCGGCACCGTTTGCCGCGCATGTGGCACGCGCCTGGTCCATATTGTCCACGACCAGGCAGACATGATGCATGCCTTCGTGGCCTTGCTCGAGCCAGCGCTGGTAGATGGATGGTGCGTCATTGTGTTGCCGGATGAGCTCAATCTGCATGTCGCCCCAGTAGGCAATGGCCACTGAGAAATCCAGCTCGACAGGTTGACCACGGTATTTGCAGGCATCGACCTGTATATGCTGCATATCGAAAAAGGGGCCGACTCCCATGGTTTCCGTCCAATAGTGCAAAGTGGCATCGTAGTTTTTCGGTACCCAGGCCAGCTGCATGATGGTGCCGAGTTGGGAAATCAGATTTTTTTGCTTATTGGGAACAGTGGTCATAGCCGGAGCCTTCTTGAGTTGTTGTTTTTATCCTGCGAAGCGGGGGAGCGATCAGCTTGCCCTGAAATCCATATCAGACTAACCTTAACAATAAAACAAATCAAAATGTTTTTATTGGACTGTTTCCTCGAAGCCGGTCCACCAAGAAAGGCTGCCTGGCACCGAACCAGGCGACACAGCAGGCAGCACCTGCTCGGTACCAGAGCACCAGGAGTTCTTGCCTACTGGCTGTGCTGAACTAAGCTCCGTATGGATTCTTGAAGTATTGCACGGGGCAGCATTGCCGGACTCCCAGTTGTGGGCAAGTGACTCCATGATAGAAACAAAGACAGCAGTAAAAGGAAACGTAGTGATGCTGATAAAACAGATGTGTCGGTTTTTGATGGTGATTTGCACCAGTCTGGTTATGCCTGTGCAAGCTCAGACTACGGCTGAGTCTGAGGATGCAGAAGCAGCCCGCGAGCTTCTCACCGAAGCGGTTGAGTACTACAAGGAAAACGGGGATAAGGCCCTGGCCGTTTTCAGCAGGCAAGGGCCCTTCGTCAAGGACAACCTCTACGTCTATGTGGTGAACACCAACGGCATCATGCTGGCCAGCGGCGGGCCGTCGGTCATGTTGACCGGCCGGGATATTTACAACGCGGTCGACGATGATCTGAAGAAAAAATTCGAGGACGCACTAAGCAGGCCGGAGTCCGACACCATTCACGAAGGGGAATACCCCTGGAGCGGGTGGGAGACCGCCGGGCGCGAAATTACCAAGCACGTGTATTATCAGCGGGTCGAGGACAAGATCTTTGTGGTGGGCTATTACCAGCCCCGAGCGAGCGCTGAAGATGCCCTGAAGTTGCTGGACACGGCAGTAGAGGCTGTACGTGCGGATCCGCGAGAAACCTTCAAGGCAGTCAATGCGCTTGATTCAAGGTTCTACAAGGATGACCTGTATGTTTTTGTGGTGGAACTTGAGAACAATCGTTTTGTTGCCCATGGCTCCAATCTTCGACTGGTAGGCCGCGACTTCAGTCAATTGACTGATACCACCGGCAAGCCCTTCGGAAAGGAAGCGGTAGACAAGATCGCCAAGTCCGATACTGCGGAATTCAGCTACCAGTGGAAGCACCCGATCAGCGGCGACATCGAGAGCAAGCACGCCCATGCGCGGAAGGTCGGTGATTATCTGGTAGTGGTGGGGTATTACGAGCCAGGCAGCAAGGCTGCAGAGTAGCGCCGCGCGGCCTGCGTTCGTTCGAGCGCAGGCGGCCAACGGTAACGTGCTACCGAGTCATTCCGCTGGCAGCACTCAGCTGCTGGCACACACTGTACTTGCCGCTGGTTTCATCTCGTTCCACCCGAGCTACCGCCACCTGTGGATCGTGGGTAAAAACCAGTCGGCCTTTTGCGGCAACCAGATAGTCGAGCAGGGCTTCTTTTTCCTCGATCAGGCCTTCCGGAAACCGGTCGTAACCCATGGTGATGGGCAGGTTTACCCAGGGCGCGCCGGGAATCAGGTCGCCTGGGAATACCACCGGGCCGTCTGGCATATCGAACTCGGGGATCATCAGCCCCGGGGTATGGCCGTCGCTGAAACGAAAGCGCCAGTCAGGGCCAAGCGTTTGAGACTGGTCGCCATCGTTGATCAGTTCCAGTCGGCCGCTGTCTTCCATCATTGTCAGAAGCTCGGGGATGAACGATGCCTGATCGCGCGGATGTGGGCGCTTGGCACGGCACCAATGACGCTGTCCGGTGACGAAGGTGGCGTTGGGAAACAGCAGCTGCAGTGGCTTGTTCGCATCCCACTCCGACAGCAGGCCGCCGGCGTGGTCGAAATGCATGTGTGTCAGCACCACCACGTCAATGTCTTCATGACGCAGGCCTGCCGCGGCGAGGCTGTCGAGCAGTACATGGCCGGATTCGACAACGCCGTAGCGTTCCTTGAGCCTGGGCTCGAAAAAGGCGCCGATGCCAGTCTCTACCAGAATATTGCGATCGTCTTCCTGCACCAGCATGGCGCGGCAGCTCAGCCGTATGCGGTTGGCTTCGTCCGTCTCGACCCAACGCGACCAGAGTGCCTTGGGTGCGTTGCCGAACATGGCGCCGCCGTCCAGACGCTGGCTGTTGCCCTCAATAGTGGTAAAGCTGCGCACAGATATTCTCCTTTGCTGACAGCTGCCAGGCGTAAGCCTGGCAGCCGTGATCATGGGGTATCGCGGACTGCAGTCGTGTCGACCGCAGTCTCCCTGGTCTCGGCGTCCGTGTCGGTATCACGCACGCTGCGAAAGCGCAGGACATGGGTGCGTTCCACCAGCAGATACAGCACCGCGCCCGCCGCCAGGCCCCAACCTGCGCCATATACCGCCAGTACGACACCCATGGTGCCGGCCACGCCGCGCTCGGTATTGTTGTTCAGCTGCTCGAAGCCGACCATCAGACAGATATAGCCGGTGAGAATCAGCGTCAGCGATAGAGCGATGGGCAGCACCGGCTGGAAAAAGCTCACCAGTGGCAGCATGAACAGCGCGAGAAAACCGGTAATCCAGAAGGTGCCTGCGCCGCTATAGATGGAGTCCATCGCTTTGCGACCGTACTTGTAACGCTCGGCCATGGTGGCAGCGACAGCGGTCCAGATCGGACCTGCGAGGCCGGGGTAGGGTGCGAAGAAGGCGTGCAGGCCGTTGCGCAGGGCGGTGACGATGTGCGCGCGGTCGATGTTGTTCTCGATCACCTCGTCCGGGCGCAGCTCGTCGGCACGTTGCATCAGCGATTGACCAACGATGATGTCACCGAAGGCGATGATGTAGGCGATAACAGCGGTGGGAACCGCGTACAGGAATATCTCTGGATCCGGAAAGCCGACATTGAACGGCAGGTAGTTCCAGATTTCGCCAAACGCCGGCTGGGTGATGCCCCAGCGCACGTCGGGCATCTTGTACTCACCCACGGCGATGCCGACGATGATGGCTACCAGCATCCCGGGCACCATGCCGTAATTGACGATCTTGCGCATCATTGGCACGCGCTCGGTGAGTCCCTTGAAGGATACCGAGAACATCAGGTACAGGCAGATCAGGCTACCCAGCACCAGCGAAATCGGCGTGTTGGCCAGGCGTCCACCGCTGGATATCTCGCCCATCAGTGCAGCGATACCCGCGCCGATAATGATGCCGCCCTTCATCGAGTTTGGCACGATGCGCACCATCACGCTGCCGAGTCGGGTCACGCCCAATATCAGGAAGATCAGGAATACCAGGAACTGCAGCGCGAACAGTGCCTGGATGGCCTCAGGGCCAGGTTCGAAATCACTCAGAAACAACAGTACCACTGGAATCGCAGGGGTAATCCAGCCGGGCACCATCGGCACGCCGAGCAGCGCCGGCAACATGAAGCCTACGCCGCATACAACGACGTAGGCGAGCGCCACGTCATAGGGCAGGCCGAGGTACTTTTCCAGCAGCGGGATCATGCCGAGACTGACCACGAACATGATCAGCGCCTGCATCATCTCGGCGGTTTCCCAGCGATAGTGAATAAACGGCAGCCGGATCTTGAATGGACCGCAGGCCCAGAAGGGTTGCTCAGCGCCGTCGGCGCGCTTGAAGAGTTGCATACTGACCTCCGTCAGCCGCCCCGTGGACGGCTGCTTATTGTTGTTGAGTTGGAAATCTGAAACGTTGGAAAGCCGGGCTCAGATCGCCTTCGCCCAGTCGCGCAGTACAAACTTCTGGATCTTGCCGGTGGATGTTTTAGGCAGGTCGGTGAAGACCAAAGTCTTGGGCACCTTGAACGCCGCCAGATGCTGTCTGCAGAAATCCATGATGCTGGCTTCGTCAGTCTGCTGACCGCTCTTGAGCGTTATGTAGGCACAGGGCGTTTCACCCCATTTCTCGTCCGGTCGTGCTACCACGGCGGCTTCCATAACGGCCGGGTGCTTGTAGAGCGTGTCTTCCACCTCGATGGTCGAAATGTTCTCGCCGCCGGAAATAATGATGTCCTTGAGCCGGTCCTTGATCTCGATGTAGCCGTTGGGATGGCACACGGCGAGGTCGCCAGTGTGGAACCAGCCGCCTTCGAACGCTTCGGCGGTCGCCTCGGGGTTCTTCAGGTAGCCTTTCATTACGGTGTTGCCACGCATGAAGATTTCACCGATGGTCTCACCATCCGCAGGGACCGGCTTCATTCCAACCGGGTTGGCCACCATCACCCCTTCAAGGGTGGGATAGCGCACGCCCTGGCGGGATTTGAGCTGGGCACGTTGTTCCAGCGGCAGCTCGTCCCAGGCGTCGTGCCAGGCGCATACGGTTACCGGGCCATAGACCTCGGTCAGCCCATACACGTGCATGACTTCGATGCCCATGGCTTCAACCGCACCGATGACCTTGGCCGGAGGCGCTGCCCCGGCCACCTGCGCCTTGACCGGATGATCGATCGCGGCCTTGGCGCTCTCGGGCATATTGACCAAAGCGTTAAGCACGATCGGAGCGCCGCTCATGTGGGTCACGCCGTGCTCGTGAATCAGGTTGAGGATTTTTTGTGGATCGACCCGACGTAGGCATACGTGCACGCCGGCCAGCGCCGTTACGGTCCAGGGGTGACACCAGCCGTTGCAATGAAACATCGGCAAGGTCCACAGATAGACCGGGTGTTGGCCCATGCTCCATGTCATCTGGTTGCCCAGGGCATTCAGGTAGGCGCCGCGGTGGTGATAGACCACGCCCTTCGGGTTGCCGGTGGTGCCGGAGGTGTAGTTCAGCGAGATGGCTTGCCATTCGTCGTTCGGCCAGTGCCAGGCGAACTCAGGGTCACCTTCGGCCAGGAAAGCTTCGTAATCCAGCTCGCTGACCGCTTCACCTTCACCATATTCCGGGTCGTCGACGTCCACGACCAGGATGGGCCGGTCGAACAACTCAACGGCTTCGCGGATAACGGCATGGAATTCGCGGTCGGTAATCAGTACGCGGGCTTCGCCGTGATTCAGCATGAAGGCGATGGCCTCAGCGTCCAGACGTACGTTCAGGGTGTTGAGCACGGCACCGGACATGGGAATGGCAAAATGTGCTTCAACCATCGCCGGTATGTTCGGCAGCATTACCGCTACCGTATCGCCTGCACCCACACCACGATTGGCCAGGGCAGAGGCCAGACGACGACAGCGTTGATAGGTCTCGCTCCAGGTGCGTCGAATGGCGCCATGGATGATCGCCGGGTAATCGGGGTAGACGTTGGCTGTACGTTCGATGAAACTCAGCGGCGTGAGCGCAACGTGATTGACCGGGCTTTGCGAAAGACCTTCCTGAAAGATAGACATGATTCCCACCTGCGGCGATGTTGTTAGCTCTAGGGTCTGGTAAAGCGCCAGTGCACTTACCAGAGGCTATGGGGTTATTTATAGTTATCCCCATAACATATGGAAATATGACTATGGTTTTATAGTATAAATACTATAGCCTTAAAAAGAGGGTGCCGCGTGAGGAAGAACAAGCCGCAACGGGCAACGAGTGATCGCTCTCCAGGCATCGATGCCGCTGCGTGGATGTTGGAAAGCGACCCTCAACCAGCTGTCGTGCTGGATAACGACGGTTGCGTTCAGGCTCTGAATCCTGCGATGCGGGACCTGGCTGGCATTGGCCAGCCGACTGAACTGTTGCCGCCAAACTTTCTCCATCTCGCACGTGCTTGTCTGAGCCAGCAACGAGCCATTCCAGAGGTCGAAGCGCAGGCGGCGGATGGCCGGTTTCTGCTCTGGACATTTATTCCCATCGCCGCCGTTCACCTGGTGCTGGCGCGGGGGCAGGACGCCACAGAGCGGTTGCGCCAACAACAGGATGCAACCGTCGCCAGCCGCCTCTATCGGCTGATCATCGAAAACACCACAGATCTGATTTCGCGGCACACACCAGACGGGCGTTTTCTGGACGCTTCGCCTGCGTCCTGGACCTTGTTGGGGTACTGGCCCGAGCAGCTACGCGGCACCTCTATCCAGGCGATGTTTCATCCGCTGGAAAGCGAACGCCTGCTCAAGCGCTACCGGGACGAACTGGAGCAGGAAGGCTACCTCACCGCCACTTATCGTATCCGGCACCAGCAGGGTCATTATTTGTGGTTCGAAACGGCCAGTCGCGCGATCCGCGAAACCTATACCGGCCGGGTAGTGGAGATGGTCAGCGTCTCGCGGGATATCACCGAGCGCATGCGTACAGAGGAAAGCAACCGGCGTTTGCAGGACGAGCTGGCGCATGCCGCACGGCTGGCGACTCTGGGTGAACTGGCGTCGGGGATTGCGCACGAAATGAACCAGCCGCTGGCTGCGATCATGAATTACGCCGGGGCCAGCCAGCGCTATCTCGCAGGTCTGGGGCATGTCGATGGCCGCCAGGAAAAGGTGCGCCAGGGACTGGAGCGCATCGCTAGGCATGCTGATCACGCCTCCAAAGTGATCAAGCGCTTGAGGGCCTTCCTGCGCAAGGGGCCGCGCAAGGTCCAGCGGATAAACCTTGCGGCGCTGGCGCAGGACGCCATACGTTTGTGCGCCTGGGAGGCGAGCCAGCTTCAGGTACATATAGCTGAGCAGATTCCGGACGGCTTGCCGGATGTGTACGTCGATCCGATCCTGCTCGAACAGGTCATGCTCAATCTGCTGCGTAATGCGATTGAGGCAAACCGGGAAAACCATCCGGACAGCGCCTCGCTGATCACGCTCAGACTGGGCGTTGCGGCAGCAAAGGTCGAGATTGAAGTCGTAGACGAAGGCCCGGGCGCGACCGCTGAGCAGCTCGAGAAAATGTTCACGCCGTTTTACACCAGCAAGGCTGATGGGTTGGGCTTGGGTCTATCAATGAGTCGCGGTATCGTGGAGGACTTTGGCGGTGGGCTGAGTGCCGAGCTCGCTGATTCAGGCGGGCTGCGGCTTTATTGCTGGCTGCCGGCCGCAGAAAATAGATAAGCCATTCAAGGAGAAAAGCAATGCCCGGGACGCCACAGCAGGTCGTTTACGTGGTGGATGATGACCAGGGATTGCTTGATTCCACGCTCTGGTTGCTCGAATCGGTCGGTCTGCAAGGTGTGCCTTTCACTAGCGGCCGTGCTTTTCTTGAAGCCTGTGATCCCTGTCTGCCATCCTGCGTACTGCTCGACGTCCGTATGCCAGGCATGGGTGGTCTGGCTGTTCAGGAAGCCATGCGTGAGCGCGGTATCGAGCTGCCGGTAATCTTCGTCAGCGGCCACGCGGATGTCCCCTTGGTCGTGCGGGCTTTTCGCAGCGGCGCCGTTGATTTCATTGAAAAACCCTATAACGAGCAGCTGCTGCTGGATAGTGTGCAGCGTGCGCTCAGTCTGGTTCCGTCCCAACACGACCGCCCTGAAAAACATGAAGTGCAGTCGCGGCTGGAAAGTCTGACGCCCCGTGAACGCGACATCCTGCTGCCGCTCGTGCAGGGCTACAGCAATCGTGAAATAGCCGAGCAACTCGGCATCAGCGTGAAAACCGTCGATCTGTATCGTTCGAGAGTAATGAAACGAATGCAGGCGGACAGTTTGCCGGCATTGGTGGGCATGGTTATTGGCGTGGGTGTGATCGACCCTTTCACCCTGCAAGCCCAGTAACAGCGGCAGCGGTGAGATCCATGGCTTAGCGCCAGGGCCGGCGGGCTGCGGAGCAAGGTAGCCCAGGAATTGAGCAAAGCCGGAAAACAAAAAAGGCAGATCAATGGTTAGATTGATCTGCCTTTACTTGTCTGGTTGCGGGGGCAGGATTTGAACCTACGACCTTCGGGTTATGAGCCCGACGAGCTACCAGACTGCTCCACCCCGCGTCTGTGGCGGCCATTCTACGGAATAAGGCCGAGCTGTCAAGCACTTGAAGTAAAAAGAATTTTTTAGACGGGTAAGGCAGTCCCAGTGCTCCGCTGATCTGCCCGTCGATTTGATCAGAAGTCGCCGGATGGTGCTGGCTCCGAGCTTGGTGGCCATTTAATGACCTCTACGTCTGGCGCTGCCAGCACGCTTAGCGGATACTCCTGAAATGGCGAACAAAGTTCGCGGACAGGATATTGGCCGGGGGGGTGACATGGATGTAGCCGACAACCGATTCGGAGTTTCTCCCTTTTGGGGCGAATTCAGGAATCACGCGCAGGAAAGGGCATTCCGCGAACATATGCAGCCGGCCATGGTTCGGCATATGCGTGTTGCCACCAAGGTGTGGGGTACCTTGCTGCTGCTGTTTGGGATCATAGATTACGTGGCGCTTGGTTTGTCCCCAGTGTTTATCATTCTGACAACGGCGCGAGTTGTGCTTTCAGCGTTTATCTTCGGTTATGGCTATCTGCTGCTCAGCAAGCCCCATCTGGCCACAGCAGGGCATAGCACCATGGCCTTGCAAATCGGCGGTTTCGGTTTTTTTTACCTCATATACTTCCTTCGTCCTGAGATCGCTGCTTTCACTGTCGCGGTGATAGGGCTGCTTTTCATCTCGATGTTTGTCTTCGTGCCAAACAGGTTGCCGTACTCCGCTATAGCTGCCTTGCTGGGGCTGGCCGGCACCTTGTTGTCCATGATCGTCAATGACCGGCCAGCCGGTGTGGTCATAGGTGCGTTTTTTCTGTTGATGTTGCCTATTCTTGTTGGTTTTTTTGCGACCCAACGGTTGCAGATTGTGCAGCGTCAGCAATACGCGATGTTCACTCGAGCCAATGAAGCGAACGTGGAGCTGCAAGCCGAAATCGAACGACGCAGGGTGTTGGAGCAGGAGCTGAAGCGTCAGGCCACCACCGACCCGCTAACAGGCCTGTTTAATCGACGCCAATACGAGATGCTGTTTGACCGTGAGTGTGAACGCAGCAAACGCAATGGTAGCCGTCTTTCGCTATGTGTCGCGGATATCGATTTCTTCAAGCGGGTCAATGATGAATATGGTCACGATGCCGGCGACCAGGTGCTAAAGCATGTTGCGGATCTGCTTGGTAACGCGCTAAGGCAATCTGACATCATCGGGCGCTTTGGCGGCGAGGAGTTCATTCTGTTGCTGCCAGATACGGGACTTGCAGACGCTGAGGTTGTTATCAACCGTCTCCGTCAAAAGCTGGAAGCCGCGCCCCTGTCCATAGCCGGCCATCATATTGGTGTTACAGCCACCTTTGGTCTGACTGAGGTGTGCAAGGATGACCACACTATTGAAGACGTAATCAGGCGTGCCGATAAAGCACTCTATGAGGGGAAGACTGGGGGACGTAATCGTGTGGTTCCGGTGCCCTGTTGAAATCTAGCTGGAACAAAGCGTAGCGCGCAAGGAAGCGAAGTTCGGATGACGGATGTTGAAACACTGCCTGACGAGGTTGCCGTACGGGCTCTGAAAGTCGAAGCTGGACAGGCCGCCCGGCGCTGGCGTATCAGCGGTTGGACCGGAGAGTTTCGGGATCCGGAGCAGGAGCGGGCCTACCTGGATAAGCATCAACGCACCATTGCACGGCAATTGCGCATCGCTCTTGCAGTGTGGGCCGGTTTGCTGCTGCTTTTTATCCTGCCGGATTTCGAGTCTTTGGGTAACACGCCTGGTTTCTGGATCAGCGTGGCCATTCGCCTTTCGGTTATTTCCGTTCTGGCGTTCTTCGCCTGGCAAGTCAAACGCAAGCCCGTATTAGCCACTCAAGCGCGATGGATCAGTTGCCTCGAAGTTGCCGGCATGACCGTCTTTCTGCTTGTTTATCCGCTTCGCCCTGAGTTATCGAGCTGGGCTTTCACCCTGACGCTGATCATCCTGATCTCGGTATTCGTCTACGTTCCCAGTCGCGTCCCGGCAATGCTCCTCGTGACTCTGTATATGGCCCTGAGCACTCTCTGCATGATCCATTACGTCGCCCCGAAGACCCCGATTGAGCTCTTCGCCCTATTTGTCGTGACATTAATGCCGATAGGGCTCGGCTGGGGCACAGCGATGCGCACCCAGGTACTGCAGCGTAGGCAGTTTGCGTTGTGGCAGCAGGCCCAGGAAGTCAACGTAACTCTGTCCCGGGAGATAGAGGAACGCTCCCGTCTACAAGCAGCACTGGTGCATCAGGCCACTACGGACGCGTTGACCGGACTGAACAATCGCCGCCAATACGAAGCGTTGTTCCAATACGAACTTAACCGTTCGTTGCGCAGCGGGCAGCCGCTGTGCCTGTGCATTATCGATCTGGATCATTTCAAACAGATCAATGACACATGGGGGCATGCAACCGGTGATGATGTGCTGAAACGGATAGGGCAGCTGTGTCGGGATTCCTTCCGAGCCACGGATATCCTCGGTCGCTTGGGCGGGGAAGAGTTTGTGGCCTTGCTCCCTGAAACGGACCTGCCGACTGCATTGGTGGTCGCTCAACGCTTCGTCGACAAGCTGGCCACGACAACCATTAGCGAAGCCATTCCAGAGCTGAGAATCACGGCTACGGTCGGGCTGGCGCAGCGCGATAACGAGAGCCATCTCGATGCGATCCTCCAGCGCGCCGACAAGGCGCTTTATACCGGTAAGAACGCTGGACGCAATCAAGTCGTGGCTGGCTGATCGGTTACACTAGGGTCTGTTGCCGTTTCGGCACGGCCGCGATGGAGGCCCGTTCGGCGCAGAACAAGACGCGAGGAGTGAAGTTTGGTTGTGCCAAATAAGCGACGAGTAATGCAGTGCTGCGCCAAACGGGCCCCGTCCCTTCGGGTTGCGTGGCAAATGACGCCATGCGGCGTTGCGAGACTTGGCAAGGGAACAACCATTACCTGCGTCCCGCGCCTTGCCTGGCGTCATTTGACCCAGCAACGCGGCTCGCGACGAAACGGCAACAGCCCCTAGCCGGGCCCGTTTAAGGTGTCCGGTGTGCGCAAGATAATCCATGTTGACTGTGACTGTTTCTACGCAGCGATCGAAATGCGGGATGACCCGCGCCTGCGTGGTCGTCCGTTGGCAGTGGGGGGCGATCCGGACAAGCGTGGCGTGGTCGCGACCTGTAATTATGAGGCGCGCGCCTATGGCGTTCGCTCGGCCATGGCGTCCGGCTATGCCAAAAAGCTGTGCCCCGATTTGCTGATCGTGCCGCCGCGCATGGCGGTTTATCGGGAAGCTTCTGCTGCAATCCACGCCATCTTTACCGACTACACAGCGCTGATCCAGCCGTTGTCGCTCGACGAAGCCTACCTCGATGTTTCAGACAGCACTGCCTGCCGTGGCAGCGCAACGCTGATCGCCGAAAGCATTCGCCAGCGGGTGCGCGAGGGTCTGGGGATTACCGTTTCCGCTGGCGTGGCACCGAACAAGTTTCTGGCAAAGATCGCCAGCGACTGGAACAAGCCTGACGGGCTGAAGGTGATTTTGCCGGACGAGATAGACTCATTTATCCAGACATTGCCGGTGGAACGTCTGCATGGCGTGGGGAAAGTTACCGCCGCGCGTCTGCGCAAGCTCGGCATCGACTTGTGCGGCGAGCTGTTGCCCTGGCGCAAGCAGGATCTGGTCAAGGAGTTTGGCAGTTTCGGGGAGCGACTCTGGCAACTGGCGCGGGGTATTGATGACCGTCCCGTGATCGTTGAGAGCACGCGCCAGTCGGTCAGCGTCGAAAATACCTATGATCAGGATTTACCGGACCTGAACGCCTGCTTCGAAGCGCTTGGGCCCTTGCTGGAAAAGCTTGCCCAGCGTGTCGGGCGTTTGCAGGACGGCTACCGGGCGAGCAAGCCCTTCGTCAAACTCAAGTTCAATGACTTCACCCAGACGACATTGGAGCAGGCTGGCGCGCCCATCACCCCGGAAGGCTACCGGGACCTGACCGCGCAGGCGTATGCGCGTGGCCTCAAGCCGGTGCGCCTGATAGGTGTTGGCGTGCGCCTGGATAATGCGAGCACTCTGTTAGGCGAGCAGCTGAGCCTGTTTTAAGGGGCCTTGCGTGCGCACGACGGACACAGGTGGTTCTCGCCACGCGGCTTCCAGCCCAGTTCGCCGATACGTTCGACGGCCTTGGCGGTTCGTTGATCGAGTCCATCCTTGTCGTTGATCAGAAACTCAAAGGCCTGATCCTTACCGCACTCGTCGCAGGTCACCGACCAGCCCAGCACGGATTTGCCGCGCAGGTCCGGACCTCTTGCCGTTGCTGTCCATTGGCCGGGTGGGCTGAGCAGATAGCGCACCTTGTCGGCAATCAGCGGCAGCGGCAGATCGCGGCTACCCTTGACGGTGCAAATCAGTTTATCGCCACTTTGTATGCCGCCACCCTGTCCGGTGACCTGATACAGCCCGCTGGCAAGTGTGCGGCACTCGATCAGCGTGTGGGAGGGGTTAAGCGCGGTGCGCCGGAAGTCATGTTCAGCCATGGGAGTCCTGTCGTTATCTAGGCGACGATGATAACACCGGTGCAGGGTGGCATATCACCGAGCTCACTGATAGTCGGTGTCGCTTGCCGGGGCGTATATGCTGAAACGCTTCCTACAACGCATACAAGAGGACTCGCCATGAAAGTAATGGAACTGTTTGATCTGACCGGTAAGGTTGCCTTGATAACCGGTGGCACCAAGGGGCTCGGCCTGCAGATGGCAGAAGCACTGGGTGAGCAGGGCGCAAAAATTTTCCTCAACGCGCGTAATGCCAGCGAAGTAGAAGAAGTGGTGGCGCAGCTGAATGCGCGTGGTATTGAGGCAGGCGGGATCGCCTGCGATCTTGGCAAGCTGGATACCGATCCGGTCAAAACACTGGTGGACGCCGCCGAAGCACGCTTTGGCACTGTCGATATCCTGATCAACAACGCCGGCACCAGCTGGGGACAGCCAGCCGCGGAGCATAGCTACGAAGGTTGGCAGAAGGTCATGGGGCTGAACGTCGATGTGTGCTTTCTAATGGCTCAGGAAGTGGGGCGCCGGTTTATGATTCCGCGCCAGTCGGGCAAGATCATCAACATCGCATCCATCGCCGGCTTCAAGGGCAATCGCCCGAATACCGGGATATTCACCGTGGCCTACAACACCAGCAAGGCTGCGGCGATCAACCTGACTCGTGCTCTTGCCGGAGAGTGGGGCCCGCACAACATCAACGTCAATGCGATCTGCCCCGGTTATTTTCCGACCAAAATGGCCAAGGGTCTGGAGCGCGTGACTGAGGTAATCAAGCAGGGTACGCCTCTGGGTCGCGTAGGCGGCGAAGATGATATCAAGGGTCTTGCACTGTTCTTCGCCAGTGAAGCGTCCCGTCATGTCACCGGCCAGGCGGTTGCGGTTGATGGTGGTAATTCTGTGGTCTGATTACGACTGATCAGGACTGTGAGGGCGCGACACCCGTGCTGAGTTGTCCGGCTGCGCGCTCCACCTCTTCCTTGTGCTCCTGTTCCAGTGCCTGCATCTGTTGTTCATGTTGCTGGCGCTCGGTGCGCGGCAGGTCCTTCCATTGCTGGTGCGTCGGGATATGCGCGGTGGCATCGTAGATGACCTCGAACACGCCGACGTCCAGATCAGTGCGGCGCGGGCCGCTGTAGTTGTCCAGCAGAACCTTGATGCGAATGGAGCCTTCTACAAGCGGCAATTGACCGTTGAGCAGGCTCTGCGCGAGGAACTGGATATCCTGCGCGAGCCGTTCGTTGCGCCCACGCTCCTGTTCGGCTTTTGCTTGCCTGGCGTCCCATACCTTGCGCCAGAGCACATAGGCGTAGAGTGCCAGGGCGGTAATGATGATCAGGCCGGCGATTGCCAGCCAGTTAGTCGCACTCATAAATCAGAATCTCATGTCGGACGGGTCCAGAGTCCCGTGTTCTTGCAAGGTCAGTTTGGGGGACCAGAACATACCGGTGCTGATATGTCCTTCGATCCGATAGCTGACCGGTTGTTGGCGTTCTACCAGCTTGATCAGATCGCCAAGATGCCGCCACAGGTTCGAGCGCACATCCAGTTCGAAGTATTCCGAGCCATAGGCCGGGACGTCGAAGGGCTGATTGGTCACGCCGGTGGCTAGCTTTGAGTCATTGAGATAGACGCGATAATGCATGCCCCGGACGGGGAGGTTGCGGTCATTCGGATTATCGACCCGCAAGCGCAGACGGAAGGACTGTTCCCACAAGTTACTCTGCAGCATTTCCAGATTCGCCAGATGGATTTCCGGTTTGCTATAGCCCTGACTGAACACCGCGCAGCCAGATAGCCACAGTATGCTCGCCAACAAGCTCATCCTGCCGCAAATACGCATGTACATTGTCGACTCCTCCAGGTGAATCTCGAGCCGTCAGCGGTGTTGTCTGGCGGCCCGCGCCTGTCCATACTAACCGCTAATCGCTGCCAGGGAGTGACAATATGCCGCTATTCGAAATTGTGTTTCAGGGACAGATCAAGGCAGGTGTAGCGCCAGAACAGGCGCGGCAGAGGCTCGGTCAGCTGTTTCAGGCGGGAGACCAGCAGCTGGATATCCTGTTTTCGGGCCGCCGGATCGTGATCAAGCAGGGGCTTGATCAGGCATCGGCTGACAAGTACCGGCAGGCCATCGAACGGGCGGGTGCGATATGCCTGGTAGAGCCTATGGGTGGACACCCAGCCGCCGCCGGGCCTTCCAGCCAACCCGCGCCGGCCGCTCAGTCCGCTGCTAACAAGGTGGTTCCGCGGGACGGGTACATGGCAGCGTTCAGTGACGTGGAAGCGCCCGATTTCGGTATCGCTCCGCTTGGCGCCGATATGCAGGATGAATACCGCGACTTCACGCCGTTGCCGCTTGATCTGTCAGCACTGAGCCTCGCGCCGCCGGGTGCTGATCTGGACGAAATCAAGCGCAACGAGCCGACAGTGGTACCCAACATCGATCATCTCAAGATGGTGGACTAGCCGGGGGCCGGCTAACGTCCGCAGCACTGTTTGTACTTCTTCCCGGACGCGCAGGGGCAGGGCTCGTTGCGTCCGGTTTTCACCCTGATGGACGGATCGACGAAGTACCAGCGTTCATCGATATGAGTAAAGTCCGAGCATTCGCGATGGCTGTGTCGATGCCCCTGTTCATCGGCCCATAGCGCAGTGAAAGTGACCTGCGCCTGATTGCTGGCGGCTTCTGTCGAGTGGATCTTCTCCACAGTCAGGCCGAGCCAGTTGCTCGACTGGCTCCAGTCGGTCATTGCAGCACGGTCCAGTTGCGCCTGTTGTGAAGGCAGGGTTGTCGCCACCAGATAGTCGATCAGGCCCAGGGTATAAGCGCTGTAGCGTGAGCGCATCAGCTGCTCCGCTGTGGCCGCGGGCTTGCCCTGATGCAAAGGGAGACAACAGTCTGCGTAGGATCTGCCATTGCCGCAGGGACAGTCGACGATATTTTCCATTCTTACCACCAGTATTTTCCGAAGAGTTCCGGATTGGCCCAGTATTTCGAGTTGAGCCAATCCGGCACGCTTTTGTATGAGGCCAGATCATAGGTGAAAAGCGTCAACGTCTGGCCGTCCCGTTCGAAGTACCCCTGACGCTGGAAAGCCAGCCCAAAGAAATCGTTCTGCTCCCAGGCCGGGGTTCGCTGCATATCCACCAGTACGGCCATTCTGCTCACCAGCAGGTTGCGCATACCGGCGAGCAATTCCATGCCCTGGCGCTTGTCCAGGCGCTCCAGTTGATCGGCCACCACTGCCAGGTCGTAGCGTCGACCCGCGAGATCGGCTGGCAAGGGTACCCTGTCCGTTTCAAAGTGGGTGCAATCGGGGTGTGTGGCGCAAAACGCCACGGCTGCGGGTATCGATTCCGGGCTGACACTCAGCAACCGCTGTGGTTGATAGTGCTCGAATATGCCCAGCAGGGCTGCGGTAGGGCTGTCGGACATAGGATCATCCTTGCATGAAGGTGTCGAGGCTCAATAGCTTCGACCCTGATGCGGTCAGCTTCAAGCGGAAATTGACGGGTCTGAGACCTTGCCAGCCATCGGTCGCCCGGTCGGGCGCGCTGCAAAATGGTATGATGCCGGCCTTCCCGGGAGCCCGCATGCTGAACGACGACCTGAAAGGCCAGATCCAGACGGCCTATCGCACTTTCCTCGAAAACAAATCCCTGAAGCCGCGCTACGGCCAGCGGGTGATGATTGCCGAAGTGGCCAAGGCCTTCGGTGGAGTCGAGCTGGACGAGGAAGGCCATCGCGGTGGCGAGCCAGCGGTGGCGGTCGTTGAGGCGGGCACAGGTACCGGCAAGACCGTGGCCTATTGTCTCGCCGCCATTCCGATTGCCAAGCATCTGGGCAAGCCCCTGGTCATTTCCACGGCTACTGTCGCCCTGCAGGAACAGATAGTGCTCAAGGATCTGCCCGACATCCAGCGCAATGCCGGGTTGAATTTCCAGTTCTCGCTGGCCAAGGGCCGGGGGCGGTATGTCTGTCTGTCCAAGCTGGATCAGCTGCTCAATGACAATCAGCAAGCGGCCAGCCGCCAGCAGGGCTTTGCCGACGAAGGGTTTCGCATCGACATCGACGAAGCCGGGCTCAAGCTCTACACCAGCATGGTCGAAGCGCTGGGCAGCAACAAGTGGGATGGTGAGCGTGATTCATGGCCGGCGGCACTGGAGGATCAGGACTGGTCGCGGCTGACCACCGATCATATCCAGTGCACCAACCGGCGCTGCGGACACTTCAATCAGTGCGTGTTCTACAAGGCGCGCGAGGGCGTGCAGAAGGTTGATGTCATCGTCACCAATCACGATCTGGTGCTCGCCGATCTGGCCCTGGGAGGCGGAGCCATCCTGCCTGACCCGCGCGACTGTCTGTATATCTTCGATGAAGGACATCACCTGCCGGACAAGGCCATCGCGCACTTCGCCCATCACACCCGCATGAACGCTACCGCCGAGTGGCTGGATCAGCTGGACAAGAATCTGTCCAAACTGCTGGCCCAGCATCCGCTTCCCGGGGATTTCGGTCGTTTGCTTGAACAGGTTCCGGCGCAGGCGCGGGACTTGCGTCCGCATCAGCAGTTCATGACCCAGGCACTGGCCGAAGCCGGCGATTTTGCCAATACCGAAGACCTCACCGGCAATATGCGCCCGCAGCACCGCTTCGAACATGGCGTGGTGCCAGAGCATTTACGTGATATGGGTACGGAGCTGAAGGGCGGTTTCGGACGCATCACCGACCTGCTGCAGCGCATGGTCGACATCCTCAAGGAGGCGATGGACGGCGAGGCGGTCGGCGTGCATCAGGTTCAGGCGGAGGAGTGGTATCCGCTATTCGGGGCGTTATTGGCGCGATCCGAGGGCAACTGGACGCTGTGGACCAAGTTCTGCCTGGAGAACCCCGAGGACAAGCCGCCTACGGCCCGCTGGCTGACGCTGACTGAGCAGAACGATATCGAAGTACACGTCAGCCCGATTCTGGCTGCCGACACACTGCGTCAGTTTCTCTGGTACAGCGCCTTTGCCTGTCTGGTGACCTCGGCGACGCTGACGGCTCTGGGGCGTTTCGATCGCTTCAGCCAGCGCGCCGGCCTGCCCAAGAGCGCGGTGTGCACACTGGCACCGAGCCCCTTCAAACATGCTGAGCGGGGCGTGCTGCGCATCCCGGATCTGGGGGCTGACCCCCGCGATAGCGCCGGGCATAGTGCGGCGATCATCGAGCGCATGCCGACCATGCTCGAGGACGCGGCGGGCAGCCTGGTGCTGTTCTCATCGCGCCGGCAAATGCTCGAGGTGTACGCAGGTTTGCCCAGCGCATTCCGCGAGCGTGTCCTGGTGCAGGGGGATCTATCCAAGCAGGAGCTCATCCGTCAGCACCGCGAACGGGTTGATAACACGCAGCAGAGCGTTATTTTCGGGCTGGCCAGTTTTGCCGAGGGTGTCGACTTGCCGGGCAAATACTGTGAGCACGTGGTGATTGCCAAGATTCCCTTTGCCGTGCCTGACGATCCAGTCGAGGCGGCGCTATCGGAGTGGATCGAGCGTAACGGCGGCAATCCGTTCATGGAGATTGCCGTGCCCGATGCCTGTTTGCGGCTGGTTCAGGCCTGTGGTCGGTTGCTGCGCAGCGAGCAGGACAGCGGCGTGATCACCTTGCTGGACCGGCGCCTGGTCACCCAGCGCTACGGAAAAGCCATCCTCAATGCGCTGCCGCCGTTCCGCCGCGAGATCGAATAGTCTCTGCCCTCGGGGTGTAGCGCGCCTGCGCTACGCCAAGCCCGCAAGCCACACCAACCCCGTCGGCGAGCAGGCGCTCACCAACCCCAGGGAACCCACCCCCGTCGGCGAGTCCGAACGCGGCCCGAGGCGAGCATACCTGGGGGTGTAGCGCGCCTGCGCTACGCCAAGCCGGCAAGCCACACCAAACCCGTCGGCGAGCAGGCGCTCACCAACCCCAGGGAGCCCACCCCCGTCGGCGAGCAGGCGCTCACCAACCCCAGGGAGCCCACCCCCGTCGGCGAGTCCGAGCGCGGCCCGCAATCCCAGGAAAGCCGTTTTCGATCCCGGAAACAGTATCGAGACAGCATCAACCATCAGCCCCATGCATAAACTTCTGATCGTCATGCTTATCGGCACTGCATTCTGTCGCTGGCTGCGCTTAAATGGCCGGACAACAACAGGCTGGCCAGGAGAATGGAATGAGCAAGGTTCAAGGGTACTTCGACCCCCGTTTTGAAAACGTACGTGAGATTTTTGCCGAGCAACTGGACGACGAACAGGCGCGCGGCGCTGCCCTGTGCGTCACGGTTGGTGGCGAAACCGTGCTGGATCTCTGGGGTGGGGTGGCCGACAAGGATGATCAGCAGGTCTGGAAACAGGACACACTGGTCAACGTGTTTTCCGCTACCAAACCGCTGGGCGCAGTAGCGATGCTGCAGCAGGTAGCGGCGGGTCGCATCGGGCTCGATACCCCGCTGGCGGATGTCTGGCCGGAGTTTGCCGCAGCGGGCAAAGAAGCCGTGACCCTGCGCCACGTGCTCAGCCATCGCTCCGGGTTGTCGGCAATCAGTCAGACGCTGCCGCCTGAAGCGCTATTCGACTGGCAAGCCATGTGCGAGGCGCTGGTGATGCAGTCCCCCTGGTGGACTCCCGGGGAGTCACACGGCTATGCCCCGCTGACCTACAGCTGGCTGCTGGGTGAGCCGCTACGTCGCTTGAGCGAGCAAAGCCCCGGCACCTACGTCCAGGAACATATCTGCCAGCCGCTCGGAATGGACTTCTTTGTCGGCGCGCCGGATGCGGAGCTGTCGCGCATCGCCCACGTTTCGCGCCTGCGCAACCAGTTCGGCGATGACTACGCCAAGGCCCTGTTTATGGCCATGGGCAAGCCTGAGGATCTGCCCTTCAAGGCCTTCGCCAACCCCTCCAGTCTGCTTACCAGCACCAACCGCGTCGAGTGGCAGCAGGCCGAACTACTAGCAGCCAACGGGAGTGGCAATGCCCGCTCACTGGCGCGTTTCTGGCAGGTCATGGCCCATGGCGGCCGTTTCGATGGCGTTACTCTGCTCGACGAAGAACTGGTCGCGTTGATGCAGCAGGAGCACAGCCAGGGTCTTGACCGTACCCTGCGTGCGCCCACCCGTTTTGGCCTGGGCGTCATGCTGGAGCAGGGCTACGAAGGTGGCTCCTTTGGTATGGGTGCCAGCGCCTATGGGCATCCTGGCGCGGGCGGTACGCTCGGGTTCTGCGATCCGGATGCGAAAGTCGGCTTCGGTTATGCGACCAATGCCATGGGCCCCTACGTGCTCATGGATCCACGTGCGACCGCGCTGAGCCGTGCGGTCTACACGGCGCTGCGCAATCTCGATTAGTTGTTCCAGCGCAAATGCAGCGAGGGGCACGGATGCTAGGATTAGCACACCAGTAGAGGAGTCCCTTGATGAAAGCCAGCATTGCCGATCTGCGCCGCAACTACACCCGCGATGGTTTGCTCGAAAGCCAGGCCCCAAATGGGCCCTACGGCCTGTTCGCGACCTGGTTCGAACAGGCCGTAGAGATCGAGACCACTGAAGCCAACGCAATGATGCTGGCCACGGTGGACGCCGCCGGCCAGCCGCATCTGCGCACCTTGCTGCTCAAGGGGGTGGATGAGCATGGCTTTGTGTTTTTCAGCAACTACCAGAGCGCCAAGGGCGAGCAGTTGCGTATCAATCCCCAGGCGGCGATGACCTTCTGGTGGCACGATCTGGAACGCCAGGTACGCATCGAGGGCGTCATCGAGCGCATCAGTGACGAGGAATCCGATGCCTACTATCACAGTCGGCCACTGGGCAGCCGGCTGGGCGCGTGGGCCTCTCCGCAGAGTCAGGTGATCGAAGGCCGGGAAGTGCTCGAGCGCAACCTGGCGGAGCTGGAGGCACAGTACGCCGAGCAATCGCCGCCGCGGCCGCCGCATTGGGGCGGATACCGATTGAGACCGCAGCTTGTGGAGTTCTGGCAGGGCCGACCGAGTCGCCTGCACGACCGGCTGCGCTACCGGCTGGAGAGCGGCGTATGGCAACGGGAACGGCTTGCCCCCTGAGCCCGCCGTCGGTTTCGCCCGGCGGCGACGCTCGTTCGCTGACATGACTTGCGTGCACTCGTGTTCTGTCCCAATCTGCATTGAGAAAGAAAACAGGGCGGAGAGCGCATATGTCCAAGGGACAGTTCTATCAGAAGGTTGTCGTCATCACCGGTGGCTGCGCCGGGATTGGCCGTGCCCTGGCGCTGCGTTTCGCCCATGCCGGCGCGCGTATCGCGATTCTTGATATCCAGGACGAGACACTGGTCGCCTTCCGTCAACAGTTGTCGGACAAGGTGAATGCCGAAGTGCTGGCGGTGCATTGTGATGTTGCCAATGAGCGCGACTGCGAAGAGGCGATCTGCCAGGTCATCGAGCATTTCGGTGGCATTGATGTGCTCATCAACAATGCCGGCATTACCCATCGCAGCCTGTTCCACGAAACTGATCTGGCGGTCTTCCGGCGTATCATGGACGTGAATTATTTTGGCGCTCTGCACTGCACACACCATGCATTGAGCAGCGTCATCGAGCGCCGTGGTCAGATCATCGTGCTCAGCTCATTGTCCGGTTTCGCGCCCATGCTCTACCGCAGCGCGTATAACGCCAGCAAACATGCCCTGCACGGACTCTTCGAAACATTGCGCATGGAAGTTCGTGAACACGGCGTGAACGTCATGCTGGTGACGCCCGGTTTTACCGCGACCGACATTCGCAAGAATGCGCTGGTAGGGGACGGCTCGATCAGCGGTCAGAATGCAGCGCCATCCTTCAAGGTTTCATCGCCCACTGATGTCGCGGATGACATCTACTGTGGTGCGTGCAAGCGCAAGCGATTGTTGATTCTGTCGAACGTGAACTGGCGTGCGCGACTGTTCGCCAGGCTGTTTCCGCGGGCATTCGAACGCTGGATGGTGCCCAGATTGTCCGGCGTCAAACCGGCCGATCGAGCCAGTTAAGAACACCAAGTGCCGCATGCCTGCCGCTGGCGAAACAGGCTGTGAGCAGGTAACCGCCCGTGGGCGCTTCCCAGTCCAGCATTTCACCGGCGCAGAACACGCCGGGGAGCTGGCGCAGCATCAATTGATCATTCAGTGCGCCGCGGCTTACGCCGCCTGCGCTACTGATCGCTTCGTCCAATGGTCTGGTGCCTGTCAGACGTACCGGCAGGTTCTTGATACCGTTCGCCAGCTTGGCGGGCTCGGCGATGGCTTCCCTGGAAAGGCACTCATGCAGCAAGGCGATTTTTACCGGATCCAGCCCGGCACGCTTGCGTAGCAGGGAAGAGAGCGTCTGACCCTTCCGGGGTTGCTGCAACGCAGCGGTCAATTCGGTGAGGTTGCGGTCTGGTGCCAGGTCCAGGGTTAACCAGGCTTCGCCCGTCGACAACTGCTCGCGTAGCTCGGCAGACAATGCATAAATCAGGCTGCCTTCCAGACCGTCCTGCGTAATTACGCACTCGCCACGCCGCTCAAGCATTCCCTCGTTCGGCAAGCTGACCCTGGCGATTACCTGCTTGAGCGGTGCGCCGGCAAAGCGCTCTTTCAGATGGGTGCTCCAGTCAGCAGTGAAGCCGCAATTGGCTGGCACCAGTGCGCGTATCGTCACGTCCCGTGCCTCGAGCAGGTCGGTCCAGGCACCATCCGAGCCCAGGCGGGCCCAGCTGCCGCCGCCCAAAGCCAGTACCACGGCGCTCGCTGGCACGGAAGCAGAGCCTTCAGGCGTGGCGAAAAGGAGCTGGTCGTGTTCATCCCAGCCAACCCAGCGGTGCCGGGTCTGGATGGTTACGCCGCTGTCGCGCAATCTTCGTAACCAGGCTCGCAGCAGCGGCGCAGCTTTCATCTCTACCGGAAATACCCGGCCTGAAGAGCCGACGAAGGTGTCGATATGGAGGCCGTGAATCCAGTCGCGCAGCCCGTCTGCATCAAAGGACGCCAACCATTCGGCGACCCAGGGACTGGCTTCGCGGTAGCGCTCGATGAACGCGGCTTTTGGTTCCGAGTGGGTGATATTCATCCCACCCACGCCCGCTAACAGGAATTTGCGCCCCACTGATGGCATCGCATCGTAGACAGTGACCGGCACGCCAGCGAGCGCCAGGGTCTCGGCAGCCATCAGGCCAGCGGGGCCGCCGCCAATAACGGCAACCGGAGAACGAGGGGTTGAGGGCTGGCTGCGCACAATAGGTTCTCTGTCTGGGGCGTGGCGCTGCAGTGTACCCCAGGGTCCGGCGTTGTTTCATTACGCGCCGCGTTGTGCCGCCACTGGCAGAAAGGCCTGCTGGCTGAAGTCATCTATGCTGATCAGGAACCCGGGAGATTTCGCCGCTTTTCGCCTCCGGATACATGGTAAGTGCGCTCATCAGGCGGTCAATGTAAACTCGCCTCCCCAAATTGCTGTGACACGGCGTCGCGGCAGCTATCTCAGTAGTTCAGGCTGCGGCCACATGTTGTCGAGGAAAGTATCGTATGACCCAATTGCTGGATGATCTGGTTCGCCTGTTGGCGCTGGAAAAAATCGAAGAGAACCTGTTCCGCGGCGCCAGCCAGGACCTGGGGTTTCGCCAGCTGTTTGGTGGCCAGGTGTTCGGTCAGTCGTTGTCGGCGGCAACCCAGACCGTCGATCCCGATCGCCATGTGCACTCGGCCCACGGCTATTTTCTGCGTCCCGGGGACCCGACATTCCCCATCGTCTATCACGTCGATCCGGTGCGTGACGGCGGCAGTTTCACGACGCGTCGAGTACAAGCGGTGCAGAAGGGCAGGCCGATCTTCACATTGATCTGCTCTTTCCAGGGCGAAGAGGAGGGTTACACCCACCAGACGACGATGCCTGACGTACCCGGTCCCGATGACCTCATGAATGAAACGGAGCTGACGCGCAAGTATCAGCACCTGATTCCCGAGTCCGTGCGTGCCAAGGTGTTGGTCGACAAGCCCATCGAGATCCGGCCGGTAGGGATTTTCAACCCGTTCGATCCAGAGCCCACAGAGCCGGTCCGTTACATGTGGTTCCGCGCGGACGGCAAGCTGCCCGACGATCCGCAACTGCATCGCTATCTGCTGGCCTACGCCTCGGATTTTCACCTGCTGGGTACAGCGATGCTGCCCCACGGTATTTCCAACTGGGCGGGCGATATGCAGGTGGCCAGTCTTGACCACGCGTTGTGGTACCACAATCCGTTGCGCATGAATGAGTGGCTGCTGTATGCCATGGACAGTCCGGTTGCCAGCGGTGCGCGCGGGCTTTCCCGTGGGCAGATATTCAGTCAGGACGGCGTGCTGGTAGCCTCGGTGACGCAGGAATCCCTGATGCGGAAGGTTCCCGCCAAGCAATGAGAACGTTGCGTGGGTGGGTTTTCGATCTGGACGGCACGCTTACCGTCGCCCAGCACGATTTTCCGGCGATTCGTCGGGAGCTCGGGATTCCGCCAGATGAAGACATCCTGGGGCACATAGCGCGGTTACCTGATACACACCGGCAGGATATGAGCGCGCAGCTTGATGCGATCGAACTGCGCCTTGCTGCGGGTGTACAGCCAGCGCCCGGTGCGGCGGATCTCATTCGCCACCTGCATGCCCAGGGTGTGCAGTTGGGCATCCTTACGCGCAATCTGCGCTCGGTGGCGATGGCCTCGCTGGAGGTGATCGGGGTGCTCGATTGCTTTCGTACGGGTGACATTCTTGGCCGTAACGAGGCACTGCCCAAGCCGGATCCGGACGGTATCCGCCAGCTGCTGCAAGCGTGGCGGCTGCAGGAGTCGCAGGTAGTCATGGTGGGAGACTTTCGTTTCGACGTCGAAACGGGTCGCGCCGCGGGCTGCCATACCTGTCTGGTGCACCCCCAGAACAGCTGGCCGGAGCTGACCGACTGGCATGTGCCTGATTGCCTAGCGCTACGGGCCAGGCTAGGGCCCAGCGAACCTGTCTGAACTGGCAGCTGAACGGCCTTGGGGGTTGAAGCGTGCTGAGCGGTGTTGTCAGCTCGCGGTTGCCTGTAGACAGTGAGCGGCTGTACAGTGCCGAGCGGTTCAGCCGGTACCATTGGCTGCCTGGCGGGCTGCTGGGTGATGGTTGACGCAACGGTGTTGCGCGCGGATTCGGTAGCCACTGAACGTTTTTACCTTGCCATGGGCGTCCTCGCCCGGTGTGAACAACGGCACACCTGACCTCGCGGGGTGTCGATAGTGATTTTTTAGGAGCCTCTATGGCCTGGTTGCATTCCCGGCGCCTGCATTATTTCGTGGGCGGAGTGGCGATTCTGTTTCTGCTGTTGGTGGCGTTGCGCGGAATTTTTCTGGTAGCGTTCTCTTCGGTTGATCCGGGCGTTGATCAGCCCTGGGGGCTGGTACTCGAGACGTTGGGAATTGGCGTCCGTTTTGATTTGCGCCTGGCCATCCTGCTGATGCTCCCTGCCATGTTTCTCGCCTGGCTGCCCTATTGGAACAGTCTGCGTTCGAAGGTGCTGCGCTGGGTGGGCCGAGCCTACCTGCTGTTGGCGCTGGCCGTCATTCTGCTGGTCTATATTCTTGATTTCGGACATTACGCCTACCTGGGCGTGCGCCTGAATGCGTCGGCCCTGAAGTTTATCGCTGATGTGCAGATCTCCCAGCAGATGGTCTGGGAAAGCTATCCGGTCGTGTGGATCACCCTGGGCTGGCTCGCCTTGGTACTGCCAGTGTTCTACGCGCTGTGGTCACTGGAAAAAGTCACTCTCAATCGGCAGGAGAAGCGAATCGGCCTGTGGTCGAGGGTGCTGGGCAGCGTGGCGATGGTGGTAGTGGTGTTCCTGGCGCTGCTCGGTCGTTACAGCAACCTGAACCTGGAAAACCCCGTACCGCTGCGCTGGAACGATGCGTTTTTCGCGGGTGACACGCAACTGGGTGCGCTGGGGCTGAACCCGGTGATCTTCTTCTACGATACCTTGCTGGTTCCGCAGGATCGCTATGATCTGGAGCAAGTGCGCGAACATTACGCCGAAGTCAGCCACTATCTCGGCGTGTCCGAGCCGGAAGCCGAAACGCTGACATTGTCACGTCAGATAGCGCCGCAACCGCACCAGCTCGGGGTTGCTCAGCCACCGAATGTGGTGTTCGTGATGCTGGAGTCCCTCGGCACCACTGCGGTCGGTGCCTATGGTAATCCGCTGAATCCGACCCCCAACCTGGACCGCATGGCCGGTGAGAGCTGGTTCTTTCGGCACTTCTATGTGCCTGTGACAGGCACTGCCAAGACCGTTTGGGCGAGTATTACCGGGGTTCCGGATGTATCGCGTCAGGAAACCGCGACGCGTAACCCGCTGATTACCAATCAGCACACCCTGATCAATGCGCTGAAGGATTATCAGAAGGTCTACACCATTGGTGGCAACTCCGGTTGGGCCAACATGAACGCCTTGATCCGCCAGAGCATAGACGGCATCAAACTCTACGAGGAAGGCGGCTGGCAGGCTCCGAACGTGGACGTCTGGGGTATATCGGACCTTGATCTGTTCAAGGAGACTGACCAGATTCTGCGCGATCTGCCCAGGGACAAACCGTTCTTCGCCTATATCCAGACCGCCGGGAATCATCGGCCTTATACGATTCCGCAGGAGAACGACGATTTCGAGGCGCTGGACAAGACCCTGGAGGACGTTCAGGCGGCCGGCTCGCGGAGTGTCGAGCAATACAACGCCGTGCGACTGCTGGATTACAACGTGGGCAGATTCATGGAAATGGCGAAGGCGGGCGGATACTTCGATAACACCATCTTCGTTCTGTTCGGCGATCACAATACGCGTATCGCCAACATCGACTACATGAAGCCGGCCTTCGACAAGCTGGGCCTGGAAAGCAATAACGTGCCGATGCTGATCTACGCCCCCGAGCTGTTGAAACCGCGCGAATTCGACGAGGCCGTGGGCCTGGCCGACCTGCTACCCACCGTGGCGGGGCTGCTCGGTCTGGAGTACGAGAACCGCACGCTCGGGCGTGACGTGCAGATGCCTGCGCCTGAAGGCGAGAGAGTAGTGCCGCTGGTGTTGCGCGAGGGCTCGTTTCCGCTGATCGGTGCTGTAAGCAAGGATTTTCTGTTGCAGATGAACTACGACGGCAGCGAGCCCAGCCTGCATGACCTGCATTCGGACACGCCGCTGGATAACGTCGCTGACCGCCATCCCGAGGAATATCAGCGCATGCTTCCCTTGACCCGGGGGCTGTACGAAACCTCGCGTTATATGCTGTACGAGAACGTGCGCGAGTGACAGAAGTGGCCGGCCCCTTGAGGGCCGAACCCTTGCGTTACATGCTCAGGCGCATTGACAGGTCAACGGCGCGCACGTGCTTGGTCATGCCGCCGATCGAGATGAAGTCCACGCCGGTTTCGGCAATGCTGCGCAGCGTTGCCTCGGTAATCCCGCCGGATGCCTCAAGCCTGGCTGTGCCCGCCGCCAGACCCACCGCCGTTCGCATATCCTCATGGCTCAGCTCGTCAAGCATGATGATATCTGCGCCACCCTTAAGGGCCTCTTCCAGTTCCTGCAGGTTTTCCACCTCGACTTCGATTGGCTTGTTCGGGGCGAGGCTACGTGCCTGGGTAATGGTCGCGTCAATACCGCCACAGGCGGCGATGTGGTTTTCCTTGATCAGGAATGCATCGAACAGCCCGATCCGGTGATTGTCGCAGCCACCACAGGTCACCGCATACTTCTGCGCCATGCGCAGCCCTGGCAGGGTTTTGCGCGTATCCAGCAGCCGCACGCCGGTGCCTTCCACCAGGTCAGCGTAGTAGCGGCTGCTGGTGGCGGTAGCCGAAAGCGTCTGGATGAAGTTCAGTGCGGTGCGTTCGCCGGTCAGCAGTCCGCGCGCCGGACCGTCGAGCTTGCAGAAAGTCTGGTTGGCTTCGATCCGGTCTCCGTCCTGCGCGAGCCATTCCACGCGGATAGCTGGATCAATCTGCCGAAACACTTCGTCCGCCCAGGCCGTACCGCAGAGCGTGGCTGACTCACGGGTGATGATCGTTGCGCTGGCTTGCCGGTCAACCGGTATCAGGGCGGCGGTAATGTCGCCGTCACCCACATCCTCGGCCAAGGCGCGGCGCACATCCTCGGGAATGATCGTGTGCAGGCTTTCGAGAGTCAGGTTGGGCATGGGGGGGCTCCGTCGCACGTAAGTAATGGCGGCGAGTATACCCGATTGACGAGAAAAGCCCGCCCCGGGCGGGGCGGACCTTGTGCTTCTTGTGCTTACTGCGTGTTGCTCACTGCATGCGGATTGTTGAAGTAGTCTTTGGTCAGACGGAATACCACCGGGCTGAGCAATAGCAGCGCCAGCAGGTTGGGAATCGCCATCATCGCGTTCAGCGTATCGGCCACCAGCCAGATGGTGCCCAGATCGATCATCGGCAGGGTGCCGAGCGGGATTGCAATAATCCAGAGTACGCGGAACGGCGTATTGGAGCGCTCGCCGAACAGGAACTGGGTGCACTTCTCGCTATAGAAGCTCCAGCCAATGATCGTGGTGAAGGCAAAAATCGCCAGGCCGATGCTCACGATGTATTGCCCCCAGCCGCCCGGAAGGCCCAGATTGAAGGCATGTGCGGAGAGCGATGCACCATTTTCGCCACTCTGCCAGGCACCGGTCACCATGATCACCAGGCCGGTAATCGAGCAGATGATGATGGTGTCGATGAAGGTGCCCAGCATTGCAACCGTGCCCTGGCGGATCGGGTTGTTGGTTTTTGCCGCAGCATGGGCGATGGGCGCGCTGCCCAGGCCGGCTTCGTTGGAGAACACGCCACGGGCAATACCGAAACGCATGGCTGCCCAGATGGTTGCCCCGGCGAAGCCGCCGGCTGCAGCGGCCGGATTGAATGCATGGTAGAAAATCAGGCCAATTGCATCAGGGATCTCGCTGGCATGGGTGATGAGAATGATCAGGCCGCCCCCGACATAGAACAGCGCCATGATAGGGACCAGCTTGCCGGCAACTTCGCCGATACGCTTGATGCCGCCGATCAGTACCAGCGCTACCAGCACGGCAATAACCACACCGGTAATCAGCGGTTGGACGCCGAAAGTGCTTTCCAGAGCGTCGGAGACTGAGTTGGACTGGATAGTGTTGCCGATGCCGAAACCGGCCAGCATGCCGAAAATGGCGAACAGCACGCCAAGCCATTTCCACTTCTGGCCCAGACCGTTGCGGATGTAGTACATCGGACCGCCGACGTGGTTACCCAGAGCGTCTTTTTCACGGTAATGCACCGCAAGCACCGCTTCACAGAATTTGGTCGCCATGCCGACGATCGCAATGAGCCACATCCAGAACAGTGCGCCGGGGCCGCCAAAGAACACTGCGGTCGCAACGCCAGCGATGTTGCCCGTGCCGACCGTCGCTGAGAGGGCTGTCATCAGCGCATTGAAGGGGCTGATGTCGCCTTCCTCGGCGGTCTTCTTCCGGCCCTGCCACAACATGCTGAAGCCGTAGAACAGCTTGCGCTGCGGCAGGAGCTTGAGGCCTAACGTCAGATACAAGCCGGTTCCCGCCAGCAAGGCCAGCATGGCCGGTCCCCAGACCACGCCGTTTATGGCGTTAATGATGGATATGAGTGATTCCATTTCTTGGACTCTCCAGAGAATTTTAGTTATTGGCTTTCATGGCACTGCCTGTTTCATTGATATTCCTGCCACCCATTTCAGAAACTGCAGAGAATGTGCCAGCAGACTGAGCATAAACCAGAAAAACGATAATCGCTGCAAACGCCGCGCCAGCGAGGGGAGGTTTCTACGTCTGGTTGCAGTCAGGCCAGGGAATATTCACTTTTGGTTAAGGGCATCGCGGTTCTGGAAAAAGGGCTTGAAGTTCGCTGAGAAGCGCATAGAATTAATTGACGCCAATTTAATGCCAATCGATTTTCACCAGCGTTGCGATGGTCGGTGCACGTCTTGCGTGGTTCTGGCGTCGGTCAGAGGCGTGCAACAGATTGGGCGGGACTAGGGCATCCCGGGTCGGCGTCATTCATAAAGCAATGCGGCTGCGACGAGTTTCCAACAATCTGGCCGCCAGGAGTTCTGAGATGTCCAAGGATCGCAACGTCATCCCGATTGGTACGGATTCCCGGCGAGTCACACGGCCAGTTGCGCGTCCCTCTCAGCTTCCTGCGTTATTGCAAAGCATTCGTGATCAAGCTGTCGTCTTCTATAAGTCGGCGCTCGCTGAGCTATACGATAAGGCCGACGACAGCCTGTTCGAGTTGGCTGACAAAGCGGTCAGCAACGCTGAGCAGGGCATGTTTTTCGAGGTCATGCGCACGTTACGCCTCAAACGGGGCGAGCTGATCAGCAGCTGCGCTGACGGCTTGATGGAAAAATTCGATGATCTCGCTCGAATCACGCCCGCGTCAGAAGATGCGCCACGACCCTTCGCCGTAGACAGCCTGAGCCTGGTTCAACCTGACGAGCTTGAGCAGTCGGTCGCGCTGGATGGGATGGTGGGGCGATGTAATGAACGCAACCGCCTTGCATTGCAGCATCTGGCCCTGCGGATCAACAGTCTTTCCAAACTGCATGTTGACGCGCACAGCAATCCCTTGAGTCCTTCAATTCTGGCGGAGCTGTTCGTAGATAGCTTCGCTGCGCTTGATCTGGACATCAAAGTGCGACTGATCCTCCTCAAGCTGTTTGAACGTTATCTCTGTAACCGTCTGGATGATCTCTACGGCGAGGCGAACAGCCTGCTGATCCAGGCGGGTATCCTTCCCGACCTGAAACTCGGCAGCGTGCCGCAGGCGCGATCAGCCGCGCCCAGAAGCGAGCATGCCGGCTCCCGGGGGGAAGGTGACGCTGCGCATGGCATGTCAGGTCCGGAGGCGTTTTCTGGTGGCATAAGCGCGCGCGACCAGGAAGTGCTCTCGGTGTTCAGCCAGTTGATTGGCAGCTGGCGGCATGCAAGCGGTGATACGGCATTGTCCAATCCGGGCGTGATCGGCGCTGAACCGATGCAGAGTGATGAGCTGCTCGAGTTGCTTGCACATCTGCCCGCTGGGCAGACTCAAGCCGCTACACGGGATCTGCGCAAGAACGTTTATCAGCAACTGGATAATCGCCGGCAGGCCACCGGCAAGGTGCAGAGTCTGGATCGCGTCGATGACGATGTGATCAGCCTGGTGTCGATGTTGTTCGAGTTCATTCTCGATGATGAACATCTGCCCACCACGGTCAAGGCGCTGGTGGCGAGGCTTCAGCTTCCGGTACTGCGCGTGGCGATAGCGGACAAGGAATTTTTCAGCCTGTCGCGTCATCCCGCACGCCGTTTGCTCAACGAGCTGGCGCGCGCGACAGTAGGTTGGAATGATCAGGACGACTTGCGCCGGGATCAACTGTACATCCTCCTGGAAAACATGGTCGGGCGCCTGCTGATCGAGCCCAGCCCTTCAGCCGAACTGTTCGATGACCTGCACGCGGAGCTATCCAGTTTCGTCAAGATCGAACAGCGCCGGTCTGGTCGCCTTGAGCAACGCACGCGCGATGCGGAGGAGGGCAAGGCGAAGGTGGAAGCGGCACGCGCCCAGGTCGCAGACAGCCTTAATGCGTTGTTGCTCGGTCGAACTGTACCCGTACGGCTGGTTGCCACCTTGCGTGATACCTGGAGTCAGGTGATGCAGATGACCTGGCTGCGCCAGGGCGCTGATTCCGAGGCCTGGCGAGGCGTTGTCGATACCGCTGAACGACTGGTTACCAGTATGCAAGCCCCGGCGGAAGGCCAGACGCTTGCGGAGTTGACTGTCGCCAATCAAAAGCTACTGAGCGAGGTCGCTGACGGACTGCAGCTGATCGGGCAGGATGAACAACAGAGCGCACCCTTGCTGGCCACCCTGGCCGCTTTGCAGAACGCTGCAAGTGAAGCGTTGGTTCCGACTACCGGGCCCATCGCTCGATCGCAAGAAGTGCCAGGCCGTCCCGAAACGGCGCTGCGCTCCGCCGCCAGACATTCGCTGGGCATGCAGGAACCGCTTGCGGTACCGCCAGCAGTAGCAGTGCCAGCAGACATTGAAGCGGTACGCATCGCTGATCAGGTTATCGAATCAGTCACAGCTGAAGAGAACGTAGAACTGGTCACTGACCTGCCCAGCGCAGAGTCGATCAGTTGGGTCGAGCGGTTGCATGCAGGGAGCTGGTTCGAGCTGGCACCCAGCGAGGGCCAGCCAGCCCAGCGATGCAAGTTGGCTGCAGTCATCAGCTTCAGTGGCAACCATATCTTCGTCAACCGCAGCGGGGTGAAGGTGGCGGAGTTCAGGACGCAGGCGCTGCAGCGACACTTCGACCATGGTCTGATCCAGTTGATCGACGACAACCAGTTGTTCGATCGGGCTCTCGAATCGGTTATCGGTAATCTGCGGCAGCTGCAATCCGGCAGACCCTAGGGTCCGTTCCCATTTCATTGCGAGCCGCGTTGCTGTGTCAAATAACGCCAGGCAAGGCGCGGGACGCAGGTAATGGTTGTTCCCTTGCCAAGTCCCGCAACGCCGCATGGCGTTATTTGCCACGCAACCCGCAGGGACGGGGCCCGTTTGGCGCAGCACTGCGTTACTAATCGCTCATTTGGGACAACCACAAAAACACCTGGAGCGTTTTTGCGCGTAAGCCCCGAAGGGGTGAAACACATGGATGTGTTGAACAAATTACACTCCTCGCGCCTTGTCCTGCACCAAACGGGCCTCCGTCGCGGCCGCGATGAAACGGGAACGGACCCTAGTGCTTTAGCCGACATGCCTGCTAGCATGGTCTTTTTTGCCGGTAGGACAGCATGTTCAAGGTTGCGCAGGATGGATGGCTGACGGACGCGCGCGCATGCCCGTCTCCGCATTTCAATGCGAGGCCGGCGGACGAAGATATTTCGTTGCTGGTCATCCACAACATCAGCCTCCCGCCAGGGCAGTTTGGCGGTGGCTTTGTGCAGCAGTTCTTTGCCGGCCAGCTTGATCCGGATAGGCATCCCTATTTCGCGCTCATCGCCTCCATGCGCGTGTCAGCGCATTTCCTGATTGAGCGGGACGGATCGCTTTTCCAGTTTGTGTCCTGCCTGGACCGAGCCTGGCATGCGGGTGCGTCGCGTTTCGGCGATCGCCCCGATTGCAATGATTATTCAATCGGCGTGGAGCTGGAAGGGACTGACACCGAAGCCTATACGGCCGCGCAATACCTGACCTTGACCGAGTTGACCAGAGCCCTGCAGGCTGCCTATCCAGCCATCACGCCCTACCGTATTACCGGCCATGAATTCATCGCGCCCCGACGCAAGAGCGACCCGGGGCCTGCATTCGACTGGCAGCATTATCTTCGTGTGCTGACCGGTCATAGGGATATTTCAGATCGTGCCTCGCCTGATCAACGGAGCTCTGCATGAATTTTTTGGTCCTGCTGCTTGTCGCCGTCATCCTGCGCTTCACGCCCTGGCGCGGCGGCTTCCCGATCGATGTCCTGGGCTATTGGTCTGATTGGGTTGCGCGCGTTACCCGGGGGCGTTCGAGCTGGTTGTTCCTGATTCTGCTCATGTTGCCGTTACCGCTATTGGGAGCGGTTCTCTGGCTGGTCACCGGCGTAGCCTATGGCGCGCTGACGCTGATTATCCACACGCTGCTGGTGCTCTTGTGTGTTGGCCGTTCCGATCCGCTTGGCGCCATGACCAGCGCCGTAGGCGAGGCCTGGGAACGTGGCGATCAGGAGGCGGCGAGCGTGCTGGCAGAGCGCGACTTCGGCGTGGTGGCTGATGATGCTGCGGCCTTGCTACAGGGTCTGCGCGGCCGGGTGGCAGCGGAAGCCTGTCATGGTTATTTCGTCCCGGCGTTCTGGTATGTGCTCCTGGGGCCGGTCGTGGCGGTGGGGTATCGCCTTGCCTGGCTTGCCAGCCAGCGTAGCGATACTGGAAGTAATGCCTTTGCGGGCGCCCTGGCGCATGCGCTGGAGTGGCTGCCAGTGCGTCTGATGGGCCTCAGTTTTGCGCTGGTAGGGCATTTCGATGCGACTTTGCATGTGCTCCGCAGGGTGCTGTTGCAATGGGAGCCGCAGACAGTACAGCTGGCGCAGTGGTTCACCGCCGCGGCCTTGACCGAAGATCCCGCTGCAGCTGTCACGCGGCCGCTGGACGTGATGCGCACTTTCCTGTTGCGTGCAGTGTTGGTGTGGGCAGTCGTCATCGCATTTATCTCCCTGATGGGCTAAAGAGTTTCAGCGCAAGGCCGATAGAACTGGTTAATTCGCGGCTTCGGTTGTGACGACATTCTGTCTGCGTGCCTTGGTCCGCCCGACATCAACACTACCTGCCCCCCAGGGAGAAATCACTGTGAATACCCTCTTGGCCCCAGCCATAGCGCTTATGAACAGACTCCGCTACGGCATGAAGTTCTGCTTGATCAGTCTTCTGTGTTTTGTTCCCCTCGGCGCTATGGTCGGCTTCCTGGGGTTTCAGCAGTATGAGCGGGTGCAAGTGACGCAGCGTGGGCTCGATTCGATCGGGCTGATGCGGCAGATGGTGGTGGTTCTGCAGAACGCCGAAATGCTGCACGACCTGGACGAGGTGCACTTCCAGTTTGGCCCGGGAGACCAGGCGCAGGCGCTGGATCAGCGCACCCAGATACTCCGTGGCAAGATCATCGACGGGCTTACGGGGCTGCAGATAGACAATGCTGACCCGCTCGCAGAAGACCTTGTCAGCGCACGCGACAGGTTGCTCGATCTCTATGGCCGCATCGCGGACGCCTCATCACGCAATCGCGCTGATATGTCGACCCAGGCCTATGGTAATGCGCGCTCGCTTTTTTCAATGATCGCTGGCTATGCAGGCTTGTCGCAGGACTTCGATCCAGCGGTCCGTCATATGACCGCCGTATTGGTCGATGAGGTGCCGGAGATTACCGGTACTCTGGCCGAAGGGCGCAGGCTGGGCTCGGTCGCGCTGGGTCAGGGTTACCTGAGCTCCGATGGCAGCCGTGCAATGGATGGCCTGCTGGACGAAATCGACCGTCTGACCACCGATTACAAGCAGTCTCTCGGGATGATCGACCAGCAGGTGCTCACCGAACTCGGCACGAACGTTGAAACCAGCGTAACGAGCATTGCCGACAGCGTCTTGTTGTTCGAAGACAGCATCATTTTTGCCAGTGATCTGTCAGGCGACTGGAACCTGTATTTCGAGCAAGTCAGTGGCGAAATCGACAAGTCCTACGCGCTGGGTGACGCCATGATCACGGTGCTGCACGACAAGCTTGAACAGCGTCTGGGCAGTAACTGGCAGACCATGTTGTTGCTGATCGGAATCATGCTGGCGTTGTTCGTACTGATCACGTACCTGTATGCGGGCTTTTATATTTCCACGCGGCAGACCATCGGACGCTTGTCTGAATTGATGACCCGGGTGGCTGGCGGTGACATGACGGTCAGCACGGCAGTCGACGGTCGCGATGAGCTGGGCGCGCTGACGCGGGACTTCAATGAAACGATCGCGCGTATTCGCGGGCTGATCCAGCGCGTCAGCGCCACCTCGGGACTGGTGAATGAACAGTCGCAGCAGGTCGAAACCATCTCTGCCAAGAGTAGCCAGGCGGCGATGGAGCAACGTAGCCAGATAGAGCAGGTAGCCACCGCGATGAACGAAATGGCCGCCACCTCGCAAGAGGTGGCGCGCAGTGCAGCCTCTGCAGTGGTGAATGCCGAACAGGTGAATACCGAGACGCTTAGCGGTCGTCGCCTGGTTGAAAGCTCCGTGGACGGGATCGAGAGCCTGGCCGGGGAAATCGAGAAATCGGTTGCGGTCATCAATCGCCTGGCTGAAGACAGCGTCTCCATCAGCCGCGTCCTGGATGTTATCAAGGGCGTTGCCGAGCAGACCAACCTGCTGGCGTTGAATGCTGCTATTGAAGCGGCGCGTGCCGGCGAGCAGGGCCGCGGGTTCGCCGTTGTTGCGGACGAAGTGCGCACCCTGGCGCAGCGTACGCACCAGTCGACTGAAGAGATCGAGCAGATGATCGGTCGCTTGCAGAGTGGCGTCTCGGCAGCGGTCACCGCGATGGATGCCAGTCATAGCAAGACTGCTACGGCGGTGGATGCTTCGCTTCAAGTGCAGGCGGCACTGGATAATATTGCGCGGGCAGTAACCCAGATCGTCGACCAGAGCCAGCAGATCGCCGCTGCAGCGGAGGAGCAGACTGCGGTCAGCCACGATATTGATCAGAATATTGTGCAGATCAATCAGACCGGCGAGCGCACAGCGGAGGGTGCGACGCGTACCGAGGAATCCAGCAAGCGCATGGGTGGTCTGGTCAAGGAGCTGCAGGACATGCTTGGTGCGTTCCGCGTCTGACATTCTGTGACCAGACGCGTTGACGTTGCTACAGCTCAGCAGCGTCTGGTTACTGTGGCTTCGGTTTGGGTTCCCAGAGCACTTCCGATGTGTTTTCGAGCTTGCCGATCGTCCTGGCAACCACGAATAACAGATCTGAAAGGCGGTTTAGATAGATCAGCGCCTGCTCATTGATGGTTTCTTCGGCCGCCAGGGTGATATTGCGGCGCTCGGCCCGACGGCAGACACTGCGAGTCTGGTGCGCCTGGGCTATGGCGCGGGAGCCACCGGGCAGGATGAAGTTGGTCAAGGGATCAAGTGTTTCGTTGAATCCGTCGATCAGCTCCTCGAGCCGGAGGACATCGGCTGCGTCAATGATATTGCAGCCGGGCACGGCAAGCTCTCCTCCGAGATCAAACAAGCGATGCTGGATGGGGGCAAGCGTGTTGCGCAGTTCAACCAGCCCTGCGCTTTCCAGGTCTGCCAGTAAAAGTCCCAGCTGGCTGTTCAGTTCATCAACGCAGCCGATCGCCTCGATCCGTGGGTGATCTTTTTCCACGCGACGGCCGTCAGCCAGTCCGGTTTTTCCGGCATCGCCGGTTCGTGTATAGAGTTTGCTCAGGCGAAAGCCCATTTTCGATTGCCTCTGATAAAGCGCTGCGCCAGCGGAAGAGCGGCGCCGGAGTATTCAGCCTAGCGCGATTCACGTCGTGGCAAAACCCTGGGATCTTGTCAGCAGGCTCGGATCAATCCGGCGGCAAGCCGAGCGCAACCAGTCGACTGCGCAAATCCGTGTAGAGCCGTTCAAGGGTGGGTAGCTGCAGATCTGCACTGCGCGCCTGGCGCACAGCGTAGCCGAGGATGAAATCGATCTCGGTTCGCCGGTTGTTATGAACGTCCTGTCGCATGGATGAGCTGTTGGCTGCAGTGCTATTGATCACCTGGCGAATAGTGGCGTCCAGATGTTCGAGGTCAATCCGGGCGCCGTAGCAGGCCAGCAGCTGATGCAATTCGGGGATGAGTTGGTCCAACAGGACGCCGGCGTGCAGCGGAACCTCACCGTTGGGGCAGTCGTACAGCACTGTGAAGGGGTTGATCGCGCAATTGATCGCGAGTTTCTGCCAGAGGACTTGCTCGATGTCAGTCACCCACTGCGACGCGATTGTCGCGGCGTTCAGATTCTCCAGCCAGCTCGGCGCTTCGCCGCCGAAGGGATCGCCAATACGGTTAATACCCTTGCCGGCCCAGACAACCTGAGCGGGGCTGGCGACCCAGGCTCCATCGGTAACGCTTGCATACAGGACACGTTGTGCTGGATAGGTCTGGCTGGCGGCCTGCTGGCTACCGAGTCCATTCTGCAGCATCAGAATCTGTGCGCCGGACTTGAGACGCGGGGCAACACTGGCCAGCGCTGCCTGTGCGGAATAGGCCTTGGTCGCAACGATGAGAAAGGCTATCGGCTCGCCAGTCGAGGCCACTTCGGCGGGCACTTCAATATCGAAGTGCCGGGTTCCCTCGGTGAGGCCAACCAGTTGGTGTCGGTTCTGCCACGCATTCAGCGCAGCAGTATCGCGCAAAATCAGACGGCAGGGCATGCCGGCCCGGGCCAGGCGGGCAGCCCATAACAGGCCGAGACCTCCAGCACCTATCAGGTGAATCATGACAAGCGCCTAGATCGGCGTAGTACGTCTGACTTCCGTGATCAGGTTGGTGGCGTAGGCATCTTCCAGATGCTGCTCGACAGTTTCGAAAAGCTTTTCCGGTTCGGGCATGGCCTGGTCTGCTACTACCGATCCCAGGGCCATGCCGGCGCGCACGCTCAGATAGCCTTCAGCTGTTTTGAACGCCTTGAGGTTGAGCCCGTCGTGCAGGCGTCTGAAGCTGTTGGGTTTGCATTCGCCCTGATCGTCGACCAGGGTAACCACGGCGAACGTATTCTCACCTACCCGTGCTATAACGTCTGCTGGTCGGACCAGTTGCTGCAACCGTCTGGCGATGCCCTTGAGCAGCTCGTGCTTGACGGTTTCGCCGTGCTGTTTGTGCATCTCTTCGAGATTCTGCACGCCAAGAATGACCAGGCAGCAGGCGCCGCCCCGCGAATCGACGTTGCGGATGGCGTCGGTCAGACGGCGCAGCAGATAGCGACGGTTACCCAGCGCAGTCTGGGAATCGATAAGGTTATGTGCTTCGAGTTGGGCGTTGTTGTCTGCCATCAGCCGATTTTCTTCGAGCAGTCGATTGATCAACTGCGAGATACGGTCAGCGGCGTAGATGCGCGGCAGAAGTTGCTCGTTCATCGCGGATTTGCTGATGAAATCATCAACGCCCCGATCAAAGGCCTGTCCCAGGACGTTGTCGCCTTCACGGGCGGTGAGCAATATCACGTAGGTGTAGTGGCTGGTCTGTTCGTCTACCTGGCGGATACGGGTGGTCAGCTCCAGCCCGTCCATCTGTGGCATCAACCAATCCGCAATCATCACGCTTGCAGGGGTTTGTTCATGCATTGCCAGCGCGTCCATTGCTGAATTGGCGTAGCGAATATCGACATACCCGGCCTGGGTGAGGGCGTGGCCTATGACGGCACTGCTGAACTTGGTATCGTCCACCACCATAATGCTGAGTTGCGGATTGGGCATGGCTGGTTGTGCTCCCTGCAGCTGACTACGTCTCGTTATAATGCCATGAGAGCATATCCGTTGTTCGGCCCGTTATGTCATAAAAATCACATTTATTCGAGGTAAAAATGCCGTCTTTTGATGTCGTGTCCGAATTGGACAAGCATGAGGTCACTAATGCTATAGACAACGCCATGAAAGAGCTGGACCGCCGCTACGACCTGCGAGGCAAAGGGGATTTCGAGTTTCGCGAGAAGGACCTGACGGTCAATATCACCGCCGATGCGGAGTTCCAGCTGGAGCAGATGCTGGAGATCCTCAAGATGAACCTGACCAAGCGCAAGATCGATATCAAGTGCATGGAAATCAAACCGCATTTCGCGTCAGGGAAGCAGGTCAAGCAGGACGTTATCCTGCGAGAGGGCATCGATAAGGAAATGGCGAAAAAAATCGTTGCATTGGTGAAAGAGTCCAAAATCAAGGTCCAGGCTGCCATTCAGGGTGAGCAAGTGCGTATTACCGGGAAGAAACGGGACGACTTGCAGCAAACCATGGCCCTGCTCAAGGGAACCACGCTGGACCTCCCGTTGCAGTTCAATAATTTCCGCGATTGATCAATACCTAACCCTAAGGATTCGTTTTGATGGACGACATGATTATCCAGTTCGAAGAGCTTCAGGACGCCTGGCTCCCGCTGGTTGTGCAATATGGCAGTCAGGTGCTGCTGGCGTTGATCACGCTACTCGTCGGCTGGTGGATTATCGGACGCGTGACTGCCGGCATCCAGGCGCTGATGGAAAAACGAAAAATCGATCGGACGCTACATGGCTTCATCGGTGCGCTGGTTGGGATTGGCTTGAAGGTTCTGTTGCTGATCAGCGTCGCAGGCATGATCGGTATCGAAACGACATCTTTCATTGCGCTGATTGGTGCGGCAGGTCTGGCGGTGGGTCTGGCCTTGCAGGGCAGCCTGGCCAATTTTGCCGGCGGCATGCTGATTATCATATTGAGGCCGTTTCGCGCAGGTGAATTCATCGAGGCCCAGGGCGTAATGGGTACGGTGGACAGCATTCAGATCTTTCATACTGTGCTCAAAACGGCTGACAACAAAACGATAATCGTACCGAACGGCAGTCTTTCCAACGGCAACATCGTTAACTATTCCCGCCAGCCGACACGCCGCGTTGACCTGAATATTGGCATTGGTTATGACGACGACGTGAAACAGGCCAGGAAGATCCTGCTGGACCTGGCTTCTGCCGACGAACGGGTACTGAAGGAGCCTGAGGCGGCGGTCTGGTTAGTCTCTCTGGGCGAGAGCTCGGTCAACCTTTCGCTGCGTATGTGGACGAAAAATGCCGACTACTGGGGCGTGTTCTGGGACATCCAGGAGCTCGCCAAGGAGCATTTCGATCGCGAAGGCATCACTATTCCATTCCCCCAGCGCACCTTGCACGTGATGACGCCGACTGCAGCGCCCGCTGAAGCAGCAGACTGATCGTCATCCGGCTTGTAGTTTATGGGGTAACACCGGCCCGGCTTGTCCGGGCTTTTGTTTGTCTCGAAGTCGGCCGTTTTGTGAACTGTGGTCGTGCGCTGAGTCAGTTCCGAGGTCGTCTTTCTTCATACTTCACCTGAGGAGTGATGGCTAACCCGATGACCAACCGTGCCAATCCTCAAAAAAATATGAACAGGTCGCTGGTCTGCTTGTCAGTTAATACACGCAGTGGATTTCGCTGCGAAATTCAACATTACTGAACATAGGGCAGAGACATGAAAAAACTCTTCAAAACCTCAATGCTTCTTGCTGCGATGGTGCCGGCAGTTGCGCTCGCCCAGCCGTCGGCCGGGGATCAGGAAATGACCTTGAGCGGCGCAGGCAGCAGTGATAAGGATTTCGACGCCTCCATCCTGTCCGTGCAGGGTAGCTGGGGTCAGTACCTCAGCGAGTCCTCCCTGTGGGGTATACGGCAGACTGTAAACGCCAGCGACTCCGAAGGCGAAAGCGTTCAGTTTGATGGTTCCACCCGGGTATTCTATGACTACCATTTCGGCAGCGGTAACGGTCGGCCCTTTGTCGGCGTCAGTCTGGGCGGCATTTACGGCGAGAATGTTGACGAAACCTTTATGGGCGGCCCGGAAGTGGGTTACAAGCACTGGCTGAACGAAAACACTTTTGTAACAGGTATGGTCGAGTATCAGTTCCTGTTTGAAAGCGCCAGCGATGTGGATGACCGTTATGATGACGGTGCGCTCTTCTACAGCGTTGGTCTCGGTTACAACTTCTGATGTACCCCTAAAGCGGCGCCTGTCCAGGCGCCGCTTGTTTTTGTTAGTGACCTGTCGCTTTTCCCTTTTCTGATTCCCCTCTGCTTGCTTCAATCGATTCCCGGTCGTCGTAATGTGTCTGGATGTGCCTTTCTGATCAGTAGTGCGGCCAGAATAATCGCCGGTACGCCTGTGAACGCAGTCAGTACGAAGAAGCTCACCCAGCCGACGTTTGCCGCCAGCAATCCGGTGAAGCCTGCAGCAAACTGGCCGGGCAGCGTCATCAGCGAGCTGAACAATGCGTATTGCGTCGCGGTGTAGGCGGTATTGGTCAGGCTGGACAGATAGGCGATGAACACCGATACGGCCAGCCCGCCGGTAATGTTGTCGGCAACGATGGCCAGCACCAGCCCATAGGTTTCCGGTCCGATAAATGCCAGCCAGGCGAAAGTCAGGTTGGTCGCAGGCGCCATGAAAGCCGTCAGCAGCATAATCGGGGCGATGCCATAGCGAGCGACCAGCAAACCGCCCAGGGCTGCTCCTAACAGGGTCATCCCCAAGCCAAAGGCAGCGGCAATATTGGCTATTTCCGCCTTGCTGAATCCCAGATCCAGATAGAAGGGATTCGCCATGACGCCCATGAATATATCGCTGATACGAAAGGTGGCGATGAAGGCCAGTATCAGCAACGCGACCTTGCCGTAGCGTTGAAAGAATTCAGCGAAAGGGCAGACCATCGCACCTATGAACCAGGCCGTCATATCGCGTCGCCAGCCCTGGTGCACGGTGTTGGCGAGGTAGTCCTGGACGCGTTGTTCCAATGCATAAGTGCTTTGCGTGACCTCGACCTCCGGCTCGGAAATGATCAGGGTGGTGATCACCCCGACACCCATCAGCAAGGCCATGCCGCCATAGGCGAGTGTCCAGCTATCCATATTGGCCAGATGCAAGGCCCCGGCGCCGGCTATCAACAGTGCGACGCGATACCCGGTCACGTAGGTCGCCGCCATTGCTGCCTGGCGATGTTTGGCTTCGGCCTCAACGCGGTAGGCATCGATGGCCACGTCCTGAGTAGCCGAGCCGAAGGCCACCAGTACGGCGCAAAACGCGACGAACTGCAGATTATCGCGTGGGTCGGTAACTGCCATGCCGAACAGTCCGGCCGCGATAATGCACTGCGCCAGTAACATCCAGGCGCGGCGTCGCCCGAACCAACTCGTCAATAAGGGTAGCGCAGCGCGGTCGATAAAGGGTGCCCACAGTACCTTGATGGAATGGGCCATGCCGACCCAGCTCAGAAAGCCGATGGCGGCCAGTTCCACACCGATGTCTTTCAACCAGGCGCTGAACGTGCCACCGACCAGCAACAGTGGCAAACCTGCAGAGAAGCCAAGAAACAGCATGCCAAGTACGCGGGGCTTGAGGTAGACGCGCAAGCCTTCGCGGGGGGGCTCGGCGCGCTCGGCCGGAAAGTTACTCATGTAAATCCTGTGGTTGTTCAGGTGATTCAGGCCAGCCGAAGCGTGCCATGTTGACCCGGTGGTTGATGATTGGCACACCTTCGCTTTGCAGGCGGTGCCGTTGCTCCACTCCGGCTGGAGAGCAGGGCGATAGTGACAGCTGCCCCCGACTGTTGACTACCCTGTGCCAGGGCAGACTGCTGCCTTCCGGCAGTTGTGCCAGCCAGCGCGCTACCAGGCGGGCACCTCGGCCCAGGCCTGCAAGCTGAGCCAGCCGGCCGTAGCTAGTGACGCGGCCGGGTGGGATCGTGGCGAGTATCTGCCAGAAATTTTGCTGGGCTGTGAGGAACTCCTCAGCCGAATTTCCGTTGATCGAGTTCGCTGGCAATCGATTCTCATTCATGGATAATGACGCCTTTTTACGCCCTATTTTAAGGCTATTGTGATGTTATTCTGCCGCTATACCGCTGCTTTTCTGTTGTGTTTTCCAATGGTTTCGATCGCTGACACTGTCTGGCTGGATAACGGCGACAGGCTGACCGGAAAGATCGAACTGCTGGATCGGGGCCGTCTCGTTATTAGAACCGAATTCGCAGGTGAGGTAACGGTCAAGGTCGGCCGCATCCGTACGATGGAAACCACAACGCCAATGCTGGTCAAGACAGAGGACCAGGCTGAGCGGGCCCTTGCGATCAAAACGTCTGAAACGGATGGCAATGTGCTGGTTTTCAACGGCCTGCCTGAACCGATCGACATGCCATTGGCTGACATCAGCCAGCTCATGGAGCCGCAACCGTTTATTCAGGATTGGCTGCTTGAGGGCAACGCTGACCTTTCCTTCGACATGAAAGATGCCTCGCAGGAAGAGGAAGATCTGGCGTTCCGCTTCAATACCCGTGCGCGACACGGCGATTGGCGTCACGATCTGGCCGCCAACTTCGAACGCGACTACCGGGACGACGTACGCAGCCGGCACATATTACAGACCGAGTATGACCTGAGCTGGTTCTTTGGTGAGCAGTGGTTCTGGCAGACCAGTCTTGACTACGAGCGGGACCATATCGGCGATATCGCCCGCCGGGCTCAAATCGGTACCGGTCCGGGTTATGAGTGGTGGAATACAACGCTGTCGCGCTTCGAAACCTCAGCTCGCCTCGATCATCTGCGCTTGAAGGAACGCAGCGGAGCGGAGAGTGAGTTTGAAGCTCTGGGTCTGGAATACGACTACCGCAGGTTCATGTTCGGCAAGCGGGTAGAGGTGTTTCATAACACCGAAACCCAGGTCCCGGATGATCCGGACGTTAAATATATTGTCGATACCGAATTGGGTATCCGCTATATGGTCAACAGCTGGGCGTCGCTGAGCTTGCTGAGCGAGTGGGATTATATCGAGAGTGACAATGCCGAGCAGGCGTTGAACGAAAAGCGCTACAGGGTGGGATTTGGCGTTAGCTGGTAAGGCCGGCGTTGCCGGCCCGACGGTGGAACAGCCTGTTAGAGACGCAGTCCGCCGTCCAGCTCAAGAATACGACCGGTAAAGTAGTCGTTCTCAAACAGATAAGCGGCGGAGTGAGCGATTTCCTCTGGCCGTCCCATGCGCTTTAGCGGGATGCCTGCTGTCATCTTTTCCAGTGCTTCGGGTTTCATGCCGGCGGTCATCTCGGTTTCGATGAAGCCCGGCGCGATCCCTGCTACGCGGATGCCGTAGCGGGCCAGTTCTTTCGCCCAGCTAACGGTCATTGCAGCCACACCGGCCTTGGCTGCAGAGTAGTTGGTCTGGCCGACATTGCCCGCCCGCGAGATGGACGAGATATTGATGATCAGGCCTTTGCTGCCGAGTTCGATCATCTTGGCCGCGACCTCGCGCGTGCTCAGGAATACGCCGGTCAGGTTGACGTCGATAACCGATTGCCACTGAGCCAGGCTCATTTTCTGAATCTCGCCGTCCTTCTGCTTAAGCAGGAGACCGTCACGCAGAATGCCCGCGTTGTTGATCAAGCCGTTGATGGCGCCAAAGTCGGTTGCGACCTGGTTCACCATGGCGCTGACCTGGTCTTCGTTGGCGACATTGCAGACATATCCGCGGGCGTCACCCCCCGCAGTTTTGCAAGCAGCGACTGCTTCGTCCAGCCGCTCCTGACCGAGATCGACCAGAGCCAGCCGCGCGCCCTGTGAAGCCAGGTATTCGGCCATTGCCCGACCGAGCCCCTGGCCGCCGCCGGTGACGATAATAACGCTGTCTTTCAGTTGCATTCCGTATATCCCCTGTTGGTGTGTTTGAAGCGAGCGGTTCACTCGCGTCGCCGCTCGGTCGGACGTCGATCATATCGCCGGATTCGCTCAAGCAGGCGGTCCGGGCAGTCCTATCTTGCCCCTCCTGATGCGCAGTGTTCGGCTGGTCGTCCTGTCTAGCCCGCGAAGAATGCACCATTTTTCTACCAGAGTGAACGATGGATATCCCGAGCCTGACTTCGGTACGGGATAGCCTTTGTGTCGTGGGACTTTCGTCTATCTGTTTAAAAGTGGGCCGGATATTTACCATGTGCCGCCCTGCGAACTGCTCGGACCGGTAGGTAAAAGGCCTGAGTTGCTTTGTAAAATTCATTTTTATGCTTGTTGATCATCTCCGTATTAACTATATTCAGCGCGGAAACATATACTGCAAGATGAAACAATAATATCTTGTAGTTCTGCACAGCGAAACTATCAACCGGTTCTATCGGTAGGGTCGTCATCAACAATCACAATGAGGTCGCAATGAAAACAACAAAGACGTTGTTCGCCCCCAAGCCATTGGCCAGGGCTATCGCCTGCCTGAGTCTTCCAGCGCTGTTGCTGGGAGCTGCTCCAGCCCTGGCGCAGAATTCCGAAATCGAGGAACTGCGTCGCCAATTGAAGGCCCTGGAAGCCCGGATTGAAGAAAGCACCGCGCGTGCCGAAGCTGACGCCGCCCAGGCTCGCGAAGACGCCTCTCAGGCGCGTGCAGAGGCGCGTGAAGCCCGTGCACAGCTGGCATCGACCCGTGATGATCCGCGCAATGAGACGCTCAAGGCAGACACCGAGTACCTCGTGCGCGATGGCAAGGGTGTCAAGATAGGCAATACAACAGTCACCGTTGGCGGCTTCATCAAGGCGGATGCGGTGGTTGCCTCAGGTGGCGACGGCAGCGCGAATAACCGTACGCTCGGGCAGGCAGCCAATTTCGCCAGCTATGCAGCCTCGGAAAACGCAGATGAATGGCGGTTTGGCTCCAGTATCCGCGAGAGCCGTATTGGTCTCGGTACACGCACTGCAGACGTTAACGGCCACGACCTGATTACCTATATCGAGATGGACTTCCACGGCTCTGAAGACGGCGCCAACGAGTTCGTTTCCAACAGCTACAACCCGCGGGTGCGTCTGGCTTATGCGCAATGGGCGGACTGGACCGTGGGTCAGGATGTCACCACCTTCAGTGAGCTGGCTGCCGTGCCGGAGATTCTGAACCAGGGCAAGATGGCTTCCTTTATCTATGCGCGTCAGCCGCTGCTGCGCTATGGCATGGATGTCCCCGGTGGCCGTCTGTTTGCCGCAATCGAAAACCCTGAAGATGGCGGTAACGATCAGGCGTATCCTGACGTAGTGCTGCGCTATCAGGTCAAGAATGATTACGGTGTGTTTGCTCTCGCCGGGATGGCGCGCACACTGGAGAAAGACTCCGTAGATGACCGTTCCTTACAAGGGGCTTTCTCTCTTTCTGCGCGCATTCCGACCGTCGGCAAGGACAATCTGAAGCTCCAGTACAGCTACGGTGCCTTGGGCCGTTACGCTGGGCTGAGAACCTTTGCGGATATCTTGTCGACTGACGTTCAGATTCGTGACGCTGAAGGCGAAGTGATTAGCACCGACTATGGTCAGTTGACTCCTGCGGTTTCTTACGGTGCAACAGTTGCTTATCAGAGACACTGGTCACCCAAGTGGCGCTCGAACCTGAGTCTGTCGCAGCTGGAAATGGTAACCGATACAGATTCAGCAGAACTGGGGCGTTACTTTGATCGTTCTTCGTCAGCGCATCTCAACCTGCTGTACGCGGCGACTGACACCATCACTCTTGGTCTGGAATATGCCTATTGGGACTTCGGCATAATCAATGATTCTGGCTCCAACCAATATGAGCAAGTCATGGCGTCTGCCAAGTTCGACTACTGATAGTTCGAACTTCGTAGCTTAGCTACGACAAGGTATTAGTTGCTCTTCAGCTCGCGATCAATGGGGAGAGCAAGTCCAGGACCTGAGCCCGGTATATACCGGGCTCAGTTTTTTTTTGTCCGCGTGTGGACTAATTCCGAGGCGGTCACCCGCCGGCTGGCAGGGATTGCGCAAGACGCCGTGAATCCGTCCTTGGAGGCTTGGTGAAAACATCCCTGTTTTCAACACTTGCTTCACCCTGTCAGCCGGCGGGCTTGAATAAACATCTGCGTGAGGTGGAGNTCAGCCGGCGGGCTTGAATAAACATCTGCGTGAGGTGGAGATCAGAACCGCTCTCTGTCTTCCTATCAGGCAGCTCCAATGTTCGTGCGAAGCGAGGCAACAGGTCTGAGCCGACCGTCCGATGACAGGGATGTCATCGACGAGCTTACAGGGACGTACTTGCAGCGTGTCGGCGCAGCCCTGTCGCCTCGCGGCAGCTGGCACTGGACCAGACAGACCTGCGCTCGAGACGTGTTGATGCGGATGGCAGGCGCTATTGAGAGGCAGTGATAAGCGGGAGGGGAGATGTATAAGGAAAGCTGCCTGCGACCCGGATATCGGGGCGCAGGCGGGCATTAACCCTAGAACCAGAGATCCGGCAGGAAGGTCACGATCTCGGGGAAGATCATCAGGATGATCAGGCCCACTATCTGCACCAGCACGAAGGGGATAACCGAGGCGTAGATATCCTTCATGGTGATACCCGGCGGCACAATGCCCTTGAGGTAGAACAGATTGAAGCCGAAGGGCGGCGTCATGTAGCCGATTTCCATGTTGATCACGAACAGGATGCCGAACCAGATCGGGTCGAACCCGAGCGAGTCGACAATCGGCAGGAACACCGGCAGGGTGATCAGCATGATGCCGACAGGATCAAGCACCATCCCCAGCAGGAACACGATCACCATCATGGCGATGATGATGCCCCAGGGGCCGCCTGGAATCATGTGCATGAAGCTTTCTATAAGCTGATGCGCACCCATGCTCTGATAGGCCGAACTGAATGCGTGGGCCGCAAACAGAATCCACACGATCATGCCGGTCAGCTTGAAAGTACGGATCGAGGCCTCCCGGATCAGGTTCATGTTCAGCTGCCGATAAACGGCAGCTGAAATCAGCGCGCCCAGTACGCCCATCGCCGCGGCTTCGGTCGGGGTAGTCAGGCCGCCGATGATCGAGCCCATGACCATCACCACAACGAATACCGGCAAGACTACCGAGCGCACGGCTTTGAACTTGTCCGGCCAGCTTCCACGCTCGGACTCAGGCAGGGCAGGCGCCAGGTGCGGTTGCATATAACAGCGGATCAGAACGTAAAGCACAGTGACGGTGATCAGTACCAGGCCGGGCAGGATGCCGGCCGCGAACATCTTGCCCACCGAGACGCCGGAGATCAGTGCGTAGAGGATCATCATGATGCTCGGTGGGATCAATACACCCCAGCCGCCACCGGTGTTGATCACCCCCAGTACCATACGCTTGTCATAGCCGCGTTCGAGCATGGAAGGCAGGGCAATGGTGCCCATGGCAACAACCGCGGCACCGCTGATGCCGACCATGGCGGCGAAGACCGCGCAGATGCCCAGCGTACCGATCGCCAGGCCGCCGCGCATGCCACCGCACCACAGGTGCATCATGCGGTAAAGGTCCCGGGCAACGCCGGTTCGTTCGAGAATCATTGCCATGAAGACAAACAAGGGAATTGCAACCAGCGTGAAGCTGCCCATGGTGCCGTAGATCTGCGACGCCACCATGTAAAAGGAATCAATCCCCCAGGTGAAATACAGAAAGACAACGGAGACGCCGCCCAGCACGAATACCAGCGGAATGCCCATGAAAATACCGAGCAGCAGCGCACCGAAGAACAATAGAGTCAGGGCTTCAATACTCACAACTCATCTCCCGTTTCGCCTTGTTCAGGCTTGTAATAATCCAGGTTCAGTGCGATAGCGATGTCCTGCAGCAGTTTGACGATGCCCTGTAACAGAAGCAGTGTCGCGCCGACCGGAATGGCCACCTTGATTGGCCAGATGGGAGGGTTCCATGCGGAGTAGGACGTTTCCCAGCTGCTGACGGATTCCTGCGCCATTTCGTAACCGAAATACAGCAGCGCCAGGACAAAAATGAAAAAGATGATGGAGCCAATAATGTCCACAACTGCCCGTGCTCTGGGTTTGAGCTGTGAGTGAAACAGGTCGACGTTCACGTGGCCGCGGTGTGCGAGAAGATAACCGCCTGAAAGCACCGCATAGGCACCGAACAGCATCTGCGTCAGTTCATTGGTCCATACGGTGGGCGAATTGAACAGGTAGCGCAGAAAAACTTCGAGAATCAGAAACGCAAAAATCGGCAGCACCAGATAGGCAACCATTCGGCCGATTACGTCATTCAGTCTGGTAACGCCATTCATGAATGCAGTGATTGCACGCATCACACCCTCCGGGCATACCGCTATGGCTCAATTGGAAGACCCGGAGCCAGAACGGCTCCGGGCGGTATCGCTGGAAATTTACAGGTAGCCGAGTTCGCCGAGGAATTCCTTGAGCATGCTCAGGGCTTTCTTGGTGTTATCGCTACGCTCACCTTCCTTGTCCCATTGCTTCATGGCAGCCTGGGTCAGGTGGTTCTGTACTTCTTCAGGCAGAGTGTTGACCTGCACGCCCTTGTTCGCAATGGCGTTGGCCAGGGTTACGCGTTCCTGGTACTGGTATTCGTTGGTACGGAACCAGAACTGCTCTTCAAGTGCCTGTTTAACGATCTGTTGCAGGTCCTCCGGCAACTTGTCGAGTGACCGCTGGCTGACAACGAACACATCAGTGCCGGCGATATTCAGGGCAGGCTTGACGTGATGCTTGGCGACTTCATAGAGAGCCATGCTGTCCGCGCCCTGTGAAGCGCCCCAATGCGCACCATCGACAATCCCCGCGTCCAGTGCGGAGTAGAGTTCGCTGCCTGGAATATAGGATGCAGCCGCGCCTGCGTCCGTGAGGAAGGTCTGCAGCGAGCCGGAGGAGCGGATCTTCAGGCCCTTGAAATCTTCCATGCTGTTGACCGGGCGCTTGAGAACCATCTCGGTGGGATACACCTTGTCCGTGGCCCAGTACACGTTGTGCTCTGCTGCTTCGGCCCGCAGCATCTCTTCAAAGCCCAGGGCCTGGTGGAAATAGGCTGCCTCCCAGACGTTGCGGAAAGCAAAAGGCAGGCCCGAGGCGATGCCGGCCAGGCTGATTTTGTTCTGTGCGTAAGAGGGCGAGATAGTACCCATGTCGACAATGCCGCGGCTGACCGCGTTGAAGGTCTCCTGGGCGCTGAACAATGCGCCAGCTTCGAAAAGCTGCAGCTTCAGCCTGCCATCAGAGCGTTCTTCAAGAACATCTTTCAGCCGGACCAGACTGTCTTGGTAAGACGTGCTCGCGCCCGGCCAGTGAGACTGCACACGCCAGGTCGTGGATTCTGCCGCAGAGGCGACGGAGGGGGATAGAGTGGCTGAGGTGGCCAGGGCGACAGCTGCCGCAATGGTGCCCAGTTTCTTTCGCAGGTTCGTTAACATCTCGTGCCTCATTGTTGTTCTGTTATACATTTCGCTGTGCAGAACTGTAGTCTGCACAATGAGTTCGGTTTTTAAATTTAACACACGAAAGGGCGATTGCAATACTCATTGCTCACCGGATCGAGACAGCTCGATTGCGCTTCTCTGGAGGGGCATGATCGAGTATAGATCATCCTGGATTTCATGCAGGTAGCGCGCCGCCACGTTATTTGTCGTGGTAGTGAAAATAATCCATGCAGGCGGGGACCGGCTCCCGAGACCGGTAGACGAGCGAAAAAGGGCGTTCTCATACACAAATCGAAAATGACGCGACTGTTTTAGTATGCGGTACTGACTTTCGTAGCGTTGACTTCGAAACTGATCAGTTGTCCAATTGGATCCCCCGAGCGCTTGGCTGCTGAATTATCCGTTTCAATGCCCGAGTCCGAGCCTTGGTTGGCATGGCGCTTCCGCGAAAGTGACGGAAGCGCCTGCATCGCATCGTGACTATCGCTGTGCAGCCCCGGGCTGTTCGGTTTACCGTTTATCAGGACGAGAATAATATGTTTACGAGACATTATGGCGTTTGGCCGAAAAGCTTGCCCAAAACCATGACGCTGCCCCAGACCAGCCTCTTTACCAACCTCGAAATTTCCGTCCAGCGGTATCCAGACCATCCCGCGATTATCTTTTACGACACCTCAATCACCTACACCGAGCTACACCGGGATGTCGAAGCGCTGGCCGGCTGGTTGCAGGAGCGAGGCGTAAAGAAGGGTGATCGGGTGCTGCTGTACATGCAGAATTCGCCGCAGTACGTCATCAGTTACTACGCTATCTTGCGTGCCGACGCGGTGGTGATCCCGGTCAATCCGATGAATCGCCACGCCGAACTCGAACATTATATTGCCGATACCGGCGCTCAGATCTGCCTGGCCGGGCAGGAGCTGGCAGAGCATATATTGCCCCTGGTTGAACATACCGACCTTCGGCACGTAGTGGTGTCTGCCTATGGCAGCTTCCTCAAGAAGCCCACTGACCTTGAGCTACCAGCCGAAGTGACCTTGCCCGAAACACCGCTGCCCGAAGGCGGAACGCGCTGGGAAGAAGCACTCGCCGCCGGGCTCAAGCCGGGTCCGCACACTGCCGGGCCGGACGATCTTGCGTTGATTCCCTATAGCTCCGGCACCACGGGTGCCCCCAAGGGCTGCATGCACGTCCATCGTGCGGTCATGGCCACCGCAGTCCATCGCTCGTTCTGGAATCTTGCTACGGCTGACAGCGTACAGTTGTCCACTTTGCCGTTCTTTCATGTCACCGGCATGCAGGCTTCCATGAACAGCCCGATCTACACCGGTTCCACCTGCGTGATCATGACCCGCTGGAACCGCACGGTGGCGGCCAAACTGATTGAGCGTTACCGGGTAACGGGTTGGGCCAACATCGTCACCATGGCGGTGGATTTCCTTTCCAATCCCGAACTCGACCAATATGACATCTCCAGTCTGCAGAATATCGGGGGCGGCGGGGCAGCCATGCCGGAAGCCATTGCCCAGAAGCTGCATCGTCTTACCGGTCTGTCCTATATAGAAGGTTATGGTCTGTCCGAGACCATGGCGGCTACGCACATCAATCCACCTGATCATCCAAAGGCGCAGTGTCTGGGGATTCCGGTGTTTGATGTCGACTCGCGGATCATTGATCCGGATACGCTTGAAGAGAAAGGGCCCGGCGAAACCGGTGAAATCGTCAGCCACGGTCCGCAGATTACTGTTGGCTACTGGAACCGCCCTGAGGAAACCGCTGCGGCCTTTATCGAGCTGGGTGGCAAGCGATTCTTCCGCACTGGCGATCTGGCGCGTTACGACGAAGAGGGCTACTTCTTCATGGTCGACAGGATCAAGCGGATGATCAATGCTTCCGGGTTCAAGGTGTGGCCGAGCGAAGTCGAAAGCATGATGTACCAGAACCCGCTGGTGCGTGAGGTATGCATCATTTCCTCGCCACACCCCAAGCGTGGTGAAACGGTCAAGGCCTGTATCGTACTGAGCCCTGAAGCCAACCGGGCAACAGCGGAACAGGAGATTCTGGACTGGTGCAAGGCAGAGATGGCGACCTATAAGGTCCCGGAGATCATCGAGTTCATGAGCGAACTGCCCAAATCGCCTTCTGGAAAACTGATGTGGCGTGAGCTCCAGGAACAGGAGTGGCGCAAGCAGGCGTCCTGATGACTATGGGAGCCTGTCGTCGCAAGCAGGCTCCGGGACCGGAACCATCAGGCGGTCGTCAACTGGCCAGCGACTGAATATCGCTGGCCAGAATCACCAGCTGATGCGCGATCGAGTCACGAATCCTTTCCAGTGGTACGAGGTAGGAGGGCGCTGCGCACGTCAGGGCCATGGTGCTGCCGTCTGCGAGGGTGATCGGCACCCCGGCGGTATTGACGTTGCGATCCCAGTCGCCCAGTGACAGGCAGAAACCAAACTGTTGATACTCCGCAACCGCTCGTTCCAGTCCTGCACGTTTCTCGGGCCATTGCGCTTCGCCATAGCGTTCGGCTAATGCGTCCAGCAGCACTTTTCGCGGTTCATCTTCCAATGACGCGCAATAGGCACGTCCGGCTGCCGTTGTGGCCATTGGCAGCTTCAACCCGATCTCCATGCGCAGCAAGGACGACTCCGGCGGCAACCGGTTCTCCACGTAGATCATATGGAAACGGTCGCGGCAGGTAAGCCCTACGGAGGTATTGTTCAATCGGGCAAATTCGTCCATGTAGGGTTGGGCCAGTTGGCGCACGCGCAGGTTAGACACGTATGCATGGCCCAGCGCCAGAACCCCCGAGCTGAGCTGATACTTTTCCAGACGCGCGTTGTAACTCAGGTAGCCCAGGCTAGTCAGGGTAAAGGTCATGCGCGATACCGTCGCCTTGGGCAAGCCTGTAATACGCGCAATTTCCTGATTGCCGAGGGTAACTGATCCCTCATTGAACGCCCTCAACACATTCAGGCCGCGCGAAAGTGACTCTACGAAGCGACGATCTTTCGTAACGTCACTGGGGAACATCTGTTTGGACACGTCCTTATCTCCACTGTGATCTGGTCCGGCCATCAATGGCCAAGAGCCTACCCGAGAGCTTCGCGGCGTACGCCGCATTAGTCAATCAATGGAGACTTACATCACATTTATTATTGGATGCCATAGCCGGGGAGGGCTTCAGCTTGGTGAGGCAGCTCAGGGCCGGGGTGCAACCCTGAGCGGTACGAGGCGGTGGCGCTCAATGCACTCTGAACTGGGATACCAGTTGTCTGAGGTTTTCACCCAGTCGCGCGAGCTCGTTGCTGGCGTCGGACGTCTGGCTCACTCCCGTTGAGCTTTGTGCTGCGGCGTTAACGATGCTGACCACGTTGCGATTGATGTCCTCGGCGACATGGCTCTGTTGTTCGGATGCGGCGGCGACCTGAATTATCTGACCGCGAATCATCCCGACCGACTCTTCGATAGTCTGTAGCGAGCCCGCTGCTTCGTTGATCGCACTGACCGTGTGTTCGGACTGCGCCTGGGCGCTCTTCATGTGATCGGCGGCTTTCTTTGATTCATCCACGTAGCTTTCGATCATGGCGCGGATCTGCGTTGCCGACTCGCCGCTGCGGCTGGCGAGCTGTCGCACCTCGTCCGCCACCACGGCAAAACCGCGCCCCATCTCTCCGGCACGTGCCGCCTCGATTGCCGCATTGAGCGCCAGCAGGTTGGTCTGCTCGGTCACTTCACGGATAACGTTCACGACCGATTGGATTTCATCACTCTTGTCCGCCAGTGCTTCGATCATTCGGGCGCTTTCCTGCAACGTGGCAAACAGCTGCCGGACCGAATCCTGGGATGACAGGACAGTGTTGCGACCCAGACGCGATTGCTCGTCTGCAACGGACGCAGCGCTTTCGACCTCCGTGGCGTTACCGGCGATTTGAAGGACAGTCGCAGCCATCTCGTTGATTGCCGAGGCGATCTGATCGGTCTCGCTTCCCTGGAGCTCGACGGAGGCCTGGGTCTCTGTCGCGATGTGGCTCAGTTCTTCCGCAGCGGATGCCAGCTGGTCAGTGGTCTCGCCGACTTGCGTGATGGCCCGTTGAATTTTTGCGACGAAGGCGTTGAATTGACGTCCCAGCTCGCTCAGCTCGTCGTTGCCATGCGCAGGCAGACGTTGAGTCAGGTCGCCATCACCTTCGGCGATTTCCTGCATCATGCGCGTAGCACTGGCGAGCGGGCGGGTGACGGTGCGACCGATGAAGATCCCAAGCAGGATTGCAACGCCAACAATAAATAGCGTTATCCACAGGATGCGGCTGAGCGCCGCCGCGATGTTCGCTTCTATTTCCTGCTGTGCCGCGCTGACCGCCTTGTCGACGTCGGTGACGTAAATACCCGCTCCGATTACCCATTCCCATTCCGGCAGGTCGATTGAATAGGAGATCTTCGGCTCCGGCTGGTTGGTGGCCGGATTGGGCCAGACGTACTCATGGAAACCTTGTCCGCTGCGTCCGCTTGAGATCAGATTGCGCAGTAACTCCTTGCGTGCTGGCGTCGAGTCGCGCGACGGGCCTTCTGCGCTGGGCTTCGGGCGAAAGGCAAGATTGTAGGAATCGTATGTCCACGCATATATATAGTTATTCTCACCGAAACCCATGGACCGGATGATATCCCGCGCGGCCGTTTGAGCCACGCTCTTTTCCAGGTAGGGATCGGTATAGACCTCTTCGATAGCGGTTCGCGCTGCATCAACGACTTGTTTGAGCCCGGTCTTGTGGGCCGAGATGAGTTGGGTACGTAGACGCTCCACTTCGGCCGTTCCCTGCTGCTGGATCTGATTGAACGTGAGCCAGGCGCTAACCCCCGCGGTCAGCAGTACGGGGAGAAGAATTCCTATCAGCAGCCGGGAGCGTATGCTGAGATTTGAAACAAGGTCCATGAAATATCCTTACAAGACTTCGGGCGGAACGGTAGATTTGATGATGACCTGCGAGTTATCGGCAGGCTGATCCTGTTCTGAAGGCTCTATTTCAAGCGTCTTGAAGGGTTCTTCCCCTTTGCGCGTAATCTGGGTTGATGTGACCTGATGAAAGACGCTGGATTGGTCTTTGATGCAGGTTGAAGTCGTGGCTATTGAGCCCCATATAGCTTGTTTGCCATTTCATGCGAGGCTGTCATGCCGCTGATTCGAATTTTGTTGTTGCTCATTCCACTGATCGAGCTGGCCGGACTGATTTTGCTGGGTCAGGCGATCGGGGTCGGGTTTACCTTGCTCTGGGTATTGGTAAGCGGGCTACTCGGGGTTGCAGTCATTCAGCGCCAGGGTTGGGGGATGCTCCAGCGTCTGCAGATACAGATGGCCGAGAACCGCGCGCCTTTCTCCATTCTCAAGTCTGGAATGTGGGGCGTGCTGGCGGGTGTGCTGCTGGTTATCCCCGGGGTAGTGACTGATGTCCTGGCGGTGCCTGCAATAATACTCGCGCTGCGTAATCGGAACCGGCCTGGCCCGGGCGAGCCAGGCGGCCCGACGGTCTGGAAACGCGGCGAGCACCACGTCATTGAAGGTGAGTGGGAGGCCGGACGCAAGGAGCCGTCCGATCCGGATCAACGCATCGATCGCGAGTGATCCCGGACAGAAATTTTTTGCTGTCGGGGGCTTGAAAACGTTTTGCAGGGCCCCATTAAGGATTCACCAGTTTTGGCAGGCTCCCTTCATCGGGTGCATGCCCTGAACAAAGACATGCTCAGGCATGTTTGTCAGGCTGAAAAGCCTGTTTTTCTTGGGACGCCGGCATGCCGGCTTTTAAAAGCTAATTGGAGACTAAACACGATGAAAATTCGTCCGTTACACGATCGCGTCGTCGTTCGTCGCAGCGAAGAAGAAACTAAAACCGCTGGCGGTATCGTTCTGCCTGGCTCGGCCGCAGAAAAGCCAAATACCGGCGTGGTAGTCGCTGTAGGTACCGGGCGTCTGCTGGACAACGGTGAAGTGCGCGCACTGGCCGTCAAGGAAGGTGACAAGGTTGTCTTTGGTCCCTATTCCGGCAGCAGCACCATCAAGATCGACGGCGAAGACCTGCTGATCATGAGCGAATCCGAAATTTATGGTGTGCTGGACTGATCTGCGAACTGCTGACGTCCTGCATTTCTCCAACGAATATATGAAGGAAAGCGAAAATGGCTGCTAAAGAAGTTAAATTCGGAATCTCCGGCCGCAACAAGATGCTGGCCGGTGTCAACATTCTGGCTGATGCCGTCAAGGCAACTCTGGGGCCGAAGGGTCGTAACGTGCTGATCGAGCGCAGCTTCGGCGCGCCTATGATCACCAAGGACGGCGTTTCCGTCGCCAAGGAAATCGAACTGAAAGACAAGTTCGAAAACATGGGCGCCCAGCTGGTCAAGGACGTAGCGTCCCGTGCCAATGATGATGCTGGTGACGGTACTACCACTGCTACCGTGCTGGCCCAGGCTATCGTTACTGAAGGCCTGAAATCCGTCGCTGCCGGCATGAACCCGATGGACCTTAAGCGTGGTATCGACAAGGCTACCGTTGCCATCGTTGCCGAGCTGAAGAACCTGGCCAAGCCCTGTGCTGATTCCAGAGCCATCGCCCAGGTTGGTACCATCTCCGCCAACTCTGACGAGTCCATCGGCAAAATCATTGCCGATGCGATGGAAAAAGTAGGCAAGGAAGGCGTTATCACCGTTGAAGAGGGCTCCGGCCTGGACAACGAGCTGTCTGTCGTAGAAGGCATGCAGTTTGATCGCGGTTACCTGTCTCCTTACTTCGTCAACAAGCCCGAGACCATGGCTGCCGAGCTGGACAATCCGTACATCCTGCTGGTCGACAAGAAGATCTCCAACATTCGTGAAATGTTGCCGGTCCTCGAAGCTGTCGCCAAGGCTGGCCGTCCGCTGATGATCGTTGCTGAAGACGTTGAAGGTGAAGCGCTGGCTACACTGGTCGTCAACAACATGCGCGGCATCGTCAAGGTTGCTGCGGTCAAGGCACCTGGCTTCGGCGATCGTCGCAAGGCAATGCTGCAGGATATCGCTATCCTCACTGGCGGTACCGTGATCAGCGAAGAAGTTGGCCTGAACCTCGAGAACACGACTCTCGAGCATCTTGGCCAGGCCAAGCGCGTTCAGATCAACAAGGACAACTCCACCGTTATCGACGGTGCAGGCACTCAGATCGACATCGAAGCGCGTGTTTCGCAGATCCGCAAGCAGATCGACGACACCACTTCCGATTACGACCGTGAGAAGCTGCAAGAGCGTCTGGCCAAACTGGCTGGCGGTGTTGCAGTCATCAAGGTCGGTGCTGCTACCGAAGTCGAGATGAAAGAGAAGAAGCACCGCGTTGAAGACGCTCTGCACGCAACCCGTGCGGCCGTCGAAGAAGGCGTGGTACCTGGCGGTGGTGTAGCGCTGGTTCGTGCGCTGCAAGCCATTGAAGGCATGGTCGGCGCGAATGACGACCAGACTGTCGGCGTTAATCTGCTGCGTCGCGCCGTCGAAGCGCCTTTCCGTCAGATCGTCACCAATGCTGGCGACGAAGCGTCTGTCGTGCTGGACAAGGTCAAGGCCGGCTCCGGTAACTATGGTTACAACGCTGCCTCCGGTGAGTACGGCGACATGATCGAGATGGGTATCCTCGATCCGGCCAAGGTCACTCGCGCTGCGCTGCAGGCTGCTGCCTCGGTTGCCAGCCTGATGATCACTACCGAAGCCATGATTGCCGAGTTGCCGGAAGACGACAAGCCGGCAATGCCTGACATGGGTGGCATGGGCGGTATGGGTGGCATGGGCGGCATGATGTAAATCTGCTTTCCTGCTCCACAGAAACCCGGTCTGAAAAGACCGGGTTTTTTTGTATATACCGCTTCGGTTGGAAGATAATTTGTAAGTGATTACCTACGCAGCGTGTAAGCGATGATTGCCAGTTGTTGTCAGCGGGACAGTTTATCGGTTGTGTGATATTCTCTAAGATATTGATCTATAAGGATATTATTAATGGCGGGGTCAGGCGAGACCCTGTCATGACGGCTTGATTCCGTATGGTTTGGACGTATTATGTATCCATGTGTGACGGATCACGCACCCCGACAGGACGTTGGGGAAGGGATTTCCAGGAAGGTAAAGTCAGGACGACTTGGACACGGATTGCATAAATGGAATGAAGAGTGGGCGGGTTAATCCCCGCCCCTTTTTTTGCCTGCGATTTGTACTCCGGCCTGGTGAGGTGCTTCTGGATTCAGCTACTCCACACCGTGCAGGCACAAAAAAGGCCGGCGCGAGGCCAGCCTTTTCCAATCCGTACGCTTAGCGCTCCAGATACTGCAATTTGTCAGGCACGCCGTCCCACTCTTCTGCATCGGGCAGGCCGTCTTTCTTCTCGGTGATGTTCGGCCAGATTTCCGCCAGCTCTGCGTTCAGCTCGGTGTACTCCTGCTGATCGGCGGGCACTTCGTCTTCGGAGAAGATGGCGTTGGCCGGGCATTCAGGCTCGCACAGTGCACAATCGATGCACTCGTCCGGATGAATGACCAGAAAGTTCGGGCCTTCGTAAAAACAATCGACAGGGCAGACCTCAACGCAATCTGTGTATTTGCATTTGATGCAGTTGTCGGTAACAACGAAAGTCATTGTGGGTCTCCATCGAGATCGGCGAGTACGAAAGTGGCGCGTAGTTTAGCAGTTTTTTTCTGTGGGTACAGGGAGTTAGCCAACCTGTACCCATTATGCGCCGTTATCGACACGTTTAATGACAATCACTCTCATTTGGCGGCCATTCAATGCATCTGCTCTTTCCAACGGTATAGCAGCTCGAGGGCCTGGCGCGGTGTTAGCTCGTCCGGTTTTACGCTCTGCATCTGCTCTATCAGCGGATGCGGAGCGCTGGCGAACAGATCGCTCTGCATCGGCTGGTTGCCAGCATTCAAGGTATTCGCCTGCTGGTTCAGGCTCTGCCGTTCGAGATGCGCAAGATGCTGTTTGGCCCGTTCCACCACTTCCCGCGGAACGCCCGCCAGCTGCGCTACCTGCAAACCGTAGCTCTGGCTCGCGGGCCCCTCCAGCACGGTGTGCAGGAACACAATCCGCTCGTTATGCTCGGTGGCATTGAGGTGCACGTTGGCTACGCCCGGGTCAGTGTCGGCCAGGCCGGTAAGCTCGAAGTAATGCGTGGCAAACAATGTAAAGGCGCGAATCTGTGCCAGATATTCGGCCGCTGACCAGGCCAGTGACAAGCCGTCAAAGGTACTGGTCCCGCGGCCTACCTCATCCATCAACACCAGGCTGGCCTGCGTCGCATTGTGCAGAATATTGGCGGTTTCGCTCATCTCCACCATGAAGGTGGAACGGCCCCCGGCCAGGTCATCGCTGGACCCGATACGGGTGAAGATGCGGTCGACACAGGACAGCTCGACCTGCGCCGCCGGTACGTAGCTGCCGATATGGGCGAGCAGCACGATCAGAGCGGTCTGCCGCATATAGGTCGATTTACCGCCCATGTTGGGACCGGTGATCACCAGCATGCGGACGTCGTCGTTCAGGCATAACCCGTTCGCCACGAAGGGCGTTTCCAGTACCTGCTCGACCACCGGGTGGCGGCCTTGCCTGATGATCAGCTGACTTTCCTCGACAAAGCGCGGCTGGCAGAAATCCAGCGTGCCGGCGCGTTCGGCGAGATTCGCCAGAACATCGAGTTCCGCGAGGCTGGCGGCGCTGTCCTGCAAGGCGGCCAGATCCTCGTTCAGACGGTCGAGCAGCTCGTCGTAGAGTTGCTTTTCTCTTGCCAGGGCACGGCTTCGAGCTGATAACGCCTTGTCTTCAAAGGTTTTCAGTTCAGGGGTGATGAATCGCTCCGCACCTTTCAGCGTCTGGCGGCGGATGTAATCGACCGGCGCCTTATCCGATTGCCCGCGGGACAGTTCGATAAAGTAGCCATGCACGCGGTTGTAGCCGACCTTCAGGCTGGAAAGACCGGTGCGCTCGCGTTCGCGGGTTTCCAGATCGAGCAGGAATTGGCCCGCGTTTTCGCTGATGTTCTGTAAGTCGTCAAGCTCGGCATCGAAACCTGTCTTGATCACGCCGCCGTCACGAATCACCGCCGGAGGGTTATCGATGATTGCGCGTTCCAGCAGGTCCGCCAGCTCAGGGTAGGTGCGGACCTGCTCGGCCAGATGACGCACATGCGGCGTTTCGGTAGACCCGAGCGCCTCCTGCAATTGTGGTAGTACCGCCAGGGCATCGCGCAGGCGCGCCAGATCGCGGGGACGGGCTGAACGCAGGGCGACTCGCGCGAGAATGCGCTCGATATCGCCGATGCCCTTGAGTATCGGTTTAATGTCTTCGTGGAAATGCTGGTCGAGGAAGGTGGCGATACTGCTTTGCCGGGCTTCCAGTACAGCCATGTCGCGCAGGGGCCGATTCAGCCAGCGCGCCAGAAGTCTGCTGCCCATCGCGGTAGCGGTCTGGTCGAGTACATCAAGCAGGGTGTTGTCACGTCCCCCGGACAGGTTGCTGTCGATCTCGAGGTTGCGCCGGCTGGCGCTGTCGATGATCACGCTGTCTTCGAAGCGCTCACGCAGGATGCCGCGAATGTGCGGCAGGGCGGTGCGCTGGGTCTCCTTGGCGTAGCACATCAACGCACCGGCCGCACCGAGCCCGAGGGTCAGGCCGCTACAGCCGAAGCCGGCAAGGTCTTTGGTGCCGAACTGCTGCGTCAGAGACTTGAATGCGCTGTCCTGATCAAAGTCCCAGGGAGCGCGCCGGCGAACCGCGCGGCGCCGCTCTATCGGCGTATTGCTTTCCCAGTCATCCGGAATCAACAACTCGGCTGGCGCCAGACGCTCGAGCTCCCCGAGCAGCGTTTCCCAACCACGTAGCTCCATGGCGGTAAAGCGGCCGCTGTTAATGTCCAGCGTGGCCAGACCAAAGCCGCGCTCGCTGCCGACCAGTGCCGCAAGCAGGTTGTCACGACGCTCGTCCAGCAGCGCTTCGTCACTCACCGTTCCGGGCGTGAGAATACGCACTACCTGGCGTTCAACCGGACCCTTGGACGTGGCCGGGTCGCCGATCTGCTCGCAGATCACTACCGATTCACCCAGCTTGACCAGCTTGGCCAGGTAGCCTTCAGCCGCATGGAAGGGGATGCCGGCCATGGGAATCGGTTGACCGCCCGACTGGCCGCGCGCGGTCAGCGTGATATCCAGCAACCGTGCGGCTTTTTTCGCGTCGTCGTAGAACAGCTCGTAAAAATCGCCCATCCGATAGAACAGCAACTGGTCTGGATGGTGCTGCTTGATGCCGAAATACTGCGTCATCATGGGCGTGTGGCTGGCGGATTTTTCGGCGCGACTCATGCAGATCCCTGGGGTCGGTGGCGTTTGAAGGGTACGTTGGCCGGGCATAGTCTACGCAAAGCGGTCGCGGCTTTTAAGCGCAAAGTGAAGCGCTGATCCAGTTTCGGCAAGACGATGCGCCAGCCTCCATTCGGTAACAGCCGCCTGCAATGTTGCCCACGCATTATGAGTAGGCGGGTTTGCTCGGTCGGTTACTGCAAAGTTCCGTTATTCGTTTTGTGAATCATCCGATTTCAACGCTTCGATATGGTCGGTCGGCTCGCTTGACACAGATCTGGCCTCAATCGTAGCTTGATACTGACAGTTGTCAGGGAGGGACGACAGGACCGTTTCTGACCCTAAAATAATTCCAGGAAGCTGCACGTGAACAATAATAAAGCGCCGATGATGCTCGGCTGCCTGAGCTGCGGGGTATTGCCATGATCCTGACCGACTTGCCCGACCATAACCTTGAACGCTTTGGCGAATATCCCTTTCTGTATTTCAATGATCGGCCCCTGAGCAACCGTCAGCTCCTGGAAATGACCAACCGCCTGGCAGCCGGGCTCCAGGCGCAAGGCATCAAGCCGGGCGACCGCGTGATGGTGTGTATGGCGAACGCGCCCGAAGTGTTTGTCGCCTACCAGGCGATCATGCGTGCCGGCGCCATCGTGTTGCCGGTGATGCATGTACTCCATCCAAAGGAGATCGGCTTTATCGCGGAGGTGTCCGGGGCGAGCGCCATCATCACCCAGCACTCGATTCTTCCCGTTATCCAGCAAGCCGTGGCAGGTCTGGATCTCCCGCCGCTGCTCCTGGTCTCGGGGTTGGGTGAGCCAACTACCGACGCTGCTGTGCGCATGCTGGATCTGCATTCGTTGATACAGAACGGTACAGGCGCGCTTGAGCAGCCTCAGCTGCAGCCGGACGATACCGCAGTCATTCTGTTTACCTCCGGCACAACGGGGCAGCCCAAGGGCGTCATGCTCACCCACCGTAATCTCTACAGCAATGCGGCGGCTGCCGCTGCCCTCGCCGATATGGAGGATGATCCACCCGGCGTGACGTTGGGTGTACTGCCACTTGCTCATATTTATGGATTTACCTCTGCCAACACCTTGTTCCTGCGAGGGGGCGCGATGGTGATACTGCCGAAGTTTGGCGTGGCGGAGGTTTGCCAGGCCATTCAGGAACACAAGGTCCGTCGCTTCAGTGCAGTGCCTGCCATGATCCATGCGCTGGTAGCGGATCCGGTTACGGCTCAATACGATCTGTCCAGCCTGGAAATTGTGGGATCGGGCTCGGCACCCTTGCCGGTCTCACTGGTTTCAGCATTCAAGGCGCGTTTCGGTGCAGATATCTACGAGGGGTACGGTCTGTCCGAGGCGGCACCAACTGTGTCTGCGCACCGGGTCGGTGAAGTGCTTAAGCCCGGCTCGGTGGGCCGGGCTTTCCCCGGCGTTGAGTTGCGCATCATTGATGACGCGGGCCGACCGGTGCCAACCGGCGAAATTGGCGAACTGCTGGTGCGTGGCGAGAACATCACACCCGGCTATTACCGCAACGAGGCGGCAACCAGCGCGGCTATCCGGGATGGCTGGCTCCATACTGGCGATGTCGCACGTCTCGATGAAGACGGTTACCTGTACATCGTTGATCGTCAGAAAGACCTGATTCTGCGCGGCGGTTTCAACATTTATCCCCGGGATCTCGAAGAACTGATCTCCACGCATCCGGCCGTTGCGGAGGTGGCCGTGGTGGGCGTTCCCTCCGAACGCATGGGGGAGGAGGTGATTGCCGTGGTGGTTCAGGCTCCACACGCCTCGGCAAGCGAATCCGAACTGTTGACCTATTGCCAGGAGCATCTGGCGAAGTACAAGACGCCGCGCGCTGTCATTTTTCTCAGCGCGCTGCCACGTAATGGTGTTGGGAAGGTCCTCAAGAAAACCCTGCGCGAGCAGGTTGCAGGATTGGTCGCTGGGCAGGCCTTGGTCTAAGCCAGGCTCTCGACAGCGTTGCACCAAACAATAACAAAAACTGGAGAAGTGCCCATGAGAATCAAGTTGCCGAAAAAAGTACTGAGTGCCAGCGTGTCCCTTGCGGCCCTGCTTGCGTTGGGTAGCGCCACCCTGGCGCATGCCGATGAATACAAGATGCCACGCCTGCTGGCTATCGGTACATCGGGTACTTCCAGCGGCAGTTTTGCTTCCACTAACGGTTGGGGCCCGGTTTTCCAGAAGGAAACGGGTTCTAACGTCCGTATCGTCCCGGTGGACAATGAATCCCAGCGCTATCAGAGACTGACTGATCGCAGGGACCTGCGTATCAGTTCGGTCTCGTCCGCCGAAATGCGGTTTCAGATCGAAGGCATCGGTAGCTATGCCGGTAGCAAGCCAGTGGCCCAGCGCGTGATCTGGCACCATAACGACACCCCCTGGGGTTTTGTGGTCGCCGGTAACTCTGATCTGCAAACCATGGAAGATCTGAAGAAGAGAAAGATCACCGTGTCGCAGGGGGAATTCTCGCCTCCCATGGTCGTCGCCGTGACGAAAGCCCTTCCCGCCTATCTGGGCATGACCGAACAGGAAACATCCGAGAATTTCTCCTTTGTTTCTGCAAGCAGTTACGCGCAAAGCTGCCGCGCGGTGGTGGAGGGCAGGGCTGACGTTGCTTATTGCGCGCCCACGAGCTCGATCCTCTCGGAAATGGAGGGCGCACCAGGCGGCATTCGCTGGTTGAACATGGACCTCGATAACAAGGAAGCCTGGGACCGGTTTCTGGCGCACCGCACGATGGTTGTGCCCACGGAGATTGATCTCGGGGTATCGACGGCAAAAGGCGTTGATGGCCTGGCTTCCAACTTCCTGTATGCCGTACCAGCGGATGCGGATGAAGCGTTCGCCTATAACATGGCCAAGTGGTTCCACCAGTCGTTCGGTAAATACAAGGGCACTCACCCGCTGTCCGCACGTATGGATCTGAGCATTTTCCGGGAATACCTGAACCGCTCACCCTTGCCCGTTCATGAAGGGACGGTTCGTTACCTGAAGGAAGTAGGTGCCTGGACGACTGAAGATGACACCTGGAACCAGGCCGCTATCGAGAAGATGGACCGCTGGACCGAGGCGCGGCAGGCGGCACTGGACGAGGCACGAAAGGGGCGCATTCAAGCTAGCCATAACAACGAAGAATTCACTGCGATCCTGAAAAAACATACCGAAGGGCTCGAGCCTTTCCGCACCCGGCTATAAGCAATAGCCGTTGACCGGGTCTGTTGCCGTTCTGTTGCGCCCCGCTTCTCCGGGTTGCGTGGCAAGCGGTAGCAGACCCTGACCATGCCTCGCCACCGTTTTTTAATTGGAAGACAGTTCCATGAAAGCTGATGCCGCTCCTGTTGAAAGTGTTGAGCACAAATCTGAAGTGACCCGACTCGGCGACGCCACTTCCTGGCAAAGCATCCTGTTTGTCGTGCTTTGTGTAAGCGGGTTGCTGGCAGGTATTGCCTATATTTTTGGATTTACCTTTGCCGGGCACCGGCTACTTGAAGGTGAGTACTACTGGATCTTCATTGGTCTTTTCGGAGCGGCCGCATTCATTGCGCTGCCTGCAAAAGCCAACCAGTTCAAAGTACCCGTTTATGACCTGGCTGCTGGCGCTCTGGTGCTGGGGGTGGGGATCTATTTCGCGATCAACGCCTGGGATATGGCGCAGGCCGGGTGGAGCAATCTGTACTGGGGGATAGTGGTCTGGTTGCTGATGATGGAGCTGGCCCGGCGTAGTGGGGGCACGCCTTTTCTTCTGGTCGTCGTAGTCATCGGGTTGTATCCGCTGATTGCCGATTATCTCCCCGGCTTGTTGATGGGGATTCCCTACCAGTTTGATCACATGATCGAAGCCCACGTTTTCCGAACCGAAGGGATGATGGGGATCACCACCAAAATCGTTGCGGAGATCATCCTCGGCTTCCTGGTTTTCGCCGGTATCCTGCTGGCAACGGGCGCGGGCGACTTCTTCATCGACCTGGCCAACGCCAGCTTCGGTCGCTATCGCGGCGGTCCCGCCAAAGTGGCGGTGGTTGCCAGTGCCTTCATGGGCAGCCTGTCCGGTTCGGTTTTTTCCAATATTGCCGGAACGGGTTCGATCACCATTCCGACCATGAAAAAGGCGGGTTACCCGGCACATTATGCTGGTGCCATCGAGGCGTGCGCTTCGACCGGAGGCGTCGTGATGCCGCCCGTAATGGGGGCCATTGCTTTCGTTATGGCTATCACCATCGGCGTTGATTACGCAGTCATCATGATTGCTGCGATTCTTCCGTCGCTGCTCTTCTACTTCGGTCTGATCCTGCAGGTGGACGCCTACGCTGCACGCACCGGCATGAAGGGTATGCCGGTGGAAACCCTTCCTTCCACGCGTAAGGTCCTGATGCGCGGCTGGCCCTTCCTTCTGGTTCTGGTGTTCCTGATCTGGGGCTTGCTGTACATGCGTTGGGAGTACTACACCCCGTGGTACGCCTGCATCCTGATGATCGGCCTGTCGTTCTTCAACAAAGAAACACGTATGACGCCAAAGCGGCTGTATAGCGCAGTGCGGCAGATTGGTGTGCTGATCACGCAGACCGCGGCGATTATCCTGCCCATTGCCTTCGTCGTCAGCGCCCTGACCATCACGGGGGTGACAGGGTCCCTGACCTCGGGTCTGATAGGCCTGGGTGGCGACAATGTGTTCATGGTGATCTTCTTCGGTATCGTCGCCTGCTTTGTGATGGGGATGGCGGGGCTGGCGATCGTGGCTTATATCTTCCTGGCGGTCACGCTGGCGCCTGCGATCATTGAAGTCGGTGGGTTGAACACCATCGCGGTGCACTTCTTCATCGTCTACTACGCCATGCTCTCGGTGATCACACCGCCGGTAGGGGCTGCTGCGTTCCTGGCGGGCACCATGGCCGGGGCCAAGCCGATGAAGACGTCATTCACAGCCATGCGTCTGGGCATCGTGATCTACTTCATCCCGCTGTTCTTCCTGTTCCAGCCGGCGTTGGTATTGCAGGGCGATCTGACACCGCTGTTATACGTGCTGCCATCAATCATTATCGGCATCATGCTGATCTCGGGCGGTCTGGAGGGTTATCTGCTGGGCGCCGGGCATGTGAAACCCTGGCAGCGTATACCGCTGTTCGTCGCCGGTTTTGCCTTCAGTTTCCCGGGCCTGATGACGACCATCATCGGTGGTCTGGCATCAGCGGTACTGATAGCGCTCGTATGGAGTCAGAACCGGATGAAGCCAAGCCTGGCCTAAGGGCCAGCGACTGCACCGGTAGAAGGAAAAAAGCCCGGAACCAGTAATGGTCCCCGGGCTTTGTCTTGTCAGGCGAGCAGAGTGCGCAGTCAGCTGGGCTGTGCCTCCGGCCGCTCTATAGAGTGCGCGAGTGTCTCTACCATTGCGGTAACGCCCGCAGCTACTGTCCTGACGATTAGTTCGTCGTCGATGTCCTGATGCAGCCAGTCGCGTAGCGGACCGAAGCCTGCAAGATAGATGATCAGATTGGAAATGATCTCGGCCCTTGGATCATCCTCGGCAAGGCCCGCTCGATCCCGGAATTTCTCGGCCATCTGCTGGATCACCAGCTGATCGCGCGATCTCATGGCGTCGCGGTCGTCCTTCTGCAGATGCGGCACCGTGCGGTAGGCCAATAATGTACCTTTTCGCTTCTTGGTCCAGGATTCGCTCAGGTACAACCTGACGCAGTCTTCAAGCGAGCCCTGCGGGTGCTCTTCCATCAGTTCATGCAGATTGGGCACGCCCGAGCGAAACCAGAGCTTGTTCAATAATCGCCTGAGGATGTCGTTCTTGTTGGCGATATAGTCGTAGATACTCGCCTGGTTGACCCCGGAGAGCGCGCAGATATCGCGCACCGTGGTCGAGGCGAAGCCTTTCTTGAGGAAGAGTTCGAGCGCCGCGTCGCATATCTGATCCCGGCGCTGCTCGGCGAGAGAAGTGTCCTGAATGCCTTCGAGCTTGGCTTCGAACAATTGGTCGGGCACATGTCCCGTAAATCCGGAACCTTTTTTATTCTCGTGCATCGCTTTGTCCATTACAGGAAAACTTTTATTTCATACGGAAATCACGCTGTACTGACAGGAAATACAGCCGCTCCGATGCCGAAAGTCTACCATGCCGACGGCGCATCAACATGGCTCTGGCAGCGCGATGAGAACCTGTTATAGGTGGCTTTATTCGCTTCGCGAAAACCGGCTGGCAGTGTGGGAGAATGGTTTCAATCGGTTCCAAGGCCTGACGGTTTGCCGCGCATTTCGTGTGTGTTTCTGGGGTCTGCGGCGTTGGGATGATAGGGTGGCCGGACACGCTGAAGTGAAGCAGTCGCGGTTTTTCAAGCGCAAATGAAGAGGTGTGCACGATGTCTCAATACGACCCCTTGATCGATTCCGTAGCGGCCCGCCTGGGTAACGGGTTGCGGCGTCTGGGGCTGCAGGTCACCACCGCCGAATCCTGTACCGGCGGTGGTATCGCCGAAGCCATTACCCGAGTCAGCGGCAGCTCCGCCTGGTTTGAAACCGGCTTTGTTACCTACGCCAATCGCAGCAAAGCCCACTGGCTAGGTGTGCCCGAAGACATACTGGAAACGCATGGCGCGGTGAGCGAACCGGTGGTGCGGGCCATGGCGCAAGGCGCATTGCAGGCGGCAGACGCGGATCTGGCGGTTGCGGTGAGCGGCGTTGCCGGGCCGGATGGCGGTACACCGGAAAAGCCCGTCGGAACGGTATGGTTCGCCTGGGCAATCCGGGGTAAAGGGGTGGTCAGTCATTGCAAACGCATGCAGGGTAACCGTCGCGAAGTGCGCGCGCATACAGTACTAAAGGCCCTTGAAGGGCTGGTTATCGAGGTCGAGCGTCTCGCTGCGAACCGGTCATCATCCTGAGCCAAAAGGGGGGTAGGCGAGCTTCAGCAACTGTGGAATAATACTGACCAAATATACAGTAGTTATTCAGTAGTCCGGGCGCTACCGCTCCCGCCACTCCAAGAGGATGCACAATGGACGACAACAAGAAGAAGGCGCTTTCGGCGGCTTTGAGTCAGATTGAACGTCAGTTTGGCAAGGGCGCGGTGATGCGCATGGGCGATCAGGAACGCCAGGCCATTCCGTCGATTTCCACCGGTTCGCTCGGGCTGGATATTGCCCTGGGTCTCGGCGGCTTGCCCAAGGGGCGGATCGTTGAAATCTATGGTCCTGAATCCTCCGGTAAAACCACACTGACCCTGTCGGTCATCGCTCAGGCACAGAAGCAAGGAGCCACCTGCGCCTTCGTCGATGCCGAGCACGCGCTGGATCCGCAGTATGCCGAGAAACTGGGCGTCAAGGTTGATGACCTGCTGGTATCCCAGCCCGACACCGGCGAGCAGGCTCTGGAAATCACCGACATGCTGGTACGCTCCAATGCGGTTGACGTGATCGTGGTCGACTCCGTTGCTGCACTGGTGCCTAAGGCAGAAATCGAAGGCGAAATGGGCGACCACCACGTTGGTGTCCAGGCGCGTCTGATGTCGCAGGCGTTGCGCAAGATCACCGGTAACATCAAGAACGCCAACTGTCTGGTCATTTTTATCAACCAGATCCGTATGAAGATCGGTGTGATGTTCGGTAACCCAGAGACCACTACCGGTGGGAACGCGCTTAAATTCTATTCCTCTGTGCGTCTGGATATTCGCCGCACTGGTGCGGTGAAGGAAGGCGACGAAGTGGTCGGCAGTGAGACCCGCGTCAAGGTCGTGAAGAACAAGGTCGCGCCTCCGTTCCGTCAGGCTGAATTCCAGATTCTTTACGGTCAGGGCATTTACCACAATGCCGAGATTATTGACCTCGGTGTGCAAATCGGCCTGGTTGAAAAGGCGGGCGCCTGGTACAGCTACAAGGGCAACAAGATTGGCCAGGGCAAGGCAAATGCTGCCAAGTACATGGCCGAGAACGTTGCGATTGCCGAAGAGATCGAAAAGGCGATTCGTGACAAGTTGCTACCCAAGCCTACCAAGCCCGGCGCGGTGGTTGAAAACAGCGCCGAAGCGGATGCCTGAAGCCATTCGTGCTGAATAATGTTTGGTCGCAAGGGGCCCGGGCTGGAAACGCCGGTAGCTATTCGCCGCACCGCGCTGGATTTGCTGGCGCGGCGAGAACATACCCGTCTTGAGCTGCAACGCAAGCTGCTTCAGCGCGAAGCGGTAAGTGATCTGTTGGAAGTTGAGCTGGACCGTCTCGAAGAAGACGGCCTGCTCAGCAACGAACGGTTTTGCGAAGCCTACGTGCATGCCCGGTGCCAGCGGGGTTACGGCCCGCAGCGTTTATGCCAGGAGCTGCGTGAACGCGGTGTCGCTGAATATCTGATCGATTCGATATTGCGCGACGAAGCCTACGATTGGAACGAGCTTGCCCGTAAAACCTTCTGCAAGCGCTTCCCCGAAGGCGTAGCACGTGAACCCAGGGAACGTGCCAGGCAACTTCGCTTTATGCAGTACCGTGGTTTTGCTGGTTATGAGGTTGATTAAGCACGTCGATCAGCGCGCGCAAGCGTCCGTGGTCGCGGCCATTGAACACAAAACCCAGTCTTACCAGCTGGTTCAACTCGGGTTCGTCTGATTCGCTTGGTGAATCATGTGTTTGATGAAACCCGGGCTCCTTGCAGATTCCTGCAAACTCCTCATTGATCTGCTTGATTGCCGCTTCAGTCAGCGGGCGATACAGCCTGATGACGTATTGGTCGTCGACCCAGCGTGCCGAGTGGTAATTACTGTAGAACCGCAGGATGTGTTCCATGGCTTCGTCAGGCGAGTGGGCGACGGTCATCAGGTTCAAGTCTGATTCAGCAATGTAGCCGGACTCGCATAGTTGATGCCGGAAAAATTCCACCAGACCACTCCAGAATCGGCCATCCGGAAGGTCCAGCAGGATAACCGGCACTACTGGGCTCTTGCCGGTCTGGATCAGCGTCAGGAGCTCCAGCGTTTCATCCAGCGTGCCGAAACCACCGGGGCACAGCACCAACGCATCAGCCTCCTTGACGAAGAACAGTTTGCGCAGGAAGAAGAACTTGAATGGCAGCTCGTGATCGGTGCCGCGCACTATGTCATTCGAGCGCTGTTCGAAGGGTAGGGTGATATTGAATCCAAGGCTGTTATCGAGTCCGGCACCTTCATGGGCGGCGGCCATGATGCCAGCCCCCGCGCCGGTGATGGTCATGAATTCGTTACGGGCCAGAGCAGCGCCCATCTTTTTGGCGAGCATATACAGGTCGTGACTGATAGGCGTGCGTGCCGAGCCGAACACGGTGACCTTGCGACGCCGTTTGAACAACTCCAGCCGGGCGAACGCCTGCTCCAGTTCGCGTATCGTCTGCAGCATGATCTTGGCATCCCAGCGGTCCCGGTCAGCCTGGGCCATGCGCACCACAGTCAGGACCATCTCCTTGTATAACGCTGCGTTTTCGCTACTGCCCTGGCAGGCGTTGATCAGATCATCGACCTTGTCCTGGATGCCGGTGTCGCCGGTGCGCAAGTGCCGGTTCAGATACCCCACCGTGTTCAAGTCATCGGACATCTGTCACTCCTGCTAGCTCATGGATACTGATCACAAGGTGATCTTCTGCCCCTGTTCAGGGAGTTTGGCTTGTATGCCCAGCTGCTCCTTGATTGCCGCTGCGAGCATCTGGCTCTTTTCTTCTTCACCATGGACCAGATACACCTCGGGTGCGCTGGTAAAATGCCTGAGCCAGCCGATCAGATCGCTTTGGCCAGCATGTGCCGAAAAGCCACCCAGAGTATGCAGTTGAGCGTTGACCGCAAGGCTCTGATGCACCACGCGAATCTGTTTTTCGCCATCGACCAGTCGCCGCCCCACGGTGCCCTTGGCCTGAAAGCCCGGGAAGATCACATGGCAGTTCTTGCGCCACAGGTTGTGCTTGAAGTGATGGACAATACGTCCACCGTTGCACATGCCTGCTCCGGCAATGATGATCGCGCCGCTAGTGACCTTGTTGATCGCCATGGATTCATCCGGCGCCTGGGTGCACTTGAGTATCGGTAGCCAGTCGCGCAGGGTGCCCTTGCCGCTGGCCTTGATCAGTGCCTGGTCTTCTTCGCTGAACTGGTGATGGTAGCGGTCGTAGATTCTGGTGGCAGCGATAGCCATCGGACTATCGAGGAACACTGTATGTTGTTTGAGCAGTCCTGCCTGGTAGAACTTGCCCAGATAATAGAGCAGGTCCTGCGTGCGGCCTACGGCGAAGGAGGGGATCAGCACGTTGCCGCCGTCCTTCCAGGCCCGCTCCAGAATTTCCTGCAGCTCTACCAGAGTCTCCTGCTTGTTCCGGTGGTCGCGGTCGCCGTACGTGGATTCCATAAGCACCAGATCAGCTTGCTCAAGGAAGGCCGGGTCACGCAGCAGTGGGGCGTCCAGTCCACCGAGGTCGCCGGAGAACACTAGTCGACGGGTGCGTTCGCCTTCCTCATGCACGCTGATTTCCACGATGGCGGAGCCCAGTATGTGTCCTGCTTCGTGGAAGCATACCTCGATACCCCGGGCGATCATGGTGGGCTGCTGATACTCGGTTGGCTTGCACAGTTTCAGCGCCGCGTCTGTGTCGGCTTGGACATACAAGGGTTTGAGCAAGGGCTTGCCGGCTCGCTGCCGCCAGCGATTTTCCCATTCCGTGTCGCGCTCCTGCAGTCCCGCTGCGTCCTTGAGCATCAGCCCTAGCAGATCGGTACTGGCAGGCGTCAGATAGATCGAGCCACTGAATCCTTCGGCCACCAGCTTGGGCAGCAACCCCGAGTGATCAAGATGGGCATGGGATATCACCACCGCACTCAGCGCAGCGGGGTCGAAAGGAAAGCGGTTGCGATTATGTAACTCGTCGCGCTTGCCACCCTGCGTCATGCCGCATTCGATCAGAACCTGATCGCCATTGGCTTCCAGCAGATAGCAGGAACCGGTTACCTGACGAACTGCACCGTGAAACGTGAGTGATGCCATGGATATCTTCCTTAGGTTGGGAAAAATTGATTATCAATCCTTCCGCCTACCTATGACATGACCTGCGTCATGCCCGCTTCAACTCAGAGCGCCTGGCAATGTTCGGCAATAAACCGTTGGGTCAAGACCGGTTGTGTGGAGCCGGTCAGGACAAAGTGATAGGTGAGCGTGGCGCCCAGGTCCATTAACCGGCGGAAGCGCTGATTTTCGCAGACGCTGGCCTGTAGCTGGGTGCGAACGACCAGCGGGTCGCCTTGAAGTTTTTTCGCGTAAGCAGGCCGTACCGACAGGATATTGACCAGCTGCGTGCCATCAACGGTGAAGCCCTCATCGGTGATCTCTTCGTTAATCGCCCGCGGGGTGCCTTCGCTACTGATCACCGCGACTTCCTCGAGCATTTTCTGCAATTGCATGTCGCGAAGCGACGCCCCGTGCGCTGGCACGACTACGGACAAGGCTAGGACAAGACTTAACCAACGCATGAGATCTCCATTTGCAATAAGAAACGTTCTAACTCTCGGACCGCGCGGTAGTACAGTGGTTCGTCATACTATCCGTTTCGGTTGGCCGGTCCCACGTTGTCTGGCTTGATGCGCTCGGCTGTTCAGCCAAACGAGGAGCTCACCAGGGAGCGTACGGTATCAGCCAGAGCTTGCAGCTTGGGCAGATAGTCTTCAGTCAGTACTTCCATCGACAATCGCGCCGCGTTGGTGCTGATATTTACGGCTCCCAGCAAGTCTCCATTGCCGGCGAATACCGGCACGGCGACTGACCTCAGCGCTAGATCCAGCTCCTGATCAAGCACTGCATAGCCCTGGTCACGGGCCTGCAGTATTCGCTGCCGCAATTCGGCCCGAGTGGTTACAGATGACGGCGTATGCGCTTCCAGTTGCACACGCGCAAGGCAGGCCTCCAGCTCCGGTTTGGGCAATTGTGCCAGCAGCACCCGGCCCATGGAGGTGTAAGCCGCTGGCAAGCGAGTGCCCACGGACAGAGTAATAGCCATCAGCCGGTGTGGTGCGGCCGAGCGCAATACATACACCACCTCATCCTTATCAAGCACTGCCAGCGACGAGGATTCGCCCAGCTCGGCCGTAATGTTCTGCAGGTAATGCTGGATCACGGCGCGATGCTGGCTGGACATCTGATAGCCATAGCCCAGCTGCAGGACGCGTGGCGTCAGCTCGAATAGCCTCCCTTCCTGTCGTATATATCCGAGGGCATGCAGCGTTAGCAAAAAGCGACGGGCTTTGGCTCGATCCATCGCCGTGCGGGCTGCTACTTCGCTCAAGGTCATCCGCGGGCAATCAGAGCCGAAAGCCTGCAAAACCTGTAAGCCCGATGCCAAGGCGCCGACAAAATCCCTGTCTCCTGGTTGAAGCACATGTCCCATGACTATTCCTCGAAACGACGCCCAAAGTGAGCGAAACCATACCAGACCGACCGCAATCAGCCGCGGACCGTACGTCTTTCTAAGACTAAAGATGCGTTGACGCTTTTAATGCTTAACCGTCATTATGTTCGTGTATTAAACAAATGTTCGCATAACGAACTCCAGGCGGCAAGTGGAGCTGTTATCGCGGTGGGTCGTTTGGTTGGCATTTCCGGCATTGTTCTATCGTGGCCTGTTGCACTGCAGCCGCATTTAGGTGGCAACCATAGGCGATGCGTGAAATAGATCGAGGCGGGGCGGGCCAATGCTAGGCCGATCTGTCGGGGTCCACTCTCAACTCTAAAACACAGCGGGGCCTTCCTATATGGAAGCAATAACGAACTTTTCTGTGAAAATTGTTCAGCGCTATCTGCCAAGCGCCTTCGTACTGGCGGTGCTGCTGACCCTGGTTGTGGTGTTGTTGGGCATAGGGATTACGGATCAGACGCCGATGCAGATGGCCGGATATTGGGGTGACGGCTATTCCACGCTGTTCACCTTTGGCATGCAGATGGTGCTGGTTCTGCTGACGGGTTATGTGCTGGCGCTCAGTCCGGTCGTTCAAGCTATGCTGACGAGCCTGACCAAGCATGCATCGACGCCAAAACAGGCGCTGGCACTGGTGATTGTGGTCAGTTTCGTCTGCTACTACCTGAACTGGGGCTTTGGCATGGTGGTGGGTGCCATCCTGGCTCGTGAAATGGGACGCCGCGTGGCGATCCATTTTCCGTTGCTGGTGGCGGCTGCCTATGGTGGTGAGCTGGTCCGTGGGCCATCTTCGTCTATCCCGCTGGTTATCGCCACGCCTGGCCATTTCATGGAAGAGGCGATTGGCATCATATCGGTATCCCAAACGCTTTATGCAAGCTGGAACATCATCCTGACCGTATTGCTGCTGGCCCTACTGGTCGGATTTTTCATGCTGCAGAAGCAACCGAAGGAAATCATTCAGCTGCAGGATGATGGCTCGGATGATCTGGATCACGGTCCCGTGGACAAGGCCGGCATGAGCCCATCGGATCGCCTGGAAAATAGCCGCTGGCCAATCTTTCTACTGGGGCTGTTTGCTGCTGCGTACCTCGTCGGTTACGTAACGGATGGTGGCTTCTCGTTCAATATCAATATCGTGATCCTGATCTTCCTCGCGCTGGGCTTGTTGCTGCACAAGAGCCCTGCTGCTTATCTGAAAGCGGCAGGCAAGGCCGTCACTGCAGGGCAGGGGATTATTGTGCAGTTTCCGCTGTACGCCGGCATTGCCGGGATGATGACCGGTTCCGGTCTCGTGGCAGAATTTTCCCAGACGATGATCGCCATCTCCACACCAGAGACCTTCCCGTTACTGACCTTTCTCGCTGCCGGCATCGTGAATTTCTTCATTCCGTCCGGGGGAGGGCAATGGGCCATTCAGGGGCCGATCATGATGGAAGCCGCGTATGCCCTCGGAGCTGACCCGGCCCAGACCATCATGGCCTTTACCTGGGGTGATGGCTGGACCAACCAGATTCAGCCATTTTGGGCGTTGCCGTTGCTTGGAGTCGCGGGCCTTTCTGCTCGGGACATCATGGGTTATCTGCTGATCTGGCTGTGTATTTCCGGCGTGGCGATCAGCGGAACCTTCGTGTTGGTCTCGATGCTGACATGAGCTGATTACGTCGCTCCGCCAGAACCTGCAGCGGTTACATCGCTGCGGGTTTTATCGTTGGATCAGGGTTCAGCTCGCGTGACGGCATCCGAATCAACTCAATGATGCCCCGCCGGTTCCTGCTGTACCGGCGCGATGGTCCGGCGTCGTTCCAGGTAGATGGGCACGAGCTGCGCCAACAGCATGCCGCTTAGCATCAAGGCACAACCAATGAAGCCGCGTAGACTCAAGGTCTCACCCAGGATGAGCCACGCCGCCAGCGCAGCGAATACGGCTTCCAGACTGAGAATGATGGCTGCGTGGGAGGTAATGGCATCCTTCTGCGCGACCACCTGAAGGGTAAAACCGATTCCCACCGCCAACAGCCCGCCATAAAGAATCGCCGGGACGGCCAGTACAACGTTTTGCCAATCCAGCTCTTCGAAGATCAACGCCAGCGTCAGGCTAATGAACGCGCATACGACAAACTGCAAGAAGGCAACGCGGATCGGGTCGTAGCGGCTTGCCAGCGCACCAACCAGAAGTACATGGATGGCCCAGCAGGCAGCACCGATCAGCTGTAACCAGTCCCCCGAGGCCACGCTGTAATCATCATTGATGCTGAGCAAGAGCATGCCCACCAGCGCTAACAGCGCGCCGACCCAGGTGCCGAGCCCGGTGCGCATACCGATAAACAGGCCGAATACCGGCACGAGAATCACGTAGAGCCCGGTAATGAAACCGGAGTTGGTTACGCTGGTGAACATCAGCCCGATCTGCTGAAGGTTGATGCCCAGGGTTAATACCGTGCCGAGCACGAGACTGCCGAGGATCATCGGTCGGCTGAACTGGCGGTGAGGCTGGTCGGTTTGCGGTCGGGCCAGCAGCACCAGTGGCAGCACCACGAGGGCACCGAGCAGGAAGCGCAGGCCGGTGTAAAGAAAGGGCCCTATGTGTTCCATGCCCAGACTCTGGGCGACAAAAGTACTGCCCCAGATCAGGGCAGTAACAAGCATCAGGGCGTCGGCCCGATAGGTTCTAAGATTCATGGACGACAACCGCCTGGAAAAAGCGGAGAGTATGAACCTTGAGGCGCGCGCAAAACAGATACAGTAGCGCTACGATCGAGCGATGGTGTGCCGAAGCGAATTGACGCCGCTGGCGCCAGCTGGCACGCTCTCGCTGCTATTTGAAGGACTAATCATCGATAACAATAACAGTTCAATTGGAAATCCAGGTATGGACCCAACTTACGACATTCTGATCGCCGACGACCATCCGCTGTTCCGTAGCGCACTTCGTCAGGCGCTGAGCAACGGCCTCGAAGCAGATGTGCAGCTGACCGAAGCCGGAAGCATCGTCGAATTACAGTCTCTGCTCGAAACGCGTAAAGACTGGGACCTGGTGCTGCTGGATCTGAACATGCCCGGTGCCTACGGCTTTTCCGGCCTGGTATTACTGCGCGGGCAGTATCCGCATATTCCCGTGGTGGTGATTTCCGCCCAGGAAGAGGCGCCGGTATACAAGCGCGCCAAGGACTTCGGCGCCAGTGGTTTTATTCCCAAGTCGTCGACACTCGAAGGCATTCAGCAGGCGGTGCAGGAAGTACTTGATGGTGGCGTATGTTGGCCCCCGGCGGTTGACGAGGCGGGCCCCTTGTCCGATGAAGAAAAGAACATCAGCACCCAGTTGGCCAGTTTGACGCCCCAGCAATTCAAGGTGTTGACCATGGTCTGTGATGGTTTGCTCAACAAGCAGATCGCCTATGAGTTGAACGTCTCCGAGGCCACCGTCAAAGCCCATGTGACAGCGATCTTTCGCAAGCTTGATGTCCGCACGCGCACCCAGGCGGCCCTTGCGTTGCAACATATGGAGTTAACGCGCGCCGCGCAGTAGTCAGGATCGAATAGATGGAAGAAAACCCTTACAAGGGCGTGACCGGGTTACGGCGCGTGTGGCGTGCTACGGGTTATTCACTGGACGGTCTGGCAGTGGCCTACCGTGGCGAAGCCGCGTTCCGTCAATTGGTGTGGCTGGCCGCGATGCTTATACCGGTGGCGCTGGTGCTGCCGTTGGATGCGATCTCCCGCGTGCTGCTGATCGGCAGCGTCATGTTGTCGCTGATTGTCGAGCTGCTCAACTCGGCGATTGAGGCGGCCATCGACCGAATCTCGCTGGAACGCCACCCGCTTTCCAAGGCCTCCAAGGATATGGGCAGCGCCGCGCAGTTGATCAGCCTGAGCTTGATCGCTGTGGTCTGGGGACTGGTACTGCTGGGCTGAACCCTCTCTCGCAGCAATCACCATTTATGTGTGAACACGACCCGCTGGGCAAAGCCCGGGGTCGCTGCCAAACTATGACTTTGCCAAACAGGCCTGATTACTGCTCATGATGCTCACCGGCGGGCTGGTCGCCTCTATTTTCGTGTTGTATATCGCGCTGTTGTTCGCGATAGCGTTCTGGGGTGATCGACAGCCGGGCGAATTCAACCCGCGCGTACGTATGTGGGTGTTCGGGCTGTCCCTGGCGGTCTGGTGCACCAGCTGGACCTTCTTCGGTGCGGTCGGCATGGCGGCGGGTCAATTGTGGGCATTTCTGCCGATCTACCTTGGACCGGTGCTTCTGTTCCTGTTTGGCTGGCGTATCTACGCCCGCATGATCGCCATCAGCAAACAGGAGAACATCACTTCGATCGCTGACTTCATTGCCTCGCGCTATGGTAAATCGCAGGGGCTGGCGGTGATGGTCACGCTGCTATGTCTGGTCAGTGTGTTGCCCTATATCGCCTTGCAGCTGAAGGGCATTGTGCTTGGTTATACGCTGTTAAGCGCTCCGTCTCCGGCGCAAGCACTGGCGGCTGGAGAGGGTGGGGTGGCCGAAGACACTGCACTGGCCGTGACACTGGTGCTGGCGCTATTCGCCATTCTGTTTGGCACGCGCAGCCTGGATGTGACCGAGCACCACCGCGGCATGATGCTGGCGATTGCCTTCGAGTCGCTGGTCAAGTTGCTGGCATTTCTCGCGGTGGGCGCCTTTGTCACCTTCGGTCTGTTCAATGGCGTCGGGGACCTCTTCGAGCGCGCGGCGAACAGCCCAGAACTGAACGAATACTGGCAGCGCGAAACGCTGCACACCAGTATTCTGTTCCAGACCTTTATCGCGATTCTGGCGTTTATCTGCTTGCCGCGCCAGTTCCAGGTGGCCGTGGTAGAGAACATCCAGCCAGGGGACTTGCGTCTGGCGCGCTGGGTATTTCCCGCCTATCTGATACTGGCAGCGCTGTTCGTTATACCGATTGCCCTCGCCGGTCAGATGACGCTCGGTCCGAACGTGTCCGCCGATTCGTATGTGATCAGTATTCCTTTGACCGAAGGCCGACCTGTGCTGGCAATGCTGGCGTTTCTCGGCGGAGCTTCCGCCGCAACCGGCATGGTGGTGGTGGCGGCCATCGCGTTGAGCACCATGGTCTCCAACGATGTGGTGATGCCCCTGTTGCTGCGTAGCCGGCATCGCTCTGCGCAATCCTATGAAGAGTTCCGGGGATCGCTGCTCAACGTGCGGCGTACCAGCATCCTGGTAATTCTGCTACTGGCATATGTCGTGTACCGGCTGATTGGTTCGGCGGGCAGCCTGGCCAATATCGGTCAGATTGCCTTTGCTGCCATCGCCCAGCTTGCTCCTGCCATGTTCGGTGCGCTGTTCTGGAAGCAGGCAAACCGTACTGGTGTATTCGCCGGACTTACCATCGGCGTCAGCCTGTGGCTGTATCTGCTGATTTTCCCGGCGATGGGCGGTGGCCTGGGGTTGAATCTGGAAGGCTGGCCGCTGCTGGCGCAACTGCATGGCGACTCGTTCGGGTTGCCCATCGACAACATCACACTGGGCAGTCTGATCGCTCTGGCCTGCAATTTCGCTGCCTTCGTAATCGTCTCCCAGGCAAGTCGTACCCGCGTACTGGAGCACTGGCAAGCCAGTCGCTTCGTCAGCGAAGACGGCCAGATGTGGGCCAACGGACCCAGCCGCTCATTGCTGCGCGTAACGGTGAATGATTTGCTTGAGCTCGCTTCGCGGTTTGTTGGCGAAGAGCGTGCCTATTCCAGTTTCGAGCGCTTCGCTGCTGCGCAAGACACGGCCCTGGTGTCTTCCGTCGCGGCTGACAGTAGCTGGATCACCCACACCGAACGCTTGCTGGCGGGCGTGCTCGGTGCCTCATCGGCGCGGGTTGTGGTGAAAGCTGCAATCGAAGGCCGCGACATGCAGTTTGACGATGTGGTGCGCATCGTCGACGAAGCCACCGAGGTGCTGCAGTTCAACCGGGGTCTGCTGCAGGGCGCCATCGAGAATATTACCCAGGGCATCAGCGTGGTGGACAAGGAGCTGCGGCTGGTGGCGTGGAACCGGCGCTATCTGGAAATGTTCGAGTATCCGGAAGGGCTGATCGTGATTGGCCGGCCGATCGCGGATCTTATTCTGTGCAATGCCAGGCGCGGGCTCTGTGGCCCGGGCGACCCGCAGTCGCACGTCGACAAACGCATCAGCTGGATGCGCCGCGGCACTGCCCACCGTTCAGAGCGCCTGTTTCCCAGCGGCCGCGTCATCGAAATCATCGGCAACCCGATGCCCGGTGGCGGGTTCGTCATGAGTTTTACCGATATCACCGCGTTCAAGAAAGCCGAGCAGGGACTCAAGGAGGCTAACGAAAGCCTCGAACATCGCGTTGCCGAGCGTACCCGGGAATTGTCCGAGCTGAACGAAGCGCTGATTCAGGCCAAGGCGCAGACCGAGCGTACCAGCCAGTCCAAAGGGCGCTTCCTGACCGCGGTCAGCCATGACCTGATGCAACCAATGAACGCCGCCAGGCTGTTCTCTGCGTCCCTGGCCCATCAGCCCAATCTGCCCGCAGAAGCGCAGGAGTTGGTGCGTCATCTGGATACATCGCTGCGCTCGGCCGAGGACCTGATCTCCGACCTGCTCGACATGTCGCGGTTGGAAGCCGGCCGAATCAACCCGGAATGGAGCGATTTCCCGCTCAGCGAGCTGTTCGAAACCCTGCGCATCGAGTTTGGCGCGCTGGCGACGGAGCAGGGCGTGGATCTGCGCGTATGTACGAGTCGCTTGCCTGTGCGCAGTGATCCACGGTTACTGCGCAGGATCCTGCAGAATTTCCTGACCAATGCGTTTCGCTATGCGGGCGACTCGCGGGTGCTGCTCGGTGTGCGGCGGGTCGGTGAGCGCGTTCGGATCGAAGTATGGGATCAGGGGCCCGGGATTCCGCGCGACAAACTGGAGATTATCTTCGAGGAATTTCAGCGGCTGGACAGCCATCGCAACCAGGCCGAGAAGGGGCTCGGATTAGGGCTGGCCATCACTGATGGTCTCTGCCGGGTGCTCGGGCATCAACTGGCTGTACGATCCTGGCCAGGCCGCGGCAGCGTATTTAGCGTCACCCTGCCGATTGCGCGTTCCAATGGGCAGCGTGATCTGCCCGGTCAGACACAGGCAGCGCCTGCGGTCAGCGGGGCGCAGGTGCTGTGTATCGATAACGAGTCGAATATCCTCGCTGGCATGCGCAGTCTGCTGGGTCGATGGCAGTGCAACGTGGCCACCGCCCGGGACCGCAACGAGGTAAGCCGCATCCTCGAAGAGGGCTTCAGGCCGCAACTGGTGCTTGTCGATTTTCATCTCGATGAAGGCGACACCGGCCTTGAGGTCATGCAGTGGCTGCGTGAGCAGCTAGGCGCCGATTTACCGGGGGTGGTCATCAGCGCGGACGGTCGCAATGAGCTGGTTACGCGCATACGTCTGGCTGGCCTGGATTTTCTGCCCAAACCAGTCAAGCCGGCAGCGATGCGTGCGCTGATCAGCCGCTACGTGACCTTGCAGTAGAGGATAGTGGATGAATTGCGTCGCGCAGGCGCAAGACACACCAGGTAGGGCTCCCGGTTTGCAGTGGCAGCCGTCTCGGATCAGTGGTGAGCATCTTCGGCAGGGGTGCTCCCTGGGGTTGTTGAGCGCCTGCTCAACGACAGCGCTCTCCAGGCACCACCTGTCCGAACTGTATTAACCCAACTGTAACTTGAAGCGACGCGTAACCCGCCTTAGTCTTCCCGATTACCATGCAGAGTCAGTATCCATGTCGTCGCGTTTCAAACAGGCGCTGCTGGGCGCGCGGGACACCATTCCCATGCTCGTCGGCGCAGCGCCCTTCGGAATCATTTTCGGCACCCTGGCGGTCTCGTCGGGATTGTCGGTGGCGGCCACCCTGGCGATGTCCATCTTCGTGTTCGCCGGTTCGGCTCAATTCATTGCGGCAAGTCTGATTGCATCCGGCACGGGGCTGGCGGTGATCCTGGTGACCACCTTCGTCGTCAACCTGCGGCACATGCTCTATAGCGCAAGCCTGCTGCCCTACGTCAAGCATCTGCCGCAGCGCTGGCGCATTCCGTTGGCCTTCTGGCTGACCGACGAAACCTATGCCATTGTGCAGAACCATTACCTGCGCCTGCAGGTGCCGCTGAAGCACAAGCACTGGTACTTCCTCGGGTCTTGCCTGGCCATGTACGGCAACTGGGTGGCCTGTACCCTGATCGGTGTGTTGCTGGGGAGTTCATTGCCTGGCATGGCGGGGTGGGGGCTGGACTTCGCCATGGTGGCCACCTTTATCGGCATCGTCGTGCCGTCGCTACGCAGTCGCCCTATGGTCGTCGCAGCGCTGGTCGCGGCGGCCGTGGCGCTGCTGGCGCATACGCTGCCCTACAAGCTGGGGCTGATACTGGCTGCGCTGGCGGGTGTAGTGGCGGGGCTGGTTGCCGAGCAGCTCAAAGGCGCGGACCGAACCGGGGAGGTCGCTGATGAGCAACGCTGAGATCATTCTCATCGCCGGGATGACGGCAATCACCTTTGCCATTCGCTACACGCTGTTTGCTGTAGGCCACCGGGTGCGTTTCAGTCCTCTGCTCAGCAGAGCATTGAGCTACGTCCCGGTGGCGGTGCTGACGGCCATTGTCGCGCCGGCGATGTTCATGCCGGACGGCGAGCATTGGCAGCTTTCGTTCGACAACGCCTATCTGTTCGGAGGCCTGGCGGCGATCGGGATTGCCGCCAAATGGCGCAATCTGCTGGCGACCATTGCCGGGGGCATGTTGGTGTTTGTGCTGTGGCGCTGGCTGTTCAGTTGAACGCTGTCACTCGGCCGCTGCGCACCGCAACGACGATCAGACCGAACGCGGCTACCGACACCACAACGGTGAAGCCAAGGATAGAATTGCCCAGCCCGATCAAATCACTGACGAAGCCCAGCGAAAGCACCACGGTGGCCATGGTCAGATAGGCCAACAGATAGAAGGCGGAAGTGATACCGCCGCGCTCGGCCGGCGGTGCGACTTCACTCACTGAAGCAATTGCCACCACTCCAGTCGCCCCGGCGCCAAAGGCGGTGGCGATAGTGGCGAAGGCGAAGATCCAGGGTGAGCTGAACAACACCGCCGCCGCCATTGCCAGCAAGCCGACCATCAGGGTAGACGGGCCTAACAGCAACATGCGGCTGACGGGCTGGCGCTGGCAGGCGAACTGGCTCATGCCGGCGAGCAACTGCCAGGCCGCAGCGAACAGTCCCGCTGTGGAGCGATCACCGATACCTACCAGATTCGTTGCCAGCGACGGCCCGAGCGAGCCGTAAAGGCTGCCGGTGGACCACGCCAGACTGATCGCCGCGCCGGCAAAGGCAAATACGCCAAGCATCTCCCGGGGCATCTTGATCCTTGTGGGGCGCCAGGTCCGCCAGCTGAAATCGGAACGGCGCTGTCCCAGATGAGCCGGCCATGGGGCGATGAGCAGCAGCGTGATGGTGGTCATACTGAGTGCAATAATGACCACGAAGGGCCAGAGCCCGGCATCGATATCCCAGCGCAACGCCAGGGAGCTGACCGTTGGTCCGGCGAAAGCGCCCAGCGTGAAGAACAGGGCCGACAGTGTGGCGCCGCGGGCCCAGTTGCCATCCGGCTCCATTTCCACCACGGCGGCGGACGCAGCGCCGGTGATGATGCCCGTGCCGATGCCGGTCAGTACCCGGGCAAAACCGAGGTCGAAAATATCCTCGGCAAGCATGAACATGCCCGCGCTGATTATCGTCAGCAGCATCCCCGGAACAAGCACCTGGCGGCGCCCGAGCTTGTCCGATAGCGAGCCCAGCGTCAGCAATGTACTGGCTACGCCAAATACATAGACAGAAAAGATCGCCGTCAGCGCCATCGAGGAAAAGCCCCATTGCACCTGCCACACGGCATACAGGGGCGTCGGCAGATTACTGGCGAAGATGGTGGTGAAAATCGCCATCAGCGCTGCCGTCATGGCCAGTCTGTTTCTGCTCTGCAGGATTGCCTGGACGTTATCGCCTGTCATCATCGGAGTGCCTGTGTGCTGCGCAAAAGCGGCGATTATCGCAGAGTGCGGCGCTCAGCGTCTCAGTCATCGGTGGCTGCCGGATCCTTTGCGGTCGGCGGTTTATGCATATCCGCAGCCAGGGCAGTGATCGATAGCGAGTAGTCCTGATCAAAGGCCCGGCGCTTGAGATCTTCCAGTCGTGACCAGTCCGTATCGGAGTCAGGCCAGTACTCGACATGCCGGATCGGCTCGAATGTGCCGGATTCAGGGTTGCGCGTAGCCAGAGCAAACCGGAACGGGTGGTAGCCGGGCATACCCAGGCGCAGGTCAGTGGCCACCCAGTCGTCGCCGATCAGGTCATAGCGCAGCAGACCTTGAGTAAACCAGCGCAGCCGTTCGTGTTGCGGCGAATCCTCCAGCGCCGGCATGGCAGCGCTGGCATTGCGTGGCAATTGCTCAAGGATAGGGGGGCGGCTATCCAGCCAGCTGACCAGGCCTTCGTAATAGTTGTCGCCATCCACCGCAACCACACGCCAGAGCAGGGTATTGAAAGGCGTTGGTGAGATAAAGGTATGCTGCGGCACGATCGCATCACGCTCCAGCGCCTGGTTCAGATTCCGCTCGGCCATCTGCTTGCCGGCCAAGGTGCTGGCTAGATACAGCGTGCCCAGCCCGAGGGCGACATACTGCAGACGGATGCCGCTGCGCCGTAACCCGAACAGCAGGCAACCGATAACCGCCACCAACAGCGGCACGGTGTACAGAGGATCGATAATGAAGATGCTGGAAATTGCCACCGGCGGCGTGGGCAGCGGCCAGAACAATTGCGTGCCGTAAGTGGTGAAGGCGTCCAGCAATACGTGGGTGAAAAGCACCAGAGCGATACAGGCGAAGAGTCTGCGCGCTGAATACTCCGCGTGTGGCCAGACCTTGCGCACCAGCCAGGTAAGCAGAACAGCGACGAGGCCGATGACAAACAGCGAATGGCTAAAGCCGCGGTGGTAGGTCACATCGGCCACCGCGTCCCCGAAATCAATCACTACATCCATATCTGGCAAGGTGCCCAGCATCGCGCCGAATACCAACGCCTTGCGACCTTGCCAGCGGCCCAGTACAGCGCCCTGGATGGAGGCACCCAACATCGCCTGTGTTATCGAATCCATGCTGCTTCAACCGTTATGACGAAGCGCACAGGATACTCAACCCGCGGGCGATTTGCGCTGTGGCGTGGGTAAATCATGGGTTACAGCGTGTGTTGGCGGTCCAGCTCAATGGAGCGGTCGAGTAGCTCAAGCAGTTCCCGGCGCGCCTTCAGTTTAGTGTTGCGATGCGCGGTCATGTTCAGCGAGCCAAGCTGGCGCGCGATCTCCATGGCGCGCTCTTCCAAGGCATCGGCGGAAACGACTTCATCGAGGAATCCTGCATTCATCGCGGCGGTCGGCTCGAACATCTCCGCATTGATAACCGAACGGTTGAACGCTGCGGACGTCAGCCGCCCACGGGCCAGCTCGGTCCCGGCGTTGTGCATCGACATACCGATGGCGACTTCATTCAGACCAATCTTGAACGGCCCCTCGACCCCGAGGCGGTAATCAGCCGACAACAGCAAGAACGCGCCCTTGGCAATCGCATGGCCGGTACAGACGGCAACGACAGGGAAGGGATGGGACAGCAACCTGCGCGACAACGTCGAACCCAGTTCAACCAGCGCCTTGGCCTGGTCCGGCCCGGAGGTCATTACTTTCAAGTCGTAGCCACCGGAAAAGATCCCCGGCTTGCCGCTGATGACCACGACCGCGCGGTCAGCTTCGGCCTGATCCAGCGCCGCATTGAACGCCGCAAACACCTCCGGCGACAGGGCGTTGGCCTTGCCGTTATCCAGATTGAGTCGGGCAATACCCTCAGCAAATTCATAACTAACCAGCGCGCTCATTGATTTATCCTCGTTCATAGGTGTGGCATCCACAGGCCACAGTTGCCGAGCAGTGTACCAAGATAAATTCGACCGGCGAGTCTCGCACGCCGCAGCCAAATTTATAGCGCTTTCAAGCAAATAGCGTTTGCCAAAGCCGGCATGTTTCGGTAAATTAGCGCGCCTTGGAGACAGGGGTTACCCTGCCTGCAAGATCCGGAGAGGTGTCCGAGTGGCTGAAGGAGCACGCCTGGAAAGTGTGTATACGTTAATAGCGTATCGAGGGTTCGAATCCCTCTCTCTCCGCCAGATATAGCGCTAGAAGCCCCGAACTTCGGGGCTTCTTCGTTTTTGGGAATCGCTAGCCCATACTTTTGCCCATACCGGGCGCCTGGTAACGTACGCTGATGCCACGACGCCGACGGCGCAGGACTCGCACCCTAACCTATGCGTCAGCTAGCAAGCGCGCTGTGCGTCTTGGAATTTTCCGCCTGCTCGAAAATCTCCTCATACACCTCATCCCGGTCCACCGACGGATAGCCGTGTTTGGCCAGTAAGAGAATCAGCTCCACCTTCTGTTCAGCCTTGTTACCGGTTTAGCTCTGCAGCGAGGGCCGACAGTTTCTTCCAGGTATGAGGTCATGCTGCATCGCAGCGTTTTTAGAATGCCATATGAGCCACGCGGCCACGCGGACGCGTTCTACGCTTGCTCCTACCTTTGCAAAGTTCAGACTAGGGTATTCGAGCTCGGCTTTCACCGCTTTGGTTGCTTTGGTTGCTTTGGTGCACGCCAGTCGCAACGCAGCAAAGGGAGAAAAGAAACGTTTCGTAAGCCACTAGCTGTTGGTTTTTCGGCCTTCTCAAGATGAACCGGATAGCTGACGGATCGAGCGAATAGCAAAAAAAAAGGAGGCCGCCACGGCCTCCCACGAACTCAACAGCCGAGCGGTCTGTACACCCCGGCAATGCAGGGTCTTCAGACAGCAGAATCTCGCATGAGGAGTTCGAAAAAGTAGACGGCTAAGCCAAGAGCGGCTGTGTACAACAGCGCTGGAAAGCGCACCATCATAAGCACAACAAACACAGCCATGGCTGCACTGGTCATAGAACCGATGAGGTTGATGGCGGAGGTGAAACGGCTTCGTGCGCTCATGCTCGCTCCTGAGTCTCGTTTGGTAAATGCCGCGCACGCTCTAACAGCAGATCATGCAGGGTAGGCTTGTCGTCTCGCCGCTGGCGCTCGCTGTAGCCGAGTTGGGTGGGTCGACTGGCTTGATGTGTGGATGCCGCGCCGTCTGGATAGAATTCCTCCAGTAAATGCTGGGCATCGTCCTCTTCATCTTCGAATACCCCATTTGCGAAACCAGAGCGCGCGGCAGCGTCCAGCGCTTGCTGATCGAAACCCGCATCCCGGCGAGCTCGCTCGATGTGCTGAGCGTGGGTTAGCGCGTCTTCAGTAGTCATGCCGTTTCTCAACGGTAGGTCCACGTAATAGATTGGCGCGCCGTGGCTTTGGCGGGTCGACTTGCCCCGCAGCCGCAATTCCAAGGGCATGCACGCCAGCCGGTTCGCAGACAGCGCTTGCAGGTAGCTGAGCCGTGCCGTCAGGGTGCGGATGCTGTTGTACCCGGTGGTTCTGAACGCGAAGGTACCTAGCGGATCGTCGTCACCGATCGCCACGTTGAGTCGTCCATAGGGCTTGCAGCTACCGCCTTGGGCTAACGGACAGCTGTCCGGAGACGGGCAGGGTAGCGATTGAACCCCCTCTGCGGTCGAACGCTTGCAGGTTTCCCCATTTCCTACACATAGCGGCCTGCCACTGCTGCGATCGAACAGGCAGTACTCCACGCGGAAGTTCAGCTCGGGATCGTTGAACAACAATCGCACAGGAATACTTCGGACCTTGCCGCCTTGGTCCTTTCTCAATTGTTCATCGAGTGGATGGGGTAGCCATCCTTCACGGGTTTGTACCTGGCTAGTAATCGTGAATTGATCATCTTTCTCCGGCAGTCGCTTGCCGTTTTTCTCGACGACCTTGCCGATGGATATCCGCCCTAGCACTGGCGGGGTGATGACTAGACCTTTGATCATGTTTCGCTCCTGGTTTTAGAAAACGCAGAAAGGCCGGCCGCCGTAAAGCTGCCAGCCTCAGGTTGGATGAAAAGGGAGGTCAGGCTGAAATGGCTCAGCCAACCAAAAAGCGCCTGCTGCCCGGCTTGCTGATTTGATACTTGGCTTTGAGATCAGGATGATCTTGAAACAGCGCATCGAGGTCGAGCCCGGTGCTGTCCTTGGCTTTCTTCCAGCTAATAGTTCCGCTAGCAAATGCAGCCCTGCTAGCCGAGCCCATCGCTTGTTGAAGCCGCTGCTTGAGCGCAGCCTCTTGCTTGCCAAGCTGGGCGAGCGATTGGCGCACCTGCTTGAGATCAGAAAAGGCGGCACACAGCCCTTCATCCTGGGCGAAGTCCAGATGCTCGCCGTCGTCCTCCGGATACAGCAGACGTAGCGCGAGCTCGGCCGAGTCCGACCCGTCCGCTGCCGGTGGGGTGTCGGTTTCGACGTGACGCCAAAACTGCCGCTCCAGTTCGATCAGCTGCTCGATCAACGGTTCGTTGCGCTCAATTCGGTATATCTGAAGCTTTTGTCCACCGAGCAGCACGGCCACATCAGCCGTCTGCTTGCCGGTCACTGCGAGCTGATGCATGACCTGTACCTCGACATACTTCGGTACCCCGTCACTCCACAACCGAGCGCCGTTGAGCCCCGCAGTCTTGCACTCAAGGATGTGCACCTCAGCGTTGCCAACGACCTCTCGATCGATGTTGGCGAGCATCCAGGGCATATCCGGGTGCTGCAACACTGCATTCACCTTGCGCACTTTGTTGCCAGTGCGGCGCTGATACTGCGAAGCGACAACCGGCTCAAGCACCACGCCCCAAAATACCGGCGTACCATCATCGTCCGGGTTGGGCTTAGCCAGGCCCTGATCGCGGTTGGTCTTCTCAAGCCAAAGCTCTAGCTGGGACTTATAGGGATTGAGCCCGATGGCCGCGGCGGCATCTGAGCTGCCGATGCCACGCTTACGCACGTCAAGCCATTCATCACGCGATAGATCCTTGGTGCTGACGAGTCGCAGCACGCCACGGCTGCCTTTGGCTGATGGAAGGGTAGGGGTGGGATGGGTTGTGTTCATAAGAAACTCCAGACGCATATAAGCCCGGCCAGTTGAAGCTGGCTGGGCTTATGACGTTGTGTTATTGGTGGGTTGTAAGGCGGGTTTGCGGGCGGCTCAAGCGACCAGAGTCAAAGCATGATCAAGAGCCCTTTGCTTCAGGTTTGCACCTTGGCCAAACCATGCTGAGTCGAGTCGATGATCAACGCTGCGGGCGCGCTTCTCATGGTCGACGTACTCGGTAACGGCGTTCAGCAGGCCCCAGGCGGTATCCTGCGCTGACTCAAGCTGCGAACCACGCCCTTTGCCGGCGTAAAGATCCTGTACCTTTTGCAATGCGCGGTGCTGAGTCAGCTCGCGCCGATCCTCTACGTCCTCGTCGGTATTGCAGATCACCTGAAGGAAATAACCCAAGGCTTCGCCGGTGTTCACCTTGCGCTGGGAAAGCGTTTTCATGCGGTACATGAAGTCATCCCATTGCGAGACTGAAACTCCCAGCTGGCGCTTGACTGCCTTAGCATCGAACTCCGTGTTATGCGGCACCTTGATCGACTCGGCCGAGCCGTTTAAGGCGATTGCTAGGGTATTGTTACAGACCACACGCACCGTGGTTGGGGTTGCTACCGTAGCCAGGCTTCCATCGCAGGAAGTAGCTAACAGCAAATATCCACTCACCAGGTCGTTGCCCTTAAGCGCAGTCGCTTGACCTGTGCGTGCCAGAGCCCAGAATTTGCGGCCGCCCTTGAGCACGCCCGCGGTTTCCAGCTCGAAGCCTGCGTACTCAGTCAGGTCGCGATAGAACTCCATCACGTCAAAAGGCTGTACCACCTTGTAGCGCTGTGAGACCACTGACAAAGGTGCCTTGGTGTCCGACCGGTACAGCACCTTCTGTTCAGGGAAAATGTGAGTGCTGCCGAGATGCGCGGCCGAGTCAGATAGAAAGCGCACCGGGGATTCATCGATGTGCCAGTTCATGCCCGCCTCGTGCTGCCAGACCTCTAACGGTTGGTGACGGGATAGTTTGTTACCCAGGCCGTGCCAGGGCGTCGAGCCCACGTAAGCCATATTTTCGAGTTGATGTGCCATGATGCCTCCATACGGCGGAAAGCGGCTGGACCTAAGGCCCAACCGATCTGCTATTTATTTTCAAAAGACTTGAGTGGGGATGTCAGAAGTGAGCGCGGCAGGCTAAGCAACGGAAGCGGCTGAGCAGTTGCTCGTCTAGCACCTTGCCGAGGCGCAGCCCAGCCACACAGCCGGTCAAGGCGCCAGTGATCGCACCGAGTACGGCCCCTCCGCCGGCACCGGTTGGTCCCGCTGCAATGCCGACGCGAGCCCCTGCAGCCGCACCGGCGACAGTGGTAGTGGTGAAGCCGCTAACGCCTCCTGCGACGGTGCCAACGGCACCCCCTATTCGCTTGCCGTAATGGCAATAAACGACGCGCTGCGAGCTGCAGCGAGGACATGAACCAGACATAACGATTCCTCAGCGACACGCCAGTTGAGCGGACTGGCTGGGGTTTGCTCGTGAGGAGGATATAGGTCTGAAAAACGTTGGAATCGACTCAAAGATAGGGGGAGAAGCGAGAGCCTCCACAGGCAGAAATCGGCCAAAAGCAGCCTCTCGGATATCACTACAAAAAGCAGCGATTATTCACTCGACGAAAAAAACGGGCCGCGTTGAGATCTGCGTCTATACTTTTACTGTTGAAAAAATATGATTCAACGCTTGAATTATTGTGCATTTGTCATGCATTTCTATTGAAGCTGGAGCATCGATTTTGCTTGCCTAGCATCACACAGAAGCCATATTTATATTGAGTTGACAGTCTTTTTTGAGCCGCAGCGATGTGGATGGATTTCATCAAAGCCAAAAATAAGGAATAGCTATATGTCTGGAACGTTTGAAATATACAACGACAAAGCAGGTGAATTTCGTTTTCGACTCAAAGCCAGCAATGGCCAAGCAATTCTGGCCAGCGAGGGCTACAAGGATAAGTCTGGATGCCTAAATGGAATCGAGTCAGTCAAAAAAAATGCCCCTGATGATGCGCGCTACGAGCGAAAGGCCAGCGGGGCTGACAAGTTTATGTTCAACCTTAAAGCTGGCAATCACCAAGTAGTAGGGACTAGCCAGTCATATGCCTCCGAAGCTTCACGCGACAAGGGCATCGATTCGGTAAAAAACCACGCCCCCGACGCAAAGGTTGTAGAAGTGGGCAATTAACCGCCTCAGTCTGTCCAGATGAATCACCTGAGCATTTCGTTGAGATGGGCGGCTGAGTATTCTTAATTGCCGCTTTTCTCTTCACGGATGTGATCGACTGCTTCTGGCCGGTTAGCGCTTTTGCCATTAAGGGTCATGGTTATCCTCCATAACGTGGAGGACAAGCCATGAACACCAGTGTTGCTCGTGAACCCTGGAATAAAGGCAAGCTAATCGGGCAGAAAGCGCCGCTTCGGCTCAGAGATATCTGGTCTATTCGAGTAAGGCTCCAAATTGCTGAGAAAACTCGAGATCTAGCTCTTTTTAATTTGGCAATCGACAGCAAGTTAAGGGCCTGTGATTTGACGAAGCTACGGGTGCGCGACATCGCCCATGGTGCACAAGTATCGTCTCGGGCAATTGTGATGCAGCAGAAAACTCATCGACCAGTCCAGTTCGAAATCACCGAACAAACCCGGACGGCTCTAGAAGCCTGGATACATAAGGCCCAACTGCGAAGTGAGGATTTCCTGTTTCCGAGCAGATTGCACGCCTCAGCCCACCTTTCCATCAGACAATACGCTCGAATCGTCAAAGCCTGGGTAATATCCATTGATCTTGATCCGGCCATGTACGGCACCCACACGCTAAGGCGCACCAAGGCTTCACTGATCTACCGTAGGACGAAGAACCTCAGGGCCGTTCAGCTTCTACTGGGCCACACGAAGTTGGAAAGCACGGTCCGGTATTTAGGAATCGAAGTGGACGACGCTCTTGATATGGCAGAACAGACCGAGGTCTGACCAGCGATAGCGCCGCCTTAAACCAGACCGGCGCTATCCGGCCAGAAGCGGTCGTTATCGACATGCCGCTTTCAACTCACAGCCAACACACGCCCTGCAAAATTCTAGGACAGGAATCGTTCATATGGATGGAAAGGTAAGCTGGTGATTGCGCATGCTACGACTAGTGCGCATCGCAGCCCGTAATGTGAGCCAAATCCCTTCTAAGGTTGGTCAGGCTGCAACATCTGGGGGCGGCATTTGGCGAACAGGTAATTCCATCAGTTTGCGGTATGTGCGTATGCACATGTAAAGCGCAGAAGAAGGCCAGGCACCGACACGACTGCTTATGTCCATGCCGAAGCCATCCTCCAGCAGCGCACGCACCAGCCAGGCCAGCCAGTCCATGCGCAGCAGTTGGTCATTCAGCCATTTGAACAAGTCCATGTGAGTCCTTAGGTGGTCGGCTGCGTGCGCTCGTACCAGCCTTTGCTGTTATTGACCATACGCACCAGCCAGAGCATTACCGGTACCTCGATTAGCACGCCGACCACCGTGGCCAGCGCCGCGCCGGAGTTGAAGCCGTATAGCGCAATGGCGACCGCTACGGCGAGTTCGAAGAAGTTCGACGCACCGATCATTGCCGCCGGCCCAGCGATATCGTGGCGCACCTTGAGTTGCCGGCACATCCAATAACCGAGTGCGGCGATAAACAGCGTCTGCAGCAGAATCGGTACCGCCAGCATGGCGATGATTAGCGGCTGCGCGACTATGGTCTGGCCCTGGAAGGAGAACAGCAGCACCAGGGTGGCCAGCAGGGCGAGGATGGAGAACGGGCCGATGCGCGCGAGCACCGCTTGCAACGCCGCATCACCCCGGCGCAGCAGACGCGCGCGGATAAATTGGGCGATGGCCAGGGGGATGACGATATACATCACCACCGACAGCAGCAGGGTGTCCCACGGCACTGGGATCGACGACACGCCCAGCAGCAGGGCGACGATGGGGGCGAAGGCGAACACCATCACCAAATCGTTGATCGCCACCTGGGTCAGGGTGAAGTTGGCGTTGCCCTTACACAGGTTGCTCCAGACGAAGACCATGGCGGTGCAGGGCGCGGCGCCGAGCAGAATCAGCCCGGCCACGTAGCTGTCGATCTGCTCGGCCGGCAGCCAATCGGCGAACACATGGCGCAGAAACAGCCAGGCCATAAAGGCCATGGTGAATGGCTTGATCAGCCAGTTGATGCTCAGCGTCACGCCCAGACCGGCGCGCTGCTGGTAGACCTCGCCGATGGCGCGAAAATCGATCTTCATCAGCATGGGGATGATCATCACCCAGATCAGCAATCCCACCGGGATATTGACCTGAGCGATTTCCAGCGCGCCCACCGCCTGCGCTGCCGTCGGCGCATAGAGGCCGAGCAGAGTGCCGCCAATGATGCAGAGAAAAACCCAGAGCGTCAGATAGCGCTCGAAAAAACCCAGAGGGGCACCTGCGGCTTGCTTACCGATGACTTCACACTGACTGGACATTGCTGGTTCCTTGTTGCTGAGTGCCGAGTTTAATGGCACTCGGGTGGTCTGCTATTGATCTGTATCGCCCTGCAGGGCTTCTGCGATTTCATTGACCGTACTGCGCGCGGTGCGGGTGACGCCGATCAGGGTCGCCGAAGCCGCCCCGGTCCACTCGCCATAACCGACCAGCCACAGCTTGGGTTGCTTGCTGGCGCGAGTGTCGTCGACCGTGACCTTGCCATCGGCTTCCAGCACGTCCAGGCCTTGCAGATGATCCAGCGCCGGGCGAAAGCCGGTGCACCAGATCACCGCATCAACCGCCTCGCGGCGGCCATCGATCCACTCAACACCTTCTTCCGTGAAGCGCTGGAACGGCCGTTCGGCCACCAGTACGCCGCGCTCGCGGGCTTCCCGCACCGGCTCGACCATCACGATATCGCCCAGGCCGCCCACCGGCTGGTCGATCACGCGACCTTCCTGTTGGGCCTTCCAGCGTTCGGTGGCGCGCTCGAACAGCACCCGACCATCGACTTCATCGGGCAGAAAGGCCGGCGGCTCTGGGGTGATCCACAGGGTCTCGGCGACTTTTGATACCTCGGCGAGAATCTGCGCCCCGGAGTTGCCGCCGCCTACCACCAACACGCGCTTGCCGGTAAAGGCCTGCGGGTTGCGGTAATGCGCCGAGTGCAGCTGCTCGCCGGCGAACTCTGCGCTGCCGGGATAGGACGGGATAAACGGCTTGCTCCAGGTGCCGGTGGCGCTGACCAGGGCGCGGCAACGCCATTGCTGGCTGCCGGCCTGCACCACAAACAACTCGCCGTCATGCGTCACCGAATCGACATGTACCGGTCGCACAATCGGCAGCTGATAGCGCGCTTCGTATTGAGTGAGATAGTCGATCACCGTATCGCGGTGCGGGTAGCCGGGCTCAGGGCTGGGCATCTGCCAACCGGCGATGGAACTCCAGGTGGCGGGGGAGAACAGCCGCAGCGAATCCCAGCCATGCTGCCAGGCGCCGCCGGGTTGCGCCTGATCATCCAGCAGCAGAAACGACAGCTGGGTGCGCCGTAGAAAGTAGGCTGTGGCCAGCGCGGCCTGGCCGCCGCCGATAATCAGAACATCCACTGGCTCTTGCAGGGTCATGCAATCGCTCCTTGGTTGCTCGCTTGTGGCGAGAGTAGGGTCATCAAGATATTCGGTTTACAAGATATATGGTTTTTAATATATTCGCCAAACCGAATTTTAATGGCGTTGCTGCAATGACATCGAAAACCCGAGTGTTATTTCTCTGCGTGGCCAACTCGGCCCGTTCGCAAATGGCCGAAGCCTTGCTGCGCCATACCGACCCGGATGGCTATGAGGCGTTCAGCGCCGGTACTTTGCCTGATGAGGTTGACCGGCGAGCACGCATGGCGCTGGATCAGCTGGGGGTTGCAACCGATAGTCTGCGTAGCAAGTCATTAGATGAGTTTGCTGGTCAGCACTTCGACTACGTCATCACTTTGTGTGACAAGGCTGCTTTCGAGTGCAGCACCTTGCCGGGCGCCGGAGAGTACCTTGCCTGGAATTTTGCAGACCCAGCGACCAGCCAACAGGCCAACGCCTATAAACACACGCTTCACGAGATTCACGAACGCATCAAGATGTTTGTATTGGTGAAGAGCAAGCGCTGAGGCCCCGATGCTAGAACCCATAAGTCCCACCAGTGTCTTTAAATGCCTGGCCGATGAAACCCGCGTACGCATGACCCTACTTATCGCTGCCGAGGGCGAGTTGTGCGTATGCGAGCTGACCACTGCGCTGGAAGACAGCCAGCCGAAGATTTCTCGTCACCTGGCACAACTGCGCAGTTGCGGCCTGTTGGAGGATCAGCGTCGCGGTCAGTGGGTGTACTACCGCCTACACCCACAGCTGCCCGAGTGGGTGCAGCAGATGCTGAAGGTGGTTGTGCAGGCCAACCAGTCTTGGCTGGCGGTTAATAGCGAAAAGCTGCTGAGCATGCGCAATCGACCCGAGCGGCTAAGCCTCTGCGGTTAGCCTAAGCCTCACATCAAGGAATGCCATGAAAGTCTTGTTTCTCTGCACCGCAAATAGCTGTCGTAGCATCCTTTCCGAGGCGCTATTCAATCACTTGGCTCCAGCCGGCATGCGCGCTTACAGCGCCGGCAGCCAGCCCAAGGGCGAGGTTCATCCTCAGGCTTTGGAGGCCTTGCGCCGCGCAGGTATTTCCACTGAGGGGCTGAACAGCAAGGGCACCGAGGTACACGCCGAACTGGCGCCGGAGTTGGTTATTACCGTGTGCGACAAGGCCGCTGGTGATGCCTGTCCGGTGTTCTTCGGTCCCGCGCTCAAGGCACATTGGGGTTTGGCTGATCCATCCGAATTGGTCGGTACGCCCGCGCAGATCGACGCGGCTTTCGATGCAACCGTGGCGATTATTCAGGCGCGGCTTAATGCTTTTTTTGCGGCCCTGCCGACCACTCTTAACCGCGAGGCTCTGCGGGCCGAGTTGCGCCGTATCGCCAGCCTCTGATGCCAGGAATTGCTATGTACCCTGAACTGCCGAATATCGACCCCGAACTGCTTGATCTGCCGGATCACGACCAACTGAGCAAACCGGCAGTGCTACACAAACCGCGCATTCTGCTGCTGTATGGCTCCAACCGCGCGCGCTCTTACAGCCGCCTGCTGACCGAGGAAGCCGCGCGTCTACTTGAACAGTTCGGCGCCGAAGCGCGGATCTTCAACCCCAGCGGCTTGCCGCTGCCGGATGATGCTCCCGAGGATCACCCCAAGGTGCAGGAACTGCGCGAGCTGGTGCTGTGGAGCGAGGGCATGGTCTGGTGCTCGCCGGAACGCCATGGCGCGATGACCGGGGTGTTCAAAGCGCAGATCGACTGGATTCCCCTGAGCATGGGCGCGGTGCGGCCGACCCAGGGCAAGACCCTGGCGCTGATGCAGGTCAGCGGCGGTTCGCAGTCGTTCAATGCGCTGAACCAGATGCGCGTGCTGGGGCGCTGGATGCGCATGTTCACCATCCCCAACCAGTCCTCGGTGGCCAAAGCCTTTCTCGAATTTGACGACGCCGGGCGGATGAAGCCTTCGGCCTATTACGACCGCGTGGTCGACGTGATGGAGGAGCTGGTCAAGTTCACCCTGCTGCTGCGCGGCCAAACGGACTACCTGGTGGATCGCTATTCCGAGCGCAAGGAGTCGGCCGAGCAGTTGTCCAAACGGGTCAATCAGGCTTCCATTTAATTTTCAGGATCACTCAGCATGTCCCATCCCTTTGATGTTCTCAGCATTCCCAATCGTCCCGGTCGGTTGATCTTCACGCCTTGCCCAGGCACCAAGGACAGCAGTATCGACAGCGCCTTGAGCACCCTGAGGCAGGCCGGCGCCGATGCCGTGCTGACCCTGATGCCATACGCCGAGCTGGCGCAAAACGCCGCCAGCGATTTGCCCGCGCTGTGCGCCGCGCAAGGGTTGCTCTGGCTGCATCTACCCGTGGCCGATGAGCAGGTGCCACAGGCGGATTTCGACGCAGCCTGGCCGGCGGCCATGGCGCAAATTGCTGAGCTGCTGGCGGCTGACAAGGCCATCGCCATCCACTGCAAAGGCGGTTCCGGGCGTACCGGGCTGATTGCTGCGCGCATCCTGATCGAGCTGGATATCGCCCGCAGCGAAGCCATTAGCCTGGTGCAGGCGCTGCGGCCGAAAGCCATTCAGCATCCGGCCCATGCGGGCTGGATCGCCCAGTTCGGCAACTGAGATGAGCATGCTCAATACCCTGGGCCTGTTTGCCCTGACGGCGCTGGCCGAGATCATCGGCTGCTACCTGCCGTACCTGTGGCTTAAGCAGGGCAAGAGCATCTGGTTGCTGGTGCCTGCCGCCGCCGCGCTGGCGCTGTTCGCCTGGCTACTGACCTTGCACCCGACCGCCGCCGGCCGGGTGTATGCCGCTTACGGCGGGGTGTATGTGGCGATGGCAATTATCTGGCTGTGGCTGGTGGACGGGATTCGCCCGACCCATTGGGACCTGCTGGGCGCCGGCGTGGCCCTGCTCGGTATGGCGATCATCATGTTTGCGCCGCGTAGCGCCTAATCACTTTGTAGAAGGAATTCGTTTATGGCTATCAAGGTAGGTATCAACGGTTTTGGTCGTATCGGTCGTCTGGCGCTGCGCGCCGCCTGGGGCTGGCCTGAATTTGAGTTTGTGCAGATCAACGACCCGGCCGGTGACGCCGCAACCCACGCCCATCTGATCAATTTCGATTCGGTGCATGGCCGCTGGAATAGCGAGGCGAGCAGTGAGGGCGAGTGCATCCTGATCGACGGCAAACGCATTCAGGTCACGGCCAACAAGACCATTGCCGATACTGACTGGAGCGGCTGCGATCTGGTGATTGAGGCCAGCGGCAAGATGAAAACCGTTGCGGTGCTGCAGGCGTACCTGGATCAAGGCGTGAAACGCGTGGTGGTCTGCGCACCGGTAAAAGAGCAGGGCGCGCTGAATATCGTGATGGGCGTTAACCAGCAGCTATTCGACCCGGCGCAGCACCGCATTGTTACGGCGGCGTCCTGCACCACCAACTGTCTGGCCCCAGTGGTCAAGGTGATTCACGAGAACCTCGGTATCCGCCACGGCTCGATCACCACCATCCACGACCTGACCAACACCCAGAGCATTCTCGACACCCCGCACAAGGACCTGCGCCGCGCCCGCGCCAGCGGCATGAGTCTGATCCCCACCAGCACCGGTTCGGCCACGGCAATTGCCGAGATCTTCCCCGAGCTGCGCGGCAAGCTCAACGGCCACGCCGTGCGCGTGCCCCTGGCCAACGCCTCGCTGACCGATTGCGTATTCGAAGTCGAGCGTGCGACCACGGTGGAAGAGGTCAATCAACTGCTGAAAGCTGCTGCCGCTGGCCCGCTCAAGGGCATCCTCGGTTACGAGGAACGTCCGCTGGTATCCATCGACTACCGCACCGATCCGCGCTCTTCGATTATCGACGCGCTGTCGACCATGGTGGTCAACGGCACCCAGGTGAAGCTCTACGCCTGGTACGACAACGAGTGGGGCTACGCGAATCGCGCGGTTGAGCTGGCGCGGATGGTCGGCGCCGCCGACTGAGAATCGCCCTGCGTATGTGGGAGGGGCTTTAGCCGCGACTTGCCTCCAATTTGTCGCGGCTAAAGCCCCTCTCACCTAGTTGCACACCCTCCAGCCAAGCTTCCGAGCAGGATCGTTATGCACGCCTTATCCCGCCTAGCCCCCGAAGTGCGCCAATACCTATTGGTAACCGGCAACTACTGGGCCTTTACCCTCACCGACGGCGCGTTGCGCATGTTGGTGGTGCTGCATTTTCATAGCCTCGGTTACACGCCGCTGCAGATTGCCGCGCTGTTTCTGTTCTATGAGATTTTCGGCGTCATAACCAATCTGGTCGGCGGTTATCTGGGCGCGCGGCTGGGGCTTAATCGCACCATGAATATCGGCCTGGGTCTGCAGGTGGCGGCCTTGCTGATGCTCACCGTGCCGGCGGCCTGGCTGACGATTCCCTGGGTGATGGGAGCTCAGGCGCTGTCCGGTATCGCCAAAGACCTGAACAAGATGAGTGCGAAAAGCTCGATCAAATTGCTGGTGCCTGACAGCCAGCAGGGCACGCTATACAAGTGGGTGGCGATCCTTACCGGCTCGAAGAATGCGCTCAAGGGCGTGGGTTTCTTTATGGGTGGCGCGTTGCTGGCGCTGCTCGGTTTCGCTGGGGCGGTGCTGGCCATGGCGGCGGTGTTGGCGCTGATCTGGCTGGCCAGCCTGGTGCTGCTGAAAAAGGATCTGGGCAAGGCCAAGGCCAAGCCAAAGTTTCGCGACATTCTGTCCAAAAGCCGGGCAATCAATATTCTCTCTGCCGCCCGCTTGTTCTTATTCGGCGCCCGCGATGTGTGGTTTGTCGTCGCGCTGCCGGTGTATCTGTCCAGCGTGTTTGGCTGGGATTTCTGGATGGTCGGCGGCTTTCTCGCTGCCTGGGTGATCGGCTACGGCATTGTGCAGTCCTTCGCCCCGGCCATCACCGGCAAGGCCAGCGGCCAGTTGCCGGATGGTCGTGCGGCATTCGCTTGGGCGGCCGTGCTGGCTGGGTTGCCCGCCGCAATTGCCCTGGGTCTGAACAGTGATTTGCCGGCGCAGTGGGTCTTGCTCGGCGGGTTGATGGTGTTTGGCGCGCTGTTTGCGGTGAACTCCTCGCTGCACAGCTACCTGATTGTCAGTTACGCCAAGGAAGACGGCGTGTCGCTGGATGTCGGCTTCTATTACATGTCCAACGCCCTCGGCCGGCTGATCGGCACGCTGCTGTCGGGCTGGGTGTATCAGGCCTATGGCTTGGAAGCTTGCCTGTGGGTGTCCTCGACTTTTGTCTTGTTGGCGGCGTTGATCTCCATTGGGCTGCCTCGGCATACCAGTAACTGATCTGCCTTATTCCATTTGGCCAGCACAGCGACCTCATTTGATATGAATCGCCACTGGTCTTGTAGGCGCTCGATGACCGCTATTGGCCGACACCTGCCTGTCATAAATGGTCGGCTCCAGTCAGCCAATTTGGCTATACCCATACTGGCGAGTCTGGTGTTGGCTGGTTAAGAAATTATTATCCGGGGTTAAATTTGTCACTTTCAGAAGGCGACAGCACGAAATATCAAAAGTCGACCGCACGGTCTTTTCTGACGTTGGAGTCGCCTCAGAAAACGGAAAATAAAGCACGCTAAGGCGTAGTTCCCTCGGGCTACACGGCGTCCGCACTGCGCGGTTCTTTCTTCCCTTGCAGTGACGCAATCAGCGGGCAGGAAACGTTCCCCTTCCGCGCATGGCAGGCGCACACCAAATCAGACAGCACGGCCTCCATGCGCGCCAGGTCAGCCATCCTCTCGCGCACGTCCTTGAGCTTGTGCTCGGCCAGGCTGCTGGCTTCCTCGCAATGGGTGCCATCCTCCAGCCGCAGCAGCTCGGCGATCTCATCCAGGCTGAAGCCCAACCGCTGGGCTGATTTCACGAAGCGCACCCGCGTTACATCCGTCTCGCCATAGCGGCGAATGCTGCCGTAAGGCTTGTCCGGTTCCGGGAGCAAGCCCTTGCGCTGATAGAACCGGATGGTCTCCACATTGACCCCGGCCGTCCTGGCGAAAACGCCAATGGTCAGGTTCTCCAAATTGTTTTCCATATCGCTTGACTCCGTACATAACTACGGAAGTAAGCTTAAGCTATCCAATTCAGATTCGAAAGGACAAACGTATGTCTGAACCTCAAAACGGGCGCGGCGCGCTCTTCACTGGCGGGCTGGCCGCCATCCTCGCCTCGGCTTGCTGCCTCGGGCCGCTGGTTCTGATCGCCTTGGGGTTCAGCGGCGCTTGGATCGGCAACTTGACGGTGTTGGAACCCTATCGCCCCATCTTTATCGGCGTGGCGCTGGTGGCGTTGTTCTTCGCCTGGCGGCGCATCTACCGGCCGTCAGCCGCCTGCAAACCGGGTGAGGTTTGCGCGATTCCCCAAGTGCGAGCTACTTACAAGCTCATTTTCTGGGGCGTGGCCGTGCTGGTTTTGGTCGCGCTCGGATTTCCCTACGTCGTGCCATTTTTCTATTGATCACAGGAGTTCACCATGAAAAAGCTGCTTTCCGCCCTTGCCCTCGCTGCCGTTGTTGCCCCCGTGTGGGCCGCCACCCAGACCGTTACGCTGTCCGTACCGGGCATGACCTGCTCGGCCTGTCCGATCACTGTCAAGAAGGCGATTTCCAAGGTCGATGGCGTCAGTAAAGTTGACGTGACCTTCGAGACGCGCGAAGCGGTGGTCACCTTCGATGATGCCAAGACCAGCGTGCAGAAACTGACCAAGGCTACCGAGGATGCGGGCTACCCATCATCAGTCAAGAACTGATCATGAAAGACCCGAAGACACTGCTGCGGGTCAGCATCATTGGCACAACCCTCGTGGCGCTGTGTTGCTTCACCCCTGTTCTGGTCATTTTGCTCGGTGTGGTCGGCTTGTCCGCGCTGACCGGCTATCTGGACTATGTGCTGCTGCCTGCGCTGGCGATTTTCATCGGCTTGACCATCTACGCCATCCAACGAAAACGCCAAGCCGATGCCTGCTGCACCCCGAAATTCAATGGAGTAAAAAAATGACCGAAATCACCGTGAATGGCATGACCTGCACATCCTGCGCCACCCATGTCAAAGATGCTTTGGAAAAGATTCCCGGCGTGAATGCCGCTGTGGTGTCCTATCCAGAAAGCCGCGCGCAAGTCATGGCAGACACCGCCGTGAGCCACAACCAACTGCTGGCCGCCATCGCCGCATTGGGTTATCAAGGCTCGATCCGGGTTGGTGATTTCAAAGATGAACCAAAAATCCGTGATGCACTTGAGGGCGCCGGTTTGCATATCGCCATCATTGGCAGCGGCGGGGCCGCGATGGCGGCGGCGCTGAAGGCCGTCGAGCAAGGCGCGACGGTCACGCTGATCGAACGCGGCACCATCGGCGGCACCTGCGTCAATATCGGCTGTGTGCCGTCCAAGATCATGATCCGCGCTGCCCATATTGCCCATCTGCGCCGGGAAAGTCCGTTCGACGGCGGTATTGCGGCAACTGTGCCTGCGATTGACCGCAGCAAACTGCTGGCCCAGCAGCAGGCCCGTGTCGATGAACTGCGGCACGCCAAATACGAAGGCATCCTGGACGGCAATCCAGCCATCACCGTTTTGCACGGTGAAGCGCGTTTCAAGGACGACCAGAGCCTGGTCGTCCGTTTGAACGAGGGTGGCGAGCGCGAGGTAACGTTCGACCGCTGCCTGGTCGCCACCGGTGCCAGTCCGGCCGTGCCGCCGATTCCGGGCCTGAAAGAGTCACCCTACTGGACTTCCACCGAAGCGCTTGTCAGCGACACCATTCCCGCACGCCTGGCCGTGATCGGTTCGTCGGTGGTGGCGTTGGAACTGGCGCAAGCCTTTGCCCGGCTCGGCAGCCAGGTCACGATCCTGGCACGCAGCACCTTGTTCTTCCGGGAAGACCCGGCCATCGGCGAGGCCGTGACAGCCGCTTTCCGCGCCGAGGGCATCGAGGTGCTGGAGCACACGCAAGCCAGCCAGGTCGCCCATGTGAACGGCGAATTCGTGCTGACCACCGGACACGGTGAATTGCGCGCTGACAAGTTGCTGGTTGCCACCGGTCGGGCACCGAATACGCGCAGCCTCGCGCTGGACGCGGCGGGGGTCACTGTCAATGCGCAAGGGGCCATCGTTATCGACCAAGGCATGCGCACGAGCAACCCGAACATCTACGCGGCCGGCGACTGCACCGACCAGCCGCAGTTCGTCTACGTGGCAGCGGCCGCCGGCACCCGTGCCGCGATCAACATGACCGGCGGCGACGCAGCCCTCAATCTGACCGCGATGCCGGCAGTGGTGTTCACCGACCCGCAAGTCGCCACCGTGGGCTACAGCGAGGCGGAAGCGCACCACGATGGCATCGAGACCGACAGTCGCACGCTGACACTCGACAACGTTCCGCGAGCGCTTGCCAACTTCGACACACGCGGCTTCATCAAGCTGGTCATCGAGGAAGGTAGCGGACGGCTCATCGGCGTGCAGGCGGTGGCCCCGGAAGCGGGCGAACTGATCCAGACGGCGGTGCTCGCCATCCGCAACCGCATGACGGTGCAGGAACTGGCCGACCAGTTGTTCCCCTACCTGACAATGGTCGAGGGGTTGAAGCTTGCGGCGCAGACCTTCAACAAGGACGTGAAGCAGCTTTCCTGCTGCGCTGGATAAAAAAAGGAGGTTTTCAATGAGCGCCTACACCGTGTCCCGGCTGGCCCTTGATGCCGGGGTGAGCGTGCATATCGTGCGCGACTACCTGCTGCGCGGATTGCTGCGTCCGGTGGCGTGCACCCCGGGCGGCTATGGCCTGTTCGATGATGCCGCCTTGCAACGGCTGTGCTTCGTGCGGGCGGCCTTCGAGGCGGGCATCGGCCTGGACGCGCTGGCGCGGCTGTGCCGGGCGCTGGATGCTGCGGACGGCGATGAAGCGGCCGCGCAGCTTGCCGTTCTGCGCCAGTTCGTCGAGCGTCGGCGCGAAGCGTTGGCCGATCTGGAGGTGCAGTTGGCCACCATGCCGACCGAGCCGGCACAGCACGCGGAGAGTCTGCCATGAACAGCCCCGAGCGCTTGCCGTCCGAGACGCACAAACCGATCACCGGCTACCTGTGGGGCGCGCTGGCCGTGCTCACCTGTCCCTGCCATTTGCCGATTCTCGCCATTGTGCTGGCCGGCACGACGGCCGGCGCGTTCATCGGAGAGTACTGGGGTATCGCAGCCCTCACGCTGACCGGTTTGTTCGTCCTGTCTGTGACACGACTGCTGCGGGCCTTCAAAGATCGATCATGAGCGCTTCCCATTGAGACAAACCACGCTGTCGCTACGTTGCCTCATGCCGGCATCAAATTCGGCTGAGTAGCTTCTCGCCATCTGGACGTAGCTCACCCTTGGGTGAAACATGCCGATACAGGGTCTGCCGCGTGACGCCAAGTTCCTGGCACAGGTCGCCGACCTTGGTCTCTGGCTGACCCATTGCCGCCATCGCCAGCCGCAGCTTGGCGGCGGTCATCTTGAACGGCCGGCCGCCTTTCCGCCCGCGCGCGCGGGCCGAGGCTAGGCCGGCAATCGTGCGCTCCGCGATCAACTCGCGCTCGAACTCGGCCAGGGCGGCGAAGATGCCAAAGACCAGCTTGCCGGCGGCGGTCGTGGTGTCGATGGCCGCGCCGTGCCCGGTTAATACCTTCAAGCCGATGCCGCGCCCAGTCAGGTCGTGCACGGTGTTGATGAGATGTCGCAGGTCGCGTCCGAGCCGATCCAGTTTCCACACGACCAGTGTGTCGCCAGTTCGCAACGCCTTCAGGCAGCTCGTCAAGCCGGGCCGATCCTCGCGCATGCCGGATGCCTGGTCCTCGTAAAGATGTACTGGATCGACCCCGGCGGCAATCAGCGCGTCGCGCTGCAAATCGGTAGCCTGGGAGCCGTCCGCCTTCGATACCCGCATGTAGCCTATCAGCATGTCGTACCTGTCACATATACGTTCGATTATGTGACAGTGTGAGCCAGAAAGTTCTCGCCGTCAAAAACTGTCACTTAACCCGTCATTTAGTCTAAGACCTGCAAACGGCCATTCAGGCTCGTAATGTGACAAAAACTCCGGCGGGATGCCCTCCTTGGTGAACGTGGCGCGCAAACGTTCCAGGGATTCGGGGTCGCGTCGCCCGTAGGACGCCAGTGTGAACAGCAAGCGGGCCGTCTCCGGGTTGTGTCGCGCTTCAATGATGGCCTCATCGATGGCCTGGGCTGCTCGTTGCCAGTGGTTGATGGGTTCCGGCTTCGGCACCTTCGCCGGCAGGCCGTTGGTGAAACCAGTGTGCGGCTCCGTCTGAAACAGCGCGGCCTGTTCCCCGCGCGGGATCAGCGCCTTTGACTCGATCAGCGTGATGGCGGTGGCCGCCGCCTCCAGCATCTGCCACTGCACCGCCGGGGCCAGAATCTCGTAGGGACGCCACAGACTCTGCCCGGCGCGCAGCGGATGGCCGCAGCGCTCCCAGACATGGCGGATGCTCGCCGAGCAACTGCCGCAGTGCGAGAGCGGCGTGTTCAGCTCATCAAGCAGGGTGCGCAGCAGCCGGAACCACAAGCCGGCGTGGACACGCCGACGCGGCAGCTCCACAAAACCCGTCGTCAGCGCCTGCCAGGTGCGCCGGTCCATGCAGGCGATTGCGTCATCGGCAGGGCGCGGCGCAGCATCGGCGATTTCCCACTGAAGATACCGGCCGGGCATGCCCCAGTAGGACTCCAGCCAGCAGCCATGCTGCGGGCAGCTCAGCATCAAGGGGAGCTGCCAGACGAGTAGCACAGCTTGATTCGTTGGATCGTTCAGACACTGCGGACACGCCCGGCGAATCGTCTGGCTCGGTAGCCAGGCACGCCAGCGAGTGATGGACCGCACCTTGCGGGTGCGCTTGGGCAGGAGCACCGCGCATTGGAATGTATAGGTTTCCAAGGCTGCTGGTACCGAATCGTCGAGACTGTCGAGCAGCCACGGCACCCAGCCTGCAAGACTCATGCTGCGCAACCGCTCCAGCTCGACGCCACTGCGCTGGCAGAGCGCCGTCAGCAACGACAAGGATGGTGCGGTATCCAGGTCATCAAGTTGGCTGTGACCAAGATCGTGGGCCAGCAGCTCGTGCACGTCCATCTGGTAGCAGGCGGCGACCCGGTTGAGCCATGAGGACAGGGCTTCGCCTTCCTTGGGTGCCGGATGCAGCGGCCAGCGCGGCGCGGACTTCACATCAGTTCCCGCTCGAACTGTCGCCGCCGCTCACTGGGGCCGATGTAGTCGGCCATGCTGAGCGTGCGGTGGTTGATCGCTTCCTCGCCACTCTCCACGGCGGCGACGGCCGCCGCCACCAGCAGATGTGCAAGCTCGCCGATGGTGCCTTCGCTCCGGGTGAGCAGGTAGCGGGCCATGTCCAGCGTGGCAATCGGGGATGGCCGCCGTAGCGGGAGTGACGCCGCGAAGCTGGCCAGCAGCGAGCAGCAGTCCTCATTGGCCTCCCACGGCGGCAGCAGCATCGGCTCGAAGCGGTTTTCCAACTGATCGTCCGAACGGATGGCCAGGTACGCCTCGCGCGTGCCGACCCCGACCAGGGGGATACGCAGCTCGTTGCCGAGGAAGCGCAGCAGGTTGAGGAACTCGCGCCGGTTAACGCTGTTGCCAGCCAGTACATTGTGCAGTTCGTCGATCACCAGCATGCGCACGCCGACCTTGCGCAGCAGGGCCAGCGCCAGTTGCTCCATTTCCGGCAGCCGTGGGCGCGGGCGCAGCGGCGCGCCCATCGCAGCCAGCAGCGCGACATAGAAGCGGATCACCGATGGCTCTGACGGCATCTGCACGACCAGCACCGGGATATGTTCTTGGTCAGCGTCGGTGCCGACCGGGTGCGCCCGCCGGAATTTCTCGACGATCATCGACTTGCCGTTGTTGGTGGGGCCGACCAGCAGCAGGTTTGGCATGCGTTGCTTGTTCGGCCACGCATACAGAGTTTCCAGCCGGTTCAGCGCCTCGACCGCGCGCGGGTAGCCGATCCAGCGGTCGGCGCGAATGCGCTGGATGCGCTCGTCTGCCGGCAGCCTGGCCAAACCCTGTGCCGCTGGCAGCAGGTGGGACAGGTCAATGACGGGATATTCGTCCACGGCTACCACTCCTCGATCTGATCGAACGGTTTGGCCGGCGGCAGGTTGTCTGCCTGCGGGTCAGCCATGTCCACATCCGGCGGTATGGGCTTGGCCGGTGGCTCCGACGTCTTGAGGTGCTGGCGGCGATCAGCGTCGCGCCGCGCCTTGCGCGTGGCCTTCTGGGCGGTGGTCACGATCTCGCGCATCTGCCCGATCATGCGGAACAGCGCCGACTCGTCCACCTGCTCGCGCCCGAGCTGACGCAATTTGGCCAGCGCCTGGCGTTGTTCCCAGAGGGTGACGGCCGGATGGGACAAGGTGCGGTAGTGGATCTCCAGATAGTGCTGACCTTCCGGTTCCAGTACCCAGATGCGGCTGATGTCGCGCGGATCGCGCCGGATCAGGAAGGCGGGCAAGCGCTCGCGCCGGGCAATCCACGGCTTGAGGGCGTCGGCGTAGTAGTGGATGTGGTCGATGACAAAGCCGGTGCGGGTCAGGGTGCGGCGGATCACCGGCAGGAAATCGACCAAAAACGCGGTGGGGCGGGTAACGACGGCCGGGACGCCAACGCGCTCCACGGCCTCGGCCCAGCGCGCGGCCGGCGGCTGGAGCAGGCCGTTGTGCACGGAGCCGTGATAGGTGCCTACCGCCAACGCGAGCCAGCGCTCCAGCTCGCGCAGCGTCAGGGTGGCCATCTTCTCGGAATCGTACTCGCCGCGCTGGCCGGGATTGGAGAAGGTCGTCCCCGGTAATTCGTCGTGGATCATCTGCATCGCCGTGCCGATGATCCGTTCCACGATGCCGCCGTAGTGCGGCTGGCCTGGTGGGCGATAGTCCAGCCGGATGCCATGCTGTTCGCAGCCACGGCGCAGCGCTTCGCTTTTGAACTCGGCCGCGTTGTCCAGATAGAGCAGCCTGGGCTTGCCGCTCATCGGCCAGTCCATTTCCACATTCAGCCCTTCCAGCCAGGGCCGCTTGTCGCAGGCGGCATGCGCGAGGCATAGGCCGACCGAGACGGCGGACGGCGCTTCCAGCGTGACCACCATGCCGAGTACGCAGCGCGTGAACACGTCGATGGCGAGGGTCAAATATGGGCGGCCAATCGGTTGCCGGTCGCGCTCGTCGACCACGATCAGGTCGATGACGGTGTGGTCGATCTGCACCTGTTCCAGCGGCATGGTGACTTCGGGCGGAATGCCACCCGCGCCTTGCAAGGGACGGGCAGCGTCCTGCCCGCCCCGGCTGCGGGCTATTTTCGCCGGGTGTAGTCCGGCAATCCGCTGGGCCACGGTGTTGCGCGCCGGCACCGGCAGCTTCTGGGTTTTGCACGCCTGCGCGACTTCGCGGTGGAACGCCGCCAGGCTGCGTTTCTGCTTGGTCAGGAAGCGCTTTTGCAGCAGCTCGCGGATGATGCGCTCGACCGGTTCCGGCAAGCGCCCCTTGCCTTTGCCGCCGCCGGATCGGCCGGGCGTCAGGTCTGTTACCAGGCCAGTACCCTGCCGGGCGCGACGGATCAGGACATATACCTGTCGCCGGGACAGGCCCAGCGCTTGGGCTGCCTCATCGGCGGCTTCATGCCCGACCACCTCAAGCGCTGCCAGTGGCCCGATGATTTCCGTCCGGTGCCGGGCTTGCGCCCATGCCTCGTCGGGCAGGGTGGCCACGCCTTGCGCGGCAATCGGTGGAGTGTCTGATGTCATGCCCAAACCTCGCTTTGGTGCACACGAGTATTGAGCATAGTCGAGATTGGTGCAGACGACTCCTGATATTGGGCTGTCAGGAGCCGTATGCACACCAGGCGTTACATCCAGTCAGATGGTGCGGTCGTCTTCTGAAAACGACAGCAACGGTAGACGGAGCTGGCAGGTTAACCGGAAGGAACGCTGGAATCGACGTGAGCGCATTATCGGTTCGGCGTGACTCACTGATCCAGCGTCGCACCAGATTGGCGTGGAGGCCGTTATCCAGCGCAACGCGTGAGACGGAGGCTCCCGGTTCATTGCAAGTGGTGACGATGCTGGCCTTGAATTCCCGGGAATGGCGACGACGTTTTTGACAAGGCTTGGTTACGCTTACAGTGCTCATATTAAGTGTCCACTAGAAAATAAGTGGACACTATCCTGACGGCCCCAGTGCTCAGCTCAAGACGGGATCACCGGACGCTTACGTACGAACAGCGTGACCGACCCCAGGACGTGCTGTTCATTCGGACCAGGGTACCTATGCCATGACAATGCGCCAATGGAGCGGCTGTTTCGCAGTCTGGAAGCAGAATGGGGCTGACCGTGGGCTACATGAGTGCATCGCGGGCACAGCAGGATATCAGTCGGTTTCTGATGCCAGGGTACAACTTGCAACGGCCATATCAGTTCAACGGTGGACCACCGCCCGCTGTGGCTGGGGGAGAGTTAGAGAGTACTTGCTCTTCCGGGTACGCGGATTAAATGGTTGATCTTACCTTTGCATGAGAGAGAGAGTGAAGCAAGCCGATATTTTATCGGATTATCTGGTTAGTGCTCCAACCTCCTGCTGATGCACACTTCCTTCGCTAATTCCAGCAAGAACCCCACAAACCTCAATTTCCCGATCATCGTTGCAGCTCGCTCTTAATGAAACGAGTTGTTTCTCAAGCGCTTGCAGACCGGTTATCTGTGACCGCACTTGAGAGATGTGATCATCGAGCAAGGCGTTGACGGCGGTGCAAGGCTGATGAGGCTCGTCTTGATAGCTCTGTAGTTCGTGAATCTCAGCCAGTGACAGGTCTAGGATTCTGCAGCGACGGATGAAGGCAAGCCGCTCACTATGCTTCTCGGTATAGACACGATAACCGTTGTTCTGCCGATCAGGCGGCGGCAACAAGCCCTGCTGTTCATAGAAGCGGATCGTCTGCGTTTCGACCCCTACCAGCTGCGCCAACTGACCAATACGCATCAGCCTTCTCCCCTGTTGACCTTGTAGTGGCTTTATGGTTTTAAATGGTACCACAACATTTGTCAAGTGGAATAGTAGCATGAGAAAATCCTGTGGTAGCGCCTGTGACGGTGACGCAACGTCCGCAGTGGATAGCAATATGCATGCCTCCTCCGAAGCGTCAGGGAACTGGGTCAGCGTTTATGCCGTGCCGAAGATGGACTGCCCATCAGAAGAGCGAATGATTCGCCTGGCCCTGGACGGCTTTGAGGAAATTCGGGCGCTGTCCTTCGACTTGTCGAACCGCCGGCTCAAGGTCGTGCATGACGGCGAAGTCGAGCCCATCACCTCGAAACTGAAGACCTTGAGGCTAGGAGCCTCGCTTCAGGAAACCGTCGCTGCAAATCCGGAGACCATCAAGGCCGCTGAGTTCTCGCCAGCTTCTGCTAAGCAAGAATCCAGGACCCTGCGTTGGTTGCTCGGCATCAATGCACTTCTGTTCGGGGTGGAAATGACTGCCGGTCTAATCGCCCAGTCCACCGGGCTGATTGGAGAATCCCTGGACAATTTTGCAGATGCAGCCGTCTATGGCCTTGCCCTTTATGCGGTCGGGCATAGCGTAAAAATGCAGGTACGCGCCGCGCATCTAGCAGGCTGGCTGCAGCTAATTCTGGCTATAGGCGTACTTGTGGAGGTGGTGAGACGCTTTGTATTCGGTAGTGAGCCTGAATCGCTGGTGATGATGGCTATCGCATTTGTCGCATTGATTGCCAATACCAGTTGTTTGCTGCTCATATCCAAGCACCGTGAGGGCGGGGCGCACATGAAGGCAAGCTGGATATTCTCGGCCAATGACGTAGTGATCAACCTGGGGGTTATCATTGCCGGAGCTTTGGTTGCCTGGACAGGATCCAATTATCCGGATCTGATTATCGGCACAGTCTCGGGGGTCATTGTACTTAACGGTGCCAGGCGCATTCTGGCGTTGAAGTAATGCCCATCATTGGCAAAACTCTCGCCGTATGCCCTGTTGCCCATATCAAGCCTGCTGGCAGCGTCTGATCAGGCTGTAAAGTGGCTGGTGCAGCAATCAATGGTCTAGGGCGAATCTGTTTAAGTGATCCTGCTCTTTAACTGGGTGCATCTATGGAGCACCCGTGCCGCATTCAGTCTTTTTGCGCATGGTGGGGGCTGGCAGCGCTACTTTTTTAAAAATCGTCATAAAAGAGAATTCATTGCATACCGTCTTATCCTCGGTGGCACCATGGGCAATCTGACATGCTTTCCGAGTTGCCCAGTGTCGTACTTTTCTTCCAGTCGACAGCCTTAGAGGACACCGCGGGAGACCTCCTGACAGGGCTGATCGCAGCCTACTGCTTATACGGGTGATAGATGTCATTCCACGGCTTCGGAAGGAAAAGCAGACCATGTAAGCCTTGAACCACTTGGTCACCTCAGTGGGACTGTCAGATTTTTTGTGTTCGGGCTGTTAATGGCCTGCCATCAGGTAGGCCCTCACTTACCAGGTTGGCTTGGTGAAACGATCTTCGTACAGGATCACGAACTGAGTCATAGCGGTTTCCAGTCATGCGCCGCACTACCCCAGTTGGCAGTGATATTACGTAGCGCCAACCAGAATACCTTTCGTATGGCAGGCGGGAAGACAAGGAACGGAATGAACCTATCCCATCCACGCCGCCATTGTCTTGCTGGCTGAATACGAAGCAGCAGCTCCCAGCTTGCGGCGCACCGAGTCGAGTCCAGAAACATTCACTTTGCCACCCTGGTGAGCCCGAGGAATGGGGTGATGGGATTGAATTGAGCGGAGCAAGAAAGCATGAGCCACAGGATTGATCTTGATTTCGGAGGCGAGAGCATTGGGTGATAAGTGCGCGCTACTCTTCGACCTATCCACGGGAATGCGCTACAAGACTCTTGTAACGAGGGTGATGGCTTTGCTTGCCGGAGGCGCCATGCCGCTTGCCTTTGCCCCTTTTGGTTGGGCATGGCTTGCGGTGGTCGCTCTGGCCGCATTGTTTGTCCTGACCGCGCAACCTTCAAAGCGTCAGGCGTTATGGTCGGCTTACTTCTTTGGCCTTGGTTACTTCGGTGTAGGTGTCTCCTGGGTCTTCGTCAGCATCAGCCAGTACGGCAATGGCCCCGTGGTGGGGATGTTAGCTACAGCGGCCTTTGTCTCGCTGCTTGCCCTCTTTCCATGGGGCGTCGCGTACCTCGTACGCCGCCTGCACCCTGAGATGGATGCGACGGCCCTCTGGCTAGGGCTACCAGCGACATGGGTGTTGAGTGAATGGATGCGCACCTGGTTCTTAACCGGCTTTCCCTGGCTCTTTGTCGGCTACAGCCAGACCGACACCACACTCGCCACTATCGCGCCTGTCTTTGGTGTGCTTGGCGTGAGTTTTCTGGTGGCCTTGCTCGCTGGCGGCCTGGCTTGGGTTGTTTTAAATCCAAGCCTGCGCCGTGCAGCGGTAGCCGGTGCCGTGTTAACCGCTACTCTTGCCAGCTTGCAGCTCCTGGATCATGAGTGGACGCAGCCAGCCGCTGATCCTATCAATATTGCCCTCTTGCAAGGAAACATCGCGCAAGACAGAAAATGGGACCCGGATTCACGGGGAATCACGCTGGACCGTTATCAGGCGCTTACGAAGCAGCATCTCGGGGCCGACATTGTGATTTGGCCAGAAACGGCAATCCCGATGTGGCATGACGAGGCTAGAGAATATCTTGCTGAGCTTAAGGCGTTAGCCGATCAGGCCGGCACCTCGTTGATGATTGGCGTCCCGATACGCGAGGAGGACGGTCGCACCTACAACGCGGTGACAAGCCTCTCCGATCCCTCAGGCTTCTACTACAAACGTCACCTGGTGCCCTTCGGTGAGTATGTTCCGTTTCGGGAGTTTTTGGGTTCGTCCCTCGACGTGCTCGGGGCGCCCATGTCCGATTTCACACCGGGACGGGAAGCGCACGTCCTGAAGGCAGCAGGGGTGCCTGTAGGGGCACTCATCTGCTACGAGGCGGTCTTTGGTGCTGAAGTCACGGAGTTTCTGCCCGAAGCGCAGTTGCTGGTGAATGTCAGTAACGATGCCTGGTTCGGCAGCTCGCTCGGCCCTTTCCAGCACTTTCAGATGGTCCGCATGCGTGCCATCGAAACCGGACGTGACCTACTGCGAGCCACGAACACGGGTATCACAGCAGCTGTCAGCTACGAGGGAAAGGTTCTTACACGCGCTCCTCAATTCCGCGTAGCCACCCTCAGTGCCGAAGTGACCCCCAGAACTGGCGCAACCCCTTATGTGCGCTGGCGGGATTGGCCTGTCCTTGGCGTGATCGCACTCGGACTCGGCTTGCTCCTGCTTCGTCGAATTCGGCAGTATCATCGCTTGGGTACATGACAGCGAGCAGATTTTAAATCGGATGAGGAGGAAGGGATTTGTCTACATGTGGCAATTGGCTATCAAGAAAAAAGCTCACAAGCCGGGAAAGCGATGCGTTGCTGTGGCTCTCGCTCCTGTTAATGTTGGCGGCGTCTATATGGAGAAGAGATATGAGCACTCAAACAACCTTCTGTTTAAGGATGCAAGCGGCCAATGGCGGGGTCAGACCGGACGTTTCAGTCGGGAATCGTGGGAAGGGCTGGAATAGCTGAATGATCGATCACATTCCCTCTTTACTCATCGCCAGCCAGCTCTTAATGGCGACAGTGGCAGGTTTGCTGCTCAACCTGACGCCCTGCGTTTTGCCCGCGATTCCTATTAAGGTCCGGACTATCTTACGAGAGGCGGGCAGCCAACGATCGCACCGCGTGCTGGCCGCATTGGCGTTCACCGCAGGAACACTCGCGTTTTTCTTGACGCTGGGCGGATTGACCGCATTTCTTCAGTGGAGCTGGGGCACTTTGTTTCAGTCCGCGGTGTTCGTTGGTATCCTTGTTGCCTTGCTGGTCGGGTTTGCGGTGGTCACGTGGCTGGATTTGCCCATTCCGATCCCGTCGTTCGCCGCCTCGGCCCATGGCCGGCGTTACTCTGAAGCATTCTTATCGGGGTTATTGAGTGCGGTTTTGGCTGCACCTTGTGCTGGTCCTTTCCTGGGTGGAGTCCTAGCCTTTGCCGTTACCCAGCCGGCGCCGGTAACTATGGGGATATTCGGCAGTATCGGGCTGGGGTTGTCGCTGCCCTACGCGGCACTGATCCTCAAACCCAAGTGGCTGAGCCGGTTGCCCAAGGCGGGGCCCTGGACTCTGGCCATTCGAGAAGGGCTCGCGCTGGTCTTGCTGGCCGCAGCCGTCTTCTTCAGCGCGAGCCTGATGCCCAAAGCGGTTTATCCCTGGCTATGGTGGTCTTGGCTGGCACTGGTGCTGGCCTGGGGTGCTCGCCGTTTCGTCCAGGGTAATGGTACCGTGCGTGTGATCACCACAACGGCGGCAGGCCTTGCCCTTGCGATGACTATGGGATTTGCATCCCCGCTGGACAGCAACGGAGACGAACTCGTCTGGCAACCCTACTCCGCAAAGTTACTGACGGAGACAAAAGCCCGGGGCACACCCTATTTGCTGGAGTTCACCGCCGACTGGTGCATCAACTGTAAGATACTTGAGCGCACGGTCTACCAAGAGCCCTCCGTGGCCAAAGCCGTGCGGCGCACCAAGATGGTGCCTATACAAGTGGACGTGACAGCGAGCAACCCCGAAAAAGATGCGCTATTAACTGCGACCGGTGGGCAGGCCTTACCCTTCGCAGTGGTTATTGACGGTGACGGCACCGTTATCGCCCGTTTCACGGGGCTTTTTGACGCCGACAGCTTGGTCGAAGCTATCAGTCGTACCGAAAACCTACAACCTTAGATACTGGAGATGAATCATGGTGATTCGACATAAAGGATTGCTGGCTGGTGTAGTGGCTTTTCTCCTCGCGATCGCTGCGTTCATGTTGATCGACACCAACGGAAACAACCCCGACGCTGTCCAGACTGAACGAGCCGCTCTTGAAGTCCCGGTTTCGGCCCGAACAGGATTGGCGAATTCCGCTGATAAGGTACGCCTCACTCTTGCGAAAGGCGACGCAGCATTGGCGGGAAAGCCTGGTGAATTCGTTCTGACATTGAACATTGAACCGGGCTGGCACGTGAATGCCAATCCGGCCTCTATGGAGTTCCTGATTCCCACTGTCGTCAATTCTTCAGTCAACGGCCAAGCGCTTGAAATCCCGACGCAGTACCCGCGCGGCCGGGTCAGTGACATTGTGCTGGGTGACACCGCCCTTGAGGTGTATGACGATGGTGCGAGTATTCGGCTGCGGCCCGACGGAAAACAGATTGCCGTGCTGGAAAAGGTAGGCAGGCTCGAAATGATTGTACGGGCGCAGGCCTGCAGTGACGAGGGCGTCTGCCTGGCACCGACTGACATGCCTGTTGCGCTGAATCTGGACGATACCAGCCGACAATAAGTCAGAACGCACTTTGGAAGTGACGCAACTGGGGAATGACTGTGAACAGCTTATTCAGAGTATCCCGATTGCCGTGGTTGCTCTTGGCAGCTCAAGGCCATGCCAGAGTTCATGTCTAGAGATGGGCGAGACTCGCTTCGTTAAACGGCAAACTTACATTGTAATTCGCACATTCCGCATGATGAAGTGGCTTCGGGGAAGTGTCGGCATCCTGTCCCAGATAATCGATAAATCTTGTTGGGGAATCTCGTATTGGAGCGAGCGAGCCAGAAAACGGGCTGCAACGCTCATCAAGGCGCCGGCAACGCCTTCTCCCGGACAGCGATGGTTAACATGCGGGTCGCCTGGTCCTTGCGGGATTGCCTGCCCAGCGCACCGTAACTGTTGAGGGTCAGCCTTTCATTCTTTGACTCGGCCGGCTTCCGCCTTTGGGCTCAGCAAACTGCCCAGGATCAACATGGCGGCGCCGACGACGATACCAATATCCGCCAGGTTAAACGCAGGCCAATGCCAGGACTGCCAGTAAAAATCCAGGTAGTCGATTACATGGCCTCGAAATGCGCGATCGATCAGATTCCCAACTGCCCCGCCCAAGATAAGGCTATAGCCTAGCGCTTCACTCTTGACTCTGGGCTTACGCAATACCAGAGCCAGCACGATTGAAATGACCAAAGCTATGACGATGAAGAAGTAACGCTGCCAACCGCCCGCGTCAGCCAGGAAGCTGAACGCTGCACCGGTATTCCAGAAATGAACCAGATTGAAGAACGGGGTGAAAGGAATCACGGTGCCGACCGGGAGCGAACCCGTAACTGCGCTTTTCATCGCTAGGTCGGCCGAGGCAATGGCCAGCGATAGCATCCACCAGAACCAGGGAGCAGCGAGAAGTGACCTTCTAGGAGACGAGCTCATCGCGTTTCTCCTTGAAGAAGTCGCTGCAGCTCCGGTGAGATGGGCATCGGAGCAAAAGCACTGACCCTGGCGCGCCCGCTGTTTCCGAGCGGCACCCAGATCTTAGAGAACAGCAGGGCCGCTATGATTCGCGGAACTTGGCTGGGCACCTCTCGAAAGTCGCGCAACTGCCAGCCAGCCCTTAGCATCAGCCAATGGCTCTGAGCATGAAGAATAGCCATTCGCTGGCTCAATATGTGGGCTCGCTCCAGCCAAGAGAAAGCCTCGGTTGGCGCCTTTTCACTGAGTGCTTTCCTAGCTTGGAAAAAGGCCTCATCGATGGCAATGCGGAGAGCGGTATTCATCTGGATCTCACTTACGCAGCAGATTGCCTAAGTGAACACCCTATAGCAGCTATAGGGTCAAGCGCTATGGATTCAGGCGACGCGAAAAATGACTTGAAGCCGAAATCATAAAAGAGGTTTGTCGCCCCCCAGCAGGCCAGCAGTTTGTCCGCATGGTCTGCTTTATAGGTTCGATAGCCAGTGTCTTCGCGATTAGGCGGTGGAAGCAGTCCCTGACGTTCATAAAAACGAATCGTCTGAATGTCCACCCCCGCCTGATGTGCAAGTTGGCCGATGCGAATAGTCTGTCCCTTGGTAAAAAGCCAGTATATCCAGGCTTGACCCTATGCCTGCTACATGGTTTTTAATCGGCAGGATCAAGTTCTATAGGAGAAGCTGATCATGAATTCCTGTGAGAAACCCAGTGGCTGTGGCCCCGTGTCGGCAACCACTGAAGCGGCAACCGCGCCTTTGAATGAAGGAGCATGGATCAGCAGTGCCCAAAATGGGTTGCTCTTCAGAAGAACGAATGATTCGGCTCGCGCTGAATGGCTTTCCTGAGCTCAATTCGTTGGCCTTTGATCTAAGCAGCTGACAGGTGCGCGCTTTGCATGACGGTTCGGTTGACCAGATCGCGACCAAGCTAGAATCACTTGGCTTCTTCCTATCCAGATTTGGTGATTGGTACGGTCGCTGGCCTCATCGTACTCAACGGTCCGCGCCGAATCCTGGCATTGAAAGCCTGGCCAACCGGATCGACAGCCACTCCCATTTACCCAAACAGAGGCGCGTAGCTTATGACTGACGTTAAGACGACTGAGATAGAACAGTTGATGGCTGGATTGAACAGAAAAATTGCCGAAGGGAATGCCGCCCAGAGTCGCGATGCAGCTTATGCCGTCTATGTGAAGCTCGCGTCGCTTCGTGAGCAGCTCCCAGCCCTCACAGAAGCCGGGGTGGAGAAGGCCTTGGAGCACGCCAGCCAGAAGGCCTGGCGACTCTATGAGGCTTTTCACCTTGAAGTGCAGTATGACTTGGAATGGGCGAGCAGCCGCAGCTACGAAGACTCTTAGAAATTTGTCCTTGAAGATGAGCAAGCGGCGAATGGGCCACGGGTGAAGCCCGGCCTAAACGAATCCATTGTGCCATGAATGAGGTTTCCACTATGCAGCATCGAACTACCAGATGAGCTGAGTGGAAGTGAAGATGACACTACTCGAGACTGCCAATGAGGGGGCCGCAGACCCTGTCCGTTTAGCTACGCCGCTGGGCCGGGCCATTGGTAATCTGTTCGCCCAGGCCTTGCCGCTACTGGACGGCAACCCACCAGGCTAGCTCAATGTCTTCATTATCGGTGGCGGTGCGGTGCATCTATTCACCCATGCGCGTGGCAGTGTTGACATCGATGCAGAGATCGAGGCCGCGTGCTGCGCAAGGACGAGATCATGACCGTTTACACGCCGCCCGAGGGCTACGAGGATAGCGACCATGCTCGGTGGTTTTTTGGCGAATGAATCACACCGGGTTTCGTGGAGGCCTCAACTCTTGAGA
>NZ_VTPZ01000007.1 GCF_008638305.1 Pseudomonas profundi
ACCTTGGCAAGGTCGTGCTCTACCAACTGAGCTATTCCCGCAAAACTGACGCCGAAGTGGCGTCCCCTAGGGGACTCGAACCCCTGTTACCGCCGTGAAAGGGCGGTGTCCTAGGCCACTAGACGAAGGGGACGTATCCGGACTTCACAGTGCCGAGGTAATTAACCCTGGCTACTTGCTGCTCCCGTGTTTCAATGTTCGCTGCAAGTGGCGCGCATTTTAGGCAGGGTCCGGAGAACCGTCAACCCCCCAACCTGATATTTTTTCAGGTTTTTTTCGTGCGCCGCGGAATCTCAGGGATTGCGGGCAGGCGGGCCTGGTTCAACGCTACCCTTCCCTCCCTGAACTGACGAGTCTAGTTATGCCTGTGATGATTTGCGAACTGCGACACAGAAATTCCTGCTTGCAACGTTTCCTGTTTAGTTCGATGCTTGGGCTTCTACCACGTACATCACCAAGGAAGAGAGATCGATCGTGTCCCCTTTAGTCATTGGAGCCCTGGTAGCTGGCGGCGTGCTGATCCTTATCAGCATCGGTTTCATCAGCCACAGCCTTGAACGCGCACGGCTAGAGCGCGCCCGGCAGACTGCCGAGCTGAACGCTCGCATCAGATACTGTTCTACCCTCAGCGGTGAATTGCCCGGCCAGTTCATGACAGTCGAGCTGAAGTCCCTGCTGCTGACCATTGAAGAATATCTGTTAACGCAACTCCTCAAGCTGGACCGGAAGAACGCCAAGGCTGACAACCAGCTGGCCATGGTCCGCCAGCAGCTGACCACCGGAGACCTGAGTATCGGCAACACGCCGATAGCCATCACCAGCGAAACACAGGCCCGCGACGTTCGCCTTCTGCTGGAAAACCTGCACAAGCTGCTTTCCCAGGCTCACAAGGATGGCCTGCTCGACAGCGCCACCCTGCAGCAATGGGTAGCCAGGATCCGCCAGCATATCGTTGCGATCAACCTGGAAATGTTCCAGTCGCTAGCCAACGAAGCTCTGCAACAAGGCAAGCCACGCGTAGCCAAATTGCAGTATGAGCGCGCAGTAGCGTTTCTTCAGAAGCAGAACGATCCAGCCTTTGCCGAGCTGCTTGCGCAGATGAGACAGAAGCTCAGAGAGGCCGAGCAGGCTGCCATCCGCACCGAGCAGACTACCGATCCGGCAAACAGTGAACTGCTCGCCGGATTGGACGCGCTTGAAGAAGACGATGAAGCCTGGAAAAAACGATCCGTGTACGATGATTAACGCCGTTAAGTACCGCGTGCGCGTGTTGCTGATGATCAGGATGTAGCTACGCACGCCATGTGAGACTTCGGTGGCCTTTTCCATAACAAGATAACGGAGCCCCCGCATGGCACTGACCCTTTATGGCGCGATTCTGTCTCCCTTCGTTCGCAAGGTCCGCATCCTGCTTGCCGAGGTCGGGCAGGAATACGAACTGGTCACGGTCAATCCCTTCGGACAGCCTGACTGGTATTACAAGATCAACCCGCTTGGCCGCGTCCCGGCCATACAGGATGGCAATCTTACCCTGGCCGACTCTGCTGTTATCGCCCAGTACCTGCATGAAAGCCGCGGCAGCTCGCTATACGGCACGAATCCGGAGCAGGCTGCCAGGATCCGCTGGCTGGAAAAATACGCCGATTATGAAGTGGCGCCCTTTGCCACCTTTACGGTGTTCTACAACCGGGTTGTCCGGCCACTCAAGGGCGAGACGACCGATGAACAACTGGTGAGCACAGCGTTCAACGAGACGCTGCCGCCGCTGTTTGATTATCTGGAGGCGCAACTGGGCGATAACGAATATCTGGTCGGTGAGCGCTTCAGCATGGCCGATATCGCGGTGGCATGTCAGCTGATCAATTTCGGACACGGCGGCGAAACGCTGGACCCGCAACGCTGGCCCGGCCTGGCTGGGTTACTCGAACGGGTCAGCACACGCCCCAGCATTGCCGATCGCCTGACCGAGGAGCGCGGCCTGCTGGCCAAGATAGCGGCGCGCTCGGCCCAGAAACAGCCCAGCTGAGATGGATCGAACCTAGAGCAAAGCCCGCCCTACCCACGAGCGGGCAAACTGGTAGGCGCAACGCCCGTTGCGATTCCCCCGCGCCAACGCCCAGCGTATTGCCTCCTTTTTCAGCTCCTCAGTCCAGTGCCAGGTCAGGTCATGCTCGCTCGCCAGCGCCGCGAGCCAGTGCTGAACCACTTCAAGATAATGCTCCTGGGAGAACGGATAGAACGACACCCACAACCCAAAGCGGTCCGATAGCGCGATTTTCTCCTCGATCGCTTCACCGGGGTGCAGCTCGCCATCAACCATCGCAGCCCCTTGATTATCGCTCCGCTGCTCGGGCAGCAGGTGCCGCCGGTTGGACGTGGCGTAGAGCAGCAGGTTGTCCGGTGTAGTTTCCAGGGTTCCATCGAGTACAGTCTTCAAAGTCTTGTATGCACTGTCATCCGCCTCGAACGCCAGATCGTCGCAGAACAACAGAAACTGCCAGGGCAGCGATCTTACCTGTTCAATCAGCGCAGGCAGATGCACCAGGTCATTCTTGTCGATCTCGATCAGACGCAGACTGCGACCTGCATATTCATTCAGCAGCGCCCTGATCAACGACGACTTCCCGGTACCACGCGCGCCCCACAACAAGGCGTTATTGGCAGGCAGCCCCCCCACAAACTGCTCGGTGTTGGCCCGCAACAGCTCTTTCTGGCTCTCAACGCCGACCAGATCGGCAAGCCCGGTATGCTTCCCGACGGTCAAGGGCCGTAGCCAGCCTCGATCCCCCTGACCCATCCAGCGGGCGGCCAGCGTCACCTTCCAGTCAATGGCTTCCAGAGCTGGCGGGAGTGTCTTTTCGAAGCGATCCATGAAACTCGCCGCACGTTTCATGAACTCTCCGGGAGTCAATTCGTTCATACCTGTATTCCTGTTCAAGAGAAATGACTTAGCATGCCACGTCTAACGCGAACGACCGATACCATCCCATCACCAGGCAGCGGGGAACCAAGCTAATCTGATGGCGAAAGCACACCGCAGGATGACCCGTGAACCATATTCGCTTTACTGATCGGCTTTCATTCAAACAGGCGCGACAGGGCGTTCTGGCGGCTTTTATTCTGGGCACCCTGCTAGGGCTGATCCAGGTAGCGCTGGATTACCGGGCCGAAGAGGAAGCTATCGACCATGAAATCGCCGCGCAGATAAACGTCAGCCTCGGGCCTGCATCACGGATCGCCTACAACGTTGATACCGAACTCGCCCGCGAGCTGACCATTGGCTTGCTGCAGTCCCCGCCAATCGTACGGGCCGAAATAATCGATGATACCGGCGTCGCCCTCGCCAGTGTGAATCGCCCGATGATCGAGAGCCGTTACCGCGCAGTCAGCGACGCACTGTTCGAGCCGTCACGCAATTATTCACAACCGCTATACATTGAACATGCGCCTAACGAGCTGCTCGGCCACCTGGTAATTGAAGTGGACACCTTTCACCAGGGTGCAAAATTTCTCCGCCGCGCAGGCCTGACACTGGTCTCGAACTTTATTCTGTGCCTGGTGCTATCGCTGATACTGGTGGTGCTGTTCTACGGCATGCTGACCAAACCGCTGGTGCGGCTGATTACCGACCTGCTCGGCATGACCGGCGAGCATGAACGTAGTCGGCTGCCCTGCCCTGCTGGCCATGAACGGGACGAAATTGGCGCACTGGTCGAGGTCATCAACCAGCAGTTGCAGAGCATCGACGTCAACCTTCGCCAGAAGCTGCGTGCCGAAGACCGGCTCCGCCAGTATCTCGAAGAACTTGAAACCATTGTCGAGGCACGCACTACCGAACTGCAGAACGCCAACCGTCAGCTGCGTTTGTCCAACCAGGAGCTGGAGCGCTCCCGCCAGGAGGCATTGGAAACCGCTAGCTCCAGGGCCGCGTTCCTGGCTGCCATGAGCCATGAAATACGCACGCCTATCAATGGCCTGCTGGGCATGATCGGTCTCGCCCTGGACAGCCCCCTGAACGACGAACAACGCCAGCAGCTATCCATTGCCTATGACTCCGGCAAGATCCTCGTTGAGCTACTCAATGACATCCTCGATCTATCCAAATTCGAAGCCGGAAAACTGCAACTGGAAGAGATCCCCTTCGATCTCGGTGCCCTGCTGGAAGACACAACCAGCCTGCTCTCCCAAAACGCTTACAAGCGCGATATCGAGCTCAGCTGCCGCATCGACCCAGCGCTGCCCGGGATAATGCTGGGCGATCCCACCCGTATTCGTCAGATCATCAGCAACTTGCTCTCCAACGCGTTGAAATTTACCGAGCAGGGTCAGGTCTCCGTTTACCTGGCCCTCCACCCTAACCGGGGCGGGCAACAATGGGTGGACATCAGCGTGCGCGATACGGGCATCGGCATCCAGACGGAAGCACTGGAATCGGTGTTCGCCCCCTTTACCCAGGCCGACGCACAGATTTCCAGACGCTTTGGCGGGACCGGGCTCGGCCTGGCTCTGTGCAAAAGTCTGGCAGACGCCATGCAAGGCACTCTGAAAGTCGAGTCGGAGCAAGGCCAGGGCAGCACCTTTACTGTGAGCCTACCGCTCAAAACGCACAGCACCGAACCCACCTTCGCTCTGCCTGCCCCGCGCAGCGTGTTGATATGGAATCGTCTGGGACGCCTGCAAGGCAGTTTTCTGCTCGAACAACTGGAGCACTGGGGGATGCGCTGCGCGGTAATCAATTACAGCGCCCAGGTTGAGCCACCGATGAACAACCCTCCCTTCGATCTCTGGCTGCTGGACAGTCCCCACGTCGCGCATCAGCTCGCCGGCCAGCGCATGGAGATACCGCGCTTGCTGGTATGCCCCTATACAGGCTGGCTGAGTTCAAGCGACGCGCGCGCCGCAGGCGTACGCCAGCATGTAGCGAGTCCGCCCGGGCGTGCCCGCCTCGCACGTGCAATCGATGATCTGTTCGCCCAGCCCCAGCTCAACGGCGAAGGAGCCGCACTGGCGCAGGCGCAAACCGGTCACACGGTGCTGCTGGTGGAGGATAACCTGGTCAATCAGATGGTCGCCAAAGGCATGCTGGGCCGCCTGGGCTACGACGTAGCCGTTGCAGAGCACGGCGAAGCCGCGCTCCAACAGCTGCATGAACATGAGTTCGATCTGGTGCTGATGGATTGCAACATGCCGGTCATGGATGGTTACCAAACCACCCGGCGCATCCGTGAGCAAGCTCAATGGGCGTCCTTGCCGGTCATCGCGCTGACAGCCAACGCATTGGAAGAAGACCGTGAGCGTTGTGCCGCGGCCGGCATGAACGATTATCTGGTCAAACCCTTTAAACGGGAGGACTTGCAGACCATGATGGACAAGTGGCTCGGAAACAACGACAGCCGCGCCAGTCTGGACAAAACGACTAGCACCTAGGCGAGCAGCGACTCGATATCCCGCGCTAGCTGCTCGGGCTTGGTAGTTGGAGCATAGCGCTTGATTACCCGCCCCTCGCTATTCACCAGGAACTTGGTGAAGTTCCATTTGATGCGCTTGCTACCAAGCAGACCGGGCGCCTGGGATGTCAGATGTGTAAACAACGGATGCGCTCCCCTGCCATTCACCTCGACTTTGCTGAATAACGGGAAAGTGACACCGAAGCGCATCTCACAAAACGATGATATGGCCTGTTCGTCCCCCGGCTCCTGCGAACCAAACTGGTTGCAAGGAAAACCGGCTACGCGCAACCCCTTGTCGGCGTAGGTCTTCCAGAGCGACTCCAGCCCCTTGTACTGAGGTGTGAAGCCGCATTTGCTGGCTGTATTGACCACCAGATAGGCTTTGCCGCCCAGCTCCGCCAGGCTGGTCTGCCGGCCGTCGATGGTTGTGCAGGGAATGTGCAACACGTTGTTCTTGTTATGCATTGACGTTCTTCCGTTGAGTTATTCGTTACGCGGGTGCAGCTTCAATGCCACCGAATTAATACAGTAACGCAAACCCGTCGGCGGCGGACCATCCGGAAATACATGGCCGAGATGCGCATCACAGCGCGCGCAAAGCACCTCGGTGCGCATCATTCCGTGACTGGTGTCCTGCTGCTCGGCAACCGCTTGTCCATTGATTGGTTCGTAATAGCTCGGCCAACCGCACCCGGCGTCAAACTGGGTGGCGGTATCAAATAATGGCGCATCGCAGCAGATGCAGTGGTAAACGCCCGGCGTCGTATTGCTGTTGTAGATGCCGGTATAGGGCCGCTCGGTGCCCTTGAGACGACACACCTGGAACTGCGACTCGTCCAGCTGTTCACGCCAGTCCTCTTCGGACTTGATGATCTTATCCATATTTCCTCCTAACACTTGCGTTTATCAGACTTTCCCGATTATGGCTGCACGACGTATCATGCTGTCTCATTTTTATGGCTTCGCGCTACGTCAGCCTTCAGGAACCCAAGGGAAACATCATGCAGGTTAGCAAGTCCAACAAATTGGCCAACGTCTGTTATGACATTCGCGGGCCCGTCCTGCACCACGCCAAACGGCTGGAAGAGGAAGGTCATCGGATCCTCAAGCTGAATATTGGCAACCCTGCGCCCTTTGGTTTCGAGGCCCCGGAGGAAATTCTCCAGGACATCATTCATAACCTGTCCACAGCCCAGGGCTACAGCGATTCCAAGGGTCTGTTTTCCGCGCGCAAGGCGGTCATGCATTACACGCAGACCAAGAACATTCCCGGCGTAACGATCGAGGACATCTATCTCGGCAACGGCGTATCCGAGCTTATCGTCATGGCCATGCAGGGCCTGCTGAACAACGGCGATGAAGTGCTGATCCCGGCGCCAGACTATCCATTATGGACCGCCGCCGTCAGTCTGTCCGGCGGCAAGCCGGTGCATTATCTGTGCGACGAGGAATCTGACTGGTATCCCGACATCGAGGATATTCGCAGCAAGATCACGCCCAACACCCGCGCACTGGTCATTATCAACCCGAACAACCCCACCGGGGCTGTCTATTCTCGCGATATGCTCGAGCAACTGGCGCAAGTTGCCAGGGAGCACCACCTCGTCCTGCTCGCCGACGAGATCTACGACAAGATCCTCTACGACGGCGTCGAGCATGAATCCATTGCAGCGGTTGCGCCGGATGTGTTCTGCCTGACCTTCAACGGCTTATCCAAGTCTTACCGGGTGGCCGGCTTCCGTTCAGGCTGGATGATCATCAGCGGCCCCAAAGCCAAGGCTCATAGCTATATCGAAGGCCTGGATATTCTGTCCTCGATGCGCCTGTGCGCCAACGTACCGGCGCAGCATGCCATACAAACCGCTCTGGGCGGCTATCAGAGCATCAATGATCTGGTGCTGCCTGGTGGCCGGTTGCTTGAACAGCGCGATACCGCCTGGGAATTGCTCAACGACATTCCCGGCGTCAGCTGCACCAAGCCCAAGGGGGCGCTCTACCTGTTCCCCAAACTGGACCCCAAGGTCTATCCGATCCATAACGATGAAAAGATGGTGCTGGACCTTCTGCTCAAGGAGAAAATCCTCATTGTCCAGGGCACGGCGTTCAACTGGCCGTGGCCGGATCACTTCCGCATCGTGTCGCTACCGCGCAAGGATGATCTGGAAGTCGCGATTGGCCGGATTGCCAATTTTCTCAAGGACTACCGCCAGTAGATACTGCCGGGCGAGGCGACCATGGCCGACCTGCACATCGACGATTTCTACCGGGACGTAGCGGGCATTTTGCTGAGCCTGTACAACAGCTTCCCGTCGCCGAGCATCCTTTTCGTTGAAGACCTCATCGGGCCCCATGAGCCCGATGCCTTTGGCGTTCCGGCGCCCCGTCACCTCGCCTGCTTCAACGCGATGTTGTGGATGGCTGACGAAGGCTTTCTGCGTTATAGCGACAGCATTCGCCAGGAAGGCCTCGATCAATGCAGCCTCACCGAGCGCGCCTTCCTGATGCTCTCGACACCTGCGGCCGACTGGCTGGATGAAGCACTGCCTGCAAGCATCGCCCGGCAACGTGCCACACCCGCCCAGCGGCTTCGTGACGCCCTTGCCAGCCAAAGCTCTACCGAGCTTGCAGAGATCGTTCAGCGCTGCTTTGCACGGGCTTCGGTACGCCGCTGAGCGATACACGATTTGAAATAGACTGCCGATTGAAAGCCGGACGGATTCGCCCAATATACCCACCAGCAAAACCGGGTTCGGATTGCGTATGAAGCAGGATGGAACCCTTATCGAATATCAAAGGAGTTATGAATAGATGATGCGCATTGTGCTGTTTCTGGCGACTAACCTGGCAATTATCCTGGTAGCCAGCGTTACGCTCAGCCTGCTGGGAGTTGGCAGTGTTCATGATGGTCAGGGCGGCATGAATTTGCAGTCGCTGCTCATCTTCTGCGCGGTCTTCGGTTTTGCGGGCTCGTTCATATCCTTGTTCATGTCCAAGTGGATGGCCAAGCGAGGCACCCGCACCCGGGTGATCGACACCCCGCAAACCCGTCAGGAACAGTGGTTGGTCGATACCGTCGCCGAACTGGCGCAGAAAGCCGGCATTGGCATGCCCGAGGTGGGTATCTTTCCGTCGCGCGCACCTAACGCCTTCGCAACCGGCTGGAACAAGAACAACTCCCTGGTGGCGGTTTCCGAGGGCATGCTGCAGCGCTTCAGCCCCAACGAAATCAAGGCCGTCATGGCCCATGAGATCGGCCACGTAGCCAACGGCGACATGGTCACGCTGACGCTGATCCAGGGCGTAGTGAATACCTTTGTGATGTTCTTTGCGCGGATCATCGGTAACTTCGTCGACCGCGCCGTATTCAAGAACGAGAGCAGCGGACCGGGCATCGGTTACTTTATCGCGACGATTTTCGCGGAACTGATTCTGGGCATTCTCGCCAGCATCATCGTCATGTGGTTCTCGCGCCAACGCGAATTCCGCGCCGACGCAGCCAGCGCGCAACTGGTCGGGAGCGGCATGATGATCGCAGCGCTTGAGCGCCTGCGTGCTGAACAAGGCATACCGGTAGAAATGCCCGGGGAGATGACCGCCTTCGGCATCAACGGCAACCTGAAGAATGGTCTGGCAGGTCTGTTGATGACCCACCCGCCGCTTGAGCAGCGTATTGCAGCGTTGCGTGCAGGTAATTACTAAAACCCCCCATCGGGTCGGCGAGCTTTGGGCTCGTCGGCGGTTTTGTTGTAGACGCCGAGCTGGCGTAGCGCAGGCGCACTACACCCCCAGGAGTGCGCCCGGCACGGCCTGCGTTTGCCTGGGGTTGGCGTGCGCCTGCGCGCCGACAGGGTTTGCTTTGATCGCACTGGCATTGGCGTAGCGCAGGCGCGCTACACCCCCAGGAGTGCGCCCGGCACGGCCTGCGTTTGCCTGGGGTTGGCGTGCGGCTCGGGCCGCGTTCGGTCGCGCCGACGAGGTTTGCCTGNGCTCGGGCCGCGTTCGGTCGCGCCGACGAGGTTTGCCTGGGGTTGGCGTGCGCCCGCGCGCCGACAGGGTTAGTGTAGACGCCGATCTGGCCTAGCGCGGACGCGCTACACCCCCAAGGCAAACCTACTCCGCCTCAGCCTTCCAGCTGACCGGATAGAGCATTTCCTCGCGATATCCGCTTAGCACCCGACGCAACCCCGTCAGCCGCTGATCAAGGTCCGCATCGCCGGTGTCGACCAGAAACGGCCGGCCCTGCAGTGTTTTGAGCTTGGTTTTGGTAGCCACCACCAGCAGATTCTCGGGACCTACAGCTTCCAGTACGCGCGGTGAAATCTGTTGGTTGCCACGCCCGAGAATATGCCCCTGCCCGCCGATAGCCGTCACCAGAATCCGCCATTCACCTTGATGGACCAACTCCCACAGCTGCGCCTCGGTGGCATCCGCCAAAATCAGCTCGCCGTTGCGCACCACATCGACACCCAGCAAGGTGCCTTGCAGTCCCATGGCTTCAAGCAGACCCAGGTTGGTCGAGCCAGGCCCGAAGATCCAACCCTCCACTTCATCCTGCATCTCCTGTAACCAGGCGGCTACATCGTCCAGTACCAATGTTTCCTGTTCACGACCGCCCTGTTTGACCTGCTGGACGAAACGCCCCTCCTCCGGGACCGACAGCTCGCCATAATGCCGCGTGCGCACCAACCCCTGACGGAAGGCGTCTTCGTCGATGTCACGTACCTCTGCTTCACCCAGTCGAACCAGCTCACCCTGCAGCAGCAGCGCAACCAGCTCACCGGCAGCGCGAGGATTGACCGCATACACGCCCGAGTGGATCTTCACCCCCGCCGGGATGCCCAATACCAGCTGCCCCGGTCTGATGCTATTGCATACATCACGCGCTGTGCCGTCACCACCGGCAAATAGCAGCAGATCAATATCACGCTCCTGGAGCAACCTGACCATGCGTTCGGTGTCGGCTGCGGTGGTTCCTGCACCGGAGAGTTCGCCGACCACCTCATAGTCGAAGCCCATGCTGGCCAGCAGATCTTCGCCCATCGCGCCCGGCGCGCAAAAAAACTGCATACGCTCCCGCCAGGCTTCGATGCGCTCCAGCGCCTGGCGTACGCGCTCGTGCGCGCGGGGCTCGATTCCCATGGCCAACGCCTGATGCGCGACACCATCGGACCCCTTCAAAGCCGCCTGACCGCCCAATCCTGCATACGGATTGATAACCAGGCCCAGTTTAAAAGCCTCTTTCATTGGAATTTTCCTGGCCGTTTCGCTGTCACAAAGTTGCCACCTTTATGCCATACCCTGCCTTCGAGGGTCAGTTGCTAAGAAGTGTCGACCCATCATGCCGGATCGAGAGGAGCACCAACGACATGAGTTTACACATGCTGGACACCAGGAACGCTTGCCCGGACGAGAACAACCTGAACACCGAGCCCGCCGGATACGTCATCGATGAACAGGGGCGCGAGATCGCCATAACCGAACAGATGATCCAGCAGGCCTGCGCGGAACTGGATCAGCATTGGCGGCCTGTCAGCCCATCGATGAGCGAAAGCAGGGTCTGAAAACGCTAGGGCTTGAATCCCGCCGCAGCCAGCCTGGTGGTCACCGCGCGCTCCATCGGGGCGTCGGTGTTGACGCGATAGAACGAATTTTCCCGTCGCAACGGATAGTGTTTACGCAACAGGTCAAAACCGCTGCGTATATCGCTGTCTGACTCCGCCTTGCCCAGCATGGCTCTGAACCGCGCATCATCGTCACGCACGTCATATACCAGGCGCAAGGCCCGGGCTAGCAGCCATTCCCTGGGCGTCGCCGCACTGACACTGAGCTCTCCACTGCCCTGGGATGGCGCGATATCCTCCAGGCGAATAGCAATCTTCTCACCGAAAAAGCGGCATAGCGCCTGGTAAATCTGCTCGGTGCCACGCAGCTTGCCGTCCAGGCTGTAGCCTGCAATGTGCGGCGTCGCCAGGGCGCAGAGAGAGGCGAGTTCAGGGTCGACGCGCGGCTCATGTTCCCAGACATCGAGCGCTACCTGAAGGTCATCTCGACGTTCAAGCAGCGACTTCAATGCCTGATTGTCGATGACCGGACCGCGGCTGCTGTTGATCAACCAGGCGCCTGGACGCAATCTGGCCAGGCAGTCAGCATCGAACAAATAGCGGGTTGGATACCGACCCGAATCAGTAAGCGGTACATGGCAGCTGATCACATCAGCCCGCTCGATCAGGGTATCCAGATCGACATAACCGGACTCCTGCTCTGACTGCGGCGGATCACAGAGCCGGCACTCCACACCAAGCTGGCGCAGCGTCCGGGCCAGACGGCCACCCACCTGCCCGGCCCCGATTATCCCGACCACCTGCTGTTGCCAATCGATACCGGTACGCTCGGAGAATGCCAGCAAGCAACTCAGCACGTATTCCACCACCCCCCGGGCATTACACCCCGGTGCGCTGGCGACGCAAATTCCGGCCTTTGCCAGCCCGTGCAAATCGAGGTGATCGGTACCGATGGTGCAGGTGCCGACGAAGCGTACCGAGCTTCCGGCCAGCATGGCTGCGGACACCTGCGTCACAGAGCGCACCAGCAGGACGTCTGCATGCCGCACCGAAGACGCATCGATTTCACGTCCAGGCAGGCGCGTGACACGTCCGAAACCGGACATGAATTCATCAAGCAGAGGGATATTTTCGTCAGCAACAATATGCATGGGGAGTTCCGGTTTGCGCGGGTTGCTCATTGTCGGTCGCCGCTCGCTCGCCTGTCCAGAGCCCTTGCCGCAGGGTCGCCGTTATATGCGATCGAGTCTAAAGGCATTCGCGGTGAGCTGGACACCCGGCCGGTAACAATCCAGCAGAGCCTGGATAAAGCGCTGCGGCCGTTCGGACACACCCTCTGCCAGACAGGCATGAACCTGAGCCACCACCTTTCGTTTGAAAGGCAAAGGGTCGGTCGGCTCGCCGCTGAGGTTATCCAGGCTGACACGGAACGGATGGCCTGCGGCTTCGCAAAACAGCCACTCCAATGCCTGCGGTTTGACTTCAACCTGCTCGAATGCCTGCTGCTGCTGGACCGTTCGACCATCCGGTGCGTACCAATATCCGAAGTCGGGCAGCAAACGCCGCTGTGGTCCCGCGACGCACCAGTGCGAGATCTCGTGCAGCGCACTGCGGAAGTAGTCGCGGGTGAACAGAATGCGGTGATGCGGGCTGGTTTCGTCTGCTGGCAGGTATTCCGGCTCTTCGGCACCAGGCACAAGCACAGTATTGAAATCATTGAGAAAACAGCGCTCGAACAGCTGAACCAGTTCCTTACAATCGAAATTCATTAGCAGGTGGACAATATCGGGCAAATTGATAGGATGGGGCGCTTTTCCTCAGACCATGCCTTCATGACAATCGCTGAACATACCGGCCGGTGGCATCGCAGTGTAACAGAACTGCGCAGCCTGACCTGGCTGGCACTACCTATTATCGCGGCGCAAATGTCGCACACCCTGCTCGGCTTCGTCGATACCGCGATGGCTGGTCGAGTCAGCGCGCTTGATCTGGCGGCGGTGGCGCTCGGCAACGCATTCTGGGTGCCCACTTTCCTGTTCCTCACCGGCGTGTTGATGATCGTCACCTCGAAGGTGGCTGCAAGCAGCGGTCCGGCCCAGATTGGCGAAACCGGTGCTCTCGTGCGCCAGGGCGCATGGCTGGGCGTCGCTGTGGGCGTGGCCTGTGCGGCCTTTCTGTGGTCGGTCGAGCCTGTCCTGCATGTAATGGATGTTCAGGACGACCTGATCCCCTTGACCATGGGCTATCTCAAGGCCGTAGCGCTCGGCTTTCCCGCGGTAGCCATTTACCAGGGTTTGCGCGGGTTGAGCGACGGCCTGTCACGCACCAAGCCGACTATGCTGATCGGTTTCGCCGCCCTGGTGCTCAACGTGCCGCTTAATTACATCCTGGTGTACGGCAAACTTGGCATGCCCGCTTTGGGCGCGATCGGCTGCGGTATCGCCACGGCAGTGGTTATGTGGTTCATGCTCGGTTGTATGCTGATCTACCTGAAACGCTCCCCGGTCTACCGCGCGAGCAAGCTATTCGAACGCTTCGACTGGCCGCGCTGGCCAGCTCAACGACACCTGTTGGGCCTGGGCTTGCCGATCGGCATCGCCTTGTTCGCCGAGACCAGCATGTTCTGCGTAATCGCCTTGCTGATCGCAGGTCTGGGCGCTGAAGTGGTCGCGAGCCATCAGGTCGCACTCAACTTCTCTTCCATTACCTTCATGGTGCCCTTCAGTCTGGGTCTGGCAATTACCGTTCGGGTCGGGCATAACCTTGGATTGAATGGCGCTCGCGCCGGCTTGTTTGCGGCCAAGGCCGGGATCCTCGCGTCGCTGGTATATGCCGCCATTGCCGCAAGCCTGATGCTGGCCCTGGCAGACCAGATTCCATTGCTCTACACGCGCAACCCGGAGGTCATCGCCCTCGCCTCCACACTGTTTTTCTACGCAGCGCTTTATCAGTTCTCCGACGCGGTCCAGGTCGCCTGCGCGGGTGCCCTACGCGGGTATCAGGACACTCGATTGCCCATGTTGCTGACCATGATTGCCTATTGGGCTATCGGTTTGCCGAGCGGCTACATTCTTGGCCTGACCGATATCTGGGGCCCTGCGCAGGGTCCCGCCGGATTCTGGCAGGGCCTGATTCTGGGATTGACCGCTGCGGCCGTGTTCCTGTCGATCCGCCTGGCAATCGTCGGGGCACGGCGTAAACGCTACCAGCCTCACGGCGTCGGCCTGGCCGGTCGCGAATAACCCTCCACGTCTGCATCGCCTGCACTGCCATACTGACTACATCTGTTACCGGGCATTTGTGGAGATCTTCGATGCTGCGTGTTGTGGTCGTCCTGCTTGTTTGCGCGCTTGCGACTGGCTGTCAGCGCGCGCCTGAAGCAAGCAGACAGATGGACAACTATCTCGACCGGGTCGGCCGCGTTCTTGGTCAGGACTGGCAGGCCTGGGATCAAGATACATTGAGCCAGTACCGGCTGCCGGCGCGCCGAAGCCGTATGCAACCGGTGCCTCAGCTGCGCCTGGGCATGCTCGATCTGGTGGTTGAGTCGAACCAGTGCCCCGCCCTGCAGCAGACCGTCGCACAGCGTAACAGCAGCCTCGGCAAGGTGATGCCCGGCAGCCATCTCCTGGCCTACGAGGGCGAGCTGTTGCGCAATCTTGACGCCTGCCTGGACATCATCAAAGACGACGCCGAACGCGGTGCGCTGCACCAACAGCTCAGCGAGATCGCCGACATCAAACGGGCCAGTCTGCCCACCGCATTCTGGAATGCGCTGAACGCGAGCCCTGAGTTCGAGCACTATATGCGCTTCAATAATGAACCGCTGCCTGTCAGTCAGGAGCCGCTAACTGATCATGCCGCGATAGATGCGTTGCTCGATCTGGCTGCCATAGGCCAGGCCCTGCCCGCTCGACTGCCGCCAGCGCAGTCAACGCTCGAACCCCTGTTCGAAGCGCTACAGCGTAGCGACCACAGCGGCCAATTGATTCATAGCCTGTCTCGCCTGAGCCATACCCTGGACCAGGCGACCGCCATGTTACGCGCCAGGCAACCTGCCTTCCTGTGTCCTATGGGTCAACCAACGCAACGTTCGCGCACGCTACTGACTGTCTTTACAGCGTTCTACGCCGGTGACATCCAGCCGCAGATGGCCCAGGCGCAGCGACTCGGCCAGGCCTGGCGGGAAGCCATTTTGCTGTTAAGCCAGACGGCGGAAATTCCCAGCGCGACCGCACAGTATCTGCAGCGTCTTGCTGGTGAGGACAATTCACTCTGGGAGCGTTATCAACGCAGTATCCAGGCGCATAGCGAAGCCTGGCAGGATGTGCTGGGCGCCTGCCAGCAACGTCCGGGACAATCCGGCTGGGACGCCGGGCGACGAGAATAGCGCCGTCTCTCTCAACTCTTGCGTATCAGGTACCGGTAGGTACCCTCCTGCACATCCTGCTCAACCAGCTGGTGACCGAGAAAATCACAGAAGCGCGGAATATCGCGCTGGGTAGAAGGGTCGGTGGCAAGCACTTCAAGCAGCTCGCCAGCGCTGATATCGCGCACTGCGTTGTGCAGCATCATCACCGGTTCAGGGCATAGTAGCCCGCGGGTGTCGAGGTGATTCATATCGGCTGGCTCGGTCATAACACTCTCAGCTTTCCTTCGTTGCACACAGGTTTGTTCAGACCAGAATTTGGGCGCTTCAATGCGAATCAAAAAATGCTTCGCGGATTACAGCGGAAAAGATTATCGGAAAAAAGCCTGTCTCTTGCCAGCAGCGCCGGCAGAGACAACACTATGGGTGACGGGACTGAAATCACTAAGGAAACTCCATGATTAAAGTGTTGATTGAGCGTGTAATTGCCGAAGGCCTGGAAGACCATTACGAAGCCGCGGCACGCAGAATCATCCAGCAAGCCATTCAATCGCCAGGGTTCATTTCCGGTGAATCATTCCGGGACCTGGAACGACCCAACCATCGCATCGTGATGGTCACCTGGCAGAATCGTCATTCCTGGGAGCGCTGGGAAAACTCCGATGGGCGCAGAAACAGCCTCAACGAGTTCAGACCCATGCTGCTGGAAGACGAACGAATCACCCTGCTCGAGCCGCTTTAATCGTCAGCACGCTAATCGTCAGGCCACTTGCCGGCTCGCAGCAGCCGGCGAATGAGCCGTTCGACTCACTGTTGAACTGACTGCACCCTGTAGCTGCCCGCATGCAACACCCGCACATGGCAGGTCACTTCTTCACGGTCGGAGTACAGCTGCTTGCAGGAGATCGTCGCGCGTATGCCCGCCTCGTCCAGCGCGGACTGAACATGATCCATGCACTGCAGCACCTCGTAGTAACGGCGCTTCATCGGTAGCTTGAAGTTCATGATTGCTTCGCGGCACCAGCCCCGCGATACCCAGCGCGCCAGCAACGAGCTGCTGCGCGCTGGTTTGTCGACGATATCGCATACCATCCATTGCACCGGCACCTTCGGCTTGTACATATAGCCGTCGGCCTCGACGTGTTCGACCTGACCGCTATCCATCAGTTTGCGATCCATGGGTCCATTATCCACCGCCACCACCTTCATGTGCCGGTTGACCATCTGCCAGGTCCAGCCGCCGGGTGCAGCGCCCAGATCAACTGCGAGCATGCCGGGCGCCAGACGACTGTCCCATTCTTCCCGGGGGATGAAATGGTGCCAGGCCTCTTCAAGCTTGAGCGTCGACCGGCTGGGTGCCTCGCGCGGCACCTTCAGGCGTGGAATACCCATTGGCCAGGGCGCGGCGTTATCCGCCCAGGACCAGCCGACAAAAATCCGCTCGCCGCTCTCGAAACATACATGCAGTCGTGGCGCATCGGTTTTCGTCGGGCGGATAAAGCGGGTCTTCAGCAAAGCTGTTTCCAGCGGCTTGCCAAGCTTCTTGGTCAGCGCGGCCATTGCCTTGCCGTCGTTGGTATCGGCCGTTTCCAGCCACAGGCTGGAAGCCAGCGGCCCCTTGGAACAGGCGGTGATGATGGGAGCGATGCGGTCCTCAACCGACACATCGAGCCAATCGCCAAGTGCCCACTGTCGAACGAAAATCAGATGACGAAAGCTCAGCTTGCGCATCAAGGTGGCGGCATCGCCTTCACCCGGACACACAAAGCGCACCAGCGCCGTGCCTTCCTTCGTGACGGCATAGCCTGCAATACCCTTTGCGGCTGACAACTCCTGCATCTCGGCAGCGGCTTCGCCCTCGAATCCCGGCCGACAGTGCAACAACAATTCCTGCATGGAAAACCCCAGATAAGTAATCGGTCGCTACTTTACAGGGTACTACGACGCGGAAGAAGGAAATTAGGATCCGCTACCGCTTCCTGTTGCCGCAGTTGACGGGCGGCATCGACCATCGCTTTCAGTGCAGCCCGGGTTTCGGTCCAACCCCGAGTTTTCAAGCCGCAATCGGGATTAACCCATAAGCGTTCCAGGGGGATGACGCGCGCCGCCTTGCGCAACAACCGCAGCATCTCATTGCACTGCGGGATCCGTGGTGAGTGAATGTCATACACCCCCGGCCCTATCGCGTTCGGATAGGCAAAATCGGCAAAGGCGTCCAGCAGCTCCATGTCCGAACGGGATGTTTCGATGGTGATCACATCCGCATCCATGTCCGCGATAGCGCCCAGAACATCGTTGAATTCGCTATAGCACATATGCGTATGGATCTGCGTGGTATCGGCTACACCACTGGCGCTGATGCGAAACACCTCCGACGCCCAGCGCAGGTAGTCGCCCTGCTCGGCCGCACGCAACGGTAATCCTTCCCGATAGGCAGGTTCGTCAATCTGGATGATGTTGATACCGGCGCGCTCGAGATCAACCACTTCGTCACGAAGGGCCAGCGCGAGCTGCCGCGCACTGACTTCACGGGGCACGTCTTCGCGCTGGAACGACCACATCAGCATGGTTACCGGGCCCGTGAGCATGCCTTTAACCGGGCGCTCCGTCAGGCTTTGCGCATAGCGCGCCCATTCGACCGTCATTGCACGCGCTCGGCTGATGTCACCATAGATGATCGGCGGCTTCACGCAGCGCGATCCATAGCTCTGGACCCAGCCGAATCGGCTGAAAACGTAGCCTTCGAGCTGCTCACCGAAGTACTCGACCATATCGTTGCGCTCGGCTTCACCGTGCACCAGCACATCCAGATCCAGCGCCTCCTGCTCGGCAATCACCTGGGCAATTTCCGACTGCATGGCGGCTACATACTCCGCTTCAGAGAGATCACCCACCTTGAACGCCCGGCGCGCGGACCGGATCTCGGCTGTTTGCGGAAACGACCCGATAGTTGTGGTGGGTAACAGAGGTAGATGCAATGCCTGCTGCTGAACCGCCGCGCGGACTGAATAGGCCGAGTGCCGCTGGCTGTGCTGCGGCTGGGTGCCTCGAAGTCGTGCCGCGACCGCTGAATTATGAATGCGGCCTGAGGCGCAACGTGCTTGCTGAATCTGATCGGACAGCTGAATAGCCGCCACCACTTTGGGCTCGGAGGGGTTATTCAATGCCTGGGCAATCAATGCTGTTTCGCTGACTTTCTGCACAGAAAAGGCCAACCATTCGCGCAACTCTTTGTCGAAATGGTTCTCGCGCTCAAGATCAACCGGAGCATGCAAAAGCGAACAGCTGGGCGCCACCCACAGTCGCTCGCCCCATTTTTCCTCTGCACTGCGTAACGCCACCAGCGCAGCAGACAGATCGCAACGCCAGATATTACGGCCATTGACCACGCCCAGCGACAGCACCTTGTAGCTGGGCAGACGATCCACTACCGCCAACAATTGTTGGGGAGCGCGCACCAGGTCTACATGCAGACCATCAACCGGCAGAGCGCAGGCCAGGCCGAGATTGTCATCCAGCGCGCCAAAATAGGTGGTCAGCAGTTTGCGCAGCGGTGCCCGTTGCAGCAGGTTATAGGCGCTCTCGTATGCCGCTTTCCACTCCGCTGGCAAGTCGAGTACCAATGCCGGCTCATCAATCTGCACCCACTCGACGCCCCGCTCCGCCAATCGCTCGAAGATCTGGCAATACACCGGTAGCAGGCGTTCGAGCAATTCCAGGCGATCAAACTCGACGCCCTTGGTCTTGCCCAGCCACAGATAACTGAGTGGGCCCAGCACCACCGGTTTCACTTTGTACCCAAGCGCCAGCGCCTCGTCGACCTCATCGAACAACTGGTGCCATTGCAGGCTGAACTGCTGATCCTCGACAAACTCCGGGACCAGATAGTGATAATTGGTATCGAACCACTTGGTCATTTCGCAGGCAAAGGTGTCGCTGCCCGCAGTGCTAACGCCACGCGCCATGCGAAACAAGGTGTCCAGATCCGCTTGCTCTGTGGCACCGAACCGGGACGGAACGGCACCCACCATCAGGCTATGCGTGAGAACCTGGTCATACCAGGCGAAATCGCCTACCGGCAGCAAGCCCAGCCCTGCGTCTGCCTGTATTTGCCAGTGCGCCGCACGCAATTCGCGGCCCGTCTGCAGCAGGCTCGCCTTATCCAGCGTGCCGTTCCAGTAGGCTTCCAATGCCTTCTTCAATTCGCGGTCGCGTCCTATCCGGGGAAACCCCAGGTTATGGGCCAATGCCATGGCAATCTCCAAGTCTTTTAAGCGAGACGCATAGGATCGGCCGCAACGGATGCTGAATCAAACTCATCGTGCTAACGTTAAACTTCTAAATTATTCATGATGAGCCAAGCATGCTTGAGATCCGCCACCTGAAGACCCTTGCCACCCTGCGCGAAGCCGAAAGCCTGGTTGAAGCATCTGAACGATTGCATCTCACGCAATCGGCTTTATCTCATCAACTGAAAAATCTTGAGGAAGAGTTGGGCCTGCAGCTGTTTGTGCGCAAGACGCGCCCGGTGCGCTTTACCAGTGCCGGATTACGATTGCTGCGCCTGGCGGACAACCTGTTGCCGCAATTGCGCCAGGCCGAGCGCGACCTTCAGCGTCTCGCGGGCGGACAGGCCGGACGCCTGCATATGGCTATCGAATGCCACAGTTGCTTCCAATGGCTGATGCCGACTATCGACCAGTTCCGCAATGCCTGGCCCGAAGTGGAGGTCGACTTTGCTTCCGGGTTCTTCTTCGCCCCGCTGCCGGCGCTGGCCCGTGGAGAACTCGATCTTGTGGTGACCTCCGATCCCCAGGATATTCCCGGTATCACCTATGTCCCGCTGTTTACCTATGAGGCACAGCTGGCGATCAGCAACCAGCACCCGCTGGTCAACCGCGCGTTCGTGGAGCCGGTGGACCTGGCTGGTGAAACCTTGATCTGCTATCCGGTGGATCGTGAGCGACTGGATATCTTCAAGCACTTTCTTGAGCCTGCCGGCATCGAGCCCGCCGCCGTGCGCAATGCCGAGATGACGGTGATGATGATGCAGCTGGTGGCGTCCGGCCGCGGGGTGTGTTGCCTGCCCAACTGGGCCATGGCGGAATATCTGCAACGTGGCTATGTCAGTGCGCGACCGCTCGGTTCTGAAGGGCTATTTGGCACCTTGTATGCAGCCGTGCGTGACGACATGCTCGACAGCTCATATATGCAGGATTTCCTTCTCACAGCCAAGGACATCTCCTTCGCCACCCTCGACGGGGTGACTGCCAAGGCGCTCGCCTGACCTGTTTTGAAATTCGACTGGCAGCTAAACGCAGACGTTAGAAGCTGTGCAGGGCTATGGAGGGCCGGGCTCCATTCCGGCCATGGTGCTTGGCGGCTACACCGATGTTCGGGATGGGCTCAACCGTCCATTAGCGGTGGGCATGGTGTTTCTCTGACGGCGCTCACATTTTTCCGCCGCCACTCCCCCAATCAGGCGAGATCCAGCATTGCGCTGATCAATATACATTGATCCGATCCAGAGCCTGACTTGGGTCTCGACCATAGCGCTCGGTAAGCAGTAACAATAAGAATCGACAGGGTTCCAACGATGAACGCTTCCTTGCACAAATTTACCGCTGTTGCTTTTGGTCTGTTGTTGTCTTCTGGCGCCATGGCCTACAACCCGACGCCTCCAACCAATCCTGATCCCGATCCGAATCCGGGTGAAGGCTCTGGCTTTCCATCCGTATCGGATTTCAGCCGCTCTGGCTCGTTCTCAACCACCAATGGTAACGAAGGCCCGAACTGCACCATCTACCGTCCGCGCACCCTCGGTGATAACGGTCTAAAGCACCCCATCATTCTCTGGGGTAACGGCACCGGGTCCTCGCCAAGCACCTATAGCGCCTTGTTGACTCACTGGGCCAGCCACGGTTTTGTCGTCGCAGCCGCGCGTACCTCCAATGCAGGCTCAGGCGAAGAGATGATTGATTGTCTTGATTATCTGGTCGAGCAGAACGGCCGCAGCAGCGGCACCTATGGCGGCAAACTCAATGTAAACCGCGTCGGTACTGCCGGCCACTCCCAGGGTGGTGGCGGCACCATCATGGCCGGGCAGGACAATCGCGTCACAGCGACCGCGCCGTTTCAGCCATACACCATCGGCCTCGGTCACCGTTCATCCTCACAAAGCAACCAGAGCGGGCCAATGTTCCTGATGACTGGCGGTGCGGACACCATTGCCGCTCCCTCACGTAATGCTCAACCAGTCTTCAATCGCGCCAACGTTCCTGTTTTCTGGGGCGAGCTGAATTCGGCCAGTCATTTTGAGCCAGTGGGCAACGCAGGCGGATTTCGCGGTCCCTCTACTGCCTGGTTGCGTTACCACCTGATGGCAGACCAGAACGCACGCAGCACTTTCTACGGCAACAACTGCACACTGTGCTCTGACCGCAGCTGGACCGTTCGCCGTAAAGACATTAACTGATACCCGCGTTTCACTTTGTTCCTCTCTTTACGGCTGCTTTGGCAGCCGTTTTTTTAGCCCAAAATCCAGCTCTCGCGGCCTGACTGCAAGCATCTCTTGTGCGCCGTTTCGCAAAATTCACCCGAAGGTGTCTCATATTCACCCGAACAGGCGACTGTGTATCAAATTGGAAAGCGCTAGGGTTTGCTCCGTGAATGCGAAACAACGTCGTTGGAAGTAGCTGCAGGCTCAATGATGAATCCCCATAAGAAAGCTAAGAAAGAGAGATCACCATGAAAGCACCACTGTTGAAACTGACGAGCGTCGCCATTGGCGTCCTACTTTCGGCCGGAGCCATGGCCTACAACCCACCTGGCGGCGGAGATGGCGGTGATAATGGCGGAGGCGGTGGCGACTTCCCATCGGTTTCCGACTTCAGCCGGTCTGGTTCCTTTTCGACCACTAACGGAAATGAAGGTCCGAGCTGCAGCATCTACCGTCCGCGCACCCTCGGTGAAAATGGACGTCAGCATCCGATCATCCTCTGGGGCAACGGCACCGGCTCCAGCCCAACTACTTACCGCTCACTGCTAGATCACTGGGCGAGCCATGGCTTCGTCGTCGCCGCGGCACGCACCTCCAATGCCGGTACCGGCCGCGACATGATTGCCTGCCTCGACTATCTGGTTCAGCAGAATGGCCGCAGCACAGGTACTTATGCCGGCAAGCTGAACGTAAACCGCGTGGGTACTGCAGGGCACTCTCAGGGAGGCGGCGGTAGCATCATGGCTGGTCAGGACAGTCGCGTGACCGTTACTGCACCCTTCCAGCCCTACACCATCGGGCTTGGCCACAGTTCATCCTCGCAGAGCAACCAGAACGGTCCAATGTTCCTCATGACCGGTAGCTCGGACAGCATCGCCTCACCAACCTTGAATGCCGCTCCGGTATTCCGCCGCGCCAACGTGCCGGTCTTCTGGGGCGAGCTGTCACGTGCCAGCCACTTCGAGCCTGTGGGTGACGGCGGCGGGTTCCGCGGTCCATCCACAGCATGGTTCCGCTTTCATCTGATGAGCGATGGCAACGCCGAGAGCACCTTCTACGGCAGCAACTGCGGCCTGTGTAGTGATCGCAGCTGGGACGTAGAGCGCAAAGGCATCAACTAAACTGAGGCATCGGCACTCGAAGCCGGTTACCGAAAGGTAGCCGGCTTTTTTATCTTTGGTTGGCAGAACGCCACTACGCGGGCCGTGATACGGGACACAAAACAGGCCGACTTCACCCTTTTGGGCGAGTGAATAGTCATTCACTGGTCGATAGTTTCTTACTCGCAGCGAGCGCAGCAGTTGTCAGGGATGATCTTGAGCTCAGTTCAACCCTTACAATAATGCTAAGAGAGATCATGATGAATTTACCCGTAATGAAGCTTTCCGCTTTCACACTCGGTCTTGCGCTGTCTGCCAGCGCATTGGCTGGTAACCCACCCGGCGGCAACCCTCCAGGCGATCTGCCGGTAGACTCGGGTTTTCCCGCAGTAAATGATTTCGCAGCGGACGGCCCTTTTGCTACGACCGCCAGCAGCGAAGGTCCCAGCTGCCGGATCTCGCGCCCGCGCACACTCGGAGAAGATGGCCTCAAGCATCCGATCATCATCTGGGGTAACGGTACGGGTGGCGGCGCAACAACCTATGCCGGCCTGCATGAGCACTGGGCAAGCCACGGGTTTGTCGTCGCAGCAGCCACCACGGCCAACGCCGGCAGTGGTGAGGAAATGATCGCCTGTCTCGACTATCTGGCTCAACAAAATGGCCGTAGCGGAGGCACCTACGGGGGCAAGCTTGACCTCAACCGTATCGGCGCATCCGGCCACTCCCAGGGTGGTGGCGGCACCATCATGGCGGGCCAGGATCCGCGGATTACGACCACGGCCCCTTTCCAGCCATACGTACTTGGCCTCGGCCACGAGTCGTCCTCGCAGCGCAACCAGAACGGCCCGATGTTCCTGATGACCGGTAGCGACGATACACTGGCAGGCTCAGCATTGAATGGTCGCCCCGTCTTCCGCAATGCTAACGTCCCGGTATTCTGGGGCGAGTTGCAGGGTGTAGCGCACTTTGAACCTGTGGGCGACGCCGGCGGCTATCGCGGCCCGTCAACTGCCTGGTATCGCTATCAGCTAATGGGCGATCAAAACGCTGCCGGCGTTTTTGAAGGCTCCGACTGCACGTTGTGCACCTCACGCGACTGGGAAGTTCAGAAGAAAGATTTCAACTGATATCAGGCTTCGCAAAGCCCCAACCCAGCGTGACCGAGAGCCGGCTATCATTCGATAGCCGGTTTTTCTTTTCGCTTTCCCGACCTTGTCCAGCCTAGCTCCCGGTAGCAAAAAGCAGCACTCAGCGGTGACCATCAAGTCTGCCCCTGACTGTTCGCCCAGCAGACATATCCGTGTTCCGGTTAAAGGGGATACAAATTCAGTCTCGCTTATCGCTAGAACACGAAGCTCGTATTTGTCCGCAGACCGCGCAACAAAACAAGCGAAGCCTGATTTGCTACCTGCTCCAGGTGCGGGACACTTCTATTCTTGGTATCAGCCTTGCTACTATAGGTGTCAACAATGACAATCACGTGATCAAATAGGCAGTCCATATGAGCAAGCCCAACACCCCGCTGGCCCTGGCACTCTCGCAGCGTAAATCAGATGAACGCGCGACACCGTTGAGCGCCTTTCGCATGGCCAGGCGATGGTGGCTGGAGGGCCGCAGACTGAATCTATCGTTGCTGGCAGAAGAGCTGGATATCGGTCGCGCGACGCTGATGCGCTGGGTCGGCAATAAAGACCTGTTGATGGGCGAGATACTCTGGTCGCTCTACAAGGAAATTTACGACGAGTCGATCGAGCGCGCCCAGGCGGACCCCAAACTCACGGGGATCGACTTTCTATCCCAGATCTATAACGACATCAACGTCGCTCTGATCGAAGCCAAGCCGTTGCACAACTTTCTGCATTCCGAGCCCCAATGGGGGCTGCAGCTACTCACTTCGAACATTGCCGGCTTGCAGAATCGCCTGATCGAAACCTGGCGCAAATTGTTCGAACACGAAATAGAGGCCGGCAGGATAAACCCGGAAATGGACGCCGAAAGCCTGGCGTACTTCATTATCCGTATCGGTGAGAGCGCCATTTACTGCGACCTTATTTGCGGCCGCACGCCTGATGCGAAACAGGCCGACACTGCCTTTCGGCTGCTGGTGAATGGTCATAGCCGATAGGGTTGATCGACCTAGCTCCGGCGTAATGGCCAATCCAGAATAAAGGCCGCGCCTTCCAGCGTTGTGGAGCGTTCAACCCGAGCGCTTCCCTGATGCCAGTAAACAATCCTGCGCACGATAGCCAACCCCAGCCCGTAACCGCCGGATGAGCGAGTGCGGCTATCATCCAGGCGCAAAAACGGCGTAAAGATCTGTTCCCGGAATTCTTCAGGAATACCCGGGCCGTCATCCTCCACCATGATGATGCAGCGCTCGTATTGCACCTGGGTGGTGACCAGGACGCGACTCTTCGCATAGCGCATCGCATTGTTGACCAGATTGGCGACGGCGCGCTGCAGATAGCGCGATTCGGCTTCGACGTACCGCGCCCTGCCCATCGAATGATCATCGTGGCGGACCTCAAGCTGCTGATTCAGCGGAGCCAGTTCGCTGACCACCTGCTCGACCATTGCCGGTACATTGGTGCGTTTGAATGTCAGCTCGGGCGCACCCTGATCCAGCCGCGCATATACCAGGATTTCGTCTACCAGCCCATCCAGCTCGTTCAGATCGGCATCCATCCCCTCCACATACTTTCGCCGATCCTCTGGTTTCACCGCGGTATCGACCATTTCCAGGCCGAACCGCAACCGCGCCACGGGGGTGCGCAACTCATGGGACACCGCGCCAATCATCTCCTGTTGGATGCGCATGAGACGCTGGAGGTGTGTGGCCATACGGTTGAATGCCCGTGCCAGACGGCCCACCGCATCGTTTCCCCTGGCGTCGACGCGAGCGTTCAGGTTGCCCGCGCTGATATGCGCCGCCGCAGACTCCAGCGTCAGCAAGCGTCTTTCCAGCTGCCGGACCAAGAGATAGATAAGCAAACCGCATAGCGCCAGCATTAACATGCCAGTGACCAGAAGCAGCCCTGCCGGGTATTCGTTCATTTGATACAACGGACCCAGACTCAGAATCCATTGGGTATCCGGGATTTTCAGGTAGAGCAGCACCGAGTCGCCGTCGGGCCCGAGGGTCATTACCGTATCGCTTTCCTCCAACCGGCGACGTTGGTCGGCATCCAGATCGGCTTCGCGGATCGGCGTTAGGCGCAGCGGATACCCAAAGCCCTTGTCGCCCCTGAGCTGTTGCAGCCGACCCGGCATATCTCCTTCTGGGTGACGAACCAGTTCATCGGCCACCAGAAACAGCGTCGCCCTGCCTAGCTGCTCGGAAATCCGGTGGATGGCCGCGGTTAACACAACACCTTCATCGACACTCACCATGGCATAAATACGCAAACGCGGATTGCTCGATGGCTTTACCAGCACGCGGCCCTTGAGCAACCGGGACCAGGTGCTGGCCTCAAGATTGAGGTTGTCGAGGTGCTTGAGCTCAAGGGGTACTCCAATCAGTCTGGTCCATGCCGCCAGCGCACGCAGGCGTTCGGCCTCGTCCATTTCTTCAAGGTTGTCGGCCATCAGCCTGAACGTACCCGTGGCAATGCGTTCGCGATATTCTTCAGTGCGCATATCGTTGACGAACCAGATGGCCGCCAACCCCAGTAGCAGCACAGTAATCAGCACCGCCAGGATGCCGCCATATACCCGAAAAAAGATGGAGTTCACGTGTCGGCCGGCTCAGGCGCGACAAACAGATATCCCTTGCTGCGAACGGTTTTTATAATCCGCGGCTGATCCGGATCATCGCCGATCTTGGGGCGTATTCTTGAGATGCGGACATCAATCGAGCGGTCCTGCCCGTCATATCCGATGCCGCGCAGCGCGACAAAAGTTTCCTCTCGGCTCAGCACCCGCCCAGCGTTGCTCGCTAACAGCCAAAGCAGATCAAACTCGGCACCGGTGAGGTCAATCAGCTCAGATCCAAGCCAGGCTTCGCGACGCGTGCTGTCGACAATCAGAGCACCGAATTGCAGCCTGCTCGGTGGCTGACTGACTTGCTGCTCGACCTCACCCCGACGGCGCAGTAACGCGCGGATCCGGGCCAGCAAGACCTGTGGCCGTACCGGCTTGTTTACAAAATCATCCGCGCCAAGCTCCAGCCCCTGAATGTGGTCCTTGTCATCACTGCGAGCAGTCAGCATGAGGATCGGTCGGGTGTAACCGGCGTCACGCAAACGCTTGCAGATGGACAGACCATCTTCTCCCGGCAGCATCAGATCCAGCACAACCAGATCAGGCACATGCTTGAGCACACGCTCGACCGCCTTGCTGCCGTCCGGCTCTATTGCTGTCTGCAGTCCCTGAGCGCTGAGAAAATCGGCAATTAGCGAAGCAAGCTTCAAGTCATCCTCGACAATCAGAATGCGTTCATTTTCGTCCACGTGTTCCCCCGGTCGCGTTCTAGGCCAGCGCGGCATTGTAGCATCAGCGCGGTGCCGTCCAGCACCGGTCAGACCATCCTTCCAAAACACAACATATTGTAGGTCGCGCAAACATGTCGAGCTTCACCTGACAGCACCACTGAGCCGCCAAGGCCCGATCAGCGCCCCAGCATATTTTTCCAACCGAGACTTGCGCCAGAGATATAACCACACTATCTTGTGCCACCTAGGTAAACGATCACTACATATACACATGAACACCTAAACCCAGATTGCACAGAAGCTGAGCTTTAACGGAGTTCACTCGTATCTGGAAGCCCGATCGCCATCGCAGACCGGACCGACAACACTACTAGATATAGTGAGACACAGGAGCACGCATATGCAGCCCTCACCGACCACCCACACGAATCTTTCAACCGATGCACCGGCGATCGAAAGCGAACATGACAAGGATCTGATGGTTACGGCGCCGGGAGCCCTGCGGGTAATCAAGCGTAACGGCGCGCTGGTCAGCTATACCGATGACAAGATCAAGGTCGCCATCACCAAAGCCTTCCTCGGCGTTGAGGGAAGCCAGGCCGCTGCTTCAAGTCGCATTCATAACGTGGTCGATACGCTGACAGAAACCATTACCGCGACGTTCTGGCGGCGCATGCCCTCCGGCGGCACCCTGCATATCGAAGATATACAGGATCAGGTAGAGCTTGCGTTGATGCGTTCAGGCGAGCAGAAAGTCGCCCGCGCCTATGTGCTGTACCGTGAAGAACATGCCCGCCAGCGTCAGGCGCGGCAGGGTAATGAACCGGTAGAGGCGCATCCGAGCATTCGCGTCACGCTGGAAGACGGCACCCAGCAGCCGCTGGATCTGGGGCGTTTGCGCATTTTGATCACCGAAGCCTGCGAAGGTCTGGCCGAAGTCGACGCCGCGCTGATCGAACGCGAAACCCTGAAAAACCTGTACGACGGCGTCACCGCAAGCGATGTGAGCACCGCCCTGGTAATGACCGCCCGCACGCTGGTGGAACGCGAGCCGAACTATAGCCAGGTGACAGCGCGCCTGCTGATGGACAGTTTGCGCGCCGAAGCGCTTGGGTTTCTCGGTGTGACCAACAGCGCCACCCATCACCAGATGGCCGAGCTGTATGCCAGAGCCCTGCCCGTCTATGTCAGCACCGGCGCCGAACTGGAACTGCTCGACCCGCGCCTGAAAGACTTTGATCTGGATGCCCTCGGCGCCGCCATCAATCATGAGCGCGATCAGCAATTCACCTACCTGGGCCTGCAGACACTTTACGACCGCTACTTCATCCACAAGGACGGCGTGCGCTTCGAGCTGCCGCAGATATTCTTCATGCGCGTCGCCATGGGTCTGGCAATAGAGGAACAGGACCGCACTGCCCGCGCCATCGAGTTCTACAACCTGCTCTCGCGTTTCGACTACATGGCGTCCACGCCTACGCTGTTCAATGCCGGCACCCTGCGCCCGCAGCTATCCAGTTGTTATCTGACGACGGTCCCCGACGAGCTATCAGGCATCTATCACGCTATTCATGACAATGCCATGCTCAGCAAATTTGCTGGCGGCCTGGGTAATGACTGGACCAACGTGCGCGCGCTGGGGGCTTACATCAAGGGCACCAATGGCAAATCCCAGGGTGTTGTGCCGTTCCTCAAGGTGGTTAACGACACCGCCGTGGCGGTAAACCAGGGCGGCAAACGCAAGGGGGCGGTCTGCGCCTACCTGGAAACCTGGCATCTGGATATCGAGGAGTTCCTTGAGCTGCGCAAGAATACCGGTGACGACCGCCGCCGCACCCATGATATGAATACTGCCAACTGGATCCCCGATCTGTTCATGAAGCGCGTATTCGACGACGGCCAGTGGACCCTGTTCTCCCCTTCCGACACGCCCGACCTGCATGACCTGACCGGCAAGGCCTTTGAACAGCGCTACACGCACTACGAAACACTGACCGAGCAAGGCAAACTCAAACTGCACAAGACCATCCAGGCCCGCGACCTCTGGCGCAAGATGCTCAGCATGCTGTTCGAAACCGGCCACCCCTGGTTCACCTTCAAGGACGCCTGCAATCTGCGCAGCCCGCAACAGCACGTCGGCGTCGTGCACAGCTCCAACCTGTGCACCGAGATCACGCTGAACACTTCAGCCGATGAGATCGCCGTGTGTAATCTGGGCTCGGTCAACCTGCCGAACCACATGACAGACGGCAAGCTGGATACCGCCAAGCTGGCTGCCACGGTCAAGACCGCCGTACGCATGCTGGATAACGTCATCGACATCAATTACTACTCCGTGCCGCAGGCGCAAAACTCCAACCTCAAGCACCGCCCGGTCGGCCTCGGCATCATGGGCTTTCAGGATGCGCTCTATATGCAGCAGACGCCTTACGGTTCGGACGCTGCCGTCGCCTTTGCCGACCAGTCCATGGAGGCGCTCAGTTATTACGCCATTCAAGCCTCGTGCGATCTGGCCGAAGAGCGCGGCAGCTACGCCAGCTTCGACGGCTCACTGTGGAGCCAGGGCATTTTGCCGCTGGACTCGCTGGACATCCTCACCGAGCAGCGCGGCGCCCACTATATCGATGTCGACCGCAGCCAGACCCTGGACTGGAAGCCGCTGCGCGAGCGTGTGAAACAAGGCATGCGCAACTCCAACATCATGGCCATCGCGCCGACTGCCACCATCGCCAATATCACTGGCGTGTCACAGTCCATCGAGCCGACTTACCAGAATTTGTACGTCAAATCGAACCTGTCCGGCGAGTTCACCGTGATCAATCCCTACCTGGTCCGCGACCTCAAGGCTCGCAACCTCTGGGACCCGGTCATGGTCAACGACCTGAAGTTCTATGACGGCTCGGTGCAGCAGATCGACCGCATTCCCGCCGACATTAAAGCGCTCTACGCCACCGCTTTTGAAGTGGATACCAAGTGGATCGTTGAAGCCGCCAGCCGCCGCCAGAAATGGATCGACCAGGCTCAATCGCTCAACCTGTATATCGCCGGCGCCTCTGGCAAGAAACTCGACACGACCTACCGCATGGCCTGGTACCGCGGCCTGAAAACGACCTATTACCTGCGTGCGATGGCTGCTACCAGCACCGAGAAATCCACGGTGGAGACTGGCAAACTCAACGCAGTGTCGTCCGGCCCAGCACCGGTCCCCAAAGCCTGCTCCATTGACGAACCAGATTGCGAGGCTTGCCAGTAAACAGATCAGCGCTATCAGCCCTGGGGGTATAAGCACATGCGCGCCGCCAGGTCTGCGGCTGGAACAAATCCTGTCGGCGCGCCGGCGCACGCCAACCCCAGGAAAACCGGCGCATCCGAACGCGGCCCAGCTGCCCCCTGGGGGTGTAGTGCGCCTGCGCTACGCCATGCGGTAGCGAACACGCCAAGCAGTGCCCAAGCGCACCATTCAATGACACAACAGAACAGGAGCTAACCCATGCTCAACTGGGACGACCAAGACAACGAACACACCAGCGCCGCGCCGCTGGAAGCATCGAATTCAACCTCGACAACAGCGATCACAGACCGCGCCCGCCGCGTTGCCAGCGAGGACTCGAACGCCGTCGCCCGTGCCAAGGCGGCTCTGGACGAGCTCGATATTCAGGAGGGTCTGGAAGATCTTCAAGGCTCCGCTGCAAGGGTCAACGTCGACGCCAAGCGCATGATCAATTGCCGCGCAGACCTCAATCAGCTTGTCCCTTTCAAATATGACTGGGCCTGGCAGAAATACCTCGACGGCTGTTCCAACCACTGGATGCCGCAGGAAGTAAACATGACTGCCGACATCGCCCTGTGGAAAAACCCCGAGGGCCTGACTGACGACGAGCGCCGCATCGTCAAGCGCAACCTGGGCTTCTTCTCCACTGCCGATTCCCTGGTCGCCAACAATCTGGTACTGGCTGTATACCGGCTGATCACCAACCCCGAGTGCCGCCAATACCTGCTGCGCCAGTCCTTCGAAGAGGCAATCCACACCCACGCCTACCAGTACTGCGTCGAGTCATTGGGGATGGATGAAGGCGAGATTTTCAACATGTACCACGAGATTCCCAGCGTCGCGAAGAAAGCCGCCTGGGGCCTCAAGTACACCCGCTCCATCTCCGATCCGACCTTCGAGACCGGCACCCTGGAAACCGACCGGGAACTGCTGCGCAATCTGATCGCATTCTATTGTGTACTGGAAGGCATCTTCTTTTACTGCGGCTTCAGCCAGATCCTGTCCATGGGCCGCCGCAACAAGATGACCGGCGTCGCCGAACAGTTCCAGTACATTCTGCGTGACGAATCCATGCACCTGAACTTCGGTATCGATGTGATCAACCAGATCAAGATCGAAAACCCGCACCTGTGGGATGCCACTATGCAGGACGAAGCCGCGCAGATGATTCTGCAAGGCACCCAACTGGAAATCGAGTACGCCCGCGACACCATGCCCCGCGGCGTCCTTGGTATGAACGCGGTGATGATGGAGGACTACCTCAAATACATTGCTAACCGCCGCCTGACCCAGATCGGCCTGAAAGAAGAATACCCAGGCACCACCAACCCCTTCCCGTGGATGAGCGAAATCATGGACTTGAAAAAGGAGAAGAACTTCTTTGAAACGCGAGTGATTGAGTACCAGACCGGCGGGGCCTTGAGCTGGGATTGAGACACCGGTGAAGCCCGGGCGTCCTACGGACGCCATCGCGGCGGCGGTTCGGCGTTCCGATTGCCCCAGACTCGCACTTCCCCGGCGAAAACCCTCAGCAGCAGAGGGTACCACGAACCCTGAGGCACCGGGTCAGAGTTTGGGTCTTCCTGAGCCTGCCTAGCCTTGCATAGCGGGTGTTTTTTCTATCGTGCGCCCGCTCGTTCACGCTTCACGCTTCACGCAGACGAATATCGCGTTCCCGGATGCTCCTTCCCAGGGAAGGATCGTCTCGTAATCATGCTCAAACACCTGAACATCGAAATACGGCTGCAAAAGCTCAATCAGTTCGCTGAAACTCACAGCCACCATACTGTGCTCGTCCTGCCATACATGGCTTTCATCCGCGGCCGTTCTTTCAACGCGGAGCTTCAACGACTGCTGCTCGCCGACTCCCGAATAGTGCCAGCCGGAGCTAAAGCTGAATAACCCATCAGCGTGCGCAGCCGTGTGCGATACGCGCGAGTCGTTGTCGATCATGCGCTTGTCGACAGCGTTGAAGCAGAACAGCCCACCTGTCACCAGCGCTGCATGCACACTGGCGATGCACGCCTGCAGTCTCTCGATCCCGGCACTGTAATGAATGGAATACAGGAAACAGGTAATCAGGTCGACCGGCTGGTTCAGCGTGAAGCCACACATATCCTGTACAGAAAAGGTGGCCTCCGGGCAGCGAATCAGCGCCAGGTCCAACATCGGCTGATTGATGTCCAGCCCACTGCTTTGATAGCCAGCATCGAGCAGATGCCGCACATGCGGCCCGGTCCCGCAGGCCAGATCGAGATGCGTCTTTCCAGCGCTACCGAATAACCGATGCAGCCGCTGAACACCCTGGCTCTGAGAGCTGTAGTCAATATCCGCACACATTAAATCGTAGTAACCCGACAGATCGGTATAGATGGCGTTTCTGGGCATGATGGCCTGATGCGTGAGGCAGCCTATTGGGGCGCGAATCATATCCCGGCCGCACGAAAAGCGCTCGCACATTGCGCGGTCCAAACCAATGTCGTATGGCTTATGCCGCCGGCTGTTTCCCACCGCGACAGACAAAATAAACAATCCCAGCAATAACAAGCGCAACAGCCGCAACAACGTCTGCCATCACCACCCTGCGGATCGGCTCATTGAGCTCCCCCACGTACCACGCAATCCACTAATGCATAACGATTTGCTCAGTTCCATCGCGCGCCCATCAGAACGAGAACCCATCGAGCCTTCGCACGACTGAGCAGACGACGCCCAGCCAACAAAAAAGGAACCCGAGACGCGCAAAAGTCTCTGCTGCTATATGCCCCAGCGAAAAGAGGAGTCGCGAAATGAAATTGATCTACGTCTGTGCCGTCATCGGGTGCCTGCCTGCAGTCGCCCTGGGTTCACCGGAGATACTGCTGGACAAGGAGCTCAATGAACTGGATGTCCGAGCCTGGGTTATTGAACCGCAGGAGACCTCTGCCCCGGCGACATCAGACAACCTGAAACACCTGCGCCTGACCAACAATCACAGCAGCGCGGTGCAATGCTCGCTCAGGCCTGAGCCGGCAGAGGACTCATGGACCTTCTTTCCCGACGCGACTATCCAGCCGGGCGAGGACGCCGAGTTGCAGATTGGCGGCGACTATTCCACCGAAACCATCCGCGTAAAATTGGTCTGTAACGACGAAGACTTGCTTTAGCTTCTACGCATCCCAGGGAAAATAGACAGAGCCGGGCTGCTCCTTCTGTTTCAGAACCTGTTGGCACCACTGGCAAACGCAGCGGTCAATCAGATATACCCGCCTGATGTGTAGACAGGGAAATGACCCATGCCCGATTCCGCGTTGCAAGCAGACCTGCCTCGCGACTTACGTTACGTCGACGACACCCAGCCCGGCATCAGCCGCAAGAAATACCGCGGCACGTTCAGATATTTCGATGCCAAGGGCGAGCGCATTACCGACCCCGATGAAATCAAGCGCCTCGACTCCCTAGCGGTGCCGCCCGCCTACACTGACGTGTGGATCTGCGCTGACTCGCGCGGCCATCTGCAAGCCACTGGCCGCGACGCCCGTGGGCGCAAGCAATACCGCTATCATCCGCGCTGGCGGGAAGTGCGCGACGCCGACAAATACTCGCGCCTGCAAGCGTTCGGCAAGGCCCTGCCCAAACTGCGCAAGCAACTGGAAGCGCAAATCGCCGAGCCAGGATTCACCCGCGAAAAGGTGCTGGCCACGGTGGTGATGCTGCTGGATGCCACGCTGATCCGCGTCGGCAACACACAGTACGCCCGGGACAATAAGTCCTACGGACTCACCACCCTGCGCACCCGCCATGTCGATATCAAGGGCAGCGCAATCAAGTTCCATTTTCGCGGCAAGAGCGGCGTGGAACACCAGGTCAGCGTAAAAGATCGGCGCCTGGCCAGGGTGGTTAAACGTTGTCAGGAACTGCCGGGGCAGGATCTTTTCCAGTATCTGGACGAAGACGGCGAGCGCCATACCGTCAGTTCCTCCGATGTCAACGACTACCTGCACAGCCTCACCGGGGCCGATTTCACCGCCAAGGATTACCGCACCTGGGCCGGCACTGCGTTGGCGCTGGCCGTGCTACGGGAGCTGGAATGGCAGCCCGAATCGCATGCGAAACGGCATGTGGTGGCCGTCGTCAAAGACGTTGCCAAGCAACTGAGCAACACCCCCGCAGTGTGCCGAAAATGTTATATCCACCCGGCCGTACTGGAGCATTTCAGCCTGGGTGAACTGACCAAGCTGCCCAAGCCGCGCGTACGCAAGGGGCTGAAAGCAGAGGAAGTAGCGCTGGCGATGTTTCTCGAGCGGCTGGCCGCCGATATGCCAGAAAAAGCCAAGGCGAGTTAGGGCGCCAACCACGTTGATCGCAACGCCTCTTCGGCGCGGAGCTAATACGTTTCGAAACCAACTCGACAGCCAGGTCCGCACCATTTGAACCGAAATGCGACGAGTTCAGCCTTCGCCAACAAAATAGAATATGGCATTTCAGTTTTCCAGCCTGAACTCCATGGCTTTGTTAGCCACTAAGGCTCCATCTTGATGACGACGTAGGATGGCCATTCACCTTCACGCTTTCATGCGAACTCAATTCATTGATGCCAAACTTTGACGAGTTCGCCTTTAGATATTTACCGAACTGCGCATTCCACGAATCTTTGACTGGCACTCCCTTATTAGAATGAAATCCGCCCATGTAAAGCTCGATGATATCTGTCGTGAGAGCGCTAGCCTCGTTCCTCTCACGCATCTCGGCAAGAACCTGTTGAAGCCTTTCTTCGTTGATATCGATATGGTCTGTCATAACTACTCCTGATTTTGGCTAGCATCTGGCACTAGTGGCGGCGGGCAGTGTTAATCGGCCCTGCTTTAAGTCGCTCGTGATTTCACTTTGCAATGAAAGCCTAGCACAGCGTTAATACTACGCTCCTTGATTTGATTGACGTGCCTGTGAACATAGGGGAGACCCTGCAAGCCGCCCAGTCGGAAACTGGATATACCCGCAACGCACTCTGGGCATTCTCGGCAAGAATGTCGCCACGAGGGCTAGTATTTCAAACGCGTTGCCTGCAGAAGTTCGCACCGGACATGGCATAGTGTCAGCCCGTGCCCCCTAGGAACAACAACAGGAGCCTCTGTGTCCACCAGCGTGCAAATGAGCGGTATTCACCTCAGTTACTCCACAGAGTCAGGTACCGTTGCGGTGCTTAACGACGCCTCGCTCAATGTTCCACCCGGCGAGTCCCTGGCGATTACCGGCCCCTCCGGCAGTGGCAAGACCTCGCTTCTGCTGTTGCTTTCCGGTCTTGAACGACCCGACCAGGGCGAGATACGGGTGGGCAGCCAGCGCCTGGGCGACATGGACTCCAATGCGCTGGCCGACTGGCGCAGCGAGCACCTGGGTATCATCTTTCAGTCATTTCATTTGCTGCCGGGGCTCAGCGCGCTGGGCAACGTCAGCCTGCCGCTGGAGATTGCCGGGCAGGCCAATGCCCGCGAGCGCGCCCTGGCCATGCTCGAAGCTGTGGGGCTGAGCCATCGACTGCAGCACCACCCCACCCAGCTTTCCGGTGGCGAACAGCAGCGTGTGGCTATTGCGCGCGCACTGGTGCATCAGCCAAGCCTGCTGCTGGGCGACGAGCCAACCGGCAACCTGGACCAGATAACCGGTGAGAAGGTGCTGACGCTGCTGTTCGACCTGCACAGGCAAAGCCAATCCACCCTGGTGCTGGTAACCCACGACGAGCGAGTAGCCGAGCGCTGCCAGCACCGGGTCAGAATGGATGCAGGGCACCTGCATGCGCTCTGAGGCCTCTAACAAAGCGCTGTGGATGCTCAGATTTGCGGTTTCAGATCTGCGCTCGCGCATCTCCGTGCTCAAGATCTTTCTGGCCTGCCTGATACTCGGCGTCACGCTGGTGGCGGCCACAGCCAGTCTCTATCGGGTGATCGAGCAGAGCCTGCTGGCGGATACCCGCGCGCTCCTGGGCGGCGATGTCGAACTGGATTCCAGCGAGCCCCTGCCGGATGACGTGCTCGAATGGCTCCGGACCAGCGGCACCATCTCGCTGGTGCGCCAGCTCGACACCATGGTCACTGACGCAGACGGCGAGAATTTTTTCAGGGCCGCGATACTGATCCCCGATGCAGCCTACCCGCTGTACGGCGAATTACAGCTGATGCCAGAGCAACCCCTGGCCGCGGCAACTGCACAACAGGACGCGCTCTGGGGCGCAGTGGTCGACCCCCTCCTGGCTGAACGCCTGGGCCAGACCATTGGCGATCAGATACAGATTGGCGCGGCGACCTTTCGCATCAGCGGCCTGATTCAGACACAGCCCGATCGCAGCCTGAATGCCAACTGGCGCGGTTTGCCGATCATCATTTCTGACGAGGCGCTGCAGGCCGCTCAGCTGATACAACCGGGCAGCCGCATCGACTATGAATACCGGGTGCAGACCGACCGCGACCTGACTCTCTGGCTGGATGAATTCGAGCAGGCTTTTCCCGATACCCGCTGGGACACCACCACCTTTGCCGAGCGCAGCGAGCGCCTGGCCGAACGGCTGGACCACATTGCCACGGCGCTGATCCTGATCGCCTTCACTACGCTGTTTATCGGCGGCCTGGGGGTCGCCAACAGCATCCATGCCTACCTGGATGAAAAACTCGGCACCATCGCCACGCTGCAAACGCTAGGCCTGCGGCGCGGGCCGCTGGTGCGCATCTATCTGCTGCAGATCGGCATACTCGGCAGCCTTGCCGGCCTTATCGGCGGTGCCATCGGGTTGGGGTTGTCTGCGGTAGCCCTGAGCCTGGCCGGCGATGCCTTCGCGGTATCCGAATCGAGCGGCGCCAGCCAATGGATAAAGATGTGGCTCCTACCCTTGCTCATGAGCTGGCTGTTTGCAGTGCTGACCGCCTACGTCTTCGCGCTACCAGCCCTGGCCAGAGCCCTTGCTGCATCACCGGCCGGGCTGTTCAGAGGCAAAGTCCAGGCCGCCAGCCATGAACCTCGTATTTGGCGCATAGCCAGCTATATGCTCCTGGCTGTGTACATCGGGGCCCTACTGCTTTGGCTGCCTTCTTCTCAGCTCGGCTTTCTGTTCCTGCTCGCGCTGGTCGTGCTCTGGGGCTTGCTGGAAGGTCTGATCAAGGGCCTGCGGCACGCTGCCAAAGCGCTGGAAAACGGCGGCTTTGCTGATCGCAATTTCGCCCGGCGGCTGGCTCTGGCCAATCTGCACCGGCCAGATTCGCCGTTACGGGCAACGCTACTTTCGCTGGGTACGGCGCTGACACTGGTCGTCGCTTGCACCCTGCTCGTCAGTACCCTGCTGCGCGCGCTGGAATCCACCATACCGGCCGAAGCACCCGCCCTGATCCTGTATGACGTTCTGCCTGATCAGACTGACAGGCTCCAGGCGGACCTCGAATCGCTCGACTCTTCCAGCCAGACCGAACTGCTGCCCCTGGTACGGGCCCGCCTGGCAACCATCAACCAGGCACCCATCGCCGAAGTGCTAGCGGACGACTCGCAAGCCAGACGCGAAGCCATGGGTGATGAATACAAACTCAGCTATCTGTCCGGCAACCCGGAAGATCTGGAGCTGATAGCAGGCGACTGGTGGACGGTACCTGCGCCGCAGGGCGAGCCCGCCTTTATGGCCATGGAAGATCGGGAAGCCAACAAACTCGGGCTTACCGTTGGCGACCAGGTGGCATTTCTGGTCCAAGGCCAGACCATAGCCGCCGAAATTAAAGCCCTCTATCGGCAGAAAGGTTTGCAAACCCGGTTCTGGTTCGAAGGCGTACTGCAAGATGGCGCACTGGATGCGCTGATCGGCCGTTACGTCGGCGTTGTCTACCAGAGCGACCCGGCCGCAAAACAATCCCAGCAGTGGCTGGCCAGGAACATACCGAACGTAATGACCCTGCGCACCGCCGACTGGCTCGAAACCGCGGGTGACCTGCTCGGCAAGGCCACCGCTGGCCTTGCCGCCGTCGCCCTGGTCAGTCTGACTGCAAGCCTACTGGTACTGTCCAGCGTGGTCAGTGTCAGCCGCAGGCGCCAGCTTTATGAAGCCAACCTGTTACATTGCCTCGGCGCCAGGCACCGGGCTATTCGCCTCGCCATGCTGCTGGAAACAGGGTTGCTTACCTTCATTTCGACCCTGTTCGCTACCGCCCTCGGCGCGCTGATTGCCCTGCCGCTGGCGGCCACGCTGCTCAAGCTGCCAGCAGGTGATCTATGGTGGCTCGGAGCGCTGGTGGCGGGTGCGGTCAGTTCGCTTGCGTTATTGGGCGGGCTGCTCCCAACGCTAAGGGCGTTGCAGATGAATCAGGCAATGTTGTTGCGGGAGGGTTGAGCGATCAGCCATATCACAAGCCAAACGACGCGGTGACGACAAACGAGGTGCGCCAGCCTGGCTCGTGAGTATCCAACGGGTACTCACGAGCTAGACTGCATCAGAACCAGAAATCAAACAGTCAGGTCCCGACGGCCTGGGACAGGAGTCGTTATGTCACCGCCCTCCCGACAACCTTCAAGCGCCTGGATCCGCTTTCTCGCCCACCTGCTGTTCATCCTCGCCGCCTGGACGCTGTTCATCAAATACCTGTTTCCCATTGGCTATGCTTTGGCCTACGGGGAGCCCTGGGCGCGCTATATCTATTGGGATCTGTGGCCACTGGCCCACATCTGGCTGGGTTGGGCGCTGTTGGCGCGGCCTCGTTATACGCGTGCCCTGGCCGTTGGCATGTCCATCATTGAAATTCTCATCATCTGCACCCTGTTCGTCCGTTTTCTCGCCGACCCGGAGTGGTCGATCTGGCGCACCAACTGGTTTGTTAATAAGGTGTTCGTGCTGACATGCTTTGTTCTGGTGTTGGCTTCCACGGTGCCGATTCATAAAAACATGAAGGAGCGACCGCTATGAACCATCGCATCACGCGCAGACAAAGCCTCAAGCTCATCGGCGCGACACTGGCCGCCATGCTGCTGCCGTCGATACGCCTTCGCGCCAACACTGGCGGGCCGCAGCAGACGCTTCCGGTCATCGGCCTGGGTACCTGGCGCACCTTCAATGTCGGCAGCGATCCGAAGTTGCTCGATGCCCGCACTGAGGTGGTAAAGGCGTTCTTCGAGCACGGCGGCGGCCTAATTGATTCCTCGCCCATGTACGGTTCGGCGCCGGACGTGATGGGCTATGCGTTACAGCAGCTCGGCACGCCCGAGAGTCTGTTTTCTGCAGAGAAGGTCTGGAGCCCGGCCGGGGGATCGGCCCGCGAGCAGGTAGCCGAACTGCAGGACCGCTGGAACCTGGAACACTTCGATCTGGTGCAGGTACATAACCTGACCGACTGGCGCGAGCACCTGGCAGCGCTCAAGGAGATGAAAGCCGAGGGCGCAATCGGGCATATCGGCATCACTACCTCGCACGGGCGCCGCCACCGAGAGATCGAACAGATCATGACCACGGAGGACATCGATTTCGTTCAGCTCACCTACAACATCGCCCAGCGCGAGGCCGAAGATAGGCTGCTGCCCCTGGCAGAAGAACGCGGCATCGGCGTGATCGCCAACCGGCCTTACAATGGCGGCAGTCTGATCAAGAGCCTCAAGCGCCGTAACGAGCCACTGCCCAAGTGGGCGCAAGCGGAATGCGGCTGCAACACCTGGGCAGACTTTTCTGCTGAAGTTTATCGTCAGTCACCCGGCGATAACCTGCGCCATCCCCGCGACCACCCAGGTCGAACATCTGCAGGAAAACATGCGCGCCGGTCATGATCCCATGCCCTCCCCTGACGCCCGGCAGCGGATGGCAGCCTATATCGAGTCGCTATGAACGACTGGGCGAGCTACCGACTGCAGGACTTCATTCCCTTCACGGCGGATGTCTACCTCCGCCTGCTTGAACGCATGGGCGAGACCTTCTGGCCGCTGCACCTGCTGACCCTGGCGCTGGGCGCAGCCGCGCTTGTGCTTGCATTTAAAGACCACACACGGCTCGCCTGCCTGCTGCCCGCCCCGCTCTGGGCCTTCGTCGCCATCGCATTTTTTATGCAGCGCTATGCAGAACTCAACTGGGCCGGGGACTATGTTGGCTACGCGTTCATCGCCCAGGCCGTGCTACTGGCACTGATGGGGCTGACCGGGTTTGGCCTGGATACAACACCGCGCCGCACAAGCCCACCGGTCGTCATCGGCGCAGCAATTACCCTGTTCGGCCTGGTCATCCTGCCGCTGATGGCGCTGCTCACCGGCAGTTCCTGGTACCAGGCACAAGTGTTCGGCATCCACGCCGATCCCACAGCAATCACCACCTTGGGCCTGGCGCTAATCCTGCTACGCAGTTTGGCGCTCTGGATTGCAGTTATCATCCCGGCGCTCTGGATGCTGGTCTCCGGTCTCACGTTGCAGGTGCTGAGTACGTCCGGGGCCGGTGCATTGTTCGCCATTCTGGCAATCGCATTGCTCGGTGTAGTCTGGAAGAGCATTGAGTCCTGGTCGGCCCACCACAGCGGATAACTGTTAATCTGAGCGGCTGCGAAGTGTCAGATTAGAAGAGAGCCTCGATGTCCCAGAATGCAAACCGACCGAACATGGTGCTTACCGTACTGTGCGGCACCCTTACGTCCCTGGTTGTGATCGGGTTCGCCCGGCTGGCGTTTGGCATCATCCTGCCAGCGATGCGCGCGGACCTTGGCTTGTCCTACCAGCAGGCCGGGATTCTCAGCACCGTTACCGCCCTGTGTTATGTGTCCTTCGTGCTGGCCGGGGGCCTAGCGGCTGCTCGCTGGGGCGCCAAGGCCTCGGTCATGTTTGGCATGCTCACGGTATCCGTAGGGTTTCTGGGTCTGGCGATGGCCGCAAACTTCTGGCTGGTGATGTTCCTGATGGGGCTACTGGGGTTCGGTACCGCCTTTGCGTTTGCGCCCATGGTGGCCCTGCTGGCGACCTGGTTTCCCGATAAGCGCGGGCTGGTGATTGGCTGCATGACCAGTGGCGTGGGTGTCGGCATTCTGGTGTCCGGTGTCCTGGTGCCCTTTCTGTTCAACCTATTCGGCGAGCAGGGTTGGCGGGTCAGCTGGGGCGTGTTTGCTGGCGCAGCGCTGCTCGTGGCGACACTGATCGGCCTGTTCGTACGCAATCCCCCAAAGGCCACCGCCAGCACCACTGGCAGCCTGCCCTCGGATGACAAGTGGCGGATCTACCGCAACCCCCGCATCCTGATCGTGGCCACCACCTACGGCATCATCGGCCTGGGCTATATCGTCCAGACGGTGTTCATGATCAGTTTCATGGTCGAAAGCGGCCACAGCGAAGCCATCGCAGGACGCTTCATGGCAATGATGGGCCTGATGTCCATCGCTGCCGGTCCGCTATGGGGATGGGTATCTGATTTCTGGGGCCGGGGCAACGCGCTGTCGATGTGCATCTTCCTGGTGATCGTGGGTATGGCGTTGCCCCTCATCGACCAATCACTGCCCTACTTCTTCGTCCATTATCTGGTGATGGGCGCTTCGGTCAACGGACTCTTTGCGATGATTCAGACCAGCGCTACGGATCAGGTCGCGCCCCGCTACATCCCCATCGCGTTCAGTTTCGCGACCTTGTTCTTTGCCTTCGGCCAATTCCTCGGCCCCGCCATCGCCGGCTGGCTGATCGAAACCACCGGCGGCTTCACCGCCGCGTTCAGCTTCACCTTCGTGGTGTTGTCGGTGGGCTTTGTCCTGACGCTATTGATCCGCCGCTTTCCCAAAGAGTGGGCGGTTGGGGAGCCGAAGACGGAGCCGGTGCAGTCTCCTGAAGGCTCGGGAACAATTAGATGAGCAAGGAGCCCCGTCTCCAGCGGGGCGTAACTGAGCGGTATGCTCACTGCAGGCACGTTAGACAATCCATCGTCGGCATTAAATTGCCGAATTCGCGCAGAATAAGGCCAATTACAGATTTATATTGCCGATTAAGCCCGCATGACCTAGATTAGTCAGCATCTTAATGCCGATTGAGTTCGCCGTAATGTTCGAAGCGCTAACCATACAAACCTATGTAAACGGCCAATGGCACGACGCCCTGGATCTGAGCATCTCAGGTACGCAAGCTGTTGCGGACACCCGCGTTACGACTTCGTATAAGACAACATATCTGCATGATTTCTTTGACGTGATAGATAGCGTTTTCGAACATGCCGTCAGCTTGAACTTGCCGGTCAACTGGAGCCCTGAGGATACCAGAGGCTTCCCAGCCTTCATTCTCGACATCATTCCTGCTGGTCATGCGAGGAAGTCACTGATCAAGCGATTTAATGATGAAAAGCCCCCAGAGATAGATCTTGATCTGTTTCTACTGGGGAGATGTACGCCATCGCCCATCGGCAACCTACGTATCAAAGAGTCCGTTGAGGCTCTTGAGGACACCGGGGCTGAAGCCTTCGCTCGCCAGGAAGTGGTTGAGCGTACCAATGATTTTCTTGAGTACGCTTACGAGGCTGGGGCTGCACTGGGTGGCGCGACTGGCGCTCAGGGCGAAGCACCAAAGCTATTGCTGACCGAGGGGCGTGACGGAAAGCTTTACGCTGATGCCATGCTTGATGATTCTCGCGTGCAATCACACGCATTAGTTAAGTTCGCTCGGAACAAGGTGACGGAGAACGACAAGAACATTCTTCGCGCTGAGTACCAGTACTACAAAGCGGTGTCGCGTCTGGGCTTGAATACCGTTTCGACTCATGGTTTGAGCCTGGAAGAAGCCGAAAGGCCCAGTCTTTGGATGCCACGGTTTGACCGCATCGTGAATGGAGGGAGCGTCGAGCGTCTCGCCGTTGAATCCGTCTACTCCTTACTCGGTAACACAGAGCCTGGATCGAGACTCAAGCATGAGGTTGTGTTGTCGAAGCTGATTGAGTTGTGGTGCTTAAGCGGGCAAGCCGATGAGGTGCCAGAGCTGATCTTTGAATACATACGTCGAGACCTGCTCAACCGAATTCTGGGCAACAGCGACAACCACGGTCGTAACACATCCATATTCCGGTACAGGGAAAGGTTTGATCTGGCCCCGATCTATGACCTGGCCCCGATGGTTTTGGATGCAGATGGCGTAACCAGGGCGACAAAATGGGAAGCCGAAAAGAAAGGGAGCCCAAGGTGGCGTGAAATTTGTGCCGGTTTCCCGGATTGGTATGCCCCGGATTATCTGTATGAGCGTATCCGTGGCGCTGCCAATGAGTTCAGAGCGCTGCCGGATTTGCTCGTAGATATGCCCCTGGATATTCGTCAGTCAAAGGCTATCCCAGTGAATAATCTGGACTCGAATTTTGAGTTATGGGAGCTGCTATGAAAGCCACGACCGGAGAACTGCGTAAACAACTGATCGAAGAGATCATTCAGCTGCACACTGATGGTGAATTAACCCTCGGCATGGCTATTCGCAGGCTTCGTTTGGAGGTTACTGGTTTCGATCAGGAAACCTTTGCTCAAATGTGCGGCATGTCCACCAGAGCGCTGTATCAGTTGGAAACAGACAAAGGTAATCCGACGTTGAGTACCGTCGATTCGATATTGCGTAAGTTTGGGCTACGGATGGGGCTCATGGCTGCGATGCCTGCACACAGAAGGCGCGTTATTGCTGGCGAACGCAGCAGCGTATCTCAAATTGTTAAAGGTGAGGTCGTAAATCGCAAGGTCACCCACGCCATTTCAAGGGGGGCGAAGCCTAAAGGGACAGCGGGGAACAGACCTGCAGTTGGCACGTCGCGCAAAATCGCCAAAAAAGAGACTCAAAAAGATGGGCCAACCAGCGAGGGCGATGTCAGTCAGTAGTTGCGAGTAACGTTGTCGAGGGGCCCGCTTCTGGCTCGCAAGGCGCCGCAACCTCTATCCCGCGCATCGAAAACACCGCTATTCACTTCACCGGGTCGGCCCTCCTCAATTCAGGGTTTACTGGATTGCCGAATCCGAACGAGGCCGGCAACCCAAACGCGCTCCTGGGGGTGTAGCGCGCCTGCGCTACGCCGATGCTCGTCTTCACCTTGGACATCCCGCACACCGCTAGCTTCGGCCATCAACCGTCCTGCAGAGCCTCTGCAATGAGCTGCAGTGACATCAGCCGCTTCTCCGGATCGAAGATATCGCAGACGATCATCAGTTCGTCTGCTCCGGTGTCCTTGATGAGCTGTTGAAGGCCGCGGCGGACGCTTTCTCGGCTACCAACGACGCTGCAGCTGAGCATCTGCCCTGCCTGAGACTTTTCCTGCGGCGTCCAGTAGGTCTCGATATCCTCGATCGGGGGCTGCATCAGGCCGCGCGTCCCGCGAAAAAGGTCGGTGAACGACATCTGCTGTGAGGTAGCGAGATAACGTGCTTCTTCATCCGTCTCGGCTGCGATCACGTTGACCCCGACCAGTGCGTAGGGTTTGTCCGCCTGCGCCGATGGTTTGAAGGTCGAACGATAAACATCCAATGCCTGGTGAAGCGCCTGGGGTGCGAAATGCGATGCGAAGCCATAAGGCAGCCCCAGGGACGCCGCCAACTGCGCACCGAACAGGCTGGAGCCCAGAATCCAGAGAGGCACATTGGTGTCCACGCCAGGGATAGCCTCGATGCGCCGTCCGGCCTTCCTGGGCCCAAGAAACTCCTGTAGCTCTTGAACATCCTGGGGGAAATTCTCGGCGTTGGCCGGGTTGCGGCGCAAGGCGCGCAACGTCATCTGGTCTGTCCCAGGCGCACGGCCCAGCCCGAGATCGATGCGTCCGGGAAACAGGGTTTCCAGGGTGCCAAACTGCTCTGCGATCACGTAAGGGGCATGATTGGGCAGCATGATGCCGCCAGCGCCCACGCGGATACTGCTGGTCCCGGCGGCAATGTGGGCAATGACGACCGAGGTGGCCGCCGTCGTCACGCCAGGCATATTGTGATGCTCGGCCACCCAGATGCGGCGGTAGCCCAGACGCTCAGCGTGCTGAGCCAGGGTGCGAGCCTCGTTGAGTGCGGTACGTGGGTCTGCCCCTTGACGCACACGCCCAAGTTCAAGAATAGAAAGCGGGATCATGGAACGGTTTCCTTTGATAAAAAGTCGCCTGCGGGCAGGCGAGCTGTAAGACTGGGATTCAAGGCAACTGGATAAGCACAGCACAACCAGCCAAGCGGGCCGTATAGGGCTAATCCTTGTCCAGGCGGATGGTAGAGTCCACCGAAAAGTTGGAGTCGTTCAATTCGTTCACCTTTTTGCCCAAGACGCGACGGTGCAGGAACGAAATACCCTGCCGGGTACGCCAGGACGTAGGAGTCAATGTGCTCCCAGCATGGTCGCTTTTGATGTTGAAGTCTCGAGTGGCGCTAATCGGCCGGGGTTCCGGGCCGTACAGAGCGATAATCTGGATACTCAGAGATTCCAATTGTATGTCACCCTCGGGGCAATAGCCCCGCATCGGGATGCCGGCATGCCGCGCCAGGCGGTTGACGAGGCTATGAAACGTACCGATATGCATATACTCACCCGAGAGGAGTGGGCCCTGTCGAGTATTCTCACGAACGTTCTCGGGCGTCACCGATACAGCTTTCCGATTGCCCTCTTCATCCTCACGCTCCTCAGTAGCGGACTGTTCGAAATCCGTGACATCCATTGTGATATAGCCCGCCGAGGTTTTGAGAGTAGCGAGAAGATACTCCACATAGATCGCCTCCTTGCTCATGTTGCTGATGATGCACAGCCCGTCCAGATCCTTTTGCCTGCCGCGGTTGATGATCACCCGGGGCGTGCGCTGCCGGCGAAAGCCGAAATACAGCAAATGGGCGTATATCAGCCAGATAAGCATCGTAGCGATGTTGACGCCGATCTGGATTATCGTCTGGTTTGCTTCGATCCACTCAACCATGGGCTAAACGAAAACTCCTCGATTAACAAATGTCGGGCAAGATGCCGTGCGCGTATGACAATGAAAATTGTGATTTCGTGCACATTTCAAGCACGATGTTATCGGCCTGGGCTGTCCACTGCTTGGTGATGGGCGCTTCGGTCAACGGACTGTTTGCGATGATTCAGACAGTGCCACGGACCAAGTGGCGCCCCGCTGCATACCCATCGCGTTCAGTTTCGCGGCGCTGTTCTTTGCCTTCGGACAATTCCTCAGCGCCGCCATCGCCGGCTGCCTCGCTGGCTGATCGAAACCACCGGCGGCTTCACCGCCGCGTTGAGCTTCTGCTCCTTGGTGCTGTCGGTGGGCTTTGTCCTGGCGCTACTGATCCGCCGCTTTCCCAAAGAGTGGGCGGTTGGGGAGCCGAAGGGGGTGTCGATCCAATCCTCTGAAGGCTCGGATGCAGCGAGATGAGCAAAGGAGCGACGGGTGCGAATTTGACCAATCGCTAGTTGCCTTGAGCGGCAGCAAGCGACCAGAAGTGATCATCGGCTGTCTAGGAAATCCGCGGCGATTCACCTTTCAGCCAGTTCATTGATGAAAAAGATAGGGAGCATCAGATGGCCGGTGTTACGAAGTCGTCGCGCATTCTGAACGCTGCGGATGAGCCGCTTTCGACAAGTACGTCGAGCACATGCAGAATCGCCTCGCGTAGGGTAGGATCACGCTTGAGTTCTAGCGGGCGTGAGTAGACATGCCGCTGGAGCAGGCTTTCGAGTATGAAAACGGTGTTGGACTCGCGCAGCATGTCAGAGCTACTTCCCCGCCGGAGTGCATTTGCGATGTGCTCAAAAGCTGCTGGCATGGAGTGCTCGCCGATGTGGTAGAGAAAACGGGCGTAGCTGTCCAACACGATCGAGACCGGCGGCAGCGCATTGAACAGCAAGTCGACGTTATGGGCATAGCCTTCTAGGCTCCGCCAGTGTCGGACATCGTCCTTCCACCACGAGGTCAGGAAGATCGTCGAGAGCACCTCGCCACCGTATGGATGCTCGCCATCCAGATGGGCAAGCCACTTAGCATGCTTGATCCTTTCGGCAAACAGGTTCCACAGGAACCAGTAATGCTTCGTGTTGGGATTGCGGTCCTCGCTGCTGGTGAAGCCTTGGATGACGTTGTGGACTTCGCGTGGGTGCCTGTCAACCGCGTCGAGGATGGGCTGAAGGACTTGCTCTGCATCGGCGTCTGACGCACGCATCACAAATTGCTGAATGCAGTCAGATATCGACTGCTCCCAGTGGAAGTTCCGGTCACGCCGGTGGGGGGAGCGGTCGTGCTCGCGATTCCAGCAGTCGACCAACTCTTGACTGGCGCGCCTGTGCGCAGCCACTGCCAGAGGATTGCTGGGCACTTGGCCGAAAATCACGAGGACCTTCGCGGACGCCTCGGCTCCGAATACCTCCGTGATGTCGAATCTGATGTGCTCATCTTCGGCGATTGTTTCGTCTTTCCAGAAGCACCGGCGAACCTCTGTGGCTGCGGTAGCGGCGATTGTGTCCAGCGCGTTCCGCTTGTCGTAACGCTTCTTCACCTCGGCCTTCCAAGCGCAATCGGCAATAGCGGCCTCTTTCGCGATGGCGTTTACGGAACGAAGGGCAAGGGCGGGATTCGCAGCCCAAAACTCGTCGTCAATGCCCCAAGTGGCATACGAGCGGACTTCGTCGATCGGGTGGGTTAAAGCAGTAATAAAGGCCTGTCGTACGCGCAGTGCTTGGGTTTGCTTAACCGGCTTGGACAGGAGCAGAGGTACCACGAAAGCACACGGGCGATCTGCGAGCATTGAAAACCGCTGCGCGCGGTTTATGGTCTCCCAGTTGTCCGCGCCGCTGGAAATTTCGGAGCAGATAATATTGCTGCACCAGTCCTGCTCTTGCGATGACATCTCCTCCCAGTGATCGCGGACACAAACGGCGGCGACGAAACCGGGGGCGTTTCGACTGCTGTCCGGGTGTTCGGTTGTATGGTCCATCTCCTGCGCACCTGACAGCTTCTCCCTCCATTGGGCCGGGTCAGCAGAGTCAGAGTCGCGCTGGAATATCTGGAGACCCCAATTGTAGATGGCTAGCCGGGCATTCATTTCTCCCGCCCCCCGTGCGCTCTCATCAATGAGTTGCTGCACTTCGGGGGTAGCAGCTTTAGGTTCGAGGCTGATGTAACTCTTCGAAGGCTCTTTGTCTTCCTCATCGAATGTCGTGGTCAATGCTGGTTGGGCTTTGGCTACGACATACTGGCGCAAGTCCATCCGATGAAGGGCAAGTTGCCATATGAGGTCGTCTTCGTTGCGCTTGTCCGACGAAGGGAGGGTTGCGATGTACTTGTCAATGGTCGCGTGGACCCGTTGGGCCAGAGGGCCGAATTGCAGGTTTGCGATAGCCACCTCGAGGTCATGTTGACGATGCGGTAGCTCGTTCGATGTCTTTCTCTCCTCTTCATAGAGTTTGTTTTGGGCGTTCAGAGTAGGGAACATTCCTGCAAGCATCGACGTCTGGCGCTCGCTGGCCATTCGACTGCGATCAATCAAGATGTAGTCCTGCACAGAAAGCAGTACTAGAAGTGCCTCTCCGGATTGGAGAGGATGGGCGGTTGCCACGCTTGCGACGACCGCCGCTAGCGCTGCCGAATCGCTGCGCTGCAGGATCTCGAGTAGTACTGCGTCTAATCCCGTGGGATGGGACTTTGCATACTCAAGCAGCCATTTCTCGAGAGCCATTAGCAGCGACTGGAGAACATACGGGCTGACACCCAAACCACGGTACATCCCCCAAAGCCGTTGATTCACCCACTGTTTTCGGGTCATCCCGTCTGCGAACGTTAGTTCAGCTTCCCAAGCGGGCTCTAGACGGTCACGAAGAGGTGGATGCGCGTACCACTCGGCGCTGTGATTGAAGATATCTATCAAGAAATCGAGCCCCATTCTCGGGTGGCGCGTGATCAGGTTGAGCCACGGCCCCCTAAAGGCGCTGGCAGGGAAGAAATCGTGGTTCAGGTATCTCTTGATGCCAAAATAAAGTTCGATGTCTAGGGATGAGCGGCCGAAGGACTCCCCGCCCAGATACTCCTTCGTCGCTAGAAAAGCATCCATTGCAATTGAAATTAAAAGATCCGGGAGGTCACGGGCTGCAGGCGCACCATCAAGGCCCGCAAGAAGTATGTTGCTGAATTCTTCGGAGACGGGGTCTCGGCGGCGTCCTTCCTTGATCTGCCCGCGCAGAACGGCTTCGAATCGCCTAGGGTCGGCTTTCGGGATCTTGGCAATAACCTTGAGAACGCGTTTACGGGTATCGCCCCTTCTGTGGTTCTCAACGCTCGGGAGGAGCCAATAAGCAATTCCGGCGATGTGATCAGCACCTTCGATGTCCGGCGTCCACCAGCTGACGCCGCGCACGGCATCCTCGATCAACGCAAGAAGCAGTGGAGAGTCTTCCTGTCCGAAACTTCCAATGTTGCGATGAATCAGTCCTACAACGCTCGCCCAGACCTCGCCGTCCGGTATGCTCAGGATGGAGCTGTGGCCGCGCACTCCGGCAAGCCAGGCTGGCGATGTCATACAGGCAACGCGCAGTAGGTGGATCACCCGCTTGAGTATGGCGCGGTCATTGGCGAGCAAGGCGGCCTCGTGTCGGGCCAGGAATTCTGGTGCAGAAGGTGCCTTCAGCAGTGATACCAGCGTATCGTCTCGGAATTGAGCGGGCACATCGGCTTGCGTGATGGTTGCTCTGAACAGCCGATCAGCAGCGGGCGCGTCGCGGTCAACCAGTTCGGCAATCCACTTCCGGTATGAGCGGCGTACCGCTGGGTGCGGGCCAATAGCGGAGGACAGCGTCTTGAACGATGTCTCATCCGTGAGGTGCTGTTCCTCAATCCATTGGAGGATGGCCCAATCCTCAAGCACATCGTGCGCTGTAGCAACAAGCAGAGGTTTTCCGTCCGGCGAAACAACGAGGGAATCCTGTTTAAGACGATCGATGGCTGCAGCATTAAGTCCTGTAGCGAGCACATGATCTGAAAGTGCGCGCGCCCTACGTACAGCCAGCACCTGCAAAGCTTCTTCGCGTAGACGCGGCATACCGTTGGCGGGACTGTGATCCTCGCGCACGATCTGTCGCCAAAAGACAGCTCGGAAATCACGCTCGCTCTCTGGAAGTGGACGTCCCGTGTCCCAGGGAATCTGGAGTGCCTTGTCGATAAAGTATGGGTTGCGAAGGATCTCGCGCAGAGGCGGACTGCCCAAGGGGACCGCCAGCGACGGAAATGCCGTCTGGAGCTCCTGTAGTTCGGAGTCGTCGAGCGGCGGAACCTCGATGACTGCGTGGTCAATTCCCGCAGGCTGGAGGAAGCTGGCTTTCACCTGCTCTACGGAATAGTCTCGACAGGTCATGACGATGCCGAGGCCGTCGTCGCCCTGAGCCAGCGTCATCAGATCACTGAAGGCGTCGCGTGTTGGTTTTTCGAGCAGGCGTTCGACGCTCTCGATGACGAGCACCTTGCGGTCCTGCGCGCCGAGAATGGCCTGTAGCTCTGTGGCGCGTGCAGGAATCTGACTGCTGTGCAGTGTTTCATCAATGTGAGCGACGGCGAACTCCTCAACCCGGAATCCGAAGGTGAAGAATTCGCGAGAGAGAAAAGACACCGCCTCCTTGCCAATGACAGACTTGCCACTACCAGCGGGTCCCGCGATCAGGACAACTTGCTTCGCTTCGAGGGCTTCAAGAACTTTCTGGATAATCCCAGCGCGCTGCAGGTGAAAGGTCGGTCCAATCGTTTTGCGGATTTTCCTCAGGACGAAATCCGTATGGTTTCGCAGGGCTGTCAGTACGTGTTTCTCTTGCGTTCCCACCTCGCTGTATGACTGGACAAGAGCATCTGGAAGGTCAGTGCGTTTCAGGCTTCGAGCGGCTGGATTGGCGTCGCTGGTAAAGGACAGAAGCCTGTTCCAGGCCGCCGTCGCGCTTGCGAGCGGATCTGAGTCAGTGGACTTGAGAGCGAGCAGTGTCTTGATATGAGCTTCGGTCTGACGGGTCGATGTGTGCAGATCGAGGCTCAGGACGTGTAAGACACACAGGAAGGGCCACAGATCTTCGGCAGTCACTGGCGTGTCTTCCAGTGCGCTGACAATCGTGCAGAGTTCGTTGCACTGGGAGACTGACTTCTTGGAGATGAATCCGTAGAGAGACAGTCGCCGCTGGAATTCTTTGCCATCAGCGGCCCCCCTGGCGCAGTCGAGCAGCCCAGCGAAGTTTTCGAGGAGTGTGTTCGTGCCACGTAGAGTGACGAGGACAAAGCGATCGTACTGGGGGTTGAAAGGGTCGGCTTTCTTGAAGTCTTTCCAGAAATCGCCAACAGCTTTCTTGCACTCATCGTCGGCAGCACTGATCGTGAGGCTGCGCTTCACTTGCCCGACAAGTTGTGCCGGTGCTTCACCTTCCCGCTCGCAGACTACGAGGAAGTCATCCGTATTGAAACCGAGATGCTCTGTCTGGAAGTGGACCTCTGCAACACTTCTATCAGTCAGTATCGGCGGGATGCTGCGGACGAGCAGTTGCGCCAGCCAATAAGCCTCAACATGCTGCTCGAAGTAAACGCCTGCGCCCCCGGTGGCAGCTGGACTTGAAACTCGCTCTTGATTTTGACCATCCATAGTGTCCACCTAATATGGTAACCATCCCCCTAATCGGGGCGGCAGCTGCGTTCAAAGCCTGCCTCGATAACTACATCATGCGAGCGCTCAAACGGCCCGCGCTACGCTCCAACCGATCAAGATAACAAGAATGTAGGAATATCATTAGTTTAGTGGGGTCCCTACTGAGAGTATGGGCCGCTATCGGCCAAAAGCATCCGTTTATCTAAGAAACACATTCTCCCGATGCCATCTAACCAACCCGCGATCCGGCATGAACCGCTCAGGCAACACGATTTCGCTCCCCTCAATCCCCACCAACGCAGACCGCGCAAACGAATCAGCGGTTGCCTTTGCCTTAAGTTGATCACTAACCATAACAGTGAATTCATCAGACAGCGCGATAAGCCCCTGATCGAACGCCCGGTCATGGAGAGCTGAAAGACACAGGCCATTTGCCGGATTTAGTCGGTTCGCGGTGTCGACACTCCAAGGGACGATATGGCTTGCCAGGAGTAGTCGCGGTTCGCTCAAGCCAGACATGCAGCATTTGCCGCCGTAGCTTGCCAGTACGGCTTTTCGAAAGAAGCTCTGTCGAACTCGTATGCGAACCTGCGCCTCCCGCGTTTCGCCAAAATAGTCGGCGGCGGCTTCAGCGACCTCTGGGGCATCAGCTGGCGAAACGTCTTCAGACGATGCGAGTAGCGCACTACACTCGTCTACCAGGCTCTGCCAGTCGTTATTGAATTGCTCCCAGATGACTCGGTCGAGCTTTGAGGCGCCGGACAAGCCCTTCCGTCCCGTTCCGGTAATCGCAGGGTCTAGGCTGGCGAAGTTGACGAGTTTCATCGCTACCGATGAGGGCGTCCTGCCTAGGCGGTGTGCCAGGCGAATGATGTCTGGGTTACCCCGATGAAGGCGACCAAACGGAAGTTGGCAATATAAATAGAAAGCTAATTTGACTTCATCGGCGGCCCAGCGTACTTGCGACAAAACGGACTCCTTTCTCGTTTCGTAAAAAAAACCCTCAGCACCGCAAACAACGGCGTAAGGCATCACCAGGATAGCTCAGGGACTACTGCTAAGGATATGATCCTCGCTCGACACATCAGCAAGGAAGCCACATGCAAAAATGGAGCGATCGCCCGCCAAGCGAGGACGCGATTGACGTTGTACTACGAGCCTCCCCCATGCTCCTCAAAAAGCATGGCGCTTTGCTTGCGAAAGCGTTCCCTCCCCTTGCAGGGTTTGGCATCTTTTTGCTGTATCTCTATCGAAATCACTTCTACCCCAGCTTCGATTTGTTCCAGTTCTCGTCGTTGTTGCTGGCGGCTGCGTGCATTGGATTCGCTATCGTCGGCGCAGTGATCTTCACAATGGTCGCACCGGGCGCCGCCATTTTTCACTGGTGTCTGAACACTAAGAAGATCAAGGAAGACCTTGCGTATGCGATCCCATACTCGCAAGGGGCACGTAGCAAAACCGTTTGGCAACTCGTGGGGTTAGCGTATTTCGGTCCGTTCTGCATCGCAGGGCTCGGCCTAGTGTCAGTGCTGATTCTTGAGCCAGGCCTTTTCAATATTGCCGCTTTGCTATGGCCGGCACTCGTCGCGCTAGGCTTCGGCGTAGCGCTCCAAATCCTGTTTGACCTGCCTCGTTGGAGCTTCTTCAGTTACAGCTGGTCGGCTTATTTATCGCTGTTGATTTTTGTGCTCCTGCTTTCGATCGCCCTTCAAAGCAGCTTGCCGATAATCGAGAAGCTGAGCGTTTTCTGGCAGTACCCGATCCTGTGGACCATGCCCCTGATCATCGCCTGTATGGTCTCGATCTGTTCAATGGCTCACTTTGCAGGCTGGAGCGCCGCAATACATTTCGGCTTATTCTTCGGACTTCTTGTGGCGGGCTATAGCGGCTTGCTCACAACGCTGCCCGAAAAGACGGTCAAAAGCTTGGGTCTCGGCGCATACGAAGCGGAGATGATCGTCCTCGATCCGGCCTTTTGCGACCGTGATCTCAGCGAACTTGGAATACCCGACGACTGCACGCTGCGAAACGTACACGTAGTTTGGTCGTTCGGCGAATCGATCGTGCTCCGCCCCTCGCTTGATCAACCGCGCCACGTTCAGATCCCGGCTGAGTTTGTCCGATCTCTTGTTCGCTCCACTGTCAGCGATGATTAGCGCAATTCAATGCTTCGCTTGATCATGAAGATGGTGAGCGCCCCGATCCCAGCCACGAGCTAAACGTCTCCCGGGACTAGACCTACAAGGAGACCTTCGAGGAGGCCGAAATCCTCAAAAAGCACACCTCGGCGTGAGGCTTGCATGGCAGATGCTCCGTCTTGGTGTCGGCACTAACCTCGTTTATCGTGTCGAACTATCAGGCCGTTGAACACTTCCGTACCGAACATCAAGGAGACAAGCATGAACACTGCATCAAGTCGGGGCTCTGAAATTCGCAGCGCACTGCAAGTGAACCCTAACCTCAAGGGAACCGCTGAGCTTAAGCGGGAGATCGAGCGGCGTGTCGATTTCATCAAGGACACTGTGCGCCGCTCCGGTACGCGGGCGCTGGTGTTGGGGATCAGCGGTGGTGTGGATTCAACGACTGGGGGCAAGCTGTGCCAGATGGCTGTCGAATCCCTTCGTCAGGATGGCTACGAGGCGACCTTTTACGCCATGCGCTTGCCGTATAACGTGCAGGCGGATGAACACGATGCGCAGGCGGCACTGGATTTCATCAAGCCGGATCAGCTACGCACGGTAGACATCAAAGAGTCGGTCGATGCGATGATGGCTTGCTTTGCTGACGAGCCCGCTGAGCCGGCCAAACGTGATTTCGTCAAAGGCAACGTTAAGGCCCGCGCCCGCATGATCGCCCAATATACGCTGGCCAACTTCGCCAATGGCCTGGTGGTCGGTACCGATCATGCTGCCGAGGCAGTGATGGGCTTTTTTACCAAGTTCGGTGACGGTGCCTGTGATCTGGCCCCGCTATCCGGGCTGGTCAAGAGCCAGGTGCGGCGTATCGCTGCGGAGCTAGGTGCGCCTGAATCCCTGGTGGGTAAGATCCCCACTGCCGATCTTGAAGAGCTGGAGCCCGGCCGGCCTGATGAAGATGCCCACGGGGTAACCTACGCGCAAATCGATGCGTTCCTGCTGGGTGAAGCCGTTGATGAGGAGGCCGCGAAGATCATCATCAGAAATTACGACGCGACAGAGCATAAGCGTCAGGTGCCCTTGGCACCTTGACCCATACCTGCTTCCAGCTGACTCGCCAGCCTTAGCCCGACGCGGTTCGTACGACCGTCAAGGGCACCGGGCGCGCCTCGCGCTGCGCCAGGTAGCGCGTGCAGCTCACCCGCAGAAACGAGGCGAAGTTCACCACTTCGCCTCGCAGCTCCATGATCTCCTCATACAACTTGGTGATCAGCTGATTGGTGGTCATGCCATCGACCTCGGCAATCTCCTGCAGAATCTGCCAGAACTGATTCTCCAGCCGCAGCGTGGTGACCACACCGCGTATGCGCAGCGAGCGGGAACGTGATTCATACAGAATCGGATCGGCTTTGACGTAAAGCTCACACATACGGCCACCACTTGGCTAAAGAATCATCTAAAACACTTAAAGCGTTATCTGAGCGCCCAGCAGTTTAACGAATGCGGCCAGCCACGCGGGATGCGACGGCCAGGCGGGCGCTGTGACCAGGTTGCCCTGGACGTGGGCCTGATCCACCGGAATGTCCATAAAGGTGCCGCCAGCCATTTTCACATCGGGGCTGCAAGCAGGATACGCGCTGCACTCGCGACCTTTGAGTACGTCAGCCGCAGCAAGGATCTGTGCTCCATGACATACGGCGGCGATGGGCTTTTGGGCCTTGTCGAACTGCTGCACAATCTCGATTACCCGCTGATTCAGACGCAAGTACTCTGGCGCCCTGCCGCCGGGTATTACCAAACCGACGTAGTCCTCGACCTTTACCTTGTCGAAATCATAGTTCAACGCGAAGTTGTGCCCCGGCTTTTCCGTGTAGGTCTGATCACCCTCGAAATCATGGATAGCGGTACGCACCGTGTCCCCTGCTCTCTTGTCCGGGCACACCGTGTCCACCTGATAACCGAGCATGGTCAGCGCCTGAAACGGCACCATGGTTTCATAGTCCTCGGTGAAGTCACCGGCGAGCAACAATAGTTTCTTGGCGGTCATTTTTCGTCCTCCTCTCAATAGTGAGGCCAGCATGCACCGGTATCACGGCCTGCGGGTAACAGGCGGCTACTACAACTGAAATGCTTTGCGCTGAGTGCCATTTATAGTGACCTGCCATAGCGAACCCAATGCAGAAAGGGCTACCTCTCGGCAGCCCTTTCTGGAAGCACCGCGCTAGCGGGAACTATCAGCTCGCAGCCGCCAGATCCAACTCTGCTTCGGCCAGCATGGCAAACTCTTCGTCAGCCGATTTGGCGATAATGTGTTTGCGGCTGTAGCCGAAGTAGTAGGCGCCGCCGATCACGAATAACACCATAGTGTAGAAGAAGGCGCGGGGGTCGAAGGCGTAAACGCCAGTCAATGCGATCAGCGAGAGCACCAGCGCGATGCCGGACGTTACCACGCCACCGGGCGTTTTGTATGGACGCACCAGGTCCGGCTGCTTGATGCGCAGCAGAATGTGACTGAGCGCCATCAGCGCGTAGGAAACAGTCGCGCCCACTACGGCCATCGCCAGCATCAGATCACCCTCACCGCTCAACGAGGCCAGAAAGCCGAAGACACCGGGCACAATCAGCGCCCGCGCCGGCACCTTGCGCCCGGTGGTCAGCGACAGGGTCTTGGGCAGATAACCGGCGCGCGATAGGGCAAACACCAGACGGCTGTAGCCGTAGATGATCGAGAAGAAGGAGGCAACCAAACCCGCCAGCGCCAGCACGTTGACCAGCGTCGCCAGACCGCTGTTGTCGGTGAGCGTCAGCGCGTCAACCAGCGGCACAGCACTGTCGCCCATCAACTTGGCACCCGCAGCGCCCGGCACCAGCACCACCACCAGCAACGCAGTGAACAGCAGAAATACCATCGCGCCGATGATGCCCTTGGGCACGTCCTTGCCTGGGTCTTTGGCCTCTTCGGCCGCCAGGGGCACGCCTTCCACTGCCAGGAACAGCCACATGGCAAAGGGCAGCGCCGCCCACACGCCGTACCAGCCCAGAGGCAGCAGCTCACTCGCGCCTGCGGATTCAGCGGTCGCGGCAATGTCGAACAGATTGTCGACATCAAAGTGCATCACCAGGGCGACTGCCGTGGCGACAATGGCAAACACTGCCAGGCCGCTAATGACCATCATCACCTTCAGCGCTTCACCCACCCCGGCCAGGTGTATCCCTACAAACACCAGATAAAAGGCCGCATAGACCCAGGGACCATTGAAGCCGAGCAACGACTCCACCGCCGAGCCAATGAAGATGACAATGGCAGCCGGTGCCAGCGCGTACTCGATCAGCACCGCCAGACCGGTCATGAAGCCGCCCGTCGGGCCCATTGCCTGGCGGGCAAAGCTGTAGCCGCCGCCCGCAGTCGGTATCGCCGCTGACATCTCCGCCAGCGACAACACCAGCGTCAGATACATCAATGCCATGAGTACCGCAGCAATCGCAAAACCGGCCCAACCCGCTTCGGCGATGCCAAAGTTCCAGCCCGCGAAATTACCCGAAATAACATAAGAAACCCCCAGACCGGCGAGTAGAATCCAGCCTGCGGTCCCGCGCTTGAGTTGCCGTTTGGCAAGGTATGCCTGATTGTCTGTTGACATAATTCCCTCTACTTTTCTGGTTTGAATGACTTCGGTTGAAAGCGCTTGATTGGCTCTGCGTGCTCGCTAACGCTGGTTCAGTTAGCGAGCAAAAAGTTTGTGCCACTGCCGTTATGCTCGATGAGTTCGTCCTGAGTCCGGTCCTTGAGCTGTATGCCGGAGAGCTGTAATCGCCGTGCTTCACGCAGCAGATACAGCACGCGCCGCGCGGCTTCGGCATAGGGCAAGCCTGCTGGACGAACGTTGGATACGCAGTTGCGCGCGGCATCGTTAAGACCGGGGTGGGGATTCCAGGTCAGGTACAGGCCAAGGCTGTCTGGCGAGCTGAGGCCGGGACGCTCGCCGATCAGTAGCAACACGGCGCGGGCATTGATCAGTTCACCGATGTCATCGCCTATCGCTACGCGGCCCTGCTCTACCACCGTGACCGGGGCCAAGCTCCAAGGCTCTTTTTCGTCGCGCAGCAGCGCCAGCAAGGGCGCGAGAAAACCCGTGGCATTCTGCTGTACTGCCAATGACGACAATCCATCAGCAATGACGATAGCCAGATCACTACGCGTGGCGGTAACCGATTCGGGCAGTGCGATCAGTTGCGCTCGGGAGGCGTCGTCAAGCAGGCGGCCCAGATCGGGACGTTGCAGGTAAGTCACCCGGTCCGCCGCCTGACTGTGCAGGCGCAGGGGCGGCGTGTCTGCAGGCAAAGCCTCCAGCGTTTGCAACTGGCCGCAAAGCGCCTCCAGATCAAGGGGCAAGTGCACTGCATCGCGGGCCTGAGCGTGGCTCAGCTGGAAGGCCAGCAGTTCGCTGGTGGGTAGGCTGATGCCGGCGCGCCCCAGGCCAATACGCGCATCGGTGAACTCGCGCAGGCTGCGCCAGGGATTGTCGACTACCTTGCCGTTCTGCAGATGCTGCCGGTCTGGCTGATTCATGCGCGACCTCCCGGCAGGGCCTTGAGCGAACGGGCAAAAGGCTCCGGCACCGTGTCGTGCAGAACGTGGCGATCGGCATCCCGCATGATCTGCATACGCGTCAGCCACTGCTCGAATTCCGGTGCCGGCCGTGAGCCCAAGACGCGGCGCACGTATAACGCATCGTGAAACGAGGTGGTCTGATAATTGAGCATGATGTCGTCGGAGCCGGGAATGCCCATAACAAACGAACAGCCCGCTACGCCGAGCAGCGTGAGCAGGTTATCCATATCGTTCTGGTCGGCCTCGGCGTGGTTGGTGTAGCAGACGTCACAGCCCATGGGTACGCCGAGCAGCTTGCCGCAAAAGTGATCTTCCAGCCCGGCGCGGGTGATCTCCTTGCCATCGAATAGATACTCCGGGCCGATAAAGCCCACCACGGTATTCACCAGCAAGGGGTTGAACTTGCGCGCCACCGCGTACGCCCGCGCTTCGCAGGTCTGCTGGTCCAGGCCGTGATGGGCATTGGCCGACAGCGCACTGCCCTGCCCGGTCTCGAAGTACATGACGTTATTACCGACGGTGCCCCGCTTGAGGCTCAGCGCTGCTTCCTGTGCCTCTGCCAGGGTATTGAGATTGAAGCCGAAGCTGCTGTTGGTTGCCTCGGTACCGCCAATCGACTGGAACACCAGATCGACCGGCGCGCCCGCTTCAATACACTCGATAGTGTTGGTGACGTGGGTCAGCACGCAGGACTGGGTCGGGATCTGGTACTTGTCGATCACCTCACCCATCAGCTTCATCAACTTGATGGCCTGGGCCACGTTGTCAGTCGCCGGATTGATACCGATGACCGCGTCACCATTGCCGTACAGCAGGCCATCGAGAATGCTCGCAGCAATGCCATTCACATCATCTGTAGGGTGATTGGGCTGTAACCGAGTGGACAGATGCCCCGGCAGGCCAATGGTGTTGCGAAAGGCCGTGGTCACCTGGCATTTTTTGCCTACCAGAATCAGGTCCTGGTTGCGCATGATCTTGCTCACCGCCGCGGCCATCTCCGGCGTGACGCCGGTGCGTATGGAGCGCAATACCTCGGGGGTGGCGTGATCGCTCAGCAACCAGTTGCGAAAATCCCCGACCGTCAGATGGGCAATGGGCGCGAAGGCTGCGGCATCGTGCTCATCCATGATCAGTCGGGTGATCTCATCCTGCTCGTAAGGCACCAGCGCTTCGTTCAAAAAGGTCTTGAGCGGCACGTCAGCCAGGGTCATCTGCGCCACGGCGCGCTCTTCCGCCGACAGCGCCATCACCCCTGCCAGCCGGTCGCCAGAGCGCTGTGGTGTAGCCTTGGCCATCAGTTCGGCCAGACTGCGGAACTGATAGGTCTTGCTACCCAATGTGTAGCGGTAAATATGGCTCATGAAATACCTCAGGCACAGATCTTGCTGCTAACATGCGGGAACGTCGCACAGCGTTAGCAATTGATATCTGTAAGCCTGCGATAACCGTTCCAGTCGACTATCAAGTTTTGGCAAAATGCATTTTTCGCAGGTAATTCAATACCTAGCACTCAAGCCAGAACACATGAAGCGCAACTGACCCTGTCGAAAAAAGCAAAAGTGCCCAATCATGCAACCACCCTCAGCGTCCAATGCACCAGAACGGAGCACTCGCGTGGCGCAGGACGCCGACGAGCACGCCCACAATCTGACCAATTGGCAACAGGAATATGACCAATTGGGCGGAGGCCGTTTCTATGGGCGCATCGATGAGCTCGCGCTGGATGGCTTTCAACTGTTCAGGGAGCACACCAACCGCTCCCTGCGCCAGCAATGCAATGTGTGGAAGGATTCAGTCTGGCTGGGTATACCCGCGCAAACGGCAGACTGCCGCATCAACGGTTTGCAGGTAGGTAGCGATCAACTGATGTGTCGCCCCGGCGCGCGTGATTTCGAACTGATTACCCCAGATGCCTTTGATATCTACGGCATAGTGGTAAAGGAAGAGGTGCTTTTGCGCGCAGCTGAACGCGAAGGACGCACGCTGGACCTTGCCAGACTGGAACAGGCCCCACGCCTGACTGTGGCGCAGCAGCAACTGGACCAGTTGCGCTATCTGCTGGAGCAGGTGGTCATTCACAGTGCCCTGGGTTTCAATAGCGAATTGAAGCAGGAGCTGGCCACCAGCGCTCTGCTAGCCCTGATCAGCGAAGATCAACTACAGACGGAAACCGCACCCAGCTTTGCCCATCGCAACCAGGTAGTGGACAAGGTCAAGTCCTACATCGCCTTACATCCGGATGCCTCCGTGAGCATTACCGAGCTGTGCGAGCTGACCCACGTCAGCCGTCGGACCCTCCAATACAGCTTTGAAAGCATTCTTGGCATCAGTCCCCTGCAGTTTCTGCGCACCACCCGCCTCAACCAGGTACGTCGTGCCCTGAATGTGCGACAGCCGGACCTCTCCATCGCCATGATCGCCGCTAACTGGGGGTTCTGGCATCCCGGCCAGTTCGCTCGGGACTACAAGGCACTGTTCGGCGAAAATCCATCTGAGACGGTGAAAAAACACCAGAGCGCCTAGCGCCCCTTCAACGTGAACTTTTCTGCCGCGGGCCGACGGGGTCGCTCGTTTCAGATCGAGGACGGGTGGCGACAGCTTCTCCAGACAAATGCGCCGGAGACAGGTCACCTGAACGTAGCCAGCCTGAACGCGCAGGTGAAGCGGATTGCTACGCCGCACTCAAACCCGCCGCCCTGCCCCGCGCCGCATGCAGCTTCTTCAGGCTCTCGATCATCCGGTGATGCCTGTCCAGTCCTTCCAGCTTCATGCTGGTGGGCGTCAAACCGAAGAAGCGCACGCTGCCCTCTACCGAACCGATGACTGCGTCCATGCGCTCGTTGCCAAATATGCGACGGAAGTTGGCCTCGTAGTCTTCCAGCGCCAGCTCATCGTCCAGCTCTACCTCCAGCACCGCATTCAGCGCCTGGTAGAACAGCCCGCGCTCGGCGGTGTTGTCGTTGAATTGCAGGAAGGTTTCGACCAGTTCTTTGGCTTCTTCAAACTGCTGCAAAACGAGGTAGATCAGCAACTTGAGTTCGAGAATAGTCAGCTGCCCCCAGGCGGTGTTGTCGTCAAACTCGATGCCGATCAGCGTGGTGATATCGGTGTAATCATCTAGCTCGCTCTCTTCCAGGCGATCGACCAGCGCTTGCAGCCTTTCTTCGTCCAGGCTGTGCAGGTTGAGGATATCCTCGCGGAAGAACAGCGCCTTGTTGGTGTTGTCCCAGATCAGATCGTCGACCGGGTATACCTCGGAATAACCCGGCACCAGGATGCGGCAGGCGGTGGCACCCAGGTCGTCATACACAGCCATGTACACTTCCTTGCCCATGTCTTCGAGGATGCCGAACAGGGTTGCGGCTTCCTCGGCGTTGGCGTGCTCGCCCTCGGCGGAGAAGTCCCATTCGACGAACTCGAAATCCGACCTGGCGCTGAAAAAGCGCCAGGACACCACACCGCTGGAGTCGATGAAGTGCTCGACAAAATTGTTCGGCTCGGTCACCGCCTGGCTTTCAAATGTCGGCGCAGGCAAGTCGTTCAGGCCTTCAAAACTACGGCCCTGCAGCAATTCCGTCAGGCTGCGTTCCAGCGCGACTTCAAAGCTCGGATGCGCGCCGAAGGAGGCAAACACGCCGCCGGTGCGCGGGTTCATCAGGGTGACGCACATCACCGGGTAGGCACCGCCCAATGAGGCATCCTTCACCAATACCGGGAAGCCCTGCTCCTCCAGCCCCTGAATGCCGGCGAGAATGCCGGGATACTTCGCCAGCACGGCCTGCGGAACATCGGGGAGCGCGAGCTCGCCTTCGAGGATCTCGCGCTTCACCGCGCGCTCGAAGATTTCCGACAGGCACTGCACCTGCGCTTCGGCCAGCGTGTTACCGGCGCTCATGCCGTTGCTGAGGAACAGGTTCTCGATCAGGTTGGAGGGGAAGTACACCGCCTCGCCATCGGACTGGCGCACATAGGGCAGCGAGCAGATACCGCGCTCCATGTTGCCGGAGTTGGTATCGTACAAATGCGAGCCATGCAGTTCGCCGTCGGGGTTGTAAATTTCAAGGCAGTACTCATCGAGGATCTCAGCTGGCAGTGCATCCTTGCGGCCAGGCTTGAACCAGCGCTCGTTCGGGTAATGTACGAAGGACGCATTGGCGAGGTCTTCGCCCCAGAACTGATCGTTATAGAAGAAGTTGCAGTTCAGCCGCTCGATAAATTCACCCAGCGCCGAAGCCAACGCGGCCTCTTTGGTCGCACCCTTGCCGTTGGTAAAGCACATGGGCGACTGCGCATCACGGACATGCAGCGACCAGACGTTGGGCACGATATTGCGCCAGGAGGCGATCTCGATCTTCATGCCCAGCTCAGCCAGAATGCCGGACATGTTGGTAATGGTCTGCTCCAGGGGCAAATCCTTGCCCAGCACACGGGTGCCCTCGCCTGTCGCAGCAAGGGGCATCAGCAGTGCCTGGGCATCGGCGTCCAGACTCTCCACCTCTTCGATGACGAACTCGGGCCCGGTTTGCACCACCTTTTTCACGGTGCAACGGTCGATGGAACGCAAAATCCCCTGGCGATCCTTGTCGGACATATCCGCTGGCAATTCGATCTGGATCTTGAAGATCTGGTTGTAGCGGTTTTCAGGGTCAACAATGTTGTTCTGCGACAGGCGGATGTTGTCGGTGGGAATATTGCGCGTGTTGCAGTACAGCTTCACAAAATAGGCTGCACACAGCGCCGATGACGCCAGAAAATAATCGAACGGACCCGGCGCCGAGCCGTCGCCCTTGTAGCGGATGGGTTGATCGGCCACCACCGTGAAGTCATCGAACTTGGCCTCAAGCCGAAGATTGTCGAGAAAGTTGACCTTGATTTCCATGGGGGGCACCAGAATGACGAGCGGGACGAATTGGCCGCCATTATCCGGCTTTTGAGTGGGAAGTCATGCGCTGGTCATCAGGTACTACATACAGGGCGCCTGGATACGCAGTGTGGAACGGACCGTCACTCGGCTGGCTTTGGGACGCCCCGCTCCGTATAGTCAAACCTCCCCTTTCAGCACGGCAGCCAAACCACGCCCGCCGCTGCAGAGACATCAGCATCTTTACATTTCCGTTTGAATTCCTGGCAATCCAGACGTCGACCCGAGCACTCAGCTATGCGTTTACACCGTTTCATTTCCAGCAACATGGAAGCAATCCTGAAGGAATGGGAAGATTTTGCTCGTGTGATTCAGCCGACCGGCGGGAACCTGGATGTAACCGATCTCAGGGATCATGCGCAGAATATGCTGGAAGTGATTGTTCTGGACATGGCGACAGAACAGACCGAATCGCAGCAAACGAGGAAGTCGCAGGGCAACAGTCCCAAAACTGGTCGCGACACCGCAGCAGAGGACCATGCCGATGAGCGCCTTGGCGCAGGCTTCTCCATACGCCTGTTGGTGGCCGAGTATCGCGCATTACGCGCCAGCGTCTTGCGTCTGTGGTTGAGAGATATCGCCACAGGCATGCATGAAGACAAACACCACGTGGATGACATGATTCGATTCAACGAAGCGATAGATCAGGCGTTGGCAGAATCCGTTGCGCGTTATTCGGAAGTGGTCACCGAGAACTCGAATATTTTTGTCGGGATGCTCAGTCATGATCTTCGCTCGCCATTGCAGGTAATGCAGTTCGGCGCGGCAAAACTGAAGAAACTGGAAGAGGCCGCCGACACCCCGAGCCGACTGGCGCCGGTGATGATTTCCAGCATATACCGCATGAAAGAAATGCTGGATAACCTGATGGACTTTACCGAAAGCCGCCTTGGAACGGGGCTGAAGATAAGTTTTGGACCAGCGGATCTGGCAGCCACCTCCCATCAGCTCGTCGAAGAATTTCGCTCTGTTCATCAGGATCATAGCTTTCTGCACCGCGTTTCGGGCGACTGCACCGGCACCTGGGACGTGCTTCGCGTCGCGCAGATCTGTCAGAACCTGATCAGTAACGCCTTGCAACATGGCGATGCGAATGGCGAGATTGAGGTGGCCTGCGAAGGCAGCGATGACAAGGTCATCCTGACCGTCAAGAATGACGGCAAACCCATACCCACATCGGATCAGAACGCGATCTTCGAAATCTCGACCCGCAAACATTATGCGCAGGGCAACCCGAATCGAAACCTTGGGCTGGGCCTGTATATCGTCAAAGAGCTGGTCACGGCTCATAACGGCAGCGTCCATGTGGCGTCCAGCCAGAGCGCCGGAACGATCTTCAGCGTCGTGTTACCGCGAAACCCTGGCGATCGCTCCGAAGGACGTTGAGCGCGCACTTTTCCCACCCTCGCGCACAGGCTCAGTGGCCACAAGCGCTATAGCACCGGTGAAGACCCCGCTGTCGTAAGCTGAGACATCAGCTTGCGACAGTACACACCCTGTCTGGGTCCTGCTCCGCTGATCTCATGCGCCTGTTTTACGCGTGGTCTTGGGTGCTGTCTCTAAGCGTTGCCGCCATTGCGACGCAGATTCGATGTCACCCACCTCCTCCGCGGCGCGCGAGGCGCCTTGCAGCGTGTTGTAACGCTGGGGCCAGGTTTGGTCCGACTGTTCGTAGGCGGCCAGCGCCTCGGTCGGGCGGTCCAGCGTAAGCAGCAAGTCGCCGAGGGCCTCATAGGGCGGCAGCAGCGCGCCTGGCGACACGGGGTGTTTTTCTACGGTCGATTCAAGCTCTCCGGCGGACTCCATCAGCTCGACGGCGCGTTCGGGATTACCTTCCGTGTTTGCGATCCACCCTGCGAGGATCCTGCGGTCTACCTCCAGATAGACCGCGAAACGTGCGTCGGCGGCTGACTTCGCCTCCTCTACCAGCGTGGCCATGCGCTCTTCGGCTTCGCGGGCGGTATCCAGATCACCGCTATGTACAGCGCCCAGGCCGCGGGCAAACCAGCTCAACCCATCGGGCCAGGCGAACTTGTCCCAGCTGATGTAGCCAGGTTCGCGGGGCGTGACCGCCGCTGCGGCATCCCAGTTACGCGCTTCGACAGCCAACCTGGCCGGGATCGACGCCAAATGGTAGGCGCCCGGAAAGTTGCCCTGATGTGGCCCGTTGGCCTGTGCCGTTTTCCAGACAGTTTCAGCTGCCTCATCCTCTCCGCGCTGGAGATGCCCGTAAACGAGGTAGTCCATAGCATGAATGTAGTGAAACGATGTGGCATCACCTTCTTTATGACCTTTTGCCACGTCAGCTGACCGGCGGTTCCATTCAATCGTGCGCGGCCAATCACCAAGCCTCACATAGATGTGAGAAGGCATATGCAAGGCGTGAGGTACTTCGGGTGCGATCTCGCCGTAGGAGTCCACGATTCTTGTGGCATTTGCGCCGCGACCATCAGCATCGGTGGCATGGATGCTGTAGTGCACCGCGCCGGGATGGGTGGGTTCGGTTTCCCAGGCTGCACGCAACACACGCTCGGCCTCGTCATGCAGGGCTTGCGGGTTATCGGCGTACAGAGCGCGCGTCAGCCGTGATAAAGCGTAAAGCGTGGCCACGTCGAGATCCTCCGGAAAGGCCTGGTAGGCCTCTTCCATCCCTGCTATCCACCCGGACAACCGTTCTCTGACTTGCCCGGTTTCCGGCTCGAAGAACGCAGCCGTTGCCTCAATCAGCAGTTTTTCCCGCTCATCCTCAACCGTTTGCCGGGCTTGCTCGATAGCCTCCCTGCCCCGTCTGATTTCTGCCTCACTCGGCGTTGTGCCCCACAGTGGCTGCAATATCGATGTGGCAACGCCCCAGTGAGCAGCAGCGCAGCCAGGGGCCTTTTGCGCAACGGCTTCGAACTCGGCAAGCGCCTGGGTATACATCATGTGGTGCATCATGCCCAAGGCGTGATCGACATCGGGACGTAAATGCTCGGCACAGTTGGCCTGGAAATTGACAGTACCGATGGCTTCCTCGGCGCTGGCAGGAAAAGCGACATTGAGGGAAGTAGCGAGAATCGCGAAGCGTAGGTAAGCGTTCATGACATCTCTCCAATAAACCGTGAAGGTATGGAGCCGGCATGTCGAAAAACCAATCAGGACCTGAATACAGTACTACCAGTGCTGGGCTCTGCATGCGCAGCTTGTACTATTAACGCTAGGCCGATTCTGCCCGCATGGCGAGACGACGATCCGCACGAAAGCATATATGCGAATAAAGCATTCTTGGATACTTCTGCACACCAACCAGGAGCTGATGACACGGCCTCGTACTTCAAGACCCGGTCCGAACTTCAGCAGCTCCCGTCGTGCGGTTTGGGTTTAAAGCTTGGTCACAAAAGTGCGCGCCTGGTACAGAGCAAAGCCGCTGAGTACGATAATGACGGCGACGGCGAGCATATCAGCCCCCGGAAAACCCCAAAAATCAGACATGGTATCTCCTTGGTTGTGGTGGGTAATGCTGGCGGTCAGGCCAGCGCGGTGTCACGCATGCGCTGCCGACCGAAGTCGTTGAGGCGAAACTTGAACAGCACTCGGCCAGCGCCGAAATAGGCCTCGTCGTCGAGCTTCTCCTCTACGCTCTCGATAATGCCGCTGGAGAACAAGTCGGTCAGCGTGACGCGAGTATTGCCGCGCCAATAGGCACCGCTGAGACCAAACTCGCTCATCAACGCATCGGTGACTTGCCAGTCCCAGATGCCATCGTCCTGCTTGGCATCGATCAGCTGCAGAATCCGGCCTTTCATGTGCAGTTTTTTCATGGGTTGCTCCTCTGATTACACGTTGGCCGAACTGGCAGCAATGGTGGACGTTTCGCTGTCGCTGGAAACGGCACGCACGACTTCGAGTACTTCGTTGTTTTCCGTGTACATGACGAACCCGCCCGTGACGAACAGGACCAGGCCTGCAAGGAAGTTCCATTCGGGAAACTTGAGGGTGAACGCCGCGAGGAAAATCACCGCAAACAGCCCGTACAGCGCCGCAATCGCTTGCCCGCGCCCTACTCCGATCAAAGGGAAGGACTTGTACCAGGAGACGTAGCAGAAGGCGAAGGTCACGCCCGCCAGCGTCAGCCAGCCCAAGGCAGCCCAGTTGAAGGTCGCGACGACCAGCTCCACCACCGGTTGGTCGGTGAAGAGGAAAATCGCGGGCAGAATCAGCACCACCCAGTAGAGGACTTCAGCCGTGAAGCGCACGGTAATGCCCACATCCGGGTCAGCCACATCCAGTCCGCGTCCGGCAATTGCGCCTTCAACACCCCAGCCCAACGCAGCCATCGCGCCACCCAGATAGCCAAGCCAGCCGGCCTCGCCAGTGCCGGTAAGCTCACCGATGATGCCGGGCGCATATACCGTTATGCCGCCTGCCAGGATGATGAAGATACCCAGCGCGGCGCGCCGTGTGATCTTCTCCTGATACCAGAGCCTGGCCAGCGTGGCGCCGATGATTGGATACATCAGCGCCGAGATGGCCGCGAAGGCGCCGCCGATATAACCCATCGCCAGATACGAGCCAAAGATAGCCATTGGGCCACCAAAGATGGCGCCTATGAAGAACCATTTGGATATATAGCGCATCTGTTTGATGGTGCGTACGTAATCGCCCCATTTGCCCAATACCCCATTCCAGACAAACAGAAAGAACAGCACGGCAATGGCATTGAACGTGGTCAGTACGGCCGCTGCCAGCAGAAACTCGGCATTGGTCTCGTAGCTCAGGTCAACGTATGGCGCTTCAAACCAGACTGCAGAGCCCGGCACATACCAGGCGCCCCAGAGCACGGCGCACCATAGCGCCCACATGAACCCCCAACGGATGCTGCTGGAGGTGAAACGCGAGCGTGCCTGGCTCAGGCTTAACTGACTCATGCACTCTCCTTGGCTGAGTGAGTCGGCTCTTCGTAGAGGAAGGCTTCCAACGAATCGTCCAGTGCATCCATCCAGCGCGTGTGATGTGCGGGCGCCAGAGTGCCGGTCAAGGTCGAGCGGTAGCTCTTGTTGCGATAACCGAGGATGTCCGCTGCCTTGTGGTGCTCCCACTCCTTGAAGATCTCGGCCACGCCGGTCACGTCGAACGCTGGGTAGTCAGTGGGCTCAAGCAGATCGAGGATGTAGGCTGCCTGGAAATCGATCGCCTGGAAGGGATCGGCCACCTGCTCTTCGCGGCTGACCCATTCGTCGCAATCGGCCTGCATCGCCGCCGTTGCTGGCAGCTTGATGCGACCGAGCATCAGGTCGCGGGCATACCAGGCCTGGGCATCGAACATGTTGAAGGTGTAGTACTGATCCTGCATGCCGAGGAACATCAGCTGCGGACAGGCCAGGGAAACGATGCCCTTGTACAGACCTTCAGGGTACAGCCGGTTGTGCGTGGTCAGCGTTAGCTCATTGGGCAGGAACGGAAAGTGATGCTGATACCCGGTACACAGGATGATCGCGTCCACTTCCTTGCTGGTGCCGTCCTTGAAGTGCGCCGTCTTGCCAACCACTTCGATCAGCAGCGGCACTTCGGCGAAGGACTCCGGCCAATCGAAGCCCATCGGCTGGGTGCGATAGCTGAAGGTGACCGACTTGGCTCCGTACTTGTGGCACTGGGTACCGATGTCTTCGGCGGAGTAGCTGCTGCCGATCAGCAGCAGATCCTTGCCTGTGAATTCGCAGGCGTCGCGGAAATCATGCGCGTGCAATACGCGGCCGGGAAACTGCTCCAGACCTTCAAAGTACGGCGCGTTGGGGGTCGAAAAGTGCCCAGTGGCGACGATCACATGGTCGAACTCTTCAGTGCTCAGTTCGTCCTGCTTGAGATCGCGCACGGTGACCGCGAACTTACCGGTCGCTTCGTCCTGCGCTACCCAGTGCACCGCCGTGTTGAAGCGAATGTACTGGCGCACGTTGCTCTTGGCCACGCGGCCCATGATGTAGTCACGCAACACAGCGCGCGGCGGGTAGGACGGGATAGGCCGGCCGAAATGTTCTTCGAAACTGTAATCGGCAAACTCGAGACCTTCCTTGGGACCGTTCGACCACAGGTAACGATACATGCTGCCGTGGACGGGCTCGCCGTAGGCATCCAGACCGGTGCGCCAGGTGTAGTTCCACATACCGCCCCAGTCGCTCTGCTTTTCATAGCAGACGATCTCGGGAATGTCAGCACCGTCACGGCGGGCAGCTTCGAAAGCACGTAGTTGGGCCAGGCCGCTCGGGCCGGCGCCTAGAATAGCGATTCTTAAGGTCATAATGACTCCAGTTAACAGCGATGCATCGTGCGCCAGGCGAGAACAGCCCGGGCGACGATTAACAGCGGAAATGAGCGCAGCGCAGACCGTCGAGGGTCCGGCCATGAGGCTCCGCAATGGGCGCACTAACGTCGGGTCTACCGATGGCGCATGTAATGAAGGCAGCATCTGTCGGATGAAACAGACGGCCGGGGGCGGGCAGGCCGCCGAGCTGAAATACGAGAAATCGAGAATACGCCGGAGGGAAGCGCTCGAACTGGTCAAGCAGAGGAAAATACTTGGTAACTCGTATGCCAGGGGCGGCACCTTAACATATTTCGGGTATCGCTGTGTTTATACCGCTGGCACACTGCCCCTATTGACGTGAATCACTTGCGGAGCCGACCCACGGCGTTGAACCGATGAATATGACACCCACCTCCACCAGCCTTTGTCCCCTTTGTGCCGGCGCAAACCAGTGCACCTCTGCCGCGGCCTCAGATACCGGCGGGCCATGCTGGTGTTTCAACGTGCCAATAAGTAAGGAAGCACTCGCCCAGGTGCCGGGCGAACAGGCCAACAAAGTCTGCCTGTGCGCTCAATGCGCCGCCGGGCTGTACCTGGACGACGAAACGGCAGGCGCGCCACCGGTCTGACAGCGCTAACCCGGCGCCCTTTGCACTCGACTCATCTTCTATGCCGGCACTGGCGCATTCTCGGCCATAAGCCCCTGTTCCTTGGCGGCTTCCCAGAATTCCTTTGGTACGGTGGCCGACATGGACGCCACGTTCTCTTTAATGTGCTCGGGTCTGCTGGCGCCGTGTAGAACGGATGAAACGACGTCCGGTGCATTGCAGAAATGTAACGCTGCGGTACGCAGATCCACTTCGTGCTGCTCGGCCAGCTGGCGATAGCGTTCCCGCTTTTCGCGTATCTCAGCAGGCACGTCCTTGCTGTAGTTGAAGTACTCATTACCGGCGAGATAGCCGGAGTTGAGCGGTGCGCCAAGCACAAAGGTCTGGCCCTGCTCGCTGGCAAGCGGAAACAGATCGTTCAGAGCGTCTTCGTGCTTGAGCAGTGAGTACTGTGTAGCCAACAGAATCACATCGGGATCGGATCGCTCTATCGCTGCGCGCGCCGGCGCCAGTTCGTTCACGCCCATGCCCCACCCCTTGATCAGTCCTTCCTCACGCATCTTGATCAGTTCGGGCATGGCGCCTTCCACCGCCTGGTCCATATATTCGGTCCAGCGCTCACCCAGATCCTTGTTGTCTGGAGAAAGGTCATGAATGAATACCATGTCCAGGCTCGGCACGCCCATGCGCTGCAGGCTGTCTTCGATCGAACGGCGCGTGGCGCTCGCACTGTAGTCATACTCGTAATTGAAGTGGTTCACGCCTTGCCAGTTGTCATGGGAATAGCCGGCTTCCGGCTTGAGTATGCGACCGGTTTTGCTCGATAGCAGATAGTCGTCCGGCATCAGCGGTGATAGCAGCATCGCGTGGCGGCGCTCACTCAGCCCCAGGCCGTACCAGGGGGAGGTGTCGTAATAACGGATGCCCTGATCCCAGGCTGTTTTCAGTAAATCCAGAGCATGCTGTTCGGACCATATTCGGCGTGAGTCACCCAGGCCGACAGCACCGCCCAGCCCGACACGGTACTCGGGCCTGTAGCGGCGCGCGTTGCCGGTATTGCGGGGCAGCGCGTTTGGTGCGGTGGCGGCTGGCGAAGATGAGGACTGGGCAGCGGTTGTGTCCGTTGCGGGAGATTGGGCACTGGCAAGCAAAGGTGCCATGGCGAGACCGGCGGTGCCGATGCCGACGGTCGAAAGAAATGCGCGGCGCTGCATGGAAAACCTCCATGGGACAGGGACATGAATGGCTGTGATAACAAAATTGTGACGTCGTCATTGGCAGGGTGGTTCCATCACCGGCTCACCGCAAAAACTCCACAATCGCGTTCTGAAAGCCTGGCTTGACCAGCACACTGGAATGGTCGCCGGGCACCACCTTCAGTCGCGCACCGCGGATTGCTCTTTGCAATTTCTGAGGGTGGCTGGCGAAGGGATCACTGTCGCCAGCGAGAATCAGGGTCGGCACAGTGATGCGTTCCAGCGGGATGCGTTTGGAGTGGAAGGCAAGGGCCTGGGCAGCCATGGCTTTGCGATCGGCCCAGACCATATCCGCGAGCAAGCGAAAGCCTGCCAACGTCGGATCACGGATACTCCAGCGGCTGGCGAGCATGGCGTTGGCTAATGCTTTCCGACCGCTCGCCCGATAACGGCTATCCAGATGCAGGGTGGCGCCGCCAATGCCCCCCGCTACCACCCGGCGGATACGCTGTTCCTGCGTAGCCGCCAGCAGTGCGACCGTAGCGCCCATGGAATAGCCAACCAGGTCGATCTCCTCCAGGCCCAGCTCATCCAGCAGGCAGCTTATGTCTTTGGCCATACGGGATTCGCCATAGGAGGCGGGATCATGTGGTTTGCCTGAACGCCCATGGCCCCGTGCGTCCAGCGCGATCACGCTGCGTCCGGCCAGGTTGAGCCGGCGCACTATGCCGGGCACCACCCAATTGACGCGCATATTGGCCACATAACCATGTTGCAACACGACTGGCGGCAAGGCCGATTTACGCAGCCAGGCCTGATAATAGATCTCTACCCCATCGAACGACTTGAAACGACTCATACGCCCCCCGGAACTTGCGCCTGTTATGGCTCGAGTATTGGACGGCGGGGCTAGAGTAAAAAACCTAATTTTGTGATTTTTGATACATAACCGGTCTTGGCGTCGGTCCCCTTGGTCCTGAGAATCGCTGCCATGACAGCGTGTCGCTACTCGCGAAGCTCCAGCCCCATGGTCCAGAAATCAATTTCCAGTCGGATCGCGTCGCTGAATATTCGCGCCAGCCGCTCGAAACGCCGGGGCGTTACATCGGCCAATTCACGGTTCAGCCAGTCGATTTCGGCACGCATGGCGTCCTGGAATTCCTCGCTTTCGTACATGGCGATCCAGGCATCATAAGGGTTCTGCTTACCGCGTAGGGTTTCCGCGCGGCTGTTGAGCCAATTGGCGATTTCCCCATAACCGACAAGGCAAGGCGCCAGCGCGACGTGCAGGTCCAACAAATCCCCACGGTTACCGGTATCCAGCACGTAGCGGGTGTAAGCCAGGGTCGCCCGCGCTTCAGGCAGCGCGTGCAATTCCTCCTCGCTGATGCCCCACTCCTTGCAATACTGAATGTGCAGCCCCAGCTCCAGGTCGACGATTGCCTCAAGCCCTGCTTTGGCCTGCCGCAGGTCATCCAGCGTCGAGCTCTTGTAGGCCGCCAGGGCAAAGGCGCGAGCAAACTGAATGAGGAACAGATAATCCTGCTTGAGATAATGACGAAACGACTCCGGTGCCAGCCTGCCCTCCCCCAGCTGACTGACGAAAGCGTGGTGGATGTAGGCATCCCATTCGCGCTGGCAGTGCTCTCTGAGGTGATCGAAGGTATAGACCATCTATTTATCTCTCTGTTTCTTATAACGAATATCGTGACAGGACGCACCCTGGCACAGCCGGCGCGAACGCAATCGCGCCGCGCACGTCGTGCCACAAACAGGGCGGCAAGCCTAGCGTCTGTTGCGCTCGTCGATGCTTAAAGCCCCTGGCCCCACGGCAGCCAGCAGCAACAACCCGCCAATCATCGAGATCTCTTTCCAGAAGCTGTTCCACTCTCCCTCGACCCAGAACGGATGGAAGATAAACGCCGTACCCAGCGTGAACAGAATCAGCAAACAGGCCGCGATCCGCGTCTGGAATCCGATCATCACCGCCAAGCCGGCGAATAGCTTGATAGCGAACCCGACCCACACGGCAACGGCCGGCAGGCCCTTCGATGCTGCATACTCGACGGGCATATCACCCGTCAGCAAAGCGAAACCACCCAGGAAGTAAATCAGCACCAGAAGCACACGGCCTATTGCCATAACGTATTGGTTGTGAAGGTTCTCAAGCATTGAAGTCACCCGTCGTGGTTGGTTGTGAGCGTTGCTACAAGCGTAGTGGTGATGACTGGTTGGTCAATGCGGTACCGCAAAACCCGGCGCTGTTACTTTTGCACCGTTAGCAAGCCGCGGACCACCGAGCCAAGGGGTGTAGCGCGCCCATGCCACACCCTGTCGGCGCGTCCGAACGCGGCCCGAGCCGGCTCGCCAACCGCAGGATCAATCCGAGTTTCCTGGGGGTGTAGCGCGCCTGCGCTACGCCATGTCCGCGAGCAGGCGCTCGCCAACCCCTGATCACCGAAGCGTATTTTTCATGGGAAAATACGCTCGTTCCGCATAAGATCACGGGCAATTTCAACTTTTTCGATTATGGCTATTCCGATGTCCTCTCCATCTGACCTCGACCGCGACGTAACACGAATCGCCAGGATCGACGCTGTCTCGCTTATCCTCAGCATGGTGAAACACACCACAGGGATGCGCTTCGCTGCCGTCGCAAGAGTGACCGATTCCCGATGGGTCGCCTGCGCGGTGGACGACTCTATCGACTTTGGGCTGGAGCCTGGCGGTGAGCTGGTACTTGAGACGACCATCTGTAACGAGATTCGCGATCACCGTCGCCCGGTGATATTCCGGCACGCCAGTGAAGACAGTGTTTACTCTGTGCATCACACGCCAAGGCTCTATCAGCTGGAAAGTTACGTATCCATCCCCATCATCACAGCCGACGGTGAGTTCTTCGGAACACTCTGCGCCATTGACACCGCTCCCGCACAATTCGATGAAATGGCCGTTCTGAATACCTTAGGCCTTTACGCACAACTAATCGGGCTCCAGCTGGACATGCAACAAGCCCAGGAAACAACACAGGTTGCGTTGATCAACGAAGAAGAGACTGGTCGTCTGCGCGAGCAGTTTATTGCCGTTCTGGGCCACGACCTGCGCTCGCCGCTCACGGCAATCGGTATGAGCTCCGAGTTACTGGAAGCCAAGCTCACCGGCGAACGCGAGCGCGAACTCGCCTCCGGTATCAAACAAAGTTCACGGCGAATGAGTTCGCTCATTGAAGATGTACTGGATTTCTCCAATGGACGCCTTGGTGACGGCATCCCCGTCAAGCGCGAAGTAACCAGTGACCTGCTCGCAGTTCTCAATTCCGTCGTAGACGAGATCACGGTCTCTCATCCTGAGGTCTCGATAAAGAGTCATTTTTCAATAGAGTCGCAGAGCTTTTGTGACGCCGGCAGAATAGGCCAGTTACTCTCGAATCTCCTGATCAATGCAGTCACCCACGGCTCTCCCGATTCGCCAGTCGACGTCACAGCAAAGACAGAGAACGGCGAGATCGCCCTGTCGGTAACCAATAGTGGCCCCGTTATTCCCCAGGAACTGATGTCGCTCTTGTTCCAACCCTTTACCCGTTCCAACGCAGGCGGTAGAGGCAAGGGACTGGGATTGGGTTTATACATTGCCTCCCAGATTGCTGCGGCGCACGATGGCACCCTCTCGGTCTCCTCTACTCCGGAGAACGGCACCCGCTTTGTGGCGAGATTGCCCAACGTTGTTGAAAGAGTAGCGCTGCAACCAATCGGTAAGTCAGCCTAGAGGCCTGCATTCCGGTTGTGTATGGCGCTATGCGCCACGCCACACCCAAATAATGCTCGCCGTTGAGCAGTCGTTCAACAACCCCTGTGGCAACCCGGACGTCCTGATGGATGTAGCGCTGCGCTACGCCATGATGCCGGTCAGTCGCCACTTGCTCTCCCCTGCGTCATCAAGGTAACTTCACCGGCAATACCATTCTGCCTCTTCTACCGCCCCGGGCCGTGCGAGATGTGAGCTGCCTCATATCTGTCGTTCAGATGCTTGGCACCCTTGGATTCATTACGCTATACGAGCATCCGGTCATGCATAACAAACATTCCTTTCTTTCAGGCGGCGGAGAAATGGGAGCGCGCATGCGTGCGCATGAGTGGGCCAGGACACCGTTCGGCCCGCCCGATACCTGGCCACAATCGCTCAAATCAGCCATTTCGACCTGTATAAATTCGCCTGTGCTCGGCGCCGTGCTGTGGGGCCCTGACATGAGAATGTTCTATAACGACGCTTATATTCAGTCCATGGCGGAACGTCATCCCCTTGCGCTGGGCTGTCCTGTGGCAGAGGTATGGGACATGTCATGGAAGGCCGTCGAATTGCCTTTCTGCAGATTGATGGAAACTGGAGAAGGATTCGGTCGTAGAAAGGTGGAGCTGCCGATGGTTCGCCATGGTCAGCTTGAGACCACGTTCTGGGACATCACCGCCAGCCCGATTCGCGGCGAAGACGGCACCATCGTAGGTCTGTATAACCAGGGCTTTGAAATCACCTCGAGAGTCATCGCCGAACGCGAGCGTGAGGCGGCGGAAACGCAACTACGTCAGCTTAATGGCAGGTTGACTGAGGAAGTGAGCATCCGCACGGAAGAGCGGAACCTGATGTGGGACACCGCTCCCGACTTGATGGTCATTATTGATTTCAAAGGCATATTCCAACGCGTCAACCCATCCTGGACACGGGTGTTGGGCTATACAGCGGTTGAATTGGTTGGACATCACATCAATGAGTTCGTGATACCGGAGGACCATTCCGCTGCAGTGAAGGCCTATGAATCTGCGGCGACGGGTCACCAGCCGCGCATCATCAACCGCTACAGACACAAGGATGGTTCAGTGCGCTGGTTTGCCTGGGCGGCAGCGCCCGCTGGCAAGCTGACCTATGCCACAGGACGGGACATCACGCTGGAAAAGGAGCGCGAGGCCGAACTGGAAATAGCCCAGGAACAGCTACGCCAATCGCAGAAAATGGAGGCGGTGGGCCAGCTTACCGGCGGGCTCGCGCACGATTTCAACAATCTGCTGACAGCCATATCTGCAAGTCTGGAGCTTATCAGTCTGCGGGTCAGCCAGAACCGTCATGACCAGCTGGACCGGTATGTCTCGGCAGCGAAGGAGGCATCCAAGCGCGCAGCATCGCTAACCCATCGTCTGCTCGCGTTCTCACGCAGGCAGACACTGGCCCCACAATCGGTCGACCCTGACCAGCTGATCAAGGGCATGCTTGAGCTTATATGCCGGACTGTCGGGCCCATGATAACGGTGGAACACATTAAAGCACCGCAGCGGTGGACCGCCCTGGTGGACGCATCCCAACTTGAAAACGCCCTGCTCAATCTCTGCATCAATGCCCGCGATGCGATGCCTGGAGGTGGCCAGATTCTTATCGAGACTAGCAGTCTTGTCTGTGGCAAAAAGCGTGCGCTTGAGCAGGGTATGCCGGCAGGAGAGTATCTGCAGCTCACGGTTAGCGACACCGGCAGTGGGATGTCTGCCGACATCGCTGCAAGGGCGTTCGACCCTTTTTTCACGACCAAGCCCACCGGAATGGGAACAGGCCTCGGGCTATCGATGATTTATGGCTTCGCCAAGCAATCCGGCGGGCAAGTACGACTCACTTCGACGCCCGGTGCAGGAACGCAGGTCGCTATCTATCTGCCTCGTTATTCCAGCATAACCGGGACTGAAGGAACACCCGCAAGCGACACAGCTCCGCCCATTGTTGCTGCAAGAGAAACTATTCTGGTCGTTGATGACGAGGCCGCCGTACGCATGCTGGTGACCGACGTTCTGCATGACCTGGGCTACAAAACCGTTGAGGCCGAAGACGGTTTGGCAGGCCTGGAGATAATGCGATCGGACCAGCGGATTGACCTGCTGGTGACGGATGTCGGCCTCCCCGGGGGAATGAATGGTCGACAGCTCGCCGATGCAGGGCGCGTGATACGGCCTAAGCTGCCAGTGCTGTTCATTACCGGTTATGCCGAGCAGGCGCTCTTCGAGGACGCCAACGCCGAAAGCGAAATGGCAGTACTGACCAAACCATTCGCCATTGCCACGCTTGCATCCGGCGTTCGTGAGCTGTTGAAGCGTTAGCGTAGCAACCCCCTTCTTCGCTATCATGTTGCCGCTAATAAGAGGCAACGTAGATGGAACTACAAAGACAACTATGGTTATTACTGCTCGTTATGTTGACATCGACTGCAGCCTGGGCGGCCCCGCAGATTGAAATCGACGAAGGCCCGGTCGATCTGACAGACTTTCGCATCGCCTATCATGTAGATGAGTCCGAGGTTTTGACCTACGAGCAGGTCAGGCATCTTCCGTTCGCGGAGATCGATAATAAAGCCTCACTCGGCACGGATGCCAAAGTGACATGGTTCAAACTTGTGCTGACCAATGCCACCGGAGTGGAGCAACGTCTGTTCGTCCACCTGCCCCATGCGTATCACGTCCAGTCGGTGGAGTTTTACGAGGAGCGCGGCGGGACGTTGCTGCGCCGGGAACGCCTGGACCTGAACGACTCGCCTGTCAGCGATCTGATGTACCGCGGCACGGCTGTTTATCCATTCACCCTGTCGGCCGATCAACCGACCGTGTTCTATCTGCGCAGCCATTCCTACTCGCACCAGTGGTTTGGCATCGAAGTTCTGGATGAATACGCATCGCGGCATACCCTGGTCAGCGTTAACTTCGATATTGCCCTGATGGTCGGCATGTTGCTCTCGCTGGTCTTCTACAACGGTTTGCTCTATTTCGCTACCAGCAGAAAAGAGAACATCTTCTATTCGCTATACCTGATCTCGGGCTTGCTGTGGATTGCGCTGTCTTATGGATTGGTAGCCAATGTCTTCGATGTTTACGGCAGTCACGTATTCAGATTGAACATCTCGTTGATCACCATGCCGATTTTTTTGCTGCTGTTCATGATGGCAATCTTCGAGACCAGGAAAATTTACCCGGCCGAACATCGCTGGCTTCAAGCTCTTATCGTTTTGCTGGTCGGCAATCTGGGCTGGGGCATCTATGACATTGCCGCCGCGCTGGAGCCGGCAAGTTCGCTAGCGGCATTGATGATGGTTGTTACTTTCTCGGTGAGCATATCGCTATATCGGAAAGGCAATCCGTTGGCGAAATATTTCCTGATCGGTCACAGCTTTTTCGTGGCATTCAACATCATTGCTGTCCTTTTCTATAAGGGCATCATTCCCGTCAGTTATCTGAGCTTTCATGGTGTGGGCATCGGTATTGTGCTCGAAGCGCTGACACTGGCCTTTATCATTTCCTATCGCATCAGAATTCTGGAAAACATCCGCTCCTCGCAAGAGGAGCTGAAAAAGCAGGCTTCAACCGACCCGCTGACCAAGCTGCACAACCGCCGATTCTTTTTCTCCGAAGCCGATTATCTGCTCGATATTGCCAAAAGCAACCAGACGCCCATGTCGCTATTGGCGCTGGACATCGACCACTTCAAAACCGTGAACGACACACACGGCCATGCCTGCGGCGACCAGGTAATCATGGCGCTGGCGCGGCTCCTGAGAGAGCACAGCCGCGAAAAGGACCTGATTGCTCGTTTCGGCGGAGAAGAGTTCGTCTTACTGCTTCCCGGTGTGGAACTGGTGGATGCACAACGCTGTGCTGAGCGTGTCCGCATCGCAGCCGAAACGCTTGAAATAAGGAGCGACACTGACAAAACAGTGCGAATAACCGTCAGCATCGGCGTTGCGGAAATCAGCATAGGACATGAGCCGATCGAAGCAGCCCTCGGCCGCGCAGACCGTGCGTTGTATGTCGCCAAACATAGCGGCCGCAATCGAGTGAGCACTGACAGACCAACGCTCGAGACGCTACAGGTGGTTTGAACTGTCGTACCTTGCTCACCGCCTGGTTTGAGGCGGTGAGCAAGGTACGACAGTATTCGCTAGGAATCAGCTTGCGCTCACGCAGCGTAGCGATCACATCGAAGTATGTATCGTCGCTGGCCTGCTAATCAATGAATCCGAGCTTCCAACCCTGGACATGTCGTGACCCCGGCCGAGGTCCGCATCGGTGCGCCAGGCGATACGAGCTTGCTGATATCGGCTTCAGCCAGCCCTTGTTTTGCGCCGATCTCCTTTCATTGCGGTCGCCTTCAGCTGTCTGCTTCTTCAGCTGAATGTAGGTGAGCAGGAGCAGAGCCTTTTTCGCCTCAGATAAGAATATGCTGATCCTTAGTGGACGCTGTTCCACCTATACAGTCGGCACGTGAATGAACTCAATCTGGTACTGGCTTCCCCTTCCCACCCGCAACTGTTCCGCTTTGCGAGACACAGGATTCCTCCAAAAGCATCCTTATCGATATTGACAACTGCTCTCTATCGCATTTGACAATCATTCTCATTGCTTTTTACTATTACGCCTTGCTGATAACGCCTGCCCGCAGGCTTTCGTAACCACGCTCAGGAAGACGCAATGAAACCCGCAACCTTCGCCACACCCCACGCCCTCGCTATTGCAGTAGCCGCCTCACTCTTACCGGCCGTCTCGTTCGCCCAGTCGGACAATGTGCTGAAAATGCCCTCCATGCAGGTAGTCGGATCCGAGCAGGATGCGATATCGCGCCAGACCGGCGCGGTGGTGATCGTCGATAGCGAAGAGATCCAGCGCATCCAGCCGACGTCTACCGAAGATGTTCTGCGCCGACAGCCGGGCATCAACACCAAGACCGAGGAAGAGTCGGCGATTGTCAGCAATATCGGTATCCGCGGTCTGTCGGCCAGCGAGTCGAAGTCTTTGGTTCTGGAGGATGGGGTACCGGTTGCACCCGGCCTGTTCATTGGGAACGACCGCTATTACAACCCCCGCATCCAGCGCATGGACGGCATCGAGATACTCAAGGGCTCCTCCTCTCTGCGTTACGGACCCTCTACCATTGGCGGCGTAATCAACTACATCACCAAGACGCCGGTTGACGGCGTCGGTGTGTCGGCGCGCGTCGGTTCGTGGAATACACGCGAGGTGACTCTGGAAGCAGGCGGACGGAATGACGCGGGGAATGCTTCCGCTGGTCTGGTCGCGACCCACGCGCGCAGCGACGGTTGGCTCGATCGGGACTATGAAATGACCGATCTGATGTTCAAGGCCGGTATCGCTCCGAATGAAAACCATAACCTGGGCGTGAAGCTTTCCTGGCACGAGAACGATGCAAATATCTCCTACCGTGGGATGTTCCTGGGCGACTACCGCGCGGGCAAAACCTACAACCCGGCGCCGGATGATTACTACCTGACCGACCGCAAGGCGATAGATGTCAATCATGAGTGGCACCTGAACGATAGGGCGACCCTGAAAACCCTGGCTTACTGGAGTGAGCTGACGCGGGACTACTGGCGCTACGGTGTTGACACTCCCGCCTCCAACGCGGCGGGCCGCTGGGTCTACACCGACGACCTGACCGGCAATAACCGTGCCTTCGAACGCTACGGCATCGAATCACGGCTGTCGCTCGACCACGACCTGTTCGGCTGGATCAACGAAGCCGAGTTCGGCGTACGAGTGATGAAGGAAGAAGCAGATGATCGCCGCATCCGGGCTACGCGGGCCAACGACCGCAGCGGCATCAATGACCGCCACAGAATCGACTCCGCCGAAAGCGTCGCAGGTTACGTACAGAACCGGATCGTCTTCAATGACCGCTTCAGCGTCACGCCAGGTGTGCGGATTGAGTCCTACGAACAGGAGCGCCGCGTCAAAACGGAGGACGATGCCTCGGCCACGACGCGCAACACCGAAGTGCTGCCCGGCATTGGCGCGACGTACCAGCTGATTCCTGAAGCGCAACTGTACGGCGGTGTATACAAGGCATTTTCTCCGGCATCCAACGGTGTAGCACTTGATGGTCTAGCCGACCAGAAGCTGGATGGCGAACGCTCAGTGAATTACGAGTTCGGGGTACGCGGCGCGAGCGGCGTGATCAATTACGAGCTGACAGCCTTCTACATGGATTTTCGCAATCAGGTGGTCACCGGCAACAGTGATCCTAATCTGTCGCAGTCCAATGCCGGCAAGACTGAGCATTACGGCCTTGAAGCCGCACTGGGCGTAGCTCTTGGCCACGGCTTCAGCGTCGACTCCAACCTGACCTGGGTACCGGTGTCCGATTTCACCACGGGTGAGTTCGAGGGCAACCGCCTGCCCTACGCACCTGAATACATCGCTAACCTTGGCCTTCATTACGTCCAGGGCCCGTTCGCCTCATCGCTCACTGCACACTATCGGGGCGAGCAGTTCGGCAGTCCCGACAACGTCAAGGCAATACCGGCGGGTGCTGAGGGCGGGATCTGGGGCGGTGAAATGTCCTCCTATACCCTGTTCGATCTGACCACGCGCTATCAGGTTAACGAGCAGTTCGGCGTGCAGGCTGCGGCCAAGAACCTTACCGACAAGCGCTATATTACTGGCCTGCGTCAGGGTGTGTACGTCGGGCCTGAGCGGTCGTTTGAAGTGGCGCTTAATTACGATTTCTAAGCGGCATTCTCCAGCAAACAGCCAGCGCACCTGTCGGCTGTTTGCTGCGCTGAGCATTCAGCTTGGTGTACCTCTATTAGAATCCTTACGAACAGCTCGGCGGTCTTGAACTTGGCAATTTAGGGCGTGTCGTAATCGCTAAGAAACCGGTAATTCGAGCATTCAGGGATAGCGTCGAGGAGACAGCAGTACGCTCCGGAAAGGGGGGCGTGAAGTGTATCCAGCGACATCGACTTGCTGATCAAGTGCGAGGAAAAACAAGGATTCTGACATGGATATCAATCGCGTATCGCCCGAGCGTATAGGGAACAAGCATTACGAACTTATCATTATTGGATCCGGGTTCGGCTCCACTTTCTTTCTGAACGAAGCGGTCAAGCACATCGCCGGCAGAGCTCTGGTGATCGAATGGGGCGATCATTATCCTTGGGCCGCCCAGGTCCGTGACCAACGAAACAGCGATATTCCCCAGGATTCCACCTACGAGAACCGCGGCGACAAGCCCTGGAACATGACCATCGGCCTGGGCGGCGGCATGAACTGCTGGTTTTCCCAGGCGCCACGCCTGCACCCCAAAGACTTTTACATGAAAACCCACTTCGGGGTGAGTAACGACTGGCCGGTCGACTATGACGAACTGAAACCTTACTACTGCCAGGTCGAGACCATGATGTCGATTGCCGGCGATCCGGCGATGGCACGAATTCTGCCTCGCAGCATGCCCTACCCTCTGCCGCCACACAGGGGCACCACAGTCGACGAAATGATGAAGGCGGCAATGCCCGAACACCATTTTATCGTCCCCACGGGGCGCGCCAGCGTGGTCAACAATAAGCGCGGAGTGTGTTGCTCCAATGCAACCTGTTATCACTGCCCGGCCAATGCCAAGTTCACGGCCGAAAATGGCTTCCCCTCCTTGTTCAGCCATCCAAAGGTGGACGTTTGCCTACGTTCGGAGGTCAAGTCGCTGGACTATCGGGGCGATACCATCACTGCGGCAGTGTTCGAGTCAAAGGGCAAGCAGTACAGGGTTTACGGAGATATGTTCGTGCTGGGGGCCAATGCCATCCAGGCGCCCGCTATTCTGTTGCGCTCGGATATTATCTACGGCGAAACGGCCCACAACCTCCACGAACAGATAGGGGCAGACGTTGAGGTCTATCTCGATGGTCTGGCTGCTCTGAACGGCAGCACCATCAGTACCGGGCTCAATTACTACTTCTACGATGGCGATTTCCGGAAGGAGCGCGGCGCCAGCGTGGTCGGGTTCGAAAATCGCTGGCCCCATGGGTTGCGGCTCGAGCCAGGCAAATGGCATCACCTCCTTCCGCTCAACATCGTAACCGAGGATTTGCCAAGCCTGGATAACAGGGTGACGGTTGATCCTGACACCGGCAAGGCCATCATCCACCACACCGGCCCATCCGAGTATGGCCGCAAGGGGCTGGACCATGTACTCAATAATCTCGACGAACTGCTGGCGGCGATACCGGTGGAATCCATCCACTTCAGGCGCTGGCGGATAACCGAGTCGCACGTGCAGGGCACGCTGCGTATGGGTGAGGACGGAGATGGCTCGGTAGTCGATCATAGCCTGATGCATCATCGCAAACGCAACCTGATGGTCGTGGGCAGCTCGACCTTCCCTACCTGTTCGGCCTCCAATCCCAGCGTAACCGTAGCGGCGATGTCCATCCGGGCGGCCGATCTGCTCTATGGCAAGGGAGCGTTAGCGTGAACAGGCGCAATTTTCTGATTTTGTCTGCAGCCACAGCAAGCGCAGCCGCAATAGGCGGGACCGTTGCCGTGCTGGATGATCCCTATGCCTATATTCACATGCTGCTGCGCGGGTACGTTGGCGAATTCACCATGGACGAAGAGCAGGCGCGTCAGTTCGTGGATGCATTCAGCGAGCATTACGGTACTGAGAAAGTGCTGGGCTTTGTTGCTCTGCACCGCCTTCGCAAGGCGACGCCACTAAGCACTGAATATACCGACGCCAAGGTTAATCTATACGAACGTCGGCTTGTGTCAGATTTCATGACCTCGACAGACTTTTTCCGCCAGTATCAACAGGGCGGCGTGCCGACAGTCAGCTTCACAGGCTTCAAGCTTCCCTGCAGCAACCCCTTCGCTCAGCGGGTTTCTTGACAGGAGCAAACAACAAGCCCCCGCTCAGCTGAGCGTTCCCGTTTTCAACAGGAAATCAATCAACAGCCGGCTGACCTCTTCCGGTCGCTCCTGCTGCACCCAGTGCCCGGCGTTGTCGATCAGGTGTTTACCCTGTAGCCGGGGCACCGTGCTGGTCATCGCCTCGATGTCCTCGCCGGTTATCTTCAGCAGGCCAATCGCCCCACCGATGACAGGATCCAGCTGTGCAGGTGCAGGTGCAGTTGAAGCCACCACGCCCGGTTGGCATTGATTCGGGATCATGGCATCATTGTGCCATCCACCTGTTAGTATCGCGCTGAAAGCTACGGGACCTTGCCGTAAGGGCCTGTACCGATCTGATTAGCGTCAAGATCGAAGCTCGCATCACAGGCGTGCGGGTGTGTACGCCTGAAGAAAATGTTTGGCCGCGCTATATCAGGGAAGATTTATCGGTTAAGGCTACAGCCGCTAATGTAGCCATATGGACATCTAGGGACTAATCAATGAAATGCGTTAAAATCGCCGGGCTTTTCTGTGCCGTAACTTTGGCAAGTGGCTGCGCCACTGGCTTGAACTCCATGCAGGAGCGCGAATACCGAGCCATGCAGTCAGAGAATGTTTTGGTAGAAGAGAAGAGCCCCACCGCGGGAGCGGTTCTGGGTATATTGCCAGGCGGCGGCTCCTTTTATGCGCGTGAACCAGCATTAGGGATAGTAAATCTATTGTTCTGGCCCTTATCCATCCTATGGGACCCTATCAGTGGGCGCGACGGCGCCATGGCGATCAACTACGATCTCAGCAAACAAAAACTCAAGCGTGATTTGGCAAGCGAGATGTCCGAACTGGACAATCAGCTGACACTGGGTCAGGTTACCAATGTCGAGTATGTGGCTGAAAAAAGAAAGGTCGAAAAGAAGTACGACTTCCAGTAATCAGATTGATATTAGCTAACCAAGCGGCCTGAATCCGGGTCGCCTGGTCATATCGTTCCGCTGTTACTTAGTGAAACCGGTTCACATGCGGGTCCGCATGCGCCGGTTCTCAGTGCCTAAAAGACAGCGGATATTCACTTCAGGAAATCGATCAACAGCCGGCTGACCTCTTCCGGTCGCTCCTGCTGCACCCAGTGCCCGGCGTTGTCGATCAGGTGTTTGCCCTGTAACCGGGGCACCGTGCTGTCCATGGCCTCGGTGTCTTCTGCGGTTATCTTCAGCACGCCGTCCAGCGCGCCGGCGATATAGATCAGCGGCTGGGTGATGCGCGCGCCGTCCCAGAACGGCGTCTGTGCCCAGTTCCGATCCATGTTGCGATACCAGTTGATGCCGCCGCGGAAGCCGGAATGCTGGAAGTGGTCGATGAAGGTGTCCAGATCCGCTTCAGACAGCCAGCCGGGGAGCTCGTCGGGGGTTGTCAGGTTGTCGACAAGCCGGGTGTTCTTGTCGAAGAACACCATATTGGTCTTCGGTTGAGCCGTATTGATGCGCGATTCGGCCGCCCCGTCATACAGGATGCCCAGCAAACTGCGGCGTACGTCCGCGTCCAGCTCCGCTTCTGCCCGACCTGGCGTTTGGAAATACGTCTGATAAAAATGCGCTTTCTGCGAGGCCATTTCGTAACGTACCGCTGGCCTGATGGACTTGCGCTGCATGAACGGAACGCTCAGCAGCCCTACCCGCTTGAACATGTCTGGACGCAGCAACGCGGCGGCGGAGGTAACAATCGAGCCCATGTCATGTCCGACAATGGCGGCCTGCTCTTCCCCCAGTGCATTGACCAGCCCTACTACGTCGCCCACCAGATCGAAAATCCCGTAATCGCTGATTTCGAGAGGCGTTTCGGTATATCCGTATCCGCGCTGGTCGGGGGCAACCACCCGGTACCCTGCCTCAGCAAGCGCCGTAATCTGATGCCGCCAGGTATACCAGGTCTCCGGCCAGCCGTGCAGCAGGAGGACCAGCGGCCCCTCCCCATGCTCGACGTAATGCATGCGGATGCCATTGGTGTGAACGTAAGCATGCTTGAAAGATGTCAATATGCGCCCCCCGGTAAAATGACGACGATGAGCGAATGCCGGCCCTGCCCGGTTACGGCAGCTTACCCCGTCCGAGCTGCTGAACCTGTTCGACCCGTTGCCGTAACTGCGCTATGGCATCGACCATGTGCTGCTTGAGATCGGTATTGCGCTCATCCTGGACTTTCAGCATAGACGCTGACATATCGAGGGTTTGCAAGGGGGTGGACAGATCGTGAGCCAATCGACGCACCGCTTGGGTATGCGCCTCTCGCGCCGCCGTCGCCTGGGCGAGGCATATTTCCAGCAAGTCGACTCGCAGGCGTTGGGCGACGGCGATATCAGCGTCTGTCCAGCGTGTCTGATCGCCGGAGGACGCATCCTGCTTGCGGAACCAGAGCAGCCAGCCTGCCTCGCTGGGGCTGAACCGCACAGCCAGTACGCTGCAGAATGTATCGTCCTCGCGCGCTTCGCGGCCTTCCGCCGCGCGCTGGATACAGACCTGTTCCTGATCGCCCGTGTCTAGCAGCGTTTCAGCCAATTGGAGAGCAAGATAATCAAGCTCTCCTGCGGTGCTGGCAGCCTCTCCGTTACGTGTTACCGCTGCGGCTTCGCACGGCAGGAGATTGGCAATGTTCAGGTCAGCTGCTGTCAGGGCTGCGAGAAGGTTGTCGTTCTGCCTCAGACGGTCGACCAATTGTCTGTACTGCGGAGATGTGTCGTGCACCCGCACGGCATTTACCAGGTTCACCTGAATCGCTTGTGCCATGAATTTTCCGATATCTATTGTTATGAGATCTGCGTTGCGGAGTGTAGCGCGAGATGATTGGTTAAGCTCAAAGCGTGCCCATATGCACAGCACAAGCGCAAGCACTCATGAATTGGAACTGACGGCTGGTCAGGTTAGAGTGTCTCGCTTTTCACCCAGTATGCAACCTGAGTGATTGTTTCAATGGAACGGCTCGGTTTCGCGAGTATCTGTATTCTAGGCAATCAGCTCAGCATCCAAGCAGCCAAGAGATCAAATGGATACTACATCCGCGCCACCGGCACCTTCGCAAGACGTATCGCAAGGGTCCACGACCAAACGCAGTCATTTGAATTTCCCAGTCGTTGGCATCGGCGCATCGGCTGGGGGACTGCAGGCGGTTTTGCGTTTTTTCGAGCACATGCCCAACGACAACGGCATGGCCTTTGTCATCATCATGCACCTCTCGCCGAACCATGAAAGCAACGCCGGCAAGATCATCCAGAATGTCACGAAAATGCCAGTAAGGCAGGTGACCGGGCCGGTACCGATCGAGAAGAATCATGTATATGTGATCTCGCCGGCACTGGATCTGACGATGCATGACGGGCATTTGCGCGTAAGCAAGCCAAAGCCCAAGCGTGGCGGCCAGATCGCCATTGATCTGTTCTTCCGGACGCTGGCTGATACACATCACGAACATGCGTTCTGTCTCGTACTGTCAGGAACGGGCAGTGACGGTGCGGTGGGTTTGTCGCGCATCAAGGAGCAAGGCGGAGTCACTTTGGCGCAACTGCCGGATGATGCGGAATACGACGATATGCCGCGCAGCGCCATCGCCACCGGAATGGTTGATCTGGTACTACCGGTCGCGGAGATGCCGCACAAGCTTCTCGAGCTCTGGCATAACTCCCGCCAGATAAAAATGCCGGCGGACCTCAGTGCTGAGGTGCGTGCACCCACCAACGAGGAAGAAGCGATTGCTGCCGAGCGCGCATTACGTGACATCCTTGCCCTGCTATACAGCCGCACCGGACATAACTTCAAGCATTACAAGCGGGCAACCGTGCTGCGGCGCGTAGAGCGACGTTTGCAGGTCAACACGCAGCCCGACCTGCAATCGTATCTGGGCTACCTGCAGGCGAACCCGCAGGAGGCTGACGCGCTGTTGGCCGATATGCTGATTGGCGTGACCAACTATTTCAGGGACCGCGAGGCTTTTGAAGCACTCGAACGGGACGTGATACCAGAGCTTTTCACAGATCAGAAAGCGCCTGCTCAGACCAGGAGCACCGAAATTCGCGTCTGGTCAGCCGGCTGTTCCACGGGAGAGGAAGCCTATTCGTTGGCGATGCTGCTGGCAGACCAGGCACGCATCGAGCAGAGTCCTGTCAAATTGCAGATTTTCGCCACCGATATCGATGAGCGTGCCATCTCGATTGCCCGGGCGGGGGTCTATCCTGAATCCATTCTCACCGATATCGCGCCCTCTCGATTACGCGAACACTTCGTCAAGCATGACAATCGTTACCACGTCAAAAAAGAGCTTCGCGAAACGGTGTTATTCGCTCCCCACAGCCTGCTGCGGGATCCTCCGTTCTCCCGCCTGGACCTTATTACCTGCCGGAACCTGCTGATCTATCTTGACCGCGACGTTCAGGAGCACATCCTCAAGACGTTCCACTTTGCGCTCAAGCCCGGCGGCTATCTGTTTCTCGGCGGCTCCGAATCGGCCGACATGTGTTCCAGCCTGTTCAGCCCGGTCGACAAGAAGAACCGAATCTTCCGCGCACGCACTGGTCAGGTGCCGAACCGCTCTATATCTGCGATGCCTGTCAACACGGCGGGAGTCACGCGCCCATCTGACGGGCGCAACGCGAGTGGCGAACAGCTGCGCAAACGATCCTACGCCGAAATCCATCAACGCGTATTGGAGGAGTACGCCCCGCCCAGCGTGATCGTTAATGCTGACGCTGAAATTGTGCATATGTCCGACAATGCAGGTCACTTCCTGCGCTACATAGGCGGCGAACCTTCACACAACCTGCTCTCGCTGATCAGGCCCGAACTGCGCGTCGAATTACGCACTGCTATTTTTCAGGCGGTCCAGTCCAGACGCAGTGTTGAAGCGCGCCGGGTGCGGTTGAAGCGCGACGGACGTGCTTTGTATGTCAACATGATTGCCCGCCCGTTTCGCGACGAGGATTCGGCTAGCGATTACATCCTGGTGCTTTTCGATGAAGTAGAAGACACCATGAGCCGCGAGAGCACCGAATCCCATGAGGAAACCAAGGACAGCGTGTTGTTGCAACTGGAAGCCGAATTGCAACGCACCCAGCTCGAACTTCAACACACCATCGAACAGTCGCGGGTATCTACCGAGGAGCTCAAGGCATCCAACGAAGAGCTGCAGGCCATCAACGAGGAGTTTCGCTCGGCGACTGAAGAGCTGGAGACCAGCAAGGAGGAGCGTCAGTCGATCAACGAAGAGCTGATCACGGTCAATCACGAGCTCAAGATAAAGGTTGAGGAAACCGACAAGATCAATGATGACCTGCAGAATCTGATTACCTCCACCGACATCGCCACGGTGTTCGTCGACAGGGGCATGCGGATCAAGTGGTTCACGCCGCGTGCCAAGGACCTGTTCAGCATGCTGCCGGTCGATGCCGGCCGACCGCTGATGGATATCACGCACCGCATGGATTATCCGGAACTGATGTCGGACGCGACCCAGGTATTCGAGTCGCTGCGACCGATAGAACGCGAAGTGCCGGCACAGGACGGCCGCTGTTATCTGGCGCGACTGCTGCCCTACCGCACCACTGAAGACCACATCGAAGGCGCGGTATTGACCTTCATTGATATCAGCGCTCGCCGCGCAGCAGAGCAGGAAGTGCGCCTGGGCGAGGAGCGTATGCGACTGGTAGCCGATAGCACCGAAGACTACGCCATCATCGTGCAGGATGCCGACGGGGTGATTACCAGCTGGAATAAAGCTGCCGAGCTGACCTTTGGCTACAGCCGGGACGAAGCCATCGGCAGTCATAGCAGTCGGCTGTTCGTGCCCGAAGATCAAGCTGCCGGCGTACCGGAGGATGAGCTACGCAGGGCCCGAGAAAGTGGCCGAGCGGAGGATGAACGCTGGCATATGCGCAAGGATGGCTCACGTTTCTATTGCAGTGGCGTAGTGACCGTACTGAACGGCGAGAGCTTTCAGGGCTACGTGAAGATCGCGCGCGACCTGACTGAACGACAGAAGCAACAGGATGAGCAGCAGGAGCAACTGGCTCAATCGCAGAACGCTATCCAGCTGAAGGATGAGTTCTTCGCAGTTATGTCACATGAGCTGAAGCATCCGCTGAACCTCATCCAGCTGAATGCGGAGCTGCTCGGCCGCTTGCCGGTCACCCGTACAATGCCGGTGGTTGGCAAGGCCGTGAGGACAATAAGCGACGCAGTGCGCAGCCAGGTGCGCATCATCGATGATCTGCTCGATGTGTCGCGGATCGCCACCGGCAAGCTGAACCTCCAGCGCGGTCCGGTGGATCTGGGCAAGATGCTCAGAGGTATCGCTGAAGTCGTCCAGGCCGATACCGAAGCAAATCCACTGGTGTTAGAGATTGACGATAAAGAAGAGCCCCTGGTGCTGCATGCCGACCCGCTCCGCGTTGAACAGATCATCTGGAATCTGATCAACAATGCGCTGAAGTTTTCCAATGCCAATGACGAAGTGCACGTCCGCGCCGCCCGGGAGCAGGGTCAGGCACGTCTCGACGTAATAGACAGCGGACATGGCATAGCGCCAGAGTTTGTCGACAAGGTATTCGACCTCTTTGGTCAGGTTGAAACGCAGCACGCGCGGCTGCACAAGGAGGGACTGGGCATCGGTTTGTCGCTGGTGCGCCAGCTGGCCGAGGCCCACGAAGGTCGGGTGCAGGTGCGCTCGGGTGGAATCGGCAAGGGCAGCCACTTCACCGTTTGGCTGCCGTTGTACACCGATGAATCCGTGGATTCGATTGCACAGGAAGCCTCCGGTTCTGATGGCAGATTGGAGGGTATGCATGTCTTGCTGGTGGACGATGCCGCAGAAGTGGTCGAGGTCATGGGCATGCTGCTGAATGCCGAAGGCGCTCAGGTAAGCAGTTTCACCGATGCCTCGCAGGCGTTGCAGGCGGCAACCAAACGCCCTCATCATTTCGATCTGATCATGTCGGATATCGGTATGCCCGGCATGGATGGTCATGAACTGATCAGGGCCCTGCGGGCCATCCCCGGTTATGCCAGCGTACCGGCAATCGCACTGACGGGTTACGGCGGAAGCGAGGATGCGAAAAAGGCACTGGCCTCAGGTTTTGACCGGCATATGGGCAAGCCAGCCACCTATGATGGGCTGATGGACACCATAAGAGAGATCAAGCTCAAGCGCTGAGAGGAGATCAAACATGGCGATGAATGATACCTACACAGCCCAGGCACCTTCCCGAGCCGAGGTTGATGCCCTGCAGGGCGCGACGGTTATCGAATTCGGCACCGGATGGTGCGGCCATTGCAGTGCTGCGCAACGGCATATTGCCTCGGCGTTCGCCGGACATCCCGTTCTGCGTCACCTGAAGATCGAGGACGGGCCGGGCCGTAAACTCGGCCGCTCGTTCAAGGTCAAGCTTTGGCCGACGTTGATATTCATGAAGGATGGGGAAGAAGTTGAGCGGTTGGTCAGGCCAACCGATGCAGAACCCATCCGCCAGGCAATGGACCGGATTGATCCATGACTGGCGGTCGTGGGGGCAGCTCTACCGGCTAAGGTATCAGCGCGGCGAACGGCGGATGGTCTTGACCAAGTCTTCCGGGGTGATGGAGCCGACAATATTCTGTCCGCTACCCGGGTTCTGTCCGCTGCCCGGCTGCGCCATGTTGAAGATGTTGCTGCGCATCTTGCCGATCACGTGCATCTCGCAGGGTTTGCAGTCGAACTTCAGGGTCAGCACATCGTCTCCATGCACCAGCTGCATCGGCGCGACCTTGGTACGCACTCCGGTAACGCCCTTGGCCTGCTTCGGGCACAGATTGAAAGAAAAGCGCAAGCAATGCTTGGTGATCATCACCGGCACTTCGCCAGGCTCTTCATGGGCCTCATAGGCCGCATCGATCAATTCGACGCCGTAACGCTGATAAAAGGTTCGCGCTCTATGGTTATAGACGTTAGCCAGAAACGTCAGGTGCGACTGCGGATACACTGGCGGTGGAACACTGACCGGCTTGCGGCCGCCGTGCGGAAACGCCGCAACGCGCGCTTCGCTCAACCGCTCGATCAACTCACGGCGTAATGCCTTGAGCTGTGAATTGGGAACAAAGGGCACAAAGTCACCGGCGATCTCGACCTGCTCGGCGTGGTACTGCGTTGTGCCAAGCTGACCGAGCAGGTCGCGTAGTTGATCCAGCGCCTTCGTCTCTTGCTTGGCGGGCTCGAAGGGTCCGCTCAGCTCACCCGAGGCGACGACGCCCTCCTCGCTTACGGCGCTCAGTTTAAAGCTGTCCGCACCGGGTTCGACCTGCCAGCGCAAACCGATACGGCGTTCCGCAGAAACCTTCTGCAAGGCCTGTTGCCAATTGTGATCCAGATTACGACTAAGGGTTTGCGGCAGCCGGCCACGGCGCAGCGGCTCGGGCAGCTCGTTCGGCTCGATGCGGTATTCCCAGCGCGGCTGCCCGTCCTCCTCGAACTGGCGCAACGGCTCAGCCACATTCGCTCGGAAGCCGACCACCTCGCGTTTGACCATCACGTTCAAGCCGTCGCCATTGGACAGCGGCGTATCGGTCACCGCCAGCAGGTCGTGCTTGCGCACCTGCTGCAGTTGACCAACGGCCAGGCCCGTAAAGGTCGGCGAATCAAAGGCACCGATATCAATCTTGCGATCGGTAACAAAGTAATCGGTGCTGCCGCGGTGGAAGGTCTTGTCCGGATCCGGCACGAAGAAATGCTCGGTGCGCCCGCTGGATGCGCGCGCCAGATCCGGGCGCTGCTCAAGAATGGCATCCAGCTGCTGCCGGTACCAGGCGGTAATGTTCTTCACATAACCCATATCCTTGTAGCGCCCTTCGATCTTGAAGGAGCGAACGCCTGCACTGACCAGGGCATCCAGATTGGCGGACTGGTTGTTGTCCTTCATCGACAACAGATGTTTTTCGTAGGCGATCACACCGCCGCTTTCATCTTTCAGGGTGTACGGCAACCGGCAGGCCTGGGAACAATCACCACGGTTGGCGCTACGGCCGGTCTGCGCATGCGAAATATTGCACTGACCGGAAAACGCCACACACAACGCGCCGTGAATGAAGAATTCGAGGGTGGAATCGACTTGCTGGTGGATCGCCCTGATCTCCTGCAGGTTGAGCTCGCGGGCCAATACCAGCTGGGAGAAGCCGGCCTTATCCAGGAACTGCGCCTTGTCCAGACTGCGGATATCGCACTGGGTGCTGGCATGGATCTCGATTGGCGGGAGATCCATTTCCATAACGCCCATGTCCTGGATGATCAGCGCATCCACGCCCGCGTCGTACAGCTGATGAATCAACTGCCGCGCCGGCTCCAGTTCATCGTCATGCAGGATGGTATTGAGCGTGACGAAGATGCGTACATGGAAAAGCTTGGCGAAACGCACCAGCTCGGCAATATCAGCCAGGCTGTTCTCGGCATTGTGCCGGGCACCGAAGCTCGGGCCGCCGATATACACCGCATCCGCGCCATGCAGGATAGCCTCACGGGCAATGGCCACATCCCGGGCCGGGCTGAGGAGTTCGAGGTGATGCTTGGGAAGGGACATGGGAGGCTACCGCGCTACGTGGAAGCCGGCAATTGTAGCTGGGTTGGTTGCGTGCTGCACGGTCGGGCGATCGTTGGGAGGACCATGGCGGGGTTGCCGCCATGGTTGGTTGGTTTAGATTGACCTCGTTATCAGAGCGGGCAGGCGCGCAAACCCGGCCGTTGCCCGACGGTGAAGTCGCAACCGTAATTGGAATCCGCTACAACGGTGGGATCCAACACTTCGTCACCATCAGGCTTGTCGGTGACTACATCGCCATTTACCCATGCCAGCCAGTCTTCGACCAGCTCTCGGTATTCACCAGCCGAGAAGTCGCAATGACTAGGCGCCCGAATTGCACGCTGAACCAGAAGATTGTCGTTGCCATTCTCCTGAGCCCCCTCACGGTAAAGTTGCTGGTGACGGAACGGCACATAGAAATCGCCCAGAGTATGCATAGTCAGTACGGGAACATCGAAGTCACCGTTAACCAGGGGGATCCAACGCACCCCGTCATCACGCAGCGGATTGGCGTCAGGATCGGCACTGACTCTGGCGATACGCTCATTGAACTCGATTTCTTCAGCGTCTGGCTCTGGATCGTTAGTCCAACGATACACCTGGTCTACGTTGCCGTAGCCATTGCCGGCCAGGATGCCGTTTACATCACCCGTTCGCCCGCCTGTAGCCAGCACGACATTCTGGAAAGAACTGGCAAATCCATTTTCGAAGATTGGCCGCTCGCCCCCGGTGAGATTGCGCGCTATTGCTATGAGCCGCTCACCTTCCTGGCCCCGGGGATCCAACCAATTAGGCGTAGTTCCATTCATCGTAAACAGCGTACTGACCATTTCCGGCAGCAGTTCCTGGAACTCTGAATAGTCTCTGTCGCCGAAACCGCTCAGCTCCATCATCACCCTCGGGTAATCACCCAGCCACTGGAACTGATTCTGCTCCGCCTGGCACAAAGGCGCAGCGCCAGCGTAGTTGACCTTGAACTGGGTCCGCTCCATGTTCTCACGGTCCACCGCTGCGGCGGCGATATGGCCACCCAAGGAAGCGCCGGAAATCAAATATTGGCTGGGCGCGGGAAGCCTCTGGCTATAATCGCGCTCAACGTACTCCATGATATTTAACGCCAGCTTGTTGGTATCCTCGATACCCGCTCGAGCATCGTACCAGTTGGCGGAATAGGAAGACGCTGCCCAGGCGTAGCCCGCGTCGATGACCGCCTGGCGCCAGGCAGCGCCCGGCATTGAAAGACCCAGCTTAAGATTTTCGCCACCGTAGCCTCGCGTCCACATGATGAGACCATCACCATCCCAGCCCTCAGGCACTTCAAATGAGTAGAGTGCAGCACCCTGCAGGCCCTCATATTCGCCGAAATAGATCCTGGCGCCCGCAAGCGCGGCAGGAAGCGTTGCTGGAAGCTCCGCTGTAAAAGAGCGCTCATCATGCTCCCGGGTAACTTCTGGCACCTCTGGTGTAACGGGTGCGGGCTCATCAGAATCACTATCACCGCTGCTCAAACAACCGCTCAATACAATCGCCGATAACGCCATGGTTACGGCGGTCAAACGCCATTGATGAATGCGCAAGGTAAACCTCCATTTTTCTTTTAGTTGTTTGCCCAGGCATGCGAGCCAGAGCGCTCTAAGAATAGTCAAGCGCTCAGTGAAGCGCGCTTCGATCAGCACGTTTGATACTTCCACTAACCCGGAAGCAATTATCCGCTTTCGGATAGAACCGAAACTCAAAAAAAGCCTCATATGCCCGCCCATTACGGTTGTGCCGACTGACTCACAGCCTTCCCCATCGCTATTCGAGACAATACGTGCCATCTAAAGGTGACGATCGAGCGCTTATCGTTAGCTCTGCAACGGACTTGCACAAGGAACAACGGATGTTTTCATCTGCAAACACCCCGCATTTCACCCTCCGCATTCAAGGTGATGACCACGACTTCAAGGTGCTGGCTTTCAATGGTCAGGAGAGCCTGTCAAAGCCCTACTCCTTCGAGGTTGAACTGGTCAGCGAACAACCTGACCTGAATATTGAAGACCTGCTGCATGTGCCGGCGTTTCTGAACTTCGCTGGCGAGAGCAAGGGCGTTCACGGGCTGATCCACAGCATCGCCCAGGGTGAAGCCGGCAAACGCCTGACCCGTTATCGCCTGACGCTCGTGCCGCACCTTGCCTATCTGCAACATGCCCGTAATCCACGCATCTTCCAGCACCAGACCGTGCCGCAGATCATCACCAGCGTTCTGCACGAGCACGGCATCCATGGCGAAGCATTTCGCTTTCAGCTCCTCAATGAAGGTCCGGTGCGCGTTTACTGCACTCAATATAACGAAACCGATCTGCACTTCATTCAGCGACTATGTGAAGAAGAAGGCATCCACTATCACTTCCAGCATGCGCCAGACGGACATCTATTGGTTTTTGGCGACAATCAAACTGTTTTCCCCACGCTGGCACCGACCGGTTTCAATCAGGGCAACGGCATGGTGGCCGACGAGCCGGTGATCAAGCGCTTCGCGCTGCGCCTGGAAACGCGCCCCAGCCGTGTCACCCGCCGCGACTACGACTTTGAAAAACCACGCCTGCTGATGCAAAGCGATGCTCGGAGCAAGACGCTGCCTGACCTGGAGGATTACGATTATCCCTGCCGGTTCACTGACCGCCAGCGCGGGAGCGAACTGGCTACGATCAGTCTGGAACGCCACCGCAGCGACTTTCGACAGGCGAGCGGTGAAAGCGATCAACCCCTGCTGGTCAGTGGCCACTTTCTCGCTCTGAACGGGCATTCGCGGCAGGATTGGAATGACCTATGGCTGCTGACCGACATTCGGCACGAGGGCAAGCAGCCGCAGGTGCTGGAAGAGTCCGTTATTAGCGACGTTAAATCCGAAGATGGTTTTACGCAGGGCTACCGCAACCATTTCGCTGCGACACCCTGGGACGCTCCCTATCGCCCGCCGCTGGTGCACGCCAAACCACGTATTCGCGGCAGCCAAAGTGCCGTGGTAACGGGTCCTGAAGACGAAGAAATACATTGCGATCAATACGGGCGCATCAAGGTGCAGTTTCATTGGGACCGCCTTGGCCAGGCCAATGACAAGACCAGCTGCTGGCTCAGGGTGGCAAGCAGCTGGGCTGGCGATCGCTACGGCAGTGTAGCCATCCCCCGGGTCGGTATGGAGGTGTTGGTCAGCTTTCTGGAGGGCGATCCGGATCAACCGCTGGTTACCGGCTGCCTGTACCACAATGAACATCAGGTTCCCTATGACCTGCCCGACAATAAAACCCGCACCGTCTTCAAAACCCTGAGCAGCCCCGGCGGTGACGGCTTCAACGAGCTGCGCATCGAAGACAAAAAGGACGAAGAACAGATCTTCATCCACGCCCAGCGCGACTGGGACCAGAACATTCAGCACGATCAAAAGATCCACGTCGGCAACGAACGTCACGACCGCGTCGAAGCCAACAGCTATGCCGAACTTCTGGCTGAACAACACCACATCACCCACGGCGACCGGAAAACCGAACTCAAGGCTGACGATCATCTCACCGCCGGCAGCAACCAGCACATCCAGCTTGGCAAAGCGCATCTGCTCAACGCCGGTCGCGAAATTCATCTCAAAGCCGGACAGAAGATGGTCATCGAAGCCGGCGCGGAGCTGACCCTGCAGGCCGGAGGGAGCTTCATAACCATTACCCCGGCCGGGGTGAGTCTGAATGGGCCGGCTATCCGCTTGAATGCGGGCGGTCATCCAGGTCAAGGCTCGGGAGCTAATGTGTTGCGTCCAGCGGTTCCTGTGCCGGCAGATACCGACAAGACAGGTGAACTGACCAGGCCAGCCGGGGCCAACGCCACGCCAATTGCACTTTCCCGACCAACTCTTGCCAGCGCTCAACGCTCCATGGCACTGACAGCGCGTGAACTGGGAGCCAGCCGCTGCCCTGTTTGCGAAGCCTGCATGGAGGGTGCATGTCCGGTATAACAAGCGTTGCCGAGCCAGCCAAGAACTGGATCACTGAACAGCACCGAATGGGTCGGGACCTGTTCATGGTGATAGACCGTCTTGCCGAACCAGACCCGATTCCAATGCTGTTCGCAGCGGGGGTTATGGTTGAGTACATCAATCTCTATCAGGGTACTGAATGGGATGAGATGGCCGAAATCGGCCCCTGGCTTGTAAAGCTGCCGGACGGGCAAGCCGGAGCCATAGCGGGCTTCTTGGAAACGCCACAGCGCAACTGGGGCTGGCTGGCCAGTGCGACAGAGCTGGAGCTCTCGACGTTTGCAGCGCACTGGCGTGAGCGGATCGTCATCAAGGAGCAGGGAATGACAGCGCTCTATCGATTGCAGGACAACCGGGTGATCGCTCACCATCTCGCTTCGTTAACACATGACCAGGTGCCCTTGCTACTGGGCCCCGCCAGTGCCGTTCTATGCTGGAACGGCCATGCCTGGCAAGCGACCAACAACAATGCCCCCGCACATTACACCTCCCCTTTCGATCGCCCATGGCAGGATGTGCCTGAACCGGCGCAGGTGCTTAGAGGTATCCGGCGCAAAAACCTGCAACAGTGGTTGTGGGAGGAACATACATTGGCGACAACGCAGCTGGCATCCACCGAGTCACTGCTGCCATGGCTGGATCGACAACTGGATACTGCTGAACAGTGGGGCTGGGAAGAAGCTGAACAAATTAAGTTTCTGCTGCACCATCAACTCGACCCCAAATTGGCACAGGCTCCGTTCTGGACAGCAAGAGATGAAGAGCCCCCTGAAAAACATTACCAGCGCTGTCAGCGGGACATCGCCAGGCAAACCCGGAGCCAGGCATGAAAAAACTTTTGTTACTGCTACCCCTCGTGTTGCTCACCGCCTGCAACGCAACAGGCTCAATGGTCAAGGAAAGCGCCTTATCTTTAACCGAGCGCGAAGGCCGCGAAAGCTTCACGCTTGCCGGCAAGTTACCCGCGAACTTTCTGATCCAGGCCACTGCCCAGTTCAACCCACTTAATCCAGAGCGCTGCCAAGTGTACAACATGGGGCAGGGGCATAACGTAACCCGGGATACACGCACGCAATACCGTACCGAATTTCAGGATGAACCGTCCTCTTTCAGTTTTGATATCCCGCTGACTTATCACATTGGGCTTTGTGATATGGAGTTGGGCGGAGTCGGGCTTCTAATACGCGGTCGTTACGGTGAGGCGAGCTGGCAGCATCACCGATCCACCGGGGGGATTGGTATCGCTGATACGCGTCCAGCGGACGCACCGGAGTTTGCTTCCAATGGAACACAGACGCTCCGAGGGATTTGCACTTGGCTATTCCAAATAAGCAAACTCCGGCTGGAGCTCAGCAAGGTCCTTAGCTGCTCGAAAACTGACGAGTCGTGGAAACTGGACCCGGACTTCGTTAAGCGTCGTTCTATCGGCACCACGCTGGGGCGCGATGAGCTGGCTGGAAAGACAGTGGTCCTGAATCTTCGTGTGAATCCCAAAGAAGAGCCATCTATGCACCGCAGATGGATACAAACCGAGGCGGGCTGGAAGCCTTGCACTGGGACAGAACAGTCCGGCAGATGCCAATCCCCACCTGTTTTCAAGCCTTTTAAGATGGGTGAGCAAAAATGCACTGTTTACCCGGCCTGCAAGGAGTAACCACGGATGGCTACTATCAGATTCGAGCAATTGGAGTGTCCCAAGCGTAAGCAATGGGTGAGCTTTCGCCTGGTAAATGAATCTGGGGACGGACAACCCTACAGCGGGCTTCGTTTCAAGCTATATGATGCACTCGGCACAGAATATCCCGGCAAGCTGGACGAGGACGGTTTTGCGCGAGTTGATGGCATATACCCAGGACCCGCCCTGCTGAGCATCTCTGAAACATATGGCGGCGGAGAGGACTGGTACGAAACTCTTATCGACCGTAAAGCCTACCCTCTTCCGATAACTGCGCTTCAGGTATTAGCAGAACAATCACCCGCCGGCCCCCGAAAAGCCAACGGATTGACCTGGATGGCCGAACAGCGCGCCGCAGAGGAAAATGCCCGATTCTTCCGCGTTGAAGTCAGCGATTTTGTATCAGCCAACAAGCATCTGCCGGCCCCCGATACGAAATGGGGACCGCGCCCCAGCGCAGCATTGAAATCTGCAGCAGGCGAGATGGAAGGTGTAGCTCTAGAGCCAAACCAGCACCACGTATTCGAGATCAAAGCATTACGCGCTTACAGCCCGCTGTTTTCTTTGGCGCCGGAGTTTAGTGCGTTGAACGCCTATCACCTGGCTGTAATGAGCGTGTTGTCATACGCGCCATTCGGCGCCAAACCAGGCTTTGTGGAGTCCTATAAACCCAGCCCGCCGCCATATGATGCCGCAGGCAGTATCGGCCATGTATTAAGCGAACAATTGGCCCGATTGGAAAAGCCTACGCAGTTCGATACCGCGAGCTATCACCTGCTTTGTGAAGAAGTACCTTACTCCAAGCGCCTTGAGGTGGTGCCCTACGATCCGGCGCGATATCCGCAGCAACAGGAAGGGAGCACTCCGGAAAGCGTGCACTTTCTTCACGATAAAGACACCGAAACACAGGCATTTGTCACCCACAATGACCAAACGATTCTGGTGTCAATCCGAGGTACTGTGGGATTTCGCGACTGGCTGAGAGATTTCGATGCGCGGCAGATATCTGCTGACGGTATGGAAGGCCAGGTCCATCGTGGCTTCTACGGCGGCTTCTTGGCAGTTCAAAAATTTCTCGAACCCTATCTGGAAGATTTTTATACCAGGGGCCAGACAATCTTGATCAGCGGCCATAGTCTCGGCGGGGCAATCGCCCTGCTCGTGGCTCAATGGCTTAAAACACTACCCGCCGCTCCGAAGGTAATTCTCTACACCTACGGTGCCCCGCGCGCCGGCACTACCGCCTTTGTTGAAAGTGCAAGAGACCTGGTTCACCATCGTCTGATCAACCACAACGATCCTATCCCCAGCGTGCCCTTTACCTGGATGGATGCCGAATGGAAGCTGGCCCTGCCCGGCACGGTCTCACTGCTGGCTTCGATCGGAGCGCCATACGCGGGCGTTGCCCTGCTGCTGGGCGGCCTGCTTAATCTGAAAGGGCATGATTATGGTCATCATGGCGAGCAGAGACATTTCATGCCCCGCAAGAGAGGCGGCGGTAGCGAAGCATCAGTCTTGTGGCAGCCGGGTGAAGCAATCGAACATATGGCCGGCGCAGAGCTTGCCGCCAAGCTGGATCTTGAGCGGGATGAAGTAAAACGTGGCAACCTTCTGCTCCAGATGGCTGGCGTCGGTCATCATTCCTCAAATACCGGCTACGCCCGAGCGGCGCTTGCCAACCTGCTGCGCTGGAATGCCAGCCTCAGCCGCAATGGCGCACTTTTCACCGAGGAGGACCTGCAGGCGTTACAGCCGCAACTGCGCGGGCTGGAAGAATATTTGAGCAACTGGGAAGCCGGTAGCTTCCAGGCGTTTGAGAAACAGGTCCGCGCCCGCCACGACACGCGGTTCTACAATATGTCAAAAACTGAGCGAGTTCAGGCCTATCACGGTGGCGTAGAGATGGCCCGAGACGAACAAATGGAACAACTGGCCGGGTTGTCGCGCGCCCAGGAACGGCTGTTACAGCAGGCCCAGCAGCCGGTAACACCGCGCTGCGTTTTCGGGGATCGGGCAAACCACGAAGCACTACCCCGATTGCTCAGCGAGTGGCGCCAGTTGGCCGATGTAAAACAGGCAGAGCAGCTGGCCGTGGAGCTGGCCCGAACGGAAGAAGCATTCGCTTGAGGTAGCCTGCCTTATCGTTAAATCGCGGCACCCGGTGCGCCTCGCTGATATTCCGATCAGCGAGGCGTTTTACATTCTGCGCAGGATTACTCGCCCCAACGCCCCGGAGCATAGGTGAACACCGGCAGCGCCAACGACCAGCGAATGGCGCTTAGCCGTAACGCCAACCCTACGCTGAAAGAGGCGAGCAGGTTGATGTCTTCGTTTACGCCCAACCGCATCAGTCCGAGATACAGCAACGCTACGAGCAAGGAAACGCTGGCATACAGCTCCTTGCGCAGTACCATCGGCGTGCGATTACACAGCAGATCCCGCAGGATGCCGCCGAATATACCAGTGGTGATACCAGCCATGATCACCACCGGTGTCGGATAGCCGAGCCTGAGCGCGACGTTGCAGCCAATGACGGTGAAGGCAATCAGGCCCATGGCATCCAGCACCAGAAACAGCGAATGGAGATGGTGCATGAAGCGGGCAATGACCATGGTCAGCAGGCCGGCAGAAATGGTCAGGTAGATATACATTGGATGCTGGGTCCAGGTAACAGGGTAGTTCCCCAACAGCATGTCGCGGACGGTGCCACCGCCCAGCGCGGTAATAAAAGCGATGAAGGCCACGCCAAACATGTCCATATTACGCCGGCCTGCGGCCAGGGCGCCGGACATGGCTTCAGCGGTGATGGCTATCAGATAGACGTAGATAAGCACACAGTACTCCTGCAGCTGTGTCGCCTCTCCCCCTGTCCGTTGTACCTGAGAGTTACACAGTCATAGACTGCTTGCCCCTTCGGTGGGTTGTCTGAACAACCTCTCTCCAGCTGGCGTTACGGAGACGTTTTCGTTTGTCTCCGGTAAGATTCGCAGTACGTCTGCCTGAGCGATTATGGGAGTTTGCGCCTTCGGCGGAGACTCGAAGCCTCTCTCTCCTGCGAGCCGGCGATTATACAGAAAGCCGAGCGCATTCATATGGTCGCTAAAACCCTGCGCCTTGGAAGATCTCAGCCAGCACCAACCGTCGATACCGGTGTCATTTGCGATAGCGGTCACCCAACAGGACAGGTAATGAATTCAACCGTCAGCATAAGTAATCAGCGTCTGGCACAAGCCCTGGAGATCCAGGCCATCGGCGTCATCTATCTGGATATGACGGGCCGGCTAGTGGGCGCTAACGATGCTTTCCTCGCTGCAACGCAATATAGCCGTGATGAATTGCAGTCGGGCCAGCTGACCTGGCAGAGGCTCACCCCGCCAGAGTGGATTGAAGCATCGGAAAAGGCATTTGCTGAACTGAGAAGCTGTGGCGAGACCACGCCATACGAGAAAGAATATATCCGCCGTGACGGCTCGCGCTGGTGGGCTTTGTTTGTCGCGAAAATGCTCGACGACGATATCGCGTTCGAATTCACCATCGATATTACCGATCGCAAGTTAGCCGAACAGGCGCTCGAGCGAAGCGAACAACGCCTGCGCTCGCTTATCAACACGATTCCACAGCTGGTCTGGCGCTCAGCGCATACCACCGACTGGGTGTGGACCAGTGAGCAGTGGACCAAACACACCGGCCTATCCAGCAAACAAAGCAAGGGCAAGGGCTGGCTGGCTGCGGTGCACCCCGATGATTATGCGCGCGTGATCGCTGGCTGGCACCCCTGCCCCAACGCCCAACGGGCCGAGTTCGATTGCCGGATACGCAACGCAGAATCAGGTACTTATCGCTGGTTTCAGGGCTGTGCTACGCCTGTCCACTCGACTAGCGGCGAGTTGCTGGAATGGGTGGGCACCTTTACTGATATCGATGACCAGGTATGCAGTCGCGAAGCGCTTGCCCAGAGTCGAGACTTGCTGGAAGCCCGCGTTGTAGAGCGTACCAGCGAGCTGCAGTCGGCTCTGGATGAACTATCCGTCGAAGTCAGCGAGCGCAAGCAGGCCGAGGAAAAGCTCGTTCAAAGCGAGAAGCTCAAGGCGATAGGACAGTTGACTGGCGGCATCGCGCACGATTTCAACAACCTGTTAGCAGGAATCAGCGCCAGCCTGGAAATCATGCAACAACGTATGGCATCGGGCAGGACAGAGAATCTGGAGCGTTACAGCAGCATGGCGTTAACCTCAGTCAAGCGGGCTGCAGCCCTCACCCATCGGTTACTCGCCTTCTCTCGACAGCAATCACTTGCCCCCCGTTCGATCTCACCAAAACAGATCATCGCTGAGCTCGAGGAGTTGATTCGTCGCACTGTGGGCCCACATATTCGCATCAGTTGCAATTTCGCGGCAGGCGGCTTTGTCATGTGCGACCCCCAGCAGCTGGAAAACGCGCTTCTCAATCTGGCGATCAATTCGCGTGACGCCATGCCAGACGGCGGCACCCTCACGATCAACACCCGCCATTGTCGATTCGATCAGCGGCTCGCTGACGAGCTGTCGCTGCAAGCCGGCGAGTACGTATGCATCTCGGTCACTGACACCGGCGAAGGAATGGATGCCAATGTGGCCGCCCACGCCTTCGACCCTTTTTATACCACCAAGAGTATTGGCGACGGCACGGGCCTGGGTCTGTCCATGGTATATGGCTTTACTCAACAATCCGGCGGATCTACCCGTATCCAAAGCGAGCCTGGGCTGGGCACCACGGTCAGTATGTTCTTCCCCAGCGATACTGGTCCGACGCCTGAGGCCAGAAAGCAGGTTCAACATGCTCTGCCAGAAGCCAATGGGGAGAACATTCTGGTGGTGGACGACGAAGCGCCGGTTCGCGTACTCGTCAGCGAGGGGTTACGCGAGCAGGGTTATCGAGTCAGGGAGGCCGAAGACAGCGAATCAGCCTACCAGTTACTTGCACAGGACGAAGCAATAGACCTGTTGATTACGGATATAGGCCTGCCGGGTGCTGTTAATGGCAGAGCACTGGCGGAAACATTCCGCTCGAAACTTCCTGGTTTGAAAGTTTTGTTCATCACCGGTTTTGCCGCTGACCCACAGCTTGAAGCAGCAGCAAGTTTACGCAGCACCGCGCTGTTGACCAAGCCATTCGCGATGGTTGATATGACTGAGCGTGTGCACAGTTTGTTGACTGAAGAGGACTAGTTGTTCACTCATCCACCCTCCGTCTGAGGCATGCCGTCAATCTGGCATGTCTTGTCCCCATGCGAAACCTTAAAGAAAAATCGGCATTACCAAAACCTGGACCACAACACCTAGGAGAGCGAATACTTGATGACCTGCAGGGACCAGCTCCGATTAGCTCATAGTACAAAATGACATCATATGAGCACTATCTTTTGACAGACCTGTTGGCGCTTATACCGCTGTGCGGGATCGCCACCCCAGATCGATAACCAAGCACTTCATTCGCATCTATAAAATCGCCCCAATGGGTTAATTTATTGATTCAGCGGCACATACATCAGACCTGCTTCAAACTTTCACCATTTATCAAGCCCACCATATCGCGTACAAATAAACTTCAAAAGACAGCCATCTCAGCTCTGTCCAGAACTTATACCCCATACGGGTGGACTTTCCTCTCAACCGTTGACGTGTGCAAATACAAAGTTAAGACTCTGATTCCGGCCGGCGGTAGTTCGATGTCCTGGCCATCATGGAACCGTAATACGTTTTGATAATCGAACAACTCAATGGAGTTACAATGAATAACAAGAAATCGCCGAAATCGGCACTTTCCCTGCTCGCTGCAGGCGCATTGTTCCTTTCTGCTTCCGCTATGGCAGCTAACCCAGTCCCACCACCGACCGATCCAGGAACTCCTGACGGTGGCTATCAGCGAGGACCGGATCCAAGCGTCTCAATGCTCGAAGCCCGAAACGGTCCCTTCTCGGTAAGGACCGAAAGTGTTTCGAGCTTCACCAGCGGTTTCGGTGGCGGCACGATTCACTACCCCACCAATACCACCGGCACCATGGCAGCTATCGTTGTCATTCCCGGGTTCGTTTCAGCTGAGTCTTCGATCGAATGGTGGGGCCCTAAACTGGCTTCCCATGGCTTCGTGGTCATGACCATTGATACCAATTCCGGATTCGATCAGCCACCGAGCCGCGCTCGCCAGATCAACGCTGCACTGGATTACATGATCGATCAGAACAACTCTCGCAGCAGCGCTGTGTCAGGCATGATCGACCCTGAGCGTCTGGGCGTCGTAGGCTGGTCCATGGGTGGCGGCGGCAGTCTGCGCGTAGCCGCTGAAGGTCGCCTGGATGCGGTTATTCCGTTGGCGCCGTGGGATACCACCAGCTTCCGCAGCGTGAATACGCCCGCTCTGATATTCGCTTGCGAGTCAGATCTCATTGCGCCGGTCAGCAGTCACGCATCGCGGTTCTACAACCAGATACCGGCCAGCACACCAAAGGCCTTTGTCGAAATCAATAACGGCACCCATTATTGCGGTAATGGCGGCGGTTTGAATGACGATGTGTTGAGTCGCCTGGGTGTCTCCTGGATGAAAGTCCATCTGGACAAGGATCAGCGTTACCAGCAGTTTATCTGCGGACCCCGTCACGAATCGGATCGTGACATATCCGAATACCGTGGCAACTGTAGCTAAGCAGCATCTTGCTAAAGTCGACCCTGAAGCTGTTATGGCTTCAGGGTTTTTTATTCAGGCATTAACCTTTTGTTTGCCCTGAAACAAATCCTCCCCGGCTTTTTAAGCTCGAAAGCTTTCCGGTTGCCATATCGATTACCAGCAGCAACAGTAAACTCGCCCCGAAGACCGGGAGTGACAATCCCAGCAATACTGCAACAAGTACTGCACCCGCTTTTCCTCTGGAGGATAACCGCACCCAGGCCTGTATCACCCCTCCCTGCCCACTGTCTCGTAACGGACGGCGGCGCCACCAAATGATATATCCCAGCGCAACCATCGTTACTACGCCTAGTGCAGACACAATAAGAATGATCTGATTAGCCAGACCAAACAGCGTCCCCATGTGAGCGTCGATCCCCCAACGCGTAAGTTTGCCGGCGACCGGGAAGTTTGCAAATTCGATTTCGTCAGTAACTGTCATACTGTGCGGGTCGATGGCAACGGCATCCACTTGCGTGGGCCAGCCGCGATCGATCTCCACGACACTCCAGGCTTGGTCCGGAGCCTTCGCCGGCGTGATTTCCAGCTTGGTTGCATCAATGCCAGCTGCCCGGGCCGACGTTAATATCGCGTCAATCAATGAGTAATCGACGGCTGCTTCGGTTCCCACTGTTTCCTGCAGATGGTGCGCATGTATATCGGCGGTGCTGTCCTCCCCCGCGAGACGTGTGGAAAGACCTGGCGTGGACATCCCGAACGCAGCACGCGCGACGCCAATATTGCCGCCTGCCCATTTTGACCAGGTCAGGCCCGTGGCGGAAAAAAACAACAAGGCTATCAAAAGGATGACACCCAACAGCCCGTGCCACCGCCTCGGGCCGGGCGCTGGCCCCGCTTCGACTGGTCTCGACTGTCTTTTACGGACCAGCCATATCGTCAATCCTCCCAGTGCAACCAGCCATAACCATGAAGCTGCCAACTCGCTGTAGACCCGACCCCATTCACCAAGGAAAAGCCGTCTGTGCATATCGCCTATCCAGTTGCGCAGCGGAAGTACCCCGGTGGTGCCGTAAACCCTGAGGTCTCCTCTCGGCTCTGCCGTAACAGGATCTATGAACACAGCGAGATGTTCGAATGCCTTGAGCCCTTCGCCTGCGAACATCACCCGGGTAGTATCTCCGGGCTCGGGTGCAGGCCGCACTGCTGCAAGCCTCACGCCGGACTCGCCAAGATGATTCTCAGCGGCCTCGATCTGAAGCTTCAATGGAACTGCCGGTCCCTGACTCTCGGTAAACAACTGTTCGGAGTAGATCCAGTTCTCGAGTTGAGGCGTTAGGGCGTAGAACAGGCCACTCAGTGCTGCGACAAGGACGAAAGGGCCTACAAGGAGTCCTGCCAAAAAATGCAAACGGGCAATCAGAGCGAATATCAATCTACCGGAGTCGGCAGTACGCGGTGTATCGATATCCGGGGCTTCAACGCGGGACACGCTGGGCATGGCTGAACGGCCTTTATCACGCAAATATTGAGCTGCATCGCGCCACACGCAACACAGGATGAAGGGAATCGACACCCAGCACCGCGAGTGCCAACAGCAGCGCGACGGCGATACAACATTCGACTCACGATTACGTCGAGCCGTAACCGGCTCCGAGTGTAGAACGCTATCGCCGCTTTGTCAGGAGATTGCTGGAGCCTGATGTCAAGGCGTCGGTGTCTCACGCAATCGGTCCGCGGCTTGCATCAGAGCCGTTTCGGTCTTGCTCCAGCCCAGACAGCCATCAGTAATCGATACGCCATACTCCAGGCGAGACGACAGTTGCTGGCAGCCCTCAAACAGGTGGCTTTCAAGCATCACACCACGCAATGACTGCTCGCCAGCCCGGCGTTGGTCGACAACCGATTCGAGCACAGCAGGCTGGCGCAGCGGGTCCTTGCCACTGTTGGCATGACTACAGTCGACAACCAGGCCGGCGTCGATGCCCTGGCGAGCCAACGCTGTACGCGCTGCCGCTATCGCATCAGGATGGTAATTAGGCCCCGCATGACCGCCACGAAGCACCAGATGCGTATCAGGATTGCCCTGGGTCTGGATCAACGCCGGCTGCCCTTGATCATTGATTCCAAAATGCCGGTGCGGGTGCTCAGCCGAACGCATCGCGTCGCAGGCAATACCGAGGCTGCCGTCCGTGCCGTTCTTGAAGCCCACCGGCAGATCAAGCCCACTGACCATCTCCCGGTGTATCTGTGACTCGCTGGTGCGCGCACCGATTGCGGCCCAGCCAAGCAGATCATCAAGGTAGCCGGCTGCCATCGGCTGCAGCAGTTCAGTTGCGATTGGCAAACCTGACTCTGCGATAGACAACATCAGCCGACGCGACAGCGCCAGCCCTTCGGTCATGTCGCCGGTGCCATCCAGACGCGGATCATATAACAGCCCTTTCCAACCAATGGTCGTCCGCGGCTTTTCGACATAGGCGCGCATTACCAGCAGCAGTTGGTCGCTTACCTGATCAGCCAGCTCAGCCAGACGCTGGGCATATTCGATGGCGGCATCCGGGTCGTGCAGCGAGCAAGGCCCAACAACCACCAGCAAGCGATTGTCTTCCCCATTCAGCACAGAGCGGATTTGGCTGCGATGCTGCTGGATTGAAGCGCCCAGCTCAGATGAAAGCGGCAAGCGGCCGCGCAACTGAGCGGGCGTGGGTAGCGGTTCGGCAGTGCGACGCTGGAGGACTGGCGAAGTCGGCGTTGCTGCGGTCAGGTCACTGGGAGTCAGGGCTGAAACATTGGCGTTCATGAATGCTTTCCTTAGCCGGGCGGCAAAGCCGCTGCGGCGCTATCGTAGTGTTCGTTCTAGGCATGGTGTTGGTGCGCGCAGAGCGCTGGTAAATCGCCAGTTGCGATAGCAAAACAGAACATTGCAGCGGTTGTTGTACATAGTCATATCCTCTTCACGTGCAAATAAAAATAAAAAACCCCGGTCGGGTTGCCGACCGGGGTTTCAGGATTTCTCTGGTGGCGACCCGTTAAATCTGGCCGCCTGGGGGTATCAGGCGCGCCAGTGGCTAAACCAATATCCGAAATAAAAATATTTGCCCGCTGCAACCGAACACCCACGCGCCAAGGCTGCGCAAAGGGCGCAGGCAGGAGCTTTGAGGTTTACGCGTTGCAGCAAAGACATGGGAATCTCCATTGAGTTGACCAGACTTTAGCCGATCAACCTTTAGGGAAGCAACCGCCGCCAGGTAATTCATTTTGTGTTCGGGGATCCCATGCTTGATCCACCAGGCATTTCTCGCCGGGTAATCCGGCGAAAAATGCTTTGCAGAGTTTCCCCAACCAGCACACAGCAGATCGGGCCTGGAACAGGCAATCTTGAGCCCTGCACTTGACACGGACGGAACGCATAACTAGTACCAGTATTGGACATACGTCCGGAACGTCTCACAAGAAGAATATTGGAGCTCCCCATGATTCGAGAAAGAATCGCTTCACCGCATGACGGGACGCAGTCCGCCCGGATTTCATTCCCCCTGCTGGCCGGTCTGGCGCTGGGCTTGTCCTGGTCGGCCAGCCTGCTCGCGGCGCCAGCGGTTGACGGCCCTATACCGGGCTCACCTCCCGGCGATCCGCTCGCAGCGGAAGTCGAGAATACCTATCCGTTCTTCGCTACCCGGGATGCGCTGGCCCGACGCGGCTATGTGGAAGAAGAGTTTTATCTATCTGGCACCGCGACCGGATATAGCGTTGAAGGCGAACAGCTCGCCGAGGATGTCCCCTATCGCACGCGCATCGTGGTACGACGACCAAAACCACCGCGCAAGTTCAATGGCACGGTCGTCATGGAATGGCAGAATGTAACGGCCGGTTATGACCTCGATGCACTCTGGCATGGTGAACAGCTGATGCGCGCCGGCTTCGCCTGGGTGGGCGTGTCAGCGCAGCGCGTCGGGGTCAACCATCTGCGCGAATGGAGTCCAACCCGCTACGGCGAACTGGACGTCACAGGCGGCGGGTCCTACAACACCGATGAACTGTCCTACGACATCTTCGCCCAGGCAGCGGAAGCAGTACGTCAGCCGGCCGATATCGATCCGATGGGCGGGCTGGATGTCGAGAAAGTACTGGCAGTGGGCGGGTCACAATCAGCTGGGCGGATGACAATCTACTACGACAACATCTTGCCTCAGGTGGAAAACCCGGTATTCGATGGATACAACTTCGTTGTGGGGACTGGCCCCTCACGCGCGGGCACCGAGCCCGTGTTCCACGTATTGTCGGAAACGGACGTGAGAACGCCTGAAGGCCGGCGGCCCGATAGCGACGTGTATCGTCGCTGGGAAGTGGCCGGGGCGGCACACTCCGGATACCAGGGGCAGGCCTACCGCGCCCCCCTGTCGGAGCGGGACCTTCCAGATGGCGCACCAGAATACGAGTGTGTGGCCGAGCCCTTCAGCCGGATCCCCCTGCATCACGTCGTAGTGGCTGCACATGATCATCTGGTCGACTGGATTGACGGAAAAGCGCCGCCCAGTGCGCCCTATCTGGAATTCGAGGGAACCACCAAAGTGCGCAACGAGCTTGGACTGGCGCAGGGCGGCATCCAGTTATCACAGCTAGCCGTTCCGACCGCAATCAATACCGGTGATAACGCAGGACAGACCTTTTGCTTCCTGTTTGGTAGCTATGAGCCGCTTGATGAAGCGCAGCTCAAGGAGCTTTATCGAAACCACGGTACTTACGTGGCCAAGGTGACCAAAGCAGCCGGCAGCAATGTATCGGACGGATATGTACTGCCGGCAGATGGATTGCTGACAATCAGGGAAGCGGCCAAGTCAGACGTCGGCAAAGGCCGTCGCAAGCATTGACGATCAGAACCGCAGGGCAAGGACGCCCTCTACCTCCGAAACGACTGCATCATTATTTTTACGCTCAACTATTTCATCAACAGTATCGCCACCCCAAGCAGATACAGCAGGACAATCGCCACACTCTCCACACCGACGCGTCCGGGCCCCTGCTCCTGGCGTCTGATAAGGCCCATCATCAGCACCGCCGCCATGACCAGGGTCAGCGAGATCCACAGGTAGATCTGTCCGGACATCACGTGATAAATCGAGCCGCCACGATAAGCGATATCTGAAGCTGCGGTGAATAGCGTGTCGAATGCATTCCCACCCACAATACCGCCGACGGCCAATGTCAGTGCGCCCCGGCGTACCGCCGCGACCGAGGTAACCAGCTCAGGGATGGAAGTGCTGATAGCCGTTAGTAGCACACCTACCGTCGTCTGGCCGATGCCGGTGAGCCGGGCGATGTTGGTGGCAGCGGGCTCAAGCAACCAGCCGGCGATCCCTAATCCGCCCATCAGGAATATGAAACTGACCCAGAGCTTTGCCAATGATGGCGTGGCCGAATCATCGTCGGGCGTATCTTCACGTGTTTCATCGGTGACCTGGGGATGCCACATGGGATGGTTGCGGGCTTTACTCACCAGATTGATGCCGTACACATACAGCGCCAGCAGTGTCGGAGTAACCGGATGAATATTCCAGAAGATAACGTCAGGTAGGTTAGGTGACAGCAATATCACGCCGAGCAAGGTAATGAGCAATGCGTTCTGCAACATGTTCGGCGCCGAGGCCGCTGCATGCTCCAGATTGGCCCGGGTGTGTGTCATATCGGCCACAACCAGAAAAAGTGTCTGGACGGCGATGCCACCCAGCGCGTTGGCCAACGCCAGTTCCGGATTGCCATTCCAGGCGGCGGTAACAGAAAGCACCGCTCCTGATAACGAGGTGGCTGCCCCCAACAGCACTGCGCCCACCACGGCTTCGCCCAATCCGGTTCGATCCGCCAATTGGTCGACGACCCGTGTTATCAAGGTACCCAGCACCGTAATGACGCCTGCACACAGGCAGAACACGAGAATGCTTACGGTCAACGACCAGGTTGAAGGGTCGAAAAGATCCAAATGTGTCTCCTTTTCCGCAGCAAAGTGGGTTCCCTGCCTTGTCTCCCCGTTTCTGCGTCAGGAGCCCCCGTCAACAATTGAACGGGTTGGGCAGTTTTCCAGTCTACTGATCGTGCATAGCGGGCATTGGCGACGTATTTTAACGCCTTGCTCGCGTAACTTTGATATTGCTATCTGACAATTACCGGCCCGAGGCCGCCTCGCACAGGTGACCGATTCGCGGCCATGTCCAGGAGACACGCTCTATGCATACTCTCAAGACACTGCTAACCGCTTCCCTTCTCGTTTCATTCAGCCTGGCCGGCCCTGCCGTGCTGGCGAACGAGAAGAATGGCGATCACAAAACGGGCCAGAATGCGACCAGCAGCCAATCGGGCAGCCAGCAGAACGATACGTCCAATAACCGCAGCGCTGAACCTGGTGAAACAGGCGACACAACGCACACCAGCCCTTACAAAAAGACCTACCCCGCTGAGGATCCGGTCACCAGCGGCGAAGCAAACGAAACTGATAACCGGGACAACCCTGACCAGCGCTAGAGACGCGAAAAACTGCTACCGCAGAACGAGCAAAGGGCCATTGGCCCTTTGTTCGTTAATGCTCACAATTCTCGGCTCACCCTTCAATCCGGTGCCTGTGCCGAGCGAGCCTAAAGACCCGGGGTCGACTTCGGATGGGTTTCGTGGCCCATCGGTGTGGTATCAGGCATCGACGTATCAGAGTCCTGGAAGTCAGGACTATGCACCTCGGAATCGAGAGGCATGTGACTGTAACGCTCTTTGGACTCGTGTTCACCGGAACGCCCTTCGACCAGCTGGCGCTTCATTTCACACTGACCGGTCACCCCGCGCAAAAGCGCCATGCCGCCCAAGGCAAGCTCAAGAACGCTACCTATCCCGCCGGTACGCATACCTCTTTTCAGCAACATCAGACCACCGGCAACCGAAGCAGCACGCTCCCAGCTCTGGACATTCTGCGGTGCGTTTGGATCGTACAGTTTGTTCATCATTTAACTGATCTCCTTGGTAAGGCACATCGTTAATAGATGACTCTGCTAATGCGCAACCGTTCCGGGCGGCGGATGGAATACATGCGAAATCGTCTTTTCCTCAACGTTAGTGCGCTGGTTCAATTACAGGGTGACGGGGCAATGCCACAGAAATCAGCGCGGCGATCAGTACGAAGGCGCTGGATGCCCAGAGACACGCTTCCAGTCCGTACGCCTGATACAGCCAACCCGAGAGCAAGGTGCCGATCAAGCGCCCCATCGCATTGGACATGTAGTAGAACCCGACATCCAGCGATACGCCGTCATCGGTGGCGTAGCTGACGATCAGGTAGCTGTGCAGCGAGGAATTGATAGCGAACAGCACACCGAAAACCAGCAAGCCACCCACCAGCACAATCGGCTCAGGCAGGTCTGTGCCCAGCCCCACTGCGATGGCTGCTGGCAGACCGGCAAGCAGCGTCGCCCAAAGCAGTGCAGCGCGGCCATCAGGTGCTCTGCCGCTGCGTGACCGTGTCAGCGTTGGCGCAACGGTCTGCACGATGCCGTAACCGATAATCCATACCGCCATAAAGCCGCCAACGCGCCAGAAGTCCCACCCAAAGGCGGTACTCAGGTAGACCGGCAAGGCGACCACGAACCAGATGTCGCGGGCGCCGAACAGAAACATGCGCGCTGCCGATAGAAGGTTGATCGCCCGGCTCTTGGACAATAGCTCGCGAAACTTTGGTTTGGCGCTGGCCTTGCCCAGATCTTTTTTCAGCATCATCACACTGAAAACCCACACCAGCGCCAGCGTACCCGCCATCCCGAACATCGCACCGCGAAACCCTGCGGTAGAGAGCAATATCGCGCCAAGGAAGAACCCGACGCCCTTGAGGGCGTTCTTCGAACCGGTCAGCAACGCGACCCATCGATACAATGCGCCCTGCTGATCAGCAGGCACAAGAAGCTTGATGGAGCTTTTGGCCGACATCTTGTTCAGATCCTTGGCGATTCCGGACAGCGCCTGAGCGGCCATGACCAGCGGCACGCTCAGCCAGGAAACCGGTGCGGTGAGCATCAGCAGCGCCACCACCTGCATTGCCAGCCCGACATTCATTGTGCGGTTCAGGCCGAGCCGCGCGCCCAGATAGCCACCGATAAGGTTGGTCAGTACCCCGAATATTTCGTAGAACAAAAACAGCGAGGCAATCTGCAGCGGCGTATACCCCAGCGCATGGAAATGCAACACCACCAGCATGCGCAGCGCGCCATCGGTAAGCGTGAACACCCAGTAATTACCGGTCACGACGAGATACTGGCGTACCTCCGGGGACAGCCCTGCCAACGTTTTCATCAAACCTCCCTGCTAACCGATCCTGCCATTGCCGAGGCGCTACCCGATACCCGCCGCCTATCAGTTCGCGGTGCCCACCAGCCGAGCCAGTTCAACCGTACGGTTTGCATAGCCCCATTCGTTGTCATACCACGCGTAAAGCTTCACTTGAGTCCCGTTGACCACCATGGTCGACAGCGCGTCGATGATGCATGAGCGTGGGTCAGTTCGATAATCAATCGAGACCAGAGGACGCTCTTCATATCCGAGGATGCCGGCAAGATAGTCCGCCGCAGCAATCTGGAACAGCGCGTTTACTTCATCGGCTGTGGTGGCCCGCCCAACTTCGAACACGCAGTCGGTCAGCGATGCATTGGCCAGCGGCACGCGCACCGCATGGCCATTCAGGCGGCCCTTGAGCTCCGGGAAGATCTCGGCAATCGCCGTCGCCGACCCGGTCGTTGTCGGAATGAGGCTCATGCCCGACGCTCGCGCCCGACGCAGATCCTTGTGCGGTTGGTCGAGAATGCTCTGCGTATTGGTCAGATCATGAATGGTGGTAATGGAGCCATGACGAATCCCCAGCTGCTCATGGATGACCTTGACCACAGGCGCGAGGCAGTTGGTCGTGCAAGAGGCTGCGGTGACGATGCGGTGAACGGCCGGATCAAACAGATGATCGTTCACGCCCATCACGATGTTCAGCGCGCCCGGCTCTTTCACCGGCGCACTGACGACCACTCGTCTGACACCTTGCTGGAGATACGCTTCGAGCAGCGCGACGGTTTTCATCCGTCCGCTGGCTTCGATAACCAGATCACATTCCGACCAGTCCGTCTCCGCAATGGCCTGGTTAGCCGTGACCCGTATCCGCTGCCCGTCGACCAGGATGGCGTCACCCTCTGCAGTGGCCTGGCGATGCCAGCGCCCGTGAACCGAATCGAAGTTCAGCAGGTGCGCGTGGGTCGGTGCATCGCCTGCGGGATCATTGATCTGGACGAATTCGACGTCAGGCCAATCGAATGCGGCGCGTAATGCGAGCCGGCCGATACGGCCAAATCCATTGATACCAATGCGGATGGTCATAGATATTTCCCGTTTTAATGAGGTCGCATGATGACGTGCAATGGTATTACGCATACCTGCAGAAATCAGCGCTGCATTACTGCTCGTTTATCGTTTGGGCACACTGTTCCAGGCCATCTAAGGTCTCACACCCGGGAATCATAAGGTGACACATAACAAGACGCTGGACGTTCTGGTTATTGGCGGAGGCCAATCGGCCCTGGCGACCGCCTATTTTCTTCGCAGGGCACGGCTCGATTATGTTCTGTTGGATGATCAGCCGCGGCCAGGTGGTGCCTGGCAACATGCCTGGGACTCCCTGCGATTATTTTCTCCGGCCACCTGGAGCTCCATTGCCGGCTGGCAAATGCCACAGACAGCCGATGACTACCCGCCTCGCGACGCCGTGATTGATTATTTGAGGCGCTATGAGCAGCGGTATCAGTTTCCGATACTAAGACCCGTTCATGTCGATTCGGTGACCAGAGAGGGAGACTGTCTGCGGGTCCAGGCCGGCGCTGACAGTTGGCTAACCCGAGCGGTTGTCAGTGCGACCGGTACCTGGTCCAAGCCTTTTATCCCGCAATACCCGGGCGCCGCAGATTTCGCCGGACAGCAGCTGCATTCATCCTGCTACCGCTCACCGAAGCCGTTTGCCGGCAAGAAGGTCATGATCGTGGGGGCCGGGAACTCCGCAGCGCAGATCCTGGCTGAAGTATCGCAATACAGTGACACGCTATGGATCGCCCTGGAGCCACCCTCGTTTCTGCCTGACCATTTCGACGGTCGCGTATTGTTCCATCGCGCCACTGCCGCATGGAAAGCACAACAGGCGGGACGGATCATAGAGGAGCCACCCGGCGGGTTAGGCGACATAGTGATGGTAGAACCAGTAATCGAAGCGCGTGAACGCGGCGTTCTGGCGTCGCAGCGGCCCTTTCAGCGGTTCACCCGCCACGGCATCGTCTGGGAAGATGGCAGGCGCGCGTCCGTCGAAGCAGTGATCTGGTGTACCGGCTTTCGCCCGGCGCTTGATCACCTCGCCAAGCTGGATATCGTCGAGGCTGATGGCAAGGTTCAGGTTGAGGGCAACCGTTCAGTCAAGCAGCCAAATCTCTGGCTGGTCGGATATGGCGACTGGACCGGCACTGCCTCCGCCACGCTGATCGGGGTGATACGTAGCGCCCGCTCCGCTGTGTCGGAGATCCAGGCGTTCATTTCGCAAACGACCGATTGCCCGTGACTCATGAGTTTACGAGTATGCGTAATCAGGCAGGCAGAAATCCCACTGTCTGCCTGATACTGGCAGCCCGGCGTTCGGCTGATGCGTTTAACTGACTACCCGATAACAGGGCTCGTAGGGCACCCCTCCGGGCAGCTTCATGCGGTGTTGTTCGACAAAGGACTCAAGAAGCTTGTCCAGCGGTTCCATGATGGCCGATTCACCGCGTATTTCGTATGGGCCATGCTCCTCGATACGCCGGATGCCGCGCGCCTTGACGTTGCCCGCTACGATCCCCGAGAAAGCCCGACGCAGGTTGGCTGCGAGTTCGTGTGCAGGGAGATCGCGGCTCAGCTGCAGGTTTGCCATGTTCTGATGTGTCGGATCAAAGGGCCGCTGAAAGCTCTCTTCGATCTTGAGTAACCAGTTGAAGTGAAAGGCATCGTTGCGTGCACGGCGGAATTCAGTGACAGCCTTCAACCCTTCGGTCATTTCCCGCGCTACCTGAGCCGGGTCATTGATGATCACCTGATAGCGACTTTGTGCAGCCTCGCCCAGCGTAGCGCCGATAAAGGCGTGAACCTGGCGGAGATAGGGCTCGGCACTGGCTGGCCCGGTAAGGATCACCGGGAAAGGAACATCGTCATTGTCCGGATGCAGCAAGATGCCCAGCAGATACAGAAACTCTTCTGCAGTGCCGACCCCGCCGGGGAAAATAATGATGCCGTGACCCACGCGGACAAAGGCCTCGAGGCGCTTTTCAATATCCGGAAGAATGACCAGCTCGTTGACGATCGGATTGGGGGCTTCGGCCGCAATAATCCCCGGCTCGGTCAGACCGAGATAACGGCCATGTCGAATCCGCTGTTTGGCGTGGGCGATGGTGGCGCCCTTCATTGGTCCCTTCATTACGCCTGGCCCACAGCCGGTGCAGATGTCGTGGTTGCGCAGTCCCAGCTCGTGGCCAACTCTCTTGGTATATTTGTATTCCTCGGTGCTGATCGAATGCCCGCCCCAGCACACCACCATGTTCGGCTCGACGCCGGCGCGCAAGGTACGGGCATTACGCAGCAGGTGGAAAACGTAATCAGTAATACCCTGGGAATTGGTCAGATCGATTCGCGGGCTGCCCAGTTCGCTCTCGGTGTATACGATGTCCCTCAACGCGCTGAACAGCATCTCCTTGGTGCTGGCGATCATTTCACCATCGACGAAGGCGTCAGCCGGCGCATTGATCAGATCAAGCCGCACGCCCCGGTCCTGCTGACGGATTCGCACTTCGAAGTCTTCATATGCTTCGAGAATGGTCTTGGCATTGTCGATCTGGGCACCGGTGTTGAGGATTGCCAGCGCACACTGGCGAAACAGTCGGTAGGTTTTCCCTGAGCCGACTTCGCTGAGCTGCTGAACTTCGAGCTGGGACAGCGTTTCCAGGCTGCCACGGGGATTTACTGAAACGTTGACTACTTGTCTTTGCATTCTGAATTCCGGCCAGATGAGGTAATGACCCAATCTTACTCCAGCCTCGCTGAGACGTCGCATAAGCGAAACATGAAAACCGCGATCTGATTTGCGAAACGTCGCAGAGCATTATGGGCTGATCTAGGACAGTAGACCGGTCGAATAGTTTGCGAGCATGGCATTCAGCGTAACGCGCAGCGAACTACACTGAAACTCTCTTCCTCGGGAGTACGATCATGCGGCTTATACGGATTGCGATATACCTGACGGCTTTGACGTGCATCAGCCAACCCCTGGCGGCTGAAAGAGCGGAGCGAGCCGAAGCGGCAATAAACAAGGCGGAGACGCTCGAGCAAATTACCGTTGATGAAGGCGACGTAAGCCGGGCCGCTTCTGCTGACGCCATCACCAAGGCCGAGGCCCGAGCTGTCGATCCAGCCGGTGAGGCGCCGCTGGATGACGCCATCACCTGCCTGGCGCGCTCAATCTATTGGGAAGCAAAAGGCGAAACGACAGCCAGTATGGAGGCGGTAGCCAGCGTGGTGATGAACCGGCTCGCCGATAGCAGCTTTCCAAAAACGGTGTGCGATGTGGTCAAACAAGGCTCCGAACAGGGTTCTTGCCAGTTCTCCTGGTGGTGTGACGGCCGCTCGGACACTGTGCAGGAGGAAGCGCCCTACCGGATCGCTACAGAGGTCGCACGCCAGGCACTAAACGGTCAGCTGAAGGACCGCACAAAAGGTGCTCTTTATTTCCATGACCGCCGCGTTGCGCCCGGCTGGGCGGATATCTTCACCAAGACCGCCGAAGCCGGTGACCTGCTCTTCTACCGGCCGGATTAGTCCCCCTCATTTACCAGAACGGAATTAACTGGCCACTATCGGGTCTGTGTAATCAGGAACACTCGATAAACGCCTCGCCATGCTTCACAAGAGGCCGGGTGATCTGCAGCCGGCCCGCTATCCCGGGTCGGGAGGTCTCACTCTGGTTCCTGGAACAGAGCTGTCCAGGTCACGCCTCAAGCTTTCTGGGCACAGGAATGCACGGTTGACCCGTGAGTAATCGCAACCGGGGTAAGCGCGTGGATCAGATTTCAGAGGTGCACTCATGACCAGACACGCCACCGAACTACCCAGTTTTGACGAACTTATGGAAATGGCGCAAAAGCGCCCTGATGAGCTGGAAAACCTCAGGCAGCGAATGACCGACGACATTCTGCGCGACGTGCCGGCGGAACGACGACGCCGCTTATTAGGCGTCGTGTTCCGTGTGGATGCCGAGCGGCGCAAGGCCAAGAACCCACTGCAGGCTTGCATCAAGATATCCCAGATGATGATGGATTCGGCCCTCGAATTGCGCGACGGCATACTCGGTCCACTGCCGGCCCGCAATGAATCCAGGCTGGCGCAGGTTGTCCCGCTACACAAGAACAAACCCGACCGCTGAGACTGCTCCAGCACCTGATGTCCGGCGACCGGGCCGGACATCAGGAAATCCCGCGCTGCAGACCGCACCCTCCTCCTCGGGTTTCGACCAAGCACAATCGACTCGGGCATCAGCTTGGGTAGACTTGATATACCCGACCGTCGATAGAGATTCCTGTATGACATCCAGCACCGAAGAGCTTTCCAGAATCAGTGCCGTGACCCTCGGCCATTACCAGCGTCAGGCTGAACAGTTCGAGGCAGGCACTCGTGATCATGATGTGCGCCAGAATATCGATGCGCTGCTGCGCCATATCAAAGCTGATGCCCCGCTGCAGATCCTCGACTTCGGATGTGGCCCGGGGCGAGACCTGCGCACCTTCGTCGAGATGGGTCACCAGGCGGTCGGGCTCGACGGCTGCCCTCGCTTCGTCGAGATGGCCCGGGCCAGCAGCGGCTGCGATGTCTGGCTTCAGGATTTCCTGGCGCTGGACTTACCTGCAGAACGATTCGACGGCATATTCGCCAATGCGGTGCTGTTTCATGTGCCAAGCGCGGCATTACCGAGTGTCCTGCGTCAGCTCAGAACCACCCTGAAGCCCGGAGGCGCGCTGTTCAGTTCCAATCCCCGCGGGCACAACGAAGAGGGCTGGAGTGGCGAGCGTTATGGCGCTTACTACGACCTTGAGACCTGGCGCAAACTGATGAATCAGGCTGACATGGCGGAACTGGAGCATTATTACCGACCCGCTGGCCTGCCCCGTGAACAGCAGCCCTGGCTGGCCAGCGTGTGGCGCAAGCCGTTCTGAATTTGTCTGGCGCCTGTACAGGCTCAGCTGAACTTCGCCGCGCTTCGTATTTCCAATCGGTACACCAGCTGAACCATTAGGAGAAACCACAATGATCGACAAAAAAACACCGGAGGACGAAAAGCCCTCAGCCCCGGAAACGTCGCAGGATGAGCCCGACATCACCATGAACGATGCAGGGGAAGGCGGCCCTGGCGAGGATCCGGACTACGACGAGGCCGGCGAAGGTGATGACGGTATTGACGACCGCCGCTGATCCGACACAACCTACGAAAAGATCAGGGTTCATCGGCACGGATCAGATGAACCCTATCCACCGGCCCGCAACGACCACCCCTAACCAGAGGCTGATGGAAGCCACTGCATGCAGACGCACGACTGGACCGGCTTCACCCACCGCCAAGGCCGCACGCCAACGATCACGCCTGTGCAGCCAGACCGCGTTAACCACGCCCAGCAATACCAGACATAGCTTGGTGAGAAACGCCGGATTGTCGAGATAGGCGAAGGGATCAACGCTGAACAACCACGCGCCGGTGAACATCGCCAGAAGCAGGCCGCATGCCGCACTGCGGGAAAGCATCGGCCCGATCGCACCCAGCGGAACGGCCCGAAAGATTCCGAGCAAACGAAGATCCAGCGTAAGAATGTTACCCACCAGATACGCCAGGGAAAGAATATGGGCGGCGTTGACCAGCAGATAGGCCGTTCCTGAATGACGTATCCAGGCTGCTGGTGGCAATTCGGATACTGCCGTCCAGAATTCCGGCATCGCCGCTACTGCTCAACACGCTCTGGATAGATATCGTAGGTTTTACCCTCGACGGTGACCTGGACAGCTTTCATCCGCAGCTCGGAACGGTCCTGACTGCGATTGCCCACGACGGTTATCTCGTCCCCGGCTTCAGCAGAGTCCTCATCAAAACCGGAACGCGCGGTTCCGGCTGGATTTCCGAGCTGGATATGCCAGCTTTCACCGTCCTGCGTTTCGATATCCAGCGAGGGGTGCGGCGGAGCAATGCTGACGCTTTTGACCGTTCCGGTAAGCTGCATCTGTTCGGGTTCGGCCCATGACCAGCCGTGGTGTGCCGCTACTCCTGACGCGAACAACATGCCTGCGGCAACCGTGGCGATGTATGGCAATCGATTGAACATTTCACTCCCTCCTCTTTTGTCCGGACCAGTCAATCTGATCACGGCATTGCTGCATTGAGTATAGGAGCTGAATGAGGACAGGTTCAGTCAGCCGAGACCGAGCAGACGCTGATATCCATCGCGGCTGAACAGCACCAGGTGATTGGTGCTGCGGTAGATCTGACCGGACGCCTTGAGCGACTCGATGAACCCGGCATGCTCGGCAGCATCCAGGTAGAAGAAATCGATCTGCTCGACCAGCTGCTCCCGCCGGCGCTTGAATACACGGAACGCAGTGCCCTTCTCAACGCCGTTAAGTTCGTCGAGCTGTTTGAAGCTCAAGGTCGCTTGCCCTGCATATTCGATCGGATTAATGCGTGCCATTTACTTCCCTCGACAGCCATGACCTGACGCTGATGCGCATGTGATAGGTTAAAGCAATTCAACCAGACCAAAGGGCAGCCTGATGGATGAGTTCCATTATTACGAGCCGGCGAAAGGCCACGGTTTACCGCACGACCCCTTCAACGCCATCGTCGGACCGCGCCCCATAGGCTGGATATCTTCCTGCGACGCTGCCGGCAATGTAAACCTGGCACCCTATAGTTTTTTCAATGCATTCAATTACGTACCGCCCATCGTTGGCTTCTCGAGTGTGGGCCGCAAGGATAGCCTGAACAATATCGAGCAGACTGGAGAGTTCGCCTGGAACCTGGTTACACAACCGCTCGCAGAAGCCATGAACCAGACCTGTGCCATGGTGCCCCCCGATGTCGATGAGTTCGACCTGGGCCAGTTAAGCAAAGCGCCATCGCGGTTGATCGCGCCGCCGCGGGTAGCGCAAAGCCCTGTGTCCTTTGAATGCAAGGTAACCCAGATCATCCAGTTACAGCGTGCCGATAAAAGTCTGGTTCCCAGCTGGCTGATTCTGGGCGAAGTCGTCGCGGTACACATAGCCAGCCGGATGCTCAGCGAAGGGGTTTACGATACCGCCGCTGCAGAACATGTATTGCGCGGGGGCGGACCGGCAGATTACTTCTCGATACATCCCGACTCGCTGTTTCGCATGACCAGGCCAACATAGCGCCTGTACCGGTTTCCGTGACACGGGCGGTTAGGGTACCCTGCTTCCTTCCATTAACAGGAGCACATTTCATGGCCCAAGCAACAGCCCGTCACATCCTGGTTCCGACCGAGGCGAAATGTATCGAATTGAAGAGCGCCATCGAAGGCGGCGCTGATTTCGCACAGGTTGCCCGCGAGAATTCCACCTGCCCGTCAAGCCGCCAGGGCGGCGACCTTGGGACTTTCGGTCCTGGTCAGATGGTCAAGGAATTCGACACGGTTGTATTCAGCGCGCCTGTGAACGAAGTTCAGGGACCGGTAAAAACGCAATTCGGATACCACCTACTGGAAGTCACCAGCCGCCAGGACTGATCAGCGCCGGCCTCTTTTTCCGGCGCGCCGGGTTCGACCGCACGACGGCGAGCCCGGACAGATCCGGGCAGCGGCATACTCCGCACGAGGCTACCTCAGCGGTGTGCCGAAAACCTGGGTCCAGACTATAGTGCCCTCTCCGTCGCCGCCCAAGGCATACGCCGCTCCCATTTCGGTATAGGACGATTCCATTATGTTGGAACAATGTCCCGGGCTGGCCAGCCATCCTTGTACAACCTGTTCGACTGCGCCCTGCCCCGCTGCGATGTTCTCGCCAATGCGGCTGTACTGGTAGCCGTGATCCCTGGCGCGCGAGTCAACCTGCCTGCCGTCTCTGCCGGTATGACTGAAATAGCCCTGCTCTGCCATATCTTCACTGTGCTCAAGGGCGGCGGCTGCCAGTTTGGCATCCCACTGCAACGCTGGCGCCGCCTGGTACTCGGTGTTTCCACAGGTCTGAGGCGAGCTGCGGGCCTCGTTCACACGGGCCAATACGGCCTTTCCGGCTTCCTGCCAGTCACCCAGGTCATCATCCAGCAACGGCTGCGCCAGGATGATTTGCCAGTTATTACCTTCCCGGCTAACGCCAATATCGGCCACGTCCGGATCAAGCAGCGCACTGCAATAGCGCTCATCTATCATGCGCATTGCCATCTCGGCGTCGGTGGGCCCTGAAAAGGCCAGTGCCTGAGCGCCAGCGGCCTGATAATCCGCCTGCTGCAGCATCGATTGCAACTGCTCGCCCTGACCCAGCCGAATCCCGGACAGCGTCTGGTCAGGCGTCAACGGGCCGACAGGACCAACCCGCTGCCCTTCACAGGTTTGTTGCGACTCACGGAACTGGTTAATCAAGCTGATCAGCTCGTCAGCTTCATCAGCAACCAAAACAGGGCTCAGCAGCGTCATAGGCAGCAAGCAAACCGAGGCTGCCTTGTGCAGAGCGCTGGACCTTCTATGTGCCGAAGCACCCGACTCTGAGAACATGAGTGTGTTCTTCCCTATCGCCCGTCTTGCGAGATTGGACAACGGGTCGTAGCCAAATACTCTCGCGCCAAAAAGCAAAAAGCCGGAAGCTTATGCTCCCGGCTTGCTCGCTTGCAGCTGACTGCAGCAGGCTTCAGGCCTTGTCGACACCTTTCTTGAGGTTGTCCTTGGCTTCACCTTTCACGCCCTGTGCTTCGCCTTTGGTTTCCTGGAGCTTGCCTTCGCCTTTGGTTTCCTGATCGTCGGTCGCTTCACCTACGCCCTGCTTGGCTTTGCCCATTGTTTCGTTAGCCTTGCCTTTGAGCTTGTCACTTGTGCTTCCCATAATCATGTCTCTCTTGTGCTGGAAATACGAGGTGTACATAGAGTCGATCCTGATAACCGACAACAGTTCACTCGCGGTGCATAAACAGTTTCAATGGTGGGGCTCATTCTCATGCAGCAAGACGTTGAGCTCATCGACCACAGGCTCCCAGTCTGCATCGTCCATGATGGATTCTTTCAGGAACGCTGCCTGGGATTCGTTCCAGAATGGCGCTTCGGAAACTTTCACGTCATCAGGTAGCGGATAGTGACTGGCAACGAATGCATCGATGCTGGCCTGGTCGGATGGCAGGCCCAGTTGTTCAAATAGCAGGCTCAGGTCTTTATTGAGCAGTTCCATGGTGACTCCTCTGTCAGGCGCCGGAACTAGCGGCTCCAGGTCGCGTGCTTGGTTAACCCAGGGCCTGCTGAGGTATTGTCGCTGCGAGCAACACATCAGCAGGCTCTAACCAGTAGAGAGTCATTCGGTGATATCGGTTCCCTTCGATCCGCCTCGCTGGAAGGAACCGAAGGCGATCTACTTGACCAGCAGGACCGGAACCGGGGAGTCGTGAACCACACGTGTGGCCACAGAGCCCATCACCAGGTTGCCCAAACTACCCATACCCCGCGTACCCATTACCACGGTGTCGCATCCGTGGCGAGCGACTGCCTCAACCAACTCGGAAGTAATCTCTCCGACGGCGGTATGTGTCACGCAGGCGATACCCGCAGCCTCCAGCTGGCTCGCCGCTTCGGCTACGATTTCCTTCGCATGATCCTCCGCTCCGGCATTCAATTGCTCGAGCATCGTGGCGGATACATAGTTGCCATAAAGCTTGGGACCAGGCTGCACGTTCAAGACATGCACTTTTATTTGCGGGTATTCCCTTGAAAAATCCACCAGATATTGAATGGCACGCTTGGCTGAAGGCGAACCGTCAAATGGCACCAGTACCGTCTGCATAACTTCTCCTCGTTCTTGTTGATCTTGGCCCTGTCACTATAGTCATTCTGGCACCGACATATCACGTTCGGGTTGACCTCAATCAATATGCCTGACGAGATTGATTGTGCGGACCAACAACACAGCAATGCAGCTTCCACAGGCTACCTCCGAAATCAGCTGTCGCGAGCCAAATATCTGAGTTGCCGGATGGCACACACCCCAATACAGGATAATGCGCCGCATCACTCCGATGGCTGATCAAGCCTGCCGGCTGGCAGGGTGGGGCAAGAATTGAAAACAGGGATGTTTTCATCAAGCCCCCAGGGAAGGGTTCACGCCGTCTTGCGGAGTCCCGGCAGGCGGTGGGCGGCCAGCAGCTGAGATACAGCCGCTACATCTCAGCGTGACGACGCCGGATGCCTATATCGACTCGCATACAGACTGCAGCGATAAACAGAAAGGCTATACCCAGCGCACCGCGGCTGACGGTAGTGCCGGCGATTGACGACACGGCGTTGGCCATCTCGTTGGGATACGCGGCCAGGAGCCCACCAAGCGGCACCATGATGAACAGGAAGCAGAAGCCCAGAGTACGGAAGATTTTCAAAGTTACCTCACACCATGCATTGTTGTTTCAACTCAGCATGGCGTGATTCGGCACGATAAACAAACTAGACGATGGTGGAAGGCCGTGCTCAGGCGCGCGGCAAAGTCACGCCGCGCTGGCCCTGATACTTTCCGCCCCGGTCCTTGTACGACACTTCGCATACTTCGTCGGACTCGAAGAACAGCATTTGCGCTACGCCTTCGTTAGCGTAGATCTTCGCCGGCAAGGTAGTAGTGTTGGAAAATTCGAGGGTGACGTGACCTTCCCATTCAGGCTCGAGCGGAGTGACGTTGACGATAATGCCGCAACGCGCATAGGTGCTCTTGCCCAGACAAATGGTCAGTACATTGCGAGGAATACGGAAGTATTCCACGGTACGCGCCAGTGCAAAGGAGTTCGGCGGAATGATGCAGACGTCGCTCTTGATATCGACGAAGCTGTCTTCATCAAAATGCTTGGGATCGACGGTAGCCGAGTGGATATTGGTGAAAACCTTGAATTCATCCGCGCAGCGCACATCGTAGCCGTAGCTGGATACACCATAGGAGATTACCCGGCTGCCTTCCTCGCCACGCACCTGGCGTTCCAGAAAGGGCTCAATCATGCCCTGCTCTTCGGACATGCGGCGAATCCAGCGGTCAGATTTAATGCTCATGGAGTGTCCTGCTTTAGACCAGAAAAGGTGCCGTATCTTAGCCGGTTATGCCTGTCGACAAAAGGTCAACAGGCAAGCCGCTATCAATCGTCGCTGACACTGATGGTCGGAGCAGCCTGAGCCTGTCCGGCGCGCTGGGCAATACGTGCCCCGACGTGCCGGGCAATGTCCTGGTAGAGCATGCTTATCTGACTGTCCGGCTCGGCAACGACGGTGGGCTTGCCGCCATCTGCCTGTTCGCGAATCATCATTGACAGGGGCATCGAGGCCAGCAGGTCGACATCGTATTCGTCCGCCAACCGCTCACCGCCACCTTCACCGAACAGATGCTCGGCATGGCCGCAATTGGAACAGACATGCACCGCCATGTTTTCCACCACGCCCAGCACCGGAATGTTCACCTTGCGGAACATCTCGACGCCCTTCTTGGCATCCAGCAAGGCCAGATCCTGTGGCGTGGTCACGATAACAGCCCCCGTGACCGGCACCTTCTGCGCCAGGGTCAGTTGAATATCCCCGGTACCCGGCGGCATATCCACGACCAAGTAATCCAGATCGTTCCAGGCAGTCTGCGTCAGTAACTGCATCAGCGCACCGGAGACCATCGGGCCACGCCATACCATGGGCGTCTTGGCATCGGCCAGAAAGGCCATGGACATCACCTGGATACCATGGGCAGTCGGCGCTATGAAAAACTTTTCTTCACGCACTTCAGGGCGGGTGCCCTCCGGCAGGCCGAGCATCAGACCCATGCTCGGGCCATAAATATCAGCATCGAGCACACCGACCCGGGCACCTTCCCTGGCCAGCGCCAGTGCCAGGTTGGCGGCAGTAGTGGACTTGCCCACACCGCCCTTGCCTGACGCAACGGCAATAATATTCTTCACGTTGTGCAGAGCTTCCACTGAACCCTGCGCAGGCGCGGCGGCGATATCGCAACGCACATTGATAGTGGCCGATTCGACGCCGTCCACGTTTTCAACGGCGACCCTGAGCATTTCGGCAATTCCGCTAATGATGCCGGCCGCCGCATAACCCAACACCACCTCCGCCGTGACCTTGCCACTTTCTATATCCAGCTGCTTGAGGCAACCCGAACTCACGAGATCCGTACGTGTATAGGGATCCTGATACTGAGCAAGGGCACGTTTGATGGCGGGACGATCTATAGCGGTCATGGGGTATCCAATGCTGTGACGTTTCAGATTTGTATGCTACTGACTGAACATTAGCCAGGGAAGCGCTGTGCCGAATATGACAGCGCACATCAATGCTTTACTCATGAAAAAGGCCGGAGCACGAGAAAGTGCGCCGGCCTTGATCGAACACCTGCGAAGCTACGCAGATCTAAACGCTTCAAGCCGCTTCAGGCTGCTCTTCTGTTGCCTCTTCAGGCTGATCGCCCGCTTCAGCTTCAGGTTCAGGTTCTTGAGCGGCCTCGGGCTGCTCGTCCTGTGGCTCTTCGCCGACTTGCTCGAGCAGTGCGTTAAGCAGTGTTTCACCACGCTCGCCGACCATCTCAACGAAGACATCGCGGACCGGCAAGCTACGCTCGCGGAATGCTGCTCGTTCTTCGGCGGTGAGGTAAATCAGCTCGATATCGCTGTTCTCGGTAATGATATCCAGGCGCTCGGTGTTCAGACGCGTCTGCACGTCATGAATATATGGCACCAGTTCAACCACTACTTCTTCGATAAGATCCTTGCGCTCATCAGACAGATTCTCGTACCACGACTGATTGGCCATGAAGGTGGCAATAAACTGCGCCTGGTTGGCGAAGATCATGTAATCCTGGACCTGATAGAAGTCCATTTCCTGGTGAGCGAATACCGGCTGAATATTGCCGTCAAGCTGGCCCAACTGCAGGCCGCTATATAGCTCGCCATATTCCATGGTGGTCGGGTCGGCCCCATAAGCGCTGTATGTTTCGTTCAGCAAACGGTTATCCATGGTGCGAATGGCCAGGCCCTGGAAATCTTCAGGCGTACGGATTGCCGTGTTCGCAGTCCAGACCTGCCAGCCTTCCGGCACGATTGCTAAAGGGTGCAGATCACGTTCATTGAACGCTTCGATAAGAGCGGGATGCTTGCGAAAATCGGGATGATTGAGCACTTCAGCATTTTTCTTTTCGTCATCGGTCAGCACGAAGTTCAGGCTGAACAACTGCGATTCAGGAACAGTACCACCGAGAAAGCCCGAGCCAAATGCCATTTCGATCGAGCCTGCCTGGACCTGATCATAAATATCAGTCAAACCGCCAAGCTGACCATAAGGAAACAGTTCCACCTCGACTTCGCCGTTTGTTTTCTCACTGATCAGTTCCGCGAACTGCGCGCCGTATTCGTATTGGACACTGCCTTCGATCTCTTCCAGACCAATTCGCCACACCTCGACCTGGCCGGGTTCCGGTTGTGCCTCAGGGCCCGTTTCGGCTGTTTCTTGCTCATCTGAGCCACACGCCGCCAATACCAGGGCTGCTGCCCCAACTACTCCATTACGCCAGTTCATGGAACGCTCCTTATCGATTGTTCTGCTTAACCATTTTTAACCTTATCACAAGGTCGTCATATGTCCACGTCGTGCAAAAACCCGAATCATGAGTTAAGGTCAAAAAAGGAAACTGGACGCGAAGTCGGTGCAACGTGGCCAGTTACCACTGCATTGACTACAGAATGAAAGTAAATATCCCGACGTTAATATTTACGCCCGGGTAGTGCCTGACCAGGCCATGGAGAGGATCAACAGATGCCCGAGCCTGCCGACAGGTCGGACAACCACTCGTTCAAGGCGTTGCTGAGCAAAGCTCTGCGCGCCCCGGATCGAATTGCAGAACACATCGAGAAAACCATACTGGGTTGCAGCGTGCTGTTTCTGGCGGGTCTGTTGATTGCTCATGTTCTCGGGCGCCAGCTGCTGGGAACCGGCGTAACCGGTCAGGTGGAACTGACGCAGATGAGTCTGATCATCATGACCTTCGCCGGATTGGGCTATGCCGTTCGACGCGCCCGGCATATCTCTATGTCAGCCTTCTACGACCAGCTCAAGGGCACGCCCCGCAAGATTCTGCTGGTCACCATTTCCTTGTCGACCGGCGCACTGATGTTCTTCTTCGCCTGGCACGCCTGGGACTATGTTATGGCCATTCACGGTCGCGGCCGCACCTCTTCCGCCTTACAAATCCCGTTGTGGATCCCCTACCTCATGGCGCCGGTGGGCTTTGCTCTGGCGGGCATTCAGTATTGGCTCACTGCGATACGCAACATGATCTCCAAGGGCATCTACCGGTCATTCAATGAGAAAGAAGCTTACGATGAAGTACCCGACTCAGCCCTCTAGACGGGTGATCAATCCATGCTGACCCTTACTGTCATCGTTATGGTGGTGTTGCTGCTGCTTGGCTTCCCCATGCTGGTTCCGCTGCTCGCAGCGAGTCTGATGCTGCTGTTCCTCGAGCTGGACATGAACAACGTAAGCCTGCTGATGGGCCAGATGATCAGTGGCGTTCAGTCCTGGGCACTGGCCGCCGTTCCGCTGTTCATCTTCGCTGCCGATGTAATGACCCGAGGCCACACTTCCCAGCGCCTGCTTGATCTGGTGCAAAGCTTCGTTGGCCATTTGCGTGGCGGCTTGCCCATTACCACTGCTGCCAGCTGTACATTGTTTGGAGCAGTCTCGGGTTCGACCCAGGCCACCGTCGTTGCAATGGGTGGACCGATGCGGCCAAAGTTGCTCGAAAAAGGCTATTCCGACAGTTTCTCCCTGGCTCTGATCATCAATGCCAGCGATATCGCCCTGCTGATTCCACCCAGTATCGGCATGATCATCTATGGCGTGGTGTCCGGCGCGTCGATCGGCAACCTGTTCATTGCCGGCATCCTGCCCGGCTTGCTGATTCTGCTGATGTTCTCTGTCTATTGCTGGGCAGCCTCTATACGCATGGGTATTGCGCCTGAGCCCCGTTCCGGCTGGGCGGTGCGCTGGGCAGCGATGAAAAAGGCCATACTGCCCCTGGGCTTTCCGCTGGTTGTGGTCGGCGGCATTTACGGAGGCATTTTCAGTCCCACTGAGGCGGCGGCTATTGCCGTGCTCTATGCGCTGGTGCTGGAGATCGTCATTCTGCGTGCGGTCAAGATCAGCGAGATCTGGGATGTAGCGCTTTCGACCGGTCTGATCACGGCCGTGGTCTTCATTCTGGTAGCAGCCGGGACGGCATTTACCTACACCATCTCCTTCGCTGGCATTCCCCAGGCGATACTCGGGCCGATAATCGAGGCGATCGGTGACAGTCAGCTGTTGGTGCTTGGCCTGATAGCTATCTCCTTCTTTATTGGCTGCATGTTTGTCGACCCCATCGTGGTCATCCTGATTCTCACCCCTCTGTTCAAGCCCGCTGTGGACGCAGCCGGACTCGACCCAGTGCATGTAGGTGTTATCGTGACCCTGCAGGCGGCGATCGGCTCTGCCACGCCCCCGTTCGGCTGCGATATCTTCACTGCAATGGCCATCTTCCGGCGCCCGTACTTCGATGTTATCAAGGGCACTCCACCCTTCATTTTCATCCTGCTGTTGGCAACCGCACTGTTGATATTCTTCCCTCAGATATCACTCTGGCTGCCCTCATTGTCTGATTCATGAGGGCGCGTTAACCAGAGCCCGGCATTGCCCTCAGGTCTCGTAGCGCATAACAAAAAAATCACGCTCTCTCCCCTTCGGTTATTTCCTGGCCTGCCGATATGTCTATATAGTGGCGAAACCCAATCAGCGGTATCGCTTGCTTGATAGGCAGAAAACGCAACCCATGATGCGTTATGAGGAAATTATGAACGCGACGGAAACCGCACCCAAGAACGGCCTTGCACCGAATCCTCCCCGTATGTCCCGAGCGGGCATTTGTCTGGCGTTGTGTCTCTGCCAACTCTTCTTCACCGGCACACTGATATGGCTAGCCGATGGTGTGCTATTGGTGATGGCCGTTCTTCTTACCCCGGTAGCTCTCTATCTGATTCTGCAGTCGCGCTCAAACCAGGACGATGCAGGTAATATGGTGGGCCGTCTGGCCGTAACCAACAGCAAGCAGATCGACCTGCGCCAGCTCGAGTCGAGCGGTTCGCAGGAGCACGAAGCTACCCGCATGTTCAATGCTCTGAACGAGCGGTTACGCACGGTTATGCTCGACCTGCAAACCAGCAGCTTGCGAACCGCTCTGGCATCGGCGAACAGTCGCCTGCTGGCAGAAAAAGCTGCGAAGGATGCGGGTCTCCAGCAGCAGCTATCCGAACTGATATTCCACGCCAGCGAGCAGACGACCGTCGCGCTGCAGGATATTTCCTCTCGCGCGTCCGACATTACCGCAGCCAACAGGCGCAACCTTGAGCTGGCCCGCGAATCGAAACAGCAGATGGGCGATGCGCGGCAGAACATGCAGCTGGTCAGCGAGTCGATGAATGGCTTTAAAGGCAACATCAACGCGTTGACTGCCACCTCGACCAAAATTCGGGAAATCCTGAATACGGTTCAGGACTTCTCCGCACAAACCAATATGCTGGCGCTGAACGCGGCCATCGAAGCGGCGCGCGCCGGCGAACAGGGCCGCGGCTTCGCCGTGGTTGCGGACGAGGTGCGCAGTCTCTCGTTCAAGGTGGGCAGTGCCGCCGAGCAGATCACGCAGCTCATGGAGCAGATGACCAAAGCCATGTCAGGAGCGGAGCAGCAGACCCTCGGCATGCTCGAACAGACCGAAACCACCGGACTGGCCGTCAGCACCGCAGCCGACCAGTTCAATGCCATGGTGGAAGATTTCCAGCAAGCCAATGATGACCTGCTGATGGTCAGCAGCGCCCTCGAAGAACTTACCGCGACAAATGCCGAGACACTGAAGCACGGCGGCGAAATTCGCGAGCTTAGCGTCACCATCAGCAAATGCATGGAAGACACCTTCAGCCAGGCCGACGCTCTGCGCGACAACACTCACTTCACCCTGCGATCGCTGGCGGGCTTCCGTCTCGGTGAAGGTAATATGGAGGGAGTTACCCAGCGGCTTATGCAGCGCAGGGACGAACTGCAGGGCCGGCTGAATGATCTGGCTCGTGCAGGCGTCGACCTGTTCGATCAGCGTTACACACCAATTGCCGGCACCAACCCGCCCAAGCATGACGTGAGCTGGGCAGACGCCTTCATCAAACAGGTCCGTCCGCTGCTGGACGAATGGGACCAGGGCGGCAAGGACGGCATCGTGTATATGGCGGCGGTCAATGACAAGGGTTATCTGGCGACCAGCCGCAGCGCGTCGTCACAGCCCGCTACCGGAGACCCGAAGGTTGATGCTGCGCGCAGCAACTTCAAACGCTTCGCTGTCACCAACGCTGCCGATCTGCACTTCCTGACGTCGTGCACCTATATGAATATGGGCACCTTCGTACTGCCCGGCACTTCCACCATTGTGTTTGTGCTGTATGTACCGATCGAGGTGAACGGGCGGCGTTGGGGAACCATGTCGGCGGCCGTTCTGCCCACGGCGCTGGGGATCTAGCCGCTACCCGCGTCCTTCAACAAACTGCAAGCAGGCCGTCGCGGCCTGGCCGATCATCGCCTGCTGCGTCTGGCCGCTGGCTTTCAGAGGCTTGAAGTCATGGTCGCCAGTGTCCAGCCAGTGGATCGCGACCTGGTTGCCCAGCGCATATCGGCTGACTTCGTCAGGCTTGCCAAAGGGGTCGCGGGCACCCTGAATTATAAGGGTAGGTGTCGCGATCGTGCGCAAATGGTCGACGCGGGTCTTTTCCGGCTTACCCGGCGGGTGAAAGGGATAGCCGAAGCACAACAGCCCATCGGCACCCAGTTCATCGGCCAGCATGCTGGCCACACGTCCGCCCATCGACTTGCCAGCGACATATACCGGTCCGTCAGTATCGGCTCGGCACTCCCTGTAAGCCCCCCGAAACGCATCAAGCAGGACCGGCATAGGATTCGGCGGTCGCTTGCGGCCGTCTTCTCGACGAACCGCCATGTAGGGAAACTCGAAACGCGCTACCTTTAGTCCAACGCCTGCTATGCCCTGCGCCAACAGCTCCATGAACAGGCTGTCCATCGGCGCTCCGGCACCATGGGCCAGTAACAGGGTTCCAGAAAGCTGTGGCACTTCAGGCTGATTGAATATGAAGGAGGCGGACATAAGGATTCCGGATTGTCAGTAATGCGACAAGATGTCACAGCTGCATAACCATCGAAGGGTTCACATGCGGATCGTGCGGGATTACCCTTTAGTCCGTCCAGAGCATCTAGAAAAACTAATACGGGCGAGGTACCAACGAGCCCCGAAACCATACGGGCCGGCCTGCTGGCTCCATTCTGTACGATCTCGTTTGATCCAGGCAAGGCCGCTTTCGAGGACGCAGTAAAACCCCGGTTTTATGCGCTTCCGGCACCGCGCCAGAGAGGTCGCGGACAACCGCCAACGTTGACCTGCGTCATTGCAAAGAGTTCAGCGTTTCCTCATACTTGCGGCCGCTTCGCCCCCCCCTTAACCCATTGCTATCCGTGGAATCTCGCATGAGCACAGCTACCACTCCGACAGCTTATAACTACAAGGTAGTACGCCAGTTCGCCATCATGACGGTGGTCTGGGGTATTGTAGGTATGGCATTAGGCGTTTTTATCGCCGCACAACTGGTCTGGCCTCAACTCAGCTTTGACCTGCCCTGGTTGAGTTTCGGACGCTTGCGTCCATTGCACACTAACGCGGTCATTTTCGCGTTTGGTGGCTGCGCCCTCATGGCCACCTCCTATTATGTGGTTCAGCGCACCTCCCAGGCACGGATATTCTCCGACGGCCTGGCTGCGTTCACATTCTGGGGCTGGCAGGCAGTGATCGTGCTTGCGGTCATTACCCTCCCTATGGGCATGACGTCCACCAAGGAGTACGCTGAACTTGAGTGGCCGATCGACATCCTGATTGCGCTGGTCTGGGTCTCGTACGGAGTGGTGTTCTTCGGCACCATCATGAAGCGCAAGATGAAGCACATCTACGTAGGCAACTGGTTCTACGGCGCTTTCATCATCACTGTTGCGATACTGCACATCGTTAACAGCGCAGCCATGCCTGTCAGCCTGTTCAAATCCTACTCTGCCTACGCCGGCGCGACCGATGCGATGGTGCAGTGGTGGTACGGACACAACGCGGTTGGTTTCTTCCTGACTGCAGGCTTCCTGGGCATGATGTACTACTTCGTACCCAAGCAGGCCAATCGTCCGATCTACTCCTATCGTCTGTCGATCGTGCACTTCTGGGCACTGATCGCACTGTACATCTGGGCCGGCCCGCACCACCTGCACTACACCGCTCTGCCTGACTGGGCACAGTCGCTGGGCATGGTGATGTCGCTTATTCTGCTGGCTCCAAGCTGGGGCGGCATGATCAACGGCATGATGACCCTGTCAGGTGCCTGGCACAAACTGCGTACCGATCCGATTCTTCGTTTCCTGGTAGTAGCGCTGGCGTTCTACGGCATGTCCACCTTTGAAGGCCCGATGATGGCTATCAAAACGGTCAACGCCCTGTCTCACTACACCGACTGGACCATCGGCCACGTACACGCCGGCGCTTTGGGCTGGGTAGCCATGATCTCTATCGGCGCGCTGTACCACATGATTCCGAAGCTGTTTGGCCGTGAACAGATGTATAGCGTGGGCCTGATCAACGCGCATTTCTGGCTGGCAACCATCGGTACCGTTCTGTACATCGTATCGATGTGGGTAAACGGTATTACCCAGGGCTTGATGTGGCGCGCTGTCAACGTTGACGGCACGCTGACCTACTCCTTTGTAGAAGCACTGGAAGCCAGTCACCCCGGCTTCGTGGTTCGCATGATTGGTGGCGCGTTCTTCCTGATCGGCATGCTGGCAATGGCTTACAACGTCTGGCGCACTGTTCGCCAGTCCGAGTCGGCCGAAGCTGAAGCCGCAGCGCAGATGGTCTGAGGATTAAATAGATGAAACACGACATTATCGAAAAGAATGTTGGGCTGCTGGTAGTGCTGATCGTTTTCGCGATCAGCTTCGGCGGCCTGACTCAGATCGTACCCCTGTTCTTCCAGAAAGAGACCACCGAGCCGGTTGAAGGACTCCGTCCTTACACCGCGGTAGAACTTGAAGGCCGGGACGTATATATCCGCGAAGGCTGTGTGGGTTGTCACTCGCAGATGGTTCGCCCGTTCCGCTCAGAAACCGAGCGCTACGGTCACTACTCGGTAGCCGGCGAGAGCGTCTGGGAGCACCCCTTCCTGTGGGGCTCCAAGCGTACCGGTCCTGACCTGGCCCGCGTAGGCGGTCGTTACTCCGATGACTGGCACCGTGCTCACCTGATCAACCCGCGTGATGTTGTTCCCGAGTCCAAGATGCCGTCCTATCCATGGCTTCAGGATAACGTTCTGGACGGCGAGCACACCGCCCGCAAGATGGAAGTTCTGCGTACCCTGGGCGTGCCATACACCGATGAAGACATTGCCGGTGCAGAGGAAGCGGTTCAGGGCGTCGCCGAAATTGACGCTGTGATCGCCTATCTGCAGCATCTCGGCACTGTTCTGTCCGACCGCAGGTAATCAACCAATGGATATCAACACTCTCCGCGGCATAGCCACCATCTTCGCAATGGTGGCCTTCATCGGCATCGTGATATGGGCCTACAGCTCATACAAGAAAAAGGATTTCGACGAAGCGGCCAACCTGCCCTTCGCCGATGAAGAAAACGATGAGAAAACGGCCCGTGAGCAGCATGACACCAGGAGCAATGACAAATGAGTAATTTCTGGAGTGGGTATATCATCGCCCTCACCACGGTCTTTCTTATCCTTATCACCTGGCTGCTGTTCGCCACGCGCAAGGGTCAGAAGGCAGACCAGACTGATCAGACCACAGGCCACTCGTTTGACGGTATCGAAGAGTACGACAACCCCCTGCCCCGCTGGTGGTTCATGCTGTTCATTGCCACTATCGTGTTCAGCGTCGTGTATCTGGTGCTGTATCCCGGTATGGGCAAATGGAAAGGCCTCCTCGGCTGGACCCAGATTGAGCAGTACCAGGACGAAGTAGTACGCGCAGAGGAACAGTTCGCGCCAATCTTCGCCCGCTATGTCGATATGCCGGTCGAGGACGTTGCCCGCGACGAAGATGCGGTACGCATCGGTCAGCGTCTGTTCGCTACCAACTGCTCCGTCTGCCATGGCTCTGATGCGCGCGGTGCCTTTGGTTTCCCGAACCTGGCTGATAATGACTGGATCTGGGGCGGCAGCGTCGATCAGATCAAAACTACTCTGCGTGAGGGCCGCCAGGCGGCGATGCCGGCATGGTTGGCAGTAATTGGCGAAGCCGGCGTACGCAATACTGCAGGTTATGTGCGCAGCCTGGCCGGCCTGGAAACCGAAAACGTCGACCTCGAAGCAGGCCAGAAAGTGTTCCAGACCAATTGCGTCGCTTGTCACGGTCCGGAAGGTAAGGGTAACCCGATGCTTGGCGCGCCCAACCTGACTGACGATATCTGGCTGTACGGCTCGAGCATGCTCCAGGTTCAACACACGCTACGCTACGGCCGCAACGGCAACATGCCTGCTCAAGCGCATCTGGGTGAAGACAAGATCCACATGCTTGCCTCTTACGTCTATAGCCTGTCCCAGGAAGACGGTGAAGTAACTGACACTGGCCGCCCCAAAGGCCGGTAAGCGGTTGCGACTTCTGGTCGCATAGTACGTCGCGCCTCCCCGCATTACCCTATGCGTGCGGAAAGCCATCCCGGCCGGATCCTCTTCCGGCCGGGTTTCCCCCCCTCCCATACGACCAAGGCTCAGATGACTCAAAAGATCCCAGTCAAAGATGTAACCTCGGGCAAGGTGGAAACGTACGACTTGTATGCCAAGCGCCCGAAAATCCATGCTCGCTCCTATACTGGCCTGTTCAAAAAGGTACGTCAGGCGGGTATCGCAGCGCTGTTCATGCTGTATTTCGGTACGGCCTGGCTTGAATGGAACGGGCGTCAGGCCGTGCTGTTCGATCTGCCGGCCCGACAGTTCCACATCTTTGGCGCGACCTTCCAGCCAGAGGATTTCTTTCTGCTGTCGTTTCTGCTGATCATCTGCGCCTTCGGCTTGTTTTTCATTACCGTATTTGCTGGACGGGTCTGGTGTGGCTATACCTGCCCGCAGACCGTCTGGACCTGGATTTTCATGTGGGCCGAGCGGGTCACCGAAGGTGAACGCAACGCGCGCATCAAGCTCGACAAGGCGCCGATGAGTGCCGACAAATTTGCACGACGAACAGCCAAACACAGCATATGGCTGGCCGTCTCCATCGCCACCGCCATTACCTTCGTCGGCTATTTCACCCCGATCCGTGAATTGGTGATCGATACCTTCACGCTGGAGATCGGCGGCTGGGCGGCTTTCTGGGTGTTCTTTTTCACCGCCGCCACCTATATCAACGCCGGCTGGCTGCGTGAGCAGGTGTGTTTTCACATGTGCCCCTACGCCCGCTTTCAGAGCGTGATGTTCGACAAGGACACGCTGATCGTCTCCTACGACCCCAATCGTGGCGAGCAACGTGGTCCACGCAAGAAAGGGGTGGACCCGGCCTCCGTGGGCCTCGGCGACTGTATCGACTGCAGCATGTGCGTGCAGGTGTGCCCGACCGGCATCGATATCCGCGACGGCCTGCAATTCGAGTGCATCAGCTGCGCCGCTTGTGTGGACGCCTGTGATGAAGTCATGGACAAGATGGAGTATCCGCGCGGCCTGATCCGCTATACGACCGAGCACAACCTTGCCGGCGAAAAGACCAAGATATTGCGTCCGCGGTTGTTCGGCTACGGTGCCGCTCTGCTGATCATGATCGGCCTGTTTATTGCCACCGTGGCCAGCATGGCTGAGGTATCGCTGGACGTTGAACGCGACCGTAACGTTCTGTTTCGAGAGGCACGAGGCGGAAACATCGAGAACGTGTATATCATCAAGCTGTTCAACAAGAGCCAGGAAGAGCAGACCTATACGCTGGCAGTTGAAGGGCAACCTGGGCTGACGCTCGAGCTGGCAGAGAACCGCCTGACTGTTCAGCCAAGTTCGATGCTCCAGCTTCCAGTCAGTGTGCAGCTGGATCCCGCCTCCATGGAAGGCACCAATATGCCGGTGACTTTTCAGGTAACCGCATTGAACGATCCGGACATCAGCGCTGAAGCAGAAAGCCGCTTCATGGGCCCCACTTTAAGGTAAACCGATGCACGAAGACGACGATATTCAACCCTGGTACAAGCAGTTCTGGCCCTGGTTCATCATTAGCATTCTCGGCCTCTCGGTCGTGCTCGGGCTCGGCCTGCTGTACGTGTCGATCATCAACCAGGACAGCATGGTTCGAGACAACTATTACAAGGAAGGTCGCGCAATCAACATGCATCTGGGGCGCGACCATATGGCCGAAGAACTGAACCTGTCAGCAGAGTTCAGCATTGACGAGCTTACCCGCGAGATCAGCCTGGAGCTGGACGGCGACCTCGATGTGGCGCCCTCCGAGCTGAAGTTCGACATCATGTCGCCCACCCATGCAGAGCGCGACCGCACCGTCACGCTTAGACGCGTCGGCGCACGCCAGTACGCCGGTCAGCTCGAGAGCCCGCTTGAAGGGCGACACTACGTCGATCTGAGTGATCCGCTTCTGGCCGGGGACGATGGTTGGCGCCTCACAGATGAACTTACCCTCGCGGCCGGCCAGTCCTACACATTGTCCCCCCGATAGTTCATGACCCGCCCCCTCTCCTGTTATCACTGCGGTGAGCCGGTTCCTGCCGGCTCATCCTGGAGCAGCGATATCCTCGGCGAAAAGCGCGCCATGTGCTGCCCGGGCTGCCAGGCGGTCGCTGATGCGATCGTCGCTGGTGGCCTTGAGTCCTATTACCGCCATCGCACCGACAACTCTCTCAATCCTGAAGCGCTTCCCGAAGCGCTGCAGGACGAGCTGGAAATGCTTGATCGCGCCGACGTGCAAACGCGATACGTACGCACCGACGGCGATACCCAACAGATTCAGCTGCTGGTCGAAGGCATCACCTGCGCCGCCTGCGGCTGGCTGATCGAGAAGCGGCTGAGGCAGATTCCGGGCGTCAGCGAGGCGCTGATCAATCTCGGCAATCACCGCCTGACCGTTAACTGGCACCCGGAGCAGACTCAGCTATCGGCCATTCTGGCCGAGCTCAAGCGTATCGGCTACGCCGCTCATCCCTACGAATCCGACAAGGCCAGCGAGCAGATCGCTACAGAAAACAAGCGCTATCTGCGTCGCCTCGGTCTGGCGGGCCTGATGTTCATGCAGGTCATGATGGCCAACATGGCACTCTATGAGGAGTTCAATCAGGACCTCAGCGAGAGCATGGCGATCATGCTGAGATGGATCAGCCTGCTGATGACCACGCCGGTGGTGTTTTACAGCTGCGCCCCGTTTTTCCAGGGTGCCTGGCGGGATCTGCGAAACCGCCGCCTGACCATGGACGTCTCGGTCTCGCTCGCTATTGGCGGCGCTTACCTGGCCGGCATCTGGGCGACGGTCACCAATACCGGCGAAATCTATTTCGACTCGGTGACCATGTTCGCCTTCTTTCTGCTCGCCGGCCGTTATCTCGAACGTCGTGCCAGGCAGCGTACCGTTGAAAGCACCGCGCGGCTGGTCAACCTTCTCCCCCCAAGCGCAGTACGCGTGGATGCCTCCGGCAAGCCCAGCCGCATCATGCTCGAAGAGGTGAAAGAAGGCGATCTGCTGGCAGTGAAGCCCGGCGAGAGCATTCCAGCCGACGGCGTCATCATCGAAGGCATCAGCAGCATCGATGAGTCCGCCCTGTCCGGTGAGTACTTGCCGCTGACCAAGCGCAGCGGAGACCAGGTAGTAGCCGGAACACTGAATGTGGAAGGGCCTGTTCGCATCAGGGTAACCGCCATAGGCGAAGGAACCCGGCTTTCGGCAATCGTGCGCTTGCTTGAGCGCGCCCAGACAGATAAACCGAAACTGGCGCGCATCGCCGATACCGTCGCACAGTATTTTCTGCTGACGGTTCTGCTTGCCGTCGTGCTGGTAGGCGGGCTCTGGTGGTGGCAGGTCAACGGTGAGACGGCGTTCTGGATTGTCCTTGCCATGCTGGTCGCCACCTGCCCTTGCGCCCTTTCGCTGGCTACTCCCACCGCGCTCACCACCGCCACAGGCAGCCTGCACAAACTTGGCATGCTTGTTACCCGCGGCCACGTACTCGAGGGCCTGACCAAGGTAGACACGGTCATTCTGGACAAGACCGGCACGCTGACCGAGGGCCGCATGACGCTGGAACGGATCGATGCCTTCCCCGGCCAGGATGGGGATCAGGCGCTACATCTGGCGCGCATGCTCGAAGCCCGTTCGGAACACCCTATCGCACGTGCCTTCGGGCGTGCCACGGAGCAGGCCGAGCACGTCAGCAATCATCCGGGTCTCGGCCTGGAAGGCACCTGCAACGGCCGACAGCTGCGTATCGGCAAGCCTGATTTCGTTGCTCAGCTCGGCAGCTATCCCGCCCCTGCCCTGCCCGATGCGGCCGGGCAGTGGTTGCTGCTTGGCGATGCCGCAGGCCCCATCGCCTGGTTTATCCTGAACGACCGCCTGCGCACTGAAGCTAGCGGCATGGTGGCTGGCTTGCATGCACGTGGCATGCGCGTCGTCCTGTTATCTGGTGATCACAGCGGCGTTGTCCAGCGCATGGCTCGCAAACTGGGGATCAGCGAAGCAATAGGCAACGCCAGCCCCGATGACAAACTGGCCTTTGTGCAGACACTGCAAGCCGAAGGCGCAACGGTGTTAATGCTTGGTGATGGCGTCAACGATGTGCCGGTTCTGGCCAGCGCCAATGTATCTATCGCCATGGGGCAGGCTTCCGATCTGGCCAAGACCAGCGCTGATGCCGTCCTGCTGAGTGGGCATCTGAGTGTTATCCTGCACGCATTGAACGGGGCCCGGCGCACCCGTCGGATCATGCTGCAGAACCTGTTCTGGGCCAGCGTATATAACGCCGGGGTGTTACCCCTGGCCGCATTGGGGATGGTTACGCCCGCCTGGGCTGCGATAGGCATGTCGGCCAGCTCATTGCTGGTGGTACTCAATGCGCTGCGACTGACGCGCCTGGGCAACCCGGTTTACGCAGCGCCCCGCCACTCAATTGTCGTGGAGGAACTCGCATGACCGTTCTCTATATTCTGGTGCCCGTCGCTGTAGTGCTGGTCATTGTCGCCATATGGGTTTTCAACTGGGCTGTGAACAGCGGACAGTACGATGATCTGGATAGTCCCGCCCACAGCATTCTGTTCGATGAAGATGACCCCGCTCACCTAGCTGCCCAGAAGAAGACATCGACCGAAGACGACACGCAAACACCGGATTCCGATGATCCGGAGCGCAAAACGTGACAGCAGAACTCCTTCCCCTGATCCTGACGGCGCTGGCGCTGGGCCTGCTTGGCGGGGGCCATTGCATCGGTATGTGCGGCGGCTTGATGGGGGCGCTGACCCTGGCGATTCCGCTAGAGCAACGACGCGGTTGGGCGATGTGGCGCATCCTGCTTGGCTACAATGCCGGCCGTATCGCCAGCTATTCTGCCGCTGGCGCATTGCTTGGCAGCGTAGGCTGGCTGCTGCGTGACCTGGGGCTGGACCTGGTGTTGCGCGCCCTGGCCGGGTTACTGATGATTGCCATGGGCCTATATCTGGCCAACTGGTGGTCCGGGCTGACCCGCATCGAAAGAGTCGGCCGGGGGCTCTGGAAGCATATCGAACCCCACGCCCGGGCGTTGCTTCCGGTCGAACGATTGCCGCAGGCCATGGCACTCGGCGCATTATGGGGCTGGCTACCCTGCGGACTGGTATATAGCACCCTGGTATGGGCCAGCAGCCAGGGCAGTACCGGACTTTCGGCGGGACTGATGTTGGCGTTCGGCATAGGTACCTTGCCCACCCTGCTCGCCACCGGCCTCGCGGCGGAACGGCTGATGGCATTGCTGCGCAAGCGCGCAGTACGTGTGAGCGCTGCGGTAATGGTCATCCTGTTCGGCATCTGGACGCTGCCCGGTCCCCATAAGGCCATGATCATGGGTCATGGCTCCAGCCACAGCAGTGATCACCAGACACAGCCGCATCACTGACGCTTCATTGGTGCGCCATGGAACAGGCTACCCAGTTGGTGGTACGCTTGCGCTTCTCAAAACGCCTGCTTCGGGATTGAACGGCATGACTGACCCACTCAAACTTCGCCCCCTGCCTGGAGCACATTGCAAGGACTGCACCCTGTCCGGATTGTGTTTGCCACTGGCTCTGCAGGATGACGAGATGGATCTGCTTGACGATATCGTCAAGCGTGGACGTCCGCTGAAGAAAGGCGAGATGCTGTTCCGTCAGGGTGAGCCGTTTACCTCTATCTATGCCCTGCGGTCCGGCGCGGTAAAGACCTACAGTCTCTCCGACACGGGCGAAGAGCAGATTACCGGCTTTCATCTGGCCAGCGAAATGATTGGCCTGTCTGGAATGGACGCCGACAGTTACCCCTTGTCCGCCATGGCGCTGGAAACCACATCTGTCTGTGAGATCCCCTTCGAGCGTCTGGACGACCTCACCGCTTCCATGCCACAGTTGCGCAAGCAGGTGATGCGGCTGATGAGCCGTGAGATCCGCGAAGACCAACAGATGATGTTGTTGCTTTCGCGCAAGACCGCCGATGAACGGATCGCGACCTTGCTGATCAACCTGTCGGCACGCTTCCGTGCCCGCGGCTACTCAGCCAAAGCGTTCCGGCTGGCCATGTCGCGTAATGAAATCGGCAACTATCTCGGGCTGGCAGTTGAAACCGTGTCACGGGTATTTACCCGCTTTCAGCAGCAGGGCCTGATCGCTGCCGATGGCAAGCAGATAGAGATACTTGAACATACCCAGCTTTGCGCGCTGGCCGGTGGCCAGAGCGAATAATGATTGCGAGTGCAGCATGATATTTGACGAGTACAGCATCAAGACCCTGATCAGACCCGTGCCGGACTTCCCCAAGCCCGGCATCATTTTCAGGGACATCACGCCGCTCTACCGCTCCCCGCGCGCCATGCGCATGGTTGCGGACAGCCTGATTCAGCGTTATGTCGAGTCGCCGATCACCCACATCGGTGCAATCGATGCGCGCGGTTTCCTGCTCGGTGCCGTGCTGGCGTATGAACTGAACAAGCCGCTGGTGTTATTCCGCAAGCCCGGCAAGCTACCCTGCGACACGCTTTGCGAATCCTACGAAACCGAGTACGGCGAAGCGCAGGTTGAGGTGCACCGCGACGCATTGAAGGCGGGCGACCAGGTATTGCTGCTGGATGATCTCATCGCTACCGGTGGAACTCTGCTCGCCGCAGCGCGTTTGATAAAGCAGCTCGGCGCAGAAATCTATGAAGCCGCTGCCATCATCGATCTTCCTGATCTGGGTGGCTCCCGTAAAATGCAGAACGCGGACATTCCCACGTTCACCCTGTGCGCGTTCGAAGCTGACGAATAACTTGCCCGTGCCGGACGTTGCGTCCGGCCGGCCTTACACCTACCTATACTGAATCGATGAACTCTACCCTTGAAGCAACCCAGCCCTGGCGCCTGCGCCTTGCCGAGCTGATTGAACGTCCGCGTACCCAGTTCCTGGTCATGGCACTGATCCTGATCAACGCCGTAATCCTCGGCCTGGAAACCTCTTCGGCAGTCATGCAGGAATGGGGCGACCTGTTGATACGCCTCGACCAGATCATCCTCGGACTCTTTGTGCTGGAGATCGCGCTGCGCTTTGTTGCCCATGGCTGGAAGCTGCTGCGTGACCCCTGGGGGCTATTCGACACGCTGGTAATCACCATCGCACTGGTACCGGCCAGTGGCCCGCTTGCGGTACTGCGAGCGTTGCGCGTGCTACGAGTGCTGCGGCTGATATCGATCGTACCCAGCATGAAGATGGTGGTTCAGTCCTTGCTGTCTTCGCTACCCGGAATGGGCAGTATCGTCGCCTTGCTGGGACTGGTCTTCTACGTGGCCGCCGTCATCGCCACGCAGCTGTTCGGTTCGGCGTTTCCGGAGTGGTTCGGCAGTCTGGGCGCTACGCTTTACACCCTGTTCCAGGTCATGACCCTGGAAAGCTGGTCGATGGGGATCGTCCGTCCGGTGATGGAGGAATATCCCTACGCCTGGCTGTACTTTGTGCCGTTCATCCTCATCGCGACCTTCATGATGCTCAACCTCTTCATTGCCGTGATTGTCGATGCGATACAGACCAACCGCGAACGTGTTGCAGCGGGCAAAGCCGAGGGCCAGGAAGAAACCAGCAAATCGACAACCAGCCTCTCGGGCACCAACCAGGAACTGCTACTACAGGAAGTACGTCAGTTGCGGGCCGAAATACGCGCCCTGCAAGACCGTATCGATGAGCGCTGAACCGCTTATTGAGCGCGGCACGCCGGCCTACCGGCGTGCCTGTCTGGCTCTGGTAGTCGCCTCGCTGGTTATCTTTGCCAATCTTTATGCGATTCATCCGCTCCTCCCGCTGATTGCCAAGCAATTCCAGGTCTCCACGCTACAGGCCGGTAACGCCTTTACCATTACCAGCCTTACGCTGGGACTGTCGTTGCTGGCCCACGGTCCGGTTTCCGATGCCATCGGCCGCCGGGCGCCGTTACTTGTCGGTCTTGGCGTGACAGCCTTGCTCACCTTCAGCATGGCTTTTACTACCCACTTCAGCACCCTGGTCTGGTTACGTGCGGCGTTGGGTATAGCGCTAGGGGTCTTGCCGGCCGTAGCCATTGCCTATCTGGGCGATACCATGACACGCACCGCTCTGGTCGGGGCTGTCGGTTTGTATATTGGCGGCAATACCCTGGGCGGAGCCGGAGGCCGGCTGGTCGGCGGTTTCATTGCCGAACACTCGGATCTGCAGACGGTCTTTCTTAGCCTCGGAGTGTTGAGCCTGAGCGGGCTAGCCGTAGTTGCCAGGCTGTTGCCGCCGGCTACTGGATTTGTCTCGCGACCGCTATCACTGGGCGGCAGTCTCAAGGGGTTTGTCGCCCACCTGACCAACCCTGCCCTGCTGCCAGCGTTTGCAGTGGGTGGGTTGAACTTCATGATCTTCATCAACCTGTATACCTATCTGACGTTCCGCCTGAGTGACGGCCCATGGCAGCTCGGTGCCGGCAGCCTGGGCTTGCTGTTTCTGACCTATCTTGCCGGTACGGTTTCTGCGACCTTCTCGGGGCGCGTGCCATTCAACCGCGCGTTGCACGGCATGATGACTGGCGTCGCCTTGCTGATATTCGGCACGCTGCTACTGCTTAGCGACCGTGTCTGGTTGATCATCCTGGCGTTGCTGTGTAATGCCTTCGGGTTCTTTCTGACGCATTCATTGGCCAATACATGGGTCAATCAGCAAGCCAAATTCGGCAAGGCGAGCGCGTCATCGCTGTACTCGGTGTTCTACTACATGGGAGCCGCCGCCGGCGTTTACTATCTGGGCTATTTCTGGGAGACAGCCGGCTGGCACGCGGTGGTAATAGCCAGCCTGTTCGTTCTGTTCTTGAATGCCGGATTAATCAGAACTCTTTACCGACATTTGTGACGCATTACCGGTTTCCGCCCCGTTTGGATGCCTTATATTCAGGGATATAATAAATTACGCCTGTAGCCCGACCTGCGCTGCAGCCAGGCGTAAACAAGAGGGAAAAATAGATGGGAATTATGACTTTGCCGCCGGACACGCGGTTGCTGTTGATCGATGACCATCAGATCTATCTCGACGGACTCAGCCTTACCCTCACCAACCTCTGCAAGGATGTGACCCTGGATCACGCGCACAATGCGGCAGAGGCGGAAGCATTGGTGAGAACCAACACCTTTGATCTGATCCTCCTGGACCTTCAGCTACCCGACAGTAGCGGTCTGGCTCTGCTGCAGAAATTACGGGCGATCGACTCCCTGGTGCCCATCGCCATCCTGACTGCCAGCAACAGCCCCAGCGATCTTGACGCAGCGCTGCAGATGGGCGCGGCAGGTTTCATCAGCAAGACCGCAGATGGCCAGACGCTACTTGATGCAGCGACCCGTCTGCTGTTTGGTCAACAGGTTGTGATCGCTTCGGAGTGCCCACCCCTCGACCGCCAGGGCAACGCCCGCGATCTGGGCGTCACGCCTCGGCAACTGGAAATTCTTGATCTGCTCTCGGAAGGTCTGCCGAACAAGGTGATCTGCCAACGCCTGAACCTTTCCGAGGATACGGTGAAGACGCATCTCAAGGCGCTATTTTCCACCTTGAACTGTCACAACCGCACCGAATGCGTGAACAACGCGCGCAAACTGGGGCTGGTCAGCCTGTAATACGGCCCGGCCCCGCTACGTTTGGCGCAGCACCTACAAAACGTCAGCAGACGCCAGCGGCAACAGGCGTTGCACGGTTCGCCGCAGGCGAGCCGGCAACACCGGCTTATAGATAACCGCCACGTCAGCCTGGCGCGCTTCGATCAGCAGCTCCTCACTGGTATCAGCAGTAATTAACGCCGCGGCGCCTGCATGGATGCGCTGCGAGCGTAATTCGCGTATCAGCTCCAGCCCGTCCATCGACCCTTCGAGCCGAAAATCCGACAACAGCAGATCCACTGTGGTTTTCTGCAGCCCCAGCAGCGCCTGTTCCGCCGTTTCATAACTGATGACACTGCAGCCCCACTGGCGCAACAGAGTTTCAGTGGCCAGACGATTGATCTCGTCATTTTCCACGACGGCAATCAGACCGTTGAGCAGCTGTCCATCAGGCATGGGCGCAACCTGACTGTCCGCGACCCAGTCCGCTGCCGGCACTTCAAGCCAGAACCGCGAACCCTGGCCAGGGGTAGATTCGACGCCGGAGGGGTACTCAAGCAGATGCAACAACTGTCGACAGATCGATAGGCCGAGTCCTACCCCCTTTTCCAATGTTCGGGCCGGGTTTCGTAACTGTGTGAACTCCTCGAATATGCGCTCTTGTTCTTCCTCGGTCAGACCGCAGCCGTTGTCCACCACCGCCAGCCGGGTGCGCTCACCACAGCGAGTGACCTCGATCCAGACGTCGGTTGCCTGGGCATGCACCAATGCGTTGTTCAGATAGTTGCGCATGAGCCGCTCCAGCAGGAGCGAATCCGCCGAGACGGCGCAATATCGCGGGCAGCTGAGTTTCAGTGTAACGCCCCGTTCCTGAGCGCTGGATTCGAGGGTACCCAGTAACTGTTGCAGCCAGGGCTGAAGATTGATTGATCGCAATTGTGGCTTGACCATGCCCACGCTCAGACGCGAGATATCCAGCAATGAGTTGAGCATGGCTTGCAGGAGGTGGGTGGAATCAGCTAAACGCCTGACCGTTATCCTTGCCTCGGGCTCCTTCACTCTTTCGTCCAGATGCTGAATGAACAACGACATGGCGTGCAGCGGCTGACGCAGATCGTGGCTTGCGGTAGCAAGGAAGCGCGTCTTGCTCTGGCTTTCGCGTTCGGCGCGCTTGCGTGCGGCGTCTAACAGACGCTCATTGAGATAGGCGCGGCGCATCATATACTCATAAACATAGGCGCCAAGACTGCCCATCGCGGCAAAACAGCCCAGGAACAGCGCTCCAGAAATGATCAGATAGCGCGAAGCGCCTACCCAGTATTCGGCAAACAGATAAGCGGCAACTATGAACCAGGAGCCTATCACGGCATGCCGCATCGGCAGGCCCAGCAGAAAGAAGCCGGATAACAACACCAGATAGAGTCCGTCATGGGTTACGGGCACCGGCACGACCGTGAGCCGGCTACTGGCAATCACCAGCACCACCATCAGACCGACACTGACGTAACACACCGTGGCTGCGATGAAAGCGCGCGACGGAGCCACTCGTCCAGGACGATTGGCATACCACAACGTGGCCGCTATCAACAGCAGTGCCGCGCCGCGAATGGGCACGGTATAGCGATGGATGACTTCAGGAAGGTAGGCAACGTCCACCCACATGAACAACAACATGAAACTGATGCTGGAGAAGCCGACAATACCGACGCGCCCGCACATCTTGCCGTGTAGATACTCACGAAACGCTGGCTCAAACTGCGGACTGAATCGTAACGCTGCGAAGCGCCGTTGCTGCGCCAGCAGAGCGGGCTCATCTAACGCTGGGGGTGAAACAGGCGTATCGGTCGCTTGCATGTGCCATCATCCAATCTGATGTCGGGGCATTTGGGTGATATATCCCATGGATATATCTCAGCCTACCACTGCGTTTAAATAGTTTAAAAAACAGGCTTTTACTTTGAATATTCAGCGCTATGCTTTAACTAAACATAAGCGCAGGATGCCATTGTGACAGTAAGTGCTATCAATCCAGCCTTGAGTTGTCTGAACGACCTTCAACCAGCCAGTCAGGTCAAACTTCGGCCGACACTTGCTCTCGCCTCGACGAGCACTATCCGGCTAGCGGTGTTGGGCCCCACACTGGGATTTCTGGGCGTTGACAGCCCCGCCGCCGAAGACCTGATGCTGGGCACGCTGCTGGTTATGTCCAGTCTGCCGCAAGCTATGTGCCCGGTCGATGGTATCGGCCCTTATGCGATACCGCCAGCCCTACATATCGAGCTCTGGGACAACCATCTCGCACAGTCTCCTGACCAGGCAAGTCTGGTTCGCGGACTGGCCAGTCAGCACTGCTTTCTGAAAAACCCTCATGCCGAACTCGGATTCAATCTCGGCTACGCTACCGCCATCGCCTGGGCGGTATATGAATACCGCGGCGTCACACCAAAAGGTCATACCGAGCTGGCGGATCTGGCGCGCATCTGGCAAACAGCGTACCCGCATCGAAACGGCCGGGCCAACGACTTTATCCAGGCCTGGAACCAAGTTTTACGCACCCCTCATATTGGGTGATAGCGGACTATAAGGCCGGCTCAGATGGCTTGACCGAAACCAGCACCACACCCATGCTGACTTTTTGTCTCATTCATTGAACCGGAGCCAGACATGCCACAGTCCTCGTCCGTCAACCGCCAGATACTGCTCGCCTCGCGCCCCGTCGGCGCGCCAAACGATGACAATTTCAAACTGGTGGAGACCCCGATTCCCAAGCCGGCACAGGGACAGATGCTGCTACGTAATACCTGGATGTCGCTCGATCCCTACATGCGAGGCCGAATGAGCGATGCCAAATCCTATTCCGAGCCCACCGAAGTGGGGGATGTCATGCCATGCGGCGCGGTGAGCCGGGTAGTTGAATCCGATCTGGAGGGCTATCAGCCGGGCGATCTGGTGATGGCCTACACCGCAGGCTGGCAGGATTACGCCATCTCGGACGGCTCCATGATCTTCAAACTCGATCCCAATATGGAACACCCATCGCATGCACTCGGCGTGCTGGGCATGCCCGGATTCACCGGCTATATGGGCCTGACGGACATTGGTCAACCCAAAGCAGGCGAAACCGTTGTAGTGGCTGCGGCAACCGGGCCAGTTGGCGCGGTAGTGGGTCAGGTGGCCAAGCTGAAGGGATGCCGGGTGGTCGGCATCGCTGGTGGCAAACAGAAATGTGATTATGCCGTTAATGAGCTTGGCTTCGACGCCTGTCTGGATCATCACCTCGACAGCCTGGAAAGTGATCTGCAACAGGCCTGCCCGGACGGCATCGACATTTACTTCGAGAATGTAGGCGGCAAGGTATTTGACGCGGTCATGCCTCTGCTCAATCCTCACTCGCGCGTGCCAGTGTGCGGCCTGATCGCCCAATACAACGCAACCTCACTGCCGGAAGGTCCCGACCGGCTTCCGCAGTTGATGCGACTGTTGCTGAGTCAGCGTATCCGTATGCAGGCCTTTATCATCTTTGATAACTACGGTCCGCATTACCCCGAGTTCCTGAAGGTCATGACGCCCTGGGTCAAGGAAGGCAAAGTGAAGGTCAAGGAAGATGTGGTTGAAGGACTCGAAAACGCGCCGCGCGCGTTCATGGGCCTCCTTGATGGCAAGAATTTCGGCAAGCTGGTGGTGAAGATCGCCGACGCCTGAGGCCGCAGCACGTTGCTATCGCAGATAACGGATGGGGGCAAAGGTCGGATCAGTTGGTCGATCCCGGCCCCATCCGCTGCGATTCAAGATATTCGCCAAGTCGCTGCTGTTGCGCTGCGCCGAGGTGCAGGCCCAACTTGGTTCGGCGCCAGAGGATGTCCTCGCTGGTGATAGCCCATTCCCGATCGCATAGATAGCTGACCTCGCGCTCGCTCAATCCGCCACCGAAGTCCTCGCCCAGATCCTCTGACCTCTGGGCCTCGTCCAAGAACTCCCGGCACAACGTACCGTAACTGCGCACATAGCGGGCTATCTGCAGCGGGGTCAGCCAGGGAAACAGAGTCGCCAATTCGTTATGCAGGGCAGCTTGCGTCTCGAAGTTTCCACCAGGCAATGCGTGCGAAGCGGTCCAGGCCGGCCCGCCATCCAACCAGGGGACGAGTTTTTCCAGGGCGGCTTCGGCCAGGCGCCTGTAGGTGGTGAGCTTGCCGCCGAAAACCGACAGCAACGGGGGCTCGTTCTCTGGCGCGTCCACGGTGAGGGTGTAGTCCCGCGTCACTGCAGACGGATTGTCGTCCTCGTCATCCAGCAAAGGTCTGACGCCGGCGTAGCGGTGGTGGATATCCTGGAGGGTTAGCTGGCGTTTGAAATGTGCGTTGACCACGTCCAGCAGATAACGCTCCTCCCCCGGCGTCGGAGATATATCAGCAGGGTCACCCTGGTAGTCGAGATCGGTCGTACCGATCAGCGAAAAGTGTTGCTCATAGGGTATGACAAATACGATGCGCTGATCCTCATTCTGCAGAATGTACGACTGGGGACCCGGATGCAGTTGCGGTACTACGATGTGGCTGCCCTGGACCAGCCTGACCCCATGCGGTGACCGGCCTGCAACTACCTGTTCGATAACCTCCGCAGCCCAAGGACCGGACGCGTTCACCAGCGTCCTGGCCTGGACGAGTTCGCTAATGCCCCCGGCGTTTTGCAGTTTCACCTGCCAGAGCCCACCCTCACGCCGGGCGCTGACGCAGCGCGTTCGGGTGCGTATATCCGCACCCAGAGCCCGGGCCTGAATGGCATTGAGCACCACCAGGCGGGCATCGTCTGCCCAACAATCGGAATATTCAAAGGCGTGGGTAAAACGAGACTGTAGCGGCCCCCGAGCATCCAGCCGCAGCGCAGTGGACCCGGGCAAGGTCGTGCGGGCGCCGAGATGATCATAAAGAAACAGACCTGCCCTGAGCATCCAGCGCGGCCTGAGATGACTCCGATGCGGCAACACGAAGCGCAACGGCCAGATGATGTGTGGTGCCTTGCGCAACAGCACTTCCCGCTCGCCCAGTGCTTCATGCACCAGACGAAACTCGAAATGCTCGAGATAGCGCAAGCCGCCATGAATCAGTTTGCTGCTCGCCGAGGAAGTATGTGCCGCCAGATCGTGTTGTTCGCAGAGCAATACCGAGAGCCCCCGACCTGCCGCGTCATTCGCGATGCCGACGCCGTTAATGCCGCCGCCAATCACCACTAGATCTAAGGGTGCCTGACCATTCTTCGGCGTAGCTTTCCCCATCTCACCCGGATGCGCTTCGAGCACTCGCCCTACTCCACTGACCTGTCTGACTTGATTAGAGCATAGAACCACGGCCAGAATCGCTGACTAATCCAACACGAAGCCGCAGCATGACACCAGCCACCAAACAACTCGACAAAGCCAGGGTAAGCTACCGACTGCACCGTTACGATCACGACCCAAAGGCCGATTCCTACGGCACGGAGGCGGCAGAATGCCTCCAACTCGAACCCGCCCAGGTGTTCAAGACCTTACTGGCCGCCACGGATGGCGCAGAGCTGCTGGTCGCCATTGTTCCGGTTGACCGCATGTTGGATCTGAAGGAGCTGGCCCAGGCGGCGGGCACCAAGAAAGCGATCATGGCCGATCCGGCAGCAGCGCAGCGCAGTACCGGCTATCTTGTTGGAGGTATCAGCCCGCTCGGCCAGAAAAAAACTCTGCGCACTTTTATCGATGCCAGTGCAGAAGCATTGCCACAGATATTTGTCAGCGGAGGCCGCCGCGGCCTGGAGATCGAGCTGGCTCCGACCGATCTGGCCAGCCAGACAGGGGGCCAGTTCGCCCCGATTGCTCGTTAGCTACTATAGGATGCACATGCATGGGCAACCACATACTCGCGATTGACCAGGGAACGACCAGCACTCGGGCCATCATCTTCAATGACGAGGCGCAGCCCATCGCCACAGCGCAGCGCGAGTTTGCGCAATATTTCCCGCAGGATGGATGGGTCGAACACGACGGCGAGGAGATCTGGGACAGCACGCTCGAGGTATGCCGCGAGGCGCTGAAGTCAGCACTGCTCGAGGCAAAGGATATTACCGCTATCGGCATCACCAACCAGCGCGAGACCACCCTGATGTGGGACGCCGAAACGGGTGAACTGCTGCATAACGCCATCGTCTGGCAGGACCGCCGTACCGCGGGCTACTGCGCGAAACTGCAGGCCGCCGGACATGAGCCGACGGTAACCGAACGCACCGGACTGCTTATCGATCCGTATTTTTCTGGCACCAAGCTCAGCTGGATGCTGGACAACGTTCCTGGCGTCCGCGAGCGCGCCGAGCAAGGCAAGCTGCGCTTCGGTACAGTGGATTGCTTTCTGTTATGGCGGCTGACCGGCGGCCAGGTACATCGCACCGATGCCACCAACGCCTCACGTACGCTGTTGTTCAATATCCATACCCAGCAATGGGATCAGCACATGCTCGAACTGCTGAATATACCCGCGAGCCTGCTGCCGGAGATCATGGACAACGCCGCGGACTTTGGCGTGACCGACCCGGATGTGCTCGGCGCAGCCATTCCGGTTGCGGCGATGGCGGGCGATCAGCAGGCTGCCCTGTTCGGGCAGGTGTGCTTTGAGCCAGGCATGGTGAAGAGCACATACGGCACCGGTTGTTTCATGATCATGAATACGGGCGAGACGCCGGTCAGTTCCGACAATCGCTTGCTGACAACCGTCGCCTACCGGCTCGATGGCCAGACCACCTACGCGCTGGAAGGAAGCATCTTTGTCGCGGGCGCGGCAATCCAATGGCTACGTGACGGGCTCAAACTGATTCAGCATGCAGGCGAAACCGAAGCGCTGGCCGAGCAAACCGGCGATCAATGCGGCGTGTATCTGGTGCCGGCCTTTACCGGCCTCGGTGCGCCCTACTGGGACCCCAAGGCACGCGGCGCCATTTTCGGGCTGACCCGCGACACCGGCATTGCCGAAATCGTCACCGCCGGGCTGCAGTCAGTGTGCTTCCAGTCCCGCGACCTGCTCGATGCGATGCTCCGGGACAGCAACCAATCGATCTCCACCCTTCGGGTCGACGGCGGTATGGTGGTGAACAACTGGGTCGTGCAGGCCCTGGCCAACATACTTGGCGTGGCCGTAGACCGCCCGCAAATCACCGAGACCACGGCCCTTGGCGTGGCCTATCTGGCTGGGCTGCACACCGGGGTTTTTCATGACCTGAACGCACTTACCGAACGCTGGAGCTGCGAACGCACCTTCAAGGCCGCCATGCCTGAAGCCAAGCGTGAAGAACTCTATAAAGGATGGCTGGACGCGGTGAGTCGCGTCAGAGGACAAAACTGAGGCGACTGATGGTGTGTCTGGCGGGAGGGGGTCGCTCAGTCAATCCGCAGACCCGGCACTAGCCCACCACCGCGAAGGGCTCTATTACGGTACTTTCAGGGAACCGACAGAGGATGGAGTGTGTCAGTACTGATACATTTCGCCCCTCGGCTTTACTGAAACAGGACGGTAGATGATTGCCTTTATCGCCGCAGTGTCCTTTTTTGTCCTCGCCAGCGAGACCTACCTCAAAAATCACCGGTTCGCTTTGATACCCCATGCAGAGCTGGGAGAGTTGAGATATGTATGCTCCATCCTGGGTGGATTTCTCGCCCCAGGAGCCGCGCTTGGCATGACCTTCTGGGGCTTCTACCGATTCAGATGGTGGCTGCCGGTCGCCGCGCTACTCTTCGGTTCCTTCCTGTGCACGCTTTTTCACAAGCGCATGACCGCCTCGCCCGTCTGCACCATGTTATGCGCTAGCGGGTCTGGCTCTGCCTGCGCCGGATATGTTCTGACGTTGCCGCACTGAGGTTCTGCTGAGCGAGAGCGCCAGGCGCACCAGCTACAGATGAAACGCCCGTCAGCTAATGCTGTCATATCCGTTACCCCGCGGGGTTTATCCGCAACGGCAGGCCAGTTCGTCTGGCCCAGCCAAAGCCATACTGCCACGAGGATCCGTCATGAAATCCACTACGCTTCTGGCGACCGCAGTGCTGCTGGTCAGCCCAGCCATTCACGCCAATCAGTCACCCGATTCCTGTGAGAACAACATGCAGGAGCTGGAGGGCCTCGAAGCGACCGATCTGAACTATCTGGGCGACGCCGCTGAAAAACAGATACAGGATCATATCCGCCAGGCCAAAGCCGCCCAGGAGGCGGGTGACATGGACGCCTGCTTCATCCATTCCAGCAAGGCACTGCGCGAAATACGGGGCGTGGGTGAAGAAGAAGGCATGGAGCCCAACACTTCGGAAAACTCCCAAGATCAGTAAAACCGGCGCACAAAAAAGCCCTGCTCGGACGAAGCAGGGCTTTTTGATTTGGTCGGAGAGACTGGATTCGAACCAGCGACCTTCTCGTCCCGAACGAGACGCGCTACCAGGCTGCGCTACACTCCGTTAGTGGCCGGCATTTTACCGCATCGCTTTGTTTTGACAAGGCCCTTGCCTACATTTTGTGGCCCTAAACAAGCCCAGGCCGCCGGCACGCGCGGGCGGAACCTTCAACCGTTCCAATCCTTTAACTGGTTTGCATTGAAGAATCGCTGGTCGGCTTCTGGCAGGTGAAATACCTGATGAGAGCGGGCAGCAAGCCAGCGCATCGGGCTACGTACGCCTTCTTCCCAGGCCGCCTGTAACTCAGCCGTAAGGGCGACAGGCACTATCGATACTAACGGCTGCCAGCGGTCACCGGTGCGGGTGATACAGGGCTCGTTCGGTTGAGCCTGCGCCAGCGCAATGAGCTCGCAAAGTAAAGCGGCATTCATTTTCGGGACGTCGCATGGCAATACCAGCAGATGCGTGCCGGAGCAGGCTTTCAGGCCGCTGAGTATGCCCGCTAGCGGGCCCGGAAAGTCGGGTTGAGGGTCGCTGACCAGCACGTCAGCCCACTTTCGGTATTGCTCATGATTGCGGTTGCAACTGATGATCAGCTCAGCTGATACCTGACGCAGCAATATTGCCAGATGCTCGGCCACGGGCCGCCCTTGCCAGGCGATCAGTCCCTTGTCGCGCCCATCAACCCGGCTGCCCTGCCCGCCAGCCAATAGTAATGCGCTAAGGTGAAACCCGGTGTGGTCAACCATGTCCAACTCCAGTCATGCGGCTCTGTGTTATAACACTGGCCTGCTTTTTCAGCCAAAGGAACCCAGCCATGGCCCATAACGCCAGCGAATTTCGCCCCCTGAATATTGCCGTCCTCACCGTTAGCGATACGCGTTCAACCGACACTGATACGTCAGGCCAATTGTTGGTGGAGAGTGCGAGCGCAGCCGGCCACTTGATTGCTGATCGCCAATTGCATCCAGACGATATTTACCGCATCCGCGCCGTAGTGTCCGACTGGATTGTGCGCGATGACGTTCAGGTAATCCTGATTACCGGGGGCACCGGCTTTACCGGACGTGACAGTACGCCCGAGGCGGTAGCTCCGTTGCTCGACAAGATAGTCGATGGCTTCGGCGAACTGTTCCGTCATCTGTCATGGGAAGAGATCGGCGCCTCGACGGTGCAATCGCGGGCGCTGGCTGGCCTGGCAAATCGTACGCTGGTGGTTTGCATGCCCGGATCGACCGGCGCTTGCCGTACCGCCTGGGAACGCATTCTCAGGGAACAACTCGACAGCCGCACGCGCCCCTGCAATTTCGTTCAGCACTTAGGTGCCGGCCCGGCTTGTGAGACGCGCGCATGAGTTTGCTGCCAGTCAGGGAGGCGCTGGATAAGCTGCTGAGCGCCGCCGCCTCCGAAGCAACGACCGGAGCCGAACGGGTGCCGCTGCAGCAGGCTCTCGGTCGAGTACTGGCCAACCCGGTGCAGGCCGCCCATGACGTTCCGCCATGGGACAACAGTGCCATGGATGGCTATGCCTTCAATGGCGCTGACACGGCGTTGGGGCAATCCCACGGCCTGGCTATCAGCCAACGCATCACCGCCGGCATGGCTCCGTCACCCCTTGCGTCTGGCACCTGCGCCCGGATTTTTACCGGTGCGCCTATACCGCCCGGTGCGAACACGGTCGAAATGCAGGAGAACGTCGAAGAGAAAGATGGCGTTGCGCGCTTGCTCCAGCCCGTGCAACCAGGGAGCAACGTTCGGCCACAGGGCCAGGATATCTCCAAGGGCGCCGTGTTGTTTGATGCCGGACAGGTGTTGCGACCGCAGGATCTGGGAGTGATTGCGTCGGTTGGCATTGCTACGCTTGAGGTAAGGCTCCCCTTGCGCGTCGCAGTGCTCTCCACCGGTGACGAACTGGTGGAGCCTGGTCAACCGCTTGGAAACGGGCAGATATTCAACAGTAACCGCTTTACCCTGATCGGAGCGCTACAGCGCCTCGGTCAAAACGTCATCGATGCGGGCATATTACCCGACGACCCCGAGCAGACCCGCGTGCGCTTGCGAGAACTGTCACAGCAGGCCGACGTTATCCTGACTTCCGGTGGTGTGTCGGTAGGCGAAGCAGATTGTCTCGGCCAGGTGCTGCGTGAATCCGGCCGTGTCGAACTCTGGAAACTGGCGATCAAGCCCGGCAAGCCCTTCACTCTGGGTCGTTTCGGCGATACCCCGGTGCTGGGTTTGCCTGGCAACCCGGCCGCCTCGCTGGTGACCTTCCTGTTACTGGTAAAGCCCTACCTGCTGCGCCGCCTGGGATGCAGCGAAACCGAACCGCTCAGTGTCGCGTTAGCCGCAGGGTTCGAGCGCAGCAAATCAGGGGGGCGTGATGAGTATCTGCGCGCCCGACTTGAAAACGGTTGCGTTGTCCCCGCAGGTAATCAGAGCTCCGGTGTGCTCAGCAGCGCCAGTCAGGCAAGTGGTCTCTTATTGATCCCTGCGGGTATAACAGTCAACAAGGGTCAACTTCTTTCGTTTCTACCCTTCGAGGGTTTGCTGGGCTGATATCAGACATAAAAAAGCCCGCATGGATTTTCATCCGTGCGGGCTTTGGCTGATTCAGGCTTCAGGCCGTCTTGGCTGCAGCCGCCTTGACCATATTCTCAAGCTCACCGGATTCGTGCAGCTCAATAATGATGTCGCTACCACCCACCAGCTCGCCATCAACCCAAAGCTGCGGAAAAGTCGGCCAGTTCGCATATTTCGGCAATTCGCTGCGGATGTCGGGGTTCTGCAGAATATCCACGTAGGCGAACTTTTCCCCACAGCTCATGAGCGCCTGAACAGCCCGTGCCGAAAAACCGCACTGGGGAGCATTGGGTGCACCCTTCATATAAATCAGAACAGGGTTTTTGGTGATCTGTTCTTTAATGGTTTCGATAGTGTCCATGACAACTCCTCGTAGCGTGCGCAGGCATGGATGGGGCCCGCAGAAAGACGTTTAGTGTACAGCAAAAGCTGCGGGCTATGCCGCTCCCCTCAGCTCACTCGGCGTCGTCATGGCAGCAATCCGTCCGCTTTTTTGGCGCAGAGAACTGCAATTCATGGGATTCGGGCAGCCTGCCAGGAGGATCGGCAAGATTACCGCGCAGCAAACATCCCTCGGCGTTACGGCCGGGGCATTTGCCATTGGACGGATTTTACCGATAAGATCGCTGCTTCTCTTTTTTCGGATATGGCTCTACTGGGCTTAACAGCTACGGTAAGGCCCACTGTTTCCGGTCGATAGCCGACCGAGGTTACCGGGTAGCTCAACATGACAGCACGGCACTTCCTTTCGTTGATGGATTGTTCACAGGCAGAGCTGATCAGCCTGATCAAGCGCGGCATAGAGCTAAAGGCGCTACATCGGCAGGGCGGGATCTACGAGCCACTGAAGAACCGCGTGCTGGGCATGATCTTCGAGAAAGCCTCGACCCGTACTCGCGTTTCGTTTGAAGCCGGTATGATCCAGCTCGGCGGTCAGGCAATTTTCCTTTCTCCGCGTGATACCCAACTGGGTCGGGGTGAGCCGATCGAAGACAGCGCGCGGGTGCTTTCGAGCATGGTAGATGCGGTCATGATCCGCACCTTCGCCCACACTGATATCGAAACCTTCGCACAGCATTCCAGCGTGCCGGTAATCAACGGGCTGACCGATGATCTGCACCCGTGCCAACTATTGGCAGACATGCAGACCTACCAGGAGCACCGTGGCTCGATCCAGGGCAAGACTGTCGCCTGGATCGGCGATGGCAACAATATGTGTAACACCTTCATCCAAGCAGCAATCCAGTTTGATTTCCAGCTGCGCATCGCCTGCCCTGAAGGGTACGAGCCCGATCAGCGCTTTCTCGATCAGGCCGGTGACCGTGTGACCGTCACCCGCGATCCGAACGAAGCAGTCGCCGGTGCGCATCTGGTCAATACGGACGTGTGGGCCTCGATGGGTCAGGAAGACGAAGCTGAGGCGCGGATGAAGCGCTTCGCCCCCTATCAGGTATCACCGGCCATGCTTGACCTTGCCAACGAGCATGTCCTGTTCATGCATTGCCTGCCCGCCCACCGCGGGGAAGAAGTGACCACGGAATTGATGGATGACCCGCGCAGCGTGGTCTGGGATCAGGCTGAAAACCGGCTACACGCGCAGAAAGCGTTGGTCGAATTTCTGCTGGTCGATTAGGTTCAGTCGCCATGACCGACTCGCCCGGCATCATTCTGGAACTGAACCAGCTGGCTTGCGGGTACGCCGGCCACAAGGTCGTCGCCGATCTGGATATTCACCTGCGCGCCGGAGACATAGGCTGCCTGCTCGGGCCTTCGGGCTGCGGCAAGACCACAACACTGCGGGCCATCGCAGGGTTCGAACCTATCACCGGCGGCGAGATCAAGCTGGACGGCCAGGTAATCTCCTCTCCCGCTCACCGGGTTCCGCCGGAGCATCGAAGAATAGGGATGGTGTTCCAGGATTATGCGCTGTTTCCGCATTTGACGGTCCGGCAGAACGTCGGCTTCGGTATCGAAAAGCATCCCGAACGGGAGCGCATTGTCGACGAGTTACTCGAGCTGGTGAAACTGTCCCAGCTCGGCCGTCGCTATCCGCATGAACTGTCCGGCGGCCAGCAGCAGCGCGTCGCACTGGCCCGGGCATTGGCGCCGGATCCAAAACTCTTGTTGCTAGACGAGCCCTTCTCCAATCTGGACGGTGAGCTGCGTCGACGCCTGTCCGGTGAGGTTCGTGAGATTCTCAAGCTGCGCGGCACCAGCGCTCTGCTGGTTACCCATGATCAGAACGAAGCCTTTGCTGTTTCGGATCATGTCGGCGTACTGAAGGAAGGTTCGTTGCAACAGTGGGATACACCTTACAACCTCTACCATGAGCCGGTGACGCCCTTCGTGGCGAGCTTTATCGGCCAGGGATATTTCATACGTGGCCAGCTGCTGACGCCTGACACGGTTCAGACCGAGCTCGGCGTGATACGGGGTAACCGGGCCTACCAATTGCCTGCCGGCAGCGCTGTGGACGTGCTGCTGCGTCCGGATGACATTGTCAGCCAGGATGATACTGGGCTGTACGGCACTATTATCGGCAAGACCTTTCTCGGCGCGACCACCCTATATCGTTTGCGCTTACCTACCGGCAGTACACTGGAGGCAATATTTCCCAGCCATGATGACCACTTCATGGGTGAGAAAGTAAGCATACGGGTGGCGGCCGACCACTTGGTCATTTTTGCCGCGCAGGGCAGTGTTAACGTCCACGCCCAGTTGCCGCTTGAACAGGTACTCGATGTAGGCACCTCAGACTCCGCCTGAAGTGCCTCGTCAGATCAGATCTCGTCGCCGTACAGGATTTTCGCGATGGCGCGGTGTACGCCTATTGAATGACGGTAATCGGTGTTCTGCATCATCCCCAGGGTAATGATGCCGTTTGCCGGATCGATCCAGGCCCAGGGTCCCTGCACGCCCCACCACCAGAACGTCCCTTCGGGCAGGACCGCCTCGTCGGCGTCGGTAACGACGGCCACGTTCAGGCCAAACTGATTTCCAGGATAGATCGGGCTGATGGCGTCTACCCCTTCAGGCAACTGGTTGCTGCGCATCGCCTGCACCGTTTCGGGCTTGAGCAGGCGCACTCCATCCAGTTCTCCGCCGTTAAGTAGCATGCGCGCGAAACGCAGATAATCGTCCATGCTGGAAATCAAACCGCCCCCGCCATTCAGCATCTTCGGTTTGGTGAAATGCTGCGTATTCGGCAGCGGAACCAGACCACCCTCCTCTTCGGGCTGGTAAGACACTGCAAGCCGTTCTGCTTTGTCCTGCGGAACATAAAAATCGGTGTCATTCATCCCCAGCGGGACAAAGATGCGCTCCTTGAGAAACGTATCAAAACTCATCCCCGACAACACCTCCACCAACCGCGCCTGGACGTCCACCGAAACGCTGTAATGCCACTCCGTGCCAGGCTGCTGACGTAGCGGGATTTTTGAGAGCTTGTCGACGGTTTCCGCCAGCGTCGACTCACGGTCAAAGATATTGGCTTGCTTGTACAGATCATCCACCTGGGATTCAGAGAAGAACCCATAGGTAAAACCGGCTGTGTGGGTCATCAGCTCACGAATGGTCACTGGATGATCAGCCGGCTCGGTAATGGGCTGGCCGTTCGGCCCCTCTTCTTTCGCCACTTTCAGGCCCTTCAGTTCCGGCAGGTATTTTTCTACCGGATCATCCAGCTGGAATTTACCCTCTTCATACAGCATGAGCATTGCCGTACCGGTAACAGGCTTGGTCAGTGAAAATATCTTGTACAACGTGTCCTCGGACAACGGCACCTTGTTCTCGACGTCCTGATAACCATGCTGCTTACGGTGGATCACTTTGCCGTCCTGATATACCAGCGTGGCGATACCGGCCAGCTTGCCCTTGTCGACCTGCGCCTGGGCGGCTTGAGTCAGCATCTCGAGCCGCTCGGCGCTCACATTATGAGAGGCGGGCTGATCCGCAAACAATGGCAGACTGAAAAGAGCGCTGCCGAGTAGGCAACAGGCAAAACGAAGCCGTCTGGCGGCCGACTGCTGGGTCCGAAGCATGGTCACATATCCTTGGTATTGTTTGAGGATGGATACACTAATGGTATTTGTACCCCTTCGCCATCACCACAATGTGGCTTGAATGTCTCGCAATAGCCGTGGCGCAGGGGCCGCTGGCATGGCAATACTGAGCGCAAATCTGGATAATGCGCTCAGTCAAATAGCCCTATCGGAATCCATCCATATATGCAGATTACAAAGAACGCCGTTGTAGAGTTTCACTACAGTCTGTCCGACGCCAATGGCGAAATCGAAAACTCCCGCAAACACGAACCGGTGCTTTATCTTCACGGCCAGCCCGGCCTGATCGACAGCCTGGTTGAAGCCCTCGAAGGACATGAGACCGGTGACCGCTTCACTGTAGAGCTGACCGCGGAGCAGGCCTATGGACCGAAGCGGGAAAATGCGATCCAGAAGGTCCAGGTCAAACACTTGCAGGGCGCCAAGAAATGGAAGCCCGGCATGGTCGCTGTGATCCAGACAGAAGACGGTCCACGTCAGGTCACCATCGTCAAAGTTGGCCTCTCACAGGCCGAAGTCGACTCCAACCACCCGTTGGCTGGCAAGGATCTGACGTTCGACATCGAGATTCTGTCGGTCCGTGAGGCGACCGAAGAAGAACTGGCCCATGGGCATGCGCATGGCGTAGGTGGACACCAGCACTGAACTGATCAACTATCGATCGCCCGCCGGCTGCCAGGGCCGTGCAAGACGCCGTAAACCCGCCCTGGGGGCTTGGTGAAAACATTCCTGTTTTCAACACTTGCTCCACCCCGTCAACCGGCGGGCTTGATCAGGCATCGGTGTGACGAATACAAAGCATTTGGGCTTCCGACGTCTCGCGGCAGCTGACCACAAGCTCAGCCAGTCATCCGATTTCGACCAAGCCCATATTAAAAGCGCACTTTATGTCAAGCAAAGTTTGGCAAAAAGGTGTAAGATGGCTGCCCTTTCCTTATACAAGGCAGCCGTCCATGTCCGCGAAGACCACCACCAGCAAGCGCAAGGCAGATGCTGCCATAGCCACCAGCAGCTCTATCGATAGCCAGATAGAGAGTTTCCTGGCCTCCGGCGGCGAAATTCAGAAAATCCCGAATGGCAAGAGCGGCCAGGTATATGGTGCGCCTCGCCCAGGCAAACCTGCCAAATAACCTAGCCCGCCTCAGAAGGCCTGCGCCGCAGGTCGTATCACTATCTCGTTCACGTCTACTTCCGGTGGTTGTTCGATGGCATAGGCCATTGCCCTGGCAATGGTTTCAGCCGGAAGTGCGGTTCGATACATCTCTTCGAGCGTCGCCACCGTCGTTTGATCTGAACTGCCCTTCGGCAATTCTGTCTTGACTCCGCCCGGGGAGATCATTGTGCAGCGAATCGCCCCACCTTCCTGTCTGAGCCCTTCACTGATAGCTCTCACCGCAAATTTGGTTCCGCTATAAACAGCGCCCCCTGGGGCAACCTTGTGGGAAGCAATGGATCCGACATTGATGAAATGTCCGACTTTCTGCTTTTGGAATACCGGGAGTGCAGCCGCGATGCCGTACAGCACGCCTTTGATATTGATATCCACCATGCGCTCCCACTCCTCTACCCGCACTTTATGGATGCTTGCGATAGCCATCAGACCCGCATTGTTTATCATCACATCCACACGGCCATAACGTTCAAGGGCAAGGTCCACCAATGCCTGTACCTGCGTTGCACTGGTGACATCTGTCGCCTGGCAAACCGCTTCGCCGCCGCTGGCCTCTGTACCAGCTGCAGTAATCTCCGCAACAAGAGCCTCCAGACGCTCTATCCGCCGTGCTCCTAATACGACTTTCGCACCTCGCGCCGCCAGCAGCCTCGCTGCCGCCTCGCCTATGCCGCTACTGGCGCCGGTGATGATGATTACTTTGCCTTCGATTGTGCATGCCATGTTCAGCCTCACTTGATTGTTAATTATCCGGAATCTCCTAAGGAAACATACCGATTAAAGCGACAAACGCGAGCAAAACCGACCTTCAGGAATGATCATTCATTATCTGCATGGATAGCTGCGCCGAGCGCAAACGTCTCGCCTCCAGGCAAGGTCACGTTGCAATGACTATGCTGAAGGTGCAGTCAGCCGACCCGCAGCTGCTCCGATTCAAGCGAGGAAATTGCACATGTCTGTACCCGCACGTTTGATATTCCGCTACGCCCTGCTGATGCCTGTCCTTGGCGCCGCCACGCTTTGTTATGCGCAGCCTCCGGCGGTAGAAACAGACTCACCCGGTTATTCAGCCGAGCAGGCGCGTCTGGAAGGATCCCAACTTGAACCCGATCTACACGAGGAAGAAGCCGCCATACGCCGGCTGTACACGGAATACAGCGCATACGTCGAGCCTGTCGAAAAACTCTCACCCGACCTGAGCAGGAATATTACGAAGGGCAAGGAGCTTCCGGCGGGCGCTGGCCGCAACGTAAACCCGCGACTACTGGCCAAGCTACCGGATTTCTCCGGTTATGAATGGCGTGAAGCCGGTCCCGACCTGGTTTTGATCAGATCGGCTGACGGAGTCGTTGCCGAGGTGGTAAGCGATGTCGTGGTTGATGAAGGCGAAACCCCGGCTGGCCCATAAGCTTGCCCCGTCGTGAGCGACGGGGGCGCTTCCGTTGGACTAAGTCGTGCGGGCAGCCATTTCTACCCGGGCGTTACGCCGTATCACCCATTGATTGATACGTTCCTGGCGCTCGGAGGTGAGCGGGTAGCGCCAGGCAATAGCGAACGCCGCCATGTATAGCGATACCGGACCAAGGATGTAGAGCACGCGAAGAGCAAGTAGCTGATCCGCGGAATGGGTTGTAGCCTGGGCATCAAAACCCACCAGCGCTAACAGCCCGAGCGACAAGCCCAGCCCGATCGCCATTGCCAGCTTTTGCGCCATACCTGACATCGCGAAGAACAGACCGGTACGGTGTTCCTTGCTACGCGCAGTATCCAGATCCACGATATCGGCCAGCATTGAAAGCGGCAGGAACTGAAAGGCAGCGAAGCAGAATCCTTTCAGCGCGAACATGATCGCAAAGGGCACCAATTGTCCTGCCTGCAAGAAAAACATTCCCAGAATACTGGCACTTGATACGCCCACCGCTACACAGAATGCTTTGTGTTTGCCGATTCGCTTACCCAGAAGCAGCCAGAACGGAATACCCAGAATCCCGACCCCGAAATACAGCAGGTACATCATGCCGATCTGCGCCTGGATCTGGATCACGTGCTGCATGAAGAACACGGACAACGCGTTGCGGAACGACTCCCCGGTAATGACGATGAGCAACATCAGCATCATGCGCTTGAACGGACCGTTATTCTTGAGCACCCGCAGGCCTTTCTTCCACTCGGTGCGCTGAATGGATCGCGCCGGCGCCTCCTTGACGAACAGCACGACCAGCAACACGGTAACCGGCAACATCAGCAGCAACATCCAGCCCATGCCTGCCAATATCGGTCCATAACCCATACTCAGCTGGCCGTCTGATCCGACCAGCCAGATCATAAAGCTCATCAGCACGCCGTCCGTTTCTCCAGCAGCAAACCGAGCAGCCATCGACTGCACGATTGCCGGAGCCAGTGCGGCGAGAAACAGGCCGATAAGCACATAACCTTCGCGCGATGCCGTGACACGGCTGCGTTGATGATACAGCGGAGAGAGCTCGGCGCCCCAGGCGCCATAGGGCAGCGTCACCATCGTCCAGCCGAGATACATCAGGACGGTCCAGAGCAAAAGATGACCAAGGCCCGCTCCGTCCGGCGGCATGAATATCATTACTGTGCCCAGCAACATCAAGGGTGTGCCCATCAACAGCCAGGGCTTGCGGCGTCCCAAACGGGTCTGCCAGCGGTCGCTCAGCGTACCGATAAGCGGATCAGTGATTACATCCGACATTCTTGCCAGAACCAGAACCAGGGCCATCAAGCCCATGTTCAGGCCGATCTCCTGAGCGTAGAACGGTGGGAGATAGACCACTAACGGGTAGCCAATGATGGCCAGCGGCATACCGACGGAGCCGTGGATCAGGATTGTAGAACGCTTCAATACGCCAGATTGAGTCATGCATGTTCTCCGCGGAGGACCGTTATTCTAGTTATCGTCTCCAGGGTCACTGCCGACCGATCAGCAGTGGTTGACCTAGCGAAGCGATGGGCTTCTGAGGCCGATTCTATGACAGTCGATGCCCTTTACAAGCTGCGATGAACCGCAGCGCCCTGCAAGCCGATCGTTGTTCGCTCCTGATTCGGAACAAAGGTTCGGCAACCCGGCAGGCATGCGGCTTCGCGGCGCCATCAGGCCGTACGCACTGCCCACATTCAGAATTCTTATTTCTTTGAGTAGGTTCGGAACGGGATGAAACGGGGTTCATCTCCGCAACAACGAAACAGCCAGCAGCGTTTGACAAGCATTCTCATTAGCATTAGCATGATTTCCAAGTCCACGGGGTTGGGGGTTGTGCATGTATATCTGTCTTTGCAAGGGTGTAACTGACCGCCAGATCCGAGAAGCGATCAGCGAAGGGGCCAGCAGCATGCGGGATTTGCGCGCAACACTCGACGTCGCCAGTCAGTGCGGAAAATGTGGACGCGAATGCAAGTCCCTGCTCGCCGAGAACCTTGTAGGCAGCCAAGTGGCGTTCCAGAGCGCTCAATTCGTGGCAGCCTGAACAGAGCATCAGCCAGCAACGCCAAAACTATTGCGAATCGTTCGTAATTCCTTTTTATATCAGTCAGTTATAGTTTGACAGCACCGGGACTCCGGACCAGACTTGCTGTCTGATATACCCTGAGGAATAGAGTCATGAAAGGCGATAGCGTAGTTATCCAGCACCTCAATACTGTATTGGGAAATGAACTGGTCGCGATCAACCAGTATTTCCTGCACGCCCGAATGCTCCAGGATTGGGGCTTGGAAAAACTGGGCGAATATGAATACAAGGAATCCATCGACGAGATGAAGCACGCCGACATGCTGATAAAGCGGGTGCTGTTTCTCGAAGGCCTCCCCAACCTGCAAGACCTTGGCAAACTGCTTATCGGCGAGAATGTCCGAGAAATCCTGGAATGCGATCTGCGCCTGGAAATGGCTGGTATCCCTGACCTGAAGACAGCCATAGCCTATTGCGAAACAGTCGCTGACTACGGAAGTCGCGAATTGTTTGAAGATATTCTGGAATCAGAAGAAGAACATATCGACTGGCTGGAAACCCAGCTTGGCCTGATCGACAGGGTTGGGCTGGAAAATTATCAGCAGTCGCAAATGAGCTGATTAGCTGTAAGCGTCGCGGCTGCCCCGAACAGGGCGCAGCCGCTTCAGCATTGATCTCTCACAGGTTTCGCTATTCAGGCGCTCAGCTCCATCCTTGCCGCCCTACCCTTCTCGTCAGCCTTCCAGACCCGCCAGAATCGACCTCAACGCGTTCATTGGCTGATCCGAGCGCGTTATAGGTCGCCCTATCACCATATAGCTGCTGCCGTTCTCAAGGGCCTGACGCGGCGTAACGATACGCTTCTGGTCATCAGCGCTGCTGTCGGCTGGACGGATCCCCGGTGTGACCAGCAAGAACTCATCTCCCAACGCACCACGCAACGCCCGCGCTTCCCGCGCCGAGCACACAACGCCATCCAGACCACATTCCTGTGTTAGCCGCGCCAGACGCTGGACCTGCACCATGGGTTCGATATCGATACCAACTTCCTGCAGATCCTCCTGCTCCAGACTGGTCAACACCGTGACCGCCGTCAGCAGCGGCCTGGCACCGGACGCGCGTCGCTCGAGGGTCTCTCTGCAGGCTTCCATCATGCGCCGTCCACCACCGGCATGGACGTTGACCATCCAGACACCCAGCTCGGCCGCCGCCTGAACGGCGCAAGCGGTGGTATTGGGGATGTCGTGAAATTTCAGGTCCAGAAATACTTCGAAGCCTTTGGCTTGAAGCGCTTCGACCACGGCTGGCCCGGAACTGGTAAACAGCTCCTTGCCGACTTTCACGCGGCACAGCTTGGGCTCAAGCTGATCCGCCATAGCCAGAGCAGACGGCGCATCGGGATAATCCAGCGCAACGATTACGGATGTATTACAAGGCATGCTTGGTTCCTGTTGCAAATCGGAATGGTTCAAATGGCTTTATGCCCCTTGAGCGGTCTGATAGTTGACCAGCCATGACAGGTAGGACACTGCCAATGGAGTTGTCGAGTGGAAAAGCCGCACGCCTGGCAACGGTACTGATGAGCGTCCGAGATCAGCGCTTCGATAACGCCCCGTAGTGCAAGCAGATTTTCCCGGCCTTTAGGCTCAACGGCGTTCTCGTGCAGATCCATCAGGTAGATCAGACCGCGCAATGAGGGCTCAGCTTGGAGATGAGCCACCATGTATCGGCTGGCTGGAGCAGTTCCTGAGTGTTTTTTTATCTCGTCGGCACGTTCCATGACGGTAGCAATCGGCGAGCTTCTAGCCTGGCCAATTACCTTGTCGAGATAGCCGGATAAATTCAGAGCGCCATTATCTGCGCAGCGCCTCGCCAACGGCAAGGCTTGAGGCACAAAATCCGGATCGGTTTCGGCCAGTTGATTCAGCCATTTAACGCACTCTCGATGGTTACCCTGCTGCTCTTCAAGCTCTGCAAGCATCAGGATCGCCCGCACATTCGCCCTGTTGGCTCCTAATGCGCTGCCCAGATGCGTAATGGCCTGCTGCCAGTCGCGCTTGCGCTGTGCTGTCAAGGCCCGCTCGCAGTGATAGTGCGCAAGTGTTGCGGCAAAGGCCGGGCGCTCAGTGACGAGCTTCTCGCCCACCTCCACCGCCTGTTCCCAGTCCCGCTCGCGTTCGTGGATTCTCACCAGATCGACGAGAGCGTCGGCGCGCATCGGAGACTGGTTACTGATCAGCTCGTCCAATAAGCGCTCTGCTCGCGGGTACATGCCGACCGTCAGATAGTCCCGCGCCAGTTCGTACTGTACCCGGTCGCCCTGCTCACGGGTCAGGTTAGGGCGTGCCAGCAAGTTTTGATGGACCTTGATCGCACGCTCAACATCGCCCCGCTGGCAAAACAGCCGGCCAATGGCAATGTGGGTTTCCACCGTTTCAGGATTGACTTCCAAAGCACGAATGAAGGTCTCGATGGCCTCATCGGGTTGTTCGTTCAGCAGATAATTGAGGCCAATGAAATAGTGTCGATCGATAGCGCTTCCGTGCGGCTCTACCAGGAACCGTACCTTGATTGCCTCGCGCCGGCCCAGATACCAACCGATAGCCAGAGCCGCCATGAACAGTCCAAGGAACAGCAGTTCCCGCATATCACCCCTTGATCGCCTGCGTGCGCAGCTTGTCTATTTCTTTACGGTGACGGTTCAGCTCATTGTTCTGCACCATGAGACGCAGCCGCAGTCGGGTTGTGACCAACCAACCGATAAAAATACCCAGCAGACTACCGAGGATGAACGCCAACACGATGAAGAGCGAAAGAGGAAATTCCGGGGATTGCAGTTCAAGAAACTGCAAGGTGACTCCCTGCTGATTTTCCAGCACGAAATCAAGGGTCGCCAGGGCGACCAGCAAGGAAACGATGATAAGCGCCACGCGCTTCAGCCACTGCATTGCCGCCACTCCCTTTCTGAATATTGAGCGGAGTATAGCGCAGCGCCAAGTGCGGTTGATATGACTCAGGCGTTTTCGAGCGACTCGTTAACGCGGTCGCGTAACTCCTTGCCTGGTTTGAAATGCGGCACGAACTTGCCATCAAGCTCTACAGCATCGCCCGTTTTCGGGTTTCGCCCCAGTCGAGGGGCGCGATAGTGCAGCGAGAAACTGCCAAATCCGCGTATTTCGATTCGCTCGCCCGTCGACAGCGCCTGGGACATGTGTTCCAACATTGTCTTGATCGCCAGCTCCACATCCTTTGCCGACAACTGTCCCTGCTGTTCGACTATGCGCTCGATCAACTCCGACTTGGTCATGGTTTTTCCTTTTTTATCAAGCGGCTAGATCCGTTTTCAACGGTTTTACCATGCTTGACGCCGTTTGAACAGCCTGATAAAGGACAAAATCAGGCGGGACGGCTACTGATTTCCTGCGCGCACAAAAAAGGGCGACCGAAGTCGCCCTTTTTCAGGGATTACAAAGGCTTGCTTAGTTGCCCTTGTTTTCCATCTGCTGCTTGATCAGATCACCGATGGTGGTCGGACCAGCTGCCAGCATTTCCTGCTTGCGCAGGTCCTGGATGGCTTCTTTCTCGTCTTCAACGTCCTTGGCCTTGATCGACAGGCTGATGACGCGGCTCTTGCGATCGATGCTGATGACCTTGGCTTCAACTTCGTCGCCAACATTCAGAACGTTGCGAGCATCTTCAACGCGATCACGGCTGATTTCGGAGGCTTTCAAAGTACCTTCGATATCGTCAGCCAGGGTAATTACAGCACCCTTGGCGTCAACTTCCTTGACCGTACCGTTGATGATGCTGCCCTTCTCGTTCAAGGATACGAAGTTGGAGAACGGATCGTCTTCCAGCTGCTTGATACCCAAAGAGATACGCTCGCGCTCAGGATCAACGGACAGGATGACTGTTTCGATCTCGTCGCCCTTCTTGAAACGGCGTACGGCTTCTTCACCGACTTCGTTCCAGGAGATATCGGACAGATGAACCAGGCCGTCGATGCCGCCGTCCAGACCAATGAAGATACCGAAATCGGTGATCGACTTGATCGAACCGGAGATCTTGTCGCCCTTGTTGAACTTGCTGGAGAACTCTTCCCACGGGTTCATCTTGCACTGCTTGATGCCCAGGGAGATACGACGACGATCTTCGTCGATATCCAGAACCATGACTTCCACTTCATCGCCAACCTGAACGACTTTGGAAGGATGGATGTTCTTGTTGGTCCAATCCATTTCGGAAACGTGCACCAGGCCTTCAACGCCCTCTTCCAGCTCGGCAAAGCAGCCGTAGTCGGTAAGGTTGGTGACCTTCGCGTTAACACGCGTGCCTTCTGGATAACGGCCAGTGATGGCGACCCATGGATCTTCGCCCAGCTGCTTCAGACCCAGGGAAACGCGGTTGCGCTCGCGGTCGAATTTCAGCACCTTGACGTCGATCTCGTCGCCGACATTGACGATCTCGGAAGGATGCTTGATACGCTTCCAGGCCATATCGGTGATGTGCAGCAGGCCATCTACGCCGCCCAGATCAACGAAAGCGCCGTAATCGGTGAGGTTCTTGACGATACCTTTGACGACCTGGCCTTCCTGCAAGGTTTCCAGCAGAGCTTCACGCTCGGCACTGTTCTCGGCTTCGAGGACGGCACGACGGGAAACGACAACGTTGTTGCGCTTCTGGTCCAGCTTGATGACCTTGAATTCCAGCTCTTTGCCTTCCAGGTGCGTGGTATCGCGGACCGGACGGACATCGACCAGGGAACCCGGCAGGAACGCGCGGATGGTGTTGACGTCGACGGTAAAGCCACCTTTGACCTTGCCGTTGATAACACCCTTGACGATTTCTTCTGCGGCGAAAGCTGCTTCGAGGACTTTCCAGGATTCGGCGCGCTTGGCCTTTTCACGGGACAGCTTGGTCTCACCGAAACCGTCTTCAACGGCTTCCAGTGCTACGTGCACCTCATCACCCACGTTGATGGTCAGTTCGCCCTGATCGTTCAGGAACTGCTCACGCGGAATGACACCCTCGGATTTCAGACCGGCGTGAACGGTGACCCAATCGGAGTCGATGTCCACAACAATACCGGTGATGATGGAGCCTGGCTCCATATCGAGGGTTACTAGGCTTTCTTCAAAAAGTTCGGCAAAGCTTTCGCTCATTTGGATTCCTGTAAATGTTTATTAAGGCAGTAACCGCCTGGCCGCTCTAATGCGGGCCCTGCAGCAAACATACCCGCCACGCCACCAGCTTGCGTGGGTTGATTATTTAAACCCTTTTACCGGTGGGGCTGGTTTCCCGGTAAAAGACCTTTGAAATCAGTTGAGCAGATCGCGCCTGAGCGCTTCCGCATGCACCTTTTCCAGGACCTCATCGATTGTCATGCTGGTAGAGTCAATCAGGAGCGCATCCTCAGCAGGCCGTAAAGGCGCAACGCTGCGGTTCATGTCCCGCTCGTCTCGAGCAACAATCTCATCAAGAAGACTCGCCAGATTAGCAGTTTCACCCTTACCCAGCAACTGCTTGTGGCGCCGTTCAGCCCTTTCCTCGGGACTGGCGGTCAGAAATACCTTCAGTGGCGCGTCGGTAAATACCACGGTGCCCATATCCCGGCCGTCAGCAACCAGGCCCGGCGGCTCACGAAACACGCGTTGACGCTGCAACAACGCCTCGCGAACCGAGGATAACGCAGCGACGACAGAAGCATTGGCGCCGACCGCCTCGCTTCTGATCGCCCGGGTGACCTCCTCTCCTTCGAGAAGAATGTGCTGTTCCCGGTTGTCTTCCGAGGTTGCGAAGCGGACGTCAAGGTGAGCCGCCAATGCTTCCAGGCTTTTCTCGTTGTCCAGCGCGATACCATGATTTTGCGCAGCAAACGCCAGCAGCCTGTACAAGGCACCGGAATCGAGAAGATTCCAGCCCAGCTTCGCCGCCAGCAAACCTGCAATAGTGCCTTTCCCCGAGCCACCGGGCCCATCGATGGTAATTACCGGTATGGCTTGTTCTGTCACACGCTTTCCTCCAACCGGACCTGAATGCCCGCCGTTTGGGCAAGCCCGATAAAGTCCGGGAATGATGTCGCTACGTTGGCGCAGTCGTTGATATGAATCTCTCCAGTCGCACGCAACGAAGCGACGCTGAACGACATCGCGATGCGATGATCACCGTGGCTATCAATGCTGCCCCCATGAATATTGCCACCCTCGATAATGATGCCGTCAGGCGTCGGCTCAGCGGACACACCCAGCGCCTGCAAGCCGTCCGCCATCACCTGAATGCGATCCGATTCCTTTACCCGCAGCTCCTCTGCACCGCGCAACACGGTGCGGCCTTCAGCGCACGCCGCGGCAACAAACAGCGCGGGGAATTCGTCGATAGCCAACGGCACCTGGTCCACAGGAATCTCGATTCCCTTCAGTGACGCATAGCGCACGCGTATATCGGCTACTGGCTCGCCACCTACCTCGCGCTCGTTCTCAACAGTCAGGTCGCCACCCATGGCGCGCAGGATATTGATCACGCCGATACGGGTCGGGTTGATGCCGACGTGCTCAAGCAGCAGGTCGGACCCTTCGGCAATACTGGCGGCCACCATGAAAAACGCAGCGGACGAGATATCTGCAGGAACGTCGATCTTGCACGCCGTCAGCTTATGTCCCGGTTCGACCGTGACCGTGGCGCCTTCGACTTTTACCGGATAGCCAAAGCCTTTCAACATACGCTCGGTGTGGTCACGGGTAGGCGCAGGCTCGGTGACCGAAGTCGACCCTGATGCATACAAGCCCGCCAACAGCAGGCAGGATTTCACCTGCGCACTTGCCATCGGCATAGTGTAGTCCATGCCCATCAGGGTGCCATCGCCGTAGATCCGCAGCGGTGGACGCCCATCGCTGGCGGTCTCGATACGAGCGCCCATTTCACGCAGCGGCTTGGCGACCCGGCCCATCGGCCGCTTGGAGAGCGACGCATCGCCAGTCAGTACCGTATCGAACCGCTGCGCGGCAAGCAGGCCGGACAGCAAGCGCATGGACGTTCCGGAATTGCCCACATACAGCGGACCGGGCGGCGCTTGTAGTCCGTTCATGCCAACACCGTTGATCGTCACCCGGCCGTGGTGCGGGCCTTCGATGACTACGCCCATGTCGCGGAACGCCTGCAAGGTCGCCAGGCTGTCCTCGCCCTCGAGGAAACCTTCGACCTCGGTTACCCCTTCGGCGAGTGATCCAAGCATGATTGAGCGATGGGAGATAGATTTGTCGCCTGGTACGCGGATGCGTCCTGTGACAGACCCACCCGGAGCGGCTATGAAGTTGGTCATTTTAGTCTGCATGGGTTCCATATATGCCCTGCGGGCCAGAATAGTACTGAAATGCTCACGCGCCGACTTAGCCCGGGTAAACACACCCAGCAGGGTATTGGCATCCCGCGCTTCGACCGCCGCGCGCAAGCGGCTTAAATCCTTGGTAAAGGCATCGAGACTACGCAACACGGCGTCCCGATTGGCCAGAAACACATCGCGCCACATCACCGGATCGCTGGCGGCAATACGGGTAAAATCCCGGAAACCGCCTGCAGCGTAGCGAAAGATGTCGAGGTTCTCACTGCGGGCGGCCAGCGTATCGACCAGCGAAAACGCCAACAGATGCGGCAAATGACTGGTCGCGGCCAGCACTTCATCGTGATCTGTAAGCCCCATGAATTCCACATCTCCACCCAGGGCACGCCACAGGCTCGCCACCCGCTCGAGTGCCTGCTCGCTGGTATTTTCCAGCGGAGTGAGAATGACCTTGTGTCGCTTGAACAGATCTGCCCGTGCAGCTTCGATACCGCTTTTTTCCGAACCGGCGATCGGATGACCCGGCACGAACAGCGACGGGATATTGCCGAACGCCTTCTCAACCGCTTCGACGACCCCGCGTTTGGTACTGCCGGCATCGGTCAATACAGCCCGACCCAGGTCCAGCGTGGCCAACGCAGCGAGCACTTCTTCCATTGCCAGCACTGGCACGGCGAGCATGATGACATCGGCCCCCTGCACCGCCTCGGCCAGATCGGCAGTGACCCGGTCCACGATCCCGAGCGGAACAGCCATACGACGCGCCATCGGATCAGGATCGCAACCGACCACTTCCCGACAGATCCCGCTGGCCCGCAAGCCCTTCGCAAAGGAGCCGCCAATGAGGCCCAGCCCTACTACCGCCAGCCGCCCGATAATAGGCGCCTCGGGTGACGGAGCGGTGACATCATTCATCGGCCAGGACCTCTGCCAGCGCATCCAGGAAACGCTGGTTTTCGGCCGGCAACCCAATGGTGACACGCAGGTGATTCGGCATGCCGTAGCCTGCAACGGGACGTACGATGACGCCCCTGCGCAACAGCCCCTGGTAAACAGGCGCTGCTTCGCGTCCAAGATCGACCGCAATGAAGTTGCCGCGCGAGGGAATCCAGTTCAGCCCCAGCTCACGGAACCCCTGCTCCAACTGCGCCATGCCTTCGCGATTGGCGCGGCGACTTTCTTCCAGGTAGGCGTGATCAGACAGACTGGCCACTGCGGCCGCCAGCGCGAGACTGTTTACGTTGAATGGCTGGCGAACCCGGTTCAGCACATCTGCGATAGCCGGACTACTGATGCAATACCCGACGCGCAAAGCGGCCAGGCCATACGCCTTGGAGAAGGTGCGCGATACGACCACATTGGAATAGCGCGTCACGTAATCGAAGCCATTCACTGCGTGCTCGTCTTCGACGTACTCGGTATAGGCCTCGTCCAGCACCACCAGCACCCGCTCAGGCACCCGGTCAAGAAAGGCTTCTAGCGCCGCGCGCTCTACCCAGGTACCCGTCGGGTTATTCGGGTTCGCCACAAATATCACGCGTGTAGCTGGCGTGATCGCGGCCGCCATGGCGTCGAGATCATGCCCCCAATCGCGCGCAGGCACTTCCACCGCGCGGGCGCCCACCGCCTGAGTGACGATCGGATACACAGCAAAAGCGTGCTGACTGAAGATCACCTCATGCTCAGGTGCAACGAAGGCGCGGGCCAGCAACTCGAGAATGTCATTGGAGCCGTTTCCGAGTGTAATCATCGCCAGGTCAAACCCGAAGCGGCTACCAATAGCCTGCTTCAGAGCAAAACCGTTACCGTCCGGATATCGGGTCAGATCCGGTAATGCCTGCTGGATGGCCTTGATTGCCATCGGTGCCGGACCGAGCGGATTCTCGTTGCTTGCCAGTTTGATGATTTCAGCCGGATCGAGATCGAATTCCCGAGCCAGCTCTTCAATGGGCTTTCCGGGTACATAGGGGCTCAACTTCTGCACGCCCGGAAGCGCCAGGGCGAGGAAATCACAACTCATAGTTCATACCTCAAGCTTCGAGAGAGACCGGGCAATGCTGTTCGCAAACAACGCTTGCCCGCTACAGGCAGATTACAGGACGGCTTTTGGATAGGAGCCCAACACCTTCACAGCCACCGAATCGTTGTTGACCTTTTCCAGCACATCCCTGACCAGGGGATCATCCTGATGGCCAAAGAAATCGATGAAGAAGACGTAAGTCCACTTGCCGATGCGCGACGGACGCGTTTCGATCCGCGTCAGATCAATTCCATTGGCATGGAAAGGCTGCAGCAGCTCATGCAGCGCGCCAGGCTTGTTGCGCGTGGACACAATAACGGAGGTCTTGTCATCACCGGTCGAAGGCACTGACTGAGTGCCAATAATGAGGAAGCGCGTGGAGTTATCCGGACGGTCTTCAATCTTCTCGGCAATCTTGGTCAGCTCGTACAACTCACAGGCCATATCACCGGCGATAGCCGCGGAGTTCCATTCTCCACGAACCCGCTTGGCTGCCTCGGCGTTGCTGCTGACTGCCACCCGCTCGACGTTGGGGTAATGCGCATCCAGCCACTTGCGGCACTGCGCCAACGACTGGGCGTGAGAATACACGCGGGAAATCTTGTCAGTGCGGGTGTTCTCGCCGACCAGTAAATGGTGATGAATACGCAGCTCGACCTCGCCACAGATGACCATATCGTGTTCGAGAAAGCTGTCGAGCGTATGGTTGATTGCCCCTTCCGTGGAATTCTCCACCGGCACCACGCCGAATTGCACCGCGCCAGCGGCAACCTCCCGGAAGATTTCGTCGATGGCCGCCATCGGCACACTGATCACCGAATGCCCGAAATGCTTGATCGCGGCAGCCTGGGTAAAGGTGCCCTCCGGCCCCAGGTAGGCGACCTTGAGCGGCTCTTCAAGTGCCAGGCAGGCAGACATGATTTCGCGGAACAGCCGGGCCATTTCCTCGTTATCGAGGGGCCCCTTGTTCAGCTCCATGATGTGTTTGAGTACCCAGGCCTCACGTTCAGGCCGGTAGTACACCGGCTTGGCACCGGCGGGCAACGACTTCTGCTTGACCTGAGCAACCGTCTGCGCGCACTGGGCGCGCTCACTGATCAGCTCGAGAATCTTCTCGTCAATCGTATCAATACGGTTTCGTAGAGCCTGGAGCTGCGCTTCATCTGACATGGACATCAACCGTGCTGTTTCTCGAATTCGGCCATATAGGCCACCAGCGCATCCACCGCCGTTTCAGGCACTGCGTTATAGATGGAAGCGCGCATACCGCCTACTGACCGGTGCCCCTTCAGGTTGAGCAGGCCGCGCTCAGCCGCGCCCGCAAGGAAAGGCTTGTCCAGCCGATCATCAGCCAGCCGGAACGGAATGTTCATCCACGACCGGTCGGCGATGTTGATCGGATTGGTATACAGCTCGCTGCCATCGATAGCCGCGTAGAGCTTGCGCTGCTTGGCATCGTTGATCTTTTCCATCGCATCCAGACCACCCTTGTCCTTCAGCCACTGGAAAATCAGGCCGGAGAGATACCAGGCAAAGGTCGGCGGCGTGTTGTACATCGATCCGTTCTTGGCTGCCACGCTGTAGTCGAGCATGGTGGGGCACTTGCTGTGCGCCTTGCCCAGCAGACTTTCGTGAACGATGACGACTACCAGACCGCTGGGCCCGATGTTCTTCTGTGCGCCGGCATAGATCAGACCAAATTTCGACACGTCCAGCGGACGGGACAGGATGGTCGAGGACATATCCGCGACCAATGGTTTGTCGCCTACTTCCGGAATCCAGTTGAACTCCAGCCCACCGATGGTCTCGTTGGGGGTGTAATGTACGTAGGCCGCCTCGTCTGACAGGCTCCACTCGTTCTGCCCCGGAATAGCGAAATAGTCATAGGCCTCTGCCGAGGCGGCCACATTGACGTGCCCGTACCGGGACGCTTCCTCGATGGCCTTGCGTGACCATATACCGGTATCGATATAGTCGGCGCTTCCGCCTTCTCCCAGCAGATTCAACGGTATCTGCGCAAACTGCTGGCTCGCGCCACCCTGCAGAAACAACACGCGGTAGTCACTCGGGATCAATAGCAGATCGCGTAAATCCTGCTCCGCGCGCTCGGCGATACCGACGAACTCATCACTGCGGTGGCTCATTTCCATGACTGACAGACCCTTGCCCTGCCAGTCAAGCAAATCAGCCTGGGCTTGCTGCAGTACCGCTTCGGGTAGCGCGGCCGGGCCGGCGCAGAAATTGAACAGACGCTTGCTCACATTCACTCCTGGTCATCAATCGTCGGTGCGGCATCATCGTCTGCCGGGCCGGTCGCCATGTCATCCGTCACATCCGCTGCGTCGGCATCTTCTTCGAGTTCCTCATCATCAAGCTCGCTGGGCTCTTGCACGCGCTCCAGGCCGACCAGCTTCTCGCCATTGGATAGCTTGATAAGCGTCACGCCCTGGGTATTGCGCGACAGGCTGGATACTTCGCTGACGCGGGTACGCACCAATGTGCCCTGATCGGAAATCAACATGATTTCCTCACCGTCGACGACCTGTACGGCCCCGACCAGCGGACCATTGCGCTCATTGGAGACCATGGCAATGACGCCCTGACCACCGCGCTTGTACTGGGGGAAGTCCTCGATTGGAGTGCGCTTACCGAAGCCTCGCTCGGAGGCGGTAAGGATCGCAGTGCCTTCTTCAGCCACGATCATCGACACCAGGCACTGCCCTTCTGCCAGGCGCATACCGCGCACACCACGGGCCGTACGACCCATTGCCCGCACATCGGTCTCCTTGAATCGAGTCACCTTGCCGCCATCGGAGAACAGCATGATTTCACGTTCACCATTGGTCACAGCGGCGGAGATCAGCGTATCGCCTTCGTCCAGATCCAGCGCGATCAGACCCACTGTACGCTGACGACTGAACTGCTCGAGCGGCGTCTTCTTCACCGTGCCCTTGGCGGTCGCCATGAACACAAACCAGCCTTCGGTGTATTCATCGACCGGCAGCATCGTTGTGATGTACTCGCCCTCGTCCAGCGGTAACAGATTCACCAGCGGACGGCCACGCGCGGTGCGGGACGCCTCGGGAATTTCGTAGGTCTTGAGCCAGTACACCTTGCCCTTGCTCGAGAACATCATGATGGTTGTGTGACTGTTGGCTACCAGCAGGTGAGAAACATAATCCTCATCCTTCACGCCTGTGGCTGCTTTCCCACGGCCGCCCCGGCGCTGCGCCTGATAATCAGCCAGCGGCTGGCTCTTCGCGTAACCGCCATGGGAAATAGTGACAACGCGGTCTTCCTCGGTGATCAGGTCTGCGATAGTCAGATCCAGGCGTGAGGCGACAATTTCACTGCGACGGGCATCGCCGTAGTTGCTGCGAATCAGCTCGAGCTCCTCGACGATCACTTCCATCAGCCGTACCTGGCTGTTCAGAATGCGCAACAGCTCGCCGATCTGGACCAGGATTTCCTGATACTCGGTCAGCAGTTTTTCATGCTCCAGACCGGTCAGGCGATGCAGGCGCAATTCGAGAATGGCCTGAGCCTGTTCCGGAGACAGATAATATTTGCCTTCACGCAGCCCGTACTGCTCAGGCAGCTCATCGGGGCGACAGACATCCGCACCAGCACGATCGACCATCTCCAACACCGCACCGGGTTCCCAGGCAGTGGAAATCAGACGTTCCTTGGCTTCAGCTGGTGAGGGCGATGCCTTGATCAGTGCAATGACCGGGTCGATATTGGATAACGCAACCGCCTGACCTTCAAGAATATGGCCGCGTTCACGCGCCTTGCGCAATTCATATACGGTACGGCGGGTAACCACTTCCCGTCGATGCCGTACGAAGGCTTCCAGCAGCTCCTTGAGATTAAGGATCCGTGGGCGCCCATCCAGCAAACCAACGATATTGATGCCGAATACGTTCTGCATCTGGGTTTGCGAGTACAGGTTGTTCAGCACGACCTCGGCCACTTCGCCGCGACGCAGTTCGATAACTACGCGCATGCCGTCCTTGTCGGACTCATCGCGCAGCTCAGTAATGCCTTCGATCTTCTTCTCTTTAACCAGCTCGGCGATCTTCTCGATCAAACGAGCCTTGTTGACCTGGTACGGTAGCTCATGGATGAGAATCTGCTGGCGGCCACCGACCTTGTCGATGTCCTCGATCTCGCAACGAGCGCGAACGTAAATGCGGCCGCGACCGGTCTTGTAGGCTTCAACAATGCCCGCTCGCCCGTTGATGATCCCGGCCGTGGGAAAGTCAGGACCCGGAATATGTTCCATCAATTCATCAATGGACATTTCAGGGTTGGCAATCAGCGCCAAACACCCGTTGATGACCTCGGTCAGGTTGTGCGGCGGAATATTGGTCGCCATACCGACTGCGATACCGCTGGAACCGTTTACCAGCAGGTTCGGGACCTTGGTCGGGAGTACCGCTGGGATCTGCTCGGTACCGTCATAGTTTGGTACCCAGTCAACGGTTTCCTTTTCCAGGTCGGCCAGCAGCTCATGGGCCAGCTTGGTCATCCGGATTTCGGTATATCGCATGGCAGCAGCGCTGTCGCCATCTACCGAACCGAAGTTGCCCTGCCCGTCCACCAGCAGGTAACGCAGCGAGAATGGCTGAGCCATACGAACAATGGTGTCGTATACGGCGGAGTCGCCATGCGGGTGATATTTACCGATGACGTCACCCACCACACGGGCGGATTTCTTGTATGGCTTGTTCCAGTCGTTATTCAGCTCGCTCATGGCGAACAGCACGCGGCGGTGAACCGGCTTCAGGCCATCGCGCACGTCAGGCAGAGCACGACCGACGATCACGCTCATGGCGTAGTCGAGGTAGGACTGTTTCAGCTCGTCTTCGATATTGACTGGAAGGATTTCTTTGGCCAGTTCGCCCATGAAACGGCATTCCTTTTGGTGGCGGCAACCTGATGATGCCTATCGCGTAAGATCGACGCTTGCGAGGCCTCCTGAGAGGCCCCGGATTAAAGGCGGAAAGTGTACCACAGTCGAGCCCTGGAGGGAGTCGCAAGAAAGGCTGGGGGCGCTCACAAGCTTACTGTGAGCGTAAATCTGCCCGGGGATGCGAAAGCGCTCTCAATGAAGCCGCCGATGACTCATCAAATCCGCGATTCTGGCCGCGTCCGGACGTTCAATAAGACCTTTTTCCGTCACGATCACATCCACCAGATCTGCGGGTGTGACGTCAAAGGTCAGCGGGCCCGGGGACAGCGCACTGACCTTGCTGCGCTCATCGTTACCCGGCTGCTCATCCGGCGCAACGTCATCATCGATTTCCAGACCCATGTCGATGGCTGACGAAGGCGCCACGACCATAAAGCGCAACCCATGGTGCATCGCCAGTATCGCCAACGCATAGGTACCGATAGTGCTGATCACGTCACCGTTTGCTGCGATACGCTCTGCGCCTACGACCACCCAGGTCATCGGCACCGATTTCATCAGATGGCCGGCTGCCGAATCCACGCCAACCCGGGCAGCAATACCCAGCTGTGCCAGCTCCCATTCAGTCAGCCGCGCCCCTTCCAGCCCCGGCCGCGTTTCGTTTACATATATCGCATCCACCAGCCCCGCGGCATGCGCAGTCCGCACTACGCCTAACGCCGTACCGTAGCCCGCAGCGGTCAGCGCACCAGCGTTACCATGGGTCATCAGGTTTTGCTTGCCTTTCTGATGCTTGCGGATCAGTTGTGCACCCAGCTTGCCCATAGTGAGATTGGCTTCGATATCGCTGTGATGGATGGATATCGCCGCGCTGAGCAGCTCACCCGGCACATCGACATGATCCGCCAGGCGCCGCGTGCGTTCGTGCATCATGCGCAATGCCCAGCTTGGCTGCATAACCTCTGGCATGGACGCTTCGAGCATGGCGAAAGCATCGGCAAGCGCCGCCTCCCAATTGTCCGACGTGCCTATCGCTTTGGCTGCGAGCACGACGCCATAGGCTGCCGCAATGCCAATCAACGAATTTCCACGGACCGCCTGACCCCGGATAGCCCCGGCTATCGCGGCGGCGTCCATGCATTCCAAATAATCTACATCATCCGGCAAAGACCGCTGATCCAACAGGCGAAGAGCATTGCCGCTCCACTCGATGGCATTGATACTGGCTTCCATAGCCAACTGCTGTTGTGGCTGCATATCTCGCTCCGCTACTAAAGGAGCAGTATACGCCCCTCCCGGGGCGATTAATTGTCGCTGCAAGCAATAAAAGCCAGAGGGTATACTGCCAGCCTATGATGCAAAGCGAACTGTTAATGACTTCACTGCCCGACGCGATCGACCTGCTGATCACGCCGCGCTGGATCGTGCCCGTGGTGCCCTCGGGCCTGGTGCTCGAAAACCACGCCATCGCCGTACATCAAGGCCGAATCGCCGGTATCGTCCCGGTCAGCGCGACGCTCGATCTGAAAGTCGCGGAGCGACGCGACCTGCCCGACCGCCTGCTGATACCCGGCTTGATCAATGCCCACGGCCACGCTGCGATGAGTCTGTTGCGCGGCATGGCCGACGATCTGCCGCTTATGGACTGGCTTAACGACCACATTTGGCCGGCCGAAGCCCAGTGGGTCAATGAAGCCTTCGTGCGCTGCGGCACTGAACTGGCCATAGCTGAAATGCTGCGCGGCGGGACGACCTGTTTTGTCGATATGTACTTCTATCCCGAGATCGCTGCCAGCGTGGCGCTCGAGTACGGAATCCGCGCGCAGGTGGCCTTTCCGGTCATCGACAATCCGATTCCCGGCGCGAAGAACAGCGATGAAGGTATAGCCAAGGGGCTGCGACTGCACGACGAGGTCAAACACAGCCAGTTGGTCAATGTTGCCTTCGGACCCCATGCACCCTACACCGTAGGCGACGCGACGCTGACCCGGATTCGCACCCTGGCCGACGAGCTGGATCTGCCGGTGCATATGCATATCCACGAATCCGCCGTGGAGATCGAAGACTCCGTGCGCCAGACCGGCTTGCGGCCACTGCAACGGCTGCACCAATTGAACCTGCTGACGCCCAGATTGCAGGCCGTACACATGACCCAGATCAGCGATGAGGATCTCGAGCTGATCAGGGACCTCGGCGTGAGCGTAATCCACTGCCCTGAATCCAATCTCAAGCTTGCCAGCGGCTTCAGCCCGGTGCAGCGCATGCTTGATGCCGGCATAAATGTAGCGCTCGGTACTGATGGTGCCGCCAGCAATAACGATCTGGATATGCTTGGTGAGATGCGCACTGCTTCACTGCTGGCCAAAGGGGTGTCAGGCCAACCGACGGCGATGGATGCCCATACCGCCCTGCGCATGGCGACACTGGGTGGCGCCCAGGCGCTATGCATGGGCGACGAAACCGGATCCCTGGAGCCTGGCAAAGCCGCAGACATGATTGCTGTCGACCTCTCGGGTCTCGACCAGCAACCCGTTCATAACCCATTGTCGCAGCTGCTTTATAGCTGCAACGCCAGCCATGTATCCGACGTCTGGGTGGCCGGCGCGGAGAAGGTCCGCGACGGCAAGCTACTAGGTATCGACCAGACCAGACTGCTTGCCGAAGCGCAGGAATGGGCACGCAAGATTCAACGAGGGAAACAAAATGACGCTTAACGTCGATCGGGCTGAAATCGCCAAATTCGAAGCCCTGGCCAGCCGCTGGTGGGACCGCAACAGCGAGTTCAAGCCGCTGCATGAGATCAACCCGCTTCGCACCAACTGGATCGACCAGAAGGTCGGGCTGGCTGGCAAGGAAGTACTGGATGTCGGTTGCGGCGGCGGGATTCTTGCCGAGGCAATGGCGCTGCGTGGGGCCAAGGTGACCGGGATAGATATGGGCGAAGCGCCCCTGGCCGTGGCCAGCCTGCACAAGCTCGAGTCCGGTGTCGAGGTTGATTACGAGCAATGCACGGCCGAACAGATGGCCGAACAGCATCCCGGTCGCTTCGACATCGTTACCTGCCTGGAGATGCTTGAGCACGTGCCGGATCCGTCTTCAGTGATCCGCGCCTGCGCCACGCTGGTCAAGCCGGGCGGGCACGTATTCTTCTCGACCATCAATCGCAACCCGAAGTCCTTCGCCTTCGCCATTGTCGGCGCCGAATATGTACTGCGCCTGTTGCCGCGTGGCACCCACGAGTTCGCCAAGTTTATTCGACCGGCCGAACTCGGGGCCTGGTCACGGCAAGCCGGACTGGACGTGCAGGACATTACCGGGCTGGGCTACAACCCCCTTTTCAAGACCTACAAGCTGGAACGCAGCGTAGATGTCAATTACATGATCCACACCCAGCGCGGAGCCTGATACATGCTCACCAGCGTTCTGTTCGACCTCGACGGCACCCTGCTCGATACCGCGGGGGACTTCATGTCGATCATCCAGGCCATGCGCGCGGACCGCAACCTGGCACCAGCCGATCCTGATCTGGTGCGCCCGACGGTATCCAACGGTTCGGTTGGCATGCTCTGCGCTGCATTCAACATACAGCCTGACGCACAGGGCTTTGATGATCTGCGCGAGGATTTTCTTCAGCGTTATCAACGCGACCTCGCGGTGTTCACGCGCCCCTTTCCCGGCATCGAGCCGCTGCTTGACTGGCTGGATGACGAAGGCTTGCCCTGGGGCGTGGTAACCAACAAGCTGAGCCGCTTCAGTATTCCTTTACTTGAAGCTCTGGAATTGTCGGATCGCTGTCAAAGCCTGGTTTGTCCTGATCAGGTGACGCGCAGCAAGCCGCATCCCGAGCCCTTGCTCAAAGCCTGTACGCAAATGGGCGTCAAACCCGAGCAATCGGTATTTGTCGGCGATCATTTGCGTGACATCCAGGCCGGCCGCGCCGCCGGAATGCCCACCGTTGCGGCGCTTTATGGTTATCTGCCAGTGGGCGACGACCCCGAGAACTGGCAGGCCACCCACAGTATTCATACCGCAGCAGACCTACGCCCATGGCTGGAACGGCTGCGCTCGCAGGAGACCTTTCATGTTTGATTACAACGCACCAGCCGGCCTGCTGAAGGACCGCGTCATTCTGGTCACCGGCGCTGGCGATGGCATCGGCCGTGCCTGTGCGCTGAGCTGCGCTGCCCATGGCGCCTCGGTGGTGCTGGTGGGCCGCACGCTGTCCAAACTGGAAGAGGTGTACGACGAGATTGAAGCAGCGGGTCACCCGCAGCCAGCCATCTGCCCGCTGAATCTGGAAACCGCGGTGGAAAAGGATTTCGATGACCTGGCTGATCAGCTGTTCGACACATTCGGCAAGCTCGACGGCCTGGTGCACAACGCCGGGCTTCTCGGCCCACGTACGCCACTGGATAGCGTCAAGACGGAGGCCTGGCTTCAGCTTATGCAGGTCAACGTCAACGCACCCTTCGTGCTGACCAAGGCAATGATGCCCTTGCTGCGCGCAGCGCTGGACGCCTCTGTTGTGTTTGTATCGTCCAGCGTCGGCCGCAAGGGCCGCGCCTACTGGGGGCCCTACGCAGTCAGCAAGTTTGCCCTGGAAGGCCTGATGCAGGTGTTTGCCGACGAGCAGGACGGCACCAGCACGATTCGCGCTAACAGCATCAATCCCGGCGCTACCCGGACGTCAATGCGCGCTGCGGCTTACCCTGGCGAAGCCCCGGAAAAGAACCCGGAACCTGCAGAGATCATGCCCGTGTTTCTCTATCTGCTTGGTCCCGACAGCAAAACCATCAATGGACAGGCACTGGACGCACAATAGTTACTATTCTGGCACGCTTGCGGCAAGATCCCGCGTCTGCCGTTCCGGGCGGCAAGAAGCTGCCGCCCGGCTTGCCGGAGCTCGCCACGACAGCCCTATCTATCTGATATATAACGATATATATTATTGGCACGATTCCTGCTGAAAACATCCTGACCAGCATATAAGGGATCTGTAATGTCGTCCACCCTGGGCAATACCATCGATTTCGATTCAGCGCGCCTGAAGCTCGGATTGCCGTCGGCCGTCCACCGAGTGGCTGCGCCACGCCCGCGGATCACTGACCTGCCTGCCCTGCAGCAACGGCTCGCCCAGATGCTACAGACCAGTCTCGAGCTCGATCGCGTCCTGAGCATGTTCTTCGCTCAACTAGCCGAACATATGGCACTGGATGAGCTGCGTTTCACTCACGCTGCTCACAATATTCTTCTGCAAAACGGCAAAGCCGCTACCCATCGTTGCAACTACCGGATCACCCACGCCGGTGAGTATCTTGGCGACATACAATTCAGCCGCTCGAAACGGTTCGACGACGCCGAACTGGCGCAGATCGAAAGCCTGATGGGCATCCTGCTCTACCCGCTGCGCAATGCCCTGCTGTATCACCAGGCCATGCAGCGTGCGCTCAGTGACAGCCTCACCGGCGCAGGCAATCGCTTTGCGCTCAGACATGCGATGGAACGTGAGATTCCGGCCGCAGCGGGTCATGGCCGACCGCTGGCCATGATCATCATGGACATCGACCACTTCAAGGCAATCAACGACCGCTACGGACATGCTGGCGGCGACCTGGCGTTGAAGGCTGTGGTCGAATGCATGCATGGCTGCCTGCGCTCGGTCGACAACCTGTTCCGGTTCGGCGGAGAGGAATTCCTGGTGATACTGGGCGACACCGACTGCAGCGCGGCAGCACAGGTAGCGGAGCGGATCCGGCTGGCCATTGAAGCGACGCACTTCGAGATCAAGGACGAGCCGCTGCGTATGACGATCAGCGCAGGGGTAGCGATGCTGCAGGAAAATGAAAGCGGCGAAGCATTGCTGGATCGCTGTGACAAGCTGATGTATCAGGCCAAGCAGAGCGGACGAAATTGCGTCATCTGCTGCTAAATACCACCAGTCGGATTGCCGGACGCGCTGGCGGTCCGGCGTATCGACATTAACTGCGCCCGTGCGGCACCTTGGTACGACGAATGGTCCGCGCCTGGTGCATTGACGGCTTGCGCGCCTGACGCTTCTGCTTTTCCTTCTCGCTGGTTTTCATTACCGGCAATGCAACCGGCTTGAGCCCGACCTCTTCGCTAAGCGTATCGATCTCGTTCTGTTTCATTTCGCGCCAGCGGCCAACGGGCAGCTCGGCACCGAGAAATACCGGCCCGAAGCGCACACGTTTGAGGCGGTTGACCCGCACACCCTGCGATTCCCAGAGACGACGCACTTCGCGGTTGCGCCCTTCCAGCAGGCAAACGTGGAACCAGCGGTTGATCCCTTCCCCACCGGACGAGACCACGTCAGTGAATTTGGCCGGTCCGTCGTCAAGCATGACGCCTTCCTTCAGCCGCTCGATCATATCCTCGTCGACTTCGCCCATGACCCTGACGGCATACTCGCGGTCCATCTGATAGGACGGATGCATCAACCGGTTGGCCAATTCGCCATCAGTGGTGAAGAGCAACAGGCCTGTCGTATTGATATCGAGGCGGCCGACGTTGACCCAACGGCCCTGCTTCAAGCGTGGCAGCTGTTCAAACACCGTAGGACGACCTTCCGGATCATCCCGGGTGCAGACCTCGCCTTCAGGCTTGTTATAAATCAGCACCCGGCGCGACACTTCGGTGGTCAGGTCACGGCGCAGCGGGCGACCGTCAACGCTGATCTGGTCGAGGCCATCTACCCGGCAACCCAGCGTAGCCGGCTGTCCATTGACGTTCACACGGCCAGCCTGTATCCAGCTTTCGGCTTCGCGGCGGGACGCCAGGCCCATACGGGCGAGTACTTTCTGGAGTTTTTCCCCGGAAACGGGGATAGAGGAATCGTCTGTCTTGTCTGTCATGAGGCACCTCCCGGTGTGTATCGAATAGGAAACAGAGAGCGGGAGAATAGCACCGCCAGGCCGTTACGCGCTAGCGCTCATCGGAATCAGGCGAGTCCTTATCACTACCATCAACTTTCAGGTCATTGAAGTCGGTTTTGATGTTCGATTCCATTGAATTGAGCTCGTCAAGCAAGGCGTGAAAGCCGGTTTCCCCGGCGGCACTATCCAGAGGGGCCAGCGGTTCGACTGGTAGCCATGGCATCTGTTCGTCCGAACCGGCCTCTGGCTCCTCGACATTCGATAACCCCGCTTCAACCTGATCCAGGTCGCGCAATTCTGCCAGGGCGGGCAACTCGCTCAGACTGGCCAGGTTGAAGTAATCCAGGAACTGTCGGGTTGTCGCGTACATTGCGGGCCGGCCGGGCACGTCGCGATGGCCAACGATACGCACCCATTCGCGCTCCATCAGCGTTTTTACGATCTGACTGCTCACCGCCACGCCGCGGATATCTTCAATTTCACCCCGGGTAATCGGCTGTCGATAGGCAATCAGCGATAGCGTCTCCAGTAGCGCCCGGGAATAGCGCTGCGGCCGCTCTTCCCAGAGACGACTCACCCAGGGCGAATAGACTTCGCGTACCTGCAAGCGCCAGCCACTTGCAACTTCCTTTAACTCAACGGCCCGCCCCAGATACTGCTCCTGCAGCCGCGCCAAGGCGTTCTGCAGCTGCCGGGTGCTTGGCCGCCCGGATTCTTCGAACAATTCGCGCATGCGATCCAGCGATAACGGCTTGCCGGCAGCCAGCATCGCTGCCTCAAGAATGTGCTCAAGCGGTGGTTGTTTCATCCTCACCTCGCGCCTTGACATGAATGGGCGCAAACGGCTCGGTCTGCACCAGCTCAATCAGCTGCTCTTTTACCAACTCCAGCACCGCCATGAAGGTTACGACTACGCCGAGCCGCCCTTCGCTCACGCTGAACAGACTAACGAAGGGCATGAACTGTCCGCTACGCAGCCGGTCAAGCACGTCGGCCATCCGTTCGCGGGTCGAGAGCAGTTCCCGGGTGACCTGATGGCTTTCGAACATGTCCGCTCGCCGCAATACGTCAGACAGCGAGAGCATCAGTTCCTGCAGGGTGATTTCCGGGTGCGCTCTGGCGGACTGATAAGTTGGCGCCTCGGCACTGGCCAGTGCGATATCGCGGCCAACCCGCGGCAGGCCATCGATCTTCTCCGCCGCCTGCTTGAAGCGCTCATATTCCTGCAGCCGCCGGATCAACTCGGCCCGCGGATCATGATCGTCCTCTTCCTCGTCCTTCTGCCGCGGTAACAACAGCCGCGACTTGATCTCGGCCAGCATGGCAGCCATGACCAGGTACTCAGCAGCAAGCTCCAGCCGTACCACTTTCATCAGCTCGACATAGCCCATGTACTGCCGTGTGATCTCTGCGACAGGAATGTCGAGGATGTCGATATTCTGTTTTCGGATCAGATAGAGCAGTAAATCAAGTGGCCCCTCGAAGGCCTCGAGAAACACCTCGAGCGCCTCGGGCGGGATATACAGATCCTGGGGTAGCTCGGTCAGCGCTTTACCGTAAACCGTGGCAAATGGCAGCTCATGCTGGGTGCCGGGCGCAAGCGATGCATCAGTCATCGCCGTTTCGAGGCGTTCCCCGGAGGACGATGGCTGCTTGCGCTCGGTCTCGCTCATGTTACTGCCGGTATTGCAGGCCCATGGCCTGACGCACTTCAGTGAGCGTATCGCGCGCAGCGTCCCGGGCCCGCTCGGTGCCTTCGCTGATAATCAGGCGAACCGCGTCGGGGTTGGATTCATACTCGTTGGCCCGCTGCTGCATCGGCGCAAGCTCGGCAGCGATGGCATCGATTACCGGTTGTTTGCACTCGAGGCAACCGATGCCTGCGCTGCGGCACCCCTTCTGAACCCAGTCACGCGTGGTGTCATCGCTGTAAACCTTATGAAACTGGTACAGCGGACAGATTTCGGGTTCGCCGGGATCGTTGCGTCGCACACGGGCCGGATCGGTCGGCATGCGGCGAACCTTCTCGGCGATTTCATCTGTTGTATCGCGCAGAGTGATGGTGTTGCCATAGGATTTGGACATCTTGTGTCCATCCAGCCCGGGCATTTTCGAATCCGGGGTCAGCAGCTCCTGGGGCTCGGGCAGTATGACCTTGCCGCCGCCTTCCAGATAACCGAACAGTCGCTCCTTGTCGCCAAGGGTGATGTTCTGCTGCTCCTTGAGCAGCGCACGCGCGGTTTCCAGCGCCTCGATATCGCCCTGCTCCTGATAAGCCCGGCGCAAATTCCCGTATAACCGGGCCGCCTTCTTGCCCATCTTGTGGACGGCTGCCTCGGCCTTCTCGGCAAAGCCCACTTCCTTGCCGTACAGGTGATTGAAACGCCGCGCGACCTCACGGGTAAACTCGACATGCGAAACCTGATCAGCCCCCACCGGTACCTGTCCGGCGCGGTAAATCAGAATATCGGCGCTTTGCAGCAAGGGATAACCCAGAAAACCATAGGTGGCCAGATCCAGATCGCGCAACCGTTCCTGTTGATCCTTATAGGTAGGAATGCGCTCCAGCCAACTGACGGGCGTGACCATCGAAAGCAGCAAATGCAATTCTGCATGCTCGGGCACCTGGGATTGGACAAACAGTGTCGCCGAGTTTCCGCTGACGCCTGCCGCCAGCCAGTCGATCATCATGTCCCAGATACTCTGCTCGATATCCCGCGGTGTTTCGTAATGAGTCGTCAGAGCATGCCAGTCAGCAGCAAAGAAAAAACATTCATACTCATGCTGAAGCTTGACCCAGTTCTTCAGTACACCGTGATAGTGGCCGAGGTGCAGACGGCCAGTGGGACGCATTCCAGACAACACGCGGCGCTGGGATTCAACAGAACTCAAAGGGAACTCCTGGTAGAGGATGGACTTTCATACATTCATGCAATGACGAAACAGGCAAAATTATACGCGTATTGCCACCGATTCGTGCCGCCCTGCTCATTCAAAACCACGACTGCCGCCGAAGGGTTCGGGGTCGCCGAGGCCCACCCGGCGGACTTCCACCTCACCATCAAGCAAGCCGACTACCGTGGTCGGTTCGATAGTACAGGCGCCACCATCAATGATCAGATCGACCTGTTTTCCGAGGCGATCGCGGATCATCTCCGGATCGGTTAACGGCAGGTTGTCGCCCGGCATCATCAGGGTCACGCTCATCAGTGGTTCGCCCAGCTCCTCGAGCAAGGCCAGCGTGATGCGATGATCCGGGATGCGCAGGCCGATGGTACGCCGCTTCGGATGCAGCAAGCGGCGCGGCACCTCGTTGGTGGCATTGAGGATGAAGGTATAAGGGCCCGGTGTATTGGCCTTCAACAGGCGAAATACGCCATTGTCGACCTTCGCATAAACGCCCAGCTCGGAGAGATCCCGGCAGACAAGTGTGAAATTGTGCTTGTCGTCCAGCTGGCGGAGCCGCCGGATACGCTCCAGCGCATCCTTGTCGCCAAGATGGCAACCTAACGCATAGGCAGAATCAGTGGGGTAGGCAATCACCCCGCCCTGACGAATGATTTCAGCCGCTTGGCGCACCAGCCTGACCTGCGGATTCTCGGGATGAATCTGGAAATACTGGCTCACGGTACCGTCCTGTCGATGTTCGGGAATTTCACCTGGATGCAGCAGTTGTTCAGGTTGCCTGTATAACGCTGCCCAGGATCCGGATTCAGCGGTCGCCCGGGTTGCTTTGCCTGTATTTTAGCGGCAAAACAACGGGTCAGCCCATACCGGCGTGCAATCGTCAGGCATCGCCGTCATCTTGCCGAGCGCCATCCACGGCGAATCCGGATGATGGAAGTCACTGCCACAACTGGCAAAGAAGCCGAACTCGATGCTGAGTTTGGCCAGGTAAGCGACCTGTTCCGGTGGCTGTTTGCCGTTGACAACTTCAATGCCCCGGCCGCCCGCCTCGGCAAAGTCGCGCAGCAGCCGCCGCAGGCGTGAGCGGGTGAAGCCGTATTGCCAGGGATGCGCCATGACGGCTACCCCGCCTGCGGCGCGCATGGGTTCAATCGCTTCGGCCAATTCCGGCCAGTGTTGCTTGATATCGCCCAGCTTGCCGGCCCCGAGCCACTTGCGGAAGGCTTCGGCGCGATCGCGCACATGCCCGGCACTGACCATCCAATCTGCAAAATGCGGCCGGGCCGGCGGGCTGTGCAACTCCGCACCAGCGCTGCGTTGCACCGCCAATGCGCCTTCCAGAGCGCCCGGCATATTCTTGCCAGCCAGACGCTGCGCGATTTGTTCGGCGCGGCGCCAGCGACCCTCCTGCACCTTGTCTATCGCTTCAACCAGCCCGGGAGCCTGCGGATCAAAGCCATAACCCAGAACGTGCAAGGTATGGCCCTGCCACTGCGCAGAAAGCTCTACACCGGATACCCATTGCATACCCAGCGACTCAGCGGTTGCCTGGGCGACCTGTTGGCCGTCGAGACAGTCGTGATCAGTCAGCGCTACCAGCTCGACGCCGGACGCCGCTGCCCGGCGCATTAATTCGGCGGGCTCAAGACTGCCATCAGAGGCAGTACTGTGCATGTGCAGGTCAGCTAGCAAATTGATCTCCAGTACAGAATAATTTGGCTATTATGCGTCCCGGACGCTGACAACGCCTAATGTAATGGCATAAGTTACCCGTCTTTGAAATCAAGCAGGGACCATTCATGTTCTACGCCATTATCGCCAGCGATTTTCCAGGGACGCTTGAGGCTCGCCTCACTGCGCGGCCCGCTCACCTGGAGCGGCTGCAGCAATTGCAGGCTGGCGGTCGGCTGCTGGTGGCCGGGCCACACCCGGCGATCGATTCGAACGACCCGGGTCCAGCGGGCTTCAGCGGGAGCCTGGTTATCGCGGAGTTCGAATCATTACAGGCTGCCGAAGCCTGGGCTCAGGACGATCCCTATGTCGCCGCAGGGGTCTATCAGCAGGTGATTGTGAAACCATTCAAACCCGTATTGCCGGCCTGACAAGGAGTCTGACATGCCGAGACCTTTACCGGCTGCGCTATTGCTGTGCTGCCTGAGTTTCCCCGCTTCAATTTTCGCACAGGAGGCAGCCGATATCGCGCAGGAGGCAGCCGAGGTCGACGAGAGCGAAATGGCGACCAGCGAGCAGGACCTGGGTGTATTGCAGGCCGAGCTGGCCCGCATTGAAGCCGAGCGTCAGCGCCTGGCCGATGAACTGGCATCCGGTGCACACCAGCAGCTGGCGCAATTGGAGCAGGAAAACCAGGCGTTGCGTGCAGAGCGAAACAATACCGACCTGCAAGCCGTCGCATTGATGGAAGAACAGCGCCAGAAATGGTTTTTGATCGGCGGGGCAACCGTCGCGGGCAGTCTTTTGCTCGGCTTCCTTGCAGGCAAGGCAGGCGGAGGCCGCAGACGCAGAGAGTGGTTGAATTGAGCGAGCACTCGATACTCATCATCGACGACGACAAGGAGCTGTGCGAATTGCTCGTCGACTGGTTGTCCGCCGAAGGCTTCCGGCTAAGCTGCGCACATGACGGGCCTGGCGGCCTTGAAATAGCGCGCAGCCAGGCCTTCGAAGCGATCATTCTGGACGTCATGCTTCCCGGCATGACCGGCCTGGAGGTGCTGCGCGCATTGCGCCAGAGCTGTAATACACCCTTGCTGATGCTCAGTGCACGTGGCGAGCCTGTCGATCGCATACTGGGGCTTGAACTGGGCGCTGATGATTATCTGCCCAAGCCGTGCGACCCACGGGAGCTGGTTGCGCGCTTGCGCGCCTTGTTGCGACGTAGCCAGACAGCTGCGCCGGAAAACCATAGCCTGCAGGTAGATGATATCCGCCTCGACACCGCCACGCTCATGGCCTGGCAGAACGATCAACCGTTACCGCTGACGCAGACAGAAGCGCTCATCCTGCGCACGCTACTCGAACGAGGTGGTCAGTTGATCGATCGCCAAACCCTTTCGCGCGAGACCCTCGGCAAACCACTCGGGCCCTATGACCGTAGCCTGGATATGCATATGAGCAATCTGCGCCGCAAGCTGGGGATGCACCCCGACGGGCGCCCCCGCATCCAGTCGATACGAGGTCGCGGTTATCTGTATAGCTGAACGCTGCAAGTGCCATATCGATTCGATGGCAAGCGAGGCCACAGTTTCTTTACACATCCTTTACCCACCTCAAGCTCTGACTGACAGGTTTTCTCCTACACTTGTTCTACCGGCCAACAGGCCATTCATCGAATCGGGAGATATACCCATGAAAAACTTACTGTTAGCCAGCGTTACCGCCATCACCATCGGCCTGTCGGGCTCAGTGTTTGCCGGCTCGGACAAGAACGGCGAGCACCAGGATCGATACATGGAGCGATTGAGTGAAAAGCTGGAACTGACCCCGGAGCAACAGGAGCAATTTCGCGAGATCAAGAAAGAGCAGATGGAAAAACATCGCGAAATTCACGAGGAATCCAAGGAGCGCATGGACGAAGTATTGAATGACGAACAGCGCCAGCGTTTCGAGGAGATTCACAAGGAAAACCGCGACAAGATGAAGAAAATGCACGGCGACAAAAAATCCAAAGAGTCGGAGAATAACTGAGTCAATGCGGCTGTTCTGGAAGGTCTTTGCGGTTCTCTGGCTCGCTACATTACTGGTCGGAGGCTCGGGGTTTCTGGTCAGCCGCGCACTGCAGCAGGACTGGCTCCTGCTGCAGTTTCACCCTCAACTTCGTGACTTTTCCGAACAACTGATCGATACCTACGAACACCAAGGTTCAGTTGCTGCGCAGCAATGGCTTGAGACGCAGCGTCAGAAGCACCGGCTACGCGCGCAGCTGTACAACGACCAGGGGCTCAGTCTGCTCCCTGGCACCCTGCCCTCTCTGCCGCGGTTCGAAACATCCCTGCCAGGGCAACAACCACCCGCCCGTTTTCGCCACGGCCGCATCTTTCAGCTGGCCTGGAATTCGAATAGTGCAGATTACCAGCTCACTCTGAATATACCGGCGCCGGAGTTATTTCGCTGGCAGCGCACCCCGTTCGCGCTGATTGCCAACATTACTCTGGCGATGGCCATGCTGGCACTCATCAGCCTCGCCCTCAGCCGGTATCTGACCGCGCCTCTGCAGCGCCTGGGCCAGGCGGCACAGCAGTTGGCAAAGGGGCGCTTCGATGCAAGCACGCTGGAACATATTGGACAGCGCCGTGACGAGATCGGTGATCTGGCACGGCGTTTTCAGACCATGGGCGACCGCGTACAGAGCCTGCTGGACAGCCAGCGTCAACTGATGCGCGATATTTCCCATGAGCTGCGCTCGCCGCTGGCGCGCATGCGTCTTGGTCTGGCCATTGGCAGCAAACAGGAACTGCGTCCGGATGATCCGCTGTGGCAACGGCTGGATAAGGAATGCACGCGCCTGGACCGGCTGATCGACGACATCCTCACGCTGAGTCGCCTCGATACGCAGGACTTGCCCGCCGAGCACTTTGATCTCGACCAGATGGTCCGTGACGTCGTGGAAGATGCGCGCTTTGCCGCACACGGCCAACAGACGCTGGAAATCGAAGGACACACCCATGCAACGTTGCGCGGCTGGCGTGAACAGCTGTCAGCAGCGCTGGATAACTTGCTGCGCAATGCGCTGCGTTTTTCACCCGCTGATGGCGTCATCCGGGTGCGCCTGGCGGCAACCGGAGACAGCTTTCGCATCAGCGTCCAGGATCAAGGGGCAGGCGTGCCCGAGGCATGGCTGGAGCAGCTGGGTGAGCCCTTCGTACGCCTTCCTGATCAGCCCGCCGACAGCGGCCACGGCCTGGGTCTGGCCATCGCCCGAAGAGCCGTTGCCCGGCATGCCGGAACGCTATCGTTCAGCAGCCAGGGCCACGGCTTCGAAGCTGTCATCCAGCTCGACAAGAGCTAGCTTTCCGGCCAGCTCTGGAAGAAATCGTCGATATCGAGATGGGGAACGTTCTTCCGCATCCCGGCGGGATAACCCACATACAGGAAAGCTGCGATCAGCTCATCGTCAGCCAGACCCAGCCCCTCACGCACGATGGGATCGTATGCCAGATCGCCCGTACGCCATACCGCCCCCAACCCCATCGCGTGCGCAGCGACCAACATGTTACCCACCGCGACACCGCAGGACATGTCCTGCTCGATCATCGGCACTTTCGGGTGCTCAAAATGGCGTCCTATGGCAATGATCATCAGCGGTGCACGCAAGGGCAGTCCCTGATAGCGTGCCAGGGTATCCGGCGAAAGATCCTGGGTCTGCGCCAGGGCTGCCCGGCCAAACAATTCACCCAGTCGCTCAAGCCCTTCGCCTTCGACTACAAGGAACCGCCAGGGCCGCAGGTAGGCATGATCCGGTGCGCGCAGGGCCGCCTTGAACAGGGCATCACGTTGAGCAGCGGTAGGCACCGGCCCGGTGAGCCGCGGTACCGATACTCGCTCATGCAATGCCTTTAACGCGTCCATCAATTCGTTACCTCGGTCTGGTTGTCGGTCGGCTAACCGACTCTGATTATTGAAGCGTTGGTACAGCGCGATCAGAATTCCTTCTCTTCCAGGTGGCGCGCCCGGTACTGCCCCGGCGGCATACCGAACCAGCGCTTGAACGCACGAAAGAAATTGCTCGGATCCGCGAAACCCAGCAGATAGGCAATCTCCAGCAAGGTCAGGTTCGGTTGCACCAGATATTGCTGGGCCAGTTCACGCCGCGTTTCGTCCAGCAGCTGTTGAAAACTGTGGCCCTCCTCCTGGAGCCGACGCTGCAAGGTGCGCGTGCTCATATGCAGTACGTTGGCCACCGCCTGACGCTTCGGTTCGCCCTGCGGCAATAACCGGCATAAAGCCTGGCGCGCCAGATGGCTCACCCGCGACTCGTCAAAGCGCGCCAGGTATTCGGTGGCCAGACGATCATGTATCCGCGCCAACTCTGGATTGGCCGTGGCCAGGGGCTGCTCGATCACATCGCGGGAAAAGCTCAGACTGTAAACGCCCGCATCGAACTCCAACGGACATGCGAACAGTTGCTGGTAAGCACTGACATCGGCCGGCTCGGGATAGGCAAAACACGCCTTCAACGGAACAATTTCCCGTCCGGTCATCCAGCGGCAGAACGCCAGCGCGTAGGCAAGCGCTGCGTCATGGCTCTGCGGTGATACCGGCAAGCGGTCGCCGTGAATGGACACCACCAGTGCGTAACTGTCAGGTCTGACCTGCAGAGCCAGAGCTGCCGCCTCGCCGAGAATGCGCTGGTAACGCACCAGCCTGCCAAAACCTTCAGCCAGCGTCCGGCTGGACATCAAGGCATACCCGACAACGTTGAAATGCGCCGGGCGAACCACCTTCGCCATGTTGAGCCCGATGGCCGGATTACCGGAGCGCGACACCGCCAGTTGCCACAACCGGGTCATCTGGTCCTGTGCAATGCGCGCATCGGGGTCGTCCAGCAGAGCGCTATCGAGCCCCAACTCGGCAAACAGGCTGCGCCCGTCTACTCCCCCCAATGCCAACGCATCGACGATGGCATGCGCCCAGCTTGAAGATGTGGTTCGCTCAACGGTCAGCATGTCACTCCTGATCAGACGGATCGAGGTAAACACCGGGTAGCGCAGTCATAATGAAAGGCGCGCGCTTGAATACCGGGCCAAGGGCAAAGCTTTGGCCCGAATGGCCATGTGGATGGGACACCCACCCCGTTAAACTGAAAGCTGGTTAGCCCATGAACACAACAAGAGGCATCACCATGCAACTGCCACACCCTGACCCCGCTGCAGAACACAAACGCTTCGATTCTTTCGCCGAGTTCTACCCGTTCTACCTCAGCGAGCATAGCAACGACACCAGCCGCCGCCTGCATTACATTGGCAGTCTACTGGTCCTGGCTGTTTTGATCTATGCGTTGGTCAGCGGTAGTTGGGGCCTGCTACTGCTCTTGCCGATCGCCGGATATGGCTTCGCCTGGGTGGGACATTTCTTTTTCGAGAAGAACAAGCCCGCCACCTTCCAGTATCCGCTCTACAGCTTCATGGGAGACTGGGTGATGCTCCGTGACGCCCTGACCGGACGCATCCGTTTCTGAGATTGTCCACAGCGCGACAGTCCGGTCAGCGCGTCTAGCCCTATGATCGGGAAAACCCAACCTGCGGAGAATCTCGAGATGGATCAACAACGCGCCTCATTTCGCGCCATGCAAGAGGGTACAGCTGAAGACTGGAATCTTATCTCCAGCCACTTCAGATCCTTCGCCCGGGAGCTACCGGACCGGATCATGACGCACCTGAAATTGCTGGATGGCGATTTTGGCGGGTTTCCGATCGACCGCCTTGAGCATTCCTTGCAAACTGCGACCCGCGCGCACCGTGACGGGCGCGATGAAGAATATGTGGTGTGCGCCTTGCTGCATGACATCGGCGACACGCTCGGCTCGTTCAATCATCCGGATATTGCTGCCGCGATACTCAAGCCATTCGTATCCGAGGAAAACCTCTGGATGGTCGAAAAACACGGCGTTTTCCAGGGGTATTACTTTTTCCACCATCTTGGGATGGACCGGCATCTGCGAGACCAGTTCAAGGATCACCCGCTCTACCAGCGCACTGCCGAATTCTGCGCACTGTACGACGCGACAGCGTTCGACCCTGATTATGAGAGCGAACCGCTGGAATTCTTCGAGCCCATGATGCAACGGGTTTTTGCTCGCCCCCGCCAGTCTGTCTACAAGACCGAGCGCGTAGCATCCTGAGCCCGCCGCCAGGCTGGCGGTCAATGCGCCGGCCTCAGCCATTCCCCGAAAACGTCTAAGGCTTTCAACCGAGACAGTTGCATATTATGATCCGCTTGGGATTCTCCCCGGGCTGATCAGCCGGGACATGGCCCGCGTTCTAGCGGACGCGTCTCGAAACAACGATCAGCCACGGCCGTCGTGATGGCCAAGGAACCGCTGACGATGAATATGCATAAGCGCCTGAAACCTGTCAGACCGCCTCTGGAAGGATACTATTCCAGAGTCATGGCGTACCTGTGCGTGGCCATTACCTTTATTGCGATAGCGGTTGAAGAAGGCGTCACCACACTCAACGTCTCGGTGGTTGTCTATGCGCTGCTCTTTCCCCATGTTGCGCAACTTGGGGTAGACCGGCTGCGGCGGATCGAGGGTTTGCGCAGCCGCCTCGCGCTGCTCGCTCTCGACGGTCTGCATACCGGCATATTCGTCACGCTATGCCAGTTCAACATCGTACCGAGTCTGGTATTCATCATGCTCTTGAGCCTCGCCAGCATCATCGTTGGTGGGCCTCTATACCTTATGGCGAGCTGGTTACTGGCGGTGGTCGGATTGCTGATTACGTCTGTCATTGCCTCGCCGCAGCCCGAATTGTACAGCGGAGCCCTGGTGAACTTCACCAGCCTGGCCAGCGGTGCGACCTTTACCGTCATCGTCGCTGCCTTCGTTTACCATCAGGGCCGCAAGCTGGAGCAGGCACAAAAAGTCATCAGCGCCGAGCAGGAGAAAACCAGCCTGCTGGCGAGTAACCTGTCCAAATATCTCTCGCCCCAGGTCTGGGAATCAATATTCGCTGGCAAGCAATCGGTCACGCTGGAAACCCGCCGCAAAAAGCTCACGGTGTTTTTTTCCGACATCCGTGGCTTTACCGAGCTGGCAGAGGAAATGGAGGCCGAGGCGCTGACCGACCTGTTGAATAATTACCTGAATGAAATGTCACGCATTGCGCTGCAGTACGGCGGCACCATCGATAAGTTCATCGGCGACTGCGTCATGGTGTTTTTTGGTGATCCCGCCACCCAGGGTGCCAAGCAGGATGCTGAAGCGGCAGTATCCATGGCAATCGCCATGCGTAAGCACATGAAAGTACTGCGACAACAATGGCGCAGCCAGGGCATTACCCGTCCGCTCGAAATCCGCATGGGCCTGAGCACCGGCTATTGCACTGTCGGTAACTTCGGTGCAGACAACCGCATGGACTACACCATTATCGGGCGCGAAGTGAATCTGGCGAGCCGTCTGGAAAATGCAGCCGAAGCCGGAGAAATCCTGATACCGCACGAGACCTGGGCGCTGGTCAAGGACCTGGTCATGTGCCGTGACAAGGGTCAGGTGATGGTCAAGGGGTTCTCCAAGCCAGTACAGGTGTATCAGGTTGTTGGTTTGCGCCGTGACCTGGGCGCAGCGCCCAGCTTTGTCGAGCATGAACTGCCCGGTTTTTCCATGTACCTGGACACCACCAATATCCGCAACTATGACAAGGACGAGGTGATCAAGGCACTCGAGCATGCGGCGCAGAAGCTCAAGGACAAGGTCATCGTCTGACCTGCCAACCGAAACGCTGAGACCGCCGTCAGAAATCCTGCATAAGCTCACGCGACCTTCGGCGGCTCGTATACAATACGCGGCGATCCAGCTTTATCGATTAGGCGCAGGCCCCATATCATGCTCAAACGCTTCACCCTTCTTCTACTGGTCGCGCTGACCCCACTGAGTCATGCCGAAGAACTGCGCACCGGCCTGGTGCTGTCTGGGGGCGGCGCCCGGGGCATGGCACACATCGGTGTGCTGAAGCAGCTGGAAGAGTTGAACATACCCATCCACGCGATAGCGGGCACCAGTCTCGGCGCCGTGATCGGCGGGCTGTATGCGGCAGGCTATAGTGCCGATGAGCTGGAAAAGATCGCACTGGAGACTGACTGGCAGAACGCTCTGAGCGACACGCCTTTGCGTCAGGATATCCCCTTCCGCCGCAAACAGGACGACCGCGATTTTCTGGTCAAGCAACGTCTGAGTTTCGATCGCGGGCGGCTGAGCTTTCCCCTCGGCTTTCTTCAGGGACAGAATCTGGGTCTGATCCTCGAAACGCTATTGGTACATACCAACGATATCGACGACTTCGATCGCCTGCCCATTCCCTTCCGTGCGGTCGCGACCGATATCGCAACAGGTGAAGCGGTCATCTTCGATGAGGGCCATCTGCCGCTCGCAATCCGCGCGAGCATTGCCATTCCCGGCTTTTTCGCTCCGGTAACCGTGGATGGCAGGCTGCTGGTTGATGGTGTGCTGTCGAAGAACGTGCCGGTGGATGTCGCCCGCGAGATGGGCGTCGATCGACTCATCGTGGTGGATATCGGTACTCCGCTGCGCTCGACGGATGAGCTGGAAACCATCATTGATATCATGGATCAGACCACGACCCTGCTCACTCGCCGCAACACCGAAGAGCAGCTCGCGACCTTGGGACCGCAGGATCTACTGCTACAGCCGGAGCTGGGCGATATCGGCTTCAGCAGCTTTGCAGAAGTGGCGGATGCGATCGCCGCAGGTGAACGCAGTCTGCCTGAAACCAGCGAGGTATTGGCATTTTCCGCTCCGGCTTCCGAGACCCGACCAGGCGGAAACATGGCCACGGTCCGGCCGCAACGCAGACCGGTTATCGACGAGATCAAGGTCATAAACAGCGGAATAGTGGCGGATCAGGTCGTGCGCAACATGATCCGTCAGGAGATTGGCCAGCCATTGAACCTTGAGCGCCTGGAAAAGGACATGGGCACTATCTATGGCACCGACTACTTCAGCCGGGTCAATTACGAGGTGGTACACGGCGACACCAGCAATACGCTGCTGATACGTACCAGTGGGCGCCAGACCGGGACGGACTACCTGCGTCTGGGGCTGAATCTGGAAGACGATTTCCGCGGCGGAAGCCAATTCAATATCGGCGCGAGCTTTCGGGTAAACGGGGTGAATCCGCTAGGTGCAGAATGGCTGACCCGGCTACAAGTGGGCGAACGCCAACTGGTTTACAGCGAGTTTTACCAACCACTGGATTACGGTTCGCGCTATTTCGTCGCGCCCTTTATCGATGCCGAATCGCGCAATATCGAAGTGCTCTCCGATGGCGATCCGGTGGTCGATTACCGTCAGGTGCGTTATGGCGCAGGATTGAACATCGGCAGGCAAATTTCCACCCACGGCGAGGTGCGCTTCGGAATTTCCCGTTATGAAGGCGAAGCCAAGGTACGGGTGGGTGACCCGGAGCTGCGGTCATTCAGCTTCACCGAAGGGTTCTACACGCTGCAGCTTGATCGCGACACGCTGGATAACGTGAACTTCCCCCGCTCCGGCGATGAGGGCCGGCTTATCTGGCGCCAATCTGAGCCGAACCTGGGTGCCGATTCGCGCTATCAGCAGTTGGAGTTTCGCTATAACAAGGCTTTTGCGAGCGGACCGAACAGTTTTCAACTGGGAGGCTTTCTGGGGCGCACCGACAGCAACGTCGATATCGCCCAAAGCAGTTTCCTGCTCGGCGGCCCCGGCATGTTCTCAGGCTATCGTCAAAGCGGTGTGGCCGGACAGAACTACAACCTGGCACGGCTTGTGTACTACCGTCGCCTCAATCCCACCACCTTCCTTCCAGTAAACATGCCGATCTACCTCGGTGGCAGTTTCGAGTACGGCCGGATCTATAACAAGGACGACGATGGTCTGGATACTGGCTACATAGGGGCCGGCAGCCTGTTGCTGGGGCTGGATACCTTCCTTGGACCGCTGTTCTTCGGCATCGGATCCAATCAGGAAGGCGAGAGTGCTTTGTACATGCGTCTGGGTCAGACCTTTTAGGAACCTCTGAATAACTACTACGCTCGGCCATGCTGCGTTGAAATCCTCCTCAAGATGCTCATTTACAACACGTAAACTCCGCTCTTTCGTCGGATTTCGCCTTGCCTGACCTTCGCTCGCTACGTTCTTCAGAGAACGTAGCTTTTTTCTAGCCTGCAATCTCCAGCATCAGCGCTGCGCGGATGCAGTGCAGAATGCCCTCGTCCACCGGCTCGTCCAGCTGCTTGGCCAGCGTCCGCACACCCGGCAAGTCTTCTTCGGCTTCGTTGAGAAATGCATCCTGGATACGCTGCAGCTGCATCGGTGGCAAATCAATCGCGTGATGCAGCTCTATCTGGCCGGTGCTGATTGCCTGCGCCAGCTGCATGTACACCTGTTTCACCGGCTGCCCGAGCTGCTGCGCAATCTGCTCCGCGCCCATGCCTGCCAATGCCAGCGTCTGCGCTTCCTGCGCCTTGTTGAGCGCATTCTGCGCCTCAGGTGTCTTGTCCGTATCGTCCAGCATGACCTGCAGGAAGTCCGCGCCGTAACGCTCCAGCTTGTGGGAGCCGATGCCGCTGACCAGCCCCATGTCCTGCAGCGAGGCCGGGCGCTGGCGCAGCATATCCACCAGCGTCGAGTCCGGGAAGATCACGTAGGGCGGTACACCGTGAGATTCGGCCAGACGTTTGCGCAAGGCTCGCAATTGCTCCCACAGCGGCTTGTCCGCCTCGGCGATTACCGGCTTGTCGGCATATCGGCCAGGGGACGGCGTCGCGCGGGCTACATCCTTGCGCAGCGCCAGCGTTTCCTCACCGCGTAGCAGCGGCCGGCAGGCATCGGTTAAACGCAGGCTGCCGAAGCCATCCAGATCGATCTCCGCCAGCCCGCGTGCGAGCAGCTGTCGAAATACCGAGCGCCACTCCTGCTCGGCCAGATGCTTGCCAATGCCGTAGGTCGACAGATGCTGATGACCGGCGGTGCGAATCTTCTCGTTATCGCGGCCAAGCAGAATATCCACCAGATGACCCACGCCATACCGCTGGCCGCTACGATAGATGGTCGACAGGGCCATGCGCGCGGCTTCACTGCCGTCCCAGGTAGCCACCTCGTCAACACAGTTGTCGCAGTGACCGCAGGGCTGCTCAAGCTGATCGCCGAAGTAACTCAACAGCGATTTGCGCCGGCAGCTAGTGAGTTCACAGAGTGCCAGCATTGCGTCCAGCTTGTGGCGCTCGATGCGTTTGTGACGTGCGTCGCCATCGGAATTGGCCAGAAACTGATTCAGGGTCAGCACGTCCTGCAGCCCATAGGCCATCCAGGCGTCCGCTGCCAGGCCGTCGCGCCCTGCCCGACCGGTTTCCTGATAATAGGCCTCAATGCTTTTGGGCAGATCCATGTGCGCCACGAAGCGCACATTGGATTTGTCGATGCCCATACCAAAGGCAATGGTCGCGACCATGATCAGCCCCTCCTCGTTGAGGAAGCGCTTCTGATTGAAGGCACGCAACTCCGCTGACAGCCCGGCGTGATAAGGCAGCGCGGGCCAGCCTTGCTCGCTGAGCCAGTGCGCCGTGTCCTCGACCTTTTTGCGCGACAGGCAATAGACGATGCCGGCATTGCCGCGATGGCCGGAGAGAAAGCTCTGCAACTGCTGGCGGGGCTTATCCTTGGCGACAATGCGATAGAAGATGTTCGGTCGATCGAATCCGGAAACGAAGCAGGCGGCCTGTTCAAGCTTCAGTCTTTGCTGGATCTCCTGCCGGGTGCGCTCATCTGCGGTCGCAGTAAGCGCTATGCGCGGCACGTCGGGAAAGAGTTCAGCCAGTTGCCCGAGCTGCAGATATTCCGGCCGGAAGTCGTGCCCCCATTGCGATACGCAGTGCGCTTCATCGATGGCAAACAGCGCGATATCGAGGCTTTGCAGGAAATTGAGCGTGCGCGGCTTGAGCAGGCGCTCGGGCGCCAGATATAGATAATCCATCTCGCCCCGCCGCAGGCTGTTGGCGATATCGCGCTGGGCCTGCTCATCGAGTGTCGAGTTCAGCGCAGCCGCTTTCAGCCCCAGTTCATTGAGCGTGGCGACCTGATCATCCATCAAGGCAATCAAAGGTGACACCACCACTGTCAGTCCGGCCCGCAACATACCCGGGACCTGGTAGCAAAGCGACTTGCCGCCACCGGTGGGCATCAGGACCAGCGCGTCCCCGCCGCGTGCTACCTGCTCGATGATATCCGCCTGCTGTCCACGAAATTCCGCGTAACCGAAAACTTCCTGCAGCCGCTCCAACGCTTGCTCGCGCATGTCTCTCCCAAGGTCTGTTGCTGCGACCTTTGTGTTTTTGACAGAACGACAAACCTTCGCGGCCCGTCGGCCCCGGATTATATCAGGCCATTGCGCGCTCTATTGCCTACAATCGGATAGAGTCCAGGGGGCTTCGAAATACGTAGCCCGCACGGCAGCTAATCCGTTGGTATTAAGCGGTAGCATGAGTACAATGCCAGCACTATTAATGATGAGGTGTCCCATGTCCTTCGCTGATCAACTCGACCGCCTGCAGCAGTTTCTGGATGCGGATGATCTTCATGACGAAGCGCTCGATTACCAGGCCGGGCATGGCTTCCTGACTGCCCTGTGTATCAGCCCCGTCGAGGTGTCCGAGGAAGAATGGATTTCCGAGCTTTTTTCCGAAGAGCCCAATTACACAGACGACGCCCAGAAACAGGATATTGAAGGTACTCTGCGCGCGCTCAAGGCTCACATCAGCCGGGAACTGGCCAGCGACGAAGATTTGGAGCCACCCTGTGAGTTATCGCTGGGTGATGAGCCGGATTATTCGGATTTGCGCAGCTGGTGCGTCGGCTTTCTTGAAGGCGTGTTCCTGCGTGAAGAAGACTGGTTCGACCAGGAAGAGGAAATCGTCAGCGAGCTGTTGTTGCCGATCATGGTCGGCTCGGGTCTGTTTGATGACCAGCCGGAATTCGCCGAGATCGCCAGCGACCAGGACATGGTTGAAGACATGATGGAGCACATTCCAGAGGTGCTTACTCAACTGTTCCTGTTGTTCCACGCACCCGAAGACAAGCCCAAACCCGCCCTGCTCGCACCGCGGCACTGATCGCCGGTTGCATCTGATGCACGAAGCAGCGCTGTTCGCTGCTTCGCTCGCCGGACGGGCGGGCACCCTCTCGCTGCGCCAGCCCCCATTTCTACCCCAACTATCTCGACCGTTGCGCTCGTCTCTGACGATTATCCGACCGCTTCTGATGCTGCTGTTGTTCTGCGCGTCAGGCCTTGCGCATGGCTGGGATATGACGCGGATCATGCAGCAGACAAACGAGCTCTACGAGCCGGACCGCGCCGCACGCAAGCGACTGCAGGCCTGGCATGCCTTGCTTGATCAACAGAAGCTTACCGGCACCGAGGCGCAGCTGGACGCCGTTAACCGATTTTTTAATGCGCAGCTGTTTTTTGCCGATGACAGGGTAATCTGGGGCGAGGCCGATTACTGGGCGACGCCCGTCGAATCGCTAGTGAACGGCTCAGCCGACTGTGAAGATTTCACCATCAGCAAATACTTCAGCCTGCTCAAGCTTGGCGTGCCGGACGAGCAATTACGCCTCACCTACGTCAAGTCGTTGAAACTGGACCAGGCACATATGGTGCTCAGCTACTACCCGACGCCACTCAGCGAACCCTTGATCCTGGATAACCTGGTGCGGAACATCCTGCCTGCCTCCCGGCGCAGCGATCTGCTGCCGGTATACAGTTTCAACTCACAGGGTTTATGGTTGCCCGGCAAGGTGAGTGACCGCCGTGTCGGATCGTCCCGGAACCTGCCCCAGTGGCAGGATCTGGCAAGGAAAATGCGCGACGAGGGCTTCGATATGACCCTAAGGACAGCACAATGAACACATCCCTGGTCCGGCAATTGACCCTGGCGATCTGCCTGTTTCTGCTGATCGCCGTCGGCGGCAGCTTCGTCATCAGTCTCGATAATGCACGCGACCAGCTCCGTCTGCAGCTCGGCTCACATGCGCAGGACGCAGCCACTTCGCTGGGGCTGTCACTTGGGCCGCACATCCGCGATCAAGCGATGGTGGAGCTGATGATCAGCGCCATGTTCGACAGCGGGCACTTCGCACGCATCCGTGTCTCGTCTCTTGATAGCGGTCAGATCCTTGCCGAGCGCTATCAGGCAACGACAGATACAACCGCACCCGCCTGGTTCAGTCGGCTGGCGGATATCCAGCCGCAACCGGGCAGCGCCACGGTCATGGACGGCTGGCAGCAGGCTGCACAGGTCGACGTGCTCAGCCACCCGCAGGCGGCGCTCGACAGTTTCTGGGAAAGCGCGCTGAGCATTCTGGCCTGGCTGTGCGTGTGCGCGGTGATCAGTGGTCTGTTGTGCACCCTGCTGCTCAAACGTCAACTTCAGCCTCTGCATTCGATCGCGCTGCAAGCCCAGGCGATCAGCCGCCGCGACTATCAAATCAATCCCATCATCCCCCGCGCAATCGAACTCCAGCCCGTGGCGGCCGCCATGAACCAGATGGCGGAACGGCTGAAAACGCTGTTTGCACAGGAATCAGCACGCGCAGAGGAATACCGCCAACAGGCCTATCATGATCCCCTTACCGGGCTGCCGAACCGGGTCGCCTTCGGCCAGGCGCTCGCAGCCGCGACACACGCCGAGTCGCCGGCGGGTCATGTTCTGGCGCTACGACTGCATGATCTCGAGACCATCAACCAGCAATCGGGGGCCGAACATACCGATGCCCTGCTGCAAGCATTCGCAGCACCTCTGCAGCGCTGGCAAACCAGGCAACCTGACTGGCTGTGCAGTCGGTCACGCGGCGGTGAATTCCTGATACTGGCGCCCGACACGACGCGGGAGGAATTGCAGCCCCTGGTAACTGAGCTCACAAACCTGATAACGGAACTGTTGCCCCAGCCCCCCGCCGCCGGCGAGCCAGCAGCGCTCGGCATTGCCGTATACCGCTCCGCTGATACGCCCCAAATAATCATGGGGCGGGTCGCACAGGCCCTGGCGGAATCACTGTGGTTGGCCGGACAACTCCAGCCCGGCCATGTTCTGGCGGACCCATCGACAACACAACCGGCAAGCGGCGAGCATGCCTGGCAGGCCCGCCTCGACGCGGCCATTGCGCAGAAAGCGTTACACGCCTTGTTCCAGCCTGTGTTCAGCTCCGGAACCTCAACGGCCATACTGCATTACAAGCTTCTTGTGCGCCTGGCTGAGCCCGATGGCTCCATGCTTCCCGCCGCCCGGTTTCTCCCCTGGGTAAGGCGGCTTGGCCTGGGCGAAGCCTTCGACCTCTGTGTGCTTGGGATGGCAGCCAATCAACTCGCCGCGCACCCCGGCCCCGTGGCCATCAGCATTACCCCCGAGACCCTGGCGACCCCTCAATCACGACGAAGCTTCTGCGCTGCGCTGCAGCAGCATGCTCTGGCAAAAGGACTGCTGAGCATCGAAGTTGATGCTCGCTACCATCCGGACGGAGCCGTCCTGCGCACTTTTTCCGAGGAGATTGCAAAAGCCGGGGGTGGACTCGCACTACAACACTTCGGGCATACCCCGGCACTGTTGGGCGAACTGCAGTCTACGGATCTGCAATATGTGAAAGCCGACAGCAGTTTTAGTCGCGATCTGGATGTTGAGCCGGACAAGAAGCTTTATCTGGAAATGCTGATACGCATGGCCAATCATCTGCAGCTGCCGGTCATCGCGGAGCAGGTACAAACCACCGGTGAGCTGGACGCTCTCAAAGCGCTCGGTTTCGACGGCATACAGGGAAACGTTCTGGCCGAGCCAGCCGCCTGGCCGCTGCCGACGAAGACGCCCGTCTCAGGGTAGAGGAAAGCCCGCCATGCGCCAGCAATCGCTGGCGTCGAGCAGCATGTGAATCAGCAGCCCGATTCCCACGAGTCGGGTGACGCTCCACAGCGACAACAGCAGATAGCCGGTGATAGCGGTATAGGTATGCAGAGGATGGAAGCCGATTGAACAACGGTTTGCGGCGAAAATCGGCTCAGCGAGCAGATGGTCCACATCGACCAGCATTGTCAGCAACATGATGCCCCATGCCCGGCCCCACTGCTGCCGGAAGAAAATCAATGCCACAGCGAGTGGGACCAGCGCATGCAGCGCCAGGTGAGTCGCAGTCGCCATCAAGCGTTCTGACCCGCCGCCAGCCAGCGCTGGAACAATGGCAGCACCGCGTCAGCCGATTGGTAACCATTGGTCAGCAAGGCCAGCGCGCCGTCGCGTTGTGCCAGCAATGTCGGGAAACCGGCAATGCCCAGATCGCGCGTCCATGAAATGTCGGCGGCGAGCGCGGCGCGGGTCATCTCGGCATCATAAGCCTGGCTGAACGCGTTGCGGTCATAACCAGCCTGCTCGGCCAGATCCATCAGAACCGATATCTGCCCCACGTCATCAGCACGCGTATAGAAGGCCATTTGAATATGGCTGATCAGCAGCCCCAACCTGTCGACTTCGAGCTCTCGCCCCACCACTAACGCCCGGCATACCGGCTCGGTGTTGTATTGAAACCCGGGTGGGAGCTCGTCAGGCGTAGCGAATGGCTGACCTGAAACGGACGCGACAGCCTGCCAATGCTCGGCAAGCGCCGCCCTGCCGCTGTCATTCAGGGTTTCGCCACGACCGGGGCGCAGGCCGCCCGCTACAAAGTGAACCGGCACGTCTGGCGCGAGCTGCTGGATCTGCTCCATTACCGGTGCGAAACCCCAGCACCAGGAACACATTGGATCCATTACGTAAATCAGCCGCTGGGACATGGCGCTCTCCATTGGAACATTGAGCCTGCGACAGCCGCAGGCAAGGCAACTTATCTCGCCATAAACCTGCGACTGCAAGCGAGGTCAGGATTCTCCCGCGTTCGGAGTGGCCTGCTCCTTGGGCAATCCGATAGGATGCGGCTGGTTGCGGATCCGCGCGAGATGAATCTGACGCTGACGCTCTTCGGCCCGGCGCCGTGTCTTCTCCGGCAGGCTATCGTAGCACCGCGGGCAGCTGACACCTTCTTCATACTGCGGAGAGGCTTTCTCCTCCGCTGAAATGGGATGGCGGCAGGCGTGGCACTGGTCATAGGAGCCCGGCGCCAGGTCATGGCGTACGGTCACGCGATTGTCGAAGACAAAACACTCGCCGTTCCACTTGCTCTGCTCTGCGGGCACTTCCTCGAAATACTTGAGAATGCCGCCCTTGAGGTGGAACACCTCGTCAAAACCCTGCTGCAGCATATAGCTGGACGCTTTCTCACAGCGAATCCCGCCGGTACAGAACATCGCGACCTTCTTGTGCCGGGTCGGATCAAAATTCTGCTTCACGTATTCGGGAAATTCGCGAAAGGTTTTGGTCTCGGGGTCAACCGCACCTTCGAAGGTGCCAATTGATACTTCATAGTCATTGCGCGTGTCTACCAACAGCACTTCAGGATCGCTGATCAATGCGTTCCAGTCCTGCGGCTCGACATAGGTGCCGACTTTCTCGTTGGGGCTGACGCCCGGAACGCCCAGCGTGACGATCTCCTTCTTCAGCTTGACCTTGGTACGGTAGAACGGCATTTCTTCACATACCGATTCCTTGTAGTCAAGATCGCTGAGTCGCGGATCACTGCGCAGCCAGTCCAGTACCGCCTCCATGCCTTCGCGGGAGCCGGCGATAGTGCCATTGACCCCTTCACGGGCGAGCAGGAGCGTACCTTTCACGCCGTGGTGCGTGAGGGTTTCGAGCAGGGGCTGGCGGAGATCCTGATAATTTTCGAGCGTGACGAACTTGTACAGCGCCACAACAACAACCTGGGACATGCGTGCCTCATATATTCAGTAGTCGCCCACGTAAAGGGCGTACCTGGTTCGGGGCGCGATTCTAGCAAAGATGCTGCGGCAACAGAATCGCTTGAAATACCAGAAGGCTGATGGCCGCCTGCTTAGCGGCAAGCTTCTAGCTCTCGGTGAGGTTCGGCGTAGCGCAGGCGCGCTACACCCCCAGGCTGTGCCTCGAGCCGCGTTCGGACTCAACGGCAAGCTTCTGGCTCGCGGTGAGGTTCGGCGTAGCGCGGGCGCGCTACGCCCCAAGGCGGATCAGTCCTTGTCTGCCTTGCTTCCGCCCATGCAGTTCGGTGAGTCGGGGGCCTGTTGCCGTGCGGCCCATTCGTCCGGGCTATAGGTATGCAGCGCCAGCGCATGGATCTGCTGCATCAGGTCGCCGAGACTGCGATACACCATCTGGTGCCGCTTGACGGCATTCAGCTCCTCGAACTCGGCGCTGACGATCACGGCTTTGAAATGCGACTCCGAACCCGGCGGCACGCTGTGCATATAGCTTTCGTTGGTCAGCTCCAGATGCTCTGGCGCCAGCCTTTGCATGGCCTGTTCAAGTGCGGCTTGTGTGCTGCCCATTGTCGTTCTCCTGTCAGTTGTCGGGCAGATTCTAGCTGGCTTAGCGCTGGTCCGTCTGCTTCGCCATGATCGCTTCTTCCATCTGGTCGATCAGGACCTCTATGCGCGGAGCCACTCTCCCCTGCACCCGCTCACGGGTAACCGCCATCGACTCGCGGGTCAGCTCGGGTAGGTACACCATTAACTTGGTGCCGACCCTGGACTCGTAAAAATCGGATAACTGGTCAAGTTCGTGCTCGGTAAACACCGATGTATAGAGGGCGATCATCTCGTCGCGCATGGCATCCCAGGTCAGCTCCTTGTCCAGTTCAAGCCTGGCTTTATCCTGATACTCACGCAGCACGTGTTCGGTTTGCATCGAGCCGCCCATGCGTGCAAATTGGGCGGCCATCAAATCGTCGACCTGCTCGTATACGGTATTGGTCATGCTTTCAGCCTTGGCAAGCTTGAGAAAGCGTTCGGCACTGGCACGATGCGACGCCTCGTCGGCTGCAGCAGCCGACGCCAGACCCATCCAGCAAACCCAACCGATAACGAATGCGCGCATGACGTGTCCACACATAGGAGAGTAACGGTAACTTCTATACTGGCAGCGATATTCAATATTCACCACTCGCGGAGACTCACATGAACACGCGTACAGAATCAGACAGCATGGGTGACATAGAGGTGCCCGCGGATCGCTATTGGGGCGCCCAGACTCAGCGCTCGCTACAGAACTTCGCTATCGGTGAAGAACGGATGCCGCCTGCAGTCGTGCATGCGCTCGCGTTGGTAAAAAAGGCAGCGGCGCGCAGCAACCGGCAGCTTGGCAACCTTGACGAACAGATCGCAGGCTTGATTGAACAGGCCGCAGACGACGTGCTCAGCGGAGAACTGGGCGAGCATTTCCCGCTATCGGTCTGGCAGACGGGCAGCGGCACACAGAGCAATATGAATATCAACGAAGTCATTGCCAACCGCGCGAACGAGCTTGCCGGCCAGCCCCTCGGCGGCAAACAGCCGGTGCATCCAAACGATCACGTGAACAAGTCGCAAAGCTCCAACGACACCTTTCCCAGTGCCATGCACATCGCGGCAGCAATCGAAACACGCGAAAAACTGGTCCCCGCCGTGACCGCCCTGCGCGACGAACTGCACACGCAAGCTGAACGTCACGCCCGGCTGATCAAGATCGGTCGCACGCACATGATGGATGCGACGCCAGTGACCTTCGGCCAGGAACTGTCGGCCTTCGTGGCGCAGCTGGACATGGGTTTACAGGCCGTAAACGCAGCATTACCGCAGGTTTATACGCTGGCCCAGGGCGGCACAGCCGTCGGCACCGGCCTGAATACTCCGCCGCGCTTTGCAAGCTTGTTTGCCGAAGAAGTCGCCAGCCTCAGCGGGCTGCCCTTCACCAGCGCGGATAATAAATTCGCTGCGCTCACCGGTCATGAACCCCTGGTTCAGCTGCACGCTGCCTGCAAACAGCTGGCCGTCACATTGATGAAACTGGCCAATGACTTTCGCCTGTTGGGCAGTGGCCCCCGGGCAGGGTTTGCTGAGTTGCGGCTACCAGCCAACGAACCCGGCAGCTCCATCATGCCGGGCAAGGTCAACCCGACCCAGTGCGAAGCGCTATCCATGATCGCCTGCCAGATTCAGGGTAACGATGTGACCCTCGGCATCGCTGCAAGTAACGGTCAATTGCAGCTGAACGTATTCAAACCGGTGATCATCCATACCCTTCTGCAATCGATCCGGCTGCTCACTGATGGCTGCGACAGCTTCCGCCGCAACTGCCTGGAAGGTGTGGAGCCAGACGAACAGCGCATGCGAGAGCATCTGGATAACAGCCTGATGCTGGTCACCGCGCTGAATCCGGTAATTGGTTACGACAAAGCCGCGGACATTGCCAAGAAAGCGTACAAGGAAGGCTCGACGTTAAAACAGGCAGCGCTGCAACTCGGCTACCTCGACGAAAAAGCCTTCGACGAAGCGGTGCGGCCGGAGCAGATGCTCGGCGACCAGACCGCATCATGAGGCCGGCGGAGGCGTAACGGACAGCCGACGCAGGCGGCGATTCTTCAGATTCTGGATCAGGCTCGGCGCCAGGGCGATCAGTGCCGAGCCGCCCACCACCAGCAAGGCGCCGACGTAAGCCAGACTGTTCAATAACTCAGGCTCGATCACGCCGGGCCAGATCATCGCCCCGAGCGCAACCATGCTGAAGGTGAACAGCGGCGTGGTAGCCACGGTGGCGCTTACCCGTGAAGCTTCCCAGTGGCTCAGCGCTTCAGCGAAGGCGCCATAGGCGATCAATGTATTCAGACAGCAACCAAGCAGCATCCAGAGTTGCAGGGTGCTCAGCTCCAATACCTGCAACGGCGAAGCCAGTGGAAAGATCAACACTGCACAGGCCAGATAGATCACCATCATCACTGTCACCGATGACCATACGGTAAGCAGCTGTTTTTGCGCCAATCCGTATAGCGCCCAGGTGAAAGCGGCGCCGAGAGTGAGCAGTATCCCCAGGGTATAGCTGCTCAGCTGGGTAAACAGCTCTTCCAGCCGCTGGTTGAAAAACAGCACAAAGCCGAGCGAAAGCGTGATCAGACCGATTACCTGACCCACACCAAACCGCTCTTTGAAAATTACCATGCTGCCCAACATCAACATAACCGGTGCGCTCTGGATCATCAGCTGCATGGTGCCCGGCGTAAGTCGGCTCAGACCCATGACGTACAAGATGTAATTAAATGCCAGACCAAGAATAGCCACGACCAGCAGCCAGCGGTTGGTGACCGAGAGAGCCCGAACCGAGGGTAAACGACGCTGCGCTGCAAGCCAGATGAACAGTACGATGCCCGCGCTGCACATTCTGAACCAACTGACAGTAAAGGCATCCATGCCCTGCAATACCTGCTTGAGCATGATCGGCAACACGCCCCAGAGCGTGGTGGTAGTCAACGCCAAAACGAAACCGTACAACCAGCGACCGGATGAAACGTGCATGGGGAAACTCGAATCAGATAGAACGGGGAGGAGGAATATCCCGCGCATTGTAAACGCGTCCATCACACCGAAACAGTCACAGCTGTCGGCGCGCTGCAAGGGCAACTGTTCCGGTTTGGATCTCGCGCCCCAGCCTACATTCAGCTGCTAAGCTCAGGTCAGCTTGCTTCGTGCGAACGCAATCAAACCTGAACCTGTGGAGAACCCTATGAGCACACTGGCAGACGAACCCCTCACCCATGGCGACCAGACCGCGCTGGACTCAGCCGCCCTCGAGTCGCTTACCAGCAACCTGGACGGCTGGACCATTAACCGTTCAACAGACATTCCGCGGATAGAAAAAACATTCAAATTCGCCGATTTCGCCAGTGCCCTGGCGTTTACCAACCGTGTCGGAGAGCTTGCCGAACAAGAGAATCACCACCCTGCGTTACTGACTGAGTGGGGCAAAGTAACAGTGAGCTGGTGGACGCATACTCTGCATGGTGTGCACCGCAACGACGTAATCATGGCAGCACGGACTGAGCGTTTAGCCTAGCGGCGTTTCGATTACGGGCCCGCTACCGCAACAGTCGACTCAGCCCTGTCGCCACGCTTCGCCCGGAAATTACCGTTACCGGATCAAAAATCGGATTCAAATCTCAACATCACACTGAAGTCAGAACGAGCCCGCCGGCTGTCGGGCTGGAGCAAGTGTTGAAAACAGGGATGTTTTCACCAAGC
>NZ_VTPZ01000008.1 GCF_008638305.1 Pseudomonas profundi
GCCCCTCCACCCTGACAGGTCCATTTTGGTTTTGGACCTGTGGGAAAACCATACAAGGCGCGACCTGCGGCGATAGCGGTACAACAGCAAAATAAGAAGCCTGGCCCTTGCGCATCATTCCAGCAGCGCACCAGCAAATAAAGCGTAAGCGGAGGTCACTATCTTTGCTGTTCGCTCTCGCTGCATCCCAAAACCACCCCCCGACACATGCGCTCCATCTCCCTCGCCCAACTCTGAATCTCATCCTCCCCAAGCTGCAGCAGGATGCTATAGCGCCGCCCGCCCCATACGGCCAGATGCAGTGCCTCGATTGTTTCGGCGCTGACCGGGCGGGGGAGGTCGTCGCAGGCTTCGAAAACGCGCAGCCACATCTGCTTGAGCTCGACATGCGCGCGTTGTTGATGTTTGTGCTCCGCCACTGTTGGTTCCAGCTCGATCAGCTTGGGATGAAACCAAGGCAGGCCCGAGCGCTCGAGGCCGCACACCAGCTGCAACAAGCGGTGGAGGCGTTCCTCCCAGCTCAGGTCTGTGGGCTCAACCGCCGATTGCTCGACTTGTTGGATAAGCGCCTCGATACAGTGGCGGATATATCCGGAGTGCAAGGCCATCTTGCTGGGGAAATAGTCGTACAGCGTGCCCACGGCAATCCCGCATTCCAGAGCAATGGCGCGGGTGTTGATGCGCTCCCAGCCGTCGCGCTGCCAAATCCGAACATAGGTGTCAAAAATCGCCTGAACGGTGACCTTGGCGCGGGCCTGGGAAGGGCGCTTGAGCGGCTTGGTGCGGGGTTCCGGTGGACGGGTACGCATCAGTGATAACCGAACCCGGGGGCAGAGTCGATGGGATACAGTCGTTGCATCTTGGCCTCACTGACAGGAAGGAAGGTATATGACTACTGTAACCCAGCTGCAAACCGATAAATCGGCACTGGAACGCACTCGCATCGTGACGTCTGAACTACCGGCGCTCAAAGCCGGCGAAGCGCTGCTGAAAATAACCGATCTGGCGATCACCGCCAATAACATCACCTATGCCGCGTTTGGGGATATGCCCCATTTGCGCTACTGGAGTTTCTTTCCGACCGAAGCTGAGGGTTGGGGGCACATGCCCGCGTGGGGCTTCGCTGAAGTGGTCGAATCCACGGTTGAAGGTCTGGAGACTGGCGAGCGCTTTTACGGCTATTGGCCCATCGCGACGCATCTGGTCATGCAGCCGGTTCGCATCAGCGAGCGCGGATTCTATGACGGCACACCGCATCGTCTGGAGCTGACCTCCGCCTATAACCATTACCAGCGCACCACCACCGATGCCGCCTACCGTCCAGAGTACGAACCCTATCAGGCGCTGCTGCGTCCCTTGTTTATTACCTCTTTCATGCTCGCTGACTTCCTCGACGACAACAGCTTCTTCGGTGCGAAACAGATTCTGTTTTCCAGCGCCTCAAGCAAGACCGCCTACGGCACAGCCTTCTGCCTGGAGAACCGTGACGACGTGAAACTGCTGGGCTGGACATCCAATGGCAACCGCGACTTTGTCGACTCCCTTGGCTGCTACGAAAAAGCCGTGACCTATGACGAGCTGGAGTCGCTGGATCCGCAAGTGCCGACACTCTACGTGGATTTCGCCGGCGATAATGCGCTGCGTGCCCGCGTACATCATCATTTTGGGGAGTCCCTGGTCTACAACTGCTACGCCGGCTCAGCCCAGTCGCAGGACCACCTCGACCAGGCGGACCAGAACCTGCCGGGACCGCAGCCGCAACCCTACTTTGCCCCCTATCAGATCAAGAAGCGCAACACGGATTGGGGCCCGAAGGAAGTCACGCGCCGTTTCAACGAAGCGCAACTGGCGTTTATCGGCCGCGTTAGCGATGCAAGCGCGCCGTGGATGAATATCGCTCAGCATGCCGGGTTCGAGTCAGCCCAGAAGCTGATCGAAGACCTGGTTCTGGGGCGAGTCAATCCGCGCGACGGCCACATCGTCGCGGTAGGTGAGAAAAAACAGGCCTAAGCATCAAGTCCTGTTCTTATTCGCCCAGGGAAGGGCGATGATTTGATGAGTTACCTGGCGAGGGGTTGGCGCGCGATCTAACCTGAGGAGTCGATAATCAAACCGTACAGGTGAACATTATGGAAACTCTGGAAATTTATCGCGGCCGGCTGATCGATCACATCCAGCTCGTGGTACGCGACCTGGCTGCGGCAGAGCGCTTCTATACGGCCTTGCTGGATGTGTTGGGCGTGCCGCTGGGTGGGCGAGGAGAAGGTTTTTTCTGGGCGGACGAGCTGGTTGTATCAAGCGCCGATTCGCCAGCGGCGCAGGGTGAGTTGACCGGCCGCCAGCATATCGCTTTTCAAGCGGCTGATTCGGAGCAGGTGGAACGCTGCTACCGTGCTGCGCTTGCCAACGGCGGTACCGATAACGGCGCACCGGGCGATCGCGAATATCATCCCGGCTACTACGCCGCCTTTGTGCTGGACCCCGATGGCAATAACATCGAGGTCGTGTATCACGGAGAAGCCAAGCGTAGCGCTCCTTCGGTGCATATCACCTTCGATGCGGACTGAAAGTGGTCCGGCGCAGCCCTGGCTGGCCGGAGCGCTCTCAGCCTTCGATTACCGTCTCGGGCAGTTCCTGTCTCGCGCGGTCATCGGTTTTTTTCGGCGAGATAAGCGCGCCAGCCACCGAAGCGGGTTATATCCTCGGCACCTGCCAGACCGTAAGGCTCGCAGATGAATCCCGTCTCCCACCGGCCATTCTCGAGCTGCACCTTGCCCAGTCCCAGGGGCGCGGGTATCCCAGTCAGAAAGGACCCCAGTTCACTGCTCGGCAACTCCCAGACTTCGACGTCGATGGCTGCGCCATCTTCTGCCACGCGTACCATACCGGGACGATAGGGCGGGCCGCCGGCCAGGGCGTAGAGCCGGTAATCAGGTGAGCTGCGGGTGGCTTCGACGAGCCGTCCGCCACGTTGTTGCAGTTGCCAGTTGAGCGGCAACCCTTCCAGATGGGCACCACAGACAACCAGCCGCGCGCGGTCATTGCGCGCTGGCTGCTGCGGTGGCAGAGCGTTGAGCCGGGTTCCGCCGATCAGTGACAACCCGTGCTGACGCTGCAAGCTGGCTGCCAGGCTGAGCAGGTACTGGTCGGTAAAGGCGCGTCCGAACAGCGTGACGCCCCAGGGCAAGCCATTGCCCATAAAGCCTGCCGGTACAGCGACGGCTGCGAAGTCGAGCATGTTCATGAAGTTGGTGTAGTAACCCAGGTCGGCGTTACGCTTGACCGGTTCGGCGTGCAGTTCATCCAGCGTCACCGGGCGCGGGAAGGCCGGGGTCAGCACACAATCGAGGTCGGCCATGATGGCATCACAGATGGCCTTGAGCTCCTGCAACCGGTACTGGGCACGAAACGCCTGCACTGCGGTGGTACCCGGCGCCTGTTCGAGCACGGCGCGAATCACCGGCAGCACCGCATCGGGTTGCTGCTCGATCAGCTCCCCGGCGACGCTATAACGCTCCGCGACCCAGGGCCCTTCATATAACAGCTTGGCTGCTTCCAGAAAGGGTGCGAAATCAATCTCGACCGCTTCGCCGCCCATGGCTTGCAGATCGCTGATGGTTTTATTGAACATCGCCGGGCTTTCGGCGCAGCCGAGAAACTCGAGCTGCCGGGGTACACCAAAACGGAAAGCGTTTACTGCGCCGAAGGCTGAACCGTCGTTCCACAGCGGGTTCTTGCGGCTGTACGGGTCACGCGGATCAATTTTGGCAGTGAGCGCCAGCAGCTGGCTGGCTTCCTGCGCGGTGGCCGCAAAGTACGTCACACAGTCCAGTGTGCGACAGGCCGGAACCACGCCGGCGGTGGACAGCAATCCCTTGCTGGGTTTGAGCCCGACCAGATTGTTCAGCGCGGCCGGCACCCGGCCGGAGCCAGCGGTGTCGGTACCCAGTGTAAAACTGGCCACGCCAAGGGCGACGGCCAGTGACGACCCGGCACTGGATCCGCCAGAAGGATAATCCGGATGCACGCTGTTGCGGCATTCACCATAGGGCGAACGTGTGCCGTTAAGTCCCGTAGCAAACTGATCCAGATTGGTCTTGCCCAGCGGAATCGCGCCAAGGGCGATCAGCTGCTCGACCAGCGTAGCACTGCGGTCCGGGGTGTAGGCGAAGGCGGGGCAGGCGGCAGTGGTTGGCACGCCTGCCAGGTCAATGTTGTCCTTGATGGCAAAGGGCACGCCGAACAGGGGCAGCTCGGCAGGCTGCTTGCCGTCCAGCGCATCCAGATAGGGCTCCAGTTCGGCCGGGCTGAGCAGATGGATGAACAGGTTGAAGTCCGGGTTCAGGGCTGCGGCCCGGTCGCGCAGGTTGCGTATCAGTTCGCGTGGGGTCAGCTGACCGTCGCGGTAGGCGAGGCGCAGGGTGTCCAGACGCAGATCAAAGGTATTTATTGGCATGTTTCACGGACCTCTTCCAGAACGATTACCCGCTGACCGGCTCGCACGGCTGAACCGGGCTGAACCCGGACTTCACGTACGATCCCGTCGTGGGGCGCGGTAAGCGGAATTTCCATTTTCATTGATTCAAGAATGACCAGCACGTCGCCTGCCTTGACGGTAGCGCCGGGCTCAACCTGCACCTGCCACAGGTTGCCGGCAATATGGCTTTCGACACTGTGCTGACCCTCTTCAAGCGGGGCGTTCTCTTCGGGTTCCGGTGCTGGTTCGATGCTCTGATAGTCGGCCTGCCCGGATGCAATCCAGCGCTCGCGTTCGGCGCTGAACGCGGAGCGCTGCTGGGTACGAAAATCCCCGATTTCGGATGCTTCACGGTCGAGAAAGGCCTGGTAGTCAGCCAAGGACAATTCGCTGTGTTCGATCTCGAGGTCGAAGCGGCCGAGCGGGAAGTCGCGGCGAATGCGCAGCAGCTCGTCAGCGGAAACCGGATAGAAACGAATCTGATCGAAGAAGCGCAGCAGCCAGGGCTTGCCATCAAAGGCCGCGACTTCGCGGTAGCGGTTCCACATTTGCAGAGTGCGGCCTACGAACTGATAGCCACCGGGACCTTCCATGCCGTACACGCACATGTAGGCGCCACCGATGCCCACCGAGTTTTCCGCCGTCCAGGTTCGCGCCGGGTTGTATTTGGTCGTCACCAGACGATGACGCGGGTCCAGGGGCGTCGCCACCGGCGCACCCAGATACACATCGCCCAGACCCATGACCAGGTAGCTGGCGTCAAATACTGTGCGGTGTACCGCATCAAGATCGGGCAGATCGTTGATCCGGCGAATGAATTCCAGGTTGCTCGGACACCAGGGCGCATCCTTGCGCACCGTGGTCATGTATTTCTCGATGGCCAGTTGACAGGCCGGGTCGTCCCAGGACAGCGGCAGATGCACGATCCGCGACGGCACCTTGAGGTTGTCAGTCGCACAGACCTGATCCCACAGGCCTGTGATGGTCTCCAGCAGCGACGCGAGGGGTAGCGTCTCCGGCTGATAATGCACCTGCAGGGAGCGGATGCCGGGGGTCAGATCGATCACGCCGTTGAGTTCTCTGGCTTCCAGCGCCTGCATCAGTGCGTGCCCGCGAAAACGCAGCACCAGGTCGAGTTCGGCGTCGCCAATTTCCATCAGCAGGTGGGTGTCGCCGGCCAGCCGCGCAACCAAGCGTTTGTCGTCCTGCCCCAGATCCAGAACGATCGGTGAGCACAGTTCAGGCACGGCGAGATCGGCGGCTTGCTGGGAAGGCTGTGGCTGCAGGCTGGCGCATTCCGCGTTCATTGTGCGGGCCAGGTTGCGGGCAGTATCAACCGACACCGGTACGAACCGGATCTTGTCGCCGGCCTTGAGCTGGCCAAGCTGCCACAGGTCTGCCTCGATGACCGTTACCGGGCAGACGAACCCGCCGAGACTGGGGCCATCCGGCCCCAGGATCACCGGCATGTCGCCGGTGAAATCCACGGCACCGATGGCGTAGGGGTTGTCATGAATATTGGAAGGATGCAGCCCGGCTTCGCCACCACTGTCGCGGACCCACTCGGGGTTGGGACCTATCAGTCGCACACCGGTCCGGCTGGAGTTGAAGTGCACCTCCCAGGCTGTCGCGAAGAAGGTATTGATGTAGTTATCGGTAAAGTATTCCGGCGCACCATGGGGTCCGTATATGACGCGGATCTCGCGCACTTCCGGGAGATCACCCAGCAGCTCGCCTGGCAGGCTTGCACCGACAGATGTGTTCTCAAGCGGGGCCAGGTGCAGTACGTCGCCGGCCCGCAGGGCGCGACCACCGTGGCCGCCGAACTGGCCGAGAGTAAAGGTGCTCTTGCTGCCCAGGTAGTTCGGCACTTGCAGCCCACCGCGCACGCACAGGTAACTGCGCGCGCCGGTGCCGGCGATGGTGCCCAGTGTCAGCACGCTGCCAGCCGTTACCAGCAGCGCGGTGGCCATGGGTTGCTCAATACCGTCCAGCTTGACCGGCAGAGGCGCACCGGTCACGGCGATCACCGCATCGGTATTGAAGCGCAGAGACGGGCCGCTCATGGTTATTTCCAGGCCGGCGGCATCTGCGTCATTGCCCAGCAACGTATTGCCCAGGCGCAGGGCGCGGCTGTCCTTCGGACCTGAGGGCGGGACGCCGACGGCCCAGTAACCCAGCCGGCCGGGATAGTCCTGCACGGTGGTCTGGGTGCCAGCGCTCAGCACTTCGAACGTGGTGGCCTGGTATTCCAGCTGTTCCAGGCAACGGGTCCAGGGCGAGCCGCTGGCAAAGGGCGTGTCGGCTAGAATCTGCCGTAAGTAGTCGCGGTTGGTCTCGACGCCATACAGCGTGGTGTCTCCCAGGGCAGTGTCGAGGCCGGCGCTGGCGGCGTCCCGGGATTCGGCCCAGCTGATTACCTTGGCAATCATCGGATCGAAATACGGCGGGATTTCGCATCCGGCTTCGACCCAGGTATCAATGCGCAGCTGTCTGCCATCGGCATTCGGGAAGTCGACTGCTGTGAGCAGCCCCGGGCTCGGTTGAAAGTCGCGACCCGGATCTTCGGCGTACAGCCGCGCCTGAATAGCATGACCCTTGGGCTGCAGCGACTGTGCCAGCGTGGACAGTGGCGCCAGGTCGCCAGCGGCCAGTTCCACCATCCAGCGCACCAGATCAACGCCCCATACCTGCTCGGTAACGCCGTGCTCGACCTGAAGGCGGGTGTTCACTTCGAGAAAATAAAACTGCTGGGCATCGCCGTCGTATACAAATTCCACAGTGCCGGCGCTGCGGTACTTCACCGCTTCGCCGAGCTGGATGGCGGCCTGGCACAAGGCTTCGGCCATGCCGGAGGGAAGATTGGGTGCGGGGGTTTCTTCCAGCACCTTCTGGTTGCGCCGCTGAACCGAGCAGTCGCGCACGCCCAGGGCAATCACCTCGCCCTGGCCGTCACCGAATACCTGCACCTCCAGGTGACGGGCGCGCTGGATGTATTTCTCGATGAATACGCCCGCGTCACTGAAGTTGTTCTGCCCGAGCCGCTTGACGGCTTCGAAGGCTTCACTGAGCTCTTGTTCGCTGTTACACACCCGCATGCCGATGCCGCCACCGCCAGCGGTGCTCTTGAGCATTACCGGATAGCCGATCTGAGCGCTGGCGGTCAGGGCAGCATCCAGGCTGTCGAGCAGCTCGGTGCCTTCGAGTAGCGGTACATTGTGCTGTTTGGCCAGCGCGCGGGCAGTGTGCTTCAGACCGAAGACGCGCAGTTGCTCCGGTGTCGGGCCGATGAAGGCGATACCGACCGCCTCGCAGGCTTCGGCAAAGGCCGCGTTTTCGGATAAAAACCCGTAGCCTGGGTGAATAGCCTGGACGCCGTTGGCCTGAGCGATGCCGAGTATCTTGTCCACGGCCAGGTAGGTGCCGGTCGCAGGGCCCTCGCCGAGACTGTATGACTCATCGGCTTGCTGAATATGCAGGCTGGCGGCATCGGCTTCGGAATAGACCGCGACACCTTTCACGTCGAGTTGGCTCAGGGTACGTAGAATGCGGCAGGCGATGGCCCCGCGATTGGCAATAAGCAGTGTGTCGAACATGGCAGTTCCCTCGAGAGGGTAGGCGGGCCGTCCCGCTTTTATCTTCTGCACCACGGTCGTCCGTGGTTGGTCGATCAGTCAGTCCCAGACCAGCACCTGTGCCGGCGTCGGGTTATAGGCATTGCAGGGGTTGTTCAGCTGCGGGCAGTTGGAGATCAGCACAATGATGTCCATGTGCGCCTGCAGCTCGACATATTTGCCCGCAGCGGAAATGCCATCTTCGAAGGTCAGGCCGCCTTCACTGGTCACCGGAACGTTCATGAAGAAGTTGATATTTGCGCCGATATCGCGCTTGTCCAGACGTCCATCAGTGAGGCAGGCGCGCAGGAAGTTATCCCGGCAGCTGTGCATGTAGCGCTTGTCCAGCGCGTAGCGCACGGTGTTGCTTTCCTGCGCGCAGGCGCCGCCCAGAGTGTCATGCCGGCCGCAGGTATCGGCGACAATGCTCAGCAGCGGGTTGCCCAGGTTGGAATAGAGCACCGTCCCGGTGGTCAGGTAGACGCGGTTCTGCCTGCGCAGGGTGCGCTGCGGATCGAAGCGTTCGCGCGGGTTGGCCGCGCTGAAGAACAGGGTATCGACAGCCTGGTTGCCCTCCAGGTCAAGCAGGCGCAGCGTCTGGCCTGCCTTTATTTCGAACAGGAAGGGCTCACCTGCGGGGATGGTGGCCTGGTAAACGGCGGCTTCGGGATGTCTTTCGCTTGCGGTAATCATCTCGGCTCCCCTAGACATAGAGTCGTTCAGTGTTATGGAAACCCCGGCTATTCTCCGGGCGCGAGGTCCGACAGAGCACGGTAATGCCGTCGCTCTCGATCTGATGCCAGCTGAGCTGTATTGGGCGCGGATCGTAGGCCGGGTTGGGGTCCATCGGATGCTGCAGGGCGGTCAGAATCACCAGGCTGTCCATGGGCGCATAGAGTTCGATGTAGTCGCCGGGTTTCGAGTTGCCCGGGGCAAATTCGAAGCAGCCATCGGCGTCCACATTGACCCGGCTGAACAGGTTGAGGGTCATCAGCAGGTCCTGCTGGTTGAGGTTCCACTTACCCATCTCCACCAACAAATTGTCATGACCGTTGCGGTAGAAACCGTTGCGCAGCTCCTGGTAGCGGCCCTGGCCGTACTTCTCCGCGGTCTCTGCTGCGTTGAGCACGCCGCCAAAGCTGTCATGCCAGCCGCAACTGTCGGCGGTAATCGCTGCCAGTACCCGGCCCATGTCCGAGTACAGGCAATGGCCGGCGGTGAGCCTGGCGGTGTGCTGGCCTTTCAAGGTATCGGGCAGGTTCAGCCGCTCGCTCTTTTCATGCGCGTTGAGCAGCATCAGGCTGACGTTTGCGTCGCCCTGGGGATCTGTGATGCGTAGCAATTGCCCACGTTTGAGCACGAAGGAGGTATGGCCGCCCCCGGGGACGGTTTCCTCGTACAAGGTGGGACGTAGAGTCAGTTCAGCGGTCATGTGAAGCTCCTTACGCAGCTGAATTCAGGCTATGGACGATATGTTCAGGTAACGACTCGACAGCGGTGCGGGCAGCCAGACGATTGCTGTTGAGCGGAATGTCGTAGGTGATGCGGGCGCCATAGGCGTGCGGGGCATCGGGGTCGATGCGCGGCTTGTCGAACACCATCAGCCGCGTGCCGAGCGTGAACCCTTCGGACAGATCATGGGTCACCATGAAAACGGTCAGGCGGGTCTCCTGCCACAGCTCAAGCAGCAGGCTGTGCATGTCCTTGCGAATGCCCGGATCCAGCGCGCCGAAGGGCTCGTCGAGTAACAGAATGCGCGGCTTCATGATCAGCGCCTGGGCGATCGCCAGGCGCTGCTGCATGCCGCCGGATAGCTGCGCCGGGTATTTGTCCAGCGCATGACCCAGGCCCACCTTGTTGAGAATCGCTGCCGCCTGGTCGCGAACATCGCGCTTCGCACGGCCAAACAGCCTGCCGAACAGCGGCGCTCTGGGGAGTTCCAGGCCCAGCGCGACGTTATCCAGCACGCTCAGGTGCGGTAGCACCGAGTAACGCTGAAAGACTACGCCGCGGCTGGCGTCGGGCTCGCCTTGGAGAGGCTGCCCGTCGAGCAGGATTTCGCCACGGCTGGGGATTTCCTGGCCCAGCAGCATGCGCAGGAAGGTCGACTTGCCGCAGCCGGAGGTGCCGACCAGGGTGCAGAACTCGCCTTCTGCAAAGGTCAGATTCAAGCGCTCCAGGACAACCTGATCGCCGTACTGCTGCCAGACGTTTTTCACCTGAATAAAGGGCGGCGGCGTAGCGGGGGTAGTGTCATTCATGACTTGGCTCCTTCGTACCAGGGGAATGCCAGGCGAATCAGGCCGCGCAGACCGAAGTCCATGGTCCAGGCGAGCAGGGTGATCCAGGCGACGTAAGGCAGGATGACGTCCATGGACATGTAGCGCCGTACCAGAAAGATGCGGTAGCCCAGGCCGTCGGTGGCGGCGATGGCTTCGGCGGCAATCAGGAACAACCAGGCCGACCCCAGCACCAGCCGCAGGCTGATCAGCAGGCGCGGCAACAGTTGCGGAAGAATGACCCGCAGGATCAACGTCCAGGTATTGGCGCCGAGGGTCTGTGCCTTGATCAGTAATTCCTGAGGGATCTCTCTGGCGCGCTGTTCCAGATCGCGGGCAATGATCGGCGTTATCCCGATCACGATAAGCATTACCTTGGACAGTTCCCCCAGCCCGAACACGATGAACAGGATAGGCAGCAGGGCCAGTGGTGGAACCATCGATAGCACCGCCAGCAGCGGGGAAAGCGTTGCACTGAACAGCGGGATGGCGCCGGCTGCGACACCCAGACACAGGCCAACCAGGGCGGCTATGCTCAGGCCGATCGCAATGCGTTGCAGGCTGGATGCAGTGTCCTGCCAGAACAGGTATTCGCCGGTACGCCGGTCCGGCTGCAGCGCCAAATTATCCATCGCTGTGGTCATCTGCGCCGGGCTTGGCAACAGTTTGTCGCTCGGGTTGATTTCCAGGCGCTGGGCTGAATAGGACAGGTACACCAGTACCAGCAGGGCGAAGGGCAGCAGGAGCAGGAGCAGCCTGCCGGGTTTACCGGGGCGGACGTTGATCAGGCGCATGGCGCTGGCCCCCGCTGTCCGCCAAGGGTACCAGGAGGTGGGTTGGCAATCGCGGTTCTGTTGCGGCGCGGGACCCATCGTAATTCGGGTGCTGATCGGCGCATGTTTGACCTCCAGTTTTAGGCATGACGCACGGAGCTGCGCTCTAAAACGCTATTCTCCCGGGCTTTTGTCCCGCCGTGTAACCTCACTGGAGGTCGCCAACTCTCGGACCAGTCACTCGTGTTGCGAGCCGGAACCCTAGTCAGCCATTTTTGATTCGCAGCTTCCTGCACCAGAGACATAGCAATCGCCATGCCAGCGCTCGAAAAAGAGGCGTGGCCTCCCGGTTGGCGTGTGCTGCGCAGCGTTGAAGGGGTCACTGGTCCGCTGGCCGTGCCCTGTTTTGGGATCAAATAGCGCACCGAGGGCGAGCATTGATGCGCCGTTTTGGTGCGTTGTTGCCGGCAGAATCAGCTATCGGATGCTTACAGATACTCCGGGATGGGGCACGCCGCGCGTTATCAGTCGATGGGCTGGGTCAATGGTATGAGTCTTGCTTTATCTCAGACATCACGGCGCTGCTTGGCCGTGTGGCTACATGCTGAGCTTCCCGGGACGACCCGGGGCGATCAGGCAGCAGGTCCAGGCTATTTGTACCAGACATGTTTGCTCCGTTCGCATTAGTCCTGGACGACCAGGTGACATCTCGATTATCCGAACAGGAGGTGACCCATGGCGTCTGAAGAGTCGCGCGCTCGTACCACCCATTCCGCTTTCACCAGCCTCCCGGTTGTAGACGTATCCGGACTGTTTTCGGCCGATCCGGCTGCGCGCATGGAAACAGCCACGCACCTTGGAAAGGGAGCGAAGGATGCAGGCTTTCTCTATATCACCGGGCACGGCGTGCCCCAGGCACTGATTGACAGGTTGGTGGCCCGCACACAGGAATACTTTGCACAGCCGATAGAAGAAAAGATGCGTCACTATATCGGTCACTCGAATAACCACAGCGGCTATGTGCCTGAGGGGGAGGAGCAGTTCTCTTCCGGCACCATCGACCACAAGGAAGCCTATGACCTCGGGTTTGATCTGGACCAACGCGAGCGTCGCCGACCGATGTTGGGACCGAACCAGTGGTCGGATATGCCCGGTTTCAAGGAGGACGTAAAAGCCTACTACGATGCGGTGCTTGCCCTGGGCAGTCAGCTGTTCAAAGGCTTTGCGCTGGCGCTGGGCCTGCCCGAGGACGGCTTCAGCCGCTATGTTACGACCCCACCAAGCCAGCTCCGGCTGATTCATTATCCGTTCAACCCCGACGCGGCAGACCGCCCCGGTATTGGTGCGCACACTGATTATGAGTGCTTCACCATCCTGCTGCCGACAGCTCCAGGCCTGGAGGTACTCAACGGCGCCGGAGAATGGATTGATGTACCGCTGGTTGAAGGGGCCTTTGTCATCAACATCGGCGACATGCTCGAAGTGCTCAGCAACGGGATGTATGTCGCCACCTCGCACCGGGTGCGCAAGGTTGCCGAGGAACGCTATTCGTTCCCGCTGTTTTGCGCCTGTGATTACGACACGCTGATTGCACCGGTGCCCGAGCTGTTAAGCGAGTCAGCACCGGCGCGTTACGAGCCCGTACGCTGTGGTGACCATCTGTTTGCGCAGACGGTGCAGACATTCGGCTACCTCAAGCGCCGCCTCGAAACCGGCGAACTATCGATGCCGGAGGGTGCCCGCGGCCTCGCTTCCTTTGGACATCAGGGACGCAAGCAGGGGGAAACGGCATGACGTTGCAGGAATTGCTGGAAAGGTATCCGCAGCGCGCAAGCAGCGGTGTACCAGACTGGATGCTCGGGTATTTCCGACGCCGCGCTATCAGTTTTGCCAATGGCCAGACTGACACCACCACCACGGTGTGCTGGATTCAGAGTCGCACTTTCACCATCGACCTGCGTTTGCCAATAGCGCAGGCGCAGCCGCCACACCGGGAATGGGTCGACTACCTGCCTGCAGAGCTTGAGGTGCTCGCCAACTACGAAGGCTGGGCAGCGGACTCCGAATGGACCGGCGAAACGCTGAGCTGGCATGGCGAATCCTCGCTGCAATTGCACAACCGCTGGCCGGAGCCGGCCCTATTGCAGCGCGTCGGTAACTGCATGATCGAGTTCGCACCCAGCGGGGCCTATGTCGAAGACTGGCGCTTGCAGCCGTCGCCTCCTGGGCCCCTGATCGGTTTGAGACTGATCGAGGAGCGGGATTTGGACACCGGCGTGCGTCGGCATCGCGGTGGCGGGCTTATCATCTGTGGCGACCATGCCGCGCTGGTGCTTGGGCGCGCTGATGATCTCATACCGCATAGCGCAAGCGGGTTATTGCGCGACGAGGTAGCCGAGGCCGCTGGCGATGCCGAGCGCCTGGCCCATCTGTTCAACTTCGAGACCTCCGTGGCATCGGGTTCGATAACCACGGGCTATCGCGTCGAACATTCGACCTGTCCGGCCCGAGTCGGGCAGATCCTGTGTCCTCTGGATGGATTCGAATATCTCCCCGACTCCCATCAGGTCGTTCAGCAACTGACCATCGAGGGCTCGCGCTGTGAACGGCGCTTCGCTGTCGACACTATTGAAGCAGCAATCAGTTTTAAACAGACCACCGGCTTCAGCGAAGACGCTGCCGCCTGGTATGACCACGAATCCCCAACCCTGACCCGCTATACCGAGCCGCATTACTGAGGCCGGGGCGGCATCCTTTTATTGATGCACGAGGTAATTACGATGTTGAAAACGTCAATCTGGAAATGGGCGGCCGTGCTGGCTACCAGTCTGTGCCTGGCAACCGGCGCGGTGGCCAACGAGAAGAAGCAGAGTTTCAAGGTCGCCTGGTCGATCTACGCAGGCTGGATGCCCTGGGCCTATGCAGCGGATTACGGCATTGTCGACAAGTGGGCAGACAAGTACGGCATCGAGATCGAGGTGGTGAAATTCAACGATTACATCGAGTCGATCAACCAGTACACCATGGGTGCCTTTGACGCCTGCGGCATGACCAATATGGACGCTCTGACCATACCGGCGGCTAGCGGGGTGGATACTACCGCGCTGATTCTTGGTGATTACTCCAACGGCAACGACGGCGTGCTGCTGAAGAACGGCTCCAGCATGGAGGACATTCGCGGTCAGCAGGTCAATCTGGTTGAGCTGTCCGTATCCCATTATCTGCTGGCGCGGGCCCTGGAAGAACATGGCATGTCCGAGCGCGACATCAAGGTCATGAACACTTCGGACGCAGACGCCGTCGCCTCTTTCATGACGCCGGACGTGACGGCTGCGGCGGTATGGAACCCGCAGTTGAGCCTGATCAAGCAGCAGTCATCCGATGCAGTCCAGGTATTTGATTCCACCCAGATTCCGGGTGAGATCATCGACATGATGGCGGTCAATACGGACGTGTTGAAGGCAAATCCGGAGCTGGGCAAGGCGCTGGTGGGGGCCTGGTTCGAGACGCTGGAGCTGATGTCCGGTGATAGTGATGAAGCGAAGGCCGCCCGTACCTATATGGCCGAGCAAGCGGGAACAGATCTGGCGGGTTTTGACGCTCAGCTGGCTGAAACCATGCTGTTCTACACGCCTGCCGATACCCATGCTTTTGCTACCGATCCAGCTCTGCGCGAGACCATGGACAAGGTGCGGTTGTTCTCCTTCGACAAGGGATTGCTGGGCAGTGGTGCGCCCAGTCCGGACGTGGTCGGGATGGAGTTTGCCGATGGTTCGGTACTTGGAAACAGCGGCAACGTGCAGTTGCGGTTTGATCCGACCTATGTACGGATGGCGATGGATGGGAAGTTGTAACGCGGCGCAATGATGTGATCCGACCCGGTGCATGCTCATCGGGCCGGATTCACTTGTTACAACGCGAGGTTCAGGCGGAAGCCTCGACCTCGTAGTTGGCGTACGATTGTTTCAACGTGGCGTGGTTGAGTAGCATCTGTGCCTTGAGCGTAGACCCTGTGGAGTCGTAGATGTGGGTACGTACCCAATACGATTCGGTTCGCTTGCTCTCGGATAGCGCGACTATCTCGCGGCGAATCAGGTAATCCTCACCTACGAAGAGGGGGCCGTCGATCATGCGAATTTCCTGATCGGCGAACAGGCCGACTACAGGCTGTTTGACGGGAAAGGCCGCCTGCTTGCTGGTGTATTCAGCGAGCACGCTGACCATCTCCAGTGGAATGATTGCGCGGCCCCAGGGCGTGGTTTGCGCATCCGAATACCAGGGCGAATTCTCGGTGATCCGTTCGAGTTTCTGATTGAGCGAAAACGGATACAGGTGGCCCATATGCTGGTCCGCATCCATCCGCACGTGCTCTTCCTCCGCGCCGCGCATGCCCAATTTCAGCTCAGACAGGATGACCAGCTTCTCCGGCGGGCGCAGTTTGGCCATACGCTCTTCCAGCAGGGTGGGGCCGTCGTCCGAACCCAGGCTGGCGCTCGCTTCCAGAACCGGTGTGCCATCGGCCTTTTCTGCCCAGCAACGTACCCGATTCGAGCCTGCGGTGGGCCGTTCGACGAATGCGCGCACCTGCTCACCCTCGACCACCATGTTCTGGAAATGCGAAGAGAAACAGCCGCGCTCGAACCAGGCTTGTCCGAATATCTCGACCAAGAGCGGAACGAACTGACTGAAGTGCGTCGGGCCTTCGATCGGCCCCGCTCGGAAGCCAAGCTTTTCCGCCATGCTGTCGTCGTGGATCGAGGTATGGCCGCTGTATTCCTGATCGGCCAGCATCTGGCGGGGCTCGCGCAAGGGGCCACAAAGGTAGAGTGGGGAGTCAAAACTCATGGAAATCTCCGTTGTTATTCTTGACCGCAGATCAACCGTTCAGCATGCCGGCCAGACGATCACGAATCAGGCCTTCAGCTTCGGCCATGATGCGGTCGACCAGTACTTGAACCGTGGGCACGTCATTGATGAGGCCAGCCACCATGCCGCAGGACCATGCGCCGGCATCCATCTCGCCGGTTTTCATGATGCGCGGGTAAACGCCTGCTACTTCCTCGGCGATGTCGGCGAACTTGAGCTCAGAGCCCAGGCGGCGCTCTTTTTCCAGCAGGCGCTCTACCGCTTCGTTGGTCATCACGCGCTCGGTGTTGCGCAGCGGACGCATGACCAGGCGGGTGTCCAGTTCGCTGGCGGCGACAATCGCTTGCTTTACGTTTTCGTGAACGGGCGCTTCACGAGTAGCAATAAACCGCGTGCCCATGTTCATGCCGTCGGCTCCCAGCGCCAGCGCAGCAACCAGCGAGCGCCCGTCGGCCATTCCGCCTGATGCGACAAAGGGGATTTCCAGCTCTTCCGCTGCACGGGGCAGCAGAATGAAGTTGGGCACATCGTCTTCGCCCGGGTGGCCGCCACACTCAAAGCCGTCGACGCTGACAGCATCGCAACCAATGGCCTGAGCCTTGAGTGCATGACGAACGGCGGTGCATTTGTGGATGACCTTGATGCCTGCTTTCTTCAGCGCAGGCAGATATTTTTGCGGGTTATTGCCGGCGGTTTCTACGACCTTCACGCCGCCCTTGATGATGGCTTCGATATAGCCGGGGTAATCCGGCTGATTGACTGAGGGCAGGAAGGTCAGGTTGACGCCGAAGGGCTTGTCGGTCATCTCGTGGCAACGGCGAATTTCTTCGGCAAGCGCCGCCGGATTTGGCTGGGTGAGGGCGGTGATCATGCCCAGGCCGCCGGCATTGGCGACGGCGGAAGCAAGCTCGGCGTAGCCGACGTGATGCATACCGCCCTGAATGATCGGATGCTGAATACCAAAGAGTTCTGTTATGCGTGTTTTCATGGGGCCTCTATGCGTGCTGAGAGTCTGTTAGCCGCGGGGGGCAGGCAGATTCATGGAAAAGAGTCTGCCTGATTGTATGACCAGTTCCCGGAAAGTGCCGGTGATTGCGGGTATTCAGGGCAGTGATGGCTTGGGCCGCTCTCAAAGGTCTGGCAGCCTCAGACCCATCACGATTGGAGATCTAAATGGAATTGGGCGGACTGAGAAGTCGTAGCCTAACGCCCACCTTCTGGCAGGACTCCGCAAGACGCCGTGAACCCATCCCTGGGGGCTTGGTGAAAACATCCCTGTTTTCAACACTTGCTCCACCCTGCCAGCCGGCGGGCTTGTTCGGGCATTGGTCTGGCTGAGGCCAGCGACTCTTCGCTGGACGACGCTTGCGGTTGCGTAGTGGTGTGCTGAGAGCTGATGCCGGTCGCCCGCCGTATGGCAGGATGGCGCAAGACGAGAACCCGTCCCTCGAGGCCTGGTGAAAACATCCCTGTTTTCAACACTTGCTCCATCCTGCCAGCCGGCGGGCTTGTTCGAAAATTGGTGTGGCTTGGGCCAAAACCATTCTTTTCAATAGAGCCGAGTAGATCACATCAAGGGTTCAGGCTGGCCTGAAGCGAGTAAAGCGCACAGACAAGGTTCCCCCCTTCGCAGAAGGGGGGCTAGGGGGGATTCGGGGTTGGGCTTCTGCTACTATCAATCCTCAGCCAGAAAACCACCCGACTGCCGAGCCCAGAGCTGCGCATACAGCCCGCCGCGGGCGAGTAGTTCGCTATGACTACCGTCTTCGATGATATTACCCTGGTCCATAACAATCAGCCGGTCCATTTCGGCGATTGTGGAGAGTCGGTGGGCGATAGCGATGACGGTTTTGCCTTCCATCAGGGAGTTCAGACTCTGCTGGATAGCAGCCTCTACTTCCGAATCCAGCGCCGAGGTCGCTTCGTCCAGAATCAGTATTGGGGCATCCTTGAGCATGACGCGGGCAATGGCGATGCGTTGGCGCTGGCCGCCGGACAGTTTTACGCCACGCTCGCCGACATGCGCGTCGTAGCCCTGACGACCCTTGGCGTCACGCAGGTCCGGAATGAACGCATCGGTTCTGGCGCGGCGGGCTGCCTGTAGCATCATTTCTTCGTCCGCATCCGGTCTGCCATACAGAATGTTTTCCCGTACTGAGCGGTGCAGCAGGGAGGTATCCTGGGTGACCATGCCGATATGCTCGCGCAGGGAGTCCTGGGTAACGCCGGCGATATCCGCCCCGTCGATAAGGATGCGTCCGCCTTCCACGTCATAGAAGCGCAGCAGCAGATTGACCAGCGTAGACTTGCCCGCGCCGGAGCGGCCGACCAGCCCGATTTTCTCGCCTGGTCGGATATGCAGATCGAGGTGCTCCATCACGCCGTGACCCTTGCCGTAATGGAAGCGCACGTCCTCGAACTTGATTTCACCGCGGGTGACTTTCAGCGGCACGGCATCGGGTGCATCTTCGACGACCTGCGGCCGCGAGATGGAGTTGATGCCGTCCTGCACGGTACCGATATTTTCGAACAGCGCGGAGACTTCCCAGAGTATCCATTGCGACATGCCCCACAGGCGCAAAACCAGTCCGATGGCTACGGCCACGACCCCCACGCTTACCGCTTCATTGACCCAGAGCCAGATCGCGAGCCCGGCAACGCTAAGCAGCAGGATGCCGTTCAGTGCGTAAAGCGAGACGTTGATCTGGGTGACCAGGCGCATCTGCCGGTAGACGGTGGTCATGAACTCGTCCATGCCTTCGCGGGCGAAGCTGGATTCGCGACCAGCATGCGAGAACAGCTTCACCGTCTGGATGTTGGTGTAGCTGTCGACAATGCGTCCGGTCATCATTGAGCGCGCGTCGGCCTGGTGTTCGGCAACCTTGCCCATCACCGGCACGAAAATGCGCATCAGTAGCAGGTAACCCAGAAACCAGAGCAGCATTGGCATCGCCAGACGCCAATCAGCGATACCGACGACCAGAAGTGTGCCGAGGAAATAAACGATCACGTAGTTGAGGACGTCAATCAGCTTGATCACACACTCGCGCACGGCCAGTGCAGTCTGCATTAGCTTGGTGGCGATCCTGCCAGCGAACTCATCCTGGTAGAACGCCATGGACTGGCGCAAAAGATAGCGGTGCACCAGCCAGCGGATGCGCATGGGGAAATTGCCCATCAGCGCCTGATAGGTCACGAGGGAGTTGGCGAGTACCAGCCCTGGTAGCAGCACCATGACCACCAGCGCCATGGCTGCCAGTTTCCAGCCTTCGGTCTGCAGAAAGGACTCGCGGTTCTGCTCCGAAAGCCAATCGACGATGTTGCCCAAGAAGCTGAACAGCCATACCTCGGCGACTGCAATACCCGCCATCAGCAGGCCGGCAATCAACAGATACGACCAGCTCCCACGCGTAAAATGCAGGCAAAAGGCAAGCAGCGTGCGGGGCGGCTCAGTGGGTTCCTCGGAAGGAAAGGGATTGATACGTTGTTCGAACCAGCGAAACATCGGGGCAGCCTGTGGGCAAAGCGGAGAGGGTGCGCATTATGGACCCAGGCAAACGGACGGCTCAAGGGGAAGGGGCTGGTAGAGCTTCGGCGCTGACCCGCCAGAGCCTCGGAGAGACCGATGCGATCAGCTGATGCGCATGCTGAGGCTGATGGCGGGTATTCGTAGGATTAACAGAACGGCCCGCCAAGCGTGGCGGGCCGCAGAGGTAGAACCGATCAGTCAGTCAGCTTTTCAAGCAGCAGGTCTGCCAGTATGCGTGAACCTTCAGCGGTAGGATGGATCTCGTCATTGGCTATATAACGATCCTCGTTGCCGTTGAAGCGATCGCGGACATCGACGAAGGTGATGCCAAGACCTGGATAGGTTCTGGCTTTGTAATCCATGCTGTATTCGTTGATTTCCCTCATTGCCGCAGCATCACCTTTGGCATTGTAATAACCGAGGAAAATGATCTCTTCGATGCCGTCGGCCTGCATCTGCTGAGCCAGTGACGCGATCTCGTCTTCGAGATCCTGCAGCAGTGGCATGCATTCCCGAAGGGACGGGCTGCAATCATTGAGCTGGATGTCGTTACCGCCGCCGTTCATGATGACAGTCTTTATGCCGCTTTTTGACGCGTTGTCATATTGCTCTGGAATCGCGTAGCGACGCGAGCAGATCAGGTTCCCGCCGAGCATCTGGCAGCCTGAACGTGCGTGACTGGTGATGGGTTCGCCCAGGTCGTCTTCAAGATATTCCTTGATGTCACCGCTCAGGGCGAACACTGAATCGCCAATAATCATGGTATCTGCTGAACCGCTTACCGGCGGGTTGACCGCGTTGGCGGTGCCGATATTCATTAACGTCAGCGCTGCGGTGATACAGACACAGTGCTTGATCCTGATCATCAAAGACATGGTAATTCCTCGGTCTATTATTGGTGGTATTGCCTGGCAGTCGCCGACAGCGCACCTCCAGGCGAGACAAGTTGCGTTATGGCCGGCAGATAATACTGTGGGAGATAAGTGGTGAAATCCCCCCAAACAGGTGGTTTTGAGCGGCTAACGTCGACGTCTTCGCAAGATTCGTCAGTTTCTGTACGTGAGCGGGCAAGGTATGGTTTCGGCAGACGGCTACGCGATGAAGCGGCTCCGGCGCCGCTCGTGGTCCTGATCATCCAGAGGTCTCGTCAGTGTTAAAGCATCCCTGCAGTGGTAACCTCAGCCATGCCTGAAAGACATTCCGAACCTTTTGCCAAGCGACTCTATCGCTGTTTGAGGCGCCTGCTGATGAACGATGAAGAAGTACTTCTGGAGAAACTCCGCGATGATTACGGCCAGCTTCGAGTTACCGAAGCTGAGGGTTACCGATTTCTGTATTTTGGTGAGCAGACCGAGCAGAGCTGCACTTTCGTTGCGGAGCCTGCATGGCTCGAATATGACTACACGCGCGCTATGCTGCTGGGCTGTTTCTGGCAGCCGACGCCGCGCGACACGCTGATCCTGGGACTGGGCGGCGGCGCGTTGGCGAACTGCCTGATAGAGCATTTCAGGACTGAAAAGCTGACCGCGATCGAACTTCGCCCAGCGGTAGTAGAGCTGGCAAGTCGCTGGCTGGGATTGACTCAGGATGACCGGTTTTACGTGGGCATTGGGTGCGCTGAGTCCTACGTCAGATCAGCACCGTCAAGTTGTGAACTGTTGTTCATGGACTTGTATATGGAGGGTGGGATTTCGCGTCTGCAAATGCAGAAGGATTTCTTTCAGGCGTGCCACCGTACGCTGCGGCCGGGTGGAGTGATGGTGATCAATCAATGGCAGATGGGGGAAACCGGCCAGCCCTATGCTTCGCGGTTGCTGGAGGACCTGTTCGGAGATCAGTATCTGCAGGTGGCAGTGGAAGAGGGCAATATCCTGTTGTTCGTACCTGCAAGTGGCACGCTGGGTCTCGACCGCGTCGCGATGCTGAACTGGGCTGACCAACTGGAACCGCAGCTCGGGTATTCGTTGCGGCCCTATATCCAGCTGCTGCGCCGGGCTAATGAGGCGCCGCCGTTATAAAAGCCTGCTTCACCCCGGCTTATACCGACTCTGGTATGCCTTGCGCATTCAGCGACAATAGCCGCGGCGTTGAACCCTTTGCATAGTAGCTATGCGTGGATTCCGTCTGTCTTTACAGCAACCGCTTCCCCTCAAGCAAACTGCAGCTTACCTGTAAATTTCAACAGATCACCGCAGCGCCGACATTGATAACGCCTGCCGCGGCCTACCCAGGCATGGCGTTGGGGGGTGAAGGATATGGGAGTAGGGCAGCCGCACTGGTAGTAGTAATGGGTGCGGCGGCGCTCAGGAACGGCATAGTCGTGACAGCGTTTCGGCTCCAATCCGAACACCTCAATCATCAGGGTCTGCCACTCGATGCCATGGGGGCGGATATTGCCGCCATGCAGGGCGTGCGCAACCAGATGCGCGACTTCGTGGGGGACGGTTTGCAGCAGGAAGTCCTCCCGATTGTCCCGGTACATGCGCTCGTTGAAACGCAGCAGGTTGCGCCCCAGGTAGGCGACCCCGGCACGTTGTCCACGCAGGTCCAGCGTCACGCGCGGGCGCACGAATTCCCTGCCCAGACGTTGCTCTGCGCGCTGGTATGCCTGTTCGACTGCTTCGGTAAGAGACTTCATTAGTCCATTATAAAACCGAAGCGGCACGGGCTGTACACACATTGGGGTGAGCGCACTAGAAAATCCCGCTCTCCAGGCCTGCGGCCATGTACAGGCCGAGTTCTTCCGCATCCGTTGCGAAGTCGCTTCGCCATTCACCTTTGAATGTGAGCGGATCCCGGGCCCAGTTCCAGCGTAACCCGGTGACGATGCTTTCCACGGCGCGCCGGGTTCCTGTGCCGTCCAGGCCGGCGCGAATGTACAAGGCGCAGGGGAGCCCCTGTTTTTTCTCCAGAACGGGGTAATAACAACGGTCGAAGAAATCCTTCAGGGCACCGCTCATGTAGCCCAGATTCTCGGTCGTGCCGAGAATAATCCCGTCGGCGGAAAGGACGTCTTCAGGCGTGGCTTCCAGCGGCGGGATCCAGCGCGCCTCAACGTCTTCGATATCGGGATTCTGTGCGCCGCGCAATACAGCTTCGGCCAGCTGGCGGGTGTTGGCGGAAGGGGCGTGGGCGACAATGAGCAATTGTTTTTGGGCCATCGAAACTCTCATCTGAACGGAAAACATCGGTGCATTTCAGCCGACCCTAACCAAGTCGACCCTCTATGACCAGCTCCTGCGGTTGTCTCCTCTGTTTCAAGTATAGATGGGCAGGTATCAGCTATGTCAGGGAACGCACCGGCTCAGAAGTGTCGAACCTGACTTGAGCGGTAAGCGAAGCGGCAGCGCTCAGGCGGGCCGGGCCTTCGCCGTTCAGCAAGCGATCGCAGGTTTGAGTTTTTTGCTCGCATGATCGATTCCAGCGCGCCATTGCCGGTGCCCGGTACGTAGCAAGACGCTCGCGAGTCCTGAAAAACACACCACCAGCTGCGGCAGCCGAAGGTTTGTCTGGCTCACTGCAGTTCAGTTCAGCTTTTACAACAGGCTGGGAAATGCTGTCTGGAACCGGAAGGGGGAAACGGATCCATGATTCCAATACTGTTGCCCATTGGGGCGCTTTTGTCGGGGATTGGCCTGCTGCTCATGGGCACCGGGCTGTTGAATACATTGCTGCCCCTGCGCGGCAGTGCCGAAGGCTTCAGTGATCAGACGCTGGGGTTGCTGGGTTCTGCCTATTACGCCGGCTTCATTATTGGCACCTGGGTATGCCCCAAACTCATCCGGCGCATGGGGCACATCCGCGCCTTTGCGTTCTGCGCCGCAGCGACTGCAGCGTTCATCTTGCTGCATGTGTTGATTGTCGACGCGGCCTTCTGGTTCGTGCTGCGCGTGCTGACCGGGATAGTGCTGGTGGGCATCTACACGGTGGTCGAAAGCTGGCTGAACTCCGAGGCGCCCTCCGAGCGTCGAAGCCAGGTTTTCGCGGTGTACATGGTCGTCAACCTCGGGGCGCTTGCCGCGTCTCAACAATTACTGCGATTCGGCAACCCTGTCGGAGCGGTGCTGTTTGCCGTCGCGGCAATATTCCTGATGGCTGCCATCCTGCCGGTTACCGCGACGCGCCTGCCACAACCGAAAATCTCCCAGACACCCGCGCTGTCACTGAAGCGCCTGTGGGCCGCTGCGCCTGTTGCGGTCTCGGGATCGCTGCTGGCCGGGTTGGCCATGGGCGGTTTCTGGGGGTTGGGCGCTGTGTATGTGAGCCGGCTGGGGATGGATGCAGCAGCGGTCGCAAGCTTCATGTCACTTACCATTCTCGGGGGCATGTTCATGCAGTGGCCGCTGGGATTGCTTTCGGACCGGATCGACAGAAGACAGGCGCTGGCTATCGTCACCGGCATCGCGGCGGTGGGCGGGTTGTTGATGCTAGTGTTCGCTTCGTCCATGCAGATGTTGCTCGTCGCGGCGGCCGTATTCGGTGCCGGTGCCTTCGCGGTGTATCCCACTCTTGTTGCGCATCTGATCGACCACCTGCACCACGATGAGATTCTCTCGGGGAACTCCGCGTTGCTGATGCTTAACGGCGTTGGTTCGGCTTTTGGGCCGGCATTGGCCGGCTTTCTGATGGGCGTGACCGCGCCGAGTGCGCTGCCACTGTTCTTTGTGGTGCTGTTCGCGGCTTGCTCCCTGTATGCGTTCTTTCAGGCGCGCAAGTCCAGCGACCGTATCGTCGAGGAACCGGCGCATTTCGTGCCTATGGTGCACTCAACCGATGCCATGCTCGAGCTGGCGCTGGAAGATCAGGTGCACCCCTCAGAGGCTGAACATCCCCGGCAGTCGGGAGCAGAAGTGCAGGACCCTGCAGAAGCCGCGGCGGGCAGAGGAGGCTGAATCCTGTTGCCGGGATGCGCATCCGGGCAACGGTAATGGATGGGCGGTGCTAGAATGCCGCCATGACTGTCACACCCGAAGATCTGCTGCCCGCCGGGTTCGATCAACATCTGCTCTCCGTTCTGGAATCCGCTCCGGAAGGCGTGGACGAGCATGGGTTGATCAAACGCCTGGCCGCGGATTTTCCGCAGTCGGTCTTTGCCATACCGGGCGTTTTCAGCGATCCATTGCAATTGTTCCGGATGCACTTCCTGCTATTCCATAAATTGTATCGGTTGTCCGATGCGCTGAACCCCGCTGGATTGCAATTGCAAATCGGCGCAATGCGAATCGCTATTGTACCCGTCACGGTGTCCCGCCCGGGCCTGAGGGTGGCCGATCCACTACGTACGTACTATCTGGACTGGCAGCAATGGGCCGCTACCAACGCGGATGAAGTACAGAGGCTACTGGATACATTCTGGTCCCGACAGCCGACTGCTCTGGATGGCGAGGTTGAACAGGCACTGGCGCTTTTCGATCTGGAAGCTCCCTCCAGCTTCTCGCAGATCAGGCAGCGCTATCGCACCCTGATGAGCGCTCACCACCCCGATCGCGGGGGCGACACACAGCTTGTTCAGCGCATCAATGAAGCTTTTTTAATTCTGAAACGCTATTACCCGGCCGTTTGAAGTCGCCAAACTCTCTAATCGTCCTGCTTTTTTCCGAACGCTTTTTGACTATAGTCAAGGCAAGGGCTGCGACATACTGTCACAGCCTCGCACCTGCCGCCGGCCAAGCCGTAGACGACAGGAATGAATAATAAATCGAGGAGCCGCACGATGATCCAACACGTCATGGGATTGTTCACCCACCCTGATCAGGAATGGAAAGAAATCAAGGGCGAGGAACGCACCATCGGCCCGATGTACCTTGTCCACGTTCTTGTCCTCGCCGCGATTCCAGTCGTATCGGCCTACATTGGCACTACGCAGGTGGGTTGGTCGATAGGCACCGTGGATGCGGTCAAGTTAACGCAGGCAAGCGCGCTCTACATGACCATACTGTCCTATATCGCCTTGCTGGCAGGCGTAGTGGTGATGGGTGCCTTCATACACTGGATGGCGCGCACCTACGACTCCAGTCCGACGCTGAGCGACTGCCTGGTGTTTGCCGCCTATACCGCAACGCCGTTGTTCCTGGCGGGCTTATGTGCCTTGTATCCAAACCTGTGGCTACTGATGACGGTCGGTACCGCCGCGGTCGCTTACACTACGTATCTGCTGTACCAGGGTATCCCTATCTTCATGGACATCCCGCCTGAGGAAGGCTTCCTTTTCTCCAGCTCCATTCTGGCCGTTGGCCTGGTAGTGCTGGTCGCGATGATGGCGACAGCCGTGATTTTCTGGGGCTTCGGCATCGGTCCGGTTTACCTGCGCTAACCAGGGCTTGTCTGGTGTCTCATTGCGAGACGCCAGACAGGCTCCGGATGCAAAACGCCCCCTGACGGCCGTCCGGTCGTCAGGGGGCGTTGTTTTTATGGCGCAGTATTTGTGGGTAAAATAGCCGGCTTTATCTCCTTCCGGATTCCGCTGTCATGTCCACCCTGAGCGTCAACCAGAACAAACTGCAGAAACGTCTGCGCCGCCTCGCTGCCGAAGCCGTTACCGACTACGGCATGATCGAGGAGGGCGACAAGATCATGGTGTGTCTGTCCGGCGGCAAGGACAGCTATACGATGCTGGACATGCTGCTGCATCTGCAGAAGGTCGCGCCTATCCGTTTTGAGCTGGTCGCGGTGAACCTTGATCAGAAGCAGCCGGGTTTTCCGGAAGACGTTCTCCCGGCTTACCTTGATCAGGTTGGCGTGCCGTACCATATCCTCGAGCGCGACACCTATTCCATCGTCAAGGAGAAGGTGCCGGAGGGTAAGACCACCTGCTCGCTGTGCTCGCGTCTGCGGCGCGGCAATCTTTACACCTTTGCCGATGAGATCGGCGCAACGCGCGTGGCCCTCGGGCATCATCGCGACGATATCGTCGAAACCTTCTTTCTGAACATGTTCTACGGTGGCACGCTCAAGGCAATGCCGCCGAAGCTGCTGTCGGATGATGGTCGCAATGTGGTGATCCGGCCGCTGGCGTACTGCAGCGAGAAGGACATCGAGGCTTACTCACGGCTGCGCGAATTTCCGATCATTCCGTGCAATCTCTGTGGTTCACAGGAAAACCTGCAGCGCAAAGTCGTCAAGCAAATGCTGCAGACCTGGGAGCGGGAAAACCCCGGCCGGATTGAAAGCATCTTCCGCTCGCTGCGTCATGTGCATCCTTCCCAGCTGGCCGATGCCAAATTGTTCGACTTCGCCAGCTTGAAGATTGACGATCAGGCCACCCCACGTTTTCTCAATGTCATGAACGTCTGATGCCTGAACTGCGCAGTTATACCTGGCTGGAAGAGTATTGCCTGAACCGCTTCGGCTCGCGTACTGCGCTGGAGGCGCGATTGCCGGTGCCGGCAAGTGACAAGCAGCTGCGTCAGCTGAGCAACGACCGCTATCTGTCGACCCTGGCGCTGCGTGTATTCCGCGCAGGTCTGAAACACAGCCTGGTCGATGCCAAGTGGCCGGCCTTCGAACAAGCGTTCTTCGGGTTCGATCCGGAAAAGGTCGTATTGATGGGCGCCGAGCATATTGAGCGGATGATGCAGGACACCCGGCTGATACGGCATCTCGGCAAGCTCCGCAGTGTGCCGCGCAACGCCCAGATGATCCTCGATATCAGTGCCGAACAGGGTTCGATGGGCAACTTCATTGCCGATTGGCCGGTCAGCGACATCACCGGGCTGTGGCGATTGATTGCCCGGCGTGGCAACCAGATGGGCGGATTATCGGCACCGCGCTATTTGCGCATGCTCGGCAAGGATACTTTCGTACCCAGCAATGATGTGGTCGCGGCGCTCAAGGCGCAGGGTGTGGTCGATAAGGTACCGAGCAGCCAGCGTGACCTGGCGGCTACCCAGGACGCGTTCAATCAGTGGCACGCTGAAAGTGGCAGACCCATGTGTCAGCTATCTGTGATGTTGGGCCACACCGTGAACCATTGATCTTGACCGGTTTGTGATGGCAGGGCAGTGTTACGCCCATGATCGGCTATCGAGACTGCTCCATGCGTTTACCGGGTTTGATGATACTTGCTGCGGCGGTGGTACTGGTGGGCTGCTCCAGCGCGCCAAAAACCCATGCCCCCAATGTTAGCCCGGCCCCGCCTGCACCCTCAGGGCAGGCGTATGACGACGTGATTTTCCACGCATTCAGTCTGCTCGGTACGCCTTATCGCTATGGCGGCATGTCTCCTGAGACGGGATTCGATTGCAGTGGGCTTATCAACTACGTTTATCGCGAATCGGCGGGCGTCAGCCTGCCCCGCACGACCTCCGGGCTCAGCGCATTACCCGCACAGAAATCCGCTCCGTTACAGCCTGGCGATCTGGTGCTGTTTTCCATGCAGGGCCGCAAGGTCAACCATGCCGGGATATACGTCGGCGACGGTCGGTTCCTGCATGCTCCTAGCACGGGTGGGCATGTACGCGTCGACAGTTTGCAAGCCAGTCATTGGCAGCGCTGGTTCAGTGGCTCCCGTCGCGTACTGGACTGATCGCTACGACTTGAACCGTTAATGCGCGTGTTTGCGCAGCATTACGACATCCGCGCCTACGATCTCCAACTCCGCGCCCCAGCGCTCAGCCAGCCATTCAAAGGTCTGATCGCTGAAGAAGCTGATATGCGTCAGGTCATTCTTGTAATGCCAGCTCTGGAATGCGTGCTGGTCGCGCACGCGCTTGGTCATGATCGCGAGCCAGCCGCCCGGTTTCAGGCATTGCCACAATGGATCCAGCTCGCACGCCGGCCGTGCCAGGTGCTCGACAACTTCAGTGGCTGTGATGAAATCCCATTGCTGCTCTAGCCGCTCAGGCGCCGGATGATAGTAGATGTCGTGCAGGGCAACACGATGGCCCTGATCTTCCAGCATGGCGGCAAGCGCCGGGGCAGGACCACAGCCAAAATCCAGACCTTCGCTACCGGGTGCCAGTCGAGCCAGCAACGGCTCGGCCAGGCGTGACAGAAAGCGGCGGTAGCCAGGCTCATGAGTATCGTTTTGATGCAGATCGTAGATCGCACGTTCGGCCTGGGTACCGATGTGGTACTCGCGCGGAACATGCACCAGACCGCAGACGAAACAGTGATGATAGACGCGCCGTCGATCAGTACAGTAAAGCGAGGTCGGCGCATTGCACAGCGGACATGGAAAGACGGAGGCATTCACTGGATCGACACCAGCAACAGGGTCAACCCGTTGTACACCGCATGTGCCAGTACGCATAGCCAGAGCTGGTCATAACGCCAGCGCAGCCAGCCCAGAAACAGCCCCAGCAAACCAATGACCAGAACGCCACCGGGACTGTAGAAGCCGTGCAGTAGCGCAAAAATCAGAGTCGAAGCCGGCAAGGCGATCAGCATGCCTGGACGGGTCCGCGCCATGGCCTTGAGCAGCCACCCGCGGAAGATGAATTCTTCAGCCGCTGGCACCCAGAGCACCGCGAGCACCAGCGCCGCCAGCAACCTACCACCGGTCAGCTCGAGCAATGGCGTCACCGCCTGCGGCCTGGCTCCGTCTTCCGGGAGCAATACGCTATCGGGTAAACGCAGATCGAACCAGCCAGCAAGCGGGTCGGCGGCATAGACCATGATCGCCGCACCCAGTATCGCCAGCAGCACGCCGCGCACATTCAGGTGCGAGCCAAACAACCAGCGCAGCGGCGAGTCGGGTTGCAATAGCCAGGCAATAAACAGGCTGCCGAGCATGACGGATGCCGCGAAGAGCGCATCCAGCATCAGAAACTGGGTATCGATATGAAACTGGCTGCCGACGAAACGCATGATCCATGCCGCGACATAATGGCTCAGCAAACCAAGGCCACCGTAGAGCACCGCCAGGCGCACTAGAATGAGACCGTCGTCGAGCGCCGAGCGGCTGGGCCTGGGTAACCTGATGAATTGCAGCATCTATAGCGGCTGGATGCGGTCGATCAGCCGACCGCTATCAACTAGCTCGAGAAACTCATCGCCCAGACGAGCGCTTTCTGCCATTGCCGTGCGCCAATATTTTTCCCGGGCCGCGTCATCATCGAGAAACCGGGTGAAGTCCTTGCGATCCGGTAACTTGCCGTAGGGCAGGGAAGCGAGATATTCACGTGACGGCGCTATCAACAGAACATCCTTCAGCTGCTGGAGGTTACCGCGCCGCCAGGGCAGCGTCTTGTCGAACCAGCCGGGTACAACCCGGTCAACGAAGTGTGGATAAAACACCACTCCGGGTGCCTGGTAGGGCAAATCCAGGTGATAGTCCAGCAGCCCACCGTCCCGGTAGGCGCCAGCTGCCATACCGGGAATGTCACGCACGGCCTCCATCACCATCGGAATCGAACCCGATGCAAGCAAGGCCTGACGCATATTAGCGGCGCTCAGGTGGACGTGACTGCTGGTGAAGTCGAGCAGCTCGGCAAGCGGTGGCTGCAAGCGCGGGTCATGCAGAATGACTCGTTCAAAGTAGTGCTTGAGGAAGCGGCGACCCAACAGGTTGGCGCCTATCACCCCGCTCAAGCCAAGCCCGAGGCGAGAACGGGAGTCGTGCTGCATCAGCCCCAGGCTTCTGACCACCACTACATTCAAATAGTAGAGCGGGTTGCGCAACATTTGCTCGAATTGATCGCCGAGCAGGTCATCGAGCATTACGCCGCAACGCAGGCTGATTTCTGCAACGCTGATGCCCCGGGGAAACCGCTGCGTGGTATAGAGCTCCCCCAGTCGCTTCAAGCCGGCAACCGGGTCCGGCAGACAGGCCGCAGCGAACCGCCAGCTGCCAATCGAGGCGCCGATCAGACTGCGTGGCTGATCGGTGCGCGGAAGCCAGTCTCCAAAGAGCGCCAGGTCCAGCCCCTGGATACCCAACGCCTTGGGCCCGCCTGCGGCACCGGGAATCATGTGCACGTCCGCAGGTTGTAGTCCGTTCTGGCGGATGTGATCGATGGCGCTATGGCCGGCCCGGAGTGTCAGTGCGGGGGAGGGAATGTGGATGGCGACCATGAAAGCGTTAAGTCTCTGTGCATGCCGGGAAAACGATTGGACCGTAATATTACACGTCGAGGGGCTACAGGCGCAGCTTTGGGGGCGTTGAGTCGATAGGTTGGGTGCGGTAGCCAGACCTGGCGTAGCGCGGGCGCGCTACACCCCCAGGCTGGCCCGGACTTGCCGTCCTGGGGGTGGTGAGCGCCTAGGGCCGCGTCCGGACTCGCCGACGGGGTGGGTTGCGGTACCAAGGCTGGCGTAGCACAGGCGCGCTACACCCCCAGGATTCGCTTACCGCAGCGCGATGGTGTAGTTGAGGATCAGGCGGTTCTCATCTATGGCGCCGGCTACGTCGGAGCGCACCATCGCGTTACGCCATTGAATCGAAACGTTCTTCAGAGCGCCGCTCTGGATGGTGTAGGTGAAGTCGATATCCCGTTCCCATTCCTTGTCTGCGCCAGCGATATCGATATTGTCGCCGCTGACATAGCGCACCAGACCCTTGAGGCCGGGTACGCCGAGCGTGGCGAAATCCAGATCATAGCGGGCCTGCCAGGACTTCTCATCGGGGCGGCCGAAATCCAGAATCTGGATGTAGTTGGCGACATAGGGGTTACTCAGCGCTATGTAGGGGAACGCGGAGTCGCCATCGCTATGCTGATAGCCGAGCCGGAAGGTATGCGCACCGGTACCGGCCGAGAGCATCACGGATTTCATCTTGTTGTCGGTGCTGCCGGCTTCGATGTCGCTGTCGAAGTAGGCAAGGTTGGCACCCAGCTTCCAGTTGCCGAGCGTCACGTTATGCAGCAGGTTGATCATGTTCTGGTCGTAGACACCATCCAGATCACCCCGCCACAGACCCAGCGTGGTGGAGTCGGGGGACTGGGCGGGAAAAGTATAGGCCCCGCCGAAATAGTTGAAGCGGTCAGATGTGCCGCCAATGTTGGCGATCATGTCTTCGCGATTGGTGCTGTTCATCTGATTGAATTCGCGTAGCTGCGCTGCCTGTAGCGCCAGGCCGCTGATCTCGTTCATCGTCAGCGCCGCGCCGGTGTAGGTCTGGGGCAGCAAACGTATGTCGCTGGCCTGCAACACAGGGATAGACGGGGTCAGCCCACCTACTTTGAGTTCGGTCTCGGATATCTTGGCTTTGGCAGTGAAGGTGATATGGCTGTAACTGCCTGGACCTTCGTCCCCCAGTGCGCTGGGAAGCAACGCGGTGCCGGCGTGGTCATCATCTGACGCCAGCTTCAGACCAAGCGCCGCGTGAACGTCCAGCCCCAGCCCCTGGTCGCCGTGGCTATAGCCGGACTTGCCGCGGAAAATAAAGCCTTGGGCCCACTCTTCGGCCTGTGGACGTGCACCGGTATCGCGAAAATCCCGATTGAAATAGAAGTTGCGCAGTTGCAGCGAGCCGCTGGCATCGTCAACGAAGGGGGAGGCATGCGCTCCCGGAGAGGTAGGCAGGGTGAGCGAAAGGGCGACGGCAGCAGCCAGCGCACCGGGTTTACCAAGCTTTTTCATTATTATTCTCCTGATGGATGGTAGCGAACCGGCATCAGCCGGCGGCGCCACTCAATAAAGCACGCGTTTGGCATCCCGACCGTAAGACCTTGGTCGAATCCCTGGATAGGGCTGTCTCTTGCGAATGCAGGCGTTAGTACAGATGTTGTCGTCAGGCACTGTTCTTGAGCGCTTGCGTGTTGGCTCGGGACGGATCCACTGATTCGCTGGCGGGAATTAGACTTTGGTAGGGTATGGCGCAAATAACACCTAGGGGGTCATTTTTTGACAGCATTGGGGCTATGCGGCAGAGTACGCGCCCTTCAGCCAGCGCCGGTCTGGCAGTCTGCAATCAAATACAGGAACTCCAACGATGAATGCCGTAGTCGTAGCTGTTGCAGTGATGCTGGTGCTGAGCTTGTGCAGGGTGCACGTAGTAGTCGCACTCATCCTCGGGGCGGTAACCGGCGGGCTGGTGGGCGGGCTGGGGCTTGAGGCAACGCTGGAAGCTTTCCAGAACGGTCTGGGCAAAGGCGCCAACGTGGCCCTGAGTTACGCATTGCTCGGCGCCTTCGCTGTGGCGATCGCCAAATCCGGTCTCGCCCATGCACTGGCTGACCGCGCACTGGGCATGATCAACCAGCGCAACGAAGCGGGCCACGGTCTGCTCAAGATCATGTTGCTGGGTGTCATTCTGGCGGTGGCGTTATCATCCCAGAACATACTCCCGATCCATATCGCCTTCATTCCGCTGCTGGTCCCGCCACTGCTGATGGTCATGGCCAGGCTGAATCTGGACCGCCGGCTGGTGGCCTGCGTGCTGACCTTTGGTCTGATCACCCCTTATATGTTTCTACCTGTGGGTTTCGGCGGGATATTTCTGAATGACATCCTGCTGGCCAATCTCACCGAGAGCGGCGCCGATGTCAGCGAGGTCAACGTCATGCAGGCGATGGGCTTGCCGGCGCTGGGCATGTTGTGTGGCTTGCTGGTGGCAATCTTCATCAGTTACCGCCGCCCGCGCAGCTACGACGTCTCGCGGATCGAGCAAGCCGGCGGGGAGAGCGTAAGCTATAACCCGCTTTCGCTGGTTGTCGCTCTGCTTGCTGTGGCCGCTGCCTTCGTTGTGCAGTTGCTGCTTGATTCGATGATTATTGGTGCGCTTACCGGCTTTGTGATTTTTTCCGTGTCCGGCGTGGTGCGCTGGCGTGAAGCGGACGATGTCTTCACCGAAGGCATGAAAATGATGGCGATGATTGGCTTCATCATGATTGCTGCGGCCGGCTTTGCCGAAGTCATGCGTGCCACCGGTTCGATCGAGACGCTGGTGGCGAGCTCCGCTGACATGATCGGTAACAGCAAGGGGCTGGCGACGCTGCTGATGTTGCTGGTCGGGCTGCTGATCACCCTGGGTATCGGCTCTTCATTCTCGACCATTCCCATCATTGCGGCCATCTACGTGCCGCTGGCGTTGCAGCTGGGTTTCAGCCCGCTGGCGATTGTCGCGCTGGTCGGTACAGCCGCGGCCCTGGGTGATGCGGGCTCGCCAGCGTCGGATTCAACGCTGGGGCCGACCGCCGGTCTCAACGTGGATGGCCAGCACAACCACATATGGGACACCGTGGTGCCGACCTTCCTGCATTACAACCTGCCACTGATTGCCTTCGGCTGGCTGGCGGTCATGGTGCTTTGATCGGCATCCGCGCTGTGATTCCTCGCTGCCGGGCGCTAGAATAGCGCCTTTGACCGGCGCTCTCAGCGGCGACGGAAATGAACCTTCAAGGGAGCGCGTAATGACTGATGTGAAAAAAGTCGTCCTGGCCTATTCGGGCGGACTGGATACGTCGGTAATTCTCAAGTGGTTGCAGGACACTCACGATTGCGAAGTGGTTACCTTCACAGCCGATCTCGGCCAGGGCGAAGAGGTCGAGCCGGCCCGCGCCAAGGCCCAGGCCATGGGCGTCAAGGAAATCTACATTGATGACCTGCGCGAAGAGTTCGTGCGTGATTTCGTGTTCCCCATGTTCCGCGCCAACACCGTTTACGAAGGTGAGTACCTGCTGGGCACCTCCATTGCCCGACCGCTGATCGCCAAGCGTCTTATCGAAATCGCCAATGAAACGGGCGCAGACGCCATTTCCCATGGCGCTACCGGCAAGGGCAACGATCAGGTGCGTTTTGAGCTCGGCGCCTATGCCCTCAAGCCCGGCGTCAAGGTTATCGCTCCCTGGCGCGAATGGGATCTGTTGTCCCGAGAAAAACTCATGGATTATGCAGCCAAGCACGACATTCCGATCGAGCGCCACGGCAAGAAGAAATCGCCTTACTCGATGGATGCCAACCTGCTGCACATTTCCTATGAAGGTGGCGTGCTGGAAGATACCTGGGCCGAGCACGAAGAAGACATGTGGCGCTGGACCAAGTCGCCAGAAGCCGCGCCGGATACTCCGACCTACATCGAACTGACCTACAGCAAGGGTGACATCGTCGCCATTGATGGCAAACAGATGAGCCCGGCCGAAGTGCTGGCCTACCTGAACAAGGTTGGCGGCGAAAACGGCATCGGTCGTCTGGATATCGTCGAGAACCGTTTTGTCGGCATGAAATCCCGCGGCTGCTACGAAACTCCCGGCGGCACCATCATGCTCAAGGGGCACCGTGCGATCGAGTCCATCTGCCTGGACCGCGAAGTTGCCCACCTAAAAGACAGCCTGATGCCCAAGTATGCCGAGCTGATCTACAACGGTTTCTGGTGGAGCCCTGAGCGCGTCATGATGCAGCAGATGATTGATGCATCGCAGCTCCACGTGAACGGTGTAGTGCGTCTGAAGCTCTACAAGGGTAACGTCATCGTTACCGGCCGCAAATCTGACGACTCGCTGTTCGATGCTGCCATCGCCACCTTCGAGGACGACGCTGGTGCCTATGATCAGGCTGATGCAGCCGGCTTCATCAAGCTGAATGCGCTGCGCATGCGTATCGCTGCTGGCAAGGGCCGTAAATTACTGTAAAGCCGTAAACACTGCTTGAGGCTGTAGGCTGGAGGATGATAGCCGTGCTGGCACGAAGGTTGTCTTCCAGCTTCAAGCTTTCCAGCCCTAAGCCTTTAGCGAGGCTCCGAAGGAGATTCTATGCGCATCTTACACACCATGCTTCGCGTCGGTAACCTCGACAAATCCATTGCCTTCTACACCGAGGTGCTGGGTATGACGCTGCTGCGTCGCAAGGATGTTCCCGAAGGTCGATTCACTCTGGCCTTTGTCGGTTATGGCAACGAAGCAGAGAATGCCGTTCTCGAACTCACCCACAACTGGGACACCGATCATTACGTGCTGGGTACCGGTTACGGGCATATCGCTATCGAAGTGCATGATGTCTATAAGGCCTGTGAGCAGATCCGCGAAGCCGGCGGCAAGATCGTCCGCGAGCCGGGCCCGATGAAGCATGGCACCAGCGTGCTGGCCTTCGTCGAGGATCCGGACGGTTACCGCATCGAGTTACTCTCTGGTCGTTCGGAAACACCGAACGCGTCCTGAGCCCTCCCGGGAGCGCAAACATGTTCCTCGGTACTGTTGCGCTCGCTCTCCTGATTCTTCTGGCAGTTTCGTTGCTCGTGCGGTCGCGTCGTAAGCGTCTGCACGAGCGCGGCCAGGCCTGCGTGCATGAACTCGAGCGTATAGCTTGCCTGCGGCAGTTGCTGGAGCTGGTGCAGCAGCATCGCGGGTTAAGCTTTGGCGAAATGTCGGGCGAGGCCAGTTGGCAGGCGCGACGCTGGGCAGTCCACCAGGAAATTTCCGCTCAACTGGAACGTTGTCGAGTGCATGAGCGCAGCTTCCAATGCTATCCGGGCTGGCGGCAGGCGTTGGCTCAGTGGGTACAGATTGAAAGCGCACAGGAACATGAGATCAGTGCAGAAGCTGGCCTGCGTTTGCACAATCGGATGCTGGCGCTATTGCTCGAAGTCATCAGGGGCATCGCAGATCGGCATGACCTCGAATGCCTCGGCGGTCTCGCCACGCAGCCTGTCGGGTGTTGGCTGCAGTTGCTCGAGCACACCGAGCTACTGGGCCAGGCCCGCGCAATCGGCACGGGCATCATCGTACGTCGCGGAAGTGATTCAGCGCTGCGCACTGAGCTGGAGGCGCTGCGTATACGGATTGCAGGCCAGGCTTATCTTCCGCTCGCACAACTGCACGCCGACCCGCAGTTACGCCAGGAGATGGCAACCCAAGTGCAGGAGGCCGAAGATTGTCTGGACCGATTGCTCGAGCTTGTGGACCGGATGCTGGCAGCCGAAGAGGATAAAACGCTGCGCGCGGCAACCTACTTCCAGTCTGCTACCCATGCGATCACTGCGCATCTGGTACTGGTTGATCAGCTGCTGCAGCGGCTCAGGACGGAGAACCAGTACGCTGAGCGTAAACCGGGCAAACCCGAATCCCCCTAGCCCCCTTTGTCAAAGGGGAACTGGTTCGCGCGGCTGCGGGTTTGGTTATCGCCTGTGCTTGGTCGCTGCCGTATCGACAGATTTGTCAGCAGTTTTTTGTCGGGGACGATTTAGTTATTGCCAGTGGCTAGTGTCCGTTGCCGTCCTCAGAGATCCCTTCAGCAGCTTTTCTGTTGGGGTTGATTTGAGCGGTTGCAGGTTTTCATAATTGCCGGCCGCACAGGTCTCGCTCAGACACATATCTGCCCGGCTGGCACGATCAAGTTCCCCACTTTGAAAAAGGGGGGCTAGGGGGGATTTCCCGGGTTTGCCGCCAGCTACCCCGGATTGATCCCTCGGATCCGCGCCGCGATATCCGCTGCATATGAATCGGTCATCCCGGCGATGAAATCGATGACCCGCATATAGCTGCTGTACAGGTCCCAATCCTGACGTGGCGCGTTGTTGCCCATCAGATCGAGGATGCGCTCATGCTTGAAGCTAAGATGCGCGCCAGTGTGCAGCTCGTTGACGGCGCCGCAGAAGGCGTCGAGCAGCGTTTCCAGGGTGCTGTAGGCACCAATCTCATGCAGCGTCTTGCGCTTGTCCTGAAATATCTTCCTGCGCGCGATGCTCTTGGCTTCCAGAACGCAATGGCGCGCCTTGGCGGGCATGTGCTCAACCAGGTCGCCGGGCAATTCGCCAGCGAGCAGGGCGGGTTGCTGATCAACGAAGGCTTCGGCGGCTGCATTGACCAGATGCTCGATGGCCTTGCCGCGCAGTATCGCCAGTTTGCGGCGGGTTGAATCCTTAGGGCCGAGCAGGCGGTAGGTCTCCGGCAGGTCGTCGCCGACCAGATCCAGCAGCAGCCCCTCTACTTCGGAATACGCCAGCAACTCCATTTCGAGGCCGTCCTCCAGGTCGATGAGTGCGTAGCAGATATCGTCTGCTGCCTCGACCAGATACACCAACGGATGCCGCGCCCAGCTGTGCTCGTCCTGGGCGGGCAGGCCGAGCTTGGCGGCGATTTGTTCGAGCAGCGCGAACTCGCCCTGATAGCAGCCGAACTTGTGTTTTTTGTACCCGGGACTGTCCGCGTAACGCGAGGTCCACGGATACTTCAGATAGGCGCCGAGCGTGGCGTAGGTCAGTCGCATGCCACCCTCGAACTGGTGATATTCCAGTTGCGTCAGCACGCGAAATCCCTGGGCATTGCCCTCGAAGTTCAGAAAATCCAGTTTCTGCGCGTCGGTCAGCGGATCCAGCCAGCCCTGAGCCGCGGCCTGATGGAACCAGTGCCGGATCGCATCCTCTCCGGAGTGTCCGTAGGGCGGGTTACCGATATCGTGCGCCAGGCAGGCAGCCTGGACAATGACGCCGATGTCTGCGGGTTCACACCATTCGGGCAACTCGCTGCGCAGCATTTCGGCTACGCGCATGCCGAGTGAGCGACCGACACAGCCGACTTCCAGGCTGTGGGTCAGACGTGTATGAATATGGTCATTGCTGGAGACCGGATGGACCTGGGTTTTCTTGCCGAGCCGGCGAAAGGCACCAGAGAAAATGACCCGGTCATGGTCCTTGTGAAAGGGCGTACGCCCCAGTTCATCAGAGCTTGCAACCGGTTTGCCGAGGCGTTCCCGGCACAGCAGTGTTTCCCAATCCATTCCGTTCTCCCCGTATTTGCCCGGAGTATGTGACATGACCGTGGGACTGCCAAGCGTCGGTCGGGATTTAGCGCGCCGGCAATCCGGAGTAGAATAGCCGGCTTTGCCATAAACCCCGGATCCGTCATGTCCTCTGCGCTGACCATTACTCTGTACGGCACCACCGCCTGTCATCTATGCGAGGCTGCGGCTGCACTGTTGCAGCCCTTTGCAGGCAACGGCGTGCGGGTTAACGAGGTGGATATCACCGAGGACCCGGCGTTGATGGAGCGTTACCAGCTGCGTATCCCTGTGCTCAAGCGCGAAGACACAGGCGACGAACTCGATTGGCCGGTGAGTTTCGAGCAGCTGATGCGGTGGTTGTCCGATGTGATCGGCGAGGAGGCCTGAGACATGGCGCAGCGCGTAAGAGACTTCTGGAAGCGCAAGACGCTTGCCGAGATGGATCAGCAGGAATGGGAATCTCTGTGTGACGGCTGCGGTCTGTGTTGTTTGCAGAAGCTGGAGGACGAGGACGACCCCGCCGCAATCTATTACACCCGCGTCGCGTGCAAGCTGCTGGATCGGGAAAGTTGTCAGTGCAGTGACTACGCGAACCGGCGCAAGCAGGTGCCGGATTGCATTCAGTTAACGCCCAGGGATGCCAAGGACTTCGGCTGGCTGCCGCCGACCTGTGGGTACCGACTGGTAGCCGAGGGCGATGATCTGCCGCCGTGGCATCATCTGGTGTGTGGTGATCGCCAGGCGGTACACAAGGTTGGCATCTCGCAGGCGGGGCGGATGCTGGCTGAGGACGCGGTGGATGAGGATGATTGGGAGGATCACATCATCTTTCGGGTGGGGTAGGGCCAAAAGATGGAGGCTAGAAGCTTGAAGCTGGAAGGGCCAAGCTGGGTTGTTGGTTGGTTTTCTGCGGCGGTTTGGGCGGTGGAAGGGCAGTATTCTGGAGGTCCGGCTGGGATTAACAGGCTGCGCCGGCGCACCGGCGCAACCTGGCCCTACTGACTGATCTGCAGCTCGCGCAACTTGGTATACAGATAGCGAACCTGGTCGTACTCGAAGGGGCTGTCCAGCGCACCATAGCGGAAGGGCGTCCGGTAGCGCAGATCGACGGCCTGCAGACCGTAGGGCCACTTGTGTTCGTTCTTGTGCTCGCGGTTATTGAGGAAATCAACCTCATCCTGAATGGCCCAGTCTCCCAGACGCCCCGTGCCGTCACGCAGGGAAGAGGGTCCGAGGAAAGGGATGACCAGATAAGGGCCGGGCGGTACGCCATAGGTCCCCAGTGTCTGGCCAAAATCCTCTGATTCCTGGGGCAGCCCCATTGCCTTGGCTACATCGAAAATTCCCAGAACGCCGAGCGTCGTGTTCAGCAGCAATCTTGATGTGGTGCGCGCGCTTTTCTGAATACGACCCTGCGCAAGACTGTTGGCCAGATTAGACACATCACCCAGGTTGCTGAAAACGTTCGAAACGCCGGTGCGAACGAAGCGCGGCGTTGCCCACACATATCCTCGAACGACCGGCAGGTACACATACTCATCGAAGCGCGCATTGAAGCGATAGACTCGACGGTTGAACCCTTCGATAGGGTCCTGCACCTCCAGCGCGCGCAGGCTTGAGCGTTCGAACTGGTATTCGGTGGCTTCGCGATTGATCTCCAGACTGTCCAGCGGATCATGGTATTGCGGCGCTTCGGTGGGCTGAGCCTGAACGCCGGTGGTAGCCAAAAGGGCGAGTACACCCGCAGTTGCTAACTTATTCATTAGGGGTGCCCTCCACGAAGGAAAGAATGCGCGCCACGACGTCCTTGTGTTGAAGATTGCCGCCATGTCCGCCACGTGGATACAGGAATGCCCGTTCGCCAAATAGCTGCACAAGGTATTGATAATCCTCGCGGGTGAGAATGAAGTCGTCAGCATTGGTCACCACGGCGATATCGGAATTGTCCCGCAGATAGTCTTCAATGCTGCGCAGGCTGGATTCCTGCGACATGTCTTCGATGCTCTGTTCAGCGTTGCGTGTTTGCCAGTCGGGATACAGCTGGGTCTCCATGTAGCACCTGAAATTGCAGAACAGTGCCTGGCGCAGGTAAGGCGTCAGCGAGGTACTGACCTTGAGCTTCTGGTCGACCGGGACGTAAAGGCCGCCCTGGGTAATCACATCCGACATAAAGCTCAGATCAGCCGCGGCGAAGCGGAACACCGCGCCGATCAGCATGGCCAGCTCGGCATCGGTCAGGGCGTCGTCCGAGGCCTGGATGTCGGCAAACAGCCCGGCCTGAACATCGATAGTGCCGCGCCTGGCGTAATAGCGCGAAAGCTTATCGAAGATGTGCTCGTAGAAACTGTCGGTGCCGTCTACGCCTTCAACGCGGGTATAGGGCAAGGCGTCGAGGCGCGTGACCGAGGTGTAGAGGTCGACGGGCGGGTTCAGCAGCACGATTTTAGAGAAATCGAACTGGCCAAGCTGCTGATCCAGTTCCCCTACAAACGCCGCATTCAGGGCGCCGAGGCTGAAGCCGGCCATATGGTATTCGGTGATTTCGATGCCCTTGGTTTCGCGGGCTTCCTCGACAGCCATGGACATGGCGGTATGCAAATCACGTGCGTCGCGCCGACCGAGACCGGGCAAGCCGGAACGCGATGCGGCGGCTATGAAGTCATGATTTGTCGGCGAGGACAGCACAATCACATGCATGCCGGCTTGCCAGAAAACCCGCTTCAGATAGTCCATGCGGGCAGTATCGAAACCGGAACCCGTGCCGGCAATCAGGAACATCAAGGGAGCCGGTTGGTCCTGCCACGCTAGCCTGAAATCCAGCTCATGGAAACCGGAAAGAATGGGCGGGAGGGTCCGATCGGGCAACACCCGAACGGACAAATCGTCCTGTTGAACATCGACTTCTGCGGGAACGGGCGCCGCCTGCTGCGGCGGCGTACTCGCGATGGTCGCCATGAAGGCGTTTTCTTCGCTATAGCTGAAGTCCTCAGCCTGGGCGGCGTAATTTCCGAACAGCGCAAAACTCAAGGTTGCAGTTGCTATGATTCTTTTCATATTTCCTTCCGGTTGAATGCGCCGACTATAACCCGAACGAGAGCCTCGAATGCGTCCTCTTTCGGTCAGGCCGTCGTCGTTTCGTCCTGCAGTTGCGAAACGTCAGCAGACCCTGGGCCAACCGGTATGTTGATCAGGCATGCATCATCGGCTGAGAGGTCCTCTCCCTGCGCAACAGCTTGCGATATTCAATCCGCTGCCAGAGCCGTTCATGGAAGTAATAGGCAACAGTATTCACAGCTGGTTCAACAAGCGCAACCGCACCCCCCAGCAACCAGCTACCGGTCATGGCGTAGACCACGCAGAACGCGATGGAGAAATGCATTAGCGCAAAAGTAATTGTCTTGACCATGGAACACCTCGTAATGAATAAGAATCATTCTTGATGAGGTGATGCTAGGGGTTGGCAGCCGGGCAAGCAAAAAGAAAACAACAATGGGTGCGATTGGCTTCACTAATCGCCGGAATGCGGGTCAGCACCGCGAGCATAGAGGCCGTGTGCGGCAGCGCAGCGCGAGGCCGGGGCGGGTAGGGTGCGCCTGGAAACAAAAGCGGAAGGGGGTGAGCCCTTCCGCCTGTACGTTATTCGAAGTCGTAATCGGTCAACTGTTTCTGCAGTCGGCGTTCCTCAAGATAATTATCGATCAGACGCCGTTTGGTCAGACTTGCCTTGGAGTTAGGCGCTGAGTCAGTCTCTGGCGCGTCATCCTCCTCGACAAAATCATCATCATCCAGTTCCAGTTCAACTTTCGCTTTGGCCATGACTCAACTCCACTATGAAGATGCCATTTGCGCACCTTATAGCGGCTGGCTGCGATCAGCGGAAATAGAATTTTTCAATCAAACCGGAAGAAAAGGACCAAAAGGCCGGCTAGTCCTCGGTCTTTGCCTTGTATTCGCAGAGATCTTCGATGCGGCAGCTACCGCACAGTGGCTTGCGCGCCTTGCATACGTAGCGACCGTGGAGAATAAGCCAATGGTGCGCATCGACCAGAAATTCCCTGGGCACGTGTTTGAGCAGCTGCTTCTCTACCTCGACCACGTTCTTCCCCGGGGCGATGCGCGTTCGGTTACTGACCCGAAAGATATGCGTGTCCACCGCCATTTCCGGATGCCCAAAGGCCGTGTTCAAAACCACGTTGGCGGTCTTGCGTCCGACACCGGGCAGGGCTTCCAGCGCAGCGCGATCCTCTGGGACCTGGCCACCATGAAGATCAATCAACATCTTGCAGGCGGCGATGACATTGCGCGCCTTGGTGTTGTACAGGCCGATGGTCTTGATGTACTCGGAAAGGCCCTCCACGCCCAGGGCATGGATGGCCTCAGGCGTGTTGGCGACCGGGAACAGCCTGGCGGTCGCCTTGTTGACGCCGACATCGGTTGCCTGCGCTGATAGGGTTACCGCCACCAGCAGTTCAAAGGGTGTGGTGAACTCCAGCTCGGTGGTGGGGTTCGGGTTGTCTTCGCGCAGGCGCCGGAATATTTCGTAGCGTTTGGCTTTGTTCATCCAATCGTTCCGGTCACTCGCACGCGTTTGCCACCGGCTGCCGGCTGCGCTGCCTGTGCTGCGGCGCGCTCCGCGACCTTGGCATCGATAGTGTTTTTCAACGCGATCAGCAAACCCATGAAGACGAAGGCACCTGGCGGCAGGATAACGAACAGCACTTCCTTGTAGTTGGGGAACACGACGATGCGCCAGTCAGCTGCGAACGGCCCCAATAGCAGGTCCATGCCGCTGAACAGCGTGCCGTAGCCGATCAGCTCGCGCAGTGATCCCAGTACCAACAGCACCAGGGCAAAGCCGAGGCCCATCATGAAGCCGTCGAGCAACGAGGGCAGCACCGGGTGCTTGGCCGCGTAGGCGTCAGCCCGGCCAAGGATGGCGCAGTTGGTCACAATAAGCGGAATGAAGATGCCAAGGATCTGGTACAGCTCGTAAGTGAAGGCCTGCATCAGCAATTCGACGCAGGTGGTCAGTGCGGCAATGATCATGACGAAGGCGGGCAGTCGCACCGCATCAGTGACGGCGCTGCGGATGATCGATACGGCGAGGTTTGAACCGGTCAGTACCAGTATGGTAGCGATGCCCAGTCCCAGCGCATTGACGGCGGTGCTACTCACGCCGAGCAGCGGGCACAGGCCCAGCAATTGAACCAGCCCGGGATTGTTGTGCCACAAGCCGTCAGCGGTGATATCGGAAAACTTGGTGCTAGCCATTGGCAGGCTCCTGGTTGGACAGCTCAAGCAGGCTGTCGCGGTTTTCATCGAAATATTGCAACGCGCGATAAACGGCCTGCACCACGGCGCGCGGTGTGATGGTTGCGCCGGTGAACTGGTCAAAGGCGCCGCCGTCCTTGCGCACACCCCAGTTCTCCGGGGCAGGCATGCTCAGGCTCTTGCCGTCAAAGCTCAGGATCCACTCGCTCTTTGCAAGCTCGACCTTGTCCCCCAGGCCAGGGGTTTCCCGGTGATTGAGAACACGCACTCCGGCCAGCTCGCTGTTAGCGCGAATGCCGACCAGCAAATCGATACGTCCGCTGTATCCATCCGGCGCAACCACCGGCAGGATGACCGCGACGACTTCCCCGTCCTGCCTGCCGCGATAGGCTTCAGCAGGGCCGCGCAGATTCAGAAACTCCCGATCATCCACCACGAAAGTGTCGTTGAGCATGTCATTGTCATGCTGCTCGTCGGGCAGGATTTCAGTCAGCGCGCTCATCTGCGCGCGGCGTATTTCTTCCGCGATACGGTCGGCGGTACTCTGCTGGGTCACTGCAATCAGCCCGACAGTGACCATGGCAAAGATACCCAGGATGATGCTGTTGCGCGCCACCGAGTGGCCGGCTGTGGCTGGATTTTCCATATCAGTCAACCTTGCCCATGCCGCGCTCGGCCTTGCGATGGCCATAGGTGCGCGGAGTGGTGTAGTAATCGATGGTCGGGGCGGTGAGGTTCATCAGCAGAACGGCGAAGGCCACCGCATCGGGATAGCCGCCCCAGGCGCGAATCACATAGACCAGCACGCCGACACCGGCGCCGAAGACTATCCGGCCCAGTTTGCTGGTGGCGCAGGACACCGGATCGGTAACGATGAAGAATGCACCGAGCATGGTCGCGCCACTGAACAGGTGAAACATGGGCGATCCGTTCGAATCGGAGCCGCTACCGCCCCAGAACAGCAAACTCATGATCGCCAGCGCAGCCAGCATGCCCAACGGTGCATGCCAGGACACAATGCGCTTGTAGATCAACAACAGCCCGCCGGCCAGATAGGCCAGGTTGATCCACTCCCAGATATTCCCGCCCAGCGTTCCGAACACGGGTTGGCTGGTAGCGAGTTCGTTGATGGTCAGCCCGCTGTTGGTCTTGAGGATATCCAGCGGGGTGGCATGCGCCCAACCATCGATTGCCTGGGCGGAGAAGCCGAATACCTGGCGTAGCGCGTCAAGCAGGCCGAGCGTGGCGGAGACGTCCGGTATGCTTTGTTCGATGCCGCGCCAGGCTGCCCAGGAGGTCATCTCCACCGGAAAGGATATAAGCACCACCGCGTAACCAAGCATGGCCGGGTTGAAGGGATTCTGCCCAAGTCCACCGTACAGCTGTTTACCGAACACGATGGCGAAGCTGGCGGCGATTACGACCAGCCACCAGGGCGACAAGGGTGGTAACGCCAGCGCCAGTAGCCAGGCCGTTACCAGTGCGCTGCCGTCCGTGACGAAGAACGACACCGGCCGTTTGCGTAATCTGAGAATCAACGCCTCAACGCCGAGGGTAACAACACTGGCCAGAATGATATTGATCAGCGTGCCGAAGCCAAAGAACCAGGTCATGGCCAGCACGCCGGGCAAGGTCGCCGCAACCACCCAGAGCATGATGGTCTGGGTGCGGTTGTTGCCCCGTGCGTGGGGCGAAGTCATGCGAACCAGCGCCATCAGTCAGTCTCCTTGCTGGCCATATGTTCGGCCAGGGCCTTGGCGGCCGTGTTCAACGCTTCTTTGGTGCGATCCAGCTCAGCCTGCGCTGCACCGGTATCGGCGTTGGCTTCCTGCGCCTGCTTGAAAGATTGCTCGGCTTTTTTATAAGCTGCTTTGGCCATGGCCAGCTCGGTTTTGCGCTGACGCGTTGCTTCATCGATGGGTTTCTTGTCGACACGCTCACGCTCCGGTACAGGCTGGCTGGTATTGGCCTCCGCCTGCTCAAGTGTGTGCAGAGCCTCGGTCAATATGTCCCGGCAGCGTTCCACTTCTTCCTGTAACGCGGGGTCATCCATATTGTCAGCCTGTGCGCGCTCGGCTTTCTTCAGCGCGGCCTTGGCCATTGCTGCGTCGAGCTTGGCCTTTTTCAGGTTTTCGTCCACCGGTTTTTTCGCTGCGGTTTCCTTGGGCAGACGCGCTTCGGCTACCGCGACCTGCTCGCGCAGGGCGTAGATTTCCTTTTCCTGCTCTTCGGTTGGCGTATCGCCGGCAGCGCGCTCAGCCTTTTTCAGACTGGCCCGTAGCATGGCGGCTTCAATCTTCAGCCGTTTGGTTTCGTCATCCGCTCCGGCCGAAGGTGCCGGAGTGGCTTTTACCGAGGCTTCACCAAGGCTGGCATCGAAGCGCTGCTGCGCCTCGCGCCAGGCCTGCTCCAGCACCGGCACCTGTGCCTTGAGCTCCGCGTTGTCCGGATTGGCTGCGACCTGCTTCTGGGCTTTCTTCAAAGCCATCTGCGCCGTGGCAGCGGCAATCTTCAGTTGTTTCTGCTCGGCGTTCAGGCCTGCTGGCTTTTGCGCTGTTACGCGGGCAACGTCCGGTTCGGCTGGAGCAGGGGTGTCAGGCGAGGCTGTTCCGGCTTCCTTGGCCGCTTTCATGCGTGCGGCCTTGTCGGCGCGGGCCTTGCGGTCGGCTTCCTTCTGCTCGGCTTCGCGTTGCAAGCGCTGCTGGCGCTGCTCGAAACGCTGTTTGGAATGCTCGGCCTTGTGCTGCTGCAGTTCCAGGGCGCGGATTTCAGACTTGCTCGCACGGTAGTACTGAACCAGCGGAATGCTGCTGGGGCACACATAGGAACAGCAGCCGCATTCAATACAATCAAACAGGTTCAGGCGTTTGAGCTGGTCGTATTCCTTGCCCAGCGCAAACCAGTGCAGCTGTTGCGGCAGCAGCATTGCCGGGCAGGCTTCGGAGCACAGACCGCAGCGTATGCAGGGCTGCGCGACGGGCGGCGGCGGTAATTCTTCGAGCGTGCCGGCGAGCAGGCAATTGCTGGTCTTGATGACAGGGGCGTCCATGCTCTGCAGGGTAAAGCCCATCATCGGGCCGCCCATGACCAGTCGATACAACCGGTCCGGTTGCAGGCCGGCAAATTCGAGCAGATCGCGGATCGGCGTTCCGATCAGCGCCTCGACATTGGTGGGATGCGTCAGGGCTTCACCGGTCAGCGTGGTTATACGCTTGATCAATGGCTGGCCGAGGATGATCGCATCGTGAATAGCCAATAGCGTGCCGATGTTCTGACAGACCATGCCGATGTCGGCAGGCAGCCCGCCGCTGGGTACTTCCTTGCCGGTCAGGATCTGGATCAGCTGTTTCTCGCCACCGGAGGGATATTTGGTCGGAAAGGGGACGATGCGTATGTCACGCTCGCCTACCGCTTCACGCATCGCGGCGATGGCTTCAGACTTGTTGTCTTCGATGCCGACCAGTACTTCCTCGGGGTGCAGGATGTGCCTGAGGATTTCGATACCGGCCACGATCTCCGTCGCCTTGTAGCGCATCGCCGTATCGTCGGCAGTGATGTAGGGCTCGCATTCGGTGCCGTTGATGATGAGCGAGTGAATCTTCTGCTCCGGTCGCGCATTGATCTTGACTGCAGTCGGAAAGCCCGCACCGCCCAGACCACTGATGCCGGCCAGACGGATCATCTCCAGCAGGGGCGCGGATTCCAGTGCCCGAAAATCACTGATCGGCTCGAGGTCAGTCCATTCATCCTGGCCATCGCTCTCGAGCGTAATCGCCCATTCCTCCAGCCCGGAGGCGTGGGGGTAGGGCGCGGGCCCGATGGCACTGACAGTGCCGGAGGTCGGAGCATGCAGCGGGCAGCTGACCAGCCCGTTGGCTTCGGCCAGGAGCTGGCCTTTAAGCACCCTGTCACCAACGCTGACGACGGGTTCGGCACGCGCGCCGATATGCTGCTGTAGCGGGAGGATCAGGCGTGCCGGCAATGGCGCAACTTCAAGCCCGTTGGCAGTGGACTGGTGCTTGTTTTCCGGCGGATGGATGCCACCGGGAATATCCCAGATCTTGATCGGCGTAGCTTGGGTCATGCGGCGCCTCGCTGGGCGTCGGTAGCGATCAGGGTTTTGCCAGGCAACGGATAATCCCACTTCCAGTTTTGCGGTGTAGTCGGCAGCGGCAACATGTCGATGCAGTCCACCGGGCAGGGTTCGACACACAGGTCGCAACCGGTGCATTCATCAACGATGACGGTATGCATCTGTTTGGCGGCGCCGAGTATCGCGTCGACCGGGCACGCCTGAATGCATTTGGTGCAGCCGATGCATTCGGCTTCGCGAATATAGGCAACCATGCGCGGCTTCTCTTCGCCGTGCTCGGCATCCAGCGGCAGTGGTTCAACGTCCAGCAGATCAGCCAGCGCCTGGATGGTGGCTTCACCGCCGGGCGGGCATTTGTTGATCGGCTCGCCACCGTTGGCGATGCCTTCAGCGTAGGGCTTGCAGCCGGGATGACCACACTGGCCGCATTGTGTTTGCGGCAGCACGGCGTTGATCTGGTCGACGATGGGATCCCCTTCAACCTTGAAGCGAATCGCGGCGTAACCGAGGATTGCGCCGAATATCAGCGCCAGGCCAAGCAGTACAAGGATGGCTGTAACGACAATGCCCATGCTTATAACCTTATGAGTCCGGTGAAACCCATGAACGCCAAGGACATCAGGCCTGCGGTGATCATGCCGATGGCCGCACCGCGGAAAGGTGTCGGCACGTCGGCGATGGCGATGCGCTCACGCAGGCCAGCAAACAGGATCAGGATCATGGAAAAGCCGACCGCTGCGCCGAGGCCGTAGAAAGCTGACTTCATGAAGGTCTGTTCGGCGCGGTTGGTGTTCAGCAGCGCTACGCCGAGCACGGCGCAGTTGGTGGTGATCAGCGGCAGGAAGATGCCCAGCACGCGATACAGCAGCGGGCTGGTCTTGTGCACCACCATCTCGGTGAACTGCACGACGACGGCAATCACCAGAATGAAAGAGATGGTGCGCAGGAACTCCAGCTCGAAGGGCACCAGAATGTACTGGAACGTGAGGTAACTGAGAATCGACGCCAGCGTCAGCACGAAGGTAGTTGCCATTGACATGCCGATGGCCGTTTCCAGCTTGCCGGACACGCCCATGAATGGACAGAGCCCGAGAAACTGCACCAGTACGAAGTTGTTGACCAGTATGGTACTGACCAGGATCAGAGCAAATTCCGTCATGTCATCTAACCGTGTTTGAAGTCGCTGGGAAACATGGGTCAGGTCGCCTATCGTGCCCTGGCCGCGTTACTGCCGGCCTGTCCAGGACACGCTGTGAATCAGGTCCCTCTCAGCAGGCATCCCGTATTGTTCTATGTCCACTGTCCTTCGTCGCCCGAACGAGCGCAAAAAACCAGCCAACAACGCCGATCTCTCCGTTCCAGCTTCCAGCCCTTATTTGACCCGCTGTCCCGGCTTGGCGCCCGTATCGGGACTGAGCAGGTAGATTTCTTCGCCGCCGGGCCCCGCCGCCAGTACCATTCCTTCAGATACACCGAACTTCATCTTCCGCGGCGCCAGGTTGGCTACGTAAAGCGTCAGGCGACCTTCGAGTTTGCTCGGGTCGGGATAGGCGCTCTTGATACCTGAGAATACGTTGCGCTTGGCATCGCCGATATCGAGCGTCAGGCGCAGCAGTTTGTCCGCGCCTTCAACAAATTCGCATTTCTCGATCAGTGCAATGCGCAGATCAACGGCGGCGAACGTATTGAAATCGATCTCGTCGCCAATCGGCTCCTTGGTCAATTCGCCATTGCCGGTGGCTACTGTAGCTGCGGCAGCCTGTTCGGTAGTGGCCGCTTCCAGGTCTTCTTTGGATGCTTCGACCATGGCTTCGATTCTGGCCGGCTCGATGCGCGTAAGCAACGGCTTGAACGGATTCAACTGGTGATCGGCGAGCAGTGTTTCGTGGCTCTTCCAGGTCAGCTCGGGCACGTTGAGGAAGGCCTCGGCATCGGTCGCAAGGTGCGGCAGGACCGGCTTGAGAAAAATCACCAGCTGACGGAACAGGTTGATGCCCAGCGAGCAGATCGCCTGCACTTCATCCTGCTTGCCTTCCTGCTTGTTCAATGCCCAGGGCGCTTTATCGGCAATGTAGGCATTGGCCCTGTCCGCCAACCCCATGATGTCGCGCATGGCCCGGGCAAAGTCACGTTTCTCATAGGCATCTGCAATGCCGGGCGCGGCCTTGGCAAAGGCCTCGGTCAGCTCAGGAGCGGGGTTCGCCGCGACCATCACGCCTCCGTTGCCCTTATGGATGAAGCCCGCACAGCGGCTGGCGATGTTGACTACCTTACCGACTAGATCGGAATTGACCTTCTGGACGAAATCTTCAAGGCTCAGATCCAGATCTTCCACGCCGCGGCCCAGCTTGGACGCGTAGTAGTAGCGCAGGTATTCAGGCGACAGGTGCTCAAGGTAGGTGCGCGCCTTGATGAACGTGCCCCGGGATTTGGACATCTTCTGTCCGTTGACCGTCAGGTAACCGTGCACGTTGACCGCAGTAGGCTTGCGGAAACCCGCCCCCTCGAGCATCGCCGGCCAGAACAGCGTGTGAAAGTTGATGATGTCCTTGCCGATGAAGTGATACAGCTCGGCGGTGGAGTCGGCGCCCCAGAAGGCTTCGAAGCTCAGTTCTGGACGGCGCGCGCACAGATTCTTGAAACTGGCCATGTAGCCGACCGGCGCATCCAGCCATACGTAAAAATACTTGCCCGGCTCGCCTGGAATCTCGAAACCGAAGTAGGGCGCGTCACGGCTGATATCCCATTCGTGAAGACCTGAATCCAGCCATTCGGAAATCTTGTTTGCCACTGACTCCTGCAAGGCCCCGCCGCGGGTCCATTGCTTGAGCATGTCGGAGAAGTCCTGCAGGCGGAAGAAGAAATGCTTGGAGTCGCGCAGTACCGGGGTGGCACCGGAGATGGCCGAGCGCGGCTCCTTCAGTTCGGTCGGCTCGTAGGTAGCGCCGCACTTCTCGCAGTTGTCACCATACTGGTCTTCAGCCGCACATTTGGGGCACGTGCCCTTGATGAACCGGTCAGCCAGGAACATCTTCTTCTCGGGATCAAAATACTGGGTCACCGAGCGGGTGCTGATATGGCCAGCGTCTTTCAATCTTTCATATATAAGCGAAGACAGCTCGCGATTCTCTTCCGAATGCGTGGAATGATAATTGTCGAAATCCACGAGAAAATCGGCGAAATCGGCAGAATGCTCCGCTTTCACGTTATCAATCAGCTGCTCAGGCGTGATGCCTTCCTTTTCGGCACGCAACATGATGGCCGAGCCATGGGCGTCATCGGCACACACGTAAATGCACTGATTACCGCGCAGCTTCTGAAAACGCACCCACATATCGGTCTGAATGTACTCGAGCATATGCCCCAAATGGATCGAACCGTTGGCATAGGGCAGGGCGCTGGTTACAAGAATCTGGCGTTGGCTGGCATTCTGAGACATGGGCGTTTGGGTACTTTCCGGTTAGCTGATGAAAGGGGGGCGATGATAGCAGAAGGGGACGGGCGGGGGTATGGCGGGCATGGTGCCGAGCGTTGCGTTAACGCATCAGACAAGGTGATTATGGGTAATGCCGGGACGTTGCTCCTGTGCAACCGAACAGCAGCCTCAGGCAGTCATGGGGACGACTCAAAAGACTCGGCCCCTATGGCGGGGCCAGGTCCTTGGCAGCTACTAATACATTTCAGTAGTTGCGATTCTCGCGTGATTCTTCCTCAATGCCTTCGCCCGCCGCTTCGATGTCCTGGCCCGCGCCTTCCATGGTGTTGCAACCGGCAACAGCAAACAGCAGGGTGATACTCAACAGGAATGTTCTGGTTACTAGGTTCATGATTTATCCTCGATTGGAGAGTTATTGGATTGCTCTCACTGCTACTGACAGCGAGGCGGTAAAACCGTTCATCGAGTCAGTTTGTTGTCGGGACAAGCCCGGCGGTGTTATTGCCGGTTGGCCATGGTGGTTACGTAATCGGCTATGAATACTCGCCCTTCGAAGAACCTGTCATCGAGGCTGCCAGTGGCAACAACCTCGTCTCCCGTTTCAAGTTGTTGATAACCCTCATCGTCCAGCGGATTGTTAGTCATCTCGTCCACTGCGACGGTGATTAGCCGGGTCCCGGTGCTGATCTGGAAGGTTTCGTCTTCGCGGTCTATGGCGGTGACCGTCCCCTGTATCGAGGTGGCGCCTTCTATGATCGGGTAGGTAACCGGAGCGAAGGTTCGCTGTACGCGCGTCGTTTCGTCATCGACAGGGTTGGCGAAAAAATAGGTTCCGATGTTTTCCACAAAAACGCTACTTGCTTCGATGCTGGTGGCCTCAAAAAAATCGTCGTCAATCATGCCGTCTACGGTGACACGATCCCCCGTGACCAGTTTGTAACCGTCAGCGTCCCGATCGTTGTCATCCATTTCCACGATGACCGTGGCGTCGCCGTAATCGAGAGTGAAGGCGTTGGGGCTGACGGCTTCGACCGTGCCGCTGATGCTTATCCAGCTGTCGTCCGGCATCTGTTGCGGATCCTGTGCCCACGCTGAAGCAGACAGAACTGCAGCACTGCAAGCAGTGATTAGGTCTTTTCTGTTCATCTGGTGTCTCCTCGTTTCGTTGGAGCGCGGGGCGAGTCCTCTGTCAGCAAGCCTCATGTTCCGGTTTCGGACTGCCCGTTATTTTTACGTCACTGGCTGGCTCTGCAAGTTCCGGAAAATTCTGGACGCTCATCAGAATCTGACCCTGCGCGAGCGTGAGCGGTACGCCCCGAATGAAACTCTGCGCTGAGCCCGGCGGTCCTAGCTTCCCTAGACCCCGGGGTATGTCTTGTCCCGAGTCCACAGCCGATCAGGCTCACCATCAGGAGTGGTCCATATGGAAACTTTATGCGCCGATGTAGCACGTATCGAACGCTACGACAGCTCAGCACGGGAATATACGCTGGCGATCATTGTCGACGAGGACCATGCTTCCCGGATAGCACTGGAAGGTGGGCAGCACGCCTGGCAGTCCACGCTGCGCTATGACCGCCTCTACCGGAACCTGGATCCTGCGACCGGTAAGGTGGCATTCAGATTCGAAGATGTCCCGGCGGCGCAAGGCGGCGAATATCAGCTAATGAGCTTGATAGCCGAGGCTGGCCGTGGTGCGGAGTTTTCCGAGCTGGTGATGTTCGGCAAACGTCTGGTTACCTTTGATGATCGTACCGGGCTGGTATGTGAGGTGCGTGACAAGAATCAGCTTGTGCCCAGGCATATCCTCATGACCGGGAGTGGGGACGAGGAATTCAAGGGCTTCAAATCGGAATGGGCGACACTTCAAGACGATGACCTGGTCGTCGGCAGTCACGGCAAGAAGCCGACCGAGGAATGGGTCAAGGTATTGGATCGCAGCTACGGCCTCAAGAGCGTCGACTGGCGTGAGCGTTACCAGAAGATGCGTGAGGCGTTGCAGGTTGGCGAGCATGGCTATGTCATCCATGAGGCTGCCGAGTGGCATCCCTATCGCCGGGAATGGCTGTTCTTTCCGCGCAAGGTGTCTTCAGAGCCGTTCGATGAAACCATTGACGAGCGGGAGCGGGGCAACAACAAGCTGCTGATCGCAAACGAAGACTTCAGTGATATCCGCGTCATCGCGGTAGGTGAGCGCGTGCCTGAACGCGGTGTTTCGTCCTTCAAGCTTCTGCCGGGGCATCCGGACGAATGCGTCGCCCTTAAAAGTGTCGAGATTGGCGATCGCACCGAGAGCTATCTGTTCTGCTTCAATCTGGACGGAACAATATTGAAAGACGACACGTTTATCGGAGACTACAAATGCGAAGGGCTGGAAATCCTCTGAGTTCCAGGAAGGCTGTTGAATGGTCGCACTTGCCCTGTGCCGTCTGCTCAGATGAGGGTGGGCGTCGGCGGAGATCGGAATCAATCGAGACGATCACTGTCCCAAAGGGAGACTGATCGCAGCATAATCAGAAACCAGGTATTACCGAGGGAGCCAGAACCGGTCAGCTGAGGTTGAGTGGCCGATACCCCGCAGTCAGGCAGCTCCAGCGAGCGTAACGGTAACAACAGGCGCCCTGGTCGTTATGGAGGTAGCCGCCATCAACATCGCAGTCATCTGTTTTCTTGTCGCAACGGGTCATGATCGCTGGCCCATCAGCTCCGAACGCGCCCTATGACGTTCCGATGCCGGAACGTACTGGTGTTGGCGGCGGCATTGGTAGCCGAATCCTCGATAGCCAGCCCGCCCAATCAGACAGCGCTTGTGCCCGCCAGCGATCAGGCCGCCGGTATTGCTTCGTTATGGATGGCGATGTTGGTCGGAGGCTGCCTGATCTTTGTCGCGGTGATGTTGATTCTTGCACTGGGTTTGTGGCGCGCGCGGCGACAAGAGCATCGGTTATCTCATCTTGCCAGTCGCAACCTGGTAATCGCCGCTGGCGTGGCCGTCCCGTTGGCGGTGCTGATCGCACTGGTGGCAGGTAGCCTGTTTCTGGGCAATAACATCTCATCCAGGCCACCGGATGGCGCGTTGCATATCGAAGTCATCGGTTGGCGCTGGTGGTGGGAGATCCGCTATCGGGATTCCCAGGGCGAACTGATCGCCACCACTGCCAATGAAATCCATGTGCCAGTGGATAGGCCGGTACGATTGTCGCTGACCTCCGAAGATGTGATCCATAGCTTTTGGGTGCCCAACCTCCACGGCAAGACCGACTTGGTACCCGGCCAGACCAACAGCAGCTGGTTTACCGCCAGGCGAGCCGGCACCTTTCATGGCCAATGCGCAGAGTTCTGCGGCACGCAGCACGCGCTGATGGGCTTCAGGGTGATCGCTCAATCGGCAGCAGAATTCGAAACCTGGCTCGCGCAGCAGGCGCAGCCCGCGCGTCGGGCGGATTCACCTATGCTGCGGCGTGGTCGAGAAGCCTTTGTTTCCGCTGGCTGCGCTAGCTGCCATGTGATTCGCGGCGTTACGCCGCCGGCTCTGGCGAACGCAGTCAAGACTGACAGCAAGAATCCGCTTTCTGCTGACGTCCGCAGCTTGAGCAAGGCCCGGACTGCAGCCAGGGATAAACCGGTACCTGCGCCAGATCTGACCCATTTCGGCTCTCGCCTGACGCTCGCCGCAGGAACGCGACCCAATACGGCAGGCCACATTGGTGGTTGGATATCCGATCCGCAGGGCATCAAGCCGGGGGTCTTGATGCCGCCGACAATGCTCGAGCCAGGCGAACTGACCGCCTTGATCGGGTATCTGCAGAGCCTCCGTTGACGTTAACCCGTTGCTGACAGAACAAGGACCGCACGTGAGCCAAGTGACAGCCAATATGCCCGAATCCGCATCGTCAGCGCCTTCGGAACAGGCCACTGCCGAGCTGAACCGGACCTGGGCCTCCCCAGCCGGGTTCTTCGGCTGGTTTACGCACGTCAACCACCGCAAGATCGGCTTCCGCTTCATCATGACCTCCCTGGTCTTTTTCGTGTTGGCCGGGGTGCTGGCGCTGCTGATGCGTTTGCAACTGATTACGCCGGAAAACAGCCTGATGGGACCGGAGCTGTTCAACCAGCTGTTTACCATGCACGGCACCACAATGATGTTCTTCTTTGCGGTGCCGATCATGGAGGGGCTGGGCATTTATCTGGTGCCGCTGATGATCGGAACGCGGGACATGTGCTTCCCGCGTCTGAACGCGTTCGGCTACTACGTGTATCTCATCGCCGGTATCGTTCTCTATCTGTCGTTGTTCCTTGGAATGGCACCAGCGGCCGGCTGGTTTGCCTACGTGCCGCTGGCCAACGATATGTTCTCGCCGGGCAAGGGCATGGATATCTGGACCACGATGATCACCTTCATCGAGCTGTCGGCGCTGACCGCAGCGGTGGAGTTGATTGTCACCATCTTCAAGCAACGGGCGCCGGGTATGTCGCTTGATCGCATGCCGCTGTTCGTCTGGGCGATTCTGGTGATGTCCTTCATGATCGTGTTTGCCATGCCGACGGTGATGGTCGGCAGCATCCTGCTGATGCTCGACCGTACCCTGATGACCCAGTTCTTTGTGGTCGCCAGCGGAGGCGAGCCGTTGCTGTGGCAGCATCTTTTCTGGTTTTTCGGGCACCCCGAGGTGTACATCATTTTCGTGCCGGCCCTCGGGGTTCTGTCGGCAATCATCACTACCTTTACGCACAAGCGTCTGTTTGGCTATACGGCAATGGTGCTGTCTCTGGTTGCCATTGGCTTCGTTTCCTTCGGCCTGTGGGTGCACCACATGTTCACCACGGGCTTGCCGCATCTGGGGCTCAGTTTCTTCACCGGTGCCAGTGCCATGATCGCCATACCCAGCGGTGTGCAGATCTTCTGCTGGATCGCGTCGCTATGGGGCGCACGCATCCGTTTCGCGACGCCCATGCTGTTCGTTCTGGGGTTCTTCGCGGTCTTCGTGATCGGCGGGCTGACGGGTGTGATGGTGGCGTCGATCCCCTTCGATATGCAGGTACACGACACCTATTTCGTGGTCGCACATTTCCATTACGTATTGATTGGCGGGGCAGTGCTGCCGTTGTTTGGCGGCATCTATTACTGGTATCCCAAGGCGACCGGCCGGCTGATGTCCGAACGGCTCGGGCGCTGGAGTTTCGCGCTGATCTTCATTGGTCTCAATGCCACCTTCTTCCCCATGCATCAGCTGGGGTTGGAGGGTATGCCGCGGCGTGTGTATACCTATCTGGAAACCATGGGGTGGGGGAACCTGAACCTGTTCATCAGTCTCAGCGCCTTTGTTCTTGCGCTGGGTTTCGGACTGACCTTTCTGAACATGTGGATGAGTCGTTCACGCGGGACGCCTGCCGGCCCGAATCCGTGGGACGCCGACTCGCTGGAATGGGCAACCGACTCGCCACCGGCCAACTACAATTTCCGGCACATTCCGGTCGTGCGTAGCGGAACGCCGCTATGGGACGACGCCATTGCCAACGAGCGCCAGTTTGTCAGTGGGCTGCGCAATGACCGCCGCGAAGTGCTGGTGACCACGCTGGTGGATGCAGAGCCGCAGGCCGTGGTGATATTGCCCCAGCCGACCATTTGGCCGGTTTTGCTTGCCGTGGCGGTGAGTATCGGTTTCATCGGAACGATATTCAGCCCATGGGGGTTCTGGCTCGGCTTTTTCCTCAGCTTCTGGATGATCGTCGGCTGGTTATGGCCACGCCGGCCGTGGCAGGAGAATTGACGTGCGCGAACGCTTCGTAATCGATGTCGGTGACTTCTCACGCTTCAATCCCGGCCCGCAGGCGCCGGTCTGGTGGGGAATCCTGGGGTTGGTGGTGATTGAGGCCACCGTCATCATGGCGTTTATCGCCACCTATTTTTATCTGCGCCTGATGGCCCCCGCCTGGCCGCCGGAGGGTGTCGAGCCGCCGCCCTTGTTGCTGCCGTCAATCTCCGTTGTGCTGCTGCTCGGAAGCTCTATGACCATGCAGTGGGGCAGCAAATGCATCGAGAACGAGCAATACAACCGGTTCGTTGTCGCGATGTTCACCTCGGTCGGGCTGGCCTGCACGGTGCTGATGCTCCGTTGGCAGCAGTTCCAGGAGTTGGGCGTGCCCTGGGACGAACATGTCTACGGCTCGATTGTCTGGACGATCATGGGCTTCCATTTCGTGCACTTGATATCCGCCGCCGCCGGGACGCTGGTAGTCGGGATTCTGGGAATCAAGCGTTACTTCAATCCGCAACAGAAGATTGGCGTGGTGGTCGACACGCTGTACTGGAATTTCGTGAGTCTGGTGTGGATTCCGCTGTATCTGGTTGTTTATTGGGTGCCGAGATGGCTGTGAATGGGCCGTCGGAGATCATGAGCGGAGGCTGTTGTGACTGACAAGCGTGCCGATGTGAACAGCGGACCTGGTGTCCTCGCGCTGACTGCAGGCTGGGGATTGGCCGTCGCGGCCTGGGGCCTGCATCTGGCGATCAGCTATAGCATTGTCGAGTGGTACTGCAACCGGGGTGGGGATTACGCACCGCAGAGCATTTCGCTGGTTTTGAATATCGTCGCCCTGTGCATGCTGATCCTCGCCGGGGCTGGGCTGTACCTGGCCGGGCGCAATTTGCGTGCGGTCCGGCAGTTGGGGCACGAAGCCAGCAGTCGCAGCCGCTTTCTGGCGACTGGCGGTCCGCTCATCAGCGTCTTGATGCTGGGCGTGATTGTCATGCAGAGCGTACCCAACCTGGTACTGAGCCCATGCCAATGAGCCGTTCATGCCTGATGGTGATGCTCGCTCTGGTAGCCACACCGAGCCATGCCCACCTGGTTGGGCCGGCGAGCAGCGAATTTCATTGGTGGCATGTGGATCCCGTTGCGGTGGTTCTGCTGCTTGTCATGGCTGTGGCCTACGCCATTGGCATCAAGCAACAGGGTCGCCGAGCGCAGGTCGATGCGGCGGCCTTCAAGCGTCGTCAACTGTATTTCTGGGCGGGTTGGCTGACGTTGGTGATCGCTCTGGCTTCGCCACTCGACCCGCTGGGTGAGCAGCTATTTGCCGCGCACATGCTGCAACATGAAGTGATGATGCTGATCACTGCGCCGCTGCTGATATTGAGCCGCCCCGGCGCGGCGATGCTGCGTGGGTTGCCACGCGTTGTCGGGCGCGGCACGGGCGCCATGTTGCGCGGCAACGGTCTGCGCTGGTTCTGGTCCTGGCTTGCCACGCCGCTGGTTGCCTGGTTGGTGCATTTTGCGGTGCTATGGGGCTGGCATCTGCCTGTGCTGTTTTCTGCTGGCCTGGAAAATACCTGGATTCATGCGCTGCAGCACCTGAGCTTTTTCTGGGTGGCATTGCTGTTCTGGTGGGCGTTGGTACGCGCGCGTCAGAATGGCTCTGCGGTGGGGGTGCTGTATTTGTTCACCACCGCTGTGCATGCCAGCGTACTCGGCGCATTGCTGACGTTCTCGCCGGAAGTCTGGTACGCGCCCTATCTGCAGACAGCCCCCGAGTGGGGGCTCAGTGCACTGGAAGATCAACAGCTGGGCGGCTTGATCATGTGGATGCCATCCGGGCTGGTATACGTTGCGGCGGCGCTTTTCGAAGTTGCCAGCTATATGCGCAACAGCGCCCGTCGCGCGGCGCAGATCGACAGCGCGAGAGGAGCTGATCATGCGCAGCAGTAGGGCATTGGCGGTGCCGCTGCGTCGCCTGGCCAAAGGCATTCGACCAGTGCTCGTGCTGCTGACGGCTGCGACGCTGGCAGGCTGCCCGGAGCTGGATTGGGGAACAGGCAAATCCGAAGTGCAGGCGCAGAAAGGCGCTCAGCTGATACGCGATTATGGATGCGGTAGCTGCCACCGGATCCCCGGAATAACCGGGGCGGACGGGCTGGTCGGGCCGAGCCTGGAATTGATCGGCCGGCGGGCCTATCTCGGCGGCGTGGTACCTAACCAGCCGGAGACCATGGTGCGCTGGCTGATGGATCCGCAGGGAGTGGACCCGCGTACCGCAATGCCGAACCTTGGGTTGGCCGAAGATGAGGCCAGAGCCATTTCGGCTTATCTGGACACACTGAAGTGATTGGAACGAAATGATTATCTTGCGACGCAAGAAGCCGAGTGTCTACGTAGTGGCTACGTTGTTTGTGCTGATGCTGCTTGGCATCGTGGGCGGCGTGTTGTTCGTCTATCTGGGCTTATACAACGTCTCGGCCTTGAAACAGCACACCCAGCCAGTGTATGCGGTAGTCGACAAGGCGCTGCGCGCATCCATCAGTCAACGTGCGGAGGAAATCAACGCGCCGCCGCTCGACGGCTTCGACTGGCAAGGCGAGGGCCTGCGCCTGCATCGGGACAACTGTGTGCAGTGCCATGGCGCTCCGGGCGTAGCCCCTGAAGCCTTCGCGTTGGGTATGACGCCGGTGCCCGCAGCGAATGCCCGCATGGCACGCGAACGCAGTGTCAGCGAGCTGTACTGGGTGATCAATCACGGGATCAAGATGACCGGCATGCCGCCGTGGAAATATCGGCTGAGTGAACGCCAGATGTGGAGCGTCGTTGCCTTCATCAAGCAATCGGCGTATCTGAGCGCTGAGGATTACCAGAAGCTTGTTGCTTCGCTCGACACGCCGGAATCCAGCGGCGGGGCTGCGGCTTCGCCTGCACGCGCATCAACCGGCGAAACGCCGGAGGAGAGAGGTTCTCTGGCAGTACAACAATATGGCTGCGTAACCTGCCATGCCATTCCGGGCATTACCGGGGCTGCCGCGCATGTCGGGCCACCATTGGGCGGTATCGCCAATCGTGCGTTCATTGCCGGTGTGCTACCGAATACGCGGGAAAATATGATCCACTGGATCCGCTCACCCCAAGAGATAGACCCGCTCAGTGCCATGCCCGGGCTGGGTGTGACCGAAGAGGATGCCGAGAATATGGCCAGCTTTCTGGCAACCTTGAAGGACAAGCGGCCCTGATCGTCGTACCTAGCCATCCTGGCCTATAGCGTAGGCGACAGCTTCGTTGACATGGATTTGGGTCGTGTCATAAAGCGGCACCTTGCTGTGCTGTTGCTGAACCAGCAAGGCGATCTCCGTGCAGCCCAGGATGACGGCCTGGGCACCCTGGTCAGCCAGCGAATCAATCACAGCGAGATACCGGGTTCGCGACTGATCGTTGACGATGCCCTGGCAGAGCTCCGAGTAGATGATGTCATGTATCAAGGCCCGATCCTGTGCCTCCGGTACCACCACGTCTATGCCTTGCGCTTCGATGCGCTCCCGGTAGAACGCGTGTTCCATGGTGTAGCGCGTGCCGAGCAGGCCGGCCCGGCTTATGCCGTCGGCTTTCAGGGCGCGAGCCGTGGCGTCCGCGAGATGCAGGATGGGTATGTCGATCCGTTGCTGAATCGCAGGCGCCACTTTGTGCATGGTGTTGGCGCAGATGAGCAGAAAATCCGCACCGGCCGACTGCACAGCCACTGCGGCATCGCCGAGCAACACTGCGGCCTGATCCCAGTGGTCTCTTGCTTGCAGTTCGGCAATCTCCGCGAAGTCGACGCTATGCAGGAGAATCCTGGCTGAATGCAGGCCACCGAGTTGCTGGTTTATCCCCCGGTTCAGGGCGCTGTAGTAGCTTTGGGTGGATTCCCAACTCATCCCGCCGAGCATGCCGATCGTTTTCATGAAAGCTCCCTTGTAATCAGTTTCACGTTAGGCTTTTGTTGCCGAGACAGATCAGCATAGTTCGACGGGCGGCAATGCGGGGTAAATCTGTCCAGCGCGGCGTGCGTCGGGCGGGGTCACGGAAGCTCCAGTCCGCCGGCGTCCCGGTGCAACTGGCGCAGCAGATCACCCAGCTGACTGATGTTGGCTCTGGCTGACTCAAGCTCGGTGAGCTGTTCAGGTGTCAATAAACGTTGGGCGCCTTGATCCAGTGATTCAAGCAAATCCAGAAGCTCACGCTGCCGCGCGCCGCTAGTCTCTCTCAACGCCTGCCATTCCCCAGGTTGGGGTAGCCCATAACCATCAGGAAGCAGTTGTGCAGGACTGCTCAGAAAGCTGCTCTCCACCATTGCCTGGCGCATGAAATCCGCCGTCTCGCTGAGATCCGGGTCAGCCAGGCGGTCCCCGGATAGATACCGCTCTTTCAGTTCATGCCTGATTGTCAGTGCCAGGCGATGCAGCGCCGCCTGTTCCAGCAGCAGCAACGCCGCTGCAGTACGGTAATCCGCTTTGGCAAACCAGCGTTGACGATCACCGGCGGACCAGTCCAGCCAGTCCTCGACTGCGTTCGGCGGCACTTCAAGCCGTTCGCGTACCACGGAATACATCTGCTGATAGCGCTCGCGATAGGAATCGAAATACCAGCCTTTGCGCAGCGCTTCGCTGCGGTTTTGCAGCACCGAGGTATCGGCCATTCCGCGGGCTTCGAGGCTGCTCAACAAGCCGATGGGCGTGATGCTGTCGAGGTCGCGCAGTGCCTGATGATCACTGCCGCTGCGTAGTAGCTTCAGGGTTTCCACTGCACAGTTATTGGAGATGAAGTAATAGGTGCCGTCATAGCTCCAGTGCATTTCCGCGGCGCGCCCGGCCAGGCTGATCTGTTGAGCTCTACTCAGACGCAGCGGGATGGAGCTCAGACTGCGTAGCTCCTGTTTGGTGTATTCGTCTACCACCTGGTTCAACGGCAGCAAAAACAGCCGGGAAGGGTAGTTCCCAATCAACCCATCCCAGCTGGACAGTTGCACATCATTGACGAAGGCTCGAAACGACAGCACCAGATGATGCTCAAGATCGAGCAGACACTCTGGTCCGCGAGGCCGGCCTGGCGCACACATAACCAGGCGCAGCATGCTGTGCCCCCAACGGCTGGCCCAGGCGTCGTTTGGTTCGGCAAGCAGATAATGCACTTGATAAATGCGCTCGGGATCCAGCCAGCCTAGCGCAGGGCTGGAGGAATCAAGGCCGGCGTTTATGAAGGGTAGTTCATTGGCACAGTTCTGTTCGAAGCGCGGTGCCCAGTCGAAATGCCTGGCAAAATATGCATGCAGCGCAGGGCGACGGCAGCGGTATTGCGGGTCCGACAGGAAATACTCCAGATTGACGGCCACGAACTCCCGCGGACTGGTCAGTTCATAGTCGTCAGGCGTACGGGCCAGTTGGCGATTTTCCGCTTCTCTCTGCCCACGTGCGCCAACCTGTTCCGGCCAGCCGGCCAAGTCGAGCAGCCGAGGATCATCACTGAGCGTATATCGCCGGCTGATCTGGCCACGGCATTCTGAGGGCAACCCGATATCGCCCAGGGCGTCGTGCTGAGCCTGACAACGTCGCAGTAGTCGCTGGTGGTCGTCCGACACGTACAGGCCACGGTCATAGAAGTGCGCGATTTCATGCACGAGGGTAGCGACCAGTTCGCGCTGCAGGGTGTCATGGGTGCGTCCAGCCGGCAGAATGGCGTCATCGCCCGCTATCAGTGCTGGCAGAAACTGGCGGTTGAGCTGCACCTGGCCGCCTGGCGTGGCGCGCCCGATTACTTGGGTGGGCAGGGTGTCTATCCATTCCACGGTTATCTGGCGGTCCAGTTGCTGGACCAGCTGAGGCGGCAGGATAGTGCTGGTGTGCTCGAGCAATGTGCGGCTAGCTGCTGCTTCTTCAGGGGTCAACGGGCCGTCAGCCAGATGCCATTCAAGCGCAGCCTGTGCCGGACTGGTTGCCCAAACAAGCGCTAGCAGCCCGGCGCAGCGAAGAGCCAGACGGATCAGGCGACCGCGCTGCAGCTGCCGGGCGCTACTCATCCTGATACGGCAGATCAAGGTTCATTCAAAGTGCCAGGATGGCGGCGGCCAACTGCATATCACTTGCTTCGAGATCCGGTAACGCGCTGCGAATATGCGCCAGAGCTGCTTCCAGGCGCACGCCGCGGACACCGCCGTCGCTGCCGACGAAGCTTGCTGCGTCTTCGCGCGCTTCCAGAACCACCTTGTCATCGCCGACCGAAGAGGTGACGTCGCTGGTTGCCTCAACGGTGTTGGCGAGCGACGAGCCGATGGCATCGGTGGTTCCGATGAAGCTGCTGGCGGTAGCCGCGCCCGACAGGCCCAGAACACCTGCCGCAATAAACATGGTTAGACGATGCATGGTAAATCCTCGAATAAATGAGACGGATCAGGCCAGGGGCCTGGTGCGCGTCGCGCTGCTTGTACACGCCGCCTGTGGATCATACCCGTTTCGCCAAAGCATTCGAAACCTGACAGGCGAGACAGGGAGCACGAGCGGGTGGTTGAGGGGCAAATGCACATCATGTGTAAGCGACCAAACCGCTGCGTAGCCAGGCCAGGTATGGCCATTTAACGTCAGGCGTTCGCAACCGCAGGGTTGATCGTTGCTAACGACGTCACATTTATGAAAGACAGCTGTGTCTGCAGAGGACGTATTTTTTATGCTACGCGGTATGGATCTGCATCGCGCATGAGGCGCGATGCTGGAAAAGGGCAGAATGGACATGGGTTCTAAACGGGTTCTGATAGTCGACGATTCGCGCTCGGCACGCCACGTCTTGAAACGCCAGCTAAAGCAGCACGGACTCGTAGTGGATGAAGTGGATTCAGCCGAAGACGCTTTGCAGTATCTTCTGTATCGAAGACCGCACGCTATTTTCATGGATCACACCATGCCGGGCATGGATGGCTTCCAGGCTGTACGCATCATCAAGGGCAACCCCGCCACCGGGATGATCCCCGTCATGATGTACACCTCAAAGGAGGGGGGCGACGTTTTTCTCGGTCAGGCCAGGGCTCTTGGTGCCGTCGGGGTGATTCCCAAGGGCATCGAGTCTGCAGACCTGGCTGCCGCGCTGGATTCGCTGAAGTTGCTGGAGCCGGAGGAAGAGCCGGCGCCTGTTCAGAAGATTGCAACCGAAACAGCTGGTGCGCCTGCTGTGGCGGCGGAAGCCGAGACGCTCGGGCGCGAGGCGGCAGAGGAGGCGATGTTCAGGTTTATGCGGCCGCATCTGGACGCCCATGCACGCCGAATGCAGTCAATCGTCAAATCGGAATTCAAGGCCATGCGTGAATCGATCAAGCCAGCCAAAAACGCGCCGGTCCTGGAGATGTGGCCTGCAGCTGTTGGCGGAGTGATCGTTGGCGCCGTGCTGGCAACCGTGATCTCCGCCGTCATCTAGCATGGTTGTTGCCGCCTCGTTGATCTCATTGAAACGGCAACACTTCTGCTGACTTTCCTTTAGTTACCGCTGCGGCGCAGGGCTTGCGGCGAGAAGTCTCTCGGGTTCAGCTCGACGTTGAAATTGTACATTGGTTCGTTGTTATCCAGCCCATCAGCGAAGTAATCGCCGGTCTTCAGGTGATAGAGCGTTTCGAGGGTACTGTTGAACATGGGCACATCGTAATAGCTGATAGGATGGCTTTCCTGCAGGCCAATCAGCTCACCCTTCTTGTCGCGCAGGTCCACTGCAAGAATTTGCCAGCTGTCCTCGTCAATATAAAAGCGACGGCTTTCGTAGGGATGGCGCAGACCGAATCTCAGCTGTGCATCAACAACCCACACCCTGTGCAACTCATAGCGCAACAGCTCTGGGTTCAGCGCTTTCGGCTGGATGATCTTGTCGTAAGGGATGCCTTGCTGGTGAACGGCATAGCTGTTGTACGGCACAAGCATTTCGCGCTTGCCTACCAGCGTCCAGTCATAACGATCGGGAGCGCCGTTGTACGAATCCACCACATCGGCAATGGCCAGTCCGCTGGTATCGGGTTGTACCGAGTCATAGGCCAAGGAAGGCAGACGACGGACCCGGCGGTTATCTGGGCTGTAACGCCACGCACGGCGGGTAGTCAGCACCTGATCCAATGGATCCTGCACGACCAGAGCGGTGCCGGAAAGCTTGGCCGGCGCGGTGACCACATATTTGTAGTACAGCGAAGTGTTATCCAGATCCGCTTCGGTCATGCCTTCGCGTCCATAGACATAGTAGATCTGCCGGTCGCGCTTGATCAGGTTGCTGTTGCCGTTGATGACTACCGCCTGATTGTTGATGAAATGAGTCTGGTCGCCCTTGTAATGAAGAATATGGTTCCAGATCGCCTCCATCCCGCCCTGGGGGATGGGGAACGGAACGCCGGCCGCCGCTCCCCGGACGCCATTGCCATTGGACATGAGCTCGGCGTTTACTGCGTTCTGGCGGGTGGCATCGTAGATGCGCTGGGGGGCCGATGCACTGCGGCGAGTCGGGAATACACGCAAATAATAGTCGGGATTGCGTTCAAGCAGATCGATCAGGCCGTCCGGCAGTTGATCGGCATGCTCCTGCAGATTCGAGCTGTCGACTCGATACAGCTCGGCGTCGGTATTGTAGGGGTCAAGGTGGTGCATGCCAGGCTGATAGCCAGCGGGCGGTTTGACACCTCCGGTCCATGCCGGAACGGTGCCTGCGTCATTGCCGGCCTGCTCAGCGCCCAGCGGTGTCAGATCCCGACCGAGACGTTCTGCCTCTTGCGGGTCGACCTTGGCGTGCGCCTGTCCGATGAATACAGCCAGCAATGCTATGCCAAACTTCCTGTACATTATTTTCTCCTTTACGTACCTGGTTCCGGGACCGGAAAGCGGTTCGCCTCGACATGAACCGATTTGATGTGCTTTGAACGGATCTCAAACGACCTTTTGAGGGCGGATTGTATCCGGCAATTGCGACGGATAATGGGGTGGCTACAAAAACCATACAAAAAGCTTTCAGGGGCGTCTTGCCATTCGGTGAAGGCGTACTTTTGGCCATTACCCCATACGGGCGATAGCGCTCTGATAGCGGTCACGATTGTATTGCCAAGTTGCATTTTGGCCGCGCACACCGTCACAGATTCGCAACAAGGTATGTGCCTGTAACCGGTGTGTTCCCTATGCTGGCCGAAATAATACGCCATCGGGCATACGCCTGATGCCAGTTCAGAAGCGGATATGGCCATGGGTTCAAAACGCGCACTGGTGGTCGACGATTCACGTTCGGCACGCCTTGTCCTGAAACGGCTACTTGAGCAACACGGCATCATCGTGGATGAGGTCGAGTCCGCCGAAGATGCGCTCGAATACCTCATCTATACCAAGCCGCACGCGATTTTCATGGATCACATGATGCCTGGTATGGATGGTCTCGAGGCGGTCGGGATCATCAAGCGCGACCCGGCCACTGCGTTGATTCCGATCATGATGTATACGTCGAAGGACGGCGAAGAGTTGTTCCTGGGTCAGGCACGCGCGTTGGGCGCCGTGGGTGTACTACCCAAGGAAGTGAAGCCGGCGGATCTGGAGGTGGTGCTCGGGTCGCTGCGCCTGATTGGCGCTGCGGCAGAAGAGGCCGATCAAGCTGAAGAGCCTGCGCCGGCGCAGCCTTCACGCACACCGCTGGAAATGAATAGCCTGGCGCGCGAGGCGGCGGACGAAGCCATGATCGAGCTGCTCAAGCCGCAGCTCGAGCAGCAAGTATCCAGGTTGCACCAGAGCCTGAAGTCGGACCTGCGGCGCTTCTTCGACGAGATCCAGACGCCACCGCCCGAGGTGCCCGTGCAGCGCAGCTGGCCGTCGCTGGTGGGGGGCGTAGTACTCGGCGCATTGTTGATGATGTTGAGCTACAAAATCCTTCTGGTAGATCCGGACGCTGCGCAGGCCGGACCCGTTGCCGAACTCAGCACGCCCGGCCCGGAGCAGGGCAGCGTCCTGCTGGGTGCCCTGGCTCAGCAGCGCGGCCGTGCGGAACATGAGAAGGAATCGCTGCTGCGCGGAATCGAATGGGCATTGAATCGCGACGGGCAATATGCGCCGGATGAGATCCCCTTCAACGATCGGCGACTCAGCTTTGTCAGCGAACTGATACAAATGCTGCACGGTGGTGGATTCCAGGGCGTTATTCACCTGACGGCGCATGTTGGCGATTGTTGTCTGGTGCAGAATGATCGCGGTGAGATGGTGGTTGCGCCGGACGATTTGCGGTTAGGTGATTGCGAACTGTTCGGTGTTGAGGCGGCCCGCTGGGGTCGCAGCACAGATCTTTTCTCGGTGGGCTTCGCCAATTTCGCCAACCGGGAGCCTCTTGTTGAAGGTAGCCGCATTCGCCTGGTAGCGAAGCCCGCCGTACAACCTGACCCGCTGGTGCAATATCCGGAAATGGACGATTTTCTGCTTGCCGGAGAATGGAATGCCATAGCGCGCCAGAATCAGCGTATAGAAGTGCGCCTAGAGCCCTGAAGACGCGAAGCGAAATCCTGGCTCGACGACTTTGCGGTCGTTGCGGACCCGGGCGATGACCCTACAGGAACCGATAGAACCCTTGTTCCAGTTGTCATTGTCGCGGCGGCCGGCGGGTGGATGCAGGCTTGCCGGAGCCTGATCGAGACGCGGCTGGCGTGCGGGCGCCACTCGGTTCGTCCTCCAGCCAGTCTCCCAGATGGATTCTACTGTTCGGCGCAGTGGCTGGCGCGGGCGCTGTGTGAGCTGGCTGTGTTGCCTGTCTGGCTTTTTTGGGCTTCTTCGGCTTCTTTTTGATCTGCCCGTCCACCGTAGTCACCGGCAGCCGATGATCGGGTTCAAAGGATGCTTCCTCCCGACGCGTCAACAGCTCACCGATCAGCGACTCGATTGCAGCCAAATGCGGCACCTCATCGGCGCTGACCAGTGAGACAGCTTCGCCTGCAGCGCCTGCGCGTCCGGTCCGGCCAATCCGATGGATATAGTCTTCAGGAACAACAGGCAGATCGATGTTTACCACCAGCGGTAGATCATCAATATCCAGGCCCCGTGCCGCGACGCCGGTTGCCACCAATACCTGTATCTCTCCGGCTTTGAATCGCTCGAGTGCTCGCAGCCTGGTGGGTTGTCGCTTATCTCCGTGAATTGCCTCCACCCGCGTACCGGTCGCCTGAATTGCCTGTACCAGAAGATCTGCTCCTTTGCGGGTATTCACGAAAGCCAGCACCTGGCCCCACTGGCGATCTCTCAGCAGGTGCAGAAACAACTCGGTCTTGCGTTTGCGGTCCACCGGCACGAGCGACTGCTGGACGGTGCTCGCTGCCGCGTTGGGTGTGTTAACAGCGATACGCAGCGGATCCCTGGATATCTGTACGGCCAGCTGTTCAAGCCGCTCAGAGAAGGTGGCGGAGAATAACAAGGTCTGGCGTTGCTTCGGCAGTACTGCGGTCAGCTCGTCGAGTTCGCTGGCGAAGCCGAGATCCAGCATGCGGTCTGCCTCATCCAGAACCAGAACCTGCAGCTGGCTGAAGCGGACCGCGTTGTGGCGGTGCAGGTCGAGCAAGCGGCCGGGTGTAGCCACCAATACATCCACGCCTTTGCGCAGGGCCATCATCTGTGGATTGATCGAGACGCCGCCGTATACGGCGAGTGTACGCAGCGGCAGGGTCTGACCGTAGGTCTTTACGCTCTGGTGCACCTGCTCGGCCAGTTCGCGAGTGGGGACGAGGATCAAGCTGCGCACTGAATTGGCGCGCACCGGCGCACCTGCCGTCGTCAACAGTTGTAATACAGGGAGCGCAAAACCGGCCGTTTTTCCGGTTCCGGTTTGCGCCGTAGCGATCAGGTCCCGGCGATGCAGAATCGCAGGGATGCTCTGCAGCTGCAGAGGCGTCGGCGTGCGGTAGTTCAGGCTGGCCAGTGTCCTGAGTAAGGGTTCAAACAGACCAAGCGTGTCGAAAGTCATCCGGAAACCTTGGGAACGGGATCAGCTTGCAGTTTACCCGTCCAGGCACCCCGGAGTCGCCGCTTTCTCCCCGTGGCTCACAGCGACCGCTGTGGCACTATGGGCGAAACGATCCAAGGATCCATCAAGCGGGACGACGCTACCGTTCAATCAAGAACGGTCCCGAGACTCAAAGCACACAGAGAACAGCATGGATTACAGATCAAACGGCAATCGCCATCCGGCACGGCCTGACACTGACGATGTGCAAAAGCGGCTCGCTGTGCTCATCGACGCAGATAATGCGCAGGCCTCGATTATCGATGGCATCTTCGAAGAGGTTGCCAAGTACGGAGTCGCCAGCGTCAAGCGCATCTACGGCGACTGGACGGCGCCGCAACTTGGGAGCTGGAAGAAGGTTTTGCTCGATTATTCAATCCAGCCCATACAGCAATTTGCCTATACCAAAGGCAAGAACGCGACTGACAGTTCGTTGATCATTGATGCGATGGATCTGCTCTATACCGGTCGCTTCGATGGGTTTTGCCTGGTGTCGAGCGATAGCGATTTTACCCGTCTGGCGGCCCGGCTGCGGGAGGAGGGGTTGGTTGTGTACGGTTTCGGAGAAAAGAAAACACCGTCGCCCTTTGTTTCCGCCTGCGACAAGTTCATCTATACCGAGATCCTCCGGGAGCTGCCTGCGGGTGCTACCGACGTGGTCGAAACCGAGGCGGAGCCGGTGCGGGAGACGCAGAGCCAGGCCCCGGGCAAGGCACAGCAAAAGGAGGCAGCCGCAACACCCGCGACAGCCGCCAAGAGTAAAAGCAAGGCGCCGCTGGAGTTTATTGCCAAGGTGATTGACGACATTTCGGACGAGGATGGCTGGGCTAACCTTGGACCGGTTGGTAGTAATATCAGTAAGTTGCGCCCGGAATTTGATCCACGTTTGTATGGTTACAAGAAGCTCAGCGAGCTGATAAAAGCGTTTCCGAAAAAATTTGCTATCGAGGACCAGAAGACCTCGGGCGGCAAGACACTGCGAGTACGGCTTCGTTGAAGGGGCTGGGGCTGAAACAGGTTTGGTTGATACTGGAGCGCGCATGAGCGATACGACATCTCCTCGGTTTGGTTTGATTCTGATCGGCGACGAGCTGCTTAACGGACGCAAGCAGGATGCACATCTGCCGGCAATGATTCCGCGTTTTGAACAAAGAGGGCTGGAGCTGGCCTGGGTACGTACCATCACCGATGACCCTGAACTGATCACCCGCACGCTGACCGAGACCTTTGCCAGCGGCGACATTGTTTTCAGTTTCGGAGGTATTGGTGCTACGCCTGATGATCTGACGCGGCAATGCGCTGCCGCTGCGCTGGGTCTGGAAATCGTCCTGCATCCTGAAGCTGAGGCAGAGATACGCGCTCAGCTGGGTGATCATCTCAACTCCCACCATTTGCGGATGGGCGAGTATCCGGCGGGCAGTTCGATCATTCCCAATCCGATCAATCGCATTCCCGGGTTTTCCATCCAGCAGCATCATTTTGTACCGGGTTTCCCGAAAATGGCGTGGCCGATGGTGGAGTGGGTGTTGGACCACCATTATGCCGGTCTCCAGGCACCGGGCGTCAGGGTCAGTCAGACGTTGTTGTTGGCTGATACCAGTGAAGGGCCGCTGATTCCTGCGATGGAGTTGCTGCTCAGCGAATTTCCGGATCTGCGCCTGGCCTGTCTGCCCAATGCCGATGGCAAGCGTGAGGTGGAGCTGAGTCTCAAGGGAGAAGCAAGTCGGGTGGCGCAGGGTATGGACCGCCTGCGCGAACTCTTGGCCGCGTTAAGAGCGGCTGAATAATCACATGCATCGGGCGACTCATCCGGATAGAGTGTGCGCGAATCCAGGCAGACAGAGAGAGACATCATGACCAGCCAACGTAGCCGCCGCCTCAGAAAGAAGATGCGCGTCGATGAATTTCAGGAACTGGGTTTCAATTTTACCGCCACACCGAAGCAAGCGCTGACTGACGAACAGGCCGATGCGCTGATCGACGCCTTGATCGAGGAAGTCATTTCTCCGCGCGGGCTCGAGTTTGGCGGTTGGGTTGGCGGCGGGTTCGTCTGCAAAGCCGGCCGTGGCTCGGCCACAGAAGAGGATCGCGATGCCGTAGTCAGCTGGTTGCGTCAGCGTCCGGAGATCGAAACCGCTGAAGCTGAGCCCCTGGTTGATGCCTGGCACTGAATATTGCCCGAACTCACGCAGCGGCGAATAGTCTCTGTTAGGGTAACTCTCAAGATGACTCTAGGTGACTGTGAATTCTGACGGACGGATGACCATGCATATAAAGCGCTATCGGTTCACCCTGCAACTGGCTGTCATTATGCTGATGACCTCACTGGTCGCGGGCTGTGGCATCAACAATATCCCTACCTATGACGAGCAGGTGAAATCGGCCTGGGCGCAGGTGGAGAATCAGTATCAGCGTCGTGCCGACCTGATCCCCAACCTGGTGGAAACCGTAAAGGGGTTTGCCCGTCAGGAGCAGGAAACCCTGACTGCGGTAACCGAAGCGCGGTCCAGAGCGACCTCGATCCAGATCAGCGCAGACGATCTTGACGACCCGGAGAAGATGCGCGCCTTCGAACAGGCGCAGTCGCAGCTCACCGGTGCCCTCAGCCGCCTGATGGCTGTATCCGAGCGCTATCCCGAGCTGAAATCGAACCAGAACTTCCTGGCTTTGCAGTCCCAGCTGGAAGGCACCGAAAATCGTATTTCCGTGGCGCGCCGCGACTATGTCAACGCCGTTCAGCGGTATAACACCGAGATCCGAACCTTTCCCGGCCGACTCTGGCATACGATTATGTATAGCGACATGCCATTGCGCGAGAATTTCGAGGCAACCAGCGAGAACGCCGATCAGGCGCCGCAAGTGCAGTTCGAATGAGCGTCCGTCTTTTCATCGTCCTGGGATTGCTGCTCTGGGCCAGCGGACTCGCTGCCCAGGAGCAAGCGGGTGAGCTGGTCTTGCCTGAGTTGACCGGTCGGGTGGTCGATCAGGCAGAGATGCTCGACACCCAGGCGGAGGCTCGCATCACCCAGATGCTGGCCGGCCATGAGGAGGCTACCTCCGAACAGGTTGTAGTGGTGACCATTCCAAGCCTCGAAGGCCGCAGCATTGAAGAATTCGGTGTCGAGCTGGGCCGGGAATGGGGTATCGGACAGGCCGGTGAAGATAACGGTGCGCTGTTGATTGTGGCGCGTGATGATCGCCGCCTGCGTATCGAAGTGGGATACGGGCTGGAAGGACGCCTGACCGACGCGCAGTCGTCGATCATCATCAACAGCATTATCACACCCGCATTTCGCCAGGGGCAGTTCGAGCGCGGCATCGTAGAAGGTACCGAGGCAATAGTGCAGGTACTCGGCGGCGATCCGTTACGTACTGCTGCGCCCCGGTCGGGCGCTCCACAGTCGGAGCAACCCCCGGTTGGCATCTTCATTCTGTTGCTGTTTATTTTCCTCGGTCTAATCGGCGGGGGTGGAAGAGGCGGCGGCGGACGTCGACTGGGTGCAGCGATGCTTGCTGGCGCCCTGCTTGGCGGTATGGGAGGCGGTCGCGGAGGCGGCGGTTTCGGTGGCGGTGGCGGCTTTGGCGGCGGCGGAGGTGGCTTCGGAGGCGGTGGCGCTTCCGGGGGCTGGTAATTCAACGATGGAAACGCGATGACTCTTCTCACCGAAAGTGAACAACAACAGGTAGCCGATGCGATTGATCGCATCGAGCAACACACTGATGCCGAGCTGGTAACGGTTCTGGCCGGGCAGGCGGATGACTACCGCTATATCCCGCTGCTCTGGGCCAGCATGATTGCGCTGCTGGTGCCGGGCGCAGTGGTGTTTTTTACACAATGGTTGAGTGCTGGCTATCTATTGTTAGCGCAGTGGGCCGCTTTTATCGTGCTGGCGCTGGTGTTTCGCATTCCGGCGATCACCACTCGTTTGATCCCCCGCGCGGTCAGGCATTGGCGAGCCAGCAATCTGGCCCGCCGGCAATTCATCGAACAGAACCTGCACCATACCGACGGTGACACTGGCATATTGATTTTCGTCTCTGAGGCAGAGCATTACGTTGAGATCCTTGCGGACCGGGGTATCTCAAGCCGGATCGACAACGCCGTCTGGGAAGCAGCTGTTGCCCGCTTCACCGCGGATGTTCGCGAAGGCAATGTTCTGCAGGGCTTCCTGCGCTGTATCGAAACCTGTGGCGAGCAGTTGCAACGGGAGCTACCGGCGACTCACGAGCGCAATCAACTGCCCAATCGTCTGGTTGTGCTGCCTTGAGCGAAACCCAAGCGGAAGCCCAACCTGGCTCTTTGCGAAAGGAACCTGGCGTAGCGCAGGCGCGCTACACCCCCAGGGGTGCGCTTCAACTGCGGGCTGGGTTTTCCGGGGGTTGGCGTGCGTCTCGGGCCGCGTTCGGACGTGCCGACGGGGTTTCAGGTCGCAGAACCGCGTACCTGGACGCAAACTTATACCGTCACCGAAACTTCACGAAGCAGACATTCACCCCTGAGACAGTATCCTGACATTCACTTCGAAGGAGACTGACATGCTTGCTCGCTCATTGGCGGTCGTGTTGCTGGCTACTGGCGTCATGACTGCAGGCACTGCCTGCGCCAGCAACGGCTCATTGCCCGAACGAAACCATGGTTTTGAAGGCAAAGGTAGCCCGGGCTCAAAGCACAAGGGCAAGGGCGGCGAGACCGTGCACCTTGGCCCGCGCCCGTTCTGGCTGGTCGACGACATGGACGAAGGTCCATTGAAGCAAACGCTTCAGGCATGCCGGTCCGACCGTATGAAGCCCACCGATTTTTCCATCGGTCATCGAGGCGCGCCGCTACAGTTTCCCGAACATACACTCGAATCCTATGTGGCCGCTGCGCGCATGGGCGCCGGGATACTCGAGTGCGATGTGGCCTTCACCAAGGATCGTGAGCTGGTGTGCCGGCATGCCCAGAATGACCTGCACACCACCACCAACATCGTCGCCATCCCCGAGTTGAACGCCAGATGCACGCAGCCCTTCGTTCCGGCAGACCCGGCCAGCGGCATGCCAGCCCAGGCCGAATGCCGCACCAGCGATATCACCCTGGAAGAGTTCAAGCGCCTAGAAGGCAAGATGGATGCTTTCGATCCCATGGCCACCACGCCGGAAGAATACCTGGGCGGCACGGCCGACTGGCGTACTGATCTGTATGCATCGCGTGGCACCCTGATGACTCACAAGGAGAGCATCGAGCTGTTCCGGAAGCTGGGCGTCAAGTTCGCCCCCGAGCTGAAAACGCCGGTAGTGGCTATGCCCTATGAGGGTGACTACACCCAGCAGGATTACGCGCGCCAGATGATCGAGGACTATGTCGAAGCCGGCATCAAGCCTGACCAGGTCTGGCCCCAGTCCTTCCTGCTTGATGACGTGTTGTTCTGGATCAACGAAACGCCGGACTTCGCCCGCCAGGCGGTATTCCTTGATGAAACGCCGCATACCGCCGAGACCACTTCGCTGGCCTATATGGAAAGTCTGCGCGCAAAAGGCGTGCGGATTCTCGCTCCGGCAATCTGGAAAATGCTGACGCTGGATGGAGGAGGGCAGATCGTCCCATCGGAGTATGCCCAGAATGCGCGTGACGCCAGGCTGGAAATGATCGCCTGGTCGATCGAGCGTAGTGGCCCGCTGGCAGACGGCGGTGGCTGGTATTACCAGGGAATAAACGATGCGATCAACAACGACGGCGATATTTATACGGTCATCGATGTGCTCGCGAGGGATGTCGGCGTGATCGGCATCTTTTCCGATTGGCCTGCCACCACGACTTACTACGCCAACTGCATGGGTTACAGGTAGGTTGAACGCAGCCGCTGGCTGAAGCGAGCGGCTGCATGGTCTGCGCCAGCGCTGAACGGTAATGCCGGGATACATTCCGGGTTCTACCGGAAGGGGTTTTACCGGTAAGCTGAACTCAGAACCGTCACCCGCCGGGTGACGGCCCGATTCTGTTCCGTTCAAGCTAGCTGATGCCTATGTCCGACAAATCCTTACCTGCGCAGTCCGACAAACGCGCCATCGACCAGTTTATACATCAGGTCCGCACCTTGCCCAAGGGGGCGGCGGGACAAGCGCGGTTGATCTTTGCGCTTGACGCTACCGCCAGCCGCGAAGCGACCTGGGACCAGGCGAGCCACTTGCAAAGTGAACTCTTTCTGGCGACGCGGGACGTCGGCGGGCTGGCCATACAACTTTGTTATTACCGTGGTTACCGCGAATTCAAATCGACCCGATTCGTCCGCGACACCGCCCAGTTACTCGGCTTGATGAACGGAGTGAAATGCCTTGGCGGCATCACTCAGATCAGCCGGGTACTTGCGCATGCACGTGACGAGACCCGCACCCAGCCAGTAAAAGCCATTGTCTTTATCGGAGACTGCTGCGAAGAACCCATTGATGAGCTCTGTCATATAGCGGGTGAGCTGGGCATGTTGCGCACACCCGTATTCATGTTCCAGGAGGGCAACGACCCGCATGCGTCGGCCGTTTTTCAGCAGATCAGCAAATTGTCAGGCGGAGCCTACGCCCCCTTCGATCGCCGCAGCCCGCAATTGTTGAAGGACTTGCTTGGCGCCGTGGCTGTCTATGCCTCGGGCGGCGCCAAGGCTCTACGGGACTACTCACAGCGCAGCTCGAATGAGGTCAAGCGCCTGACCCGGCAGATACGCTGATGATTGCCTTATTGCTCCTGCTGGCACTGTTTGGTGCGCTCGGTTGGGCGTGGGTACGCAGCCAACCGCCCGCTCAACGCCCCCGGGCAGCAGCGATGCTGGTGGCGATAGGCGGTGTGCTGGTTCTTGTTTTTCTGGCGCTTAGCGGTCGTTTCTATCTGGTGTTGGGGTTGCTCGCAGGCCTGCTGCCCCTGGCGCGTCGCATACTCCCCGGTCTGGTACTGGGGCGACTGTTCCGTGGCGGCATTCCGGGCATGGGCTCACGGACGCAGCCGAAGACGGGCAATACGTCGCGGGTGGCTACGTCGATACTGGAAATGACACTGGATCATGACTCTGGTGACATGTCCGGACGGATTCTTGCCGGTCCAATGAGCGGGCGAGAGCTGTCGGAGCTGGGGGAGGCTGAGTTTATCGAACTGTTGGGTTATTGCCGGCAAAGCGATGAAGATTCTGCGCGTTTGCTGGAATCCTATCTGGATCGACGCTTCGGTGATTCCTGGCGAGAAGATGATCCCCGTGCGACGGACGAAGGGTCACAGACAGGAAATGAAGACGGCGGCCGCTCGCTATCAGAGCAGGATGCGCTGGAGATTCTGGGATTGGAGCAGGGCGCTACGCGGGAGGAGATCGTGCAAGCCCATCGGCTTATGATGCAGAAGATGCACCCCGATCGGGGTGGAAGTACCTATCTGGCCGCACTGATCAATCGTGCCAAGGACGTTTTAATGAAGTGATGTTGAGTACCCGTTCCGGTGAAGCGCGTCCGCGCTTCACCGGGATCAAGCAACCACCGTTACGGCGTGGGTCCGATAACTGAACAGTTACCCTGGCCGACATACTTTTTCAGAACCTTCCACTGCGCTTTGTCTGAACCGTCTTTGTTAGGCTCGACCGACAACTTGTGCTTGCCCCAGGACGGACCAGCAGCCCAGTAGGTCATAGGAATGCAGTTGTCCTGAAGGTAGGCCAGGGTATTATCCATCGCCTCCAGCCATTTCGGATCACTCGGAACCCCGAGCTCGCCAATGTGCCCGCGCTTGTAGTTCTTCTTCAGCCATTTGACGAAGGGCTGCACGCGTTTGACCCCAATCATCGGATCGAGATTGGCAGCAGGGCCCTTCTTGTAGTTACCGCTGCCGTCCGGATCAAGATAAACGTGAGCAGAGAACACCAGGTTGTCGACTGGATCCCTCAACCTGAGCAGCTTGTCCGCGTACCAGTGCCAACGCGCTGCGCTGGAGTAAGACATGCTTTCGATATAAATAGCAGTCTGGCGATCGTGTTTGCGGATGCCGTCGATGCCGGCCTGTGCCGCGGTCGGCCAGTTTTTGTCGGCGCTGCCATAGGGCTCGTTCATGATGTCGTAGCCGATCAATGCACTGCGGTTACCCCAGCGCTTGGCAATGCGCTCGTTCAGATTCCGGAAAGCACTGTGGGGGACGGCGCTGCTGCCGATGATGTTTCCGCGGTACCGGGCGTAGTTATGCACGTCGAGCAATACATCAATGCCGCTGGCTGCTGCGTCGGTGAACAGCTTGTCGATCAGGCCAGCGTATATCGGATCAAAATCCTTGTTCAGCTTGGGTTGCAAGCGTTCCCACTTGATCGGGAAGCGTATGGTCTGGATGCCCTTGTCGTTCCATGTTTCCAGCAATTTACGAGAAGGGAAAAAATAATGAGTGCCTGCCTTACCTGGCAATGCGCTGCTGGTGAATTCGGCACCGGCGATGTTCAAGCCAACCAGATCAACTGAGGCGGTAGCCACGCTGGTGGTTGCAAACAGGCCAAAGGTAACGGCTGCGATCCATTTGCCGACTGCTTTCGGGGTTCTTGCCATTCTGGCACATCTCCTGGAGCGCTTTGTACCTGCAGGGGCAGGCTTGCGCTTGAGTGAAACGAAGGAAAGGAACTGCTCTGATCGCATTACCGGCAGCCGCGTAAAGCGGCGATATGCGAACGGACGGCATCCTAGTCGAAGCGGAATGGATGCTCAATGGGGGCGTATTGGACCCGCTTATGTCAGATAGGTTCAGATAATGTGTTGCAAAATGATAGCTAAATACTGGCTATTTCTGCTGCCGGTGCCTGACGTTTAAACGCGTCCCGCGAAACAAGCGCAACGGGGCGTCCGTATAGGAGATGGCTTCTGGCCGGCAAGGTGCCGGCCAAGCCGCTTCGGGGCGTTTTCAGGGGGGTATTTCAGTGTCGGTATTACCGACGAGTGGTTAGGCGCTAGCGCAGTCAGCCGGACTTGCTGGACAGATTGGAAGGGCCGGAAGGCGCTTCGTAATCAGGATGATATCTTGCGCCCACACTCAAACAGTGCCTGACCCATGGCGAGTCAGGCTGGGTGCTGAACCACTCTGGCGGACCGGAACGAATAGCGGCAGCGGCATCCTCGTAACGCTCGAATCGAACCGGCAAGTGATAACCGGCGGATTCCAGCTCATCGAGTGCAAGTATCCGCGTCCCGGGACCGTCGGCAATTGTCCAGCCTTCGTCCTGCATGAGAACCACGAACAAGCCGCGCTCGATCAGCTCCGCCTGGTTGTAATCGTTAGTTAACCGCAAGCCGGTCTCCTGCCTCTCAGTCGTTGTTTCGATCGTGCGTCACATCATCAAGCTCGCGGTCGTCGCGGGGTTCTTCGACATCTTCACCCACATCGTCATACGGAGTCGTTTCCTCGGCACCGGCGTCCGAGCCGGGAACCTCGACGGAGCCGCCGACGCCTTGCTCGCCCGGGGTTCCGCCAGCATTAGCGGCGGGTGACTGATGTTCCATGCTGGTCTCGGTGCCATGCTCCGCATCGTTATGATCGTGGGCGGCCACCGGCAGGCTGAAGCTGATCGAAGCGAAAGTGACTGCAGTAGCGAGTAATTTCAGAATAGCCATTGTTCTCTCCTTCAGGGTGCTCGTTACTCCGATAGACCCGGTAGAGCCTTTAGCGTTCACCTTCAACCCACCGAGCGTGGCCGGAAGGAGAGGTAATGCCCGCGCAATCGCGATGGAGCGCTATCCCCCAAGCGTTTGATCCTGCTTGCGGAACCAGGCGAGCACCTCGTGAAAATGTTGCGGCTCGAAGTCCGGCCAGTATTGCTCCAGTACGAAAAAGTCCGCATACACCGATTGAACTGGCAGGAAACCACTGAGCCTGCGACCGCCGCCCCAACGCACTATAAGGTCCAGGCGCGACACCGCGTCGGAACGCAGCTCGCCGGTACGCATGCCGGCCAGATCCCATTCCCATCCATAATTGATCAGCAGATTGACCTTGATCCCCTCGCCTTGACGTTCCCTGAACGGACGAAGCTGCTCGGGGAACTGGGCCGAGGTCTCATCGCCTACCACCAGCAAGGCTGCGCCTCTGCGTGCCACCTCCAACGCGAAGGCCACCGACGCGTCACGGAACGCATGCTTCTGCGTAGCCGGCCGTTTGGTATTGTCCTGTGTGAAGCAATAGATGGATGCCTCCTCAATGCCAATCTGCTTGCATTGCTCGAACAGCTGAAGGCCGGGCTCGATTCCGTATCCATATCCTGCTTCTTTCGCCATGCCGTGTTCCACGGCCCAACGTCGGTTGCCATCCGGAATAAAGCCAACATGTCGTGGAAGTCGGTTTTTTGCCATGGCTTGAATGCTCCGGGTAAGACTCAACATGAAAACGGGATGATGAACGCAACGGACGAAATCTGATTATCAGAAACGGGTAACGGCTATACGTTCAACGCGGAAGAAGGCTTTACAACAAAAGCTATGAGCCAGATAGCAGCAATATATTTTGGTTATGGGTTCTGGTGGGCCAAGATTCGCGCAGTTTCCACCAGTCAGAGGGATCAATCATGAGCATTATCAAACACATCTTTCAACGTGTTCGCCCGGCCCGGCAGCAGACGGTACAGCCCACTTCAGAGCACCCCAATTTCTGGATGTTTCAGTAATGTGTTCATGGGGAGCCGCTAAAGGCTCTCCTGATCAGGTCAGGCAACATCTCTCCCGCCGCACCGGTGAGGCTGTGCTCGTTCTGCGTCTGACTATCAACACTTTGTGGGTTGATATGGATAACGCTGGCACCTGCGGCCAAGGCCAGCGCCGGTATATGCGCTGCGGGTTGCACCAATCCGGACGTGCCGATTGAAAGCAACAGGTCACACTGGCCGGCCTCGTCGAAGGCCCGTGCAAACGCTTGCTCTGGCAACGACTCGCCGAACCAGACCACTCCCGGGCGAATCATCCCGCTGCACTGTCGACACCGCGGCGGTGCCAGCCGCCTACCGGCTTCAGGCTCTTCAGGCATCGCGGAAACGTCCGGATAGGGGGCGCTACAGTCAAAACAGCGCGGCGTGTGCAGACTGCCGTGTAGGTGCAGGACATCAATGCTGCCGGCCCGCTCATGCAGATCATCGACATTCTGGGTAATCACAGTCAGGTCCGGTACCCGTGCGGCAAGTTCAGCGATAGCGATGTGCGCGGCGTTGGGCTTTGCCTTGCATATCTGCATTCGTCGCCATTCATACCATCCCCACACCAGCTCGGGATCGGCCAGAAATGCGTCCGGTGTCGCCAGTCGAGAAGGGTCAAAGCGCTCCCACAGGCCCGAAAGGCGGTCCCGAAACGTCGGTATTCCACTTTCGGCAGATACCCCGGCGCCGGTGAAGACCACGACCTTGTCGGCATTCGCCAGTAATCTTGCTGGGACCTGATTGGTACCGGTCATCAATTGTCTCCACTCACTTTCAGAGGCTTGGAACCTAGCCTAACCAGCATTAACTGCGCTTGTCACCAGAGGTGTCAGTCTTTGATGAGCTGATGAACTTCAAGGGGCACGGCTTCTCAGGTTTTAACCAGTGGGTTTCCCCGCGACAGGAGCGAGGTCATCGAATCCGCCATTGGAGCTGCGGTGGCATCTGTCCCATTGGCGGCGCACTGTTTGACGGGCTCAGAAAGGGCTTGCATCGTCACGGGCGTGCCATTGCGGCGCACTCAAACCAGACGACCGGAGGCTGGCCGTCACCAGGCTCGGCCAGCCCTTCAGAACACATATCTGTCCAGTTGAGAACTGCACCGCGAATTGACAGCAGGGTGATTGAACTTCCTGCGACGCAGCAACACAATCCCTCCCTCGCTGAGTGCTCACCAGGCCGTTCGGTAAGCCGGCTACTTCGTAACGCCGACCTGATTCGCATCTTGCACTGGCGTTGCTTCAGTCACGACACGGTGTTTCCACAAGGAACGGATATCCTATGTCCATCGATTTTAAACCCTGCCAGTCCCGCTGCCACGAGCCCCTGCTTCATCGCACGACCGTCGCTCTTGTCGCTATAGCCGCTTCAGTTCTGGTCACGTTGATCAGCACCGACGACGAGCCAGTGTCCGCATGGAACGATTCCAGGCTCGCTGTAGAGCCGGATATCGCATGGCCCATCGCAGAAACAGCTGAAGCCGGTGGCCTGGCCCGCTACGAAATCAGCATCGATGCCCGTCTCGAGATCCAGACGCCGGTCCGCTTCGTATTCTGATTCTCACGCCTTGCGAAGTATCCTCGCCCGTGTCGCTAGATGATCCCAGGATGACCATGGCTACAACAGCACCAACGCAACTGGATGTCGGCACGCGCTGCCAGAGGCGTTATTGCCATGATTGTCTGGTTAGAGAAAGAATGCATGAAATGCGATTCGCAGTGCATGGCTATCGCGAGACCTCCGATTGCAGCGCTACAGAAACTGGCGGGCCTGAAGAAGAGAACTGGACCCGTCAGCCGCCAGCCATAGTTCGATCCGCGGTGGTTATCAATCGCCGCATGCGTTCCATGACGTCCAGGTTATTGCGTTCCATCTCCTCCATGGCGGTGATGGCCTCTTCGTACCGACCTGCCCAATACGCATCCAATGCCGCTTGAGCATTGCGATGAACCGCTCGATGTGGCTCTTCAATGGCAGTGAAACCACCCTCGCGACGAAACAGCCGGCTGCCTTCGCCCTGGTAGTACCATTGGCCCAACCGGCACTCGGTCTCATCCGGTATGGCAGCTGAGGTCTGGTCGGATTGTCCGGATAAAACCTGGTAGACCGTCAATTTGATTTCAAGCTCTTCGAGATTGGCTAACTCTATCTCTGCGAGAAAGGCGGCCTGTTCCAACGTCGCTGAGGATATCTGTGCCAGTTCAAGCAAGCCATCCATTCGCGCCCGGGACTCTTCGGCGGATGTGCTTAGCTGTTCGGTTGTGCGTGCATTGGTCTGGCTCTGTTGCGTGGCATCGATAACACGATGGCGGATACGCTCTACCACGCCAGCAATGTCCCCTGACGACTGGTCAGTACGCGCAGCGAGAGCGCGGACTTCTTCGGCGACCACGCTGAAGCCACGCCCATGTTCACCGGCGCGCGCTGCTTCGATACTCGCGTTGAGTGCGAGAAGATTTGTCTGGTCGGCAACCGAGCGAATCAATTCAACCTGACGGTTGATGACCAACGCGTCTTCGTTGAGATTCTGCATTCCCTCAGCAGTATCGTTCATCTGCTGGTTGATTCCCGCGAGACTGGCAATCAGCTCCAGCATCGCGCGGGCACTACTCGATGACTCGGTGGCGATCTGCTGCGAATCAGCACGCCGTGAATCGAGCAGACTGTTCAGACCAGCAAAAGAACCTCGCAGTGAAGACAGTGAGTCGCCGAAACGTGACAACCCCGACATGACTCGCTGATTGATTTGCCGCTCATGCTGTAACTGACCCCGCTCGGTCACGAGATCGGCGTTGCGCTGTTCAAGCTCTTCTATCCTTTGCTGTGCTTGCCGTAGTGATTGCTGCTCAGTCGCAACCTTTCGTTCCAGCCGCTGGAGCTGTTTCCCTTGGAACCACATATCTGAACCTCTTCGCGGCAGCTCGGCGGAAAGCGTAAAGCCGCTACCAGTGAAATGATGGGTCGATCGGAAGGAGGATACGCTGTGCAAACCGACAGGAGAATAACGCTGAAGGGGTACCGGCTTGAGAAGATCGAGTTGGTTGGGGCAGGGCATCCTTTGTTCCGGACAACGGAAAACCAGACCCACTGTATATAACCAGCGAACCAGCTCCCATTCCCGGTAACGCGGGCTTGGCCTGCAGGCCTAGCGGTTGCAGAATCCCGTTGTGGTCAGGTTAACCCTGACGTCAATGCATGGGCGAAGGACGGCTCAAAGATGATGGGAAGGGACTTCACAGTGGATCGAGCACGCAAAGCGATCCGGTTCAGGGATCTGCCAGCCGAAATCCGCTTGGAAACATCCAGACCGACCACTACATGGATCAATCTGATCAGCTGCGCCGGCGTGACTTTGATGATCCTTGGCGTGATCTCTCTGATATTCGGTCCGGACCGGGATTATTACACCGAAACCTATGGCTTTGATTTCGTTCAGTTCTTTCAGGTTTTTCCAGGCCGTTTGCTGTGTATCGGCATCGTTCTGACGGGAGCCGGTTCGGCGCTCGATTTCCAGGCCCTGAACGCCTATCGCAACGCGTTACAGGATGAGCTGGACGGCGCGATAGATATTGACGAAGACGCCATTCCACAGGGATTTGTGCTGGCCTTGGCGCAGAAATCCGAAAATTCATATCGAATATCTCTGATCCGCCATGAAGCGGCGTCCGCCGTTCAGCCTGTTCAGCAGCCTGCGCCGGCGGAGCAGCAGTAGCGGATGGGGGCACACGCCACGCCTGACCGTGTCACTGTGCTGCGCAGGGTGTTGGCGGATATAGGGCGGGTGCTTGCCTTTCGCCAACCTGGCGATAGGTTTCGTGGACAGTGGCCGTGGCATTTCGCCTGCGGTGTAGGTATTACGCTGCTAGTGGGGATCGGTCGCTATTGGAACAACCCGCGCGCCGAGCTCTGGCAACAGCTTGGCTTGGGCTCGCTGTTCTATGTCGTAACGCTCGCCCTGGTGCTGCGTTTATTACTTTTGCCTTTCCGTCCGCGAAACTGTTCGCTGTCTGAACTGCTGCTGTTTCTGATGATGACCGCGCCTCCCGGCCTGGTATTTCTGATTCCGGTGGAATCTTTCCTGTCCTTGCGTGATGCCCAGTTCGTCAATGCCAGTCTGTTCGGGTTGGTCACGTTGTGGCGTGTCGCTTTGCTGACCTGGTTTGTGCGGCTTGTTGGCGGATTGTCGGGTCTGGCTATGGTTACCACGTGTCTGGCATCGATGATTCTTATTGCCGCAGCCCTGACGCTCCTGAATCCGGCGCACGTAGCGGTCGGGTTTCTGGGTGGTATCCGGCCGGAGCAGCATTCTGCGAATGACATGAGCTACTCACTCCTGGCACTGCTGTCGTTTACGTCGGTATTCATTGCGCCCTATTTGCTGGTTGGATATGCCTGGGCCTGGTATCGCACCGCCCGGGCCACCGTACTGGTGCAGCCGATACGGCGCCGGCGCTGATGGCGGAACAATTTATAACAAGGAGGCAACATGCGCGATCACCATAAAACGGCCCGGCCTCGCCTGGTAGCGGGGACCGCAGCTCGCGCTCCATTGCCGTCGGTCACAGATTGGGATGGCTATGGTTGCGCGGATGCCATGTACCAGGCTGAAGCACGAAAATACGCTCGTTATGCGGTGCTACGAGGTAAAACCCGAATGTCAGACGCTATCACTGAGGTGATAGGTGAGCAGCGCGCACGCCGACTGATCGCCGACGCAATGGAAGAGCTCTGCGTTTTCGAATCGAGCGCTGAGGCCTTCGTTGGTTATAGCGCTTGATCAGCTGCCCCTGGACCATCAATCGGCTCTGGTGTGATCGGCGCCGAACCGTTCCAGTTGCATTTCATGCAGGCGGCTCAGGGTACGGCGAAAGGCAAATGTGAGATAACCTTCGGTATACAGCTCGGACAAGGAAACCGCTGCTTCGATATACAAAGGGACGCCCCGGTCATAGCATTCATCGACCAAACCAATGAAGCGCCGCACGCTGTCATCGTGAGACGCCAGGCGGGGTAGTTTCCGATCACCCGCGATCACCTGGCGCACACCATCTTCAGTTCCCCGAGCGATCCGTGCAGGTCGCTGTGCGGCGCTAAGGCAAGGAACACCGCTGAGCAGGATCGCCTGGAATCTGTCGCACAGGCCGATGAAATCAAGCGTGGACAGAGGTTGCTGGCAGAGCGCATCGAAACCGAACCAGGCGACTGAAGGTGAATATTTGATGACAGGCACCTTGCGGTGACCCAGCTGCAGAGACCCTGCATTTGCCGGTGCGCCTCTGCTCAACTGGTTGAAAACATCATGTAGAGGGCCCGCATGCGTCTCGTTGACGACCCAGTATCGCTGATGGCTATGACCACCGCGCAAGCGGTGGTCAATCCCGCCGTCCACGCTTAGAACATGCATGTGCTGGTTAAGGGCAGCGATGGCCGGAAGGAAGCGCTCGCGGTTGAATCCATCGGCATACAACTGATCTGGCGCCTGGTTGGATGTCGCCACCAGCACGACGCCGCGGTCAACTACGAGCTGAAACAGGTTGCCCAGCAATATTGCATCGCCGATGTCGTTGACGAACAACTCGTCAAAACAGAGTACTCGGACTTCACGGGCCAGTTCATCGGCCAGCGCATGCAGCGGATTGGCAGTGCCGTTCAGCTGGAACAGCCGCTGATGGACCCAACTCATGAAACGATGAAAGTGCTGACGTCGCGCCGGCACTGTCAGCCCTTGATGAAACGCATCCATCAACCAGGTTTTGCCACGCCCGACCGGCCCCCAGAGATAAACACCGGACACCGTCGTTGCATGGTTGGAATGCAGGGCGTGGTGACAGTCATCCAGCAGCTGCACGGCGTGATCCTGTGCCGGATCGATCTCGAAACCTTGCTGTTCAACGGCTCGCTGATAGACAAACGAAGGGGGGAGTGGGGCGTGCTGAGTCATCCGGTAATGGTGCCCGAAACGCGGCCGATCGGCCAGTCTCGCTGGCCGCCCGACACTATTCAGATACCGACGCGCGCGCCTATGACCATCTCACTGACCCAGCGCGTGAGAATCTTGGTATACACCTCCTGGCATCCTTCGCGGCTGAGTCCGTGATCTGCCCCGTCGATAATTCGGTGGGTCAAGGAGTGGGCACTGACGAAGGAGGAGCGGTAGCTCATGATGGTCGCGTGGGGCACGCGGTCATCGTATTGCGATTCCACTAACAACACGTCCCCTTCGAACCCGGCGCAGGCCGCCAGCGCCCGGTTATCCTTCGGGGTCAGGCGGCCGTGCCGATAATCCATCAATTTGATCTTGTCCAAAGCTTGCTTGGGCGTTGTCCATTCATCGTCCCAGTACAGTGCTGGGACCCTCAGCGCGAGCCATTTGACCGGACGCAGGGTGGTCAGGAATGCAGCCAGATAGCCGCCATAACTGGTACCAATGACGGCGATGCAGGACGGGTCGACAGCCGGATGCTCGGACAATTGGTCGTACGCAGCAAGCAGGTCCGCCAGATTGTGCTCCCGGGTGACCGTTTCCTTTTGAACCTGCGTTGCGACATGACCACGCATGTCGAACGTAAGGCACACGCAGCCCAGGCCGGCGATGCCCTTGGCACGTTCAAGGTCGCGCGCCTGGCTACCGCCCCAGCCGTGGACAAAAAGAATGCCGGGCATCTTTGACTCGGGCGCCATGAAGGTGCCGGCTATGTGTTGATCTTCAACCAGAATATCGATGGGGTCCTTGTTAGCTGTCATGGTTCGCCTTTACGCATTTGGTCAGGTAACCCACTTCGCTGTCTTCCCCGCTGTATACCACTGTTGCGTCAGCGGGGAGCTCAGCATCCTCGCCGTAGATCTCCAGCGTCGAGGTTTGCACCTGGGCGAGCGAGGGGTCGGCGCTCAGCATTTCGATAGCCAGGACCTCGGCGCTGCTTGCTCCGCCGATACGCCAGGATTGCTCCAATACACCGGTTACGCGTTCGCCACGTTGATTGGTGCCTTCGGCGACATCGTAGTTGCGGCGGGACAGCACAATCCCCGGCAGGCTCTCCAGTGCGGCGCGTTCATATTGCTGTGCACGCTCGACTGCAAGCTTGAAAGCAGACGAGAGGCCGAGCTTTTGCAGTTCGGGATAATCCCCTCGCACTACGCGTAGATCCGAACCGCCGTATACCAGCTGGCCGGTATTGTCGCGGGTTAACCGCTGCGTTCCGCAGTAGCTTCCAACCACGCCGCAGAGTCTTACCTGGCCCACGCTGTACGTTATGACATCAGTGAGGTTTTCTTCCAGGACCAGGCCCCATATTGCCAGTTCCGTCTCATTGATCTGATCCATGAAGCCTTTCAACTCGGTCAGGCTGGTTATTACGCTTTGGCCTTTTCCCGCCCGCGCCAGGACCGGTTTGAGCCGTATGGACCCGGCTCGGAGCATCTCGGCTCCTGCAGCGAGCGCATCCTTTATGCAGAATGCGGTATAGCCTGGCAGTACGGCGTCCGCGGCGATGGAATGAAAGCCATCAGTCCAGCCTTCGGGTTGATATGTTGCGGAACGGTGAAGCGGGTGGGAGATCGCTTTGGTGCCCATGAATGGTTGCGCCACCAGACCGCCGAAAAAATCGCTCTCGTTACGAATGGCCAGTTTCTCATAATTTGAGACGCCTACCAGCGTGTCCGAAGGGACGAAATAGGGGAGGGCGCCTGACGAGGCTGTATCGGCGAAAATCCCCTGGTAGGGCACCTCTAATAGCCGCGCGATCCTCGTTCCCACGGCCTGGAATGTTTGTCGTTCATGCTCGGGTGTAGCTGTGCTCGAGAACAACAGAGCGACACCGGATTTACTGGACATGTTGGCTACTCCTCCGGCAGGGCTGTTACAGCCAAGGTGGACCGAAAGCCCCGAATACTTACCGCAGCCATTGCTGCCCTGTGAGAGAACGAGGGCCCACGCTGCTTCATTCACGCTGGCGCTTGCGACGCGATAAGTCCTCGATGACAATCTCTCAATGTTGCGGCTGCGCATATCGGCAGCCGCAAGTCACAGGCTAGGCCAACTATGGGGCATGGGCCAGCGGCGTTATCGTTAATAATTATTGCGGCAGAGCGAACACCACGACGCTGTCTCCGATGCGAGTGTCGAGGCGCGCATCGCCTCCGGAGGCTATCGCGACGTACTGCCGCCCCGCATGAATATAGGTGATGGGGCTCGCCTGTCCGCCAGCCGGTAAACGACCGTCCCAGAGCAAATCACCCGTGCGCGTATCGAAGGCGCGTAGATAATTGTCCTGTGCAGCAGCGATGAAGGTCAGGCCGCTGCGCGTATTCACCGCGCCGCCAACATTTGGTGTGCCGACACGTGATTTCATGCGGGTAGCAATGCCCAGCGGACCTGCATCTTCGGCGGTACCGAGCGGTTGGCTCCAGAGTAGCTGTCCGGTACGCATGTCCGTTGCCGAAAGAAATCCCCATGGCGGCGCGAGGCAGGGCACCCCAAGCGGCGATAGCCACATCGAGTTGTCGACGCCGAACGGCGCACCGGCTTGCGGCGTGATGCTCTGGTCTGGGCGCGCGCCGCCGCTGCCCACGGGTGGATCAAGTACCTGCATCCGAGGGTAGAGTTTCACCCGGTCCGGCAGGCGACTGCTGCTGGTTATCAGAATCTGCTGTTCCGGATTGACCGATAAGCCGCCCCAGGTCAGCCCTCCCAGGCTGCCAGGAAATACCAGGGTGCCATCGCCCTGGTCCGTGGGCGGTGTGTAGATCCCTTCGTAACGCATGCGCTTGAACTGGATGCGGCAGAACAGTGCGTCGAGGGGGGTGAGGCCGAACAGATGTTCCTCGGCGATCAGCTCGGGTTCGCGTCCCGGTGCGCCGGCAAAATTGGGCAGGCCTGTGGAATACTGCTGGGTCGGCGAGGTCCAGTCACCCTCGACGGTGCCTTCTGGTGTGGCGCGCCGTTCAACGGGCGTGAGGGGTTCGCCATTGCGCGCATCGAGCACATAGATCGAACCGCTCTTGGTACCTTGCAACAGGACGCGGCGCCACTCACCGTCGATCTCCATATCAGTCAGCGTGGGCTGTGCGCCGAGATCATAGTTCCATAGATCATGGTCCACGGTGCGGAAATGCCAGCGGGTATCGCCGGTCAGAGCGTCAACGGCAACCACCGATGCTGTGTACTCTTCTTCCTTTACACTGCGGTCGCCGCCCCAGTGATCATTCGCAGGGCTACCGGTGGCCAGATAGACCAGGCCCAGCTGTTCATCGGCCGAGATCAGGGTCCAGACGTTTGGCGTGCCCCGCGGCCAGGTTTCTCCGGGGCCAAGGCGATGGCGTGGCCGGTCGACGCGCTTGGCGTCCCATGCCCAGACAAGCTCGCCGGTCAGTGCGCTATAGGCGCGTGTTACCCCTGAAGGCGCGTCCCGGCGCTGATTGTCGCTCACCTGTTGACCTACTATCACCAGATCCCCGACGACAGCCGGCCCGGAAGTGCTTGAGGCAAATCCGGTCTCCTGGCTATCGAGCCCTTCGCCCAGGTCTACCGTACCGCTGTTGCCAAACGTGCGGCATTGCTCACCGGTGTTCGCATCGAGGGCAATCAGTCGACTGTCTGCAGTAGTCAGCAATACGCGCTGCCCGCACTGACCAGCGTCAGGTTGAGCATTGGTCGATGCATGATAGGCCACCGCTCGGCAGGCCACGCTCTGCATCGATTCCATGGCATCAGGCGAGACCTGAGGATCGAAGTGCCATTGCTGCTCCCCGGTTGCGGGATCCAGGGCAAATACCTGGTTGCTACTCGAACAGACAAAGAGGCTGTCGCCGATCTTTATCGGCGTGTTCTGGAAGGCATAGGCCACGCGCTTGTTGGGCGGGAGATCGCCGGTGTGAAACTCCCAGACCTGCGTCAGTTGCGCGACATTTTCCGGCGTGATCTGGTCCGCGGTGGAGAAACGTTGCCCGTGATTGGTTCCCCCAAAGGCTCGCCATTCCTCCGGGTCCGTTGTCGCTTCAACCGCGGAAGCCAGTGGCGCGGCACCGGTCGCTGTTGCCTGAGTCGGCGTTTGCGGATCGTCCGTTGAGCCGCGAACCAGGTATCCAACACCCGCCACAAGGGCAAGCAAGAACAACGGAATGCCCAGAATCATCGCCGCCAGTCCGTGGTCCGAGCGGCGCGAAGGCTCCCCGCTGATGAAGGCAAGCGCCAGCACCATTACCAGCAGCAAACCAAGATGCAGGCCAGTACGCCCGGCAAGATCGAAGCCCCAGGCGTGCATCCAGGCTTTGATATCGATTTCCCATAGCGCCCAGAGGATGGTGCCAATAGTGACCAGGGCAAAGAGTCCGACACCGGAGCCGTATCGCCCGCCCAGGATCCGCAGGCAGGCGAAGGCGCCCGCCGCGCCGGCAATGGCGTAATAGAAGGAGCCGCCCAGCACTGCCAGCCATACCCCTGGCAATGCCATCGACAGACTCACCAGCAGCGCCAGAAATGCCGCCAGCAATAACATCCATCGTGCGAGAAATGGGCCGGGCTTCCGTTGCATCATTATGACCTCGGGCTTTTTCCATGTGCTACTAAGGCTCGATAGGTCGAGCTCCCTGTCGACACAGGCGCATGCTTAAAATTCATAGCGACGCTCAATGTTTTGACGCAGGTGGCATTTTGCAATGCTGGGATCGCAGCATAGCTGATTGAAGTGCATTTGCGACGCATCTGCCTCGTCACCCCCGCGCCTGGCCAGAGTTTTGTCGAGAACGATCACAGCTCCGTTCTTGTCGAAGCGATGCAGGCTGGCGTCAGGCTCGCGCATAGCTGTGGCAAACACAATCAGCTGATGGGGAAGACATGAACGAGGTGGCAGAGCGAAGTATCCAGTCAAAACGGGTCGGCATTTATGCTTTGGGGTGTCTGTTACTGGTAGGCAGTTTTCTTGCACTGTCATTGGTCATCGCCAAGTTGGCTGATGAAGCTGGTGCGCCGCGTCTGAGCTTTCTGATGACGGCCCTGGTCGGCGCCGCGCTGATTCTTTCAGGGCTCACGGCAGCACGCGGGCAGCCCATGCCGGTTAACCGGCGCACCCTCGAATATGCCGTGGTGTCGGGTGTTCTGTTCGCGATACCCAATGCCGTTTCCTTCCTCTCCGTGCGTCACGTAGGGGCCGGCTTTGTAGCGCTGAGTCTGGCGTTTCCGGTGTTGGTGACCTGGCTGTTGGCCGTAACCTTGCGCATGGAGCCGCTACGCGTGCTCCGTCTCGCTGGCGTCTTGCTTGGGCTGGTGGGCGGGGTAGTGCTGGCGCTGTCAAAAGGCAGCGATGCGGACGGCGCACTCGGCTGGGCAGTGCTGGTAATGCTGATGCCGGTTGTACTGGCAGTCGGCAACATCTACCGCACCTGGCGCTGGCCGCAGAACGCCGCACCCGTATTTCTGGCGTCCGTGATGATGCTCGGCGGCGCGGTGGCATTGTCGCCCTTCGCGCTGACGAATGAAGCCGGTCGCTTGGGCGAGCTCTTCGGTTCGGCACGGGTTGTGATGCTTTTGCTCGCGGAAACAGCGGTATTTGCCGTGGTGTATTTTTTCTTCTTCGTCCTGCAACGCATCGCAGGCCCCGTTTATCTCAGCCAGATTGGCCTGGTGGCTGCACTGGTAGGCACGCTGATCGCGGTTCTGATACTCGGCGAGAGCCTGCCCCCCAACCTCGGCTTGGCTGGCGCTCTGATTTTCCTCGGGACAATCATTTTTCACCGGGCAGGTTGAGCATTTGTCGATTTGCCGACCTTGTGCCCGACTACTGTGGTAGGTCATTCATTCCGGATGACTCTCGAAATAACGAGGATATTGTCATGCCTTATGTCGATGGCTTCGTAGCCGCAGTGCCGACCGCCAACAAGGAAGCCTACCGTAAACACGCCGAATCCGCGGGCCACGTATTCAAGGAATATGGCGCTATCAGCTTCGTGGAATGCTGGGGCGATGATGTGCCGCCGGGGGAAACCACCTCCTTTCCGATGGCCGTGAAATGCAAGGAAGACGAAACGGTGATCTTTTCCTGGATTACCTGGCCATCCAAAGCGGCCCGGGATGAAGGTATGGAGAAAGTCATGGCCGACCCCCGCGTGCAACCCGATGTAAACCCGATGCCGTTCGATGGCAAACGGATGATCTATGGGGGATTTGAGCCGATTGTGGAGTTGTAGGGGGGGGATTTAGCATCGCCGCCCGCTAACACGATGTATGAACAAGCCCGCGCGCAATGGAGCGTTGAGTTCCATCTCGACCAGCATTATCGCCGGCTAGTAAGCTGGCCAGGAGGGAACCTGGCCCTCCATTGCGCGCGGTCAGTCTGATCTTTTTCGGTGGGAGGTCTGCCTCGGGGCGACGCTGGCGGTTAGGACAGTGAATCAAACTCCGGGGCGTCCTTCGGCCGCCGTCGCGCCGAGGGCAACGCTCCCACGAAGGCGGCGAGGTGTCTGGGTTGAGACTTCAGGTTGTAGCGGACTACACTTGGACCAAAAAACCAGACAAAAAAGTTGAAGACTCCTCACACCCCGGCCCACATTTTCCAGCTTCCAGCTTCCAGCTTCCAGCTTGTTTAAGGATCCTTTGGCGGTAACTCACGCACCGGCCTGACTTCGACGCTACCAAGACGTGCTGGCGGGATGTGGCTGGCCAGTTGTAGCGCTTCGTTCAGGTCGCGGGCGTCGAGTAGATAGAAGCCTGCGAGTTGCTCCTTGGTCTCGGCGAAGGGACCATCGGAGATCACCGTTTCGCCGTCCCGGACGCGGATGGTGGTGGCGTCTGTTGTGGGTTGCAGTGCCTCACCAGCCTGGTACTTGCCCTGGTTGGTGAGTTTTTCGACGCAGCCGACGCACTCCTGATTGAGGTCATGCCATTCCTTTTCCGTCATGGCGTTGATCAGACTCTCCTGCAAATACACCAGAGCAACATATTTCATGGTTATACCCTCCCTAGGTTCGGTCCAGCTCGGGTGGGCTGATCAGTCAGACCGCAATTGAGCATCCAGCCAACGCCGTAGCGGTCAGTCAGCATGCCGAAACCCTCGACCCAGAAGGTCTTGTCGAAGGGCATTTGCACGGAGCCGCCTTCGGCCAGTTGGTCGAAAATCCGCCGGCCCTGGCCCGTATCGCTATATTCGAGCGCTATCGTCGAGCCGCCAAGTGCCTGCCCGCAGCTGTCGCCGGCCATGTCACCACCCATGATCAGATAACGGCCGATGCGCATTTGCGCGTGGGCGATGAGTTCATGGCTCTCCACAGGGAAATCGGCGGCCATGGGCGTTTCGCCGTAGGTAAGCATGGCTTCAACATCGCCGCCCAGGGTGTCAGCATAAAAAGTGAAAGCTTCACGGCAATTCCCGTCATACCCCAGATATACGCTCAGGCTCTGGGGGCGTTTGCTGCGCTGCTGCTCAAGCTGCGTATGGCGATCCAACGCTGCGCCAGGGGCGAAGTCCTCCAGCTCGTAGTAGCGTCGTAGCTCCAGCGCAACATTGCCGTTGCCATCCATCACCGGCCACTGTTTGGCCCACTCGATGGCTTCTTCGGCTGCGTCGACCTGCAACATACTGTAGCCAGCAAGCACCTCGTTTTGGGCGAACGGGCCCTGCGTCACTTCTGGCGTGCCGTCGATAAAATTGATCCGGTAGCCTTCAGAGCTTGGCGTAAGGCCGTCGCCGGTCAGAAACACGCCTGCGCGTTGCATCGTTTCGTTGTACTCAGCCATGGCGTTGAGCATGGCGTCCGAGGGCATGACTCCCTGTTCGGTCTGGGTATCGGCCCTGCGTATAAGCATGAATTTCATGGTCCCCTCCGTCGGTTGATCAGCAAAGCTGTCGGTTGCATGAATAGTCGTGACGGGATGACCGAAATCGACAGCCAGGCATCAATTTATTCCCGCAGACCTGATAGCCTGCGTTGCAGTAAGCGGCGCTCAGGATCCTGACGGGTCAGGGCGATAGCCTGCTGATAGGCCTCGCGTGCCGCAGCGGTCTGGCCGGCCCGCCGAAACAGATCCGCCCTGGCCGCGTGAAACAGATAGTAATGTCGCAGCTCGAGGCTACCAGCCAGTTGTGCCAACTGAGTCAGGCCAACTTCGGGGCCGTCGCGCATCGCCATGGCGACGGCTCGGTTCAGCGCGATCACCGGGGAGGGATCGAGGCGGATAAGTACATCGTACAATTCCACGATCTCGTGCCAGTCGGTTTCCGCTGCGCTGGCAGCACGGGCGTGCTCTGCGGCAATGGCGGCCTGCACGCTGTAGAGCCTGGGTTGCGGCAGCTGCATCGCTGCATCGAGGCATTGCAACCCTTCCTGGATTTTTCGGTTATCCCAGAGACTCCGATCTTGCTGCTCAAGGGTGATCAAATCGCCGTCCGGGCATTGTCGGGCGGCTCGGCGGGAGTCTTGCAGCAGCATCAATGCCAGCAGCCCGTAGACCTCGGCCTGCGGCAGCACCGAACTCAGTAGCTGGCCGAGACGGATTGCTTCGTCAGTCAGACTGACCTTGGTCACGGTTTCGCCTTCACTGCTGGAATACCCTTCGTTGAATACCAGATAGACGACGCGTAATACGCTGTGCAAGCGCTCGGCCAACGCCTTGCCCTCAGGCACTTCATAGGGGATCGCCGCATCACGGATCTTGCGCTTGGCCCGCACTATGCGTTGCGCGACGGTTGCGGGTTGCTGCAGGAGGCCGCGTGCGACCTGCTCGGTGGTCAGACCGCACATCTCCCGCAACGTCAAGGCCAACCGGGTTTCCATTGCCAGACTGGGGTGGCAGCAGGTAAAGATCAGCCGTAGCCGATCATCATCAACGCTGCGGTCATCAAAGGCGTGCGCGGGAATCTCGGCAAGTTCGATCTGCTGCTGGATATGGTGGCTGGCGGTCTGTCTGCGGCGGATCTGATCGATACCCTTGTGGCGCCCGGTGCCGATCAGCCAGGCGGTGGGGTTTACCGGAATGCCCTGGACAGGCCACTGCTGTAGCGCGGCAGCGAAAGCGTCATGCATGGATTCTTCGGCCAGCTCGAAGTCGCCGAGCAGACGAATGAGCGTCGCCAGGACGCGGCGCGAGTGGGTGCGGTACAGACGATCAACAAGGGCGGGAACGGGCATGGGCTAGATCTGCGATTAGGTTACGCACCCGAACAGCATAGATCGGTTTGTTTTCGACAGGAGTGGCCGGGACCACTCGCCCGGCGACACGACTATCGCGGGCGTTTAGCCTCCGGCAAAAACGCCCGCGATAGACCGGCCTCTATCCGAAATCCTGCTTTTCCATCCAGGGAATGATGCGTTCAAAGGCTTTTTCGATATTTTCCACCGAAGTGGAATAGCTCAGCCGAATGGCATTGCTGCAATGGCTGCCGAAGGTTTCGCCGGGAATGGTGCAGACCCCCGTTTCCTTGAGTAGGCGCAACGCGACGTTGGTGCCGTTGACTCCCTCGGGCAGCGAGGGGAACAGATAGAAGGCTCCTTCGGGCTTGTAACCTGTGAGAAAAGGCGTCTGCTCCACCAGTTCGACCAGCCGGTCGCGGCGCACTGTGTATTCCGAACGCATATGGTCGATGAAGGCGTTGTCGCCATGCAGCGCCGCAACGCCGGCCCACTGGCAGGGCGTATTGGCAACCGTCGTGGTGAACATGTGATAGCGCCGCAGTTTCTTGATCGCCGCCTGGCTGGCAATCATCCATCCGATACGCATGCCGGGCATGCTGTAGGTTTTCGAGAAACTGCTCATGACCATGACATTGTCGATATCGCTGGTGCAGGACAGCACCGAGGGGTATTCCTTGCCATCATAAATAAGATGATCATAAACCTCGTCGCTGATCACCTGAATGTCGCGATAGGCCGCTTCCTCCAGAATCGCTTCAAGCGTTTCCTTGGGATAAACGGTCCCCGTCGGGTTGCTCGGTGAGTTGAGCACGATGGCATAGGTATGAGGCTCTATCGCATCGATCACCTCCTGAGGATCGAGTTGATGATTGTTTTCGACGCGGGTGCGCACCTCTGTAACTTCGCCACCATTCATGCGAATGAGCGGGGCATACAGCGTGAAGGCCGGGTCTGGCACGATGAAATGACGGCCGGGAGCCGAGACCGCCGTCAAGGCCAGATAGATAGCTTCCGTTGCCCCCGTCGTGACCAGGATGTTCTCCGAGGTCAGTTTGCGCTGGTATCGGTCGCTGTAGTACAGCGCCAGTGATTCGAGCAGCTCGGGAAGGCCGGCATCCATGGTGTAGCCAGTCTGTCCGGCACGTAGTGCCTCGATGGTGGCATCAATAACATGGCTGGGCGTCGGCAGGTCGGGCTGACCGATCGACAGATGAATGACATCCTTCATTCCCGCAGCCATGTTGACCATACGGCGTATGCCGGGGATGGGTATGGTCAACAGCGCCGGGTTCCAGATAGGATCTTCGGATTCGTACAGCTCGATGTCCATGTTGCTTAGGGGCATGATGACCTCCTTGGCGCCTAGGCGCTGAATAACGGGGGACGGCGGTCAGTCAGCGGCGCGGCCTGCTGATAGGCGTATCCGGCTTGCAATACCAACGCGTCATTGAAGCGCGCGCCAATCAACTGCAGGCTGATCGGCATCTGGTTGCTGTCGAAGCCGCAGGGTACGGCGAGTCCTGGTTGGCCGGTCATGTTGAACGGGTAGGTAAAGGGCGTCCAGGTGGGCCATCGCGTGCTGGGCCAGTCCACAGGCACCTCCCGACCCGTATCGAAGGCCGTCAAGGGCAGAGTAGGCGTCAGCAGCAGATCGTATTTCTGATGAAAATTCGCCATGCGCTCGCGCAGCGCCATGGACTCGTTTACCGCGCCCAAGTACTCCAGCATGCTCAGGCGAGAGGCTTTCTCCGCGACGGCTACCAGTTGCGGGTCCATTTGCTCGCGCTTTTTCGGACCCAGGTCGCGCATGGCATTCGCTGCGCCGCCGTAGAACAGATGTCCGAATGCTGCCAGCGGGTCGCTGAATCCAGGATCCACCCGAATGACTTCCGCGCCAAGCTGTTCGAACACTTTCGCCGCCTCGGCGATAGCGGTCTCGATTTCCGGATCCACGTCGACATAACCCAGGTTGGGGCTAAAGCCGATTTTCAGGCCTTTGACCCCGTTTTTAAGCTTGGCCAGATAGTCGATATTGCGACGCGGTACGGCATTGGTGTCGCGGTGGTCGGCTTCGGTGAGCACGGTCATCATCAGCGCGCAGTCTTCTACCGTCCAGGTCATCGGGCCGGCGTGGGCGAGGGTGCCGAACGGGCTGGCCGGCCAATGAGGTACTTCACCAAAGGAGGGCTTGAGACCGACGATGCCGCAAAATCCCGCCGGAATCCGGATCGAGCCGCCAGCGTCGGTTCCCAGGGCCAGAGGCGCCATGCCCAGCGCCACCGCCACGCCGCTGCCACCACTGGAGCCGCCCGCGGTTTTTTCTGCATTCCACGGGTTATTGGTGACACCATCGATCGGGTTATCCGTCACGCCTTTCCAGCCCATCTCCGGTGTGGTGGTTTTACCGATTGGCACATAACCGTGGCGCGACAGCGCGGCCGTGGCGGGCGCGGACTTGTTCAGGGTGCTGGCCGGGTCGACGGTTTTCGAGCCTTTGACCGTGGGCCACATCGGGGTAAGAAATACATCCTTTACCGCCACCGGCACGCCATCAAGCAGGCCACGGGTTTCCCCGTTCTGGTAGCGCTGTTCGGATTCACTGGCCAGGTCCAGTGTTGTGTCCCGATCCACCAGGCAGAAGCCGTTGGTATGGGTATCCACCCGCTCGATCTGATCGAGCATGGCGCTGGCGGCTTCTACTGGCGACAGGCTCTTGTCCCGGTAGCGCGCAAGCAGTTCAACAGCGGTCAGCTGCAGTATGTCTTTGGACATGATTGTTTCTCCCGTCGTCTTGCTCTACACGAAAAAACACGTCCTTCGACGGATGGGGCGTAGCCGCACGATTGCAGCCAGCCTTTGCCGTATCAGCTCTTTTTCACCTGGTTGAAAAGAGCCTCTCCTTTTTGCCAGCGATTGAAATTGGCGACAAACTGCTCGCCGAGTGCCTGTTGCCAACCGATGAAATCACCGGCCATATGCGCCGATATCATCACGTTGGGCATGTCCCAGAGAGGGTGGTCTTGCGGTAAGGGCTCCTGTTCGAACACGTCCAGCGCTGCGCCTGCAATCTCACCTTCTCGCAAAGCGGTGAGCAGATCATCGGTGATGACAATAGCGCCGCGCCCGACATTGATCAGCCGCGCGTGCGGCTGCATGGCCTGGAAGGCGCGATGGTCGAACAAACCTTGTGTGTCGTCGGTCAAGGGTGCAGTGATCACCACGTAATCTGCCTGCGGCAGCCATTCAAAAAGCTGATTGTTGCTGACTACCGAATCGAAGCGCGGATCGTCACGGCTGCTGCGCGCGGTACCAGTGACTCTCAGACCCACTGCCGAGAGCAGTGTTGCCACCTCGCCACCAATCGAGCCGGCACCGATAATCAATGCATGTTTCCCGGCAATCATCTCGGTGTCACGGTGTTGCCATCTGTGTTGGCGTTGCAGCGACAGATTGCCCAGGGTGTCCTTGGCGAACATGAGCACAGCGCCCAGCACATATTCCGCTATCCCGCGGTCAAACACACCGCGGGCGTTGCTTATCTGAGTGTCACTCTCTATCAGCGCGGGGAACATCAGTGCATCAACCCCGGCGCTGGCCGCGTGAACCCAGCTGATACGGTGCTCATCCGGCCAGCAGCGCTCAAGCAGGCCGGTGCGAAAGTCGGTTACCAGCAGCACATCAGTATCCGTCAGTGCTTCCCGCAGTTCGGACTCTTCGCTGACCGTGCGCACCCGGACCTCACTTGGCAGTGTTGCAAGCCCCGGCAAAATGTCGTCGCCGGGCGCGACCAGTACCAACACCTCGGTCATGGCTGGACCTCGGCCAGCGCCCTGGCGAAACGACCCACCGCGTCGGTGATTTCCTCGGCTGTCACCACCAGCGGCGGTAACCAGCGCACAATCTGGCCGTCAATACCGCAGCGCAACAACAGCAAGCCCTGGGCTTCTGCCGCCTCGGTCAGGCGTAGGGCGACATCCGGCATCGGTTGATTCGGCCCCTTGCCGATCTCCATACCCAACATCAGTCCTTTGCCGCGAATGGTGGAGATGATTGGATAGTCACTTTGCAACGCATGCAGCTGATCCCACAATTCCGTTCCGCGAGCGGCAGCGTTTTCGATCAGGTTTTCCTGCTCAATCACCTTGAGTGTGGCCAGGGCCGCCGCGCAGGACACCGCGTTGGCGCCGTAAGTACCGCCCTGGGAGCCAGGCGCGCCCTTGGCCATCAGCTCCGCCGAGGCAGCAATGGCAGAGAGCGGAAAGCCGCTGGCCAGGCCCTTCGCTGTGATCAGAATATCCGGCTGGACATCGAAGTGCTGATGGCTCCAGAACTTGCCGGTGCGTCCATAACCGGCCTGGATCTCATCGCAGATCAGCAGGATGCCGTGTTGTTTGCAGCGTTCAGCCAGCCCTTGCATGAAGGCGGTATTGGCCGGATAGTAACCATATTCACCCTGTACCGGCTCGATCAGAATGGCAGCTGTGTCGTCAGGAGCGGTCTGGGTTTTGAGGATATGGTCCAGCTCGCGCAGGCAAAACTCGGTGGTCTGTTCCTCACTCCAGCCATAACGCCAACTGTGCGGGTAGGGCGCGACGACTACGCCAGCCATCATCGGGTGGAAGCCGGTACGCACTTTGGTGCCGGAGGTCGTCAGCGAGGCGGCGCCCATGGTGCGGCCATGAAAGCCGCCGTTGAAGACGATGATATTCGCGCGGCGCGTAGCGTGCCGCGCCAGGCGCATGGCCGTCTCCACTGCCTCGGAACCGGAGTTGCTCAAGGCGATCGAGTCGAGGCCAGCGGGCATCTTTTCAACCAGCCGGTCGGTCAGCTCCAGCATCGGGCGATGGGTAACGGTAGTGTATTGCGCATGGATCATCTTGCCGACCTGCTCCTGCGCGGCCGCGACGACCGTCGGGTGGCAATGCCCGGTGCTGTTAACGCCGATTCCGGAGGTAAAGTCGAGGTAGGCTTTGCCGTCGGTGTCATATAGCCAGCTGCCTTGGCCATGGTCAGCGCAGACTCGGCTGGATTGCTTCAACAAGGGTGATAAGTGACTCATAAAGAGACTCCTGTCGGGTGGACGGGGCCTGGGTCCCGGTGAAGCGGTAGCGACGGTGTTCCCGTCGCGGTTAGTTCAACTGCTCAGCGATTGAGGCGTTCGATCACACCAGCGGTAATTGCCTGGCAACTTCGGGGTTGATCGCCGGCGGCCTGCAGATCCTGCGCAACGGCGTGACGCAGGACGTCTGCGGGATCGGTGAATCCCAGCCATTCAAGCATCATGGCGGTGGTCAACAGCATGGCGGCCGGATTAGCTTTGTCCTGGCCTGCAATATCCGGCGCGCTACCATGGGTTGGTTCAAACAGCGCCGGTAGCTCGCGACTATCCGGATTGATGTTGCAGGAGGGCGCGAGCCCCAGACCGCCCGACAGCACGGCGGCCAGATCAGTCAGAATGTCCCCGTGCAGGTTGCTGGCAACAACCACGTCGAACTCCCAGGGGCTCTGCACGAATTTCATGCAGGCGGCATCGACCAGCTGATGGTGGATGCCGATATGCGGAAACTCCTTTGCCACCTCGGCAAACACCTCGGTATACAGCTCGCCCCAGGTCGGCTGCGCGTTGCGCTTGGTGATCAGACACACCTGCGCTGGCGCGCTGCCTTTTTCTGCACAGTAAAATTGCTGCGTTTCACCTCGTTGCGCCATGCGCTGTTCGGCGCGCAGGAAGGCATGCCGGATCAGCCGTTCGGTGCCACGGTGAGTGAATACTTCCAGCTGAGTCGCCACCTCGAACGGCGTGCCCTTGTTCAGCCGGCCACCCTGGTTGACGTATTCACCCTCGCTGTTTTCACGGATGACCAGCATGTCGACATCCGCCGCGCGTGGATCAGCCAGATACCGTGGTGCACCTGGCAGCAGCCGCGCCGGCCGCTCGCAGGCCCAGAGATCGAGCCCCTTGCGGAAGGTCAAAAGCGGCGCGAGCGAAATACTGTCGGACAGCTTGTAACGCTCCGAGTCGCTGACCGGGCCGGGGTCGCCCAACGCGCCCATCAACAGTGCGTCGTAAATGCATACGCGGCGCAGCGCATTGGCCGGCATCATCTCGCCGTATTCCTTGTGCCAGGTGGTGCTTGGCCAGTCGAGCCGATCCCAGTTCAGCGGCAGCGAATAGCTTTCACGCAGTACCTCCAGTACCGCTTCGGCGGCATCCATGACCTCCGGGCCAATACCGTCTCCCGGCATCAGAGCGATGCGGATATCGGATTGCTCGGTCATAGGATTACTCCGTGCCCATGCAGATGTACTTCAGCTCGGTATATTCCTCGAGGCCATGACGTGACCCTTCGCGACCGAGGCCCGAAGCCTTGACGCCGCCGAAAGGTGCCATGGGATTGGAAATGGCGCCTTCATTGACGCCGACGATGCCCGCTTCGAGTGCATCGGCAACCCGCCAGCAGCGGTGGATGTCACGGCTGTAAAAATAGGCGGCCAGGCCGTAGGGCGTGTCGTTGGCGATCCTGATGGCTTCTTCTTCGGTCTCGAAGGTCATGATCGCGGCTAGCGGTCCGAAGGTCTCTTCGTGACAGACCTGCATATCTGTCGACACGTCGGAAATAAGCACCGGATGCACGAAGCTGCCTTTATCGCTACCGGGTGTCGGTCCGTAGAGGTGAGTGGCACCCTTGCCGATGGCGTCCTGATAATGCTGCTGTACCTTTTCTGCCGCAGCGCGGTTGATCAGGGGCGCCTGGGTGACGCCATCCTCCAGGCCGTTGCCGAGCTTCAACTCGCCCATCGCCTTGGCCAGCAGCGAGGCGAATTTCTCATGTACGCTGCGCTGGACCAGAAAACGGTTGGCGCAGACGCAGGTCTGGCCGGTGTTACGGAACTTGCAGATCATCGCGCCTTCCACGGCACGCTCCAGGTCCGCGTCATCGAAGACGATGAAGGGGGCGTTGCCGCCCAGTTCGAGCGAGACCTTCTGGATATGTTCGGCGCATTGCGCCATCAACTGACTGCCGACGCCGGTGGACCCGGTGAAACTGAGCTTGCGTACGATCGGGCTGCTGGTCAGCACCTTACCGATCATTTTTGAATCGCCGGTAACGATGTTGAACACGCCCGGCGGGATGCCGGCTTCGTGGGCCAGCTCAGCCAGTGCCAGTGCCGTATAAGGTGTTGCTTCTGAAGGCTTGACGATCATGCTGCAGCCGGCTGCCAGAGCCGCGCCGGCCTTGCGGGTGATCATCGCTGCCGGGAAGTTCCAGGGCGTGATGGCTGCGGTAACACCTACCGGTTGGCGGTTGACGATAATGTGCTGGCCAGGTTTGGCACCGGGGATGGTTTCGCCGTACATGCGGGGTGCTTCTTCGGCGAACCAGCGCACGAAGGACGCGGCATAGGCTACTTCGCCACGGGATTCGACCAGCGGCTTGCCCTGTTCCATGGTCATCAGGGTGGCGATATCCTCCTGATGATCGAGCATCAGCTGATACCAGCGCATCAGCAAATTGGCGCGCTCTTGCGCGGTAGTACGCTTCCAGGAATCAAAGGCTGCCTGGGCGGTATCAATCGTTGATTCGATCTCCGCTGCGCTTAGCGACGGAATGCTGCCGAGATCCTCGCCAGTGGCGGGGTTGTCCACGTTGATACGGGCTTCGTTCTGGGCGTCTACCCAGTTCCCGCCTATGTAACATTGCTGGCGAAACAAGCGTGGTGAATTCAAGCGGGAAAGTGACATCAAGCCTCCTGATTTATAAATGCGTCATTGGAACGCAAGGGCTGCTGGCTCGCCTTGGATCAACAAACCCTTGTTCCAGCGTAGGCAGGTTAATGGGGCTATGCAACCCTGGCTGCAGAAGCGCGTTCATGCGGGCTGAGACGGAGCGGCCGGGTGTATGGAACAGGCTCTCAGACCGGGGGGTGTCAGGCCACAGGCACTTGCCTTTCGGGGGGTGGTGAGCCTGAATGGGGGCGCTGCAGGCAGACCCCAAACAGGGCAGCTATAAAGCAAGGGGACCGCAACGGGTGGACGGGTGTCGCGGTCATTGCATTCCCCGTTGGTGCCGCGCCTTCTGACAACAAGCAAGGGAGTACGGAATATGAGTTTTGATTTTGACCGGGACATCCGCCGCGAGGGGACCCAGTCCGTAAAATACGATGCGCGGAGAGTGGTCTTTGGCGGCGAGGATGTGATGCCGTTATGGGTGGCCGATATGGATTTCGCAGCACCCGAAGCGGTGACCAGCGCGTTGGTCGAACGCGCGGAGCATCCGGTTTACGGTTACAGCCTGTTCCCCGACAGTCTGTATCAGTCAATGATTGACTGGTTTGCTACCCGGCACGACTGGCACATCGAACGTGACTGGATACTCATGGTGCCCGGTGTCGTGCCCTCCATTCACGCGGCAATCATGGCTTTTGCCAATCCGGACGAGGGCATTATCGTTCAGTCTCCGGTGTATCCGCCGTTCTTCAGCTCGGTTAACAAGACCGGACGCCGCCTGATTGACAATCCGCTGCGCCTGGAAAACGGTCGCTATCAGATGGATCTGGAGCACCTCGATCAATGTGCGGCGCAGGGCGCGCGCATGTTGATTCTCTGCTCACCGCATAACCCTGTCGGGCGCGTCTGGGAGGAACATGAGCTGCGCGCAGTGCTGGAGATTGCGCGGCGTCATGACTTGATCCTGCTGTCCGACGATATTCATTGCGATCTGGTACTTCCCGGCAAGCGTCATCTGATGCTGGGGAATGTCGCGCAGGCGGACGATCACATAATCACGGCGGTCGCGCCGAGCAAGACGTTCAATGTGCCCGGACTCGGTCTCTCAGCGCTGGTGGTTCCCGACCCGGATCACCGCCAAGCACTCAAGCAGGTCTTCGAAACTTTGCACATGGAACAGGCCAATCCGTTCAGCCTGACTGCGTTCGAAGCAGCCTATCGATCCGGCGGTCCGTGGCTGGATGCGTTGCTGAAGTATCTGCAGGACAACCACCGTTTCGTCAGTGATTATTTGCGCGAACACATACCCCGCATCAGCCTGATCGAACCGGAAGGCACCTACCTGCTCTGGCTTGACTGCCGTGGCCTGGGGTTGAGCGATGCTGGACTCAAGGCCTTTTTTATCAAGCAGGCCGGGCTGGGGCTCAACCCCGGAATCAGCTTTGGCGACGGCGGCAGCGGCTTCATGCGTCTGAATATCGGCACCCGTCGAGCCAACCTGCAACGGGCGATGGAACAGCTTCGCCTGGCGGTTGAAACAACGTTCTCCAAGTGACGAGCGGTTCGCAAACTGTTGTCTGCGCAACGGCACTTTTCGAACTGCATGGCGTCCTAGCGCTACGCTTGTAGCGAGAGCGTTGTGGCAAGTCGTTCCAGGAAAATGTTTGCTAAAACGTCGTGTTTCCTTTCGTGCAATCTGCTTCATGCCAGCTGCTGACGCCGGATAGGTATCCGGCTGGACACGGAAAAAGGAAACACGATGACGAAGATGAATCTGGCGTGCTGGATGGCACTTGCAGTAATGACGACGGGCTGCGGCGGGGGAGGCGGAGGTGGCTCTGATGCGCCGCCCGATACACCCCCAGAAGACCCAGGGACACCGGTAGAAGAGCCGCCAACAAGCGAGCCGCCCATAGACGAACCCCCCGCCACAGATCCACCGCCCATCGATGAGCCACCTGCCGAGGATCCTGGGGACAACCCACCGCCAGGCGGCGGGGTCTCGCAGCCCACGCTCTCAATCGGCTGCGGCGGACCCGTTCCAGAAACAGGCAACAGGAGCATCGCCGTCACAGGTGGCACCAGACAATACATTCTCGATCTCCCGACCGGCTACGATGCCGACAAAGCCTATCCGCTGGTATTCAGCTTCCATGGTCGAGGGCGGACGGCAAGTGATTTTCGCACCAGCAGTGATTTGCGGGAGACCATGGGCGATGCAGTGATACTGATCCATCCTCAGGGGGTGCCCGATCCGGGCGCACCGGTTGAACCGGAGCGGGACAGCTGGGAGCGTACCGGCGATCGCGACATCGCCTTCTTCGACGACCTGTACGATCAACTGACCAGCGAAGCCTGCGTCGATCAAAGCCGCGTATTCACCACCGGTATGAGCATGGGCGGTTTCTTCGCGGCCCGGCTGGCCTGCGAACGGGGTGACGTGGTGCGGGCGTTTGCTTCGGCTGCCGCCGGGCCGCCGTTGAAAAGCGCCACCGAGTGCGTCGGACGCGCCGCCGCCTGGACAGCCCATGATCCCCAGGATGAGCTGATTGACTACACAAGCGATGGATTGGCGCTCCGGGATTACTGGCTGGACGCAAATTTCTGCGGCGAGGAAACCCGCCAGTTGAGTAACGGCTGTGTTGAATATACCAACTGCGACGCGGGCTATCCGGTGCGCTGGTGTCAATACAGCCAGGCAGACAAGCCCTATTCAAGCCACCACGAATGGCCGAGTTTCGCTCCTCGCGAGGCCGCCGACTTCTTTCTTGCGCTTGACTGATCGGCCATTGGAAAGCGGGTTAACCGGCCCGCTTTCGCATATCAATATTCCCTCCCGCAAATGCTAGCTATCCGGTATTCCGTCAGAAGTACCTGTTTTTCCGTACCTCTGATAGCGGCTTTAGTGGCTTTTTCACAGCATCCGTTCGGCGAAAAACAGTGCGTTGAAGTTGAAGTCCATCACAAGCCGAGCGGTCTGGACTGCACTTCTCGGTGGGTCAGCCGTCAGACTCGGCTGACGCTTGTGGCTTGAGCGTGAGGGTAAGTCGTAGTAGGGAAAATGTTTGTTGAAAACGTGGTGTTTCCTTTCGTGCAGTCTGCTTCACGTCTGCCGCTGACCACCGGAATGTTCCGGGTGACTATAAGGGGGACACGATGACCAAATATAAATTGCTGTACTGTGTGGCGCTGGCGATTCTGGCGACGGGTTGTAGCAGCGGAGACGACGATGACGATTATGAAACCGCGCCTGATGTCATTACCGAACCTGAGCCAGACGCCGGCAATCCTGGCACGGAGCCAGGCACAGACCCTGGCACTGAGCCGCCGGTTACTGGCGATCCTGCTCCAGCTGACCCGGTAGATCCGCCACCGGCTGATGATCCGATAGCCGAACCGCCACCACCGCCGACCGCAGGACCCACGCCTGCAGCACCGTCCATAGGCTGCGGCGGACCAGCCCCGCAAGCCGGTAGCCGGACTATTGCAGTGGGCGGTGACGACCGGCGCTATATTCTTGATCTTCCGGCTGGCTACGATCCGGAGAAAGCCTACCCGGTGGTATTCAGCTTCCACGGACGCGGAGACGAACTCAAGGAAAAAGGCAAGAACTACAAAGCGACAAACGGTGTAGTCGAAACCATGGGCGAGGCTGCAATAGTGGTCCACCCGCAGGGTATGCCGGTTCCCAGCGCTGCGGAGTATCCCGAGCGTAGGAGCTGGGAGACGGTTGGCTCGCGGGATGTGGCCTTCTTCGATGCGATGTATGAAGAACTGCGCGGCGAAGCCTGTGTGGATGAGAACCGGGTATTTACCATGGGCATGAGTATGGGCGGTTTGTTCGCTTCTCGCCTGGCCTGTGAGCGGGGCGATGTGGTTCGCGCATTCTCGGCCGTCGCTTCGGCGCCGCCGCAGAAGAGCGCTTCGGAGTGCGTCGGCCGCGCTGCGGCCTGGGCCGCCCACGATCCGCAGGACAAACTCATTCCGTTCACAGATGGGCTGGCCCAGAAACAGTACTGGCTGGATGCGAACATGTGTGGCGAGGAGACGCGTCAGCTTGAGAATGGTTGTGTGGAATACACCAACTGTGACACCGGATATCCGGTGCGCTGGTGTGAGTACAGCCTGGCAGAGCAGCCTAACTCAAGAAACCACGAATGGCCTGGCTTTGCTGCGAGCGAAAGCGCGGCGTTCTTCCAGTCGCTTGACTGATTTCAGTTGACCACCTGGGGCGCGGGCCGCTCATGGCCCGCGTTTTAGGGTCTGTTGCCGTTTCATCGCGAGCCGCGTTGCTGTATCAAATGGCGCCAGGCCGGGCGGCGATCCGCAAGGCGCGGGATGCAGGTAATGGTTGTTCCCTTGCCAAGTCCCGCAACGCCGCATGGCGTCATTTGACGCGCAACCTAGGCGGCCCCACCCGAAGGGACGGGGCCCGTTTAGCGCAGCACTGCGTTACTCGTCGCTCATTTGGAACAACCAAATTTCACTCCTCGCGCCTTGTTCTGCACCAAACGGACCTCCGTCGCGGCCGCGATGAAACGGCAACAGACCCTAAATGAATCCTGTCAAATTGTCGCGGTGCCAAATTGCAGTTCGGCCAAGCGTGCATAGAGGCCGTTATGCCTTACCAGCTCCTCGTGCGTACCTAGCGCTACCAGGCACCCTTTATCGATTACCGCAATGCGATCTGCATTCTTCACCGTTGCCAGACGGTGGGCAATGACGATGGTAGTGCGGCCATGGGTCAGTCTGGGCATGGCCTGCTGAATAAGATATTCACTGCGCGCATCCAGCGCACTGGTCGCTTCGTCGAGCAGCAAAATGGGGGCATCGGTCAACAGCGCACGGGCGATGGCCAGGCGCTGCTTCTGCCCACCCGACAGACCTAATCCGGCATCACCGAGTTGCGTCTCATAGCCGTTGGGCATGTCCGCGATGAACTCATCGGCGTGCGCGGCGCGGGCAGCAGCCTCAATGGCTGACGAGTCCGCTTCCGGGCGCCCGTAACGAATGTTGTCGGCTACGCTGCCATAGAACAGTGCCGGGTTCTGCGACACCAGGGCGAAGCAGGCACGCAGCTGTGCTGGCTCGAGAGCGCGGATATCGCGGCCATCGATGGTGATGCGGCCTCCGGTGACATCGAAAAAACGCAGCAGCAGGTCAAACAGTGTCGACTTTCCGGCACCTGAAGGACCAACCAGAGCCAGGGTTTCTCCAATGCGTATATCCAGGGAGAAGTCGCTGATTACCGGCACATCCGGGCGCGTGGAATAGCTGAAACTCACCTGGTCGAAGGCGATGCCCTGCGAAAGCCTTTCCGGTAGTTGCACCAAACCGGTCTTCGGTGCGCTGATTTCCTGTTCGGTACGGAGCAGCTCGACTATACGCGCGCCGGCCCCCGCGGCCCGTTGCAACTCGCCAATGACCTCGCTAAGCGCACCGGCCGCAAGCCCCACGATAAGGCTGTAGAACAGGAAGGCAGCCAGTTCGCCAAGGCTGATCCTGCCGGCAATCACATCCAGACCGCCGACCCAGATCATCATCCCGATTGCGCCAAGTACCAGCACTATTACTATGGACGTCAGCCAGGCGCGCTGGCGGATGCGGCTTCTGGATACCTCAAAGGCCTGTTCGACGACGGTGCTGAAACGCGCCCGATCCTGCGCCTGGTGGTTGTAGGACTGGACTGTCTTGATCTGGCCGAGCACTTCGCCGACATAACTGCCGACATCGGCCACACGGTCCTGGCTCAGGCGTGAAAGCCTGCGCACGCGTCGACCGAAATAGATGATCGGTGCAACAATCAGTGGAACGGCCAGCATGACAATACTGGTGAGTTTCGGGTTGGTCACCGCCAGCAGGACGATGCCGCCGATCAGCATCAACCCATTCCGCAGAGCAATGGACAGAGTCGAACCGATCACGGACTGAAGGACGGTGGTATCGGCGGTAAGGCGCGATTGAATCTCCAATCCTCGATTGGTCTCGAAGAAACCGGGATGCAGATCGATGACATGATCGAAAACCCGCTGGCGAATATCCGCCACGACCCGCTCGCCAATCCAGGACACCAGATAAAAGCGGGCATAGGTCCCGATCGCCAGCGCCACGACCATTAGCAGAAACACGCCCACACTCTGATTGAGCAGTTCAGGCGAACCGGTCACGAATCCCTGGTCGACCATCAGACGAAGCCCCTGGCCGAGCGAGAGCGTGATCCCGGCGGTGAATACCAATGCGAGCAAAGCGCCTGCGACCCGCCAACGATAGGGGGCGATGCAGCGCAGAGCGAAGCCTAGTGTCTCGTGCTGGTTAGAGCTCGACATGAGGGCTCCGGTCGAAAGTGGGATCGCTATGCTACCTTGAATCGAAACCTGTCGATAACGGGGTACCGCGGATTTGTTGGCGAGGCCCGTCGCCAAGTTGAAAGGCATGGCCTGATCAGGTCCGGAATCATCAGTGCAATGGTCTGTTGCAGGCATGCAGCAATTGTTTCTGTCATCATGATCGTTTTGGTTCCGGCTACGCATCGGTCGGGACCCGTCTCCGGAATACCCTATGCCGTTAAAGATTCTTCTCATCCTGGGTGGTTTGAGTGCCTTTGGCCCACTCGCCATAGACCTGTACCTGCCTGCCTTTCCGGCAATGGCCGAAGCATTCGCGACGGACAGCGAGCACATACAGCTGAGTCTTTCCGCCTACTTTCTCGGGCTGGCGCTTGGACAACTGTTCTACGGCCCGATCGCAGACCGTTTTGGTCGTCGCAAGCCATTGCTGTTCGGTATTGGACTATTCTGCGCCGCGTCGTTGGCCTGTGCTCTGGCGCCCACGCTTGAGTGGTTGATTGTTGCGCGCTTCGCTCAGGCGCTTGGCGGTTGCGCCGGCATAGTGGTGAACAGGGCGGTGGTGCGCGATTTATGTGAGCCGATCGAAGCCGCCAAGGCGTTCTCACAGTTGATGCTGGTGATGGGGGTTGCGCCTATTCTGGCGCCGCTTGCCGGCGGGTGGTTGCTGGCGCTGGGGAACTGGACCTGGATCTTCCTGTTTCTGACATTGTTCTCGGCGGTATTTTCTTTTGCAGTGTTTTTTGGCCTGAAGGAGACGCTGCCACCGACCGTGACGCCGCCTGCGCTGTCGAGCGCTCTGGGGCGCTATCGCCGGCTGCTGGGTGAACCGTTGTTCATGTTTCATGCACTCACCGGCGGCATCGCTATGGCTGGAATGTTCGCTTATATTGCCGGGTCGCCGTTTTTGATAATCGAACTCTACGGCATCTCAGCCGCGCATTTCGGCTGGTTTTTCGCGATAAACGCGTCAGGATTCATCCTGTTCGCGCAGATCAATAGCTGGTTCCTGCGTCGCCATCCGCCAATGAAGCTGTTGCGCTTTACGACGTTGTTTTTTGCGGTGTGCAATGTGCTGTTACTGACCGTCGCCATCTACCAACCTATGTCTTTATGGCCTTTTTTGCTGCCGCTGTTCGGCAGTGTCGCGGTCATCGCGCTGGTGTTGCCCAATTCCTCTGCCGAAGCCATGGCGGGGCAGGGGCACCAGGCAGGCGTGGCATCGGCGCTGATGGGAACCATGCAGTTTGTCATCGCAGGTATCACCTCAGCGCTGGTCGGCATCCTGCACGATGGTACGGCGGTGCCCATGACAGCAGTCATGGCGACATGCGGTATAGGATCGCTGGTGATGGCGCGCCTGGCACAGCGCGCTACGGTGAAGAAAGCACAGGCGGCGCTGGCAAACTAGTGCAGAGGCGCTGAATGGCCCGGCCTCGCGCATGTTTAGCGGTAGCGACGTTCAGGCTGACGGTTACGAAGCGGACCGGGATCTTGCATCTGCGGCGGTCTGCGCATCTGCGAATTGCCAGAGCCCAGCCGGTTCTCGCCTGCCCGCGGGTTGCCCGGCTGCGCATGGGGATTGTGCTGCTGCGGGCGCTGCCGGCGATATTCCTGTGCCCTGTCCCTGGAACGGTAATGCTGCTCGGAGCGATGTTGCCGGTTTCTTTCATGCCTCTCATTTCCGTAGCCTGGGCTGAGTCCGGGGCGCGAGTCACCGGAACTGAAATACAGCCGATAACCGCCGGATTGCACTTGCACAGAAGGGGCGGGACGATAGTGGCCTGGCGTCCGGTAATGCGTGTCACCATAACTATCGGCTCGGGGTGGAGCGGCTCGATAGTGCCCGCCATCAGCGTTGACCTGGCTCCCCATGATCAGGCCAACGATCAGCGGTGGCAGGCATAACAGCCGGGCAATTCGAGGATAATTCATCGACGGAGCTCCCATGCGACGGTGCGTACGTTGGTCGGATGCGGCGAGTGCGTTGCTGCGGCAGGCGGTATAACCAATAGACATCCTGTGAGTGCAAAGGTCAATCACAGTTGGCTACTTTGTGACCGCTGGCCGCCCGGATAGGCGCCCGGTCCAATGCGTCAGGATTTGCGCAGTTGGTTTATCAGCTCCGACTCTTCGTCAAGGCATCGCAAATCCAGAATCAGACGCCCGTCGTTAATTCGCCCGATGACGGGTACCGGGAGCTCCCTCAGTGCCTTCTGAGCCGACTGCAGGCTGCGATTTGCGCTGCGTTTGGATGCGTTCGGTGTCAGTACCAATGCCTGGCTGGGTAGTTGTTCGACGGGCAGGGCGCCGCTGCCGATCTGACCCATAACCGGCTCCGAAGTCACGCTGAACAGGGTATCTGCCCAATTCTGCATGGCGGGCATTAACCGTTCGGCCTGTTCGGCGATTTCTGCTTGCGACCGGCTCAACCAGCGCAGGCTTGGCAGCCGGCTAGCCAGTTGCTCGGGGTTGGCGTAGATGCGCAGGACAGCCTCAAGTGCTGCCAGGGTTACCTTGTCGCAACGCAGCGCGCGCTTGAGTGCATTCTTTTTCAATTTGTCGATCAGCGCCCGTTTGCCAACGATTATGCCGGCCTGCGGGCCGCCGAGCAGTTTGTCGCCACTGAATGACACCAGATCCGCGCCATTTGCCAGACTGTCCATCGGCGTTGGCTCGTAGGGCAGACCCCAGCGACGAAGATCGACCAGGCTGCCGCTGCCAAGATCTACCGCGTAGGGCATACCATGGGCATGTGCGGCTTGCGCCAACTGCGCTTCGGGTACGCTCGCGGTGAAGCCCTGGATGACATAGTTGCTGGTGTGCACCGTCATCATCAGCCCGGTCCGGGCGTTGGCAGCCTCGTTATAGTCTTTCAGGTGGGTGCGGTTGGTGGTGCCCACTTCGCGCAGTTTGCACTGGGCTCGCTGCATGATGTCAGGCACGCGGAAGGCACCGCCGATCTCGACCAGTTCACCCCGGGATACGATGACTTCCTTACCGCGCGCCAGGGTATTGAGCATCAATAGAACCGCGGCGGCGTTATTGTTCACCACCGTGGCGGCTTCGGCGCCGGTCAAGCGACATAGCCAGGCTTCTACGTGACTGTCACGATCGCCGCGCTTGCCTTTCTCAAGGTCGAACTCGAGATTGCTGGCGCCGCGCGCGACGTCACACATCGCCTGGACAGCTTCTTCCGGCAAAGGCGCGCGTCCCAGGTTGGTATGCAACACGGTACCGGTCAGGTTGTACACCTTGCGCAGGGAAGGGCTTAGCAGTCGCAGCAGGTGGTTCTCGACTGCTGCGGCGAGTTGGTCCGGCTCGCACGGGCAATGGTTCTGACGTAACTGATCCAGTTCTTCTATCACCGCCTGTTTGACCAGTGGCTGGCCATGGTTTTGCTGCAGTTGGTGAATAAGCGGCCAGGCGAGGATCTGATCGACTGAGGGTAACAGGCGGCGAATATCAGCTTGCTGGTTCATGGGGCTCCGTGGATAAGCGTGCGACCGGGGCGATGCTCGGGATTACAGCACCTGTGTATCTGACCGGACCATAGCATGGCGGTTCGATTCACTGTGGTCCAGACGAGTCGGTTCTGTTGTGGCAGATTAGCCGGGCACGGATCAGTCTTGTCGTAGCGCAGGCGCACTACAACCCCAGGGTCGACCTGCCTCCAGTAGGACTATGAGGATGAGGTTTTCGTAGCGCAGGCGCGCTACAACCCGGCGAAAAGTGCATACGAAAACGCCGTTATCCCGGAGGATAACGGCGTTAGTCTTCACGCGATTCTTGCGGGCAGAGAATCCGCCCGCAAAAGGATCAGGCGTTGGCCCAGCGCTTGAGAATCAGCGTAGCGTTGGTGCCGCCGAAGCCGAAGCTGTTGGACATGACCAGATCCACCGCCTGATCCAGACGCTCACGCAGAATCGGCAGATCACCGGCGTTTTCATCCAGCTCATCGATATTCGCCGAGGCGGCAAGGAAGTTATCGCGCAGCATCAGCATGCAGTAGATGGCTTCCTGTACGCCGGCAGCGCCCAGCGAGTGGCCGGACAGGCTCTTGGTCGAGCTGATCTTGGGAGCCTTGTCGCCGAACACTTCGCGGATCGCCTTCAGTTCGGCAACGTCGCCGACTGGAGTGGAGGTGCCGTGGGTGTTCAGGTACTCGATATTGCCATCGACGGTTGCCAGCGCCTGCTGCATGCAGCGCACCGCGCCTTCACCGCTGGGAGCGACCATGTCGTAGCCGTCAGAAGTCGCGCCATAGCCGACGACTTCGGCGTAGATCTTGGCGCCGCGGGCCAGAGCGTGCTCCAGCTCTTCGACGACAACCATGCCGCCGCCGCCAGCGATAACGAAACCGTCACGCTTGTTGTCATAGGCACGCGACGCTTTTTCCGGCGTGTCGTTGTACTGGGTGGACAGAGCGCCCATGGCATCGAACAGCATCGATTGCGACCAATGCTCTTCTTCACCGCCGCCGGCGAACATCACGTCCTGCTTGCCGAGCTGGATCAGCTCTGCGGCATGGCCGATACAGTGGGCACTGGTGGCGCAAGCCGAGGACAGCGAGTAGTTGACGCCCTTGATCTTGAAGGGGGTGGCCAGACAGGCGGACACAGTGCTGCTCATGGTGCGCGGCACACGGTACGGCCCGATCTTCTTCACGCCTTTCTCACGCAGCAGGTCCACCGATTCCATCTGGTTCAGCGTGGAAGCACCACCGCTACCGGCAACCAGGCCGGTGCGGACGTTGCTGACCTGTTCTTCGGAAAGACCCGCATCGGCAATCGCCTGTTGCATGGAGATATAAGCGAAGGCCGCAGCATCACCCATGAAGCGCTTGATCTTGCGATCAATGGCGGCATCCAGATCGATCTTTATGCTGCCGGAGACCTGGCTACGCAGGCCCATTTCCTTGTATTCAGGGTTGAAGGTAATGCCCGGCTTGCCTTCTTTAAGGCTGGCAGCCACGGTTTCGACATCCTGGCCAAGGCAGGAAACGATACCCATACCGGTAATCACGACGCGTCGCATAGTGATAATCCTCAGAAACTGTCAGTAGAAGTAAACAGACCTACCCGCAGACCTTCGGCGGTATAGATCTCGCGACCGTCAACAGCCATGCTGCCATCGGCAATGCCGAGTGTCAGGGAGCGATTGATGGTGCGCTTGATATGAATAGTATAGGTAACCTTCTTCGCGGTCGGCAGGACCTGGCCGAAGAACTTCACCTCGCCGGAGCCGAGTGCGCGACCGCGGCCCTCAAAGCCCAACCAGCCAAGGTGGAAGCCAACCAATTGCCACATCGCATCCAGACCCAGACATCCGGGCATTACCGGATCGCCTTCGAAGTGGCAGGCGAAGAACCACAGGTCAGGATGGATATCCAGCTCGGCAACGATTTCACCCTTGCCAAAGCGGCCGCCGGTCTCGCTGATGTGAACGATCCGGTCGATCATCAACATGTTCGGGGCGGGCAATTGCGCGTTTCCGGGGCCGAATAGTTCACCGCGGCTGCACTGTAGCAGCTCTTCCCGGCTGTACGCGTTTTGTCTAGACATAGAAGCTCCTGCTCATCCCCAAAGGTGGGGCGCTAATGATTCGGCTTGGCGGTAATAATTGTGTGAGGCATCCGCCAGCGTAAGCTCAGACTGCTGACCAGGGGCGAAAGTCACACCATGTCAGACCAGAGGCGCTAGAGGATACCCGCAAGGCCCGCCGAGGACAAAATTTCTTGTCTTCGCCGGACACGTGGCTCAGTAGCAATTCCGGGCGTCAGTCCAGCTCACCATGGGTTGCCTGGAAGCTATCGCGTAGCTCTCGCTTGAGCACTTTGCCGATGGCGCTGCGTGGCAGCTCATCAGTAAGTATCAGGCGGTTCAGTCGCTGGGTCTTGCCCACCTGCTCATTGAACCACTGCACAATGTCTTCGGCAGCTGTGGTTGCGCCCGGTTTGAGTACCGCGTAACCCACCGGGGTTTCGCCCCAGCTGCGCGACTGCACGCCGATAACCGTCACTTCCTGCAGGTCCGGATGCTTGCGCAGCTCGGCCTCCAGGTCGCTCGGATAGATGTTGAAACCACCGCTGATGATCATGTCCTTACGGCGGTCCATCAGTGTCAGGAAACCGTCTTCATCGAAACGGCCGACATCGCCGGTGCGGATGAAGCGCTTGCCGGTACTGTCATACCACTCTGCTTCGGCGGTCTTCTCCGGTTTGTTGAGGTAGGCGGTCATCATCGCGACCGAATGCCCCACCACCTCGCCGATTTCGCCACGGGGCAGTTCGTTGCCCTCTTCGTCGATCACGCGCATGTCGTGGCCATCCAGTGGTTTGCCGACAGTGGCGAGCTTGTCGGGATGCGCGTGTGCGGCGAGCATGCAGGAGCCACCGCCTTCGGTCATACCGTAGAACTCCAGAAGCCCACCGGGCCAGCGCTGGAGAATATCGGCCTTGAGCTCGGCATGAAAGGGCGCGCTGGTGCTGAACTTCATCTGGAAACTGGACAGGTCGTACTGATCGAAGTCTTCCCGCGCCATGATGCGCTGGTATTGCACCGGCACCAGCATGCTGTGAGTGGCGTGGTGTTCGGCGGCAAGCTCAAGATACTTCTTGGCGTCGAACTTGCTCATCAATACCAGCGTGCCGCCCAGGCCTAGCGTCGGTAAAAAGGAGACCAGCGTGGTGTTGGAATACAGCGGGGTCGACATCAGTGTGACGCAATCCGCGCCGTAACCAAACGCCAGGCCGCGCTGGATGTGCGACCACCGCATGCCATGCGATTGCACGATGCCCTTGGGCTCGCCGGTGGTGCCGGACGAGTAGATGATATTGAACGGCATCTCGGGGAAGAGCGTTACCGGCTTCGGCGCAGCGTCAGTCAGCCATTCGGAAAATCCCTCTGCGGGCCGGCTATCGTCCAGAGTGAACAAGGGCTGCGTTATCCGCTCCTGGACCCCGCTCAGCTCTCGGTCGGTATGTTGATCGACGAAGAACAGTTTCGCAGCGGAATCCTTGAGCATGATCAGTAGGCTTTCCGGCGTCGAGGAGGGCGCTAGCGGGGCTACGATTACGCCAGCACGCAGTGCGCCGACAAACAGGATGGCGTAGTTGATCGAATTGCTGGAACAGATCGCAATGCTGTCGCCTGGCTCAAGGCCGTCACGCTGCAGAGACGCGGCCACGCGGCTCGCCAACCGATCCAGCTCCCCGTATGTAACGCGGCGATCATCCTGGATCAGCGCCGTCTGTTCCGAGCGGTCACGTCCGTGTTGGGCAATCAGCTCCGGCAGGGTGGTAAAAGGAGACTCGAGGGTGATTGGCGAAGCGGCATTGGCACTCATCAGTTGTTAGGCCCTGTTAGATGATGGATGTCCTAGGATCTGTTCCCGTTTCATCGCGAGCCGCGTTGCTGTGTCAAATGACGCCAGGCAAGGCGCGGGACGCAGGTAATGGTTGTTCCCTTGCCAAGTCTCGCAACGCCGCATGGCGTCATTTGCCGCGCAACCCGAAGGGACGGGGCCCGTTTAGCGCAGCACTGCGTTACTCGTCGCTCATTTGGAACAACCAAATTTCGTTTCTCGCGCCTTGTTCTGCACCAAACGGGCCTCCGTCGCGGCCGCGATGAAACGGGATCAGACCCTAGTGTCCCCTTTTGCAGGCCAATATTCCATTGCCGCGTCCGATGAAGGACGAACAGAATGATGCGCGATCAGTGCGGTAAATGGCGCGGCAAAATCCAGTCATCAATTGCCTGGTGCAGCGCGCGGGCTGACAGCGGTTTGCTCAGAAACCCGCTCATGCCGGCTTGCTCACACTCCAGCCGCTCTGACGTCAGTGCGCTGGCGGTCAGCGCGACGCAGGGCACCGGAATCGCGTTTTGCTGCTGACAGTACCGCAGGTAGTGCTGATAAACGGCGATGCCATCCATGTCCGGCAGCTGTATGTCCATCAGAATGCCGGCGAAAGCCAGCTGCGGATCAGTGAGAAGGTCGATTGCCTGTTGGCCATTATGTGCCGTTCGTACTTCATACCCCCTATTGCGCAACATGCCTTCGATGACCATCAGATTGACCGGATTGTCTTCTACCAGTAGCAATGCGCCGGACGGCGGGCTGCTGCCTGACGGTTTCAGCGTCGTGCTGTTGGCCGTCATGCCGGACCGGGTAAATGGCAGGCGCAGGGTGAAACAGGAGCCTTCATTCAGCTCGCTGGTCGCGCTCAGCTCGCCGCCCATGCTGCGGGCGAATGTCCGGGCTATGGAAAGCCCGAGGCCGGTCCCGCCGAACCGCCGTGAGGTGCTGCTGTCCGCCTGCTGGAAGGCTTCAAACATGGTCTCCAGACGATCTGCTGCGATGCCGATGCCGGTATCGCTTACCTCGCAGTGCAAGACGACCCCGGCGGCCTCCTGATACCAGCGGGCATCAATGCGGATTTCACCCTGCGCAGTAAACTTCAAGGCATTGCCAATCAGATTGACCAGTATCTGGCGTAGGCGGGTAGGGTCGCCGGTCACATCGCACAGTGCTGGCGGCCCATTGAGATCAACAACCAGACGCAGTCCTTTCTGTTTCGCGGCATATTCGAAGGGAGCGATAGCACTGGTGAGCTTTTCGCGCAGGTCGAAGGGAATGCGCTCATATTCGATGGTGCCGCTTTCAATGCGCGACAGGTCGAGAATATCGTTGATCACGTCGAGCAGATGGTGAGTCGATTCGCCGGCGATATGCACATATTCCGCCTGCTCCGGGTCGAGCTCAGTGGTTTCGAGTAACTGGAGCATGCCCATCACCCCATTCATTGGCGTGCGCAGTTCATGACTCATCATCGCCAGAAACGCTGATTTCGCGCTGTTGGCCCGCTCGGCATCTTCTCTGGCAGCGATCAGGTCCCTGATGGTCAGACGTTGCTGCTCACGCGTCTGCTGAAGCCTGTCGGCAAGCGCATTGATATTCGCGCCCAGGCGGCCGATTTCGTCGTTGCCCGCGCTGATGAGGCGCGTTTCAAACCGGCCATTTCTCAACGATTGAATGGCGCTGCTCATATGGGTCAAGGGCATGGCCAGCCTGCGTGCGAGGCGCAGTGCAAGGAGCAAGGTAATCAGCACAGCCAGGCCGATAAATGCGGCACTCCAGAGGATGTCCTCTCGCCGGTCGCTAAGCGTCTCATGGTTGAGTACTACCTTCACCTGACCGAGAAAATCGTGCGCAGCATCGGTGCGGTCTGTCACATCAAGCATGTAAAGCTCATGATCCAGTTCAATGCGCTGACGGAGGATATCGGCGTTGAACACCAGGCTGGCCGAACCCGGTTCGATATCCCTGGCCTTGCGGGGCAACCGGATCAGCAGCTCGCCGTCCCGGTCATATACTTCGATAGCCAGCACGTCGCGAATCTGCAAGGCGCCGGAAATAAGATTTTCCAGCGTGGCGGTGTGGCCCGTTACGACGCCAAGTTCGGCAGTGGACGCCAGCTGCGTGGCGATGAGCTCCCCCGTTTCATGCTGTTGACGTTTGACGTCGTCCAGCCGCGCGTTGACGAAGTACAGGAGTAACGTAAGACCCAGTATGACCGCGGGCATCAAGGCAATGAGAATCAGACGGTTATGGATACTGCCTGGTTTGTAGTGTGTCACTGTCCGGTCTTCATCGTTGCCAGCTCCTGCGACAGTGCGGCGTCATCCGGCGGCGGGAAGCCGAGTGATCGGGCGACGTGTGGGTTGCTGATGACTGAGAAATAGGTCGGATAGCTCATGCCAGTAGAGATACCCCCTGCAAGTATCTCGTTAACACTGCGCGCCGTATCGGCAGGCGAGCTGAACGTGGTGCCCAGGCTTCCGGCAGAAATGAATGGAGCACTGGGGCCGATCATGAGCTTGTCCCGCGCGTAGCTGGTTAACAGTAGCGTTCTGAGAGTGTCGGCCCGATAGATCGTCTGGTCGTCGATCGCGATCAGTACGTCGCTGCGCGATAGCACTTCGATCAGCGGGCGGGTCAGTTTGTCCGGGGTTTCAACGAGCTCGGCGGACAGCTTGAGGCCCGCAGAATCGGCCGTGTCCTGCCAGGCCGGCAGTTGCATGCGGCTGGCGTCGCTGTACAGCAGCCCCAGCGTGTCGATGCGGGGGAGCAGCAAGCGCGCAAGCGCTACCTGACGGGAGGGTTTCGGGCTGGCAAGCAAGATATGTCGCGGGCCCCGAAGCAGCTCGGGCAGGTGCTGCTGAATCTGTTCAAGTCTGAGGTAGGCTGCGACTGTAGGTGCGTCGGGGAGATGTTCCTTCTGCCACTGGGCCGCCCGCCACCCCATGGTCACAACCATGTCGGGAGGCGTCTCTGACAGAGGCTCGCCGAGTATATGAACCTCGATGTTGTCGGCTGGCCGAAGCTGCCGCAGCGCGGCAATGAAATGGTCAGTCAACTCGGTGGTCTCGGGGGTTGCTACCGTCAGGTTGGCCGCCCAGGTCGGGAGCGCAAGCAGCACCAGGCAGGCGTACAGCACCTTTTTCAGGCGCTTCACCAACATAGGGTCGCAAGGGGAGGAAGAGTCATCAAACATCCTTGTCAATGATCTATTAGTATGACCGAAGCCGCGATCATACGCTGCTTCCCGGCTCTCAGAAACTCAGTTGGGCGCTGAGGTAGTAATGGCTTGGACTATCGAATCGGTTTTCAGCCCAGGTCAGACCTTCGTCATCCAGCCTGTATTGCCAGGTCAATGCCAGATCCAGGCTGCTGCTGCGGGTCAGCTCCAGTCGTTTTCCGACCCGGGAGTCTACACGTTCGAAGCGTCGTTCGTTGAGCATGTCAGCACCGTAATAGATCAGGCTACTGTCAAAGCCGCCAGGCCATTGCCGCAGCCACGCCACCGATCCGCTGTTGCGCGGGGTCAGGCGCTGGTCCAGCTTGTGTGCCGCTGTAAAATCGATGTAGGCGTAGGTGAGCCGAAGACGATCGGTTGGCGTGGCCTGCCAATCCAGTTGCCCCTCGGCACCGGTAAAGCGCACGAACCCGGCGTTGGTCGGGACAAAATTCTTCAGCTGCAGTGGTTCGCTCATCATGTCGTCGATTTCTTCATGAAACGCACGGAAATCCATCGATAGCGCGAGCTGGTGGCTGTACCCGTTGTAGCCCAGCTCGGCCGATCGCATATGTTCCTGCTCCAGATTCCCGGGTCCCTTTGCGTGGGCATAATATGTCCGGCTGAGCGTTGAGGCTCCGTTCATGTTCGTCGGGCGATAGGTCCAGGAGGCATGATTCTCGTACATGTCCGGGGAGCGTACCGCTTCGGAATACACGGCCCGCAAGCTATGACTCGGGCGGAGGAAATAATGCACGGCCAGGCGCGGGGAAAACGAGTAACCGGTCAGCTCGCTGTCCTCAGCCATGCCGGCAGCGTGCAACAACCATTGATCGTGGGGCCGGTATTCCACGTTGGCGAAGAGCTGAAGGGCCCTGTTGTCCACTACGCCATTGAAGTAGGTCTCCGAGCGAACCCGGTCGTAACGCAGATTCGAACCGAACACCGTGCGCAGTTGTTCGGTGAGCTGCAAGGTGTCCTGCAGCTCCACCTCGTAGCGCGTTTCGCGCAGCGTCTGGTTTATGTCCCAGCAGACCGGTCCGGTATCAAGGGATGCGTCATGCTGCGCGATGACCTCTTCGGCCAGGGGGAACAGCGCCGCCTTGTCGCCGGGGAATAATGCTTGCAGCGCTTCGGCATCATCCAGCTTGCCGCGGAAATATTTGTTCAGATGCCGTGCCAGTTGCGGATCAGCCTGATAGATCGTTTTCAGCTCAGGGGAGAACACAACAGGCGAGTCGCAGGCTCGCCACTGCTGCAGCCGTTCCATATGCTGGATGGAGCTACTCGCCTGAAGGCTGTGGGTCGAGGAGAAATCGTTGGTCCAGCGCGCCGAGGCAAACCAGTTACGATCCCGCAGATCCGAAGAAGGCGCATGGCTGTTGATCCTTCGCTCAAAGGCGGAACCTTCCGCACCCGGATAATCCGGGTTGCCCGGAGCCATGGCTTCGTAATCATAATCTGCCTGACGGGAGCCATCCGCCGCGCCCAGTTGCCACTCCAGCGTCTGGGTCGGATCGATTTCACTGACGCCGGACAAGGTGAATGCATCGCTGCGCTGACCGTCGCGAATGGACTCGCCGTCTTCGTCGTGGTCAAAACCATTATCGCGTCTGCCGATAATGCTCAGTCGCATATGGGTGTCGCCCGCTTTGAACCCGTGGCTGCCGTAGCGATCCCGCACGCCCCGGGTGCCGCTGGTTACCTTCAGACGGGTGCCCAGGCTCCCGCTCGGGTCCCGGGAAACGATGTTGATCACGCCCATCAAGGCGTTCGCACCATAGGCCGCGGTATTCGGCCCGCGAAACACTTCGATGCGTTCGATGTCTTCCATTGCCAGGGAAAGTCCGGGCCAGTCGATCGTGGCAAATCCGGGGCGGTAGATCGAACGGCCGTCCACCAGCACCTGCAGGCGGCGGGCTTCGCTTACGTTGGTGCCATGGTAATTGACGTTGACCGTGTTGCCCGAGTGGTAGCCAACCAGCATTCCCGGCACCAGCCTGAGCAGTTCGGGCACATCCCGTGCGCCGCTCGCGCGGATCAGTTCGCGATCAATGACCGTCATGCTGCCAGGCACGTCAGCTGGCGCTTGCCTGAGCCGCGTAGCACTAAGAACCGTAGGCAGATCGGGATTACCGAGCGGGCTGCCTTCCCCGGCTTGAACTGCACCGGTCATGGCTATTGTCAATAGAATGACCAGACTACGGGTTTTGATCATATCCTGAGCTGTCCTGGCTGTTTGGGCGGCGCCATCATAGCGGCGAGAACAGATTTTGCCACTCCCGCATCGCTGTTATCGTGCTCTGAACTTATAATGCCGTTTGTCATTTGAACAAAGGATCTTGCATGACTGAGCAAAAACAGCCGGTTTGCGTTCTGGGTGGGGGCAGTTTCGGAACCACCCTGGCCAATCTGATGGCCTCGCATGGGGTGCAAGTGACCTTATGGTTGCGTGATCAGGCCGTCGCAGACGAGATCAACCGCGAGCACAGGAACAGCCGATACCTGCCGGACATATCGCTGGACCCGCGTCTTGTTGTCACGACCGATCTGCATGCCGCTCTGGCGTCGGCCCAGTTGATATTTCTGGCCATACCCAGTGGCGCGTTTCGCAGTGTATTGCAGCAGATCGGACCGGATCTGGCGGGCAAGGGCGTCGTCAGCACAACCAAGGGAATAGAGCAGCCCGGCTTCCTGCTGATGAGTCAGATAGTCGAAGCCGAGGCGCCTGCTGCGCGGGTCGGGGTGCTGTCGGGGCCCAATCTGGCCCGTGAAATGGCAGCAGGCGCACTGACTGCCACCGTGATCGCTTGCCGGGACGAGACGCTGTGCAGCGAGGTTCAGGCCGTGCTGGGCAGCAAGAGTGTTCGAGTGTATGCCAGCCAGGACCGTTTTGGTGTGGAGCTCGGCGGTGCGTTGAAGAATGTCTACGCCATCATCTCTGGTATGGCAGCGGCAATGGGTGTCGGGGAAAATACCAAGAGCATGCTGGTCACCCGGGCGCTCGCGGAAATGACCCGGTTTGCCGTCAGCATGGGTGCCAATCCCATGACATTCCTCGGCCTTGCCGGCATCGGCGATCTGATGGTCACCTGCACGTCACCGCAATCACGCAATTTTCAGGTTGGTTTTGCGCTTGGCAAAGGCCAGACGCTTGAAGATAGCGTGGCGCAACTGGGGCAGGTCGCCGAAGGGGTGAACACCCTGCGCGTGCTCAAGCAGAAATCCGATGAAGAGGGCATCTATATGCCGCTGGTTGCCGGCCTGCACGCTATCTTGTTTGAAGGTCAGCCACTGGCTGATGTGATCGGTCGGCTTATGTCAGCCTCTCAGAAAGACGACGTCGAATTCGCCTCCTATGTCACTACCGAAGCCGGGAACGCCACACCATGAAGCATGCCAAGACTGCCGTCACCTCCGCCGATTTCTGGCTGCGGTTACTCTATATCCTGTTGTTTGCGCTTGCGTGGCAGATTACCGAGCTGCTGCTGGTCGTGGTGGTGGCGCTGCAGATCGGCTCCCAGTTACTGAACGGGGCCCATGAGCCACGGCTGACCGGCTTCGGTAACAGTCTTTCCCAATATGCGTGGCAGATCGGACGTTATGCGACCGGCGCTACCGAGCAGAAACCCTGGCCGTTTATGGAATGGCCGGACCCTCAGGCTCAATGGCACGTCACTATTGCTGAGCCGATGTCCGCGGGCAACGCCAAGGCCGGTGACGCGGGTACTGGAACTCCCGGCGAATCGCCCAGCGGGCCAGTGCAGCCATGAAGCTCTGGATACTTCGACATGGTCAGGCCGAGGCGCAGGCGCCCGCAGACGCCCTTCGTGAACTGACCGAGGCGGGCCGTCATGAGGTACGGGGCGTTATGTCCGGTCTGGCTGGTGAGCCCTTTGAGGCAGTGCTTTCGAGCCCGTACGTGCGCGCGCAGCAGACTGCTGAGCTGGCATGCCAGGCAACCGGTTATAGCGGCGAGGTAACCACCGTCGACTGGCTGGTACCTGAATCGGATCCCCTCACTGTAATCAGCCAGCTGGAACAGCAGACCGAGCAGAACCTGCTTTTGGTAAGTCATCAGCCTTTGGTCAGCCAGTTGATCAGCCTGCTGGTGGAGGGACATCGTCGCGGCCACTTCCCGGTGCCCACCGCAGGGCTGGTCTGCCTTGATCTGGACTACGTGGCAGCGGGGCTGGCCCGGCTCGTCAAATGATCTGGCATTCATTTGCAGAATCGGTGCGTTTGCCTCTGTTCTGCGCTTGTTTGCCCTTTTTGAGCATGGGATAGTGACGCTCGAAGCGATTATTCGGGTGACGCTATACCTTGGTCATTCAGCATTCAGCGCAGAAAAAAACAAAAAGTCCATGAGGCACAGCAAATGCCAGATCAGGTAAAACTGGCTGTTTCGTCTGCTCTCGAAAGCTTCTATGAGCGGGAGCGGGCTCACCCTGACAAGGTCTATCTGGTCCAGCCCCACGCAGACGCCAGCGTCGACGAATTCACCTGGGCTCAGGTGGGTGACCAGGCGCGCCGGATTGCCAGCTATCTGCGCTCGCTTGAGCTTGAACCTGGCAGCCATATTGCGCTTTTCTCGAAAAATTGTGCCCACTGGATAATCGCCGACCTGGCGATCTGGATGGCCGGGCATGTCAGTGTGCCGATCTATCCGACACTGGGCCGCGATTCAGTGCGCCCGATGCTCGAGCATGCCGAGTGCCGGGCGGCTTTCATTGGCAAGCTGGACAGTTGGCAGAGGGTACGCCCCACCGTGTACCCGGACATTCCGTGGATCGGGCTGCCATTGGCACCGGAGGATGCCGATCTGCTGCCCTGGCAGAGCCTGCTGGAGAGCAACGAGCCGCTGAGCGAAGATGTGCTGCCCGACCCTGCCGCTGTCGCGACCCTGGTCTATACGGCAGGCACATCGGGGCCACCAAAAGGCGTGATGCTCAGCTTCAGCGCGATGTATCACGCGGCCAGCAACTGGCTGCGTCTGTTCGTGATCAATGATAATGATCGACTGCTGTCCTACTTGCCGCTGAGTAACGTGGCGGAGCGTCAGTTCGTGCAGATTGCTTCGCTGCTTGGCGGCGAGACGGTTTATTTCGTGCATGGCTCTGACACCTTCGTGCGCGACATGCGCCGGGCCCGCCCAACGGTGTTTTTTGGCGTGCCGCGGCTCTGGTCCAAGTTACAGCGAAGCGTATACAGACGGGTCCCGGCGATTGTGCTGAATCCTCTGTTGAAGATACCGCTGCTTCGCAGAATCCCCGCCCGTATGGTGCTGGCAACATTGGGCCTGAACCATATCCGCTATGCCGTCAGCGGCGGCGCGCCTCCAGCCGACGACATGCTGCGCTGGTTCCAGCGTCTTGGAATGAACCTTGTCGAAATATACGGGATGACCGAAAACTGCGGCTATTCCCACCTTGGCAGACCCCAGCGATTCAAATCAGGCTGGGTCGGCTTGCCGAACCCGGGCGTCGAATGCCGGCTCGCGGAAGATGGCGAGCTCCTGCTGCGCAGCCGGGCCACTATGCTGGGCTATTTCAAGGATCCGGACGCTACCGCCCGAATGCTCGACGAGAATGGTTTTCTGCACACCGGAGATCTCGGTGAGGTCGACAAGGAGGGATTTGTGCGGGTCATCGGACGCGCCCGGGACCTGTTCACCACGCGCGCCGGCAAGGTGATCCCGCCCGGGCCGATCGAGCGGCTGCTGGATGCCAGTTCGCTGATCGAGCAATCCTGCGTGCTGGGAGAGAAGCTGCCGCAGCCGATAGCGCTGGTGCAATTGCAGGAGACCGAGTCTGCCGCTACGCCCAGCCGCGATCAGGTTGTTGAGGAGCGCCTAACGCGCATCCTCAGCGAAACCAACAAGCGGCTGCCTCAGCATCAGCAACTCGCTTGCCTGGTCGTGATTGGTGATAAATGGAGCGTGAATAATGGCTTCATTACCCCGACGCTGAAGCTCAAACGTCACGTGGTCGAAGCAACCTACCAGGACCAACTCGAAATGTGGTCGGTCAGCGGTAAACGGGTGCTCTGGCAAGAGACACCCACCCCGGGCTGAACTCTTGAGCCGGACCCGCTCCGACGGCGTTGTGCTGCGTTTCATGCATGCCAGACGCCTTGTCTACGGGCCATCCGAGGTATAGATTTTCCCGCTTTTTTAAGGATCCCAGGATTTATGGAACACGCGAGTCATGAAGTCCGCTTCAATCTGCCTTCGGTCGAGGTAGCCGCAAAAGTGTGGGGCAAGCCTGACGGGCTCCCGGTCATAGGGCTGCACGGCTGGCTGGATAACGCTGCCACCTTCGATCTGATCGCCCCCGAACTCGATGGGGTTTATCTGATCGCGCTGGACCTGCCGGGTCACGGTCTCTCCGGTCACCTGCCTGCCGGCGGCTACAGCCTGTGGCAGCAAGCCGCTGCCGTATTACAGGTCGCCGAAAGCATGGGGTGGGACCGGTTCGCGCTGCTGGGCCATTCGATGGGTGCGATTATCAGCAGCATTCTGTCCGCCAGCGTGCCCGACCGCATCATGGGCGCCGCGCTTATCGATGGCCTGATGCCGATCACCTCCGAGGCGGATGACACGCCAGATCAGATGGCGCGCTTTCTAAAAGCCAGCCTGGCCACCAGCAGGAAGCGCAAGCCCATTTACGTATCGCCCGAGAAGGCTACTACCGCTCGGATATTGGGCGGTAGCATGCCCCTGTCACGCGTTGCCGCCAATTGTCTGGTTGAACGCGGGCTGATGCCTGAGCAGGGCGGCTGGACCTGGCGAACCGATCCGCAATTGATGTTGCCTTCGGCGCTGCGCTTCACCCATAAGCAGGCCATTGCGATAGTTGAAGCGATCCGCACGCCTACCTGTCTGGTGGTTGCCAGCGAAGGTATCTTTGCCAGGCGCCCGGAGACGTCAGCCCTGCTTGATCAGCTTGAGAACGTGCAGATTCATCGGGTTGAAGGCGGACATCACTTGCACCTGGAACAGGCCGCTCCACGTGTCGCAACGATTATTGACAGTTTTTTCAAAGGCCTTGCTTGACCCGCTACGGGCGCTGGCCGAGGCTATCAGAAGGTCGGTCTTTGCTATAGGCTCATGCCACCGCATGACTGGCCAGAGTTGGTTGGGTGGGTCTGGCCCCGTGAATCCCCTGGGAGGCGCGGTAATCTGCAACGCTGAGGAGAACAAATGCCGTCAAGAAGACGACCGGCTCTGCTGTTAATGGGATTGGCATTCGGGCTGGCATCAGCCGTCAGTCAGGCTGCCGATGCGGTCCCGGATGAATTGTTGATCCAGCCGTTTCCCCGCGCAGAGGTTGCCAGGGTGAATGTTGAAGAGAACGTTGACCACGGTGTCGCCATTGGCAGCGTGCGACGCATCAACAACAAATTACGTGCCGAGCGTGAAGTGCGCACCATCGGCACGCTGCTGCAGGTTTCCTGGCTTATTCCATCGGGGCATGACGCAGATGAGGCGCTTGCTCATGCCACCCAACAGCTGCTGGATAACGACACCACCATGTTGTATTTCTGCGAAGGTCGGGAGTGCGGCAGCAGCAGTACCTGGGCCAGTCAGGTAATTGGCTTCTCGCGTCTATATGGCCCAGACGATAATCAGACCTATCTGGCGGTGCGTGTGGATGAGACGCCGCAACGATTTGTCAGCCTGTACGCGATCACCCGTGGCAACCGCCAGGTCTATTTGCATGTCGATCAGTTCACGCCTGACGAGCCGGTTGAGCGGGCTCTATATCCAACGCCCGCAACCTTGTTGAAGGTTATCAACAGCGAGGGGCATTTCAGTGTGCCTGCTGCCGAGCTGGAGGATCCCGAAGGGGAGACGATGGCAAGCTGGCTGGACCTGTTGAACCGCGCACTGCGCACAGACACCCGTTTACGCGTAGTGATACACGGAGCTCAGGCGCCGGCCGTTGTGCAGGGGCTCGCTGATCGCGGTATTCGCAAGCAGCGGCTGGAAATTGGCGAAGCAACACCCGGGTTGGGAATACGGATCGTCAAGATATAGGGTCTTGCCCGTTTCATCGCGAGCCGCGATGAACGGCAACAGACCTGCCACCCTCAACGGTTCCGGGAAGGCTTGACCTTCAAACGGTCAGGCAATCCCTGAATAGACACCCAGTCGAAGAGTTGCGTGCGGTAACGCCCCTCGTTGAATAGCTCAGCCTGGTCATCATAATGCGGGTCGAAGGGATTGCCCGACTGCCCAAGCGGCAGGATGCCCAGCGTACCGTCGAGATTACCCAGGTCTACCAGCCGGCGAGACGAAGGCCCCGCGCTGACCTGGTAGACGTCCTGCTCCAGGCCGAAAGTCATACTGTTGATACTCTCCCGGCTCCCATCAACAGGCACCGGACTACTACTCAAGAGCGCGCCAAAGGGAAGTTTATCCGCCAGCGGATGGGCATGCTCGAGTCGAATGACACGCTCCCATTTCCAGCTGTCGACGTCTGGCCCCAGTTGCTCAGCGAGTCCTTCGATTGTGCTGACCCAGGCGTGTTCAACCGCTGCCTGGCGTCCATCCAGGGAGGGCTGCTCACGGTTGTCCCACCACGGTGAAGCGGGCTTCCAGTAAAGACTGAGCAGGCTTTTCTCGGCCATATTGGTGTTCTTGAAAAACTCATACTGGTCGCCCAACTCATCGGCAAATAGCGCTCGCATCAGTTGGTCATGCCAGCGTTGATAAAGGGTTGCGCCCACATTGTTGCGTTCGAATTCGCCGTCCCACCCTGCGACCAACTCCGCTGCCCGAGCTGCAGGCGCGCGCAGCTCTTCGCGAAACAGTTTTTCGCTGAGCAACGGCAAGGCGTCGGTAATCATTGCCGCCGATTGAGAGCGGCGGGTATCGAGCTGTATATGGCGGAAAACCGTCTGATCCATTGGTTGATCGTCGGACAACATCTCGGCCAGCCGCTGGGAGCGTTCGGACGGTGCATAGTAACCAGGCACCAGGCGCCGGGGGTTGTCCTGGTCGTAGGGGTGGTTGGCGCTGTATACATGCCCGACGGATGGATTCACCGTGCGCGGATTGAGCGCAAACGGCTGATAGCCGAGAAATTTGTCCCGATCACTGCCGCCACTGAGCAGGGCGAAACTGTTATTGCTTTTTGGCCAGCGTTTCATGCGACCGATGGCCCAGGAGGCGATGTTGTCTTCCACGTCGGCGTACACTACGTTCAAGCCGGGAGACCAGTGCTTTGCTGCCGCGGCCTCGAACTCAGCCATGTTGCTGGCCCGTGAGAAACCGTAGAAGGCCTCGGTGGAGTCGCTTTCGGGATCAAGAAACGTCCAGAACAGGCTGACCGGGCGCCGATCCGCTTCAACCTCTTCCGATGCGTCCAGACGGTCATTGATGATAGGTCCGTTTTTCGAACTGCGCAGGCGGATCAGGCGGTCTTCCTGGCCGCGCACCTTGATCACCTCCTCGTGCACGGTCAGCTTCTGCCAGCGGTTGTCGGTCCACACATGGTCGGGTTTGTCCGGATGAACGCGCTCACGATAGAAGTCCACATCATCGTTCATCAACATGGTCAGCCCCCATGCGTGATGCCGCGTCTGGCCCAGCAGGGCAAATGGCAACCCGGCGAGGAAATGCCCGTAGACCTCATGCTCAGGGGTGCGGATATGGGCTTCATACCAGGTGGCGGGGACCGAGAAGCCAATATGTGGATCGTTCGCTAGCATCGGGGCGCCGCTTGCGCTGCGGCTTGCGTTGATGGCCCAGGCGTTGCTGCCCAGGAACTGGCCGACCGGCAGATGTTTCTCGACGTGGGCGACCCGATGGAGCAGCGGCCCGAGCAACGCGGCGCTCTGCGCTGGCGGTGATGTGGGCGGCTTGCTGCTTGGCCATCCAGGCACCAGATCCTGCATGTGGCGTTCGCCGAGGGTGCCGCGGACATGGTCGACCAACGCGTCCGTCTTGAAGGCTTCGGCAAACGAATACGCCATGTAGCCCATGACATGCGCAATATCAGCCGTGGAGAAGTAGTCCGGCTTGCTCAACAACAAGCGGTACTCGACCGGCACATTGCCTTGGTCGATGTACTGGTTTATGCCGCTCTGGTATGCATTTATCAACTGTACGTGCGGCGCATCGGCATTTTCTTCCATACGCCTGGCATATTCGCGGGCGAACCGGCTGATGCCCAGTGAGCGAAAGAAACGGTCAGTTACCAGCGACTCCTGGCCGAAGAGTTCGGACAGTCGCCCGGCCCCGATGCGGCGCAACAGGTCCATCTGGAACAGACGGTCCTGGGCGTGCAGGTAGCCAAGAGTACGATAGGCATCGAGGTCAGATTGTGCATCAATATGCGGCACTCCCCAGGTGTCGTAATATACCCGCGCCGGTTGTTCCATGCCCTGCAGTCTTAACGTGCCGCTGCGCTGTGCTTCCGAGCTGTGAAATATCCAGGCGCCCAGTCCGGCCAGGGTTATTGCGAGAATGAGCACTACGGCGGCCAGCTTCAACAGAAAGGTACGGCGTTTGTTCACGGGTTGCCTTGATATGGTGAAAATTATCCCGGCATCATGCTGAGAGTGAAACCCGTCGTCAATCGGGATTAATCAGAAGAGGAAAAGGCAGCATGGGACGCAGCGTCGCATTGGTTCTGGGCAGTGGCGGAGCCCGTGGTTACGCTCATATCGGCGTGATCGAGGAGTTGGAACGTCGCGGGTATTCCATCGAGTGCATCGCCGGGTGTTCCATGGGCGCGGTAGTGGGTGGCGTATATGCCGCGGGGGGGCTGTCGGCATACCGTGAGTGGGTTTCCGGTCTGGCTTATCTCGACGTGCTGAAGCTGCTGGATGTTGGGTTTGGCAACCTCGGCGCCATCCGTGGGGAAAAGATTTTCGGCCGCGTCCGGGAAATCGTCGGCGATATGCGGATCGAGGATCTGAAAATTCCCTTCACCGCAGTCGCTACCGATCTGACCAACCAGCAGGAGGTCTGGTTTCAGCAGGGCTGTTTGCACCAGGCCATGCGCGCCTCGGCGGCGATACCCAGCCTGTTTTCGCCAGTTCGTCAGGGTAGCCGGGTGCTGGTTGATGGCGGGCTGCTCAATCCGCTGCCGATTGTTCCGGTGGTGTCCTCCCATTGCGATCTCATCGTGGCGGTCAACCTCAACGGCACACATACCTACGGATACAGTTTGCCGGTAATCGAGCGGCCTGCGCCGATCCGCCAGCAGTGGGACCACTGGGTAGGCAGTATCAATATGCGCAACTGGATCGGCCGTCGCGGAAGCTCCGCCGATGATGTGGTTGCGCTGGATCAACCTGTCGAAGATGAACCGCCCGCAGAGAAGGCTGCAATCCGTCAACAGGACGAAACGGCCCCGGTACGGGTGGAGCAGAATGTCGGCCCGGCAAGCATGCTGGAACTGGTGAACCTGTCATTCGAAACGATGCAGGCTTCACTGACCCAGTACAAGATTGCCGGCTATCCCCCTGACGTACTGATAGAAGTACCGAAACGCCTGAGCCGTTTCTTCGATTTTCACCGCGCCCCGGAGCTGATCGAGCTCGGCCGGATGGTTGCCAGCGACACTCTGGACCGTTTCGAGGGACTCAAGCCCGAAGCCTATGCTTCGTAGCGGCTTCGACGAAAGGTTGGCAGACACCGTCCATTCCGTAGGCCGGTCTGGTCAGGCCTGATAGAATGCCGCTCTTGAATTGGCAGGAGAGACGGCATGAAAACTTCAGTTCGCTTGACCGAATACAGCCATGGCGCCGGCTGTGGATGCAAGATTTCTCCACAGGTGCTGGACGAGATCCTCTCGGTCGGGCAACCCGGTCCGGCGTTCCCGCAACTGTGGGTCGGTAATTCCAGTCGGGATGATGCCGCTGTTTTCGGCATATATGACGAACGCGGTATTGTCAGCACCACCGACTTCTTCATGCCCATTGTTGACGATCCATACGATTTCGGCCGCATAGCCGCGACCAATGCCATCAGTGATATCTATGCCATGGGCGGCACGCCCCTGATGGCAATCGCCATTCTTGGCTGGCCGGTGAATGTGCTGCCCGCAGCCGTAGCGGGCGAGGTTCTGGCTGGCGCTCGTGCAGTCTGCACAGAGGCAGGCATGCCGTTGGCAGGCGGGCACTCAATCGACGCGCCGGAGCCCATCTTTGGTCTGGCGGTGACTGGCCAGGTCACCCGTAACCAGCTCAAGCGCAATGATACTGCGCGTGCTGGCGCAAAGTTATACCTGACCAAACCCCTGGGCATCGGCATTCTGACCACCGCAGAGAAACAGAAAAAGCTGCGCGACGAGGACACCGGTGTGGCGCGTGATCTGATGTGCCGACTCAATCGTATCGGCGCGCAGTTCGCAACGCTGGAAGGCGTACAGGCGATGACGGACGTCACCGGTTTCGGTCTGCTCGGTCATCTGGTGGAAATGGCCGAAGGGTCAGGGGTCAAGGCGCGCGTCGAATACGCGCGCGTGCCGCGCCTGGCCAGCGTCGATTATTACCTCTCGGCTGGCTGCGTTCCGGGCGGCACCGGGCGCAACTTTGACAGTTACGGCCACAAGGTCGCCGATATGCCGCAGGCCTGGCGCAACCTGTTATGTGATCCGCAGACCAGCGGCGGTTTGCTGGTTGCGGTCGATCCGGCGGCCGAGGCATCGTTTGTCGCGCTCGCCGAGTCAGAGGGCCTGCAGCTTGAGCCGATTGGCGAGTGCGTTGTCGCTGATGGCAGCCCCTGCGTCGAGGTCGTTTGATGCGCGCTGACACGCAGGAATTTTCGCGCCTTTTTCTGAACGACGTGCCGTTGCTGGATGTGCGTGCGCCGGTCGAGTGTGCCAAGGGTGCCTTCCCGGGCGTGGTGAATCTGCCGCTGATGCTCGATAGCGAGCGCGAGCAGGTGGGCATCTGTTACAAGCAGAAGGGCCAGCAGGCTGCCATCGAACTGGGCCACAAGCTGGTCAACAGCGACGTCAAGGCGCAGCGGGTCGAAGCCTGGAAAGCCTTCGCCGGAGCGCACCCTGAAGGCTATATCTATTGTTTCCGGGGTGGTTTGCGTTCGCAAATCGTCCAGCAGTGGCTGGCGGAGGCGGGCGTGGAATATCCGCGTGTTGCCGGCGGCTACAAGGCGTTACGGCGTTTCCTGATCGATACACTGGACGAGGCGATTCGTGAGTGCTCCCTCAAGCTGGTAGCCGGTTTGACCGGCACAGGTAAAACTGAAGTGATCGCAGCGCTGGAGTCCAGCCTGGATCTGGAAGGCCATGCCCATCATCGGGGCTCGAGCTTCGGTCGACGCGCTACGCCTCAACCGGGACAGATTGATTTCGAGAATCGTCTGGCCATCGAGGTGCTCAAGGTCCGCGCAAGAGGTCACCAATCACTGGTCCTGGAAGACGAGGGCCGCATGGTCGGTAGTTGTACGGTGCCGATCGAGTTGTTCCGCGCCATGCAGGAGGCGCCGCTGATCTGGCTGGAAGAGAGCTTCGAAAACCGTGTTGAGCGAATCCTGCAGGACTATGTGACGGATATGCATGCTGAATATGCACTGTTGTATCCCGACCAGCCTGAGGCCGCCTTCGCTGCGTTCTCGGAGTTTTTGCTGGGTAGCTTGTTGCGTATTCGCAAGCGTTTGGGTGGCGAGCGCTTTCAATCTCTTGAAGCGATGATGCGTCACGCGCTGGACATTCAGCAGCATGAAGGGAATGTGCATTCCCACCGTGACTGGATTGCCGGGCTGCTGACGCATTATTACGATCCGATGTATGCCTACCAGCGGGCTGGGAAAGAGCAGCGGGTCGTATTCAGTGGCGACAAGCAAGCGGTCATCGAATACCTGGCTGAGCGGTCAACCAGCGAGGCGTGAACCGTTAGCCGGTTATTCGTCCCGTCCTTCCAGCATTGTTCGTTTGAGCAGGACGTAAACCGAGCCGGTGCCGCCATGGCGTGGAATGCATGAGGTAAAACCCAACACCTTCGGGTGTTGGCGCAGCCAGGTGTTTACGTGGCTTTTGAGGATGGGTTTGCGTCCGTCCTTGCGCATGGCTTTGCCGTGAGTCACGCGTACACAGCGGATCTCCAGCCGGTTAGCCTCGGCAAGAAATTCCCACAGAATATCGCGCGCCTTCTCCACGGTCATGCCATGCAGATCGATGGTGCCATCGAAGGGTATCTGGCCGGTTTTCAGTTTGCGCAGCTGGCTTTCCTGAACACCGTTGGACGCCCAGGCCAGCTCTTCTTCGGGTTGCACATCCATCACGAACTGATCCGACAGCCCATCCACCTTGATGCGGTTGTCCGGCCGTACGGCACCCTGACGCAAGGTCCTGAGCCTGGCGTGATCAGTGCGCGGCTTGCCGGTATCGGCCTGGTCGACCTTGATCGGTTTCACTCCCCGGATCGCCTGCCTGAACAGGTCAAGATCATCGGTCTCGTTGGAATCGTGGGTCATGGTTGTCACACATAATTGGCAGACACGCATTGTACCAGCCCCTGTGACTTATGCCTCGGACGAGAAAACCGGCGCCACGAATTTGCCGCGCCTGCTAGAATGGCGGCTCTGATTCAAGGACGCTTTGCCATGACTGAACTTGCTGCGCTGACCACAATCAAGGATCTCGTTCGCTGGGGCGTGAGTCGTTTTCACGAAGCCGGCCTGTGGTTCGGACATGGCACGGATAACGCGTGGGACGAGTCGCGCCTGCTGGTGTTGAGCGGGTTGTCACTGGCCTGGGAGACGCCGCCGGAGTACATGGATTGCCGGGTTACCGAGAGTGAGCGGGCGGCTGTGGTCGCCTTGTTGCAGCAGCGGATAGACCAGCGTATCCCCGCGGCCTATCTGACCGGGCATGCGCGCTTCGCCGGCCTCGATTTCATTGTCGATGAAAGAGTGCTGGTGCCACGCTCGCCGATTGCCGAGTTGATTGCCAATCGTTTCGAGCCCTGGCTGGAGCGCGATCCTGTACGGATTCTGGATCTATGTAGCGGTAGCGGCTGCATCGGTATTGCCTGCGCCTACGCGTTCCCCCAGGCCGAGGTGGTGCTGGCGGATCTGTCCACCGACGCGTTGGCTGTGGCGGAAGAAAACATCGAAGCGCATCAGGTTCAGGATCGGGTTGAGGCGCGCTGGTCGGACGGTCTCGACGGCATGCCGGGCGAACGCTTTGATTTGATCGTGAGCAATCCGCCCTACGTGGATGCGCAGGATATGGATGGGCTGCCGGATGAGTATCAACATGAGCCGGAGATTGGTCTGGCTTGCGGTGAAGACGGCCTGGATCTGGTCCGGCGCATCCTTGCAGAAGCCGCCGATCATCTTACAGAGGATGGCGTTCTGGTGATCGAAGTGGGCAACAGCATGGTGCACGTCATGGCCGAGTGGCCTGAAGTCGATTTCGAGTGGGTACCGTTCAAGCACGGCGGGCACGGCGTGTTCGTACTGAGCGCGGCGCAGTGCCGGGATCATCAGGAGTTGTTTCAGGCCTCGCTGTAGCCACTCAGCGCAGCACCACCCATAGCAGCAATATGGCCTGGAAAATGGAAAACACGATCAGACAGCCGATTGCGAAGCGGTGCCCGATATCGTTGCGTTTATAGCTTTCCAGTGACGCCTGCAACGTGTTGAGCTGACGTTGCTGCTGCAGCTGGGCCGCTTCCTGCTCGCGAAGTTGATGCAGGAGCTCTCCGGGCTCGATGGGTTGTACGCGCTCGGTGTTCCAGCTTCCGATCAGATGCTGCAGATGGCTGGTCTGGGCGCGCCCCCGGGCAGGGGAGTCCGGGTTGAAGCTGATATCGAATCCGGCGCGCTTGAGCAGCTTCCTGCGTATTTCCTGCAATTCCTCGCTCAGGCCCTGGTCATCAAGAATCAGCGGCGTGACCACATACTCCGGCACATTGCGCTGGCACCAATCGATTAGCTGGGCGAGCAAATACCCGGCTATGCCGCGCCGAGCTGGAGCGATGCGCACGCCACTGGGCCCAAAGCGCACCCGTTGACGATTGTGGTCGACCAATACTTCAAGCCGGTTGCCATCTTCCTGCAGCGGTTCGCCATCCAGCCGGACCTGCAGGCGATAGAGTTCAAGGTTGCCGATGCGCTCGTGGGTGGTCGCTACCTGGGCGAGTGTCTCCGGCTGAATGGTCTTGCGCAGCACCGATACCGGCCTGAGCAATATCCAGTGAAAGTCGGTTGGCCGGGCGCGGGCAAAGGGATCCCGTGGCGACCTGGGTTCCGTTGCGTTGATGGTCGGTAGGTCCGCGCTGCTCATGAGTGATGTCCGGTAGGGTTCACAGGCTTATCGGCAGCGTGGAATCAAACTTGACCTCATTACCAGCTGCTCAGCGCATTCCAGATCAATCGGATCGCGAGGAGCGTCAGGAGCAGATTGAAATACAGGCCGAAGCGTTGATCGCTGAGGTTTTTCAGTAGTGTCAGCCCCAGCCAGGTGCCGATAGCGCCGGCCCCGATCATGATCAGTATCAGCCCCAGCCATTCCATGAATATGAAACCTGCGGCGCCGTAAACCAGTGCCTTCGGTGCATGCTGTAATGTCATTGCAGCGGCAAAGGTTGCGACGGTGGCAAAGCGGTCACCCTGTTGCTGCTGTTTGACAAAGGCGGCCACCAGCGGCCCGGTAGCACCGACAAACAGGCTGACGAAGGTGGTCAGCGTGGCTGCGATCAGGGTGCCGACCGGTCCGGTGGCGATCTTCGGGATCTGCGGGCCCCAGCAGAGGAGCAGAATGAAACCCGCAATACACAGCTGGACCAGGGCCAGCGGCAAATCCACCAGAAACTGGCTGCCAAGCCAGGCTCCCAGAAGCACTCCGGGGAAAAACCAGGCGATCACCGAGAGTCTGATATGACGGGCAGTCATCAGAGCACGGTTGAAATTGGAGCCTAGTTGCACCATCCCGTGAACCGGAATGATCGCCGCGGGCGGCATGACCAGTGCCATGATAGCGAGCAGCGCAACGCCGCCGCCGATACCCAATGACGCGGTTATCGCCGAGGTGATGCCCGCAGCGATGACCAGCATGCTGGCCAGTGCCGGAGTGAGGCCAGCCGGTAGAATGAATTCAAGGACCGCTTCCATCGGAACGCCCGTCGCTGCGAAAACGGAAGCTTAGGGTGTGTGCGCCTGTTGCCGCAACTCAAGATCGCACCCCATGGGCAGGGCTAGACAGGCGCCGGGCCAACAGGCTGTCACCCTCCTGCACGGAACGCTATACTGCTGGCCCTTCAATCATCGACTTCGGGTTGCGCGCATGTCCGGAAATACCATAGGCACACTGTTCACTGTCACCACCGCCGGCGAGAGCCATGGCGCAGCCTTGATGGCCATTGTGGACGGGTGCCCTCCGGGCATGGAACTGAGCACGGCTGATCTGCAGCATGAACTGGATCGTCGCAAACCGGGCACCAGCCGGCATACAACCCAGCGTCAGGAGGCAGACGAAGTCGAGATCGTTTCCGGCGTGTTCGAAGGGCGCACCACGGGATGTCCGATCGGGTTGCTGATTCGCAACACCGATCAGAAGTCCAAGGATTACTCGGCAATCAAGGACCTGTTCCGGCCGGCCCACGCCGACTATACCTACCATCACAAGTACGGCACTCGCGATTACCGCGGAGGCGGCCGCTCGTCTGCACGTGAAACCGCCATGCGCGTGGCTGCGGGCGCTATCGCGAAGAAATACCTGGCAACTCAGGGCATCACCGTGCGCGGATATATGAGCCAGTTGGGTCCGATCGAAATCCCCTTCGAGACCTGGGAGTCGGTGGATCAGAACGCCTTTTTCTGTCCGAACCCGGGCAAGGTGGCTGAGCTGGAAGTCTATATGGACCAGCTGCGCAGGGATCAGGATTCTGTCGGTGCGAAGATTACCGTAGTCGCTGAGGGCGTTCCGCCAGGCCTGGGCGAGCCGGTCTTTGACCGCCTGGATGCTGAGCTGGCCTACGCACTGATGAATATCAATGCGGTGAAGGGCGTCGAAATTGGTGCCGGCTTTGCCTCGGTCGCCCAGCGCGGGACTGAACATCGGGATGAAATGACCCCCGCCGGGTTCAGGAGCAACCATGCGGGCGGCGTACTGGGCGGTATTTCCTCGGGCCAGCCGATTGTCGCAAGCCTGGCGCTAAAGCCTACATCCAGCATCACGACTCCCGGCCAATCCATTGATATCAATGGTAATCCTGTCGAGGTTATTACCAAGGGGCGGCATGATCCCTGTGTCGGCATCCGTGCCACACCGATCGCCGAGGCGATGGTTGCTATCGTGTTGCTCGACCATCTGCTGCGTCACCGCGGGCAGAATGCAGAGGTGCAGGTGGCTACGCCCGTGCTCGGTCAGTTGTAATCTTCCGGTTGACTGCTGCGGCCTGTCTGGCTGGTGTTGGCGCCAGCGCAGGCGGGGCTGATCCGAATATCCTGTCAGGGTCATGATCGTGCCGTACTGGCGACTATCGAGTTTTTACTTCGCTTATTTCGCGCTGCTCGGCGGCATAGCGCCATTTCTGTCGCTGTATTTCCATCACCTGGGTTTTTCCGCCGCACGCATCGGTGAGCTTGTCGCCATCCCCATGTTGATGCGTTGCCTGGCGCCCAGTCTGTGGGGCTGGTTGGGTGATGTGAGCGGGCGGCGCCTGCTGATTGTTCGCTGTGGTGCGCTGGCTACTGCGCTGAGTTTCACCGGGATATTCCTGCGGCAGGATTATCTGTGGCTGGCGTTGATCATGGCTTTGCACAGTTTCTTCTGGCACGCAGTGCTGCCGCAATTCGAGGCAATCACACTGGCACATCTGGGAGATCAGTCGGCTCGCTACAGTCAGGTAAGGCTGTGGGGATCGGTGGGCTTTATCGCCACCGTGGTTGGCCTGGGCTGGCTGTTACAGGCGTACGAACTGGATGTATACCCGGTCGTCATGCTCTCTATCATGTCGGCGATTTTTCTGTGTAGCCTGCTGGTTCCGGCGCCCCCATCACGCCTCGTGAAGGAGGGCGGCCAGCTGGCGACGGGGTTCATCAGGCAGTTGCTCCGCCCGGGTGTGCCGGCATTCTTTGTCTGTGTTGCATTCATGCAACTGTCACATGGGCCTTACTACACCTTTCTCACGCTGCACCTGGAAGCGCTCGGTTATACACGCAGCGTGATTGGCGTGATGTGGGCGTTCGGCGTGCTGGCCGAGATTCTGCTGTTTGCCCTGATGACCCGAATCCTGGCTTTTTGCAGTTTAAAGCAGATGCTGGTGGTCAGCTTTGCGCTGGCTGCGCTGCGTTGGCTGTTGTTGGGCGGGCTGGCTGATCACCTGACAGTATTGCTGTTCGCGCAGTTGCTGCACGCTGCCACGTTCGGCAGCTTTCATGTCGCAGCGATCCATTTCGTCCAGCAGAGTTTCAGCGAGAGGATGCAGGGACAAGGGCAAGCTTTGTATGCGACGCTTGCCGGGGTAGGCGGCGCACTCGGTGCGCTATATTCGGGCTACAGCTGGACCAGCATCGGGCCGTTCTGGACCTTTGCCATCGCCAGTTTTGCTGCACTGCTCGCTGCGCTGGTGCTGCAGTGGCGTCTGCCCGGTCGAGCCGATATGGCAACTGAAAACGATCGGGTCCATTAATCGAATAATCAGAGGCGGATGGCCATGACTTTCCTGGCGGTGTATCACCACGAGAACCTGTTGAACCCGATCAAACTGCTGACGCACCGCGACGATATAACCGCCACGCTGGAAGCGGTCTCCGTCAGCTACGAGAACCTTGATATCTCCGCTGCATTCACTGGCGTGGAAGATGACTCGCGGATTCTGGGCAGCCTCGAAGCGCAGTTCGAGGACTACCCGCACAGAAAAGTTATCCGGCTGCCGGCGATACCCCGTTACGCAACGCCGCCATCCGACGCTGGCGAGCCCGAGCAACGCTGCGTTGACGCAGGATTGCGACTGTTTGTTCAAGGCCGGGGCGTATTCTGCCTGCATCAGGCGGACCACCTGTACGCGCTGGGGTGTGAGGCGGGAGACCTGGTCTCGGTTCCGGCGGGTGTGACCCATTGGTTCCGTCAGAGCACTGGTCCGGAGTGCGTTGTGGTTCGCCTTGCACATAGCACTGACGGGCTCCAGTGCGTCGTCTGCGATGAACGCCTGGCCAGGGGAATCGAGTTGCCGGAATTCTGAGATCCGATAGGCCGTGGCCGTATTGGATTATCGCTGCGTTGCCTATTGCGCAAGCGAAGCTGTGATGATGGTCTAGACTGGAGAAGAACTTCTCAAAACAAGGGCTTAGCGATGGAAAATTTAGGCGGCGGTCTAATTGGTTTGGTGATACTCGTTCTGAGTATCTGGGCCATCATCAAAATTGTACAGAGCGGTGCGAGTACGCTCGCCAAGGTACTTTGGGTATTGTTCATTCTGATCGTGCCGGTGATCGGCCTGATCGTCTGGTTCTTTGCCGGCCCACGCGGTGGGACGACTCCATAAATGATTCCGTTGGATGGTAGGGTGGCGCTGGTTACTGGCGCTGCTCGAGGTATCGGCTATGGCGTGGCTACCCGTCTGTTACGGGACGGGTGGTCGGTAGTGCTGGCTGATATCGACGAAGCTGGCGGCCAGGAGGCCGCCGAGGAGCTGGCGCGACTGGGCACGGTCGAGTTTGTCACCCTGGATGTTGCAGATGAAGCCAGTGTGATTGCCTGCATGGAGCGCGTCGAGGAAGACTTCGGGCAGCTTGATGGCCTGGTGAACAATGCCGGCATCGCCGATCCGGATAATGGTCCGCTGGAACAGTTGAGTCTGGACAGCTGGAATCGCTTGATCGGCACCAATCTGACCGGCGCTTTCCTGCTTTCCAAGCATGCAGTCGGATTGTTGCGCCGGCGGGGCGGTGCCATCGTCAACATGGCTTCAACCCGCGCCGTACAGTCCGAGGCACAGACAGAGGCCTACGCGGCGAGCAAGGGCGGGCTGGTAGCACTGACGCATGCCATGGCGGTAAGCCTCGGGCCTGAAATTAGGGTGAATGCGGTCAGTCCGGGATGGATCGACACGCGACCGCCGGTTCAGCAAGCCAGTGATCCGCTGAGGGTGGTGGATCATGAGCAACATGCCGCGGGCAGAGTAGGGCAGCCAGCAGATGTTGCGGCGCTGGTTGCCTTCCTCCTGGGGCCGGATGCCGGCTTCATTACCGGACAGAATTACCTGATTGATGGCGGCATGACCCGACAGATGTTTTACGTCGAGTAACGCCTGATCCTGTCGGGTCTTTTGGAAGAATAACGCCGGCCTCGTCTGAAGCCGGCGATCCACGAGTTGGCGCGCTGCCAACCCGGCCTATTTTTCTACGAACGCCCGTTCAATCACGTAGTGCCCCTGATCGCCATGCCGTGCTTCCTTGAAGCCCTGCGCATCAAGGATCTGGCAGGTGTCCTTGAGCATGTTCGGACTGCCGCAAAGCATGAACCGGTCGTTCTCCAGATCGATGGGCGGCAGCCCGATATCATCGAACAGTTTTCCGCTGTTCATCAGATCGGTAAGTCGGCCCTGGTTGCGGAATGGCTCGCGGGTGACAGTGGGATAATAGATCAGCTTGTCGCGCACCATATCGCCGAAGTATTCATGGTTCGGCAGATCCTGGCCGATCAGATCCTGATATGCCAGTTCACGAACGTACCGGCAACCGTGCACCAGAATCACCTTGTCATATTGCTCATAGGTTTCCGGATCCTGGACGATGCTGATAAAAGGTGCCAGGCCGGTACCGGTGCTGAGCAGGTACAGATTCCGGCCCGGGATCAGATGGTCGAGCACCAGTGTGCCGGTAGGCTTGCGGCTCAGCATGATCTGGTCGCCTTCCCTGATATTCTGCAACCGCGACGTCAGCGGACCATCCGGCACCTTGATGCTGAAAAACTCCAGAGTGTCTTCGTAGTTCGGGCTGGCGATACTGTAGGCGCGCATCAACGGACGACCCTCGACTTCCAGACCGATCATGATGAAATGACCGTTCTTGAAGCGAAACCCCGGATCGCGGGTGGTCTTGAAGCTGAACAGGTTGTCTGTCCAGTGGTGTACGCTGAGAACGCGTTCGGTGTTGAATCCCGCCATTTTCAAATGCTCCTTAGCCCGTCTGATGGCGTGAATACTACGCTCTGGTAGTATATCGGTTAAGCGACTTGTATCTCTTTAGCTAAACGGAAATACCGATAATGAAATTTACCCTGCGCCAGTTAGAGGTCTTTCTTGCTGCGTCCTTTTACGAGAACCTGACGCGTGCCGCGGAGAGCCTGTCCATGTCGCAATCCGCTGCCAGCAGCGCCCTGCGGGATCTGGAAAAGCAGTTCGGTGTACAGCTGTTTGACCGGGTCGGCAAGCGGCTGCAGCTGAACGAACTGGGTAACACCGTGCGGCCCAAGGCTCGCGCCCTGATTGATCAGGCGCAGAGCCTTGAGTTGGCATTGGCGAACCATGCTGATGTCGGAGATCTCAAGGTGGGCGCAACCCTGAGTATCGGCAATTACCTTGCGGTAGAGATCATGGCGCGCTACATGGTCGAACAACCCGGTGCGCGGGTTGAGCTTGAGGTCGCCAACACCGCAACGATCGTGCGCAAAATCGCGAACTTCGAGCTCGACATCGGTTTGATCGAAGGCGAAACACACCATCCCGAGCTGGAAATGAAGTACTGGCGCGATGATGAGCTGGTGGTTTTCTGCGCACCGGATCACCCCTGGGCCGGTAAGCCATGGCTGACGGACGAGGAGCTGGTGGAAGCCGAATGGGTAGTGCGCGAGCAGGGTTCGGGCACGCGACAGCATTTCGAATGGGCCTTGCACGGGTTGCTGCCGAGGCTGCAATTCAAGCTCGAGCTGCAGCATACCGAGGCAATCAAGCGTGCGGTGGAAGCGGGGCTCGGCATCGGTTGCCTGTCAGCCATTACCTTGGTCGAAGCCTTCAAACGCGGCAGTCTGGTGCCCCTGCCAGTGCCGCAGCGAGACTTCAAGCGCAGCTTCTATTTCGTGCTTCAGCGCAACAAGTTCCGCAGCGCCGGTATAGAACGCTGGCTGGAAATGTGCAGAGAAGCCGAGGAGCAGGCATAAACGAAAAGACCGGGCGCAGGCCCGGCCTTTTCTGCAACATGAAAGCGGTTTAGAGCGTATCGAGATTCAGCTTGCCATCGGTCAATGCGATCTGCTTGCCGGGGTGCTCGCTCATGCGAACGCTGCCCTGTTCCTCACCGATGCGGTAATCCACCTGGTAGCCAACCACTTTGGTAGTAGTGTCGTAAACTGTTTCACAGCGGTTTTCGATAGTGGTGTAGGTGCTGTTCGCCTGCAGTTTTTCCTGTGTCTTGTTGCCGGCGTAGCCGCCTGCCGCAGCGCCCGCCACAGTGGCGATCTTCTTGCCGCTGCCGCCGCCAACCTGATTGCCCAGAACGCCGCCGACGACAGCCCCGGCAACTGAACCGATAATCTGGTGCTGATCCTTGACCGGCTTCTGGCGGGTAACTGCCACGTCCTGGCACACCTGCCGTGAAGTGCGCTCGTCTTCCTTGATCTCCGCCACGCTGACGACGTCTGCGTGAGTGGGCGTCTTGGGTGCCAGTGCGTTATATCCGGCGATAGCGCCGCCCGCAGTGGCTACGATGGCGCCTATGACAATTCCTGACAGCATTGATTTATTCATGGGTAACGCTTCCTTATTTCCGGATTCCGGCACGGCCGGCGATTATGCCGGGCCTCGGACATCATCCCATAGGAAATGGTTCAATAATCTTACATTTGGCGCCGATGTGAAGTGGGGCGCGAATCAGCTCTGCCGTGCGCTCTGCTGTGCGACACGGAATACTTCGAGCATATGCACAAGCCTGTCGGCATCCACTGCAGGACAAAATAAGGCTCCCTGAAAGTAATCGCAGGGGAGGTGGTCGAATACGGCGAGTTGCTCGCGGGTTTCAACACCTTCTATCACAACCTCCAGATCCAGGCTGTGAGCTATGCCGATAATGGCGCGCACTACGGCAGCGTCGTGAGGGCTGGCTGCGCAGTTCTGAACAAATGATTGATTGATCTTGAGCACGTCGACGGGGAGGCGCTTGAGGTAATTGAGCGATGAGTAGCCAGTGCCCAGGTTGTTCAGGGAGAGTAGTACGCCCTGTTGATGCAGTACGGTCATCCTCGACAGAGCTCCGCTCATGTCCTGAATGACTGCACTTTCCGGTACGCCGAGCTTGAGGCAGCGCGCAGGGATGCCGCTGGCATACAGTGCATGATTGAGATGTGGGATGAAATCGGCGTGATGAAATTGCCTGGGGCTGACGTTAACGCTGACACGGAACTGTGTGGGCTCGGCCAGGCCCGATGCCAATAGTTGTGCTGTCAGTTGGCCGGCCTGTTCGAGCTGCCAGTGCCCGGTCTCAATGAGTATGTCGCTTTGCTCCAGCGCGTCTTCGAACGCTCCGGACGCAAGCAACCCCCGGACCGGATGATCCCAGTACAGGAAGGCTTCGACGCCGATAACGCGCTGTCTGGAGACATCGAATTGGGGCTGATAGCGGATCCGCATCTGGCCACACTGAAGCGCCTGTGCTAATTCCGTCTCAATTTCCAGGCGCTCGACGGCCTGGGTCTGCATGGCTTCCTCGAAGAAAGCAATGCCGTTGCGGCCGCTCTCTTTTACTCGGTACAGCGCAATGTCGGCGCGCTTTAGCAGCTCCTCAGGATTGTCGCCATGATCCGGAATGAGTGCGATGCCGACGCTTGTGCTGAGTTGCAGACTGTGACCATCGATGTCCATTGGTTCAGCCAGCACATTCAACAGCTTCACTGCACTCTGGTTGATCTGCTCCACAAAGGACTGCTCATTTTCTTCGAGCCCGCTGATGAGAACCACAAACTCGTCGCCGCCCAGCCGGGCGACGGTGTCTTCCTTGCGCACTACCGAGAGCATGCGCCGCGTCACTTCGCACAGCACTGCGTCGCCGAACGCATGTCCCAGCGTATCGTTGATCTGTTTGAAGCGGTCAAGGTCAAAGAACAGCAGTGCGCCCTTCAGTCTGTGACGGTTATACAGCGCGATGTTCTGCACGAGCCGGTCACTGAGCAGCAATCGGTTGGGCAGATCCGTCAGAGCGTCGTGATAGGCGAGGTGTCGGACCCGTTCTTCGATGTACTTCTGTTCGGTGATATCCCGGGCGGTGGTCAGCAGGCAGTCGGTGCCGTTAATGTCGAGCGTTTCGACAGATATCAGCACGATACGAATCTGGTCGTATTTGTCACGCAGGCGTAATTCACGCTGGCGTATCCGGCCGCAGCGTTTTAGCTCAGCCAGGATTGCAGCACGCTCTCCAGGTTCGGCCCACAACTCAAGCTCTGCGCTGGTACGGCCGATGGCTTCGGCCGGTGTGAAGCCGGTAAGACGGGTAAAGCCTTCATTGACCTCCAGGTGTCGGCCCGAGCGCTTCTCGGTAATACTGATTGAGTCGGGACTGGCGCGGAAGGCGCGGGAGAATTTGTTTTCGGAGGCGCGCAGGGCGCTTTCCGCTGCCTTGCGCGCAGTAATATCTTTGAGGCTTACGAGTGTGCATTGCCGACGGTTGATGGTAAACAGCGCGCTGGAAAGTTCGCAGGTATGTGTCCGGCCATTCACATGGCGTACGTCGATCTCATCTACATGCACGGCTTTGCCTGCCAGCAAACCGGCAATGGTGAGCTGGGAATCATTCGACGGGTTTATCAGCCTTGTTTCTGTCAATCGCATGCCGATCACGTCTTGCAGGCGGTATCCGAAAGTACGGATGAACGCGCGATTCAGCTCGATAATCACGCCGCTGTCGGTATACATCAGCAGGTATGGCTCGGGTGCGCCCTGGAACAGCTCGGAAAACTTCCGTTGGCTCTCCGCCAATGCTTGCTCACTTCGACGTCGTTCAGTGATATCCAGCAGCGTGCCGGTCAGGCGCAATGGCTTGTCTTCAACGTCCCGGTCCAGGCGTGCGGTCGCTTCGAGCCACTTCAAGCTGCCATCCGGTTGGCTGATACGATAGGTCAGTCGGTGGCGGCGTCGGCGACCGCGGCAGATCGCAATGAAGGCACGGCGCATGGCGCGCTGATCTTCCTTGAGCACCACGGTCATAAAGGTTTGTATTAGTCCTTTCCAGGCGTTCGGCGAGCAACGGTGAAGTACCGCCGACCGCGCCGAGGCATTCAGCAAGCCGCTCTGGATGTCCAGCTCCCATATCCCCATTTGTGAGGCATCCAACGCAAGAGCAAGGCTATCCTGATCGGGGAGGGTTGTGTCCCCAGCATCGAGGGGCGATGGGCGGTGACTTCCTCGAGGGCTTGCAAGCGGCTGAAACAGATACAAACGGTGGGGCCCGTTGGCAAGGGATACACGTTCGATGCTGAGGCTACAGCTGAGCATTCTGCCGTCACGGCAGCGAAGCGATGTTTCAAGCGTTATTGGATACTCTCCGGCGGCAAATCGTGCAAGCCATTGCTTGCGCCCGGCGGCATTGGGCCAAAGCGGAAATCTCCCGTCCTGCTGACCCTGCAGCGCCTGCGATTTCCAACCAAACAGTTGGTCGAATGCGCTATTCGAATCGAGAATCTGGTCGGACTGATCACCCACCAACAGGCCTGCGGTGGGCATGCGGTGGAAAAGAATGCCGAAAGCATCATCCTGATATTGCCCGGTGTCAGCTACGTGGGCCCCTGACACATACTCCATGGAAGGTTCCTGCGGCGGTAGGTAAGTCGGTCTGTTCTGAAAATAGCTGGTTGGCTGACGGGCTACAAGGCCAGTGGTCTGTAAACTTGCGCTGGGTGCGTTTTGAGCATGTCGATCATGGCGCGCCCTGCGTTTGACATGGTTTTGCCGCTATGCCAGATGCACCCCAGCTGTCTGACCAGGTGAGTGTCCGGAACGGTCAGGCTGCGCACCTGCTCATCTAGCATGGTGCGCGGTAATACGCTCCATGCCAGGCCGATGGAAACCATCATTTTTATCGTTTCAAGATAATTGGTACTCATGCTGATTTGTGGCGTAATGCCATGCCGCTCGAACGCCTGGCTGACGATACGGTGGGTAAAGGTATTCAGCCCCGGAAATACGGCCGGGTAGCTGGCCAATTGTTCCAGCGTGATGTGTCGTTCAATGGCAAGTGGATGATCTGGGGCTACGACGAATTCCAGCACGTCGTTCCAGATGTTCTCTGCAATGATCGGCGACTCAACCCTTGGCGCGAGAGTAATCACCGCCAGTTCGACTTCGCCATGCATGACTCGGTCGTGTGCGACCTCGGAATCCAGAAAATGAATATCCAGCGCGACCTCGGGATAGCGCTTGGTATACTGCCGGAGCACCGGCGGCAGCCGATGAAGCCCTATATGGTGGCTGGTGGCGAGCGATAAACGGCCTTGCACAGTGGACGACAGGTTGCTGAGAGCCCGCTGCGTGTCACCCAGCACGCCGAGGATGTCCTCTGCGCGGGGTTTGAGCACACGGCCTGCCTCCGTCAGGGTTATATGTCGACCGATTCGGTCGAACAGCCGAGCGCCGAGCTGGGTCTCGAGGGCTGCGATTCTCTTGCTTATCGCCGGCTGGGTAAGATGCAGTGATTCGGCCGCTCGCGAAAAGGATCCGCTGGCCGCAACCGCCAGAAAAGCAGACAGATTCGCAGTGTCCATAGGTATTCCAGTTGGTAATCCAAACCATGAATATAATGAATTTGTTTTATTGGTTGCCAGCTTTTAGTATTCGCCATGATTAGCAACGCAGGTTCTGCATGACGGCGTCCGACCGTCCTCGGCCTGATTCAGGAGATCAGCATGTCCGCCAAGACGCTTTACGACAAGCTTTGGGATAACCATCTGGTTAAACAGCGGGACGATGGTTCCGCACTGCTTTATATCGATCGCCACCTGTTGCACGAGGTGACCTCGCCGCAGGCTTTTGAAGGGTTGCGGTTGGCTGGTCGCAAGCCCTGGCGCATTGATGCGAACCTGGCGACGCCAGACCATAACGTGCCGACTACCAATCGGTCGGCGGGGGTAGCGGGTATCGACGATCAGGTCTCCAAGCTGCAGGTCACCACCCTGGACGACAACTGTCTGGACTTCGGCATCATGGAATTCCAGATGACTGATCGCCGTCAGGGCATTGTGCACGTGGTCGGTCCGGAGCAGGGGGCTACATTGCCGGGTATGACCATCGTCTGTGGTGATTCGCATACCGCAACGCATGGCGCTTTTGCGGCCCTGGCGCATGGCATCGGCACCTCCGAAGTCGAGCACGTGCTGGCCACCCAGTGCCTTGTCGCCAAGAAAATGAAGAACATGCTGGTCAACGTTGAGGGCAAGTTGGGCTTTGGCGTGACGGCCAAGGACATTGTCCTGGCCGTCATCGGCAAGATCGGTACCGCCGGTGGTAACGGGCACGCAATTGAATTTGCCGGTTCCGCGATTCGGGATCTGTCGATCGAAGGGCGCATGACCATATGCAATATGGCTATCGAGGCGGGTGCGCGGGTTGGTCTGGTTGCCTGCGACGAGAAGACCATCGATTACGTCAAGGGTCGTCCCTACGCGCCCAAGGGTGAGGACTGGGAGCGGTCAGTTGCAGCGTGGCAGGATCTGGTCTCGGATGCCGAGGCTGAGTTCGACACAGTTGTTGAACTGGACGCGACGCAGATTCAGCCCCAGGTGTCCTGGGGTACGTCTCCGGAAATGGTCGTTGCCATCCACGACAAGGTGCCGGATCCGACACAGGAAGCGGACGCCGTCAAGCGCAGCGGTTATGAACGCGCGCTGCAGTATATGGGGCTCGCGGCCAACCAGCCGATCAGCTCCATCAAGCTTGATCGGGTATTCATCGGTTCCTGTACCAACTCGCGTATCGAAGATCTGCGCGCCGCAGCGGCTGTCGCGAAGGGCCGCCACGTTTCGCCAATGATCAAGCAGGCGATGGTGGTGCCGGGCTCCGGACTGGTCAAGGAGCAGGCCGAAAACGAGGGTCTGGACAAGATCTTTCTGGCCGCGGGTTTTGAATGGCGCGATCCGGGTTGTTCCATGTGTCTGGCAATGAACCCTGACCGCCTGCAGGCGGGCGAGCATTGCGCTTCAACGTCCAATCGCAACTTCGAGGGTCGTCAGGGCAACGGGGGGCGCACGCACCTGGTCAGCCCGGCAATGGCAGCTGCGGCCGCTATCGCTGGTCATTTTGTCGACGTTCGGGAAATGCTCAAGCAGGAGGTAAGCGCATGAAGCCTTTTACACAGCACACCGGCCTGGTTGCACCGCTTGACCGCGCCAATGTCGATACGGATCTGATCATTCCAAAGCAGTTCCTGAAGTCGATCAAGCGTACCGGCTTTGGTCAGAACCTGTTCGACGAACTGCGTTACCTTGACGAAGGTTTCCCGGGTCAGGACTCCACCAACCGCCCGCTGAACCCTGACTTCGTACTCAATCAGCCCCGGTATCAGGGGGCAAGTGTGCTGCTGGCGCGCAAGAATTTTGGTTGCGGCTCCAGTCGCGAGCATGCGCCATGGGCGTTGGAAGAGTACGGTTTTCGCGCCATCCTTGCGCCGAGTTTTGCCGATATCTTTTATAACAACAGCTTTAAGAACGGGTTGTTACCCATTGTTTTAAAAGAAAAAGATGTTGACGACCTGTTTCGGCAGGCAGAGACGGAAGAGGGCTATCAGCTGACCATTGATCTCGACGCACAAACCGTCACCCGGCCCGACGGTGTCAGCTATTCCTTCGAGATTGACGAGTTTCGCAAGCATTGCCTGCTTAATGGTCTGGATGATATCGGCCTGACTCTTCAGGATGCCGATGCCATCCGGAACTTTGAAGAGCAGCACAAACAGGCCAATCCGTGGCTGTTTGGTGCGATCAAGTAGCTCAACGTAGGTGCACCAGCTCGCCGGAGGAGCGCGATGAGCAAATTGGCACATGACCAGGTCGTTCAGCGTCAATTCGGCGAGCAGGCGCAGGCGTATCTGCAGAGCGGCATTCATTCGGTTGGGCCTGAACTGGCCGAGCTGGCGGAAGCCGTAACGCAAACGCGGCAGGCTCAGGTGCTGGATCTGGGTTGTGGCGCCGGCCACGTCAGCTTTCATGTGGCGCCGCTGGCAGGGACTGTTGTCGCTTACGACCTGTCGCAAGGGATGCTTGATGTAGTCGCCGCCACAGCCGCGGCAGAAAAGCTTGGCAATATAAGCGTCAGGCAGGGCGCGGCGGAGCAATTGCCCTTCGCGGATGAAAGCTTTGATTTTGTATTCAGTCGGTATTCGGCGCACCACTGGTACGACCCGCAGCAGGCATTGCGCGAGGTTCGGCGCGTGCTCAAGCCAGACGGTCGAGTTGCTTTTGTTGACGTTGCTTCACCTGGCGAGGCCTTGGTGGATACCTACCTTCAGACAGTAGAAGTGTTGCGCGACACCAGCCATGTGCGCGATTACTCCGCGACCGAATGGCTCGACATGTTCAGTTCGGCTGGGTTGCTGGTATCCGGTCACCGCATGCAACGGTGTCACTGGAGTTCAGTTCCTGGGTCGGCCGCATGCGCACTCCCCGCGCTATGACTGTGGCTATTCGCCTTTTGCAACAATCAGTTAGCGAAGACGTTGTAAGTTTTTTCGAGATATCAGGTGACGGTTCATTCAGCACCGATGTGATCGTGCTGTGGGGCGGTCGCTGATTTGTATTCACCAGACGCTGCGGCGTTAACAGAGAGAGATTATGAGTAAGCAGATTCTCGTTTTACCCGGTGACGGCATCGGTCCGGAGATTATGGGCGAGGCCGTCAAGGTGCTTGACCTGGCAATCGAAAAGTTCGATCTCGATATGCAACTTGAGACCGACGACCTGGGTGGTGCGGCCTATGACCGTTATGGTTCGCCGTTGGCTGATGAGACGCTGGAGCGCGCTCGCAAGGCGGATGCGATTCTGCTCGGGGCGGTAGGCGGGCCGAAATGGGACTCGATCGATCCGTCTCTGCGCCCTGAGCGGGGATTGCTGAAAATCCGCTCGCAGCTGGCGCTGTTCGGCAACCTGCGTCCGGCCATTCTGTATCCGCAGCTGGCCGATGCGTCGACGCTGAAGCCTGAGGTGGTATCAGGGCTGGATATTCTGATCGTGCGCGAATTGACCGGTGGCATTTACTTCGGTCAGCCACGCGAGCGCCGTACGCTCGAGAATGGCGAGCGACAGGCCTATGACACCTTGCCCTACAGCGAAAGCGAGGTTCGTCGCATCGCCAAAGTCGGTTTTGACATGGCCATGGTGCGCAATAAAAAGCTCTGCTCGGTCGACAAGGCCAATGTGCTCGCCTCCAGCCAGCTATGGCGGGAAGTGGTTGAAGAAGTGGCCAGGGATTATCCCGAGGTCGAGCTTTCGCATATGTATGTCGATAACGCTGCCATGCAGCTGGTACGTGCGCCCAAGCAGTTCGACGTCATCGTCACTGACAACATGTTCGGCGATATCCTGTCGGATCAGGCGTCCATGCTCACGGGCTCCATCGGCATGCTGCCCTCGGCATCGCTGGACTCGAACAACAAGGGTATGTATGAGCCGTGCCATGGCAGCGCGCCTGACATCGCGGGGCAGGGCATCGCCAATCCACTGGCGACCATCCTGTCCGTTTCGATGATGCTGCGTTACAGCTTCAATCAGGTTGCCGCTGCTGATGCCATCGAGAAGGCGGTCAGCCTGGTTCTCGATAAAGGGTTGCGCACTGGAGACATCATGTCGGAGGGCTGCCGTCGGATAGGCACCGCCGAGATGGGTGATGCCGTGGTAGCGGAATTGAAAAACCTGTAATCTGTACGGCTACGTGCATTCGGCTCATGCCGGATGCAGCTGTTTCTGAATTTTTACCCCCCGGGGGGCAAATATGAAAAGAGTTGGACTGGTAGGTTGGCGTGGCATGGTCGGCTCCGTGCTGATGCAACGCATGCGTGAAGAAAACGATTTCGACAACATCGAGCCGGTGTTCTTCACCACCTCCAATGTGGGCGGCCAGGGTCCGGATATCGGCAAGGATATCCCGCCGCTGATGGACGCCTTCGATCTGGAATCCCTGAAAACGCTGGACGTTGTCATCACCTGTCAGGGTGGCGATTACACCCAGACCGTGTATGCGAAGCTGCGCGCCGAAGGCTGGAATGGTTACTGGATCGACGCTGCTTCCACCCTGCGCATGGAAGACGAGGCAGTCATCGTCCTCGATCCGGTTAACCGTCGGAACATCGATCAGGCGCTGCGTGACGGGGTCAAGACCTACGTCGGCGGAAACTGTACTGTAAGCCTGATGCTGATGGGGTTGGGAGGCCTGTTTGAAAACGGTCTGGTCGAGTGGATGACTGCCATGACCTACCAGGCAGCCAGTGGCTCCGGCGCGCAGAATATGCGGGAACTGATTAACCAGATGGGCACAATCAACGCCTCTGTCGCTGACAAACTGGCTGATCCAGCCAGCGCGATCCTGGAGATTGATCGCACTGTTGCCTCGACGCTGCGTGATGACAGTTTCCCGGTTGAGCATTTTGGTGTGCCATTGGCCGGCAGCCTGATTCCATGGATCGACAAGCAGCTGCCGAACGGGCAGAGTCGTGAGGAATGGAAGGCGCAGGCGGAGACCAACAAGATCATTGGTCGTAGCGGTCGTCCTATCCCGGTGGACGGCATCTGCGTGCGAATTGGTGCCATGCGCTGTCACAGCCAGGCATTGACCATCAAGTTGAACAAGGATGTGCCGCTCGCTGATATCGAGGCGATGCTGGATGCACACAGCCCTTGGTCGAAGGTAGTGCCGAACGAGAAGGAAGCCACTCTCCGGGATCTGACACCGACGACTGTTACCGGTAATCTGACCGTTCCCGTAGGCCGCTTGCGCAAACTGAACATGGGCTCGCAGTATCTGTCCGCGTTCACTGTAGGCGACCAGTTGCTATGGGGCGCTGCAGAGCCGCTACGTCGCATGCTGAACATTCTCCAAGAAGACTGAGGCTGGTCCAGCTCGATAGTCTGAGCAGGCCTGACAGGGCATTCCCGTTATCTCGGGGATGCCCTTTTTGTTTTAAAATCAAGGGGTTGTAATGACGAAGTCATGTGATGTGGCAATAGTAGGTGTGTACGGGATCGTCGGTGAGAATGTGATGAGTCTGCTGGAGGATCACGCATTTCCCTTTGCTACGGTGCATCTGCTTGAAACCAGGGAAGCGGCTGGTGGCAGGCTGATGGTCCATGGGCAGAGTCAGCGGGTGGAGATTGTCGAGCAGTTCGATTTCAGCCGGGTTCAGCTCGCGCTGTTTGTTGGCGACATGGACCTGGCAGCCGAGTGGGCCCCCAAAGCCGTGGCTGCCGGATGTGCTGTGGTTGATGCCACCGGCGCCTTCCGTGATGCGGATATCCCCCTGGTGGTCGCTGAAGTTAACCCTCAGTCTTTGGCCGGGTTCGCGACGCGGCGCATTGTTGCCTGCCCTGATAGTGAGGTTGCACAGGCTGCAGTCGCGTTGAAACCGCTGCTTGATGACGCTGGGCTGCGGTCGGTGAACATTGCGACCTATCAGTCCATGTCTACTCAAGGCAAGGAAGAGGTCGAGGCCCTGGCGTTGCAGACGGGTCGGTTACTCAACGGTCAGCCTGCAGAGCGGGGCGCATTCGACAAGCAGGCTGCATTCAACCTGATCCCACGCATCGGTGAAGTAGACGAAAACGGCGATAGTCAGTCTGAACGGCGCCTTGCCGAGGATTTGCGGCGAGTGCTGGGTCTGCCGGATCTCCCGGTGTCTGCGACCTGTGTACTGGTGCCTATCTTTTTTGGCACTGCCCAGGCGATACAGGCGCGTACCGAACAGGTAATTGCCGGCAAACGTCTTGGCACGCTCGTGCGTAAAGCCAAAGGAATCAAGCTGCTGGACAAGCCGGCCGAGGGCGGTTATCCAACGCCAGTCAGCGATGCCACGGGCAGTGACCATGTCTGGATAAGCCGTCTGCGTCAGGACCGTCTCGAGCCGCACTCAGTCAATCTGTGGGCCGTGTCGGATAATCTGCGAAAAGGTGTCGCACTTAACAGTCTTGAGGTCGCTGGGTTGTTGATAAAAGATTTTTTGTAATCAATACTTGCTGTGGATTTCAACTTAGCGGTTAAGGTTTGCAGAAGCAGACTTACGTAAGGCTCTGATGGGTATACGGGTAGTCTCTATCGGATGGGGGGAGTACAGGGCCGATAGAGATAGCCGGAGTCTTAGACGCGTGAAAAAACGATAAAGCAAAGGATTTTCGCTATGGTTCGCAAACTGGTTTTGGCTGTCACCGCGGCAAGCGCCTTGATGTCTTCCAATATGGCTCTGGCTCTGGGAGTAGGTGATATAAACCTGCGTTCAGCGTTGAATCAGCCCCTCGAAGCAGAGATCGAGTTGCTTCAGGTCAAGGATTTGTCCAGTGAAGAGATTCTGCCCACCCTCGCGTCAGCAGATGATTTTGGAAGGGCAGGTATCGACCGGGCGTTTTTTCTCACCGATCTGAATTTCACCCCCGAAATCAAGCCCGACGGGCGAGCAGTGATCAAGGTTACCTCCAGCAGACCAGTCAACGAACCCTTTCTGAACTTCCTTATGGAGGTACGCTGGCCTTCAGGTCGAGTGCTTCGCGAATTTACCGTACTGCTTGATCCTCCCCTGTATCAGACGTCATCTACTCCTGTCACTGCAGCGGCACCGGTAACCCCTCCGAGTGCCCCCCGCCAGCAAGCGTCAGCGCCTTCTCGACCTACGCAGCAGGCTGCGGCTGCGCGACCTACGCAGCAGGCTGCGGCTGCGCGCCCTGCACAGCAGGCGTCATCCGCTGCGTCTGAAGGGGGGACTCTACGCACCAGTCCTTCCGATACGCTGTGGGAAATCGCCCTGGCACACCGGCCGCGCGGCGCTTCAGTACACCAGACCATGCTGGCCATCCAGGATCTCAATCCCCAGGCGTTCCTGAACCAGAACATAAATACCATGCTGGCGAACCAGACGTTGACCTTGCCTGATGCTGAGCAGGCATCGCAGCGAAGTCGCGCTAACGCCCTGGACCAAGTTGCCCAGCAGACCAGCGCCTGGCAAAGCGGCCGCAGGGCGGCTGAGCCATCGCAGCGTCAGCTCGATGCGCGACAGCGAGAAACTGCAGCGGCTGCGCCCGCCGAAGCCGATACCAGCGATTCGTTACGGCTGGTTGCCGGGTCTGAAGATGGCGGTGGCTCGGACTCCGCGGGTGGCAACGGCGAAGGTCAGCTACGTGATGCGCTTGACCGCACCAAGGAACAGCTCGATTCCGCTGAGAGTGAAAAAGCCGAATTGGCTTCGCGTCTCGACGATGTTCAGGGACAGCTGGAAACCTTGCAGCGGCTGCTGACATTGAAAGACACCCAGCTTGCTGCGTTACAGGAGCAAATGGGTAACGTGGCAGCGCAAGAGGCCGGTGCTGAGCCTGGCGCGCCTGAGAGTGCTGCTGTGGAAGAGGAATCACCGGTCGACCCCCAATTGGCGGGCACAGCCGAGCCGGTGGGATCGGATAACGAGTCGGAGTCTGCCACTGCACAGGACGAGGCCGCGCTCGCCGAGGTATCGACATTGGATAACGAGGCAGTATCGGCCGCCGATGCGCCCGTTGAGCCCGTTGCTGTCGCAGAGGCGCCGAGCGTAAGCGAGCCTGTGGAAGCAACGTCTTCCGCGCGACCGGAAGTTGCAGCGGCACCGACCGAGTCCGCAGAGCCAGCCGAAGTCAGTGCAACACAAGCTGGCGGCATCGAGGGAATGCTTCAGCGCTTCCTGCAAAACCAGACCCTGATGTTGATAGCAGGCGCCGCGGCGCTGTTCATATTACTGCTGATCCTGATGTCGATTTCGCGCCGTAACGCTCGTCGCGAGCAGGAGTTGTCGAATGATTTCCTCGGTTCATCGGTAGACTCGGACAACGATATCGGTACGCATGACGGTGAGGATTTCAATGTTGCTCTGGCTAACTTTGACGAACCGGAAGATGACCAGCGTCTGAATCGGGATGTGATTACCGAAGCTGACGCACTGGTTGCCTATGGGAAACTGGCTGAGGCGGCTGAAACCCTGCGCTCTGCAATCGATGATGAGCCTGGACGTACCGATCTGCGGCTCAAGCTGATGGAGGTCGAGGCGCTTCAGGACCACCCTCAGGGCTATGCAGAGCAGGCTGAAGCGGTCGAGCATCTGGGCGGGGCGGATGCGCAGCTGGCGGAAATGAACGCACGGTTCCCGGCCATGGCTGCAGGTCTGGTCGGGGCCTCGATGGTGATCAGTGATCTGGACGAAAATGAATTCGACCTTGATCTCGATACGGCCCCGGGTGGTACTGACGACACGAGCGACTCCCTCTTCGAAGAGGACGCCCGCAACTTTGACTTCGGCGATCTCGACGAGCCTGCCCAGCCGAAAGACAGTCTCTTCGAAGACAAGCAAGATGAGAACGATGCGTTCGATCTGGATTTCGATCTGGACGACTCGCTTGCCGAAGAGCTGGCCAAGCCTGAGCCGACTGACGAAGCAACTGCTTCAGGATTCGACCTTGATCTGGATGATGAGCTTGACTCTGAAACGGCGTCCTCCGCGTACGCTGATGATTTCGATGACGCTGATCTGGTATTGCCTCCACGCAATGGGAATGACGCGCTGACCGAGTTGGATGTTATCGATCCGCTTGAAGCTGATGCTGCTGCTACCGGCACCGGCGAGACAGCGGAAACCGAACAGACAACGGGTGACTTCGGTTTTTCTGATGCCGATCTGGCGGACTTTGAATCCGAGCTCAACGCGTCGATCGAAGCGGAAACTGAGGCAGCGGAATCTGAAGCCGACGCCGGGAAGCTATCTTCGTTGCCTGATGCACTGGACCCTTTCACTGGAAATATGCCCACCGATCAGGCGATGAGTGAAAGCATGGAAGATGAGTTTGACTTCCTGTCCGGCACCGATGAGTGCGCAACCAAGTTGGACCTTGCCCGTGCCTACGTTGATATGGGTGACGAGGAAGGTGCGCGTGATATCCTTGCTGAAGTGATTGAAGAAGGGAACGATCAACAGCAGCAGGATGCGCGTGAAATGATGGAGCAACTGGCCTGACAAATGGTTTCACAAACCTTCGAAGCGGCCGCCCCTGAGGCGGCCGTTGTTGTTTCAAGGGTAGCCGCCTGTATCGAATATCGCGGCACGGCCTATCGTGGCTGGCAACGCCAGCAAAGTGGCGTCCGCAGCGTTCAGGAAGCGGTCGAAAAGGCGCTTTCCAGAGTGGCAAATCATCCTGTGAGCACGGTGTGTGCAGGGCGGACGGATGCAGGCGTCCACGCGTCCAGTCAGATCATCCACTTTGACAGCGATGCAAGGCGTTCCATGGCCAACTGGTTCCATGGCGCGAACGCCAACCTGCCCGCGGATATCAGCCTGGCGTGGGCGCAGCCGGTAGAGCAGGACTTTCACGCCCGGTTTTCCGCAAAGGCCCGGCGCTACCGTTATGTTATCTACAACGACCCGGTGCGGCCGGCGCACCTCGCTCATGAGGTGACGTGGAATTACAGGACGCTGGATATCGAACGGATGCAGCAGGCCGGTGCGCTACTGGTCGGGGAGCATGATTTCTCCGCTTACCGCGCGGTTGCCTGCCAGGCTAAATCGCCGGTCAAGACGATCCATCATTTGCGCCTGGTTCGCTTCGGCCAGTTCATTGTGCTGGACGTTCGGGCGAACGCCTTTCTGCATCACATGGTGCGCAACATTGCTGGCGTATTGATGGAAATTGGTTGTGGCGAGCGGCCGGTAGAGTGGGCCGCAGAGGTGCTGAAAAGTCGAGACAGGCGGGAAGGAGGGTTGACCGCGCCGCCGTTCGGTCTGTATCTGGTTGATGTTACCTACCCTGAGCGGTTCCAGCTTCCTCATCGTTATATGGGGCCACATTTTCTGTCTGCGCTGAATTCGCTGGACGACTGACGCTCTCCGGATGATCTGCTACTATCGTCAGCCCTCGATTTCAAACGGGCATAGCGAATGGTACGAGTAAAAATCTGTGGCATCACCCGGGTGGAGGACGCGCTGGCTGCGGCCGCCGCCGGTGCCGATGCCATTGGCCTGGTGTTTTATGCAGCCAGCCCGCGTGCCGTCAGTATCGAACAAGCCCGCATCATTCAGCAGGCGCTACCGCCTTTCATTTCCACCGTGGGACTGTTTGTTGACGCGACTGCCGAACAGCTCCGCGAGGTGTTGGCCCAGGTTCGCCTGGATATGTTGCAGTTTCATGGCGATGAACCGGACGACTTCTGCCGACAGTTCGGAATTCCCTACTTGAAAGCCATCCGCGTCAGGCCCGGACAGGATGTCAACGCGGCAGCCGCACAATGGCCGGGCGCCTGCGGCATCCTGCTCGATAGTTATCGCCCCGGCGTCCCTGGCGGCACGGGTGAGGTGTTTGACTGGACCATGATCCCCGCTGAGCGCAAATGGTCGCTGGTGCTGGCCGGCGGACTCGATACCGCCAATGTGCAGCAGGCGATCACTCAGGCTCACCCCTGGGCCGTTGATGTGAGCGGCGGTGTAGAGCTTTCGAAGGGCAAAAAAGATATCGACAAAATCAATGCTTTTATCAGAGAGGCCAAGCGTGTCTGACTCTAACCCGATCGATTTTTCAGCTGTTCCGGATAACCGGGGGCATTTTGGTCCCTACGGCGGACGCTTTGTTTCCGAGACCTTGATGGATGCGCTCGAAGAGCTCGAGTCGCTGTACAACCGTTTATCCGCCGATGCCGACTTTCAGGCCGAATTTGATCGAGACCTCGCACATTACGTTGGTCGTCCGTCGCCGCTCTATCTGGCTGAGCGTCTCACCGCAAAGGTTGGAGGCGCACAGATCTATCTCAAACGTGAAGATCTCAACCACACTGGCGCACACAAGGTAAACAATACTATCGGCCAGGCGCTGCTCGCCAAGCACATGGGCAAGCCACGGGTCATTGCCGAAACCGGCGCGGGCCAGCACGGGGTTGCGACCGCGACAGTGGCTGCCCGGCTAGGCTTGAAATGTCAGGTATACATGGGTGCCGAGGACGTTCAGCGGCAATCATTGAACGTTTACCGTATGAAGTTGCTCGGCGCTGAAGTCATTCCGGTGACATCAGGATCAAGAACCCTCAAGGACGCAATGAACGAGGCGATGAGGGACTGGGTCACCAACGTGGATGACACTTTCTACATCATCGGTACCGTCGCCGGTCCGCATCCTTATCCCAAGCTGGTTCGGGATTTTCAATGCGTTATCGGCCGCGAAGCCCGCCAGCAATGCCTGGATCAGACCGGCGTGTTGCCTGATGCGCTGGTCGCCTGTGTAGGCGGTGGCTCCAATGCGATCGGCCTGTTTCATCCGTTCCTAGAAGATTCTGCCGTGCAGATGTACGGTGTCGAGGCTGGCGGGCGCGGTATAGAGACAGGGCAACACGCAGCGCCTCTGTGTGCTGGCCGCCCGGGTGTCTTGCATGGCAATCGCACCTACCTGATGGAGGATGACGCCGGCCAGATCATCGAGACCCATTCCGTCTCTGCAGGGCTTGATTATCCTGGCGTCGGGCCGGAACACAGCTGGCTCAAGGATATCGGCCGGGTCAATTACGTGAATATCACCGATGACGAAGCCTTGACCGCGTTCCGCGAGCTGACGCGGATCGAAGGCATCATGCCGGCGTTGGAATCCAGTCACGCGGTGGCGTACGGAATGAAACTCGCCGCTACCATGCGCCAGGATCAACGAATCGTCATCAACCTGTCCGGGCGCGGCGACAAGGACATTCACACCGTTGCAGGCATCGACGGAATAAGCATCTAGAAGAGTCTGAAATGAGCCGAATTCAACAATGTTTTGAAAACCTGCGCAGTGAAGGCCGCAAAGCCCTGATTCCCTACGTCACCGCAGGTGATCCCGATCCGTCCATGACGCTGCCGCTGATGCATGCACTGGTCGAGGCGGGCGCTAATATCATCGAGCTGGGCATCCCTTTTTCCGACCCGATGGCTGACGGTCCGGTGATCCAGCAGGCGATGGAGCGCGCCCTGTTGCACCATGTGAGCCTGCGCCAGGTGCTGGATATGGTTCGCGCGTTCCGCGAACAGGACCAGACGACACCTGTAGTACTGATGGGGTATTTGAACCCGGTTGAGCGCATGGGCTATGAAACCTTCGCCCGGGAGGCAGCTGACGCCGGAGTGGACGGCGTATTGACAGTCGACCTGCCCCCTGAGGAAGCCGATGAAGTGATTGGCTTTTTCAAGCAGCATGATCTGGACTGTATCTTCCTGATGTCGCCGACGACAACCCTGGACCGTGCCCGCCGAATCTGCGAGCAGGCCAGTGGTTATGTCTATTATGTTTCACTGAAAGGTGTGACCGGATCCAGTGCTCTGGACGTCACCGATGTGGCAAGCAAACTCGAAGCGCTGCGCACTGTGACCGATTTGCCTATTGGCGTTGGGTTTGGCATACGCGACGGTGAGTCCGCTGCGGCGGTGGGCAAGGTCGCAGACGGCGTGGTGGTTGGTTCGGTGTTGGTCAACAAGATTGCGACCTACGCCAGCCAGCCGGAACAGGCCCGCGAAGCGATCGCCGCGACCATCAGAGACATGCGACAGGCGATGGATCAGTGAGCAGTTCAACTCGAACAGCAGATAAATTGAATAAGGATTGGCAATGAGCAACTGGCTGGTGGATAAACTGATTCCTTCCATCGTACGCTCTGAGGCTCAGAAGAGCAGCGTACCAGAAGGCCTATGGCGTAAATGTCCCTCCTGTGATGCAGTGTTGTATCGACCGGAGCTGGAAAAGAATCTGGACGTGTGCCCCAAGTGCCAACATCACTTGCGCATCAATGCCCGCCGCAGGCTGGACATTTTCCTGGATAAGGAAGACCGCACTGAAGTGGCCGCTGAACTGGAGCCAGTCGATAAGCTGAAGTTCCGCGACAGCAAGAAATACAAGGATCGCCTGACCGCCGCGCAGAAGGAAACCGGCGAGAAGGACGCTCTGATAGTGATGCAAGGCAAGCTGAAGGGCATGCCGATCGTCGCCAGCGCCTTCGAATTCAGTTTCATGGGCGGCTCCATGGGCAGCGTAGTAGGTGCGCGTTTCGTCCGGGGCGCTGAGATTGCCCTGCGTGAGCGCATCCCTTATGTGTGCTTCCCGGCCTCTGGCGGTGCGCGGATGCAGGAAGCCTTGTTCTCCCTGATGCAGATGGCCAAGACCAGCGCCGCGCTGGCCCGGCTCAAGGAAGAGGGTATCCCGTTCATCTCCGTGATGACCGATCCGGTGTATGGCGGCGTGTCGGCGAGCCTGGCGATGCTTGGCGATCTGAATATGTCCGAACCCAACGCGTTGATCGGTTTTGCCGGTCCGCGAGTAATTGAGCAGACCGTTCGTGAGAAGCTGCCGGCCGGCTTCCAGCGCAGTGAGTTCCTGCTTGAGCATGGTGCGCTGGACATGATCGTCTCGCGCCTGGAGATGCGTGACCGTGTGGCCAGCATTCTGTCGATGATGACCGGCGTGGCGCTTCAGCCCGGAACCGAGCTGACCGAGACAACTGAAGACGAGGCCGACGAGGTCTGATGACGCCGCGCAGTCTCACCGAATGGTTGACCCGTCTGGAAGGGCTGCATCCCAAGGAAATCGATATGGGGCTTGCGCGGGTCAATCGTGTCGCCAGCCAGCTGGACGTGCTGCGGCCGGCCTCGCTGGTTTTCACCGTGACCGGCACCAACGGCAAGGGCAGCAGCTGTGCCGCGCTTGCATCGCTTCTGCACCAGGCCGGCATGCGTGCCGGCTGCTACACCTCCCCGCATCTTGTCCGCTATAACGAGCGCATCAGCATCGCCGGCCAGCTGGCCACTGACGACCAGCTCTGTCTGGCCTTCGAGGCTGTGGAACAGGCCCGGGGTGAGGTTTCGCTTACCTATTTCGAGTTCGGTACGCTTGCTGCGCTGTGGTTGTTCAAGGATGCAGAGCTGGATGCCGTCGTGCTTGAAGTAGGCCTCGGCGGCCGGCTGGATGCGGTCAATGTGGTCGATGCGAATGTCGCTGTGGTCACCAGCATCGGTCTGGATCATCAGGAATATCTTGGCGACACGCGCGAACTGGTGGGCTATGAGAAAGCTGGCATTCTTCGCCAGGGTCGCCCCGTGGTATGTGGGGAAATCGACCTTCCTGCAAGCTTCATCGGCGAAGTGAACCGGCTGAATGCGAACTTGCTGCAGCGCGGCTCGCAATTTGACTGGTCGCACACGACAGATGGGCGCTGGTCGCTGTATGGCCTAGATTGTAAGAGCCAGTCGCGCACGCTGACCGATCTTCCGGCGGTGCGCCTTCCCCGTGACAACCTGGCGGTGGCGATACAGGCATTCTGGGCTGCAGGTCTGGAACTGTCGGACACCCTGTCAGCTCAGGCCCTGCGCGACGCCTACGTGCCCGGGCGCGTGGAGTGGCGCACGGTGAGCTGGCTCGGTCAGCCGCGCAGGGTGTGTCTCGACGTCGGGCATAACCCTCACGCGGCCGCGTTTCTGGGCGCGTCACTGCAGCAACGTCCGGTTACCCGTCATGCCATTTTCGGCCTGCTTTCGGATAAGGATCTCCCCGGTGTGGTGGAGCCATTGAGCGGGCTGTTCGAGTCCTGGGCGGTCACGCCTCTGCCAAGCCCGCGCAGCCGGTCCGCTGAAGAACTCGCAGAACATCTGATCGCCAGAGGCGAGCGAGCCGAGCTTTTCCAGTCCGTCGCAGACGCGTTGCGCGATGCGCTGGATAACACGCCGGCGACAACCGAAATAGTGATTTTCGGATCGTTTTTTTGCGTGGCAGACGCCATACTCTGGCTTTCCGAACACACTCAGGAGCTGACCGATGGATCAAGGCCTTAAGCAGCGCATAATCGGTGCACTGGTACTTATCGTAGCTGCCGTGGTGTTCCTGCCCATGCTGTTGTCCGGACAGGACGAGACGGTCACGGTGGAGATCGATGCCCCTCCTGCGCCCCAGATGGACGAGCGCGAGATTGACGTGGCTGCGCCAGTGGAATTACCGCAGCCCGAACAGGTCCCTGACTTGCCGCCCACACCCTTACCCGATCCCGAACCTATCCCTTTGCCCGAGCCTTCTGAGCCGCCTGAACCACCTGAACCGGCGGTTGCAGTAGCGCCGACGCCACAACCCGCTGACGCAATCCCGCCTGCGCCTGCCGAGCCGGCGCCGTCTCAGCCGACGCAAGCAGCGTCCGCTCCGACCGGCGACTGGGTAGTGCAGCTGGGAAGCTTCTCCAGCACCTCCAACGCAGAGGGTTTGCGCGAAACGCTGTTGACCCAGGGCTACAACGCCTATACCCGGTCTTCCAGTGTCGACGGTCAGTCGCTCACCCGTGTATTCGTCGGGCCGGTAATCGATCGTGAGGGTGCGAACCGTCTGCGCGACGAGTTGGCACGCCGACATGGCAGCAAGGGAATGGTCGTCGCATACGACTCCGACAATCGCTCGCAATGATGTTTCGATCCGATACGGCGCTCTGATAGAATGACGCACTTTTCGCAGCAGGGCGCCGAATAGTGACATTCACCTGGGTAGATTGGGTAATAATCGGGACCATTGTCGTATCGGCTCTAATCAGCCTGACTCGTGGCTTCGTCAAGGAAGCCCTGTCCTTGCTGACCTGGGTGATCGCTGGCCTGGTAGCCTGGATGTTCGGCGGGGCCTTTGCCGACCTGCTCACCGGCTATATTGAAACGCCATCGCTGCGTGTCATCGTGGCCTGCGGTATTCTCTTCGTTCTCACATTGATTCTGGGTGGATTGCTCAATTACCTGATCGGTCAGCTGGTTGTGGCGACCGGTCTGTCGGGTACTGATCGCTTCCTCGGGATGGTCTTTGGCGCCGCGCGAGGCGTCTTGCTGGTGGTCGTGGCTGCTGGATTGTTGAGCCTGGCCCCGGTAGAGGCTGATGAGTGGTGGCGTCAATCGCAACTCATTCCCCATTTTTTGCTGGTGGCCGACTGGTCCAAGGATTTCATCCTGGGTTTGATAGGTCGCTGATTTCCGCCTTCCTCGGCGAGCGCGTTTCAACGTTAACGAAAGGGTTCAGGTATGTGTGGCATTGTTGGCATAGTGGGCAGATCGAACGTCAATCAGGCGCTCTATGACGCCCTGACCGTCCTGCAGCATCGCGGCCAGGACGCCGCCGGCATCGTAACCAGCGACAGGGGCCGGCTGTTCCTGCGCAAGGACAACGGCCTGGTGCGCGACGTCTTCCATCAGCGCCATATGCAGCGTCTGATTGGCAACATGGGTATTGGCCATGTTCGCTATCCCACAGCCGGGTCCTCCAGCTCTGCTGAGGCCCAGCCGTTCTATGTCAACTCCCCGTATGGCATCACCCTTGCGCATAACGGCAACCTGACCAACGTCGAGCAGCTGTCGCGCGAGATCTACGAGTCTGATCTGCGTCATGTCAATACCAACTCCGACTCGGAAGTGCTGCTCAACGTGTTCGCTCACGAGCTCGCTCGGGCAGGTAAATTGCAGCCGGGTGAGGAAGATATCTTCAATGCTGTGCGTGCCGTACATACCCGTTGCCGGGGTGGCTACGCCGCTATCGCCATGGTCACCGGCTATGGAATCGTCGGTTTCCGTGATCCCAATGCGATTCGCCCCATCGTATTCGGCAAGCGTGACACCGAGAGCGGCACGGAGTACATGATCGCCTCGGAAAGTGTATCGCTTGATGTGCTGGGTTTTGAGCTGATTCGCGACCTGGCGCCCGGCGAAGCGGTGTATATCACCGAGCAGGGTGAGCTGTTCACGCGTCAGTGCGCAGATAACGCGCAGTATTCGCCATGCATTTTCGAGCACGTGTATCTGGCCCGACCTGACTCGATGATTGACGGTATTCTGGTGTACAAGGCGCGCCTGCGTATGGGTGAGAAGCTCGCCGAAAAAATTCAGCGCGAACGGCCTGACCATGGGATCGATGTAGTCATTCCGATCCCCGACACCAGCCGCACGTCCGCCGTCGAGCTGGCTAACCATCTGGGCGTCAAGTTTCGTGAAGGTTTTGTCAAGAATCGCTACATCGGCCGCACCTTCATCATGCCGGGCCAGGCGGCCCGGAAGAAGTCCGTGCGCCAGAAGCTGAATGCCATTGAGCTGGAATTCCGCGGCAAGAACGTGATGCTGGTAGACGATTCCATCGTGCGCGGCACGACCTGCAAACAGATTATCCAGATGGCCCGGGAAGCCGGCGCCAAGAACGTGTATTTCTGTTCGGCAGCACCCGCGGTTCGCTTCCCGAATGTATACGGCATTGATATGCCGAGCGTGCATGAACTGATCGCGCATGACCGTACGACAGAAGAAGTCTGCGAATTGATCGGGGCCGATTGGCTGGTATATCAGGACCTCGAAGATCTGGTCGATGCGGTACGCGAAGGCAACCCGAAACTCGGTCGGTTCGACTGTTCGGTGTTTGACGGTGAATATGTCACCGGCGACGTGAACGAAGCCTATCTCGGCAAGATCGAGCAGGCGCGTAACGACGCTGCCATGGCTGGTGGCGAGATTCACAATGAAATGATCGATCTGCACAAGCACAATGGTTGAGACTGACATGACAACTGAATGGGAGCCAGGCCGGCTCAACAGTGATCTGGGCGACGCCGGCTTTGACACACTGGCGGTACGGGCCGGGCAGCGCCGCGGACCTGAGGCGGAGCACGGCGAAGCGTTGTTCCTCACTTCGAGCTATGTGTTTCGCAGCGCCGCGGATGCCGCGGCCTGCTTTGCCGGTGATGCGCCGGGTAATGTCTATTCACGGTACATGAACCCGACCGTGCGCACCTTCGAGGAGCGCATCGCCGCGCTGGAAGGTGCAGAACAGGCGGTTGCTACCGCATCGGGCATGGCTGCGATTCTGGCCACTGTCATGAGCCTTTGTTCAGCCGGTGACCATATCCTGGTGTCGCGTAGTGTTTTCGGGGCAACCGTCAGCCTGTTTGACAAGTACTTCAAGCGCTTCGGGATTGAGATTGACTACGTTGGACTTGCCGATCTGGATGGCTGGCAGGCTGCGTGTAAACCGAATACCAGAATGTTCTTCGTCGAGTCTCCGTCCAATCCGCTGGCAGAGCTGGTGGATATCCGCGGCCTGTCTGCGGTGGCAGACGAGCAGGGCGCTTGGCTGGTTGTCGATAATTGTTTCTGCACGCCGGCCTTGCAGAAGCCACTTGAGCTTGGTGCGCATATCGTTGTGCACTCAGCAACCAAATACATCGATGGCCAGGGCCGCTGTCTCGGCGGCGTGGTCGCCGGACGCAGTGAGCAGATGAAGGAAATCGTCGGGTTCCTGCGCACTGCCGGCCCGACCCTTAGCCCCTTCAATGCCTGGGTATTTCTCAAGGGACTCGAGACGCTTCGTTTGCGCATGAGAGAGCATTGTGCAAACGCCCAGATTCTTGCCGAGTGGCTGGAGCAGCAACCGGCTATCCAGCGGGTGTATTACGCTGGGCTCGTCTCTCATCCGCAGCATGAACTGGCCAAGTCTCAGCAAAGCGGTTTCGGTGCAGTGGTGAGCTTTGAGCTTGAGGGCGGTCGCGATGCTGCGTGGCGTTTTATCGATGCCACACGGATGCTTTCCATCACTGCGAATCTGGGTGACAGCAAAACGACCATCACCCATCCGGCCAGCACTACCCACGGTCGCCTGGCGCCCGACGTGCGCTTGGCAGCCGGTATCAACGAAGGCCTGATCCGTTTGGCGGTAGGACTGGAGGACGTAGAAGATCTCCGCGCGGATCTGCAGCGGGGTCTGTCTGCAATCTAGAGGTAGCGCACAGTAGTAGGGGCAGCTATGGCTAACGGATCACAAACCATGTGATCCGTTTTGCTTAATGGGGTTGGGTTGTTCTACGTTTGTGAAGCCGCAGGGATAGTCGACCCGCGTAGTGGTATTCGCGGGCAGTGCGGCTTAACTCAAATCAAGGAAGAAACCTATGAAAGCCATATATCTTGCTGTTCTGTTTGTCCTGTCGTCCTGGTTCGCGCTCCCGGTTGTTGCCGAGACATCCGCGGCCCCGGCATCGGTTATCTCGGTCAACATCAATAACGCCAGCGCCGCGGAAATCGCCGAAACCCTGCAGGGTGTCGGTGTTGCCAAGGCGGATGCCATTGTTGCCTACCGCGAAGCCAATGGTAGTTTTGCTTCCGTCGAGTCCCTGTCCGAAGTATCGGGTATTGGTGCGGCTACCGTCGAAAAAAACCGTGCCCGTATTGCTCTGCAGTAAGCGTTAACCCTTCCGTAACTCGATTGGCGTCATTGCAACTCGCATGGCAATGGCGCTCAATCCGACTCTCAGGTTTTTAGTCTACTTACCGAATCCGTCAGCTGATGAGCCAGGGCCGCCAATTGTTCGCTGGTGGTGGCACTCTGGCGAGTCTGATCGACGGTTTGTTCCGTTACGTCACGTATCTGGATAACGCTCTGGGTAATGGCTTCAGCCGCCTGGCTCTGTTGCTCGACAGCTGATGCGATCTCCGAGTTGCCGTCGCGAATGGCGGTGACCGCTGCGGTAATCTCCCCCAACGAGACGCCCGCTTGTTCTACCTGCTCGACCGACTCATGGGTTAACCGCGCACTGTCCTGCATGTCCCGGACTGCATCACCTGTGCCGCGCTGCAACCCCTCGATCATTCGCTGGATTTCGTTGGTGGATGTCTGTACGCGCTGAGCCAGCGCTCTGACCTCATCAGCAACGACCGCAAAACCACGCCCGGACTCACCCGCGCGGGCAGCCTCAATGGCAGCGTTCAGAGCAAGCAGGTTGGTTTGTTCAGCAATCTCGCCGATAACCCTGACCACACCGCTGATTTCCTGGCTGTGGCCTTCGAGGTTTTGCATATGTTTGGTGCAGCGTTCAATGCTGGTTGCCAGACCGGTAATCGTCTGGCTGACCCGAACGACCTGATCGCGGCCTTCCCGCGCCAGGCCATCGGTACGGTTGGAGCGTTCGCTGGTTCGCGCAGTATTGCCGGCAATATCCTGTACCGTAGCGCCCATTTCGTTGACCGCAGCGGCGACCATGTCGGTCTCGCCTTGTTGTGCCGTCATCCCATCGCGCACCCGTACCATCAGCCCGGCCAGTTCGCTGGCTCTGCGGTCTAGCTGTTCGGCCGCCTGGCGAACCGAGCCTACTACTTCCTGTTGGGCACTTTGCATGGCGTTAAAGGCTCTGGCGATGGATCCGACCTCATCACGTGTGTCAGCTCGGGCACGCAACCGCAGATCACCTGTTTCCTGCACGGATAACATGACGTCACGCACGGCAATAATATGGCGCGTAATGAACAGGATCAGCACCTGGGAGACGACCAGAACGCCGAGCATCAGCAAAAAGACTGCCGGGGCGTAGGTAGTAATTCGGGAAAGCAACAACGCCATATAATGCTGGCGTTGTACGCCCAGCGCGCGCTGCTGCCCATCGACCTGCGCCGTCCACAGACCAAACAGGTCGCCAGTAGCGGTTTGCTTCAGGTTCTCTTGCGGGATCCATACGTCCGAAGTGCCAGCGCCGGCTTTCATTTGGCTGCGTATCGCTGCGGGATTGATCCAGCTCAGACCGGGTACGTGCTGATTTTCAGGCAGACTATGGATCAACGAAGCGGCCAGTGCCTTGCGCTCGCCATGCAAAGCATTTTGCTCAGCGTACAGAGCGACCAATACCAGTAGCAGCAGGCTGACGAACGAAACGCCGTTCACTGCCCAGAACTTGTATTTCAGCGGTACATGCTTGAAAGAAACCATGCCTAATCCATTTCCCGAGTGTTATGTCTTGGTATCGGTCGGTGAGGCATATTCTTGATAGCAAAAGCAAAACTTTTACCGGTCTAGGGTCTGTTGCCGTTTCATCGCGAGCCGCGTTGCTGTGTCAAATGGAGCAAGGCCGGGCGGCGATCCGCAAGGCGCGGGACGCAGGTAATGGTTGTTCCCTTGCCAAGTCCCGCAACGCCGCGTGGCGTCATTTGCCACGCAACCTAGGCGGCCCCACCCGTAGGGACGGGGCTCGTTTAGCGCAGCCCTGCGTTACTCGTCGCTCATTTGGAACAACCAAACTTCACTCCTCGCGCCTTGTTCTGCACGAAACGGGCTTCCGTCGCGGCCGCAATGAAACGGNGAAACGGGCTTCCGTCGCGGCCGCAATGAAACGGCAACAGACCCTAGAGTGCAGTGCGGCCAGAAGCGGATCGGGTATACTTGCGGCTGGTTTGGGGCTGTTGACGTTTCGTCGGGGCTCGCCGCGAAACGAGGAAAACATGATGGAAGTGACCCAGGCGAAAACATTGTTTATTGATCGTAATGAAGTGCTCGCAGAGTGGTGTGAGCGATGGCTCAAGTTACCCTATGTGGCGGTAGACACCGAGTTTGTACGCACCGAGACCTTCTACCCGATTGCTGGTTTGATCCAGATCGGCGATGGACAGCATGCTTATCTGATCGACCCGCTGGCTATCACCGAGTGGGCTCCCCTGGTCGAGCTGCTGGGCGCTCCCGGGGTGATCAAGGTGTTCCATTCCTGCAGCGAAGATCTGGAAGTCTTTCATCATCTGTGTGGCGTGGTCCCACAACCGTTATTTGATACCCAGCTCGCGGCTGCCTATCTCGGCATGGACTTTTCCATGGGCTATTCCCGGCTGGTAAAAGCCTTGCTCGATATCGAGCTGGCCAAGGACGAAACGCGATCGGACTGGCTGCAGCGGCCCCTGAGCCCGACGCAGCTGCAGTACGCCGCAGACGATGCGCTGCACCTCGCGCAGATCTATGAACTCATGGCGCCGCGTATCGATGCAGCGGGTCTTACCTCCTGGTTGCTCAGCGATACGGCGGAGCAGGGCAGTCATGTAGGGGTCTTGCAGGACCCTGACCAGGCATATCGGGGCATCAAGCAGGCCTGGCGTCTGAAGCCCGATGAACTGGCCATACTCAAACTGCTCGCGGCATGGCGGGAGCGTGAAGCGCGGCAGCGGGATCAGGCGCGTAACCGTATCCTGCGCGAATCGGCGATGGTTCCGATTGCACAACGCCAGCCCGACTCGCTCCAGACACTTTCCAGAATCGAGGATATGCATCCTCGTTCGGTCCGACATGATGGTGAAATGGTGCTCGAGTTGGTCCGTCAGGGCCAGGCGATACCTCCATCCGAGTGGCCACAGCCTTTGCCCGAGCCGCTGCCGCCGGATGCCAATCGCCTGTTGAAGTCGCTGCGTAAGATTGGACAGCGACATGCAGTCAAACTGAATATCGCGCCTGAATTGATGCTGCGCAAAAAAGTACTGGAAGCCATCGTGCGTACAGGTTATCCGGCGGGCCCTTACAGCCTGCCCGACGAATTGAATGGTTGGCGGCGCGAACTGATGGGCGCCGAATTACTGGACGTGGCTAACGCAGGTTGAGTATGCAAATTGAAGTGTCGATTTACCGTAGCAAGCGCAAGCCGGGGATGTATCTATACGTACCGAAGGAAACCGATCTGGAAGAGCTGCCCGGACATTTGTCGGTCGTTTTCGGCGTGCCGGAACACGCCATGGATCTGGTCCTGACCGAGCAGCGCAAACTCGCGCGTGAAGACGTGCTCAAGGTGATGGATAACCTGAAAGCCCAGGGCTATCACTTGCAGATGCCGCCTGAGCCTGAAGACTATCTGGTTCATCTGCCCGATGAGCTGCTGTACCGCAACGATCCGATCTAGCCGGCACTGCTGGTAACAAGGCCCCGTTACCTCAGACCAGCAACTCCACCACAGTCGGGTGTCCGAGAAAGGATGCCGGGCTGGCACTGGCGCCATAGGCGCCCGATTGCAACACCACCAGCCAGTCGCCCGGCGCAGCTTCGGGCAGGCTGACCTTGTCGGCAAGGATATCCAGAGGTGTGCACAGCGGGCCCTGGGCCGTCACTGTCTCGGTGGAGGGCAACCCGGCCTTGTTACCAATGAGCACGGGATAGTTCTTGCGCAGTACCTGACCGAAATTCCCCGAGTTGGCCAGATGATGATGCAGCCCGCCATCGCACATCAGGTACGTCTGGCCGCGGCTTTCCTTGCGCTCGATCACGCGGCATACGTAATAGCCCGCTTCGCCAACCAGATAGCGGCCCAACTCCATGACCAGCCGGGTTTGGCCAAGCCAGTGGGTATTACCATCGATCAGGCTTTGTAGATGCTTGCCCACCGCCGGTAGGTCAAGCGCCTGTTCACCCGGAAAGTACGGAATACCCAGCCCGCCGCCCAGGTTGATCAGCTCGAACGGCTTGCCCCAGGCGTCGCTGAGGCGCTTGGCCAGGGCAAAGGTCTGTAGCTGGGCTTCTTCAATCGCCGCCTGACGCAAATTCTGTGAGCCGCTGAATATATGCAGGCCGCAGAGCTGCAGCGGGCCGTCACGCAAGGTATCTAGCAGAGCGGGCATCTGCTCGGCGTCGATACCGAAGGGTTTTGCACCCCCGCCCATCTTCATGCCGGAAGACTTGAGCTCGAAGTCGGGATTCACGCGCAGGGCGATGCGCGGCTGCAGGCCGAATTCCCCGGCGATCCGCCGGATGCGCGTCAGCTCCCCGGCGGATTCCACGTTCAACATGATACCGCTGGCGATCGCCGCAGCCAGCTCATGGTCGCCCTTGGCCGGGCCGGCAAAGCTGATTTCCTGCGGATCCATGGTGGTATCAAGTGCCGTGCGCAACTCGCCGATGGATGCGACATCCAGGCCGTCTACCTCGCTGGCCATGAGTTGCACGACTGCCGGCATCGGGTTGGCCTTGATTGCATAATGCAGCTCAATACAATCGGGCAGCGCGCTGCGCAACTCAGCCACCCGGCGCCGGATCATGGCGCGATCATAGGCATAGAAGGGCGTCTGGCCGGCACGCAGGGTCAGTTGCTGCAGTGTCTGGCCGTTTATCAGTAGCTGATTGGACTGGACGGGCAGGTTGTCGAAAGCGGCGTGAGTGGTCATATCTGTCCTGATGCGAAGGTCAAGGTCTGGCGCGGCGAACATCGCTACGCAGCGGATCAAGCAGGTACGACAGGCCGTTGTGGTCGATTTCCTGCATCAGCTCCAACAACCGGCCGATTTCTCCGGAGGGGAAGCCTTCCCGGGCAAACCAGTTCAGATAATGGCCAGGCAGATCCGCAATGAGCCGGCCCTTGTATTTGCCGAAGGGCATCTCACGGGTCAGGAGTAGCTGCAGATCTTCCGGTTTCATGGCATTACCTTGAGTCATCGGGGCCTGTTGAGCAGCGCTCAGGCGTGATTGAACTGTCGCGCGTAGCGTTGACGCAGCAGGCTTCGATCGTACTTGCCATTGGCATTGCGCGGAATGGTCTCGCACCAGATCCACGCCTGGGGCTGCATATAGTTGGGCAAGCGGGATTTCAGCCAGGTCTGCAGTTGCGCTTCGTTGTCCCGGTTGCCACGCAGCACAGCGATGGCCGCCTGACCGAGGCTGGGATGCTCCGCCGCGGTAATAACCGCTTCATCTACCAGGCCGCTTTCAAGCAGTGTCTGTTCAATCTCGTCGGGGCTGATCCGATAGCCGGAACATTTGATCTGCTCGTCGCGGCGGCCGACGAAGAACATGAAACCTTCAACATCGCGAAACACCCGATCGCCTGACCATACCGAGAGCTCCGGGATCGGCTGTTGATGTGGCTGACAGGGCGCGGGCCGGAAACGCTCGGCGGTACGGGCTGGGTCATTCCAGTAACCCATGCCGACCAGCGCTCCGCGGTGGACGAGCTCACCTTCCTCGCCGGCATCACACAGGCTGCCGTCTTCTCGCACCACGAGCACGTCGGCATTGGGAATGGCGATGCCGATGGAACCGGGTTTTTCATCAATCCGGTGTGGTGGCAGCCAGGTTGACCTGAAGGCTTCGGTCAGGCCGTACATGAGGTAGGGCAACGCCTGCGGCTGTGCAGCGCGCAGGGTCTGCAAGGTCGCTGCGGGCAGGCGGCCGCCGGAGTTGGTGAAATAACGCAGGCACCGGGCTTCATCCGGCCATTCCAGCTCGGCCAGCTGTTGCCAGAGTGGCGGTACACCGGCCAGGCCGGTGACTTGATAGCGTGCCACGGCCTTGATGACATCACGCGGTAGCAGATAGTCCAGCAATATCACACTGGCGCCACGCAGAAAGGCAGTGGTGAGTTGCGACAAACCGTAATCAAAGGATAACGGAAGTACCGCCAGTAGACGGTCTTCGGCGGTATTTTCGAGGTACTCGGCAACGCTCTGTGCGCCCACCAGCATATTGCGCTGGCTGAGCATGACGCCCTTGGGCTGACCGGTACTGCCGGAGGTGTAGAGCAACGCGGCCATATCGCTGTCGATCGCCTTGCTCGGCTGCGGAGCCGCAGTCGGCAGATCTGCCCAGACAATGGTTCGAACCGGCAAATCGGCAGCCTTGTCGACCAGAATGACACCGCTCAGATCACTGCAGTGAGCGATAGTGTCTTTCAGCTGGCCCGCCCGCTGGGCGCTTGTAACCAGCCAGCGAGCGCCTGCGTCTTGCAGAATGTGGCCAACCTGGGTGGCTTTGAGCTGCGGGTTGACCGGAACAAACACCGCGTCTGCGCGATTACTGCCAAAAAGCGCAATCACGGTTTCAGGTTGTTTTGGTAGGTAGACTGCAATCCGATCGTTACGCTGTATGCCCAAAGCCTGCAGGCTGCCGGCGAAGGCCTCGACGTCGTCCCGCAGCTGTGCGTAGTCGAGAACCTGATCGCGCCATACAAGCGCGGGCGCACCCGCATTGCGGGTGCTGCTGTGCTCAATGAGTTGGTAAAGACGCGTAAGCATGAGTCTGACCGGCTGAAAAAAGGCTGCCAGTTTACCTGATTCGCGCAGTCTCCACGGCCCGCATTACCACGAGCGCTGGATATTTTTCTCGGAAATCTGCTCGTTCAGCGTCCAGTAATCGTACAAAACGCCAAGCAGGAACAGGCCACCCGTGAAGAAATAGATGATCGCGGTGATCCATTTGCCCAGATACAGACGGTGGGCGCCAAAAATACCCAGGAAGGTGAGCAGCACCCAGCTGAGATTGAAATTGACGGGGCCGCTGCGAAAGCGCCGATCGGCTTTATCGTCCATGGACGGAATCAGAAACAGGTCAACGATCCACCCGATGAAAAACAGACCCAGCGTGAAAAACCACAGCGTGCCGGTCCAGGGCTTGCCATAGTAGAACCGGTGAGCGCCCATGAACCCGAAGATCCACAGCAGGTAACCGATGGTTTTGCTGTGGGTGTCAGAATATGCCATTAGTGCTACCTCAATTCCTTTTAGTCGTTATGCAATACTTAACTGCAGAACCTAACCATAAATGATTACTGGAGCAGGTGCATGGTAGTACGGAAAAAAAACGGCCTGGTACAGCAAGCGCGGGAGCAGGCCGGACGTTTGACTACCCAGCGATTGCGGGTCGGGGTGACCGGGCTCAGCGCTGCCGGTAAAACTACCTTCATCACCAGCCTGATCAATCAGCTGGAAAACCACCAGCGCGGCTTGCTGGCCAGGCGTGCTCCCTTCGACCGCCTGGAATCCGTCCGCTGGCAGCGTGATTCAGTCGAGCAGCCCTTTCCCTACCTCGAGGCGCTGCGCTCGCTGTCCCTCGATCCGGCCAGCTGGCCGGAATCCACCCGGGATCTGTCCCGTGTCGTGGTCGATCTGCGCTTTCGCTCGCAAGGATTACTCAAGAAGCTGCAAGGACCGCGGTCACTGCGGCTGGAAATCCTGGATTATCCGGGTGAATGGCTACTTGATCTGCCGTTGCTGCGCCTGAGTTATGGCCAGTGGTGCGAGCAGATGCGCAGCTGGCTGGATACCGAGCCGCGGCGCAGTCTGGCCGGGCCCCTGCGGGACGAGCTGATGGCCTTGCCCGCGGACAAGCCGCACGATCCCGAGCAATTGGCAAAGCTCACCGAAGAGTGGACGGCGTTCCTGCGACGTTGCCGCAGCGAGGCGGGACTGGCGCGCAATCAGCCGGGCCGGTTTCTATTGCCCGGCAGTGGCGTTGCACCGGAGATGCTGCGCTTTGTTCCGCTGTTATCAGCCAATCAGCACAGCAGTGGCGGCAAGGGGACCTGGTGGGCCGAATGCGAGGCGCGCTTCAATTATTATCGCGACTACATCGTCAAGGGGTTCTACGACGAGCACTTCAGCCGGCTGGACCGGCAGATACTGCTGGTTGATATGCTGGCTCCGATGGATGCCGGCCAGCACGCGCTGAGCGACCTGAAAGCTGGCCTTGAATCAGTGCTCGAAAGTTTTCGCTATGGCCGCAACACCTTCTTCGAGCGGCTGTTCAAGCCGCGTATCAACCAGCTGGCGGTCTGCGCGACCAAGGTGGATCAGGTGGTACCCGGGCAACAGCGCGCTGTACAACAATGCCTGGAAGACCTGGTCACCGATAGCCTGTCAGAAGTCAGACATGGTGGGGTGAAAGTGCGGGGCTTTCCGTTGGCAGCAATCCGTTCGACGCGTCAGGAGGGCGACGCGCTGGTGGCCGGGCTCGTCGGCAAAACCGGCTGGGTGCGCTATCAGCCCGGCAGCATTCCCGAACATCTGCCGTTGGATCTCCAGGTTGAAGGACCGGAGCTGCTCAAACTGCGGCCACCGCCTGGGCTACACCGCAACGAGCCCTTTCCCCATTACCGCATGGATGATCTGATCGGCTGGTTGGTCGACGGGAGCCAGGTATGAATCAAGACGAAATGCGGCGCGAGAAGACCCGGATTCTGGAATCCTGGGAGCAGCCTGCCACCGAGGCTGAGCTCACACGGACCCGCATTATTGGCGAAGCCAGCATGACGCCGCGTGAGCAGGAAATCGCGGAAGAATTACCTCTGCCTGGCGCAATCAACGCACCACCTTTGAGCCCCTGGCCGCGTCGTTTATGGCGCGCAGCAGTGGGTGTCGCACTCGGTGGCGCCGTCTACGAATGGTCTACCTGGACACTGGCTGCCTGGCAATGGCATCCCGTGGCTGGCGGTCTGCTCGGCGCCCTGGGTGTCGGTATTGCTGGCACGGGTGTAATGGCTTGGCGCGATCTGCGCCGGCAGCGCGGACGGCTCACTGAACTCGAGCAGTTGCGTCTGGAAATGCAGGCCGCGCTGGCGGATCCCCGGGAGCGGCTGGCTGTGGACTGGCTGGATCGCCTGCAGCAGCTCTACGCCAATACACCCCTGGCGTCGCGCATGCGCATCGCCTGCGCCGACCTCGATGGCTCTCACGGCGCCGACGAGGTGAGCAGGCGCTTGAATCTGTTGTTTTACCAGCCACTGGACATGCAAGCGCGGCAGATGGTGCGCCGCGGCGCCATCGGCACCGGCATGCTGGTGGCGACCAGCCCCTGGGTGGCGGTGGATCTGCTTCTGGTCGTCTGGCGGAACTTGCGCATGATGCAGCGCGTAGCTGTGTGTTTCGGATTGCCGATGGGCCAGCTTGGACGTTGGCGACTGGCGCGGCATGTGCTGCGTAATATTGCGCTGGCCGGTGGTACCGAGATGGCCATCGGCGCGCTGAGCGACAGCTTGTTGTCGGGGATCATGGAAAAACTGGCTGCCCGTATCGGACAGGGGATCGGTGTCGGCTTGTATAGCGCCAGGCTGGGTCACTTTACCCTGGATCTGTGCCGGGCGGTGCCACTGCCAGACCGTCAGATGCTGGCCGAAGACAACCGCGGCATTATCAATGGAATTCGGGAACGGTTAGGCAAGGTCAAGGATGAACAAACCCCATAAATCACGGCAGCGCTGGTTGATGGAGCGCTGGCTGGCGAAGCGTCGACAAACGCTGATCAAGCGTTGGGAAGCGCTTCAGAACCAGCTGATGCCGGCCGACTGGACCGCTCGTTGCGCTCGCATGATGGCAATCCCTGATGCGGAGGTGTCCAGCTGGAAGCCACGGCCAGGCTCCAGCAGTGCCGAGCTCGGGTTGCTGGTGCAAGCCTTGCCGCTCCATCAGCGCCGCTGGCTGGCCAGTCTGCTTGATGCGCCGAGTGCCGGGGCCAATACGCTGATAGAGGCGATTGAGCGGCTACAACTGGATTGGCGGGTGCGGCTCGATCCGTTGCACAGTCATCGCGAATATGCCGCGCAGCTTGTCGTGCTTGCCCGGCAGCTGGATCTGCAACCTGCCGCCGAGTCTGCCTATCTGGAAAATGAGCAGAAGATATACCCGGCCATCGATGTGTTGTTGTTCGAATCGTTACCGCTCAGGCTGCGTACGGTCATGCTTGAGCGCTACCCGCCTGGCTCCGGTAAATATGTGGGCTGGTGGCAGGATCAATTGCTCGCACGGGCGGGCGAACCCGGATCTGCACTGGATGGGCTGGGTGAGAATGATTGGCCAGAACTCCCCGCAGCCTGGCTGGCGCTCGGCTGGTTATGCGGCTTGCGGTTGATCACAGACGATGCGCGATAAGGCGTCATTCCGCGAATCGATGATGGAACGGGAGCCTTTGCTGCTCTGGCAGGATCACCTAACATGCTGAAAACATTCATGAAGAGAGACGACCATGACTTTCGCTGATTTGCTCGCTGCGCTGGCTGAATCTCCAGACCATCAGGTTACTGTTCCTGCCAGCTGGGCCCAGGGCAGGGCTGGTTACGGCGGTTTGATCGCCGCGCTGGTTTTCGAAGGCATGCGCGCCAAGGCAAGTGGCCGTCCGGTTCGCTCGCTGGCCATCACGTTCGTCGGCCCGGTCGCGCCGGGAGAGCCGATGAAGGTCGAAAGCGAGGTGCTGCGCGAAGGCAAGGCGGTGACGCAGATGCTTGGCAAGGCCGTGCAGAATGGGCAGACAATGTGCATCATTCAGGGCAGCTTCGGCGCGTCCCGTGAGTCGGTAGTTGACGTCGCCGCCGAAGACCCGCCGCAGGTAAGTGCTCCGCAGCATTGCAAGGAACTGCCTTTCGTCAAGGGAATCAGTCCCGACTTCATCCAGCACTTCTCGGTGCGCTGGCTCTTCGGTGATCTGCCGTTCACCAACAGCCGCAAGCGCGAGATGGGCGGCTGGATGGGCTTCAGTCAGGACGAAGGTGATATCCACGAAGGACATATTCTGGGGCTGATGGATGTCTGGCCGCCTGCCGTGCTGCCGCATCTGGCGCAACGCGCGCCGGCGAGTACGCTGACCTGGACCATCGAATTCATGCAGCCACAACCGCAGGTCGGTAATACCGAATACCTGCTGTACCGGGCCGAAATCGAGCGCGCCCGCGATGGTTACGGGCACACCGCAGCCAAAGCCTGGAACGAACGCGGCGAGCTGGTCGCCATAAGCCGCCAGACCGTCACAGTCTTCGGCTGATATTACTCACAACAGGTCAGGGCAGCTCGGCGATCAGCGTGGCACGCAGCGGTGCCGGGTAACCTTCACAGGTCAGTGCAGCATTCTCCCGGTCGAGGAAATCCGGTAGCGACTGGAAGCGCATCCAGTCAGTGCTGCGCTGCTCTTCGGTGCTGGTGCGGTTGAGGTCAACGCAACGGATATTGACGAACCCCGCGCGACTCAGCATCCGCTCGAGCATCGCCACCGATGGCAGGAACCACACATTTCTCATCTGGGCATAGCGGTCCTGCGGCATCAGGCAGCTGTTTTCGTCGCCTTCAATAACCAGTGTTTCCAGTACCAGTTCGCCGCCCCGGGCAATGCAGGCCTTGAGCTGCAGCAGGTGATCGATGGGCGAGCGTCGGTGGTAGAACACACCCATGGAAAACACGGTATCGAAGCCGCCGGTGGGTTCCGGCAGGTCTTCCAGCGTTAGCGGCAGTAGCCATACCGGCGCACCCGGCAGGTAATGACGCACCGCTTCGAACTGGGTCATGAACAACAGATTCGGATCCACCCCGATGACCTGTCGAGCACCTGCCTCCCACATCCGCCACATGTAGTAACCGTTGCCGCAACCGACATCCAGCACCCGTTTTCCCGTCAGAGAAAGGTGCGGTGCCACGCGCTGCCACTTCCAGTCGGAGTGCCATTCGGTATCGATATGCATGCCGAACAGTTCGAAGGGGCCTTTGCGCCAGGGGTGCAGACCACGCAGCGCCTGTTCGAGACGTGTGTGCTCCGCCTCCGTCAGCTGGCCGGCTCGGCCCACGCTGATGCGATCATGCAGTTCAACGGCTACCTGGTCGTGGTCTGGCAACAAGTCCAGACAGGCTTGCCAACGCGGCAAATCGCCATGCCTGCGCGCGGTTTCCATACGTTTTTCAAGGGCGGCGGGCAGGGGATCCAGCCAATGTTCCAGCGGGGTACCTGCCAGGCTGTGATACAGCGGTGCGAAGTCAATCATTTGTGGGCAATCATCGAGCCGAAGTTGAGACACTGAAACCAGCTATGGGCGTGCTTGAAGCCGGCCTGTTGCAGCCGTTCGAGGTGCGTTTCCAGAGTGTCCGGGAGCATCACCTTTTCAATCGCTGAGCGCTTCTGTGCAATTTCCAGTTCGCTGTAGCCGTTGGCGCGCTTGAATGCGTAGTGAAGCAACTCGAGGCTCTGCTGGGTGCTCTCGTCGGCGAAGTGCAGCTTCTCCGACAAAACCAATATGCCGCCAGGCAACAGTGCTTCGTGGATGCGCGTAAGCAGGGCCAGGCGCTGCTCCGGATCGATGAATTGCAAGGTAAAGTTCAGCACCACGACCGAACACGGCTCAAACGGAAGGTTGAGTATATCGCCGTGCACCACGTCGATTGGCGTGAGCTCTTCCACCATCGCGTCCTGCGCGGTGAGGTATTCGCGGCAGCGCTCGGTCATCGCCTCAGCATTATCGACGGCGCGGATATGGCAGCCGTCGGCGCGCACGTGCCGGCGCATCGACTGGCTGGCAGCGCCAAGCGAGCATCCCAGATCATAGATCAGGCTGCCTGGCTGGGCATACTGTCCGGCAATCAGCCCGATACTCTCTACAATGGTGGGGTAACCAGGCACTGAACGTTTGATCATATCGGGGAAAACTTTCGCCACATCATGATCGAATACGAAATCAGCCACCCGACTCAGTGGGGTAGCGAACAATTTATCTACTTCCGTCATTGTCAGGTCCGGATCATTTTGAGGTCGGGATTTTAGCGCAAAACGACGCGTAAGAGGGCGCCGACAATCCAGTGCCTGGCCAATGCACTTCTTGCTTTCAGCGATAGCTCGTGATTGCCAGGTCCTCTGTGGCGCGCCGTTTATATAGGCGGTGAGCCCCCCGACGGCAAATCCCGGACGACACGCTATGTCATGAAAATGACCATTACGGTTATGATACGCACCGCGAACCATTTTTTGACGACAGGGTCATTGCGCTGCTCGTTTTTCAGTCAAAGTGATGTCATAGTGATATTGGTTGTGATCGGAAAGGTCTCACTGGCATGAGAACGTGTCCGGGAAGGCAGCGACAGCGTCGCACAGCGTCTGTCGTTCATATAACAGAGGAAAGGGTATGGCAGTAAAGCGCCAGTTGGTTTTCGGCGTCGCCTCGGTGGCGGCTCTTTATGCAGGTTTGAGCAATGCCCTGGGGTTAGGTGAGGTTGAACTGCAATCTGCCCTGAATCAGCCCTTGAACGCAATCATCCAGTTGCAAGGCAGCCAGGGGATTTCTCCGGAGGAAATCCGGGTATCGCTCGCGGGCGCTGAGGCGTTTGCCAACGCAGGTATCGAACGTCCCTTCTTTTTGTCCGACCTGCGCTTCACGCCGGTGATCACAGGCAACGAGATGGTCATCCGCATCGAATCGAGCAAGCCGGTACTGGAGCCCTATCTGAACTTTCTGGTCGAGCTGCGTCAGCCTAATGGCCGCGTATTGCGTGAGTACACGCTGTTACTCGACCCGCCCCTGTACGATCCCAAGGCAGGTTTGCTGAGCCAGGCGCCAGCGCGTCAGGCGTCCGCTGCGCCTGTACCGCGCACGGGCAGCAGTTCTTCTTCTACTAACCGCTCCGCTGCGCCTGCCCGACCAGCACAGTTGCCGGATATCACCGCTCAGCCAGGCGCCAGCACGTACAACACGGTGGCGGGGGATACTCTCTGGGAGATTGCGGCGAAGACGCGCCCGGCCGATTCGGTTTCTATCCGCGACAATATGTTGGCTATCCAGGCCCTGAACCCAGCTGCCTTCATCGGCGGCGATATTGGCCGGCTGCGCAGCAACGCCAGGTTGGTGCTGCCTACTGCAGAGCAGCTGGGCGTCGAGGCCACAGCGCAGACAGCGCCGACGGACTCGAACACAAACACCGCAGGGTCCCAGGGCGCGCGTCCTGACCCGGCTGCACCGGAACGGGCGACGAGATCCGATGGCTCGGAAACAACGTCAGCGACTGATCGGGCGCGGTCGGAAGATGCCGGGTCGAATTCCAGTGCGCGATTCCGGATCGAAGAGACCACCGCGGATACCGCTATTGCGAACAATCAGGTTCTGCTTGATCGGCTGCAGTCGCTGGAGTCGCGATTCAATGTCCTGTTGAATGAGCTGGATGCGCGTGATCGCCAGATTGCCAATCTGCAGGCGGAGCTTGAGGTCTTGCGTGCCGCCCAGGCTTCCGAGGCGCAAAGCACGTCGGGCGATATCGCACCGGTAGGCACGGTAGGCACGGTAGGCACGGTAGGCACGGTAGGCACGGTAGGCGAGGGCGCTGAGCTGGCCGGCGCAGTCTCTGCGTCTGGTAGCACTGAACCGGAATCCGGTGCCATTGCTGCCGAAGTCGCCATACCTGAGCCGCAAGCCAGCAACGAGACGTTCTTGTCCCGCTGGTGGCCCGCGCTGTTAGGCCTGCTCGCGGCATTGCTCGGAACGCTGTTATGGCTGTGGAAGCGCAGGCAAAGTGAGCAGGAAGCTGACACGACGACGGTCGATGGGCGGGAGCTGACGGTACCTGAGGCTGCTGCGGCGACACTCGCTGCCGAGGCTGCAGTGCAGACTACCATGGTCAGGGAAGCCGTTGCGCCTCGTACGACGCGACCAGTGGACCAGCTCGATGGGGTGGAGCTTTACATCACTTACGGGCGCTTTGCTGAGGCACTGGTCATGCTGGAACGGGCCATCGAAGAGAATCCCAAGCGTCTGGACCTGCGTTATCAGCAACTGCGAGTGCTGGCCGAGTTGGGTGAAGTGCGCCAATTTACCGAGCAGGAACAGGCGATCCTCGCGGTCGGCGGTAATCCGACGCGGATTGATGAAATCAAATCGCGCTACCCGGAATTGTTCTCTGGACGCAGCGATCAGGTGGAGCAGGTCGATGAGCTCGAGCCGCTACTGGACGACGATCTGGATGAGGGCGCGGGCAGTACCGAGTCATATGCAACAGGCGATTTCGCCAGCAATGAGGAGAGCAGCGAGCTGAACCTGAATGACTTTACGCTGGATCCGGACTGGGATCTGATCGAAGGCTTGACCCCTGCGCCAGGCAATCGGGACCCGGGAAGTCAGGACGCCGATGCGCAACCGGAACCGCATGATGATGAAATGCTCCGTGATGGTCTGCGCAAGATGCCCGAGGTCGAAGAGCTGGATGACGACGAGGATCTGTTCCCTGGCAAGCAGGGCGCGCAGCCACCGCGTCGCGACAGTTAAAGCGTCATCGGAATTACTGCGCCAGATTGCCAGCACGCTGGACTGACGCAGTACTCCGGTTTGCTAGTTGAATAGTCGTTTGGCCACGTCGCGGAAATGACTGGCGAAGTGAATCGTCATCCCCTTGGTCAGATAATCCGGCAGTTCCTCGAAATCGCCTCGATTGGCTTCAGGCAGTATCAATTCATAAATCGACTGCCGGCGCGCTGCGATAACCTTCTCCCTGATACCGCCGACCGGCAACACCTGTCCGGTGAGAGTGATTTCGCCTGTCATGGCTATTGCTTCACGCGGCGCCTCATCGCGAGCCAGTGAGAGCAGGGCGCTGGCGATCGTTACGCCCGCGCTCGGGCCGTCCTTGGGCGTCGCGCCTTCGGGGACATGCAAATGCACGAAGGCTTCGTCGAAAAAATCCTTGTCTGCCTTGTACCGTCCAAGATTGGCACAGACGTAGCTGTAGGCAATTTCCGCCGATTCCTTCATCACGTCGCCCAGCTTGCCGGTCAGTTTGAATCCACGATTGAGGGTATGAATGCGGGTTGCTTCGACTGGCAGGGTCGCGCCACCCATCGAGGTCCAGGCCAGGCCGGTAATGATACCGACGCCCTTGAGCGTCTTTTCCGTGCGGAATGCGGGGGTGCCGAGCAGAGCCTTGAGATCGTCTGGCTTGATGGTGACCTTGCGATCGGGGTCTTCCAGCAGCTGCATGACCGATTTGCGGATTATCTTGGCCAGCTGTTTTTCCAGATTACGGACGCCAGCCTCGCGGGCATAACCCTCAATGATCTCGCGTAGCGCCTTGTCAGTGATACGCAGCTGGCTCTTGCGTAACCCGGCGCGCTCCAGCTGCCGCGGCCACAGATGATGCTTGGCGATTGCGAGCTTTTCCTCGGCGATATAGCCAGACAGGCGAATCACATCCATACGGTCGAGTAGCGGGCCGGGAATGCTATCCAGCGTGTTGGCTGTACATACGAAGAGCACCTTGGAAAGATCCAGACGCATGTCCAGGTAGTGATCGAGAAACTGGTTGTTCTGTTCCGGGTCCAGTGTCTCGAGGAGCGCCGATGCCGGGTCGCCCTGATGGCTGCTGCCGAGCTTGTCGATTTCATCGAGCATGATCACCGGGTTCATTACGCCGACATCCTTGAAGGCCTGTACGAACTTACCCGGCATGGCGCCGATATAGGTGCGGCGGTGACCCTTGATCTCCGCCTCGTCACGCATGCCGCCGACACTGAACCGGTAGAAAGGGCGCCCCAGACTTTCCGCAATCGAGTGACCGATACTGGTCTTACCGACGCCAGGCGGGCCAACAAGAAGGATGATGGAGCCCGAAACAGAGCCCTTGAATACGCCGATAGCCAGAAACTCGAGTATGCGCTGCTTGACGTCCTCGAGCCCATCATGATCCCGATCGAGGACCTTGCGGGCATGCTTGATATCCAGCTTGTCGGCATGGGTAAGGCCCCAGGGGATGGACGTAGCCCAATCGAGATAATTACGGGTTACGCCATATTCCGGAGACCCGGTCTCCAGTATTGAAAGCTTCTGCAACTCTTCCTCGATCTTCTTGCTGGCTGGCTCTGGCAACGTCTTGTCTGCCAGACGCTGGCGAAACTGCTCGATATCGGCGGTGCGGTCGTCCTTCGACAAACCCAGTTCGCGCTGGATAACCTTGAGCTGCTCCTTGAGGAAGAACTTGCGCTGATGCTCGCTGATAGTGCGGTTAACTTCCGCGCTGATCTCGCCCTGTAGCCGCGCAACGTCGATCTCCTTCTTGAGCATGACCAGCACTTTTTCCATGCGTCGCAGGATAGGGATGGTGTTCAGTACATCCTGCAATTCTTCGGCGCGCGCTGACGTCAGCGCCGCTGCGAAGTCCGCGAGCGGCGAGGGCTGGTTCGGGCTGAAGCGATTCAGATAGTTTTTCAGCTCCTCGCTATAGAGCGGGTTCAGCGGAAGCAGCTCCTTGATGGCATTTATCAGGGCCATGGCATAGGCGCGTACTTCGTCGCGCTCGTCGGTCGGCGACTCGGGATATTCGACCTCGACCAGATAGGGCGGCTTGCGGGTCAGCCAGTTGGTGATACGGACGCGGGTAAGCCCCTGGGCGATAAACTGGATCTTGCCGTCTTCCCTGACTGCATGGTGGATCTTGACCGCGCAGCCAGTATCCGGGAGATGGCTAGGGTCAAGGTGGCCGCTTTCGTCCAGCGGCGAGTCGACATAGAACAGACCAAGCGCGTGGTGGGGCGTGTTGGCCACCTGCTCGATGGTTTCTGCCCAGGGCGTTTCGTTGATGACCACCGGCATGACCTGGGCTGGAAAGAACGGCCTGTTGTGGATAGGTAGCAGGTAGATCTTGTCCGGCAGCCGCTGGTTGGGAATGACCAGGCCAGTGCCAGGCTCGAAATCCTGTTTAGGTTCCTGCTCGTCCCCCTCGATGAAATCTGGTTTCGTTGAAGACTGGTCAGTCATTGAAGGTTCCTGTGTGGTTGAACGTACTATTGTGAGTCTCTTGCGATGAGATGGTGCCTGCATTGATGTATTTCAATAGCGGCGCCACGAAGTCCAAGAAGGCCGGCTCAGATGTCAAGTTCGACTCGTCGGATGGCGTACTTTGAACTAATGTAGATGGAGGCGCCGGTAGCACTATGCCGGCGTGGAGCCTGCGCATACCGGGTAAGTTGCTTCATTGAGCGGGTATAGCCGGCTGTCGCCGTTAACATCAGCGGGCCAGTCATGACCCTCTCGGGAGCTGGCTGTGGCAGAATTGCATCCCGACAGTCGGGCTCTGCCCAACAAGCCCGATGTCCAGGGTCAATCGGGGCAGGCATGAGAATCGTACTCGACGCCCTTACACCAAGGAGCTAAAAAACATGACTGGAAACGCAGGGATTCTGACAGCTACCTTCGCCGTCTACATCGCAATCATGCTTGCTATCGGGTTTATCGCATACAAGCGAACCAGTAATCTGTCCGACTACATCCTCGGTGGCCGCACCATCGGGCCGGGGACTGCAGCGCTGTCTGCCGGGGCTTCGGATATGAGTGGCTGGTTGCTGCTCGGGTTGCCGGGGTATGCATTGGTCGCCGGCTATGAAGCGACCTGGATTGCTGCCGGGCTATTGGCGGGAACCTATCTGAACTGGCTGATCGTAGCGCGCCGCTTGCGGGTTTACTCCCACGCGGTAAACGATTCGCTGACGCTGCCGGCGTACTTTGAATTCCGCTTCGAAGATCGATCCCGTTTGCTACGGGTCATCTCGGCCGTGTTCATTCTGCTGTTCTTTCTGTTCTACACCAGTTCCGGCCTGGTCGCCGCAGGTAAACTGTTCGAAAGCACCTTCGGTCTGAGCTACGAGCTGGCGGTGGTTGTGGGGACGGTGATTATCGTTTCCTACACCTTCTTCGGCGGATTTCTCGCGGTGTCCTGGACCGACGTCATCCAGGGTCTGCTGATGGCTGCAGCATTGGTCGTGGTTCCGCTGATGACATTGAATACCATGGGCGGCTGGGGCGAAGCGCGCAGCGCCATGGAAGCGGCGAATCCTGAATTACTATCGTTTTTTACTGATGTCGATGGGGAGGCGCTCGGGTTTGTTGCCATCATCTCGCTGTTTGGCTGGGGGCTAGGCTATTTCGGCCAGCCGCATATTCTGGCGCGTTTCAAGGCCGTTGGGGATGATGCCGCGCTGCCCACAGCGCGCCGCATTGCCGTGCTCTGGAGCGCTGTCTGCCTGTTTGCTGCACTGATGACCGGCTGGGTAGGGATCGGCTATTTTGGCGAGGCAGGCCTCGAGGACGCAGAGACGGTGTTTTTGTCGCTGATCCAGGCGCTGATGCATCCGCTGGTAGCGGGGATTCTGCTCGCCGCAGTGCTGGCTGCAATCATGTCGACCGCTGATTCCCAGCTGTTGGTGTCGTCTTCAGCGCTGGCGGAAGATTTCTACAAGGCGCTGTTCCGGCGTGATGCTACTCAGAGCGAACTGGTCTGGGTAGGACGCTTCGCCGTGGTCGGCATCGCTATTCTGGCGTTGATCTTTGCGTTCAATCCGGAGAGTACGGTACTGGGCTTGGTGTCCTATGCCTGGGCGGGCTTTGGCGCCGCATTCGGGCCAGCGGTCATCCTCTCGTTGTTCTGGAAACGGATGAACCGCAATGGCGCCCTGGCGGGCATCATCGTTGGTGGCGTAACCGTCGTGGTCTACAAACAGATCGACACTATTGGTCTGTATGAGATTATTCCCGGTTTCATTCTGGCCACCCTTGCCATCGTGATCGTCACGCTACTGACTCCCGAGCCCTCCGAAACTATTCAGGAAACCTTCGACGACGTAGCCAACCGCTACTGATTCAAAAAAGAAGGGCCGGACTGCTGACAGTCCGGCCCTTTCGCTTGGCCTCTGGTGATTGCCTTCTTCGTTGCTATGCAGGCGCAACAGGGCCGTCGTCAGCCCTCAATAACCGCAAGCAGAAAGCTGTATTCCTCCGCCAGTTCCCGCATGGCCTGATAACGTCCGCTGGCGCCGCCGTGGCCTGCGCTCATCTGCGTACGTAACACCAAGGGACGATGATCAGTCTTGTGATGCCGCAGTTTGGCGACCCACTTGGCGGCCTCGCAGTATTGAACCCGCATATCGTGATAGCCGGCCGTGACAAACAAAGCCGGATAGGCCTGTTTGCGTACCTGTTCATAGGGCGCGTAGCCCTTGATGCGTTCGGCGACCTGCGCCTCGGCCGGGTTACCCCATTCCTCATACTCGCCGATGGTCAAGGGCAGGGCGGGATTGTTCATGGTGTTCCATACGTCGACAAATGGCACATCCGCCACGGCTGCAGCGAACAGCTCGGGTCGCTGGTTGATGACATTACCGATCAACAGTCCGCCGGCACTTCCGCCAGCGACAACCAACCGCTGGCTATCGGTGTACCCTGCCTCGATAAGATGCTCAGCGCAGGCAATGAAATCCTTGAAGGTATTTTCCTTGTGTTCAAGCTTGCCAGCCTGATACCAGGCCTCGCCCATATCGGCGCCGCCGCGTACATGAGCTATAGCGAACACCCAGCCGCGATCCAGCAGAGAAAGCCGGGCGTGGGAAAACCAGGGGTCCATGCTCGCCCCGTAGGAGCCGTACCCATACAGATAACAAGGCGCCAATGCGTTCAGGCAGCCTGGTCGGCCGACCAGGCTGATCGGTATGCGGGTTCCGTCTGGTGCGGTTGCCCATTCGCGTCTGACGCTGTAATCGTCTGCGGAAAACGGGCCTTCCACCGGCGTTTCTTTAAGTATCTGTTGTTCGCCAGAGACCAGGTCCAATGCGCGCACCTGGGCCGGCCGGTTCAGTGATTCATAGCGCAGCCTGATACGTTCGCTGACGTATTCTTCGCCGCCTTGTACGTGCAAGCTGTAGACAGCGTCAGGCATCTGTACGGTATAGGCGGCGCCGGCTTGCGGGCGCACTTCGAGGGTGATCAATCCTTGGTCGCGGTAATGTAGAACCAGTCCGTGCTGTTGCACATCAAAGTCTTCAAGCGTGCGGGCCGGGTCAGTTTCTACCAGCATTTCCCAATGATCGCGCGACGGGGCCGCAGGATCGCAACGATAGAGGCAGAAATTTTCGCCCTGTGCATTACTGCGGATGAGTAGGCCCTGCGGGCCATGGTCTGCCTGATATTCATGCCCCTCACGGCGTTCGGCAAGCAGTGCCCATTGCCCCTCAGGTTCGTTCGCCGATAAGACCCTTACCTCGCTGGTGTTCTTGCTATCGCATGCCAGCATCAGCCATTGTTCCGAGCTGCTGCGATAGGCGTGCACGTAGAAACGCTGGTCTGCTTCGTGAAATACCTGGTGGGCAGGTTGCCCCGGTCGTAAGCGCCACAACGTAGAAGGGCGCGACGTCTCGTCCATACTCATCGCAAACAGCGTTTCGCTGTCATTGGCCCAGGTCAGGCTGCCATCGGCCTGCGGCAGTTCCAGCTCGGTAACCTCACCGCTGCTCAGATTCTTCAGATAAAGCTGATAGGTCTCGTTGCCCTGACGATCTAGGCTGTAGGCAAGCCAATGCTGATCCGGACTGATGGTGAAGCCGCCAAGGTGCAGAAAGTCATCGCCAGCCAGTACGTTGAGGTCAAGCAAGAGCTGCTGGGTCGCCGGATCAATCTCCAGGCTACCGTCATCAGGCCGTGGACACCGATAGAATCGCGGGTACTCGGCGCCAGCTTCGGTGCGTTGGTAATACAACCACGGGCCCTTGATGGCGGGAAGCGACAGATCTGTCTCACGGATGCGCCCGCGGATTTCCTCGAAGAGCTGATCGCGACGATCCAGATTCTCCGACAGCCAGGTTTCGGTATGACGGTTTTCTTCTTCCAGATACGCCAACACCTGCGGAGCATCACGCTGCTCCAGCCAGGCATAGGGATCTACTGCTTTTTCGTCTCGGCGGGCAACGGGTGGCATCAGTCTGGGACCTCGGATGGTAAAAAAGATATTATAGCCGCTCGCACACTCACACCGGTTGTACCATCCATGTTCAATGAATCCGAGTACCAGACTGTCTGGATGATTTATCTTGCCGCGGCAGGCTGTGCCTGGCTGGTCTGGTGGCAAATGACACGCTGGATCAAATGTTGGTTCGTGCGCGAACCGCTCTGGGTTATTGCTGCCGTGTTGTTATTCGTCCCGTCCCGCGTTGATCCGGCGGAGCCATGGCTGGCGCCGGCCTTCTTTATATGGCTGTTGGACACGCTATTTGATACAGGGGACAACATGGGGAGAATGCTGGGTAACCTCAGTCTGGCGCTTACCGTCGCAGGTCTCGCCTATGTAGGTCTGGTTCTGTTGCGGGCTGGATGGCGGCATTGGCGTAGCCGGAATCACAAATCGGTTCCGGCGAGCCGTTAGCGGTCAGGCAAGGCAGCAGCGATGCGCTGCGCTGGATCATTCGCCGGTTTTCTGTTCGTACATGGTCCTGGCCAGTTGCATGATCTGTTCTTGAAAGTCGGTCCGCTGGTTGTCGGTCATGGGGCAAATGCCGATCTGCTCAAACAGTCGATAGCCGCGCACCGAGAAGAACAGGATGCTTGCCTGAGCCAGACCCAGCGGAGACTTCTCCAGAATATCGAACAGGCCCTGGATATCATCGGACGTTGTCCGTAGAAGCGCTGGGTTACTTGCTGCAGCCGCGAAGATTGCAGAGTCGAGGTTCTTCTCTTCTGTCGATTCGCTCAGGTTGCTAAGCAACAAGGCTTTGAGTTCTCGCATGGGCTCATCTGGCAGCACGCTTTCATAGGCGCCCCAACGAACCCGGAAACGCTCCAGGCGGTGTTCGATCATTGCCGACAGCAGAGCTTCACGGTCTGGAAACTCGGCGCGCAGTGTCGTTTCATCAACGCCGGTGCGTTCGCTCAGACTGGCGAAGGTAAGCTGGGATGCGCCCAGCTCGCTGACGATGGCCTCGGCGGCACGGAACAGACTCAGCCGAAGCGCGTCGTTACTCTTTTTTTCATTGCTACTGTCCACTGCGAAAACCTCTTCCGGACAATGGGTGGCGGGAGCTAGATGCTGATATTGAAGCGATCTTGGCTCCCTCGGATCGTTGTCCCCTAGGGTACGACGTACCGGCTGGGCAGGCGAGTTTTTTTTAGGCTGCCGCCGGGGAGAGCGAAAGCAGAGGAGGGGATAGCAGACAGGGCAGTCGTTACACAAAAAGCAGACGAAAAAAAACCCGGCCGAGGCCGGGTTTTTTAGTCAGATACCGGATTAACCGATAATCTGAATGTTCGCAGCTTGCTTGCCTTTAGGACCAGTAGTGATGTCGAAAGACACCTTCTGGTTCTCGGCGAGGGATTTGAAGCCCTGAACCTTGATTTCGGAGAAGTGGGCGAACAGATCATCACCACCGCCGTCCGGAGTAATGAAGCCAAAGCCTTTAGTGTCGTTGAACCACTTAACTGTACCAGTTGCCATTTCGGATAATTCCTATCAAATTAAAATACTTGAGAACACTCACATGAGCAGACTCAATGGTAGCGCGGGAATCGAAGATTACGAGAATGACAAACTTACGTACTAAAAGTGCGCTTGTAGCCTACTACTCTATCTTGAAAACCTACGCGCTCACTGTGCGCCTTAAAGCAGATCAAGTCAAGCAATGCTTGTGCTGCCGCGTTCAGGCACCAAATGAACGAAATTCAGTATACGACAGTTTCAGAAAATAACATCCCTTTCGTCGGTTTTTTACTGAATGTCGGATAAAGGGCTGCCTGTCTCGATCCCGGGACGCTTGTAGGGATACACGTCGATTATCAGTCCGGCACGGATTTGTTCCTGCAACGTCTTCCAGTAATCCGCGTCGAACAATTCGCCATGCATGCTGGCGAAGAGCTTGCGGTGGTTGATGTCGGCGAACAGGAAAACCGGGAACTCCTCGGGAAAGACGTCGTTGGGGCCGACTGAGTACCAGGGCTCGGACGCCATCTCCTGCTCGGGATACATTGCTTCGGGGATGTGCCTGAAATTGACCTCGGTCAGGTAGCTGATCTCATCGTAGTCATAGAACACCACGCGACCGTGGCGTGTGACACCGAAGTTCTTCAGCAGCATGTCGCCAGGGAAAATGTTCGCTGCGGCCAGCTGCTTGATGGATTTTCCGTAATCCAGCAGCACCTCGCGCGTCTGGGTCTCGCTGGCTGTTTCAAGATAGATATTAAGGGGCGTCATGCGCCGTTCGGTCCAGCAGTGCCTTATGAGGATGACGTCGCCTTCCTCTATAACCGTCTGGGCCGCTACCTCAAGCAGTTCTGCCAGGCACTCGGGATCAAACCGATCACGCGGGAAGCGGAAGTCCGAGAATTCCTGTGTATCGGCCATGCGGCCGACGCGGTCGTGGCGTTTGACCAAACGGTATTTTTCAATGACGGTCGCCCGGTCAATATTCTTTGACGGGGCAAAGCGATCCTTGATGATCTTGAACACGGTATTGAAGCCAGGGAGGGTAAACACGCTCATCACCATGCCCCGCACACCTGGCGCCATGATGAACCGATCTTCCTTACGCGCGAGGTGTTCTATCAGGGCCCGATAGAATTCGGATTTGCCTTGTTTGTAGAACCCGATCGCGGTGTACAGCTCGGCTATGTGTTTGCCCGGAATCAGTCGCTTGATAAAGCTGATCATCTCGCAGGGTACGGGTGCATCCACCATGAAATAGGAGCGGGTAAACGAGAAAATGATAGACACTTCTGCTTCGTCGGTAATCAGTGTGTCTACACTGATGCCCTGATTTTCACGATGAACCAACGGCAGCACGAATGGCCACTGCTCTTCCTGGCTGAGCAGTCTGCCTACGAGGTAAGCACCCTTGTTGCGGTAGAATACGTCCTGGATTATCTCTACGGTCAAACCTCGGTCCAGCTGCGCCCAATCGGGGAGACCCTGCCTCAGATAGGCAACGATTTTTGCGCAGTCGCTATCGAAGTCGTGCCACGGGGTTTCGAAGCTATATTCCTCAAGAATCTGTCGCGCCAGGTCATCCAGCGAACCTTCCGAGATGAACCCCCTGGTCAGCGGAATACGTGACGGTGGGCGGGTCACTGGTCTGGTGGTGTGGACAAACATGGTGCGGTCGCTGATCAGCTCGTGACGGTGGAACCGGCAAAAGATCGAGTTGTACCAGGTCTCTGCCAGCTCTCCATCGAGTCTTGGATCGATCAGTTCGATGTACGCCTCACGGATGTGCGGCCAGTTGCTGACGTCCATGATATCAGCCAGTTCGAATTGCCCGTTCAGGCTATGTGCTGTCGCTTTGACGCACTCCTCGTACATGTTGATGCGTGCAGCAGAGGCGTCCTGAATATCGACCCAGCGTGCCTGCTCAAAACGGCTGCGAGCGCCGCGGGTTATTTCCTGGAAACGGGCTCTGTAGACATCAAACCCGACAAGAATGTGCTGGGCAATACGTGCATGTATCAACGGCATGTTGGGCAAAGGGCCTGTGGCGAATGAAAGGGCGACGGGCCAGAAAGCCCGCCGGTGGCGAAAGTGCCGATTTACTGGACCAGTTCCTGATCACTGAACATGTCGTCGAAAAGCATGCTGGAGAGATAGCGTTCGCCAGAGTCAGGCAGGATAACGACTATCATCCGGCCCTGCATTTCCGGCAATTGTGCCAGGCGCACTGCAGCGGCCATGGCCGCGCCACCCGAGATTCCACATAGAATGCCTTCCTCACGCATCAGGCGCAGGGCCATGCTCTTGGATTCGTCATCTGTGACCTGCTCGGCACGATCGACCATGCTCAGATCCAGATTGGCCGGAACGAAACCAGCACCGATGCCCTGGATCTTGTGCGGACTGGGTTTCACCTCTTCACCTGCCAGGGTTTGACTGATGACGGGTGAGGTTGCCGGCTCTACCGCAACGGAAATAATGGGCTTGCCGCACTGGTTCTTTATATAGCGGGACACGCCGGTCAATGTTCCGCCTGTACCTACTCCTGACACCAGTACATCTACCGAGCCACCAGTATCTTTCCAGATCTCGGGCCCGGTGGTTTTTTCATGAATATCGGGGTTGGCCGGGTTTTCAAACTGCTGTAGCAACAGATGCTGTTCGGGGTCAGATGCGGCGATATCCTGCGCTTTCTGGATCGCCCCTTTCATACCCTGAGCCGGTTCGGTCAGCACCAGCTCGGCGCCGAGTGCCTTGAGAACCTTGCGGCGCTCCAGGCTCATTGACGCCGGCATGGTCAGGATCAGCTTGTAACCGCGGGCAGCGGCTACGTAAGCCAGACCAATGCCGGTGTTGCCTGAGGTGGGTTCGACTATTGTCATCCCCGACTTCAGGCGGCCACTGCCTTCGGCATCCCAGACCATGCTCGCACCAATGCGGCATTTGACTGAATAAGCCGGGTTACGCCCTTCGATCTTCGCCAGGATATCGACTCCCTTGGGGCCGAGGCGGTTGATTCTGATTAGCGGCGTATTACCGATGGACTGCGAGTTGTCAGCAAAGATATGGCTCATGGGTTGATCCTCTTATTAGCACCTGTGCCCTGACGGATGGGGCGTGTCGGTCATACTGGATTCGCTGAACTGAGCTCGAGGTGCGAGGTCAGTTGAGTATGAAAAAATCCTTAAGCATCCTGCTTGTCGTGCTCGTGATTATAGCGCTTCTGCTGGTCGCGCTACGCGTGGCGTTACCCGGTATCGTGCGGGATACGCTGAACGACAAAATGGCCAACATGGGTGAAGACTACCGGGGTGAAGTCGAGGATGTCGACCTGGCGATATGGCGCGGGGCGGCAACGCTGAAAAATGTCAGTGTTCACAAGATCCAGGACAACGAGCAGGTACCCTTTTTCCAGACACCCGAAGCGGACTTGTCTCTGCGCTGGGCCCCATTGATTCGCGAGCAGATACTGGCGATCAGGATACATCTTTTGGAGCCTGAGCTTAATTTCGTCGATGGACCAGAGGAAGCAAACCAGTATGGCGATGAGGTTGACTGGCGCGATACGGTCAAGGAGTTGCTGCAGGTAGAGATCGATGAGTTTCATTACGACAATGGCCGTGTGCATTTCCGCAATTTCACATCGGACCCGCCGGTCAACCTCTACGCTAACAACGTCAATGTCATGGTGTACAACCTGACCAATGCGGAAGAGAAAGACGGATCGAGAGACGCTCGCCTCGAGGGCACGGCCGATTTTCTCGATCATGCACCGGTCGAAGCCCAGGCGAACTTTGATCCCTTGCTGCGCTTTGACAACTTCGATGCGCGGATGCGGCTGGAAGGGCTCGATCTGACCCGGCTGAATGATTTCGCCGCAGCCTACGGCAATTTTGATTTCAAGGCGGGCCACGGCGAAGTCGTCATGGAAGTGGAGGCAGAAGAAAGCCAGCTGAGCGGCTACATCAAACCGTTGTTGCGCGATGTGGAGATATTCGATTTCGAGCAGGATGTTGCCAACGAAGATAAAGGATTCTTCCGTGGGGTCTGGGAGGCGCTGGTGCATGGCGGCGAAGAGGTCCTTTCCAATCCGTCAGCCGACCAGTTTGCTAGTCGCATCGAACTGGATGGCTCTCTGGATGATCCGGAGGTCAGTGCGCTACAGGCTTTTTTCGCCATTTTGCGCAACGCCTTCGTTGAGGCGTTCAGCCCCCAGTTCGAGCGCGCGCTGGGTGCTGGAGAAGAAGATTCCTGAGGTAGTGGGATACATGCAGTCTGCTATCCATTCAGGCGGCGAATGGTCTGCCTTCGTTTACACCCTAACAACCTGCAAGCTATAGTTTCGCCCTCGTTTATCCCTGTATCGCCTGGTTCAGCCGGGCTTTCGTCCGAGGAATTCCCCGATGAAGTTCGAAGGCACTCAGTCTTACGTCGCCACTGACGACCTGAAACTGGCGGTTAACGCTGCCATTACGCTTGAACGCCCATTATTGATCAAGGGTGAGCCTGGCACCGGCAAGACCATGTTGGCTGAGCAGTTGGCCGACTCGCTGGGCGCCAGGCTGATTACCTGGCATATCAAGTCAACCACCAAGGCACACCAGGGCCTGTATGAATATGATGCAGTCAGCCGCCTGCGCGATTCCCAGCTGGGTGTCGATAAGGTGCATGACGTGCGCAACTATATAAAGAAGGGAAAACTGTGGGAGGCGTTCGAATCCGAAGAACGCGCAATCCTGCTGATTGATGAAATTGACAAGGCCGACATCGAGTTCCCCAATGATTTGCTGCAGGAACTCGACAAGATGGAATTCTACGTCTATGAGACGAACGAGACCATCAAGGCAAGCAAACGACCTATCATCATCATTACCTCGAACAACGAGAAGGAATTGCCAGACGCCTTCCTGCGCCGGTGTTTTTTCCATTACATCGCCTTCCCTGATCGCCAGACCATGCAGAAGATCGTCGACGTGCATTATCCGAAGATCAAGAAAGAGCTGGTATCCGAGGCAATGGATATTTTCTTCGACGTGCGCAAGGTGCCCGGCCTCAAAAAGAAACCTTCAACCTCCGAACTGGTGGACTGGCTCAAGCTGCTGATGGCAGATCAGATTCCCGAAGCCGTCCTGCGCGACCGCGATCCAACCAAGGCGATTCCGCCGTTATATGGCGCTCTGTTGAAGAACGAGCAGGACGTGCAGCTGCTTGAACGCCTGGCGTTCATGACCCGTCGGCAGAATCGCTGATAGCGCTTGAGCCAGGCTTCGCGCGTTTAGCCAACCGCGCGTCACAATCGAAGCAGTGTCATTACCGACGTGGCATCCGGAGTCTGCATCGCGGGCCCCGGATATCCGGTCTACCCGTAGATAAAGGGGGTGCCCGATGTTACTGGGCCTGTTCAACGAAATGCGCGCAGCCAAGGTGCCGGTATCGGTGCGGGAGCTGCTGGATCTGATCAATGCGCTGAAACACCATGTGGTATTCGCCGACATGGACGAATTCTATTATTTGACACGCACGGTCATGGTCAAGGACGAACGTCATTTCGATAAATTTGATCGGGCGTTCGGTTCTTATTTCAAGGGGCTCGAGAGTCTCGATCAGCTGCTTGAGGCGTTGATTCCAGAAGATTGGCTGCGCAAGGAGTTCGAGCGCATGCTGACTGACGAAGAGCGGGAAAACATCAAGTCGCTCGGCGGTCTGGACAAGTTGATCGAGGAGTTCAAGAAGCGCCTCGAGGAACAGAAGGAACGTCACGCCGGCGGGAATAAATGGATCGGCACGGGTGGCACCAGCCCCTTCGGTTCGGGTGGCTATAATCCGGAAGGCATCCGCGTCGGTGATGCGGGCAAGCGTCAGGGCAAGGCGGCCAAGGTCTGGGACAAGCGCGAGTACAAGAACCTCGATGATCAGGTCGAGTTGGGTACGCGCAATATGAAGGTGGCGCTCCGGCGGTTGCGCAAGTTTGCCCGGCAGGGCGCTGCTGACGAACTGGACATCGATGGCACCATCGATCACACCGCCCGTGACGGCGGTCTGCTGAATATCCAGATGCGGCCTGAACGGCGCAATGCTGTGAAGCTATTGCTGTTGTTTGATATTGGCGGCTCCATGGATGCGCACATCAAGGTATGCGAAGAGCTCTTCTCCGCGTGCCGCACCGAATTCAAGCATCTGGAGTATTACTACTTCCATAACTGCGTGTACGAATCCGTGTGGAAGAACAATTTGCGCCGGACGGCAGAACGTACGTCCACCCTGGATCTGCTGCACAAATACGGGTCCGACTACAAAGTGGTTTTTGTCGGCGATGCGGCGATGGCACCGTATGAGATCACACAACCAGGCGGTAGCGTCGAGCACTGGAACGAGGAGGCTGGACACGTCTGGATCCAGCGCTTCATGGAGAAGTACAAGAAGCTTATCTGGATAAACCCCTATCCCAAGGACGCCTGGGACTATACGACCTCTACGCGCATCGTCAGAGACCTCATTGAAGACCGCATGTATCCCTTGACCCTCGAAGGTCTGGAAGAGGGGATGAAGTACCTGGCCAAGTGACCGGGGAATCCTGACCGGGTTGTCGAGCGCTGCTGGACGCCATCAGGTCGGCAGGCTTCCCGGTTGATGGCCTCACCGGTGAGCCGCGGCTTGCGAATAAATGGTTTGTAGTGTTTCAACCAGCGCCTCTGCATGTGTTTATTGTCAGAGCCTTTGCCTTCGGCTTCTTTATGACTTGAGCTCTTCAATAAATCTTACGTTTGGCATCACGCGCGGTCACGTGATGCCAATCGCGTCAATCAAGCCGAAATCGTTACTGCTGGCAGCGCAGGACGGGGCAGGCTGACTTTTTCGGTCGGCGCCATAACGGTGGCGACACCCTCAACCACCTTTTTTCCGTCCTGATTGAAAACCGGTGTGGCGATTCGCACGCGGTTTTTAGGCAGCTTCTCAAGCACTTCGAGATCAACACGAATCTCGTCACCCAGGCGTACCGGACGCAAGAAACTCAACTCCTGACCTATATAAATGGAGCCAGGCCCGGGGAGTTCGCACGCGATGGTGGCGGATATGAATGCGCCGGCGAGCATGCCGTGGGCAATGCGTCCTTTGAAAGGGGTTGCTGCGGCGAACGCTTCGTCCAGGTGTACGGGGTTTACGTCTCCGGACACTTCGGCAAACAGGACCAGATCACGCTCTGTGACGGTGTGAGAAACGCTGGCCGTGTCGCCAACCTTGAGTTCGTCGTATGTGCGGTTTTCGAGCATGTGCATCATTGGCTTCCAGATCGTGATGTTGAATGAATCCTGCCGATATAAGCGGCGAGGGCGGTGAGTCGATTCTACCGCAGTTGCAACTTGTAACAGCAGCTGTCAGCGGGGTTGGCGGAAGCCGGGTGCGGATGCCATATTCATGTCACTGATGGAGCGGATCTGCGTTTTGCACCAGCCCTGGTTACTGGTAGTTTGCTGGGCACAGTAGCGCCCGCTCAGTCGCTGTAGGCCGTGAATCAAAACAATCGGGAAAGAGGACAAAAATAATGGATGTAGCATTCTGGGACGACAAACGGCCCGCCGGCGTTCCTAACGACATAGATCTGAATCAGTACAGTTCCATCATCGATGTGTTCGAACGCTCGTGCAGCAAGTATGCCGAGCGTCCCGCCTTCACCTGTATGGGCACTACGATCACCTATGGTGAGTTGGAGAAGCAGGCCGGTGCCTTTGCCAGCTATCTGCAGAATCACACTGACCTGCAACCCGGTGATCGCATCGCTATCCAGATGCCGAACGTATTGCAGTTCCCTGTGGCAGTGTTCGGGGCGATTCGTGCAGGGCTGGTGGTAGTGAATACCAATCCGCTTTATACCGCGCGGGAAATGCGGCATCAGTTCACTGACTCGGGTGCCAAGGCGCTTGTGTATATGAACGTATTCGGCCACCTGGTTGAGCAGGTACTACCCGACACCGAGATCAAGCATCTCTTTGAAGCGCGCATGGGCGACATGCTCCCCACGCTCAAGGGGACCCTGACCAACCTGGCGGTCAAACACCTGCGTAAAATGGTGCCCGAATACAACCTGCCTGGTGCGGTGTCGTTCAAGGCTGCACTGGCCCGCAGCAAGGGCAATTCACCGCGTCAGGTCGGCAAGACCATGGACGACATCGCTGTTCTGCAATATACCGGCGGCACCACCGGCCCCTCCAAGGGTGCGATGCTGACGCACCGTAATCTGGTTGCCAACATGCTGCAGGTGTACGCCAACATGCAGCAGCTCGACAAGAACGGCCAGAAGATCATGAGCGACGCAGGGGAGATCGTCATTGCGCCCCTGCCGCTGTACCACATCTTTGCGTTTACGGTGAACCTGATGTGCATCATGGTGGCCGGGCACCATAACGTGCTGATAACCAATCCGCGGGATATCACCGGCTTCGTTCGCGAGCTGAAAAAATGGAAGTTTTCCTCGATGGTCGGCCTGAATACGCTCTTCGTGGCGTTGATGGATCATCCCGAATTCGACCAGATCGATTTTTCCAATCTGAAAGGCACAACCTCTGGTGGCACCGCGCTGGTCAAGGCAACGGCTGATCGCTGGGAGAAAAAAACCGGCAAGAGTATTGGCGAAGGGTATGGCTTGACCGAGTGCTCGCCGGTTGTCTGTTCCAGCCCGAGTGATGGCCTGCAGCGTCTCGGTTATGTCGGTCTGCCTGTGCCCGGTACAGCGGTGAAGACCATCGATGACGATGGCAATGAAACAGCGATCGGCGAACGGGGAGAGCTCTGCGTCAAGGGTCCGCAGGTGATGCTGGGTTACTGGCAGCGATCCGACGCCACCGCCGAAGCGATTGATGAAGGTGGCTGGCTGAAAACCGGTGATATCGCAGTGATCGAGGAGGACGGCTTCGTTTGTATCGTCGATCGCAAAAAGGACCTGGTTATCGTTTCAGGTTTCAACGTATATCCGAACGAGATAGAAGATGTCGTCTCGGCTCACCCGAAGGTGGCCAATGCGGCTGTTATCGGAGTGCCTGACGAGAGATCCGGCGAGGCGGTCAAGCTCTTTGTGGTGCCGAACTCACCGGATCTGACGATCGAAGAGCTCAAGGCGTACTGCAAGAAGAACTTCACCGGGTATAAAGTGCCGCGGCATTACGAACTGCGGGATTCCTTGCCGATGACTCCGGTCGGCAAGATTCTCCGCCGCGAACTCCGCGGCCAGTAACACTCGCAAGCGACAGCTGCCCATCGTCCGGCTTCCGGCGATGGGCAGCCTTGTTTCCAGCCCCCCCCCCTGATTCCGCGACGGCGCGGCAATGCAGCCTCAACCGAACGTCTCCCTACAGGCTGGCAGTGTTGGCCCGTTGGCCGATAACCCTTCCTATCGCCGTCAACGCCAGATTTTTAGCCTACTGTCACAACGCCAAATGATGGAAATTGCGTTACTGGTCGGGCTATAGAAAAACTGCTAATCTTCGGCCACTTTTCGACTCAATTGGACCAAATATTCATATTTGAATCGAAAGTCACATCATTGCGGAAACCCAAAAAAAGCGAATCGGCTGTGGCATGACCGGTCGAGCTAAGGAGCGGGGCATCTAATGCACGAGAATTTCTGGAAGGACAAGTATCCGGCTGGCATCGTTACGGAAATCGATCCCGACCAATACCCCAGTGTGCTTGCTGTATTGAAGGAATCATGCGAACGCTTCGCTGACAAGCCAGCGTTCAGTAATCTGGGCAAGACCATCACCTATGGCGAGCTGTATCGGTTATCGGGTGAGTTTGCTGCGTATCTGCAGGCGCACTCCGGGCTGCAACCAGGTGACCGCATCGCCATCCAGCTCCCGAATGTGCTGCAATATCCCGTCGTTGTGTTTGGCGCCATGCGCGCCGGTTTCGTGGTAGTGAATACCAATCCCTTGTATACCGCTCGGGAAATGGAACATCAGTTCAATGATTCCGGGGCCAAGGCACTGGTCTGCCTGGCGAATATGGCTCACCTGGCGCAGGAAGTGGTGCCGAAAACCGGTGTGAAGCACGTAGTGGTGACGGAAGTAGCCGACATGCTGCCAGCCTTCAAGCGGCTGCTGATCAATGCCGTGGTCAAGCACCTCAAGAAAATGGTTCCGGACTACTCCATTCCCGGCTCGACGACTTTCGTCAAAGCCATGTCCGCTGGCAAGAACGCACATCTTACTGAAGCCAGCCCCAAGGGCGACGATACCGCCGTGCTGCAGTACACTGGCGGTACCACAGGTGTCGCCAAGGGCGCGATGCTGACTCACCGCAATCTGATAGCCAACATGCTGCAATGCAAAGCGGTCATGCCGGCGGAGCTGCGCGACGGTGAAGAAGTGTTTATCTGTCCGTTGCCGCTGTATCACATCTACGCGTTCACCTTTCACTGCATGTCGGTCATGGTTACGGGTAATCACAATATCCTGATCACCAATCCCCGTGACATTCCGGCTTTCGTCAAGGAAATCTCCAAGGTCAAATTCAGCGGCTTTGTTGGCCTGAACACACTGTTCGCAGCATTGTGTAATGACGAAGCGTTCCGTCAGCTGGATTTCAGCGGTATGAAACTGACCTTGTCCGGCGGCATGGCATTGCAGCAGGCGACTGCCGAGCGCTGGGAAAAAGTGACCGGTAGCAAGGTCTGTGAAGGTTATGGCATGACCGAGACCAGCCCGGTGGTATCTGTGAATCCTGCCAATGCAGTGCAACTCGGCACGATCGGCTTGCCAGTGCCCTCGACCCTGTGCAAGATCATCGACGATGACGGCAACGAGCTGGCCATCGGCGAGCGCGGCGAGTTGTGTGTCAAAGGCCCACAGGTGATGAAAGGCTACTGGAAGCGTCGGGAAGCAACCGAAGAAATGCTCAGTGCCGACGGTTGGCTGCAAACCGGTGATATCGCTGTCATCCAGGAAGATGGCTATATGCGCATCGTCGATCGTAAAAAGGACATGATCGTCGTTTCCGGCTTTAACGTGTACCCCAACGAGCTGGAGGACGTGATGGCTGCGATTCCTGGCGTCGTGCAATGTGCCGCCATCGGTGTCCCCGATGAAAAATCCGGCGAAGCGATCAAGGTATTCCTGGTCAAGGCACCGGGAGCCGACTTGACTGCCGATCAGGTCAAGACCCACATGCGTGAGAAGCTGACAGCATACAAAGTGCCGCGTCAGGTCGAGTTCCGCGACGAGCTGCCTACTACCAACGTGGGCAAGATCCTGCGACGCGAATTGCGCGATGAGGAACTGAAGAAGCTCGGCGCGAAATAACACTCCCGCACGGTTCTTTGCGACAATAAGCCCCGCCCGGTTGCCCGGTCGGGGTTTTTGCTTTTTCCGCCATCTGAAACAGACAGGAATGAATGACCGATTTTCATGCATTAGCCGCTAACCTTGATCAGGCCATGTCCGCAGACCGGCACCGTTTGTTGAGGCAATTGCACGCCCTGGGCAAGCAGCCCGAACCAGCTCGGCTTGAGCAATGGCTGGCTCGGTTTGACAAGTCGCGCAGCAGAGTCGAGTCACGCCGGGCCAGCATCCCGCCCATGCGTTATGACGACAACCTGCCCATAGCGGCCAAGCGCGCGGAGATCACCGAGGCCATAGCCAATAACCAGGTGGTGGTGATTGCCGGCGAAACCGGCTCGGGCAAGACCACGCAGATTCCGAAAATCTGCATGGAGCTTGGCCGCGGTGCCTATGGCCTTATCGGACACACGCAACCACGGCGTCTGGCAGCGCGCACTGTTGCCAGCCGGGTGGCGGAGGAGGTCGGCACCACCCTTGGCGAACTGGTAGGTTTTCAGGTGCGTTTCACTGACCAGAGCAACGAGCGCACCCTGGTCAAGCTGATGACCGACGGCATCTTGTTGGCCGAAACCCAGCACGACCGCTTTCTCAACAAGTACGACACCCTGATTATCGACGAGGCGCATGAACGCAGCCTGAACATCGACTTTCTGCTTGGCTACCTCAGAACTATCCTGCCCAAGCGCCCCGATCTGAAAGTCATCATCACTTCGGCAACCATCGATCTGGAACGCTTCTCCGAACACTTCGATGGCGCCCCGATTATAGAGGTGTCCGGGCGGACCTTTCCTGTGGATCTTTGGTACAGGCCGTTGACGGCTGAGATCGATGAAGAGGGCAATCAGGTCGAGGAAGATCTGAGCATCGATCAGGGCATCCTCGCGGCGCTCCAGGAACTGGAAGCGCACGAGCGTGCCAATCGGTTGCCACCGGGGGATGCTTTGGTGTTCTTACCCGGTGAACGGGAGATTCGCGACACCGCTGAATACCTGCGCAAAGCCAATCTGCGTCACACTGAAATCCTGCCTTTGTATGCGCGCCTGTCCGTGTCCGAGCAGCAAAAGATCTTTGCCTCGCATGCCGGGCGCAGGGTGGTACTGGCGACCAACGTGGCGGAAACATCGCTCACTGTGCCGGGCATACTCTATGTGATCGATCCCGGCGAGGCGCGCATCAGCCGTTACAGTCCGCGTTCCAAGGTTCAGCGTCTGCCGGTGGAGGCGATTTCCCAGGCCAGCGCCAATCAGCGCAAGGGCCGCTGTGGTCGTGTGGCGCCCGGGATCTGTGTGCGGTTGTATTCCGAGCAGGACTTCGAGAGCCGTCCCGCCTTTACTGATCCGGAAATACTGCGCACCAATCTCGCAGCCGTCATCCTGCAAATGCTGCATTTGCGGTTAGGCCGCATCGAAGATTTTCCCTTCATCGAGCCACCGGATGGCCGCGCCATCAGTGATGGCTTCACTCTGTTGCAGGAGCTGGGCGCAGTCGATAAAGCTGGCGCCATCAGCGAGGTCGGGCGGCAGCTAGCGCGGTTGCCGGTCGACCCGCGTATTGGTCGGATGCTGATCGAGGCAAACGAACGCAATAGCCTGGACGAAGTGTTGATCATTGCCAGCGCCCTGGCCGTGCAGGACCCGCGCGAGCGTCCGATCGAACGACAGCAGGCAGCGGATCAGGCGCACAGTCAGTGGAAGGATGAAAGCTCCGACTTTGCTGCCTTCATCAATCTGTGGCGCGGCTTTGAATCCCAGCGTCAGGAGCTGAGCCAGAATCAGTTGCGCAGCTGGTGCCGACGCAATTTCCTCAATTATTTGCGCATGCGTGAGTGGCGTGAGACGCATCGACAATTATTGCTGACCTGCCGCGAACTGAACCTGTTCGTGAACAAGGAGCCGGCAGCCGACGATGCAGTGCATAAGTCACTACTTGCCGGCCTGCTCAGTCAGCTCGGCAATAAAACCGAGGAGGGCGATTACATGGGCGCGCGGCAACGCCGCTTCATGTTGCATCCATCCTCGGCGCTGGCGAAGAAACGGCCGGCGTGGGTCATGGTGGCCGAGCTGACCGAGACGCGCAGGCTGTACGGGCGCCTCGCCGCCAAGATCGATCCGCTGTGGGTCGAGCCGCTGGCAGGGCACCTGGTCAAAACCAGCCATAGCGAGCCACATTGGGAGAAAAAGCGCGGGCAGGTCATCGCCTATGAACAGGTCACGCTGTATGGGCTGATCATCGTGCCGAAACGCAAGGTGCACTTCGGGCCGATTGACCCGGCCGCCTCGCGCGAGATTTTCATTCGGCAGGCGCTGGTGGCTGGCGAGTGGCATGGCCGCTCGGCGTTCAACAGGGCCAATCAGGCACTGCTTGAGGAGCTGGTGGCGCTTGAAGCCAAGGCGCGCAAGCGGGACATTCTGGTCGATGACGAAACGCTTTATCGCTTTTTCGATGCGCGGATTCCGGCAAATATCTATCAGCTGGCGAGTTTCGAGCGTTGGCTCAAGAAGCAAAGCCAGGCCGACCCCACGCTGTTACATATGACCCGCGAGGAGCTTCTGCAGCGCGACGCCAACGAAGTCAGCGTTGAGCAGTACCCGGATACCTGGCGCTGGGAGCGTGTTGCACTGCCGCTGAGCTATCACTTCGAGCCGGGGCACCCCGAGGATGGCGTGACGCTCCGCGTACCCGCTGCATTACTTCGGCAGCTCCCCGAGGAGCGGCTCGACTGGTTGGTGCCGGGTCTGATCTATGACAAATGTCTGGCGTTGGTCCGTGGATTACCCAAGGCGTTGCGCAAGAATTTCGTTCCCGTCCCGGACTTTGTCCGCGCCGCGCTTGAGCGTATGCCCTTCGGTCAGGACAAGCTGACCGAGGTCCTCGGTCGCGAGCTCAGTCGCATGACGGGTGCGCGCTTGCCAGAGGATGTCTGGGACCAGGTCGAGGTCGAAGACCATCTGTTGATGCGGCTCGAGGTGGTGGACGCCGACGGCACTCCGATCGCGACAGGGCGCGACTTCAATGCCCTGTGTCGTCAGGTGTCAGGCCAGACTGTCGCGGCGATGGAGCACACCCCGGCGGCGCAGCATGCAGCGCCTGCCGGAACGCCCGGCGAATATGCCCTGCCGCAGACGGTGAATCGTAAACAGGCGGGGATCGCCGTGACTTTCTGGCCAGCGTGGGTTGAGCAGGGCGATGAGGTGGTTGAGCAGCTTTTCGATATCGAAGGGCAAGCCGAGCAGGCGCACCGGCGCGGGGTACAGCGGTTACTCCTGCAGCGATTGCCCGAGCAGGTGAAATTCCTGAGGCAGAAAGTACCTGCTCTGAAAGAGGCGGCTATCTATTTTCGTGAACTGGGTAACCAGCAGCAGCTGACCGATGATGTCTTGCTGGCGACCGTGGATAGGGTGTTCTTGCCGGCCGGACAACCGCTGCCGCGGGATCCGCAGACGCTCGACAACCTGCTCGCGCAGGGCCGCGGGGACTTCATCCCGGCTGCAGAAAAGCTCGCAGCGCTGGTACTGACTATCCTCAAGAGCTGGCACGGTATCCAGAAACGGCTCAAGGGCAAGATCGATCTGTCCTGGGCGTTGGCGCTGAATGATATCCGGGAGCAGCTAAGCGGTCTGGTGTTCAAGGGATTCGTGCGGGATGTGCCGGCGGAATGGCTGGACCAGTACCTCCGGTATCTAAATGCCCTCGATCAGCGGCTGGACAAATTGTCCGCGCAGGTGCAGCGTGACCGCGTGTGGACCGATGAAATCCAGCAGCTTTCGCAGCAGTATCGCGCCAGGGCAGAAAAGTACCGCCAGGAAGGCCGCTGGGATGATCGCCTGGTCACCTGGCGCTGGTTGCTGGAAGAATATCGGGTATCGTTGTTTGCCCAGCAACTCGGTACCCGTGTACCGGTGTCGGCCAAGCGGTTGAATAAACTGTGGCAGGAGATCCCCGCCTGATGCCGGCGCCAGGGGTGGGGCCGCCTAGGTTGCGTGTCAAATGACGCCATGCGGCGTTGCGCGACTTGGCAAGGGAACAACCATTACCTGCGTCCCGTGCGATCCACATGGATGCGGTGAATGCAGCAAGCCCGCCGGGAGCGGGCTCCACCTTGCGCAACGCCGCCCGGCCTGGCGCCGTTTTACACGGCAACGCAGCTCGCGATGAAACGGGAACAGACTCTGGGCTTCAGTTCAGATACAAGGATCAATCTGTGACGCAATTGCTCATCAGCTCCGAATTGCTTTCCGTCTCGGCGGAGGTACGGCTACACGTCCAGCACGTACGCACCGGTGCGGGCGGCCCGGCGATTTTGCTGATCCACGGGCTGGCGGAGGACAAGCATGTCTATCATCTGAACTCCGGCGGCGGGCTCGCAGTTTTCCTCGCAGAAGCGGGATTCGACGTTTACATTGCCGAGTTTCGCGGTTACGGCAAGAGCAAGCCAGAGCTCAAGCCGGGTATGGAAATCAGCCAGCATCAGATCATTACCGAGGACCTGCCGGCTTTCTTTGATCTGATTCAACGCAACCACCCGGACGAAGCCTTCTTTGCAGCCGGACATGGCTGGGGCAGTGTGTTGCTGGCTAGCGCGCTGATTCGCCGACCAGAGGTACTGGGCAAAATCGCCGGTCTGGTGCATTTTGCCGGCAGCCGGGCGCGCCAGGGCGGTTTGCGTCTGCAAAGCATGCCCTTGGAACTGCTGTGGCGGCGTGTTGCACCGCTCATGGGTCACCGCAAGGGTTTGATCCCTGCCTGTTCGCTGGGCATCGGCTCGGCAGATGTATCGCTCAGGCTGCATGCTGAGCATCTGCAATGGGCCTGGGGTGGTGAATGGCGTGATCAACAGGACGCTTTCGATTATGCTCTGGCATTGAGAACTCTGGCCTGGCCCGCGGGATTGTATCTGGCGGGCAATGAAGACCACCATCTGGGGCATTTTTCCGACGTCAAGGCGTTTGCCTGCGAGCTGGGCGAGCATGACGCGCAGATAATAAGACTGAAGAAGGGCACCGGTTGTTCCCGGGATTACGGCCACAACGACCTGCTGACGCATCCGCAAGCCGAGGTGGATCATTTCCCGCTGGTGCTGTCCTGGCTTGCACAGCACAGCCCTGAAATACCGTCGCAGCCTCGTGATACAACGATGCGCGACACCAACACTAATTGACGAGGACCGACCGTGCATAGAGTCGTGATAAGCGGAACAGGATTGTACACCCCGCCGAACAGCATCAGTAATGAAGAGCTGGTCGAGAGTTTCAATGCCTTTGTGGCGAAGTTCAACGAAGAGAACGCCGAGGCGATCAGCCGGGGTGAGGTGGAAGCGCTGTCGCCGTCCAGCACCGAGTTTATCCAGAAGGCTTCAGGCATCAAAAGCCGCTTCGTGATGAACAAGAGCGGCATTCTCGACGTTGACCGCATGAAGCCGGACATTCCCGAGCGCAGCAATGACGAATGGTCGATCCTGTGCGAAATGTCAGTCAAGGCGGCGACTGAGGCGCTGGAACGCGCTGGCCGTGCTGCGGCGGACATCGACGGCGTCATCGTTGCCTGCTCCAACCTGCAACGTCCCTATCCGGCCATCGCCGTCGAAGTTCAGGAAGCGCTTGGTATCGAAGGCTTCGGGTTCGACATGAACGTGGCATGTTCTTCAGCAACCTTTGGCATCCAGACCGCCGCCAACTCGGTGCGGCTGGGCCAAGCGGGGGCGATCCTGATGGTCAACCCGGAGATCTGTACTGGCCACATGAACTTCCGCGACCGTGACAGCCACTTCATCTTTGGCGATGCCTGTACTGCGGTTGTGGTCGAACGTGCCGATCAGGCGGTTTCGAACAACCAGTTCGAAGTTCTCGGTACCAAGCTGCTGACCAAATTCTCTAATGCCATCCGCAATAACTTCGGCTTTCTCAATCGGGCCGATGAGAGCGGTCAGGAGTTGCCTGACAAACTGTTCATCCAGCAGGGCCGCAAAGTATTCAAGGATGTCTGCCCAATGGTGGCTGACCTGATCGGCAAACATTTGCAGGAGACCGGTCTGCCGGTCGCCGACGTCAAACGCTTCTGGCTGCACCAGGCAAACCTGAACATGAATATGCTCATCGCCCGCAAACTGCTTGGCCGTGACCCGGAAGAGCATGAAGCACCGGTGGTGCTGGATGAATATGCCAATACCAGCTCCGCCGGTTCCATTATCGCGTTCCACAAGCACCAGGACGACCTGCCTGCAGGTAGTCACGGCGTTATCTGCTCCTTCGGAGCGGGGTATTCGATTGGCTGTGTGATTGTGCGCAAGCTCTAAAATTAGGCTGGCCTGGCGAAGAGCCGAACCGCAAACTCAAAAAAATTGGCCTTAGGGCCAGCATCGCCGCGAGTCGCGCCTTGTATGGTTTTCCTA
>NZ_VTPZ01000009.1 GCF_008638305.1 Pseudomonas profundi
ATTTTGGTTTTGGACCTGTAGGAAAACCATACAAGGCGCGATCGGAGCGCCGAACCGTCGCGGCGATCTGGCCGATAGGCCAGCCCAATTTCGCCAGCCCGCTCGGGCCCTCCAGCGAACAACCAAGGCCCAGCCAAACACCACCCAAATCCAACCTCGCCCACCAATATAGCGCGCCAACGCAACGGCTGAACATCACCGTCTGTCAATTAACCGCTTAATTTCACAAACACGCTTCAAGTGCTTGTGAATGTCATCTTTCCTGCGCTATACACAGATTAACCGACCGGAAGCCTGACGGTGATCCCATGATACTGACAGGCTCCCCAGAGTCGGCCCTACGGACTGCCAGGTGCAGATTCGGCGCCTGATACAGCCACGTATATTCGGCCTGCGAGGTGATGGCATATGGAAGCGTCCGGACCAACCCGACACTCCTACTACGTCCTTGATACCAACGTCCTGATACACGATCCCAATGCGGTTTTGAATTTTGAAGAACACCACGTCATCATTCCGATGACTGTTCTGGAAGAACTCGACAAACTGAAGTCCGGCAAGACCAGCACAGCAGCAGATTGTCGCCAGGCCATACGCCAGATAGATCACACGCTGGCAGATTCTCCCCCCGACCTGGTTGAACAAGGCGTTCCCATCCAACGCGGTAAACTCGGCAACATCGGCACCCTCGCAATACTCATGGACAAGGCACCCATCCCCTCCCACTGCCTGCCCAACGACATCAACGACAACAAGATCATCAACCAGCTGTGCCAGCTTCAGCAGCGCCATCCCGACAACCGCATCGTACTGGTATCCAAGGACATCAACATGCGCCTCAAGGCGCGCGCATGCGGTATTGATGCCGAGGATTACCAGACCGACAAGTTGCTCGACGATATCTCGCTCCTTGCACGCGGCTATCATGAGATCGAAGGCTCTTTCTGGGATGGCGTAACCAAGGTCGAAACCCAGCAGCGTCTGGGCAAGACCATGCACCAGGTGGAACTCAACGCGCCGATCCCGGGCCTGCACATCAACGATTTCATCATTGATGGTCAGGGCTTCGTCGGCTGGGTGAGATCCCGCGAGGGCGGACGGCTGATGCTGCAGGATCTGCATCAGGAGCCGCTACTGCATCAGGAGGCCTGGGGTCTGCGACCACGTGATGTGTTCCAGTCGCTGGCGATGCTGGCGCTGCTCGACCCGGACATCCACCTGGTCAACCTGACCGGAGCGGCCGGTTCGGGTAAAACCATTCTGGCGCTGGCGGCCGCGATCGAGCAGACCATGGTCAGCAAGACCTACCGGCGTATCATTGCCACCCGCAGCATCCAGGGGCTGGACGAGGACATCGGTTTCCTGCCGGGCACCGAGGCGGAAAAAATGGAGCCCTGGCTGGGCGCCATCACCGATAACCTGGAAGCGCTGCACATGGACGACGAGTGCACCCACGGCAGCGTGGATTACATCCTCGACCGGGTGCCGCTGCAGTTCAAATCACTCAACTACATCCGCGGGCGCAGTTTTCAGCAAAGTCTCATCATCATCGACGAGAGCCAGAATCTCACTCCGCATCAGGTCAAGACCATCATTACCCGCGCCGGCGCTGGCTCAAAGGTTGTCTGCCTCGGCAATCTGGCGCAAATCGATACACCGTACCTGAACGCTACCAGTTCAGGGCTCACCTACCTGACCGAATGCTTCAAGGACTTCCCCCACGGCGTGCATATCCACCTGCAGGGTGTGCCCCGCTCGATCCTCGCGGAATATGCCGAGACACACCTCTGAGGAAAACATCACTGCAAGTGCCGGGGTACCCCGGCCACTTGCGGGCTCGCCCCCATAGTCAGGCACTATCAACTCCATAAGCGCTGATCGGCTCCTTCTTGCGGCATAATGGCCGCATTATGCGATTAGGAGCTGTCTGTCATGTTGATGGTGATTTCCCCTGCCAAGACCCTGGATTACGAAACCCCGCCCTCGACCGAGCGCCACACGCTGCCGCGGCACCTTGAGCACAGCAAAGAACTGATCGAGATCCTGCAGGACAAATCCGTGCAGGACATCGCCAAACTGATGAAGTTGTCCGACAAGCTTGCCGCGCTCAACGTTGCCCGCTACGGCAGCTGGAGCGAGACATTCACTACGGAGAACAGCAAGCAGGCGTTGCTGGCCTTCAAGGGTGACGTATATACCGGGCTGGCGGCCGAGGATTTCAGCGAGGCGGACTTCGATTTCGCCCAGAAACATCTGCGCATGCTCTCCGGTCTGTACGGCACGCTGCGTCCGCTGGATCTGATGCAACCTTACCGGTTGGAGATGGGCACCAAACTGGCCAATCCGCGCGGCAAGGATCTCTACGCATTCTGGGACGAGCGCATCAGCGAATCCCTGAACCAGGCCCTCGCCGAGCAGGGCGACGACATATTGCTGAATCTCGCATCTCAGGAATACTTCGGCGCGGTGAAGCCCAGAGCGCTGAAGGCCCGGGTGATCGACACCGTGTTCAAGGATCGCAAGAACGGCGAATACAAGATCATCAGTTTCTATGCAAAGAAAGCGCGCGGCCTGATGGCCCGCTATGTCATCAAGGAACGCGTGACCGATCCGGAAGGCCTGAAGGATTTCGACCTGGACGGATACCGCTTCAATTCGGCCAGCTCGTCGGCAAACAAGCTGGTGTTTCTGCGCGAAGAGCAGCGTTAACTAAAATGAAAACGCGCCGCACGTCCGCGGCGCGTACCCGTACCCTACTAACGGTTGCTCAGGCGGCTTCAGCCGGAGCCGACCGAAACACCAGATAAGCCGCCAGCGCCAGCGCCTGCTCCGGCGCTTCGACCTGCGGATAGTGGCCGATGCCGTCCAGCAGCACGGTATCAGCCCGGGTGATCAACTCACGGTAGCGCGCCACCATATGCGCGCCGGACACCGGGTCCACCGCGCCGTCGATCACCCGCATCGGCACGCTGGTGCGTTGCATAGCGCCGACCCAGCGCTCGCGGTGCACCTTGCGCTCGGGCATATAGCGAATCAGCCTGTGCATGACTGCCGGCCCGTTGTTATAGGCATACCTTCGACCGAATGGCTCAAACATCAAATCCCGGATTGACCCGCTGAATCTTGCGCAGCAAAGCTGGCCAGGCGATGCCACTGCCGGCGCCACGGGTGACCTTGCGCATGCTTTCCACGGCACCGTCGAGGATTGTTTGCGAAATAGTGGTCAACTCGCTACCGCCGGCCTGCGCGGCGACCTGAATTTCGCAGCAACGCTGCAGCGTGTACATGGTCAGGAAGGCATCGGAAATGCTGCGGCCGCAAGTCAACAGCCCGTGGTTACGCAGCACCAGGTTATTGGCGCGGCCGAGGTGCGCCTGCAGTCTGCTCTTCTCTTCCTCGTTCAACGCCACGCCTTCGTACTCGTGGTAAGCGAGGCTGCACAGGACAAACAGTGCCTGCTGCGAAATCGGCAGGATGCCTTCCTTCTGGCAGGAGACACCCACGCCCTCCGGCGTATGGGTATGCAACACGCAACCTGCTTCGTGACGCACCTCATGTACCGCGCTGTGGATGGTGAAGCCGGCGGGGTTGATCTCGAACGGCGACTCCATGAGCTTGTTGCCCTGCAGATCGATTTTCACCAGGCTCGAGGCGGTTATTTCCTCGAACATCAGCCCGTAGGGGTTGATCAGAAAATGTTCGGTGCCGGGGATCTTTGCCGAGACGTGGGTGAACACCACATCATCCCAGCCATACATGGCAATCAGTCGGTAGCAGGCCGCCAGGTCTACCCGCGTCTGCCATTCTTCGGCGCTGACCTGCGACTTCACATCAAGACTTTGAAGGGACTGGATTGCGTTCATGCGTCATTCCTCTTGTTCACAGAAGCCGGGCGCCGGATGGCGTCTTGCGGCATACTCGCGATTATTAACAGTAGCAGGAGTCTAGAGGGTGACAGCAAAGAGGACTGTCAAGCGGATGACAGTGTCCGGCGGCGCGGCGGGCCGTTACGAAGACCTTATACAACGCAATCGCTGGCTGCGTGAGCTGCCGGCCGATGGGCTTGAGGATATGCTCGGTCTGGCGCGGGTGCGCACCCTCGGCGACGGCGAACGCCTGCATGCCAAGGATGACCCACCCGACGGGCTTTACGGCGTGATCAGCGGCGCAGTGCGAATCAGCAGTACCGGCGCCGATGGCCGTGAAGCCTTGCTCACGGTGCTCAGCCCGGGGAGCTGGTTCGGCGAGATATCGCTGTTTGACGGTCTGCCCAGAACCCACGATGCGCATGCCAGCGGAACCACCGAACTGCTAATGATCCCGCGCCAGGGCTTTCACCAACTGCTTGAGCGGCGTCCGGAGCTGTATCCGCATTTCATGCGCCTGTTGTGCCGGCGGCTGCGTCTGTCCTTTGCCATGCTTGAAGACAGCGCATTACTGCCATTGCCCGCGAGACTGGCCAAGCGATTGCTGACCCATGCGCATTCCTATGGTGAGACCCGCAATGAACACGCCTTGCCGTCCATTCAGCTATCGCAGGAGGCGCTAGGGTTGATGCTCAACAGCTCGCGCCAGAGCGTCAACAAGCTACTCAAGCGCCTGGAACAAGCCGGCTGGCTGCAAATCAAGTATGGCGAGATCATCATTCTGGATGAGCCGGCACTTACCCGACTGGCCGTGGGCAATGCCACGCTTGAGGAAGCCGAATAGCGCCGGTCAGGCGCTTTTCAGGTGACTGATGAACTCATCCAGCCAGGGCAAGGCGTCGGTTTCCGGCGTAACGGTCTCGCTGGCGTCCAGCTCCAGCATCGCGATCGCCTCCCGGCCCTGCAATTCCTGTAACAATTCCCGAACCTGCTGACCGCCCTGGCAGAACGTATCACCGTAGCCAGCGTCCCCCAACGCAATCACGCCGAAAGGCACGCCTGTCAGTAGGGGAAACCGGTCCTGCATTTCCACATAGAATGGCATCAGGCTGTCCGGAATTTCGCCCATGCCGGTGGTCGAGCAGACGACCAGCAGCGCATCAACCGCAGCGCCAACCAGCGTATCGACTGTCGGTTGCTTGATGCGGGTTATCTGCAGCCCGGCCGCTTCACAGTGTGTGGCTGCTTCATCGGCAACCAGATCCGCCGTGCCGAAAACCGAACCGCTTATTATCCCCAGGTGCATCGCTCCCCCTGTCGCTGTATGGAAAACGCGCATTATGCCGTAAATCGGATGCCCGGTCGCACCAGCCCTCCCGGACAAGGTATGGTAATATCCCCGGCCGATGTAATGACCGGCTGTATCAGCCGTGTAGCCGACGCACTGCAGGGAGAAAGGCAATGAGCAACAGGACGACTGTTGTCATCACAGGAGGAGCGCAACGCATAGGCTTGCACTGCGCGCAACGCCTCGCCGAAGACGGCTTCCATGTGATCATTACCTGTCGCCATTTGCGCGCGGAATGGCAGACGACTCCCTTGCAGGGCATCGATGTCATCCAGGCGGACTTCTCGACGCGTGCCGGCATACAGACACTGATCCATGAGCTGATGACGCGTCAGATCCGGCTGCGGGCGCTGATTCACAACGCCTCGCTGTGGCTTGGCGACGATCAGCCCGACGCCCTGGAGCAGATGGTCATGGTGCATATGCAGGCGCCGTATATGCTCAATAACGCCTGTGCCAGCCTGTTCGAAGCCGGCAAGCCTGCCGATATTATCCATATAACCGATGATGTCGTGCGCCGCGGCAGCGCCAGGCACACCGCCTACTGCGCGAGCAAGGCAGGGCTTGAATCGTTGACACTGTCCTTCGCCGCGCGGCTGGCGCCGGAGATCAAGGTCAATTCGATCGCACCGGCGCTGATCATGTTCAACCAGCGCGACGACACAGCCTACCGCGCGAAAGCCCTGGGCAAATCTGCCCTGGGTATCGAGCCCGGGCCCGACGTCGTGTATCAGTCCGTCCGCTACCTGATGGATTCGCCCTATACAACCGGTACCTGTCTGCAGCTGAATGGCGGCAGGCACCTCAAATGAGTGGATGAGAGCACCCGATGAGCCTCGACAAACTGACCCAGAATTACCACGAGATCCTCACCAACCTGGGTGAAGATCCCCAGCGTGGCGGACTGAAAGGCACGCCGCAGCGTGCAGCCAAGGCGATGCAGTTCCTCTGCCGTGGCTATGAACAATCCCTGGACGAGATCGTCAACGGCGCCCTGTTCGAATCTGACAATGACGAAATGGTGATCGTCAAGGATATCGAGCTGTACTCGATGTGTGAGCATCATATGCTGCCATTCATTGGCAAGGCCCACGTGGCCTATATGCCCACCGGCAAGGTCATCGGCCTGTCCAAGGTGGCGCGTATCGTCGACATGTATGCGCGCCGGTTGCAGATCCAGGAAAACCTCACCAGGCAGATCGCCGATGCCCTGCAGCAGGTCACCAACGCCGCCGGCGTCGCTGTCGTCATTGAAGCCAAGCATATGTGCATGATGATGCGCGGCGTGGAGAAGCAGAACTCCTCCATGCACACCTCCGTCATGCTCGGCGCGTTCCGCAGTTCCGGAACCACCCGGCAGGAATTCCTGCAGCTGATCACAAGGTAGGGATTTTATGGCTACGCTAACTCCCGGCCTGGCGCGCATCCGCATCAAGGATCTGCGCTTGCGCACGTTCATCGGCATCAACGACGACGAAGTGCGCAACCGCCAGGACGTGCTGATCAACGTCACCATCCTCTACCCGGCGACGGGGGCGGTGCAGGTCAACGAGATCGAGCACGCGCTGAACTACCGCACCGTGACCAAGGCGCTGATCAGTCACGTCGAGGAAAATCGATTTGCCCTGCTCGAGCGCCTGACGCAGGAACTGCTGGATATTGTCATGCAGTACCCGCAGGTGCAGTACGCCGAAGTGGAGGTCGACAAACCCCATGCGCTACGCTTTGCCGAGTCGGTTTCGATTACGCTCAGCGCCGCCAGGGAATAACGGCCAGGATGGCCGAGACGGCGATCCGAGGCCTCAATCTGTCACCTCAAAAGAAGCGCGGGCGAGTGATTGCTGCCCACACAGTCCGTCAGTATCATCCGAGCAAGCACGCCCTGACCCATTCGGAGTAGAACCATGACGAAGCAAGAGCGCCTCGAAGTAGAAGCCGCAGCCTTCCGCAATCTGGTAAGCCATCTGAGCAGCCGCAAGGATGTGCAGAATATTGATCTGATGACCCTGGCCGGGTTCTGCCGCAACTGCCTTGCCAAGTGGTACAAGAACGCCGCCGATGATATGGATATTTCCATCACGCCCGACGAAGCACGCGAGGCCATCTACGGCATGCCCTATGCCGAGTGGAAAGCCAGGTATCAGAAGGACGCGACGCCCGCCCAACAGGCCGCATTCGACCAATCAAAACAGGACAAGGCATGACTCCGGCAGGCTTTCTCGCGCAGCTCGGCACACCGCAGCATCAGTTTGCCGATACCCTCGCGTTCATCGATGAACACTATGATTACCAACCCAGCGCCTTCGATAACGGCGCTGTTCACAACACTGCCGAGCAGAACCAGGGTTCGTGCAAGGTGCTCGCCATGGCGCTGGACATGGGCCTGAGCGATGAACAGGCCCTGCAGTGCTTTGCTGAGCATTATCGTTCAGTACTGGCGGACCCTGATGGCGACAGCCATGCCAATATTCGTGCCTTGATGCAGCAAGGTCTTGCCGGCGTCTCCTTCGAGCGCCAGCCGTTGAGCCGGCGCTAAACCGACACGGAGTCCGCATGGCGGTCAAGCAGTTGTTACCCGCCGGAGATTTTCCGGCGCCTGGTTTGCTACGTCGCATTGCCAGTGCCTTCTATGATTTCCTGCTGAGCCTGGCGATGATCATGGTTTTGACGCTGGCCTACCAGCAGGGCGTTCTGCGACAGATATACGGCCCAGATATCTTGCAAAGCATGTCTGAATCCGGGGCGCTCGATCAGGACCCTATCCTCAGCATCATCATGCTGCTAAGCCTGGTGGCGTTCTTTGGTCTGTTCTGGACGCTCAAGGGGCAGACCCTTGGCATGCAGGTCTGGCGCCTGCGCGTGCAGCAGCCCGACGGCCGTTCGATTACCTGGAAGCAGGCGGCGATCCGCTTTGCAGCCGCCATTCCGGCCTGGTTGTGCGGCGGTCTCGGTGTACTCTGGGCGCTGTGGGACAAGGACGGGCGCAGCTGGCAGGACATCGCCTCCGGGAGCCGTCTTGTACTGCTGCCCAAACCGCCTAAAAAAACCTGAACTCTTTCTTGTCCTTGCTGCGGGGCGGCGCCTGCCGCGCCTTTACTGACGCGCCGACAATCCATCCAGTACCTGGCGCATGGCGCGCCAGTGGCTACCCTCCCAGAACACGCGCCTGCATTGGTCGCACGTAAGGAAGTGCTCGTGACGCTCCCGTACGCGTTGAGGCAGCTGGTCGAGCACCTCCTGTTTTGGAATGCTTCGCAGCGGCCTGTTGCAATCCATGCATAACGTGAACGGCCGCGCTGCGGACGCCAGATCGAGCCGTTCATAGAGTTCCTGTAACTGCACAGCGGGTTTGAGCGCATGCACAAAGCAGCCATGAGCAACGGCCCGCCGCTTGAGCAGCTCGCGATCGCGGGTCAGCAAGATGCGTTGTTCCGCGTTGGCCAGCTCGGCAATTGCCGCATCGGCATATTGGTTATCGTACAGCGTATCGAACCCCGCCATGCGCAGCATCCGGGCCAGCCGGCCAAGATGCGAATCGGCCACAAAGCGCGGCGCACCGGGCGGGCGCGGCGCACTTACGCTAATGTCAGTGATATCCAGCGACTCGAACTTGGGATAAAGGGCTATTCGGTCGCCCTCGACAACCATCCGCTCAAGGGCCGCCGGCTCATGGTTGGCAATAACCAGGGCGACTTCGGTATGGGGCACGCCGAGCGCTTCAATCATGTGCTTGATTGTCGACCGCTCGGCACAGGTGATATTGAATGCGCGCCCCCGCTGATCGCGGGGCAGAAAGCGGTCCAGTTGGGCATAAAAACGAAACGTTGCACGGGTCATGGAATAACTATGGCAGCGTCAAGTCGCTCCTGCTCGGGCATCCGACGACTGTCAGAACATCCTCTGCGGGCCGTAGCGGCGGTGGGCATTGGAGCGCTACAGTAGCCTCAGCACAATCATCTGCACTGATTGCAGTGAGCCGAGCACGCTCGTTCGCGCCGCTGCAGAAACGGGAGCCCCGCTTGGATCTGTTATTTCTCGGCACTTCATCCGGTACGCCCACCCGCTCGCGCAACGTGAGTGGACTGGCCCTGACTGAAGCAACCGGCAAGAACTGGTACCTGATCGACTGCGGCGAGGCCACCCAGCACCAGCTCCTGCGCACGCCGCTTACTCTGCACACCCTGCGCGCGATCTTTATCACCCACGTGCATGGCGACCATTGCTATGGCCTGCCCGGCTTGCTGGCCAGCGCTGGCATGTCCGGCAGAACACAGCCCCTGGACGTCATTGCACCGGAAGGCATAGAGCAATGGATTGCGACGACACTGCGCATGAGCCAGACCTACCTGCCCTTCGAACTGATATTTCATGCCACTGAAACCCTGGGTGAATGGCGTAACAACACCCTGCGCGCCGAAGCCGTGCCCCTCTCGCATCGCGTGCCCTCCTACGGTTACCGCTTCACCGAAGCCAGACCTGATCCACAATTGAATACCGACAAGCTGGATGCCGAGGGCATTCCCCGCGGCCCGTTATGGGGTCAGCTGGCACGCGGTTTCGACGTGGAATATGAAGGCCGCACGCTACACAGCGATGACTACCTGATTTTCAACCGTACACCCCGACGCATCGTCGTGGGTGGCGACAACGACAAACCGGCGCTTCTGGCCCAGGCTTGCGAAGGGGCTCAGGTATTGGTCCACGAAGCCACCTACACTCAGGCCGTTGCAGAAAATGCCCGAGCCGATTTCGGTCACAGCACCGCGGCTGCGGTCGGCGCCTTCGCCGAGTCAGCCGGGATGACCAATCTGGTGCTGACGCATTTCAGTGCCCGCTACCAGGCCAATCCGACGCGCAGCCCATCCATCGAAGATGTCCGCAGCGAGGCGGTAACGAGCTACTCGGGGAATCTGTTTCTGGCGAAGGATTTTGCGCGGTATCGATTGACCACAGATGGCAAGCTGGGCTTGGTAGAGGGCTAGAAGCTGGAGGCTGGATTTGGGGCGTCCTTCGGACGCCGTCGCGGCGACGCTGGCCGAAGGACAGCAGCCTGGGGTTTACCAACAGGCTTTGAGCAAGCCCTACCCTTACTGCCGCTGATCAGTGAAAATGGCGCCCCAGACGGCCCGTCGCCATAATGGCCGGCCTCGCCGCTCCCACTGCGGCACTTCTTCCATCCACGATATAAGCAGCCCATGTCCGAAGCCACCGCTACAGCCGCTACTGCGCCAGTGCCCGCCAACTCACGTTCACGTGTCATGCTGGCAAGCCTGGTTGGCACCACCATCGAGTTCTACGACTTCTACGTATACGCAACCGCTGCCGTGCTGGTATTCCCGCACCTGTTCTTTCCGCCAGGCAATGAAACGACTGCCCTGTTGGCCTCCTTTGCAATCTTCGGCGCGGCGATGATCGCCCGCCCGCTGGGCGCGGTGTTCTTCGGACACCTGGGCGACAAGGTCGGCCGAAAGACCACACTCATCTATGCCCTGCTGACCATGGGTATCGCGACCTTTCTGATCGGGCTGTTGCCGACCTACCACAGCATTGGCTGGTTTGCTCCGCTGGCGCTGGTCATTCTTCGCCTGGCTCAGGGTTTCGCTATCGGCGGCGAGTGGTCCGGTGCCGCGCTGGTCGCTACGGAAAACGCACCTGCGGGTAAACGCGCGCTGTTTGGCACTTTTCCCCAGCTGGGGGCGCCCCTGGGCTTCATCATCGCCAACGGTCTGTTTTTGGCCGTCGCAGCGATGCTGCCGTCAGATGATCCGTCGCGCCCATCCGAAGCCTTCCTCGATTGGGGCTGGCGGATTCCCTTCCTGTTTTCTGCGGTGATGGTGATCATCGGCTTGTGGATTCGCCTCAATCTTGTGGAAAGCACTACCTTTACCAAGGCGGTTTCCTCCGGCAAGGTCGTCAAGCTGCCGCTGGGTGAAGTCGTACGCAAGAACTGGCGCGAGCTGATCCTCGGCACCTTCTACATGCTCGCTACCTACGTCCTGTTTTATCTGATGACGACCTTCTCCCTGAGCTATGGCCGCGCGCCGATCAATCCGGCACCAGACCAGCTCTCGGGGCTTGGCTACAGCTACAACAACTTCGTGCTGATGCTGATATTCGGCGTCGTGTTCTTCGGCATTTTCACCCTGCTGTCTGGCCTGTTGGCGGACCGGTGGGGCCGACGCAAGACGCTGATTTGCGTGACCCTGGCCATCATTCTGTTCGCTTTGCTGTGGGTGCCCCTGCTGTCGATGGGCTTTGTTGGCGTAATGCTCTGGCTGGTGCTGGGCTTCAGCCTGATGGGCATGACCTTCGGCCCGATGGGGGCATTGCTTCCCGAGCTGTTCCCGACCAATGTGCGTTATACCGGCTCGGGCATTTCCTACAACATATCATCCATCCTCGGTGCCGCAGTGGCCCCCTTCATCGCTGTCTGGCTATGGAGTCTGGGCGATGGTAGTCCCTTCCTGGTGGGCGTTTACCTTGCCTCGATGGCTGCCATTACCTTGCTCGCGCTGATCATCGGCAAGGAAACCAGGAACGTCGATATCAACGCCTGAGCGTAACCCCGGCCTGCCTTGCTGGGGCAGGCCATGTTTATCTCCCGTTCCTCCCTACCGCTATCAAAACTCTCAGCGCATCACAATCCGGTGGCTGTGTCATGAGGGTGAGTGGCGTTTGAGCCCGCCCAGAGCTATGGTTTATCGGTGCCTTCGCTCGTTCAGGTTGGCTGCAAGATACGCCCGAAGCCTGCCCGAAACGTTCAGGAGAAAGTCGATGAACACATCAGTAAAATCACTGCTGCTGGGGACCTGCCTGAGCCTGGCTGCCGCAACGGCGGGCGCCCTGGAAGTAGGCGACATGGCCCCGGACTTCGCATTGCCCGGCTCGGATGGCGAAATACATCGGCTGGCTGACTATCGTGGCGAGCAGGCCGTGGTGCTTGCCTGGTTTCCGAGAGCCTATACCTCAGGTTGTACCATTGAATGCAAATCCCTGGCGGAAAATGGCCATCTCATTCGCGAGTACGACGTGACCTACTTCATGGCGAGCGTCGACCCACTGGCAAAGAACAAGGGCTTCGCGGCGGAAACCGGCGCCGATTTTCCGCTGTTGAGTGATGAAGACAAATCGGTCGCCAAGGCCTACGACGTGCTGCACATGCTGGGTTTCGCCAAGCGGCATACTTTCTATATCGGAGAGGATGGGCGGATTCTGAAAATCGATACCGAGGTGGAGCCCGCCACGTCAGCCGAGGACATGGCCGCTACGCTGGGCGAACTGGGCGTGGAGCGCCGAGCGGACAAGACCACTGCCAGCGCACCCTGAGCAGCCCTCAACCCAACCTAATAGCTCTTGTAAGGCAGAAACTTGCCAGACATCACCACATTCACCCGGTCGCCTTTGGGGTCAGGCTGACGTTGTATGTCCATGGAGAAATCAATCGCGCTCATGATGCCGTCGCCAAACTCCTCATGTATAAGCTCCTTGATAGTCGTACCGTACACATTGACGAGTTCGTACCAGCGATAGATGAGCGGATCAGAGGGCACTGCGGTAGGCAGTGAACCTTTATAGGGCACGATCTGTAACCAGGCGACCGCCTCATCGGTCAGCTCGAACAACTCCCCCAGCGCTTGCGCCTGCGCCTTGTCGAAGGTCATCTGGCCAAGACAGCCCGCCGTCACGAACTCCTTGGACAGCCCCAGCATTTCAGCTGCATCGCGCCAGCGCAGGCCTTTGCGGACCTTGCTGGCAAGGATCATGGCGGTCACTTCTTCCCGACTCGAAATCATGTTGCGCTCCTCAGTTAGCGGTGTGATCCAACCCGGTCAGCCTGCAATGACTGACGGGTATGGGCTGAGCAGCAATTAATGGGCCACAGATCTGCGAGGTGGGCGCGACCGTCACACTCTGATCAGGCTTAACGGCTCATCGCATTCAGATTGGCACTGTCGCGGATTATTCGCTCGCCGACAGCAAAGGCATCTGCCCGGGAGGTTCGCACCCGCGTCAGACTGCCATCTTCGGCCTGGATCACATATAGCGTCTGATCGAGCCCCGCCGCCTGCTGAGCTTGCGCGCCACCGAAATAGCCGAGACCGCCGCCTACCAGAGCGCCTATCGGACCGCCCACCGCGCCGCCGACCATGAACCCGGTGAGCCCTCCGAATCCGCCGCCCACCATGCGGTCGGTCCTGGTCTCTACTACTTGGTCTGCCTGAACCAGACTGCTCGACAACAACATAGCTGCAGCGACCGATAAAATTGCTTTCTTCATGAACGTCTCCCCGAGATTGATGTGCCGAGTTAACAGTCATGAAGCGTGCCAATCTAAAATTTTATATTAATCAATGCATTAAAACCTACATGGTTCTAGCGACCCGACACCATCAGGGTTAATAAACCCATTTATCGGGTGCAAACAACCCGCTCATGCTATCCATGGGCGAAAAATGCGGACTCAGGACAAAAAAAGGGCTGACCGTGTGACAGTCAGCCCCTTCTCTCACGCGTGAGAGTTCAGATCACTGGATGCCCTTCTTCTGAACCTCCCAGTCGCTGCTGGTACAGAGTGTGCAATCCGCGCCGTAGAACATGGTCTCAGCGTTCTTGTCGCCCATCAGGTGGTAGCGATACCACGCAGTGGAAGGACCACGATAACCGCCGCCATTGAAGGCCGGAACAAAGTGGCTTGCGCCCTGCAGCTCACCCCAGAACACCGGTACGTTGGCGTTGTTGAAAACGGGACGGCCGTTAGCCGCAGAGCCGGCCAGGGTATCGGCGCTGCCCGTCATCAGGAACATTGGACCGTTCTGGTTGGACTGCGACGCTCTGCGGTGACCCAGGCCCAATACGAACGGCTGGAAGGGTGCGGTCGCGGTAACGCGGCTGTCCTGACCGGCCATGATCGAACCGCCGCCGCCCTGTGAATGCCCGGAAGAACCAACAGCGTCCAGGTTCAGCTTGCCGGCATAGGCGCCGGAACCGCGGCCATTGTGCTCGACCAGATAATCCAGACAGGCGATCATTTCCTCGCCGGAACCGGCGTTGGTGGTATTGGCAGCGGCGACTACGAAACCGTGACTCGCCCAGTGATTAAGCAAGGCGGAGTAACCGCTCGGAGGGGTGCCCGTGCCGTTGCCCCAGAGAATGACCGGATGCTTCAGATCGTTTTCGCCAAGCGTGCGGGGTCGATAGATACTGCAGCTCGGGCCTTCGCCAGCGTTCGTTGTAGCGAAAGAGCCAGAGGCTTCGAAGTTTCCTACTGACGGAAATCCGGACTCGACTGGCTGGTCACCGCCTGGATTACCAGGATTGCCCGGGTTGGCGGCGTGGGCGCCAGCGGCAAGTACAAGGCCTAGAGCCAAAGTGCTGAGTTTCAATAAGGGTGAGTTCATTATCGCCTCTGAGTTGGGTTTCATGAGTTGAGCTCAATGGCGGGACCAACAACAGCGCTCATCGCGGAGCAGAAAGTAGCGGATAACGGAGGCGGTTTATCTCACCCGATTGGGTAAATGATAACTGTTCCTGGTTTATATCATATTGATATCAAATGGATTTTATGCGGGCGGGGCCGGATGTGGTTGCAGAAGTCTGATTGGCGCCGAGACAGCTATCGTATTAGCTGGTCTGGCAGCCAGATCGCGGTGACGCTTGGCTTTCCGAGCCCCCTCCTACAAAAATTCACCGTTGAAGATGATTTTTTGTGGGAGGGCCGACCCGGCGCGATAGCAGCCTCTCCAGCTATGCAGAACCCGCCAGACTCACCCCGCCCGACGAATCAGCACTACGCCCATCATTACCAACACCAGAATCGGCAATAACACCGCGATCAGCGGCGAAAACCCGAACACAAGACTCGATGGTCCAAGCAGATCCTGAACAATCCGGAAGCTGAAACCCACCAGAACCCCGGTGAACACGCGCTGGCCCAGCGTGACCGAACGGAGGGGTCCGAAAATGAAGGATATCGCAACAAACACCAGCGCCGCAGTCGTGACCGGCTGGAAGACCTTCTTCCAGAACGACAGCCAGTAGGCGTTGCTATCCAGCTCCTGCTCACCAAGATATTGCTGATAACGCCACAGACCGCTGATCGGCAATACGTCCGGATCGAGCAGTACCACTCGCAGGAGCTCATGGGACAGCCCGACATCCCAGCGTTGCTGCTCCAGCGTATCAACCTCGCTCAACCCGGTTTCAAGAAAGCGGGTCAACCGCACGTCTTCAAGCAGCCAGTCATCCTCATGGACAGTCGCACGGGCGGCAAAGCTGGACTCTTGCAGCTCGCGCTCTTCATTGAATCGATAACGGGTAATGCCATACAACTGGCCGTCGGGTTGAACGGCATTGATATGAATGAAATCATTGCCTTCCCGGTGCCATAACCCCTTCGACTTGATCGCCTCGCCACTGCCGACGGCAATGGCGCGCCGGCTCTCGGCCAGGCTTTCGGTGTAGGGCGCCACATATTCACCCAGCAGCACGCCGCCCAGCATGACTACCACCAGAGGCTTCATTACCGCACCGATGATACGTGCAACCGATACCCCCGCAGCGCGCATCACAGTCAACTCGGAATTGCTCGCCAGCGTACCCAGCCCCACCAGACAGCCGACCAGCACCGCCACCGGCAGCAGGTCATACAACCGGCGCGGCAAGGTCAACACAACATAGCCAAGCGCCTGCACCGCGCCGTAACCGCCCTCCAGATCTTCCAGCTCGCCGATATAGGCGAACAGCAGATCCAGGCCGAGCACAATCAGCGACACCAGCACCACACTCGACAGCACCGAATTGCCGATATATCGATCAAGCCGCCGCATAGTTGTGCCTCCTGGGTGTGCTGCGGGCAAACAGCGAGCGATAGTTCAGCCCCACGCCAATTGCCAGGAACAGCAGATGCACCCACCAGAGCCCCAGCGCTGCAGGAATGCGCCCCGACTCCATCCAGCCACGCGCACTGATCAATAACGCCAGATAGGACATGTACAACAGGACGGCAGGCAACAATTTGAGGAAACGTCCCTGCCGCGGATTGACTCGCGCCAGCGGCACGGCAAAGAACGCAACGATCGGCACCAGAAGCGGTAACGCGATACGCCATTGCAGCTCGGCGCGGGTACGCAGATCGGGATCGCCTATCAGCTGCCGGGTGGGTATCGCTTCACGATCGGTGATTTCGGTCACCACCTCCGGCTTGGGCAGCAGCACGCCATAGGTCTCATATTCGACCCGACGGAAGTCCGCCTGCCCCGGCGTACCGTCATAACGATAGCCGTTATTGAGCACCAGATAACGACTACCGTCCGGGTTCATCTGTTGGCGGCCGCCCTCGGCAATCAGCACGCCGATATTGGTATCGGTGCCCGAGCCCGACTTCTCGGCAATAAATACCTGCTGCAACTCGGTGCGGTCGTCCGACAGACCACCGGCATAGGTCACGCGCTGTGCATCCTTGCCCACCGACTGAAATCGCCCGGCCGCCAGGGTATCGAATTCGGTCATGGCGTCCTGTTCATTGAACAACTGCTGGGTCTTGACCACACCCGCCGGCGCGACCCACAGGCTGAGCAGGGCCACCACCAGCGCCACCAGTAAGGCAGGGCCCTGGGTGTAGCCCAGAATCTTGCGGTCGCTGATGCCGGTTGCCGAGAGAACCGTCATCTCGCTCTCGAGGTGCAGACGCCCGTAGGCAAGCAGGATGCCGAGAAACATGCCCAGCGGCACGATGAGCACCATGAACCCGGGCAACCGGTAGGCCATGATGACAAATAAAACGCCGGGATCGAGTTGCCCGGCCGCGGCTTGCGCAAGATATTTGATGAAACGCCCGCTCATGATGATCAGCAACAGCACGCCGCTGACCGCGGTGAGCGTCATCAAGACCTCACGGCTTAAATAACGAAAGACAATCACAGTAACTTCCTTGGCTCCAGGGCTTTATGGGCACACGGGAATAGGCCAGAATGCAGGGAAAGCACACCTGGTTGCAACACACGTCCAGCCTGATCTCAGGCTGGTAAAGGGCTGCATTATCAGTCAAACCACACGATTTGTCTTGAGGAGCACCATGGAGTTCAACGTCAAGCACGGCACACTGGAAACAATGAAAACCGGTTGCGTAGTGGTAGCCATCAATGAGTCGGGCAAGCTCGCCGGCGCGGCGGCGGAGCTCGACCGGGCCTGTGGCGGCCAGATCAGCCTGGCAGTCAAGCACGGCGACATCAGTGGCAAGCCCGGCCAGACCTTGATGCTGTTCGGTCTCCCGGGCATTTCTGCGCAGCGCGTGCTGCTGGCGGGATACGGTAAAGACGAAGAGCTGAACGACCGCAGCTTCCGCAAACTCGTTCAGAAAGTCATTGCTGTGCTCAAGGACGGCGGTGCTACCGATGCTCTATTTACCTTTGCCGCCCTGCCGGTCAAGCAGCGCGATCTCTACAGCCGCACCCGCCTGCTGGTCGAAACCGCGCGTGAAAGCCTGTACCAGTTCGATCAGTTCAAGAGCAAGAAGGCCACCAAGCCGCGCCTGAAAAAAGTCCTGATGTGGTCTGCAGACAAATCCGATGCCGATGCACTGACCCGCGGTGTTGCCCATGGCCAGGCCATCAGCGACGGCACCGACCTGACCCGTACCCTGGGTAACCTGCCCGGCAACGTGTGTACCCCGACCTTCCTGGCGAAGGAAGCCAAGGTCCTCGGCAAGCAGCACCCCGAGCTTGATATCGAGATTCTCGATGAGAAGGACATGAAGGCGCTGGGCATGGGCTCGCTATTGTCGGTCAGTGCCGGTAGCGCGGAACCGGCGAAACTGATCCGTTTCAGTTACCAGGGCGGCAAGCCCAAGGATCAGCCCCACGTGCTGGTCGGCAAGGGCATTACCTTCGATACCGGCGGCATCAGCCTCAAGCCCGGCGCCGGCATGGACGAGATGAAATATGACATGTGTGGCGCGGCCACCGTGTTCGGCGTACTCAAGGCGGCAGTGAGCATGCGCCTGCCAATCAACATCGTGGGCCTGGTTGCCGCCGCGGAAAACATGCCCAGCAGCACAGCGACCAAGCCGGGCGACATCGTTACCAGCATGTCCGGCCAGACCATCGAAGTGCTCAACACTGACGCCGAAGGTCGTCTGGTACTGTGCGATGCCCTCACCTATGCCGAGCGCTTCAAACCGGCCAGCGTGGTGGATATCGCCACGCTCACTGGCGCCTGTATTGTCGCCCTCGGCAGCCACACCACCGGTCTGCTGGGCAATAACGACGAGCTAATCGGCAAACTGCTCGACGCCGGCAAGCAGTCGGATGACCGGGCGTGGCAATTGCCGCTGTTTGATGAATATCAGGAGCAGCTCGACAGCCCCTTCGCCGATATCGCCAACATCGGTGGGCCCAAGGCTGGCACCATCACTGCCGCCTGCTTCCTGTCGCGCTTCACCAAGGCTTACCCCTGGGCGCATCTGGACATCGCCGGCACGGCATGGATCAGCGGCGGCAAGGAAAAAGGCGCAACCGGTCGTCCGGTGCCTTTATTGACCCAGTACCTGCTTAATCAGGCGCAGGTCTAAAAGCTGGAAGGCACATTATTGATCACCTGACGGCCATGACATGACCCGTATCGATTTCTATCTTCTGTCCAGCAACCAACCCGCTGCGCGGCTGGATTACGCCTGCCGCCTGGCTCACAAGGCTTGGGGCAAGGGACACAAGGTGTATCTGCATTGCGCCAGCGAGGAGCAAGCCGGGGAGCTGGATAGCTTGCTATGGTCGTTCCGCGCCGACAGTTTTGTGCCCCATGGCTTGCACAGCGACCATCCGGATGAGCCGGTAGTCTGTGGCTACAGTGAGGATCCGTCGCCGCACCACGATCTGCTGATCAACGTGACCGATGCCACACCGCAGTTCTTCAGCCGGTTCAGTCGTCTGGCGGAGATAATCGTCGAGCATGATAGCGTTCGCGTTCCCGCCCGGGACCGCTTTCGCTTCTACCGCGAACGGGGCTATCCTTTGAGCTCCCATCCAATTCGCGTGGCGCAGTGATCATGACGCACGATTCCGACGAACCCTCACGCCTGCTGAAGGACCTGGAGTCCATCCGCACGCTGCTGGATGAACATCCGGAAGTGCATTCCGAGGAAGAGTTGGATCTCTCGGAACTCGACATACCGCTACTGCAGGATGTGTTTATCGAAACCGAGGACCCCGAGCCGCCTGCTGTGCCGGCCTCGCCACCCTTTGAATTGACACCCATCGCCGCCGAACAATCGACCAACCCCTACCTGCCCTACGACTCGCTTGCTCGCCTGGCCCAGGAGCGCGTGCACCTCGACAAGCTGATGGCTGAATTCATGCCACCGCCCGAAACGGCTGAAAAATCGGAAGCGACCGAGGATGCGCCTACGGGGGCGAAGGAATATCGACTGGAAGAGCGTATTCGCTCGGAAGTACAGCTGGTACTGCAGGACGTGATTGACGACATGATCCCCGCCATCGAAGCTGAACTGCGCAACCGGCTACGTGGCAAGGTCGAAGACATAGTGCGCGAGCAATTGAAGTGATTGGCTGCTTTTTCTCGCCCTGATATCTGTCAGCTCGCTCAAGCTGTTCGGCTCAATCCGGACGATTTGAGAGCTTATGCCCTTCCGCGCCACAACGCCTGACCACTACCTGCCCACCAGTGGGTGCAGCGCGTTTCCATTTGTGGCATTGAGCGTTTCAGCTCCACGCTAGTCTCTGTAGTGCGGCGCGCCTACAATGCGAACAACTCTCATTAACAATAAGTAGGTCCGTGTGAAATTATTAACTCCCTTGGCAATCCTCGCTACAGCCGTTTCCCTGTCAGCCCCGGTCAGCGCGTTCGAGATTACCCACAGCGCTGGTACGTTGACGCTCGACTCCACGCCAGAAAAGATTGTCACTTTTGATCTGGCCGCGCTCGATACGCTGGACACGCTCGACATTCCCGTCGCTGGCGTACCGCAATCGACCTATACCGGCAACCTTGAGAAATTCAACGAGACGCCAGTAGTCGGTTCGCTGTTTGAGCCCGACTATTCCAAACTGAAGGACATGAGCCCTGAACTGATCATTGCTGGCGGGCGCTCGCAGAAAGCCATGCCCCAGCTGCAGGAGGTCGCGCCGACAATATCCTTCACCGCCGATCCATCCGACTTTCTTGCTAGTTTCAAAAGCACAAACCAGGCGCTGGCCAAGGCATTCGACAAGGATCAACAGGCCCAAGCCGCCCTCGCCGACATCGACCACAATGTCGCGGCCCTGCGCAAAGCCAATGAAGGCAAGACCGGTGCGTTTCTGTTCACCATGCGCGGCAATGTCATGGCGCACGCCCCGGGCGATCGTTTCGGCTATGCATACGAGCTCACCGGTCTGCAGTCAGTGCTGCCGCCCATAACGCCGGACGCAACACGCCAGCCACGCCCCGAGCCTGGCACCCCGGAAGCAGAAGCCGCAGCCAAAGCGCGCGCTCAAACGATTACTACCGTTGCACAGGCCGAGCCTGACTGGCTAATCGTGCTGGACCGAGGCGCGATCAATGGTGGAGAGAAAACCGCCGCCGACACCCTGGCGCAACACCCACAGCTCAGCGAGACCGCCGCTTTTAAAGAGGGTCGTGTGTATTACGTGGATCCCAACAGCTGGTACCTGGTCGGCGGCGGCTTGACCAATCTGGAGAACATCACCGAGCAGATGCTCAGCGCCATGCAGTAATTCCCCGCGCCGGCACGGCCCAGGTGCCGGCGTTCACGTTTCCCGTCTCACTCCGCCCATATCTCTCATCTCTTATTACCACTGGTTCAACGCCTGGCCGAGCATGCTTGCGCTGGAGCAGTGCATCACTGCGCCAGATAGTCGCATTTTTACCTCGCTGGTTGCCATTACCGACACCGGACTCCGCTGCGTCCCACTGAACTTGAGAACTCCAGAGAAGTGGTACAAATTCTGCTTGGCTATCTGTCGCCTGGCCGGTCGTCGAGTCTGCACTCCATGCGCGCCATGCAAACACAGGACGATTCAACGGAGACAAGGATTGATGATAGCCGAAGCACAATTCGACAGGTCTACCCTGGGCTGCATGATCGCCCTGCGAAGACGCCTCAAACAAGCCACGGGCGTGACCGTCAGCCTGGCCGACCCGGATGCTGTTGAGCATCTGATCGACCTCAGCGTTACCTGCGAAGAGGACGATGTGAGAGAGCTTGGCGCGCGCCTGGCGGAAATGGTGGTGTACCAACAAGGCACCGAGGCGGCCACCCCAGCCAGCAGAAGCCTGATCGCGACCATGCGCGAACGGCTCAACACGCATCCGATGGAGCAACCGGGACAGACCAGGCTGACTGTCGCAGACCATGGCGCCACTGCCTCAGTGCGGATCTACCGCGGGCAAATCGTCCGTGGGTAGGCTCTCCTGAGATTGGGAACAGCTGCTGCCCAGGCGCGCCCGGCATCAAACCCCTGTCCGTGCCCCTCAGCCCGGACGGCCTTGTTTACAGATCAAGCAGCCTCGAAATCCAGCGGGTGAATGCCATCAAGATTGATCGTGCCTCGAGCAACCGATAGATCATACATATCTTGCATCACCAGCCAGCTTTCCGGCGTCCGACCAAGCACTTTTGAGAGCCGCAACGCCATCTCAGGACTGATGCCACTATCACCTTTGAGTAACCGAGACAGCGTAGAAGGTGAAACCCCGAGATGTGAGGCCAACTGACGAGCGCTAATGCCGAAAGACTCAAGATACACCTGCTGGATAAATTCGCCCGGATGTGGCGGATTATGCATAACCATTAGTGATAGTCCTCATAGTCAAGTACGTAGGCGTTGCCGTCGCGAAACTCGAACGTCACCCGCCAATTTCCATTTACCCATATCGACCAACGTCCCTTTTCCTTGCCCTTCATGAATGGAGCCTGAATCCTGGAATGTCCATATCATCCACCCATGTTGCAGTATCAAGAGCGGCAAGCTGCATACGAAGCTTTTTGACGTGATCAGCCTGTATCCCAGCTGTGCTGCCAGTCGAATAGAACCGTTTCAGTCCCTTGTGACGGAATGATTTAATCATTGAGCGATGCTAGCGTGTTGCACACCACGCAACAACGGACTCGGGTACAAGAATGCAAACGGTCCTACAGCCTCTGGCTCGCGCGGCCCCTAACCCTCCCCCGCAGCAAACGCCTCCGCAATTGTCGGCGGTGCCGTGGGCCGGGAATACATAGTCTTCAGATAAGCGCTGAGCCTGGGTGCGCTGTCGAGCATCTTCTCTTCGTTGGCCCAATCCAGTGTATAGGCGGCGTTAAAGTCGGCCACGGTAAGCCGGTCGGCGACGATGAATTCACGCTCCGTCATATGCCGCTCCAGCACCGCCAGCATTTCCAGGCACTCCTCCCGAGCTATCTCCACATCCCCGGGCGTACGCCTCTCCTCCGGATAGATGAACGTTTGACGGGTGATGCGCCACAACGGCTGCTCGATTTCGGTTACCAGGAAGAAAATCCATCGATACATCTGGGCCCTGTCTTCCAGCGCTTGCGGAATAAAACCGGCCTCCGGATATTTTTCCGCCAGATAGAGCTGTATGGCCGACGATTCGGTCAGCACCAGGCTGCCGTCAACCAACACAGGGACCTTGGCGGCAGGGTTGAGCGCCAGAAAGTCCGGTTGTAATTGCTCACCTTTCATCAGGTCAATCGGATGCGACTCGTATTCCAGACCCAGCTCATTGAGTAACCAGGTAACGCGCAGCAGGCGGGTCGGGGGTGTACCGTATAGTTTGATCATCTGAAGCTCCCATCACTTTGCAAATCAGTTTTTGTTGCTCCTGATCTGGTCGAATGGGACATCACAAAATCGACACGCTCAACAAAGGATTTGGCCTCGCAGGATCACGTGGCCGACCTCCTATTTGAACCGATCCGCGCGGAACGGCGTCATATCGATCGCCGGCGCTTCGCCATCCATCATCTGCGCCAGCAGCTCTCCGGTTGCTGGGCCCAGGGTAAAACCCTGATGACCATGCCCGAAGGCCAGCCATAGCCCCTGCTTGTCCGGGGCCGGGCCAATCACCGGTTTCATGTCCGGCATGCAGGGACGTGCGCCCTTCCAGGGTTCGGCGTCGCGCCTTTTGCCTAGCGGGAACAGCTCACGCGCGGCCCGCTCAGCGGCTGCCAGCTGTCGGTACTGCGGAGGCGAATCCAGATCCGCCAGCTCGGCCCCTGTTGTCAGGCGAATCCCGGCGCGCATCGGCTCAAGCAAAAAGCCCTTCTCTGCATCCATTACCCAATGGTTGAGGCTGGCGCCTTTCTCCGTGGAGTAATGCATGTGGTAGCCGCGTTTAACGAACAGCGGCACATGGACACCGATATCCGAGAGTACCTTGCCTGACCAGGGCCCCATGGCAATCACAACCTGCTCTGCCTCGACGGTCTCTTCGCTGGTCACGACGCGCCAGCCGGCGCTTTCCTGGCAAATCTCCTCGACACTGGCCTGCACCAGTCGACCGCCCTGCGCCTCGAAACTGCGCGCATAGGCCTGCACCAGCCCGCCCGGGTCCGATACCATCCAGGGCTGGGTCCAGTGGATGGCACCCATCAATCCCTTCCCCAGATGCGGCTCCATGGCATACAGCGCGGCGGCATCCAGCAGGTCAAACTTCACCCCGAAACGTCCCTGATCGATACGCGCTTTCTCGAGTCGCTCATTGAGCGCTCTTTGCGTGCGGTACAGCTCCAGCCAGCCGCCCTTGCGAACCAGTTCGCCGGCTCCGGCGGCTTCGATCATCGGCTCGTGGGCATCCTGGCAACGCATGATCAACGAGGCCCATTCAGTGATGATGCGCTCGTAGCGCGCCCCGCCGGAGTTGATCCAGTATTGAAACAGGGGGCCGGCGGCATGCAGCATGCCGAATGGTCGATAGCGGATATCCACCTCGTGGTTGGGCAGAACACGCAGCAGCGTATTGAAATCCCGAGGGAACGCATAAGGTCTCACCGCTTCGCGCTGGATGATGCCGGCGTTGCCAAAGGAGGTCTCCCGGCCCGGCTCACGACGGTCCACCAGCGTCACGCAATGCCCACGACGCACCAGATGCCAGGCTACGGAAACGCCAACCATGCCGGCGCCAAGAACGATGATATTGCGTGACATAAGCCTCTCTCCGCCGTGCAGGGGAACCAGTTCAACGGGACTACCATCCCAGTGAGTCTAGCAAGGCTTTACTGCATGCCGGCTGACCGATATCAAATCCTGGCCCTTCGTGAAAGTAACAGTGGCCAATGCCTGATTGAGCGACCCATGATGCTGACCTACCATGACTTCAACTGAATGACGGGAGTTACTGTGTCTCAAACCTGGACGGATCGTTTTCTGTCACGACGCATGCTGTTCTGGTCGTTGCTGTACGCCGTTCTATGGTGGCTGCTTGCGGGAGGCAAAGGCTGGTATATCGGCGCCCCCTGCGTCTTGGGCGCAGCCCTGTTGTCATGCTGGCTCGGCAGCGCGGCCTGGACCCTCCGCCTGCGCGCCGCGCCGGGTTTTGTGCTGTTTTTCCTCCGCGCGCTGCTGGCCGGCGGTTGGGACGTCGCGCTCCGCGCGCTGCGACCGCGCATGCCGCTTGATCCGGCCTGGGTCAGTTATCCTCTCAAGGCACGCGAGCCGCGTTCACGCCTGCTGCTCGCCGCAGCCGTCAGCTTGTTGCCCGGCACCCTGGCCGGTGTAATAGAAGCGGACCGGCTGACCTTGCATGTGCTTGATCATAAGCAGCCATGGCTGGAAAGTGTGGCGCGCCTGGAGCAACTGTTGATGCGGCTGCTCGGCGAGGGCCCGGCATGATCCTTTTGGCTGTCATCCTGTTGCTGAGCATCCTCGCCGGCCTCTGGCGTGTGTTCCATGGTCCGACCCGAGCCGATCGCCTGCTGGCTGTCCAGCTGTTCGGCACTACGGGCGCTGCGCTGTTGATGCTGATGGCTCACTGGCAAGCCCAGCCGGCATTGCTGGATGCGGCGCTGGTACTCGCCTTGCTGGCAGCGGTGGTGACCGCCGCGCTGGTGCAGTTCCTGCGGAGGCCGAATAGGGATGACTGATGCGCTCCACTGGCTAAGCGGCATTGCACTGGCGCTGGGAGGATTCTTCTTCGTCGCCGGCACGCTGGGATTGTTGCGCTTCCCTGATATCTACAGCCGGCTACATGCCGTGACCAAAGCCGATACGCTGGGCCTCGGTCTGGTCGCGCTCGGCCTGGGTCTGCGTGCTGACAGCTGGCATGCAATCGGCGTGATGTTCGCCATCTGGCTGCTGGTGATGGCGTCGAGCACTACCGCCTGCCAACTGCTCGCGCGCTACCAGCGCGGCCAGGATCAGATTACTGAGCATGAGGATGACGATGCCCTCCGTTGAGCTAGTGTTCGACATCACCCTGAGCCTGCTACTGCTCATCCTCGCCGGCATTGCCTTGCACGTCCGCCATCTGTATACCGGTGTGGTAATGTTCATCGCCTTCGGCCTGTTGCTGGCAATCACCTGGGCCCGGCTTGGCGCGCCGGACCTGGCATTGGCCGAGGCGGCCATCGGGGCGGGATTGACGGGCGTGCTGTTGCTGGCCGCTCTGGCACGTATCGGACCGGAGTCAACGCCACGTCCTGCGCCCGGCCACGAGCTGACTGCCGGACTGCTCGGCGCTCTCGTATTGATACTGCTGATCCGTGCCGTGCTGCCCCTGGAACACGGACCGCAATTTCTGCCCGGCCTGGTCGAGACCCATCTCGACGCCAGCGGCGTCAGCCATCCGGTGACAGCGGTGCTGCTCAACTTCCGCGCCTGGGACACCCTGCTGGAACTGGTTGTTCTGCTATTGGCGGTGCTCGGCGTGCGCCAACTGCGGCCCGCCGGTTACAAGCAGGCGCAAGCATGGACGTTGCTGCGCGCCTGGAGTCGTATCCTGGCGCCGCTGAGCGTGATCATCGGGGGCTATTTGCTCTGGCGCGGCAGCCATGCACCCGGCGGCGCCTTTCAGGCCGGTGCCCTGCTGGCGGCGGGCGTTGTGCTGCTGCGCCTCGCCGGTCTGCTGCCGCTCTTGCGCTGGGATCACTGGCCGGTGCGCGCATTGGTGCTGATGGGCGTCGCGGTGTTCCTCTGCCTTGCCGCGGCCAGCACCTGGTTCGGTAGTGGTTGGCTGACGTACCCTGCGCAGTGGTCCGGCAAGTTGATCCTGCTGGTCGAAGTCGCGGCAACCCTGTCGATTGCCGCCAGCCTGAGCCTGCTGGTCATCGGCGAGCGGGAGGAGCTGGGCAATGAGCACTAGCCTGATCTTCCTGTGCCTGGGCATCGTGCTCTGGTTGATGGGGCTGCACGGGCTGCTCCGCTTGCGCCACAGTATCCGCCGGATCATGGCGATCAACATCATGGGCAGCGGCACCTTCATGGTGATGGTCGCCCTGGCCAGTCGCAGCGAACAGAGCGATCCGGTACTGCACGCGCTGGTCGTGACGGGACTGGTGGTCGCCGTGAGCGCCACCGCCTTCGCCCTGCGTCTCACCGCCGCAATCGCCACCAACAAACACTCCCGACCGGGCACGCCGGAGCCGCGCGAATGAGTCTGGCATTGGCAAGCCTGCTGATTCCGCTGGCCACGGCGCTGCTGTTGCTTTTTCTGCGCTCACGGGCGGGTGCCTGGGTGATTGTTGCCAGCCTGCTCAGCCTGATTGCTGCCGGACTGGCGCTGTCCGAGGTGGTCACCCATGGCACCCGGACGCTGGCTATCGGCGGCTGGGACGCGCCACTGGGCATCCGCTTCGAGCTGAATACACTGAGCGCCCTGCTGTTGACCTTCACCGCGCTGGTTCATCTGCTGGTCGCCGTATATGCCGAGCGCAGCCGCCACAGTCAGACCCGTGACACCGATTACTGGCCGTTGTCATGCCTGCTGCATGCCAGCCTTGCGGCGCTGTGGCTGTCACGTGATCTATTCAACTGGTACGTAACGCTGGAGCTGCTCGGTCTGGTGGCAGTCGCCATGATCGTCATTGCGGGGCCAAAGGCGCATGGCCCGGCGCTGCGCTATCTGCTGTTGTCCCTGGCCGCCTCGCTCTGTTATCTGCTTGGCGTCGCCCTGCTCTACGGCCGTTACGGCGTGCTCGACATCGAGTTGCTGGCGGCAATGACCGAGGTCAATCACACGACGCGTATGGCGCTGCTATTGATGACCCTGGGCCTGATGCTCAAGGCTGCGCTCTGGCCGCTGCACCTGTGGTTGCCTGCCGCCCATGCCAGTGCACCAACGGCGGTGAGCGCGCTGCTGTCGGCGCTGGTGGTCAAGGGTCCGCTATTCATCCTCTGGCTGCTGTGGAGCCGCATCGCACCGGTCGAACTGGCGCAACCGGCGGGCCTGCTGTTTGCACTGGCGGGCATCGTCGCGCTATTGGCGGGCGGCTGGGCGGCGCTGCGTACGCCCTTTCTGAAAACCCTGGTGGCCTATTCGACCGTCGCTCAGCTGGGTTACGCGTTGTTGGCTCTGGGGTTGCTGCTGCACTGGCAGCGCAGCGAACTGTCAGCGGCGCTGTGGCTATTCGTGCTGGCCCACGGCCTGGCCAAAGTGTCGATGTTCCTCGCCGCCGGAGAAATGCAGGCCACCCTTGGCAGTAAACGGGTGTCTGCTCTAAAGGGCGCCACCCAGACCATGCCAATCGCCATGTTCGCCTTTGCGGTAGCCGGCGGCAGCCTGATCGGTCTACCGCCCAGCGGCGGCTTCGTCGCCAAGTGGATACTACTGCAGCCGTTGCTGGCAGAGCCCGCCCACTGGCCCTGGGCACTGGGCGTCTTGCTGGGGACTTTCGCCAGCGCTGCCTATGTTTTCCGGGTAGTGGCCCTGGCCTTCGATCGCGCCGATCCGAATCCACCCGACTACAACCCTGACGCCTTTGCGCAATGGCTGGCGCTGTTACCGGCACTGGTCGTCTGGGGCATGGCGCTATACAGCGAGCCACTGATCCTCTGGCTGACGGAGGTCGGTCCATGATCATTGACTGGTCCAGCCTGCTGCCAGTATTCATCGTGCTCAGCTCGCTGGTACCGGGCCTGTTGATATTCGCTCTGCGCGAAGACCAGAACAGATTGCGCGTGCTGCTCAATATGACTGGGGTGCTGCTCAAGCTCGCGCTGGTCGGGCTGATGCTCTGGGGCGTCGATCGCGGCATGGAATTCCGCTTCGCCGTACCCTTTCTGCCGGGCGGCGGCCTGGTCTTGCAGGGCGACGCACTGTCGCTGCAGTTCGTCAGCCTGTCCTCGGTACTCTGGCTGGCCACGACCATCTATGCCATCGGCTACCTCGAAGACTCGCCGCTGCGCTCACGGTTCTTCGGCTACTTCAGCCTGTGTGTCAGCGCCACTGTCGGCCTGGCGCTGGCTGGCAACCTGGTGACCTTTCTGTTGTTCTACGAATTGCTCACCCTGACCACCTTCCCGCTGGTCGTTCACCGCGGCACGCCCCAGGCATTGCGGGCCGGACGCGTCTATCTGACCTATACCCTGGGCGGCGGCGCCCTGCTGCTGATGGGCGTGGCTCTGCTGCACAGCCTGACCGGCAGCCCTGAATTCGTTCCCGGCGGCTATTTGCAGCCCTTGCTGAACGAACACCGCAGCAGCCTCATCCTGGCCTTCGTCTTGATGATTGGCGGCCTCGGCGTCAAGGCAGCGCTAGTGCCGCTGCATGGCTGGCTGCCCCAGGCGATGGTCGCGCCCGCACCGGTCAGTGCCCTGCTGCACGCCGTGGCGGTGGTCAAGGCCGGTGCCTTCGGCATCGTGCGGGTGGTGTATGACGTCTACGGCGTGGAACCGGTGCAGGCGCTGGGGCTGAATGTACCGCTACTCGCGCTGGCAGCGGCGACCATCCTTTACGGTTCGATCAAGGCGCTGCAACAGCAGGAGCTGAAAAAACGCCTGGCCTACTCAACGGTCAGCCAGGTGTCGTACATCATCCTGGGCGTCGCGTTGATGGGACCAATGGCCGCCGTCGGTGCCCTGGCACATCTGGTCCACCAGGGCCTGATGAAGGTGACACTGTTCTATTGCGCCGGTAATTTTGCCGAGACCCTGGGCATACACCACATCCGGGAGCTGGACGGCGTAGGCCGGCGCATGCCGCTGACCATGGCCGCCTTCACCCTTGGCGCGCTGGGCATGATCGGCGTGCCCCCTACCGCCGGGTTTATCAGCAAGTGGTATCTCGGCCTGGGCGCGCTGGAAGTTGGCTGGGACGGCGTGTTGCTGGTACTGGTCATATCCGGCCTGCTGAATGCAGCCTATTTTCTGCCGCTGATCTACCGCGGCTGGTTTGGCCGCCCTCCAGCCGAATGGCCGGACGAACGCCCGCTTGGCACCGGACGGCCCGGCCTGGGCGAGACGCACTGGATGCTGCTGGTGCCGGTGTTGTTCACTGCGCTGCTGGCATTGCTCGCCGGCATATTGGCCGGCACCGGCTTCAGTCCGCTGGCCTGGAGTGAGCTGATCATCAACCGGGAGTTCGGCCTGTGAGCCCGCTGTGGTGGTTACTGATCCCCGGCGTGCCGCTGATGGCGTTGCTGCTGGTATGGCGCTGTCCGCGCGACGCCGGCGGCTGGCTCTGGTTGAGCTGTTTGCCGGCGTTGCTGTTCAGCCTGTGGCCACCGCAGGCGCTGGCAATCCCGGCTCTCTGGCCCGGCGCCGAATGGGCGCTGGATGATCAGCTCGGTCGCGCCTGGCTCGGGTTCACTGCCCTACTGTGGGCCTGCTCCACTCGGTTCGCCGTGGCCGACCTGAAGGACGACAACCGCCGACAACGATTCTGGATCTTCTGGCTGCTGTCGCTGACCGGCAACCTGCTGCTGGTCATTGCTCAGGATGCGGGCAGCTTCTATGTCGGCTTTACCCTGATGAGCCTGTCCGCCTACGGTCTGGTCGTTCATTTGCGAGGCCCTGCACCACGCCAGGCAGGCAGACTCTATCTGCAACTGGCGGTGCTTGGCGAGATGCTGCTCTACGCTGGCATATTGCTGCGCATTCACGAAGCCGGCGGCGCATTGGACCTGAGCGCCTGGAACACCGCGCCGACCAGCCCTCTGACCGCCACGCTATTGCTGGTCGGCTTCGGCATCAAGGCCGGCTTCTGGCCCCTGCACGTCTGGTTGCCGCTGGCTCACCCTGCGGCTCCGGCAGCAGCCAGTGCAGTGCTCTCGGGTGCGATGCTCAAGGCAGGCATACTCGGACTGTGGCGTTTCCTGCCGACTGAAGATCCGCTACTGCAAGGCTGGGCAACCGCTCTGCTGGCACTCGGCGCATTCAGCGCGTTTTTTGGGGTGCTGCTCGGATTGCTGCAAACGCGAACCAAAACCGTGCTGGCCTATTCCTCGGTCAGCCAGATGGGCTATCTGCTGGTCATCCTCGCGCTGGCCTGGAAGCAGCCTGAATACCGAACGGCCGCCGCCACCTTGTTGGCTATTTACGGCGTACACCATGGCCTGGCCAAGGGCGCGCTGTTCATGGGCGCCGGGCTCAGTGCCCATAATCGGCTCGGCCCGGTGCATTGGCTACTGATGATTGTGCCCGCGCTGGCCCTGGCCGGATTGCCGCTGACCAGCGGCGCGGCGGTCAAGGCGCTGCTCAAGGATGGCGTCGATGCCAGCGCCGTGGCGGACTGGATGCCCCTGCTCACTGCCGGTTCGCTCGGCACCACCTTGCTGGTACTGCGCGCCCTGTGGCTGATGCGCGTGAGTCAGCGGCAGAGTGAATCGCTACCCGCTGCGCCCGCTGGCCAGGTGATTCCCTGGGCGCTGCTATGCCTGATGCCGGTCACCCTGCCCTGGCTGTGGCCGCCACTGCGCCAGGCGATGCTGGATAGCCTGCCGCTGTACGCCATCTGGGCGTCGCTATGGCCAGTGCTGGCAGCCGCAGCCGTCGCCGCTTTCGTAATGAAAATGGATTGGAAAATCCCGCCGGCGCTGACCCGCCTGCCCAACCCGGCACTGATCGCGTCACTTCGCCTGAAACGCCTGCTACAACGCCCGCCCCTGCCGCCCACCGAGCCCCATGTGGACAGTGAACGCTGGCGTCGCTATGAACGCCAGTGGAATCGCCTCTGGCAACCCGGCACCGTCGCCCTCAGCGCCTGGATCATCGGACTGCTGTTAATGCTTGGCTGGTTTGGCTGAGTTCACGTAATGGTTTGAATTGCTTCAAGGAAGAAAGGGACGCAGGCCGCTGATGGGACCCTGGACGACCCGATCCGATGGGCGTTATGCGCTAACGAAACTTGCGTACATAAGCGTCTCGAACATTGGCGGATATGAAACCGCTGAGCCCTTTCCCCGCCCGCGCTAGACGATGCATCGTTGCAATGGCAGACGCTCCAGCGCTTTGATCGGTGTACTCGTAGTTCCAACCGTTGTTGAATTGCACAACGATGGCGCCTGGTGAGACTTCGTAGGCAAGCACACCTGAATCTCCACTCAGATTTTTGTAGCGGTCCATTGGCGTCTCCCAGATGCGATGATGCGCGCGGGCAAGTGCGGGCGCTATGACGGTGATTGCCCGCTGTTTACAAGCCTTCAGGATGCCCCGCCCTAGTTAAGTAAAGCAACGCGAAATAGCCAATCGACCAGTCGCTATATATGCCTCGCTTATCTGGCTTTCTAAAACGACATTCGCGTCTACCTTGATTCAGGCGTTCTGAAACTACGCAACAAGGACTGTCCTTGCCTTCTGTCCTCATAAAAATAATATTCAGGAGAAGCTCGATGTCTAGCCACATACCGGGTAACGCCCGCCTTGTGTCACCGCAACGCAATTTGCTGGTTACAGCCATTTCCCTGGCTGCCTGTTCGTTATTACTAACCGGTTGTCTGGACGGCAGCAGCAGTAGCTCGTCGGACGAACCAGAAGAACCAAGCGAGCGCGCCCAGTTGACTCTCGCTAATGGTGAAATTATTGGCCGTGCCACCGACGATACGTTGATCTGGCACGGCGTCCCCTACGCCCAACCGCCGGTCGACACGCTACGCTGGCGGGCACCGCAGCCGCCGCAGAACTGGAGTGGAACGCGGGATGCCCGTGAACGTGGCCCTGAATGCGTGCAGGCGGAAACCACCACTCAATGGCAGCGCACTTCACAGATGGTCGGTGAGGAGGATTGCCTGACTGTCGACATTTATCGCCCCAACCGCAGCGGCTTCCAGGAAGAAGCATTGCCTGTCTACGTCTGGATCCACGGTGGCTCAAACAATTTCGGAACCGCCAAACAGTATGACGGCAGCGTCCTGGCCAACCATTCGGACGTTATCGTTGTGGTTGTGCAATACCGGCTTGGTCCGTTGGGCTGGTTCTTCCATCCCGACGTGCAGACCGGCGGTTCCGACCCCCTTTCCGACTCTGGCAACTTCGGCACACTGGATACCATTCGAGCACTGGAATGGGTGCAGGCAAATATCGCCGATTTCGGTGGCGATCCGGATAACGTCACCATCACTGGCGAATCCGCTGGTGGACACAACGTCCTGAACCTGATGACCTCTCCGGAGGCAGCCGGGCTCTTTCACCGTGCCATGGCACAGAGCGGATCAATGAATACCCGCAGCCCCGCCGCGGCACGCACCTCAGCCAATGCGCATATCGAGTGGCTTATTCGTCTGCGGGAAGACCGCAAGACCCCGGACGCCCCTATCACCGCCGAGCAGGCCAGGCAAATGCGCGAAGATATGGAGGCCGCCGGCACGCTGGGTGACTACGTGCGCGCGGCCGAAGGCAGGGATCTATATCAGGCTGTCGTCAACTACAGTTCACTCAGTGCCTATGGCGCCATCGAAGACGGCACGGTGATCCCCGCCGGCGGCTGGATACCGCGCTTTACCAGTGGCGATTTCAACAATGTGCCGCTGATCCTGGGCGCCAACGAGTACGAGCAGAAGTCGTTCATGCCACTCTACGGCGCCGCCGTAAAAAGCGCGTTGCCTGACGTCCCCTCGCCACCGGACAAAACCTGGCTGGACCTGCTGGATGTTGCGTTCGAAGGAACTCAGACTCTGGATGAGGTACTGCCTACCCAGAAGGACAAGGATACCTATGAAATCACCGGGTATCACGGCGGGCGCGCCTGGCGGGCTAAATACGTAGACGAGCTGGCCCGCCTGATCAGCCAGCATCAGCCAGCTACCTACGCCTATGACTTCCGCTGGGGCACCCAGTCCGGTCCCGAGCCCTTCAACTTCATCTATGGCGCAGGGCATGCGGCGGACATCTCGTTCTTCTTCGGTACGGGCGAAGGCCTGTTCGAGTTGCCCTTTACCGAGCAGAACGAACCCGGCCGCGTAGCCTTGCAGAAAACCATGATGAACTACCTGGCGGACTTTGCCCGAAACGGCGATCCCAACGGCAGCCAGAGCGAAGCACAACCTGAATGGAACCGCTGGACGCCTGCCGCCGAGAACAAGATCATCGTGTTTGATGCAACCAATACAGAGGCGGATGTCAGCATGTCGACCGAAGAGCTAACCCTGGCGGGCGTGAATGCCGCCTGGAATGCCGCTCTGCTGGATGCCGGTTTGACGCCCACTGCAGCAGGCACACTGCCGGTCATCTTTGGTCAATCCGCGAATTATTCCACCCCCTAATTACCCGTGGCGAGAGCGGAGCTTCCCCGGCTATGTAAGAACAGCTCGGGAAGCTCTCTTGCGGGCCTAATACAACGAAGCCCAATATCAGCCATTCATTAAACGCTTTGCGGACTAAATCGCTGCCACAACAGAAACATCGGCTCGGCGAGAAACATCACCAGAAACAGCCGCAGCACCTGCAAAGCGGTAACCAGTGCCACGGACAGTTGCAGTGCTTCGGCGGTCAGGCACAGCTCGGTGATCCCTCCCGGCATCATGCCCAGCATCAGGCTAATGTCATCGACCTCGGCAAACCAGCTGAGTACTTCCGCACCAAGCGCCGCTACAAGCATCGCCATCAGGGTAAAGAGTACAACTCTGAGCATGAAGGCTGGCGCACTGCGGAAGAACTTGCGATCGAAATGGCAGCCCAGCGCGCAGCCGATCAGCCACTGACCGAGCTCACCACCGCCTGGCGGCAAGGCGATGTCCAGATCAAAGCCTACGCTTGCGACGCCACAGGCGGTCAGCGGGCCAAGCATCCAGGGGTTGGGCTGGCCGAACCGGCGCCAGATCATTGCCAACCCGGCGCCCAGGGGCATCAACAGCGCCAGCCAGCCCCAGTGGGTGCTGGCTGGTTCCGGTGCGGGGGTTTCCGGCAAGGCAAAGGTAAACAGTGCTGGGATGATCAGTACCACCATCAACAGCCGCAGGCTGTGGGCGGCGGCGACCTTGGCCGGCTCGGCTTGATGCCGCAGGGCAAGGACGACCATTTCACTGGCGCCGCCGGGCAGGCTGGCGAAGTAGGCAGTGGCGCGGTCCACGCCGCTGCGCCGAAGCACGCCAATGCCGATCACACAGAGCATTACGGTGATGCAGGCACCGAGAACGATAACCCACCAATGACCGAGGATCTGTTCGAATACCGGGGCGGTGAAATGCAGGCCAATAGCGCTGGCGACAATCCACTGCCCGGTCTGACGACCGCCGGGCAGTTCTACCAGCATCCACCCGCTGCAGCGCACCAGAATGACCGCGAGTAACGAGCCGATCATCCAGGGTAGCGGCCAGTCAGCCAGACTGGCCAGCCAGCCGCCAATCAAGCCAACCAGGGGCGTGGACCAGAGCCGCGCCTGGCCCAGCCATGCTGCGTTATGCGGCATCCGGCAAGGGCAATGCGCGACGGCCGCGGTATGCGCGCCAGAACGGCAGGGCAACCATGAATGCCACCAGTACCCAGAGACCCAGCGTGATCGGGCTGTTCCACAGAATACCCAGGTCACCATCAGAGATGGACAGTGCGCGACGCAGGTTGCTTTCCATCATCCCGCCCAGGATGAAGCCCAGCAGCAGTGCCGAGAGCGGAAAGTCCAGCTTGCGCAGAATGTAGCCGAACACGCCGATGGCAATCATCAGGAACAGATCGAAGGTTGTGGCATGCACCGCATACACACCGATCGAGGTGATGATGGCGATCGCCGGCACCAGCGTCCAGTTCGGCACCGAGAGGATGCGGGTAAACACGTTGATCATCGGAATGTTCATGACGATCAGGATAACGTTAGCCACAAACAGCGAGGCAATCAGACCCCAGACGATTTCCGGCTGGTTCTGGAACAACAGCGGCCCGGGGGTGATGTTGTACAGCGTCAACGCGCCAAGCATCACCGCCGTAGTGCCGGAGCCGGGAATACCCAGCGTCAGCATCGGCACCATGGAACCGCAGGCCGAGGCACTGTTGGCGGTTTCCGGGGCGGCCAGGCCGCGCAGATCACCGTCGCCAAAGCGGCCGCTGGCACCGGCCATGCGCTTCTCCGACATATAAGCCACAGCGCTGGCCAGGGTCGCCCCAGCACCCGGCAGAATGCCGAAAATGAAGCCAAGCAGCCCGCTGCGAATGTTGGTGCCGAAGACCGAGGCGCCTTCCTTGAAGTTGAACAGCATGCGCCCGCTGGCGCGGACTGCCGTCTGGCCATGGTGGGTGCGCTCCAGGAGCATGAGGATCTCACTGATGCTGAACAGGCCCAGGACCAGCACGACAAACTGGATGCCGTCGGACAATCCCAGGCTACCGAAGGTAAAGCGATACACGCCGCTGTTGGCGTCAATACCCACGCACGAGAGCATCAGCCCCATCAGCACCGCTACCGCCGTCTTCACCGGCTTGTCGCCAGCCATACCGGCCAGGCAGACAATCGCAAAAACCATCAGCATGAAATACTCGGCCGGGCCGAAGGACACCGCCCAGCCGGCCAGCAATGGCGCGAAGGCGACCACCCCGACGGTGGCAATCATGCCGCCAATAAAGGAGCTCCAGGCCGAGATGGACAGGGCAATGCCGCCCTTGCCCTGGCGGGCCAGCGGGTAACCGTCGAGCGTGGTCATTACTGCTGACGCTTCACCGGGAATGTTCAGCAGAATCGAGGAAATGCGTCCGCCGTACTCACAACCCAGATAAACCGAGGCGAGCAGAATCAGCGCGGTTTCCGGCGGCAGGCCCAGGGCGAAGGCGACCGGAATCAGCAGTGCGACGCCGTTGATCGGGCCCAGCCCCGGCAGCAGGCCGACGATAGTGCCGATTGTGGTGCCCGCCAGCGCGGTCACCAGATTGTTCGGGCTCAGCGCAACGCCGAAACCCTGTCCCAGATATTGCAGCGTATCCATGATCAGTTCTCCAGTACGGCCAGCACACCCATGGGCAGCGGCACGTCAAGAATGCGGTCAAACAGAAAGTACAGGCCGATGCCCAGTACCACGGCGAGGATTGCGCTGGGCAGCCAGCGGCCCCCGAACAAGCGCGCCATACCGAAGCCAAACAGTGTCGCGGTGACGATGAAACCGACCCGCTCAAACAACGCAGCCAGCGCCAGCATCAACGCCAGACAGATAAGGGTTTTGCGCAGCATTGCCGGGACTATCCTGGGTTCAGCCTCATCGCCGGTTTCCAGGCGTGGCTTGCAGACCAGTAACAGCGCGCCGGCACCAAGCAGAACAAGCAGCATCAACGGGTAGGCCCTTGGTCCAACAGGTTCGTAGGAATAGGGCGCGTGATAACCCCAGGCGGTCAGGCCAAGGCCGACGCAGGCCAATAGCAGGCACGCCGCAAACAGGCGGTGATACAACATGATGGAGTCCTCGCGGGTACAGGCCGGGGCGTTGCGCCACCGGCCGTCAGGGTCGGATTACTGAATGAAGCTAACGGGTTGCATAGCGCTCGGGTTATTGCGTCAGCCCAAACTCGGAAGCCAGTTGCTTGTAATCGGCGACCTGTTGCTTGACGTAGGTATCCAGCTCGTCCCCGGTCATGGAGAAGGGAAAGAGCTCGCGCTGTTCGCGCAAGGTGGCGTAATCCTCGGAAGCGAGAATCTCTTCGAAGGTGCCTTTCCACCAGGCATAGTCTTCATCGCTGACGTCCGGACCCATATAGAAACCGCGAATCACCGGCCAGCTGACATCGTAGCCCTGCTCTTTGGCAGTGGGGATATCGGCAACCGAATCACCCGGCAGGCGCTCATCGGACAGCACCGCGAGGATGCGGATGCCACCGCTTTCAATGTGCGGTATGGAGTCGGAGATATCCGTGCTGGCAACGTGGATGTGACCGCCCAGCAATGAGGTGGCCAGCTCACCACCCCCTTCCATGGCGACATAACGCAGTTTGCGTGGATCAATGCCGGCAGTGCGCGCAACCAGCGCTGTCTGCATCCAGTCCTGGCTGCCAACGGTGCCGCCGGAGCCAATCACGACCTTGGAGGGGTCTTTCTTGATTGCTGCAATCAGATCATCCAGGGTTTTCAACTCGGAATCGGCGCGCACGGCGATGGCGCCGTAGCTGGAACCAACCGCCGCCAGCCATTTCACGGCGTTCTCATCAAAGCGGCCAAACTTGCCCTGGGCCAGATTGAGCAGCGAGCCGCTGGAAAACGCGGTAATGGTGCCGCCTTCCGAAGCGCGCTGGGCGACCACCGCGTTATAGGCTACAGCGCCAATACCGCCGGGCATGTAGGTCACCCGCATCGGACGGCTGATCTTCTCGCTATCCAGCAGCGCGCTCTGCGCCAGTTTGCAGGTCAGGTCGAAACCGCCGCCGGGCGAAGCCGGAGCAATGCACTCGGGCCGGCTTGGCTCGTCGGCCAGTGTGTAGGTGGCAATGCCAAGGCAGGCAATGGCCAGCAAGGATGAACACAGAGCTGATTTCATGGGTGGTTCCTCTTGTTTCTTATTTTAGGCGATATCGCCGCAGTGATTCGCAGGACTGCTGCTTACCAGATTGGCAGGCTGTAGCTGACAATCAGACGGTTCTCATCCACATCACGGGCATAGCTGGAACGATAAGACGCGTTGCGCCAGCGCAGACCCAGGTTCTCCAGCGGTCCGTGCTGAATGACATATTGCAGTTCGGTATCGCGTTCCCAGTCCGAGCCTTCACCACCGGCGACCAGTTCAGCTTGATCGCCCTTGGTGTAACGGCTCATAAAGCTCAAGCCGGGCAGGCCCTGATCGGCAAAGTTGTAGTCATAACGGACTTGCGCTGAACGCTGACCGGCTTCGGCAAAGTCGTTGATCTGCACGAAGTTGGCCAGGTAGGGATTGCTGCCGTCGATATACGGGAAGGCGTTGTCGCCGCGCATTTTCTGCAGATTGAAACCGAAGCGATGGCCGTTGATGGCATAGCTGAACAGACCCTGCCAGGCCTGGTTATCGATATCGCCAGCCTGGGCGGCGCCCTGCTCCTCGGAAACGGACACGCGCAGCTCAGACTTCAGGCTGCCCTCGCCCAGTGCCAACCGGTGGGTCAAGCCAATAAAATGTTGGCGGTAGATATCATCCAGTTGTGCCAGATGATAACTGCCCGCCAGGCTGGGTATGAACGTGTAGTCCAACCCAACCCAATCAAAATGGTCTGCCTCGAACGAGCCGCCGAAACGCTGGTTCTTGTTGTTCGAGGTGATGTCCTGGGCGTCAGTGGAGTTGCGGTCCTTGGCCTTGGTCAGGCGGCCAAGGCTGATGCTCAGGTCGTCGAATTCATTGATCGTCGCCATGCCGCCTTCGAAGGTCTGCGGCAGAATGCGGCTGGTGTTCGGGTTCAGCGTCGGTAGCTTGGGCAGCAGACTGCCGACCCGTAGTTGCGACTCGGAAATGCGCGCTTTGGCGGTCAGATTCAGTTGGCTGTATTCGTCGGCGGCGCGGCCGTCATCATGGGTGGGCAGCAGGCCGGTGCCGGTGCGATCCGGGCTGGAATCAAGCTTCAGGCCAAGCATCGCCTCTGCGTCCAGGCCAAAACCGACGGTGCCTGGGGTGAAGCCGGAGTTGACGTGCAGAATAAAACCCTGGGCCCACTCCTCGCGCTTGGATTGGCCATCGCCTTCGCGGAAGTCACGGTTGAAGTAGATATTACTGGTGCTCAGCTCGGCGCTGCTGTCTTCGACAAAACCCTCGGCCTGGGCGAAAGGCGCCAGCAACAGCGTGCCAGTGGCGAGGCCAGTAGCGAGCAGCGGGCAAGAGAAATGGCGGCGCCGACACGTAGGTACAGTCATACGGATACTCCGTTATTTTTTTTGTGTTTGTGGCGGTTGGTGCGTGATCGTCGAGCGATGCTAGTGCGTCAACCTTTCAGCAACCTTTCATGCTTTCCGCCGGCAGTCGCGCGATGGCGGCCGCTGACCGGCGGTGTACACTGAACCCAACGGAACTTTTGCAAGAGAGAGCGGCAGTGCGAATCCTGCTAGTAGAAGACGACTCTGAACTGGCTGACAGCCTGGCTCGCGCACTCAAGAGCGCGGGTTGGACGGTAGATAGCCTGCACGACGGCGTGGCCGCCGACCTGGCCCTGCGCAGCGAGGATTACGCCCTGGCGATCCTGGATGTGGGCCTGCCCCGCCAGGATGGATTCGAGGTGCTACGCAAACTGCGCGAGCGCGGCCAGACGCTGGCGGTATTGATGCTCACTGCACGTAGCGAAGTAGCCGACCGGGTGCGTGGGCTGAATCTGGGCGCCGATGATTATCTCGCCAAACCCTTTGAGCTGAGCGAGCTGGAAGCCCGCGTTAATGCCCTGCTGCGCCGCAGCCTGATGGGCGGTGAACGCCAGCAGCAGTGTGGCGACCTGATTTATGACCTGAACGATCGACGCTTCAGCCTCTCTGGGCAGTCGCTACCACTACCCTCACGCGAGCAGGCCGTGCTGGAAAACCTGATCGCCCGTCCCGGTCGGCTGATGAGCAAGGAACAGCTGGCTGGCAAGGTATTCGGGCTGGATCAGGACGCCAACCCCGAGGCGATTGAAATCTACATCTCACGCCTGCGCCGCAAGCTGGAAGGCAGCGGCGTGCGCATCGTCACCTTCCGCGGGCTGGGCTATCTGCTGGAAACCCAGGAATGAAAGCCGCGGGCAGCCTGCGTGGCCGGCTACTATTGCGGTTGGCGCTGGTGCTCTCGCTCCTGTTGGTGCTGGGCAGCACGGCCTCCTATCTCAATGCGCGCCGCGCCGCTGATACCGCCTACGACCGCTCGCTGCTCTCCTCCGCCCGCACCATTGCCGAACGTTTGTACAACGATGCAGGCGAGCTCTCGGTGGAAGTGCCCTATATAGCGCTCGACAACTTCGCCTACGACATCACCGGCCGCCTCTACTACCAGGTGCTCGACATGCAGGGTCGCTCGATATCCGGCTATGAAGATCTGCCAGCGGCCGACGACAGCATCGCCATGACAGACGACTACCCGGCGCTGGCACGCTTCTATGACGACGAATACCGCAACGTGGGTGTACGACTGGTCAGCCTGTTGCAGCCGATCAGCGGCGCCAGCGTCCAGGGCATGGCAGAGATTCGCGTGGCGGAAACGCTGGAGGCCCGCGAGCGCATGGCGCGCGACCTGCTGCGCCAGTCGTTGACCAACCTGAGTGTGCTGGCCGCCAGCTCGCTACTGCTGGCCTGGTTGGCCATTACCGCAGCGCTGCGCCCGTTGCACCGCTTGCGCAACGAGGTGGCCGAGCGACGCAGCGATGATCTGCGGCCGATCAGCACCGGCGGCCTACAACGGGAGGTGGTGCCGTTGGTCGAGGCGATCAATCACTTTACTGGCCGACTGAAGGAGAACTTCGAGCGGCAGCGCGATTTCATTGCCGAGGCCTCGCATGAGTTGCGCACACCACTGGCGGCGCTCAAGGCACGTATTGAATTGGGACTGCGCAGCGAGCGCTCGGCGGACTGGCACCAGGCCTTGCACGAGGCGCAGCACAGTACTGATCGCACCATTCAGCTGGCCAACCGGCTGCTGTCGATGGCGCGTATCGAGCGCGGTGCGCGGGCTGTAGCAGAAGGCAGCGCCGAGCAGGTGCCGATGGCACCGCTAGTGCAGGAACTGGCCATGGCCATGGCGCCTTTGGCGCACAGCCAGGCAGTGGCGCTGGCGCTGGAAGTAGAAGCCGAATTTGCGGTCTGGGGCGAGCCGACATTGCTGCAGGAACTGCTCGGCAATCTGATCGACAATGCCCTGCAGCATACGCCGCCAGGTGGCCAGATCATCCTGCGGTTGCGCGCCGATCAACTGCTGGAAGTGGAAGACAGCGGCCCCGGCATTCCGCCGGAAGAGCGTGCTCGTGTGTTCGAGCGTTTTTACCATCAGAGCAGTGCCGGGAGTGGGCTGGGCTTGTCGATTGTTGGCGAGATAGTGCGCGCCCATCGCGCTGAAATCAGCCTGCACGAGGCCAGCACAGGCGGCTTGTTGGTGCGGATCAGCTTTGCCAGCTGAGCCGCACCGAGCCCGGTTTCAGTTCAGCTAGCAACAAAAGCATCCGCGCGCCGCGCGCGGTCAGCTGCTCTCCTGTCCCTGAAATTCATGTCAGGTTCATGAAAGCTTCATTCCTTACACTCCGCGCCCAGCTTCAAACACCTAAAAAGAAGAGGAGGTAACGGCATGCTGACCCTGATCGGCCTGTTGACCATCGGCAGCCTGGTAGTTTTGCTACTGGTTGGGCGTATGTCCCCTGTCCTGCCACTGATAGTAGTTCCGCTGTTCGGCGCACTTTTTGCGGGCTTCGGGCCGGAGGCCATATCAGGCTTCTATACCGAAGGCCTGGAACGTGTCATATCCATCGCCACCATGTTCGTGTTTGCCATCAGTTTTTTCGGCGTGCTGCAGGATACCGGGCTGTTTCGTCCCATTATCAATGCAATGGTGAAAGTCACACGGGGCAACGTGATAGCCGTGACCGTGGCCACGGCAGTCATCGGCATGCTGGCTCATCTGGACGGCGCGGGCGCGACCACCTTTCTGCTTACCGTGCCGGCACTATTGCCGTTGTACAAAGAGCTGCGTATGAGCCCGTACCTGATGTTGCTATTACTGGCCCTGGGCGCCGGCATTCTGAATATGGTGCCCTGGGCAGGACCGCTTGGGCGAGCTTCAGCAGTGACAGGCATCGACGTCACCGAGCTGTGGCACGGCCTGATTCCGGTGCAGATCTTTGGTGCGGGTCTATTGGTGGCGATGGCCGTATTTCTCGGTTGGCGGGAACAACGCCGCATCGCGAACGCGGTCGTCAGCATCGAGCCGGACGAGACAGTAAGCACCTTTGAAGGACTGCAGACCCTGTCCAAGGAAGAACTGGCATTGCAGCGCCCCAAACGTATCTGGATCAACGCCCTGCTATTGCTACTGGTGATCGTGGCACTGTTCTCCGGCGTACTCCCTGCTGGCTACGTCTTTATGATTGGCCTATCTGCGGCGCTGTTAATCAACTATCCGGGCGGCAAGGCGCAAATGGCACGCATGGCCGCACACGCACCCTCGGCCTTGAGCATGGGCATGATCATTCTGGCTGCGGGTTCGATGCTCGGGATATTCACTGGCACGGGCATGCTCTCATCCATCGCCCAGGACCTGGTGCGCGTTTTACCGGAGTCGATGGTACCGATGCTGCATATTGTCCTGGGTCTGTTTGGCTTGCCCATGGAGCTGGTGCTGAGCACCGACGCCTATTACTTCGGCCTGCTGCCAGTCACTCTTGAAGTCGTCGGCAGTCACGGCGTGGCACCTGCCGAAGTGGTCTATGCACTAATCATCGGCAATATCATCGGCACCTTTATCAGCCCCTTCTCCCCAGCGCTCTGGTTAGCTCTGGGCCTCGCGGGACTGGACCTGGGACGGCACATTCGCTACTCGCTGTGGTTGATGTGGGGCTTCTCGCTGGTGCTGTTTATGGTGGCTTGGGGCATGGGGTTGTTTTAGCGCTGCGCCCAGGGACGGGGCATAACCTGATTTCTACGGAAAACGCATCTGTACCGATTCGTTCGACTGGTGCGAATCGGCCTCAGCCGAACTCAATCCGGCCCTGCGATGTATCGCGATAACGCGCTGGCGTCACGCCCTGCCAGCGCCGGAATGCGCGCACGAATGCGCCTTCATCCGAAAAGCCGAGCTGCTCGGCGATCTGCGCGACCCGTTGCTCTCCGCGCAGCGCGCGGCAGGCCATCTGCTGCAGTACACTTTCGCGCAGGCTTTTGAACGACAGTCCCTCCTGCGCGAGGCGGCGGTTGAGATGTCGGCCGCTTAATTCCAGTTCGGCTGCGACGCGTTCCTTGCCCCAACGCGGGTTTTGCCGAACCAGGCGCTGCACCGCGGCCGTCAGGCTGTGCTGGCCGAGCGTAACCAGGGTCTGATCGGCCAGTTGGCGCAGGTGTTCGCGCAGGGAACTGTTGGCCTGAATCAATGGTAGATGGAGCTGCTGCGCCGCAAACCCCAGGCTGTTATGCGCCGCGTCAAAATGCAGCGGACAATCGATCAGTTGCGCATAGTCATCCAACCCGGTCAGTGGCGCATGGCTGAGCCAGAGGCCGGCGGCACGGAAGCGCCCGCCGGTGGCCCAGCGCGTGAGGTTGAGCTGGCTGGCAAGCACCGCTTCGACCCGCTCGGCCTGGCGTACGGAATAGTCCGGCTGATAATCGATAAATACTTGCTCACCGGCGTGGCGCACGCTGAATTCGCCGCCATCACCGATCACCGGGGCGTATTCAACCAACTCGTCCAGCGCCTCGCCAAGCGTGTCGGAGGTCACCAACAGCATGCCGGCGCTGTCCAGATGGCCAATCTGCATTTCCAGTCCCAGGCGCAGGCCAGCCAGAGGGTCAGCACTGGCTGCGCAAAAGGCTTCCCACAGCGCGCCCTGACGCGCCAGCGGTACGCGCTGATCCGGGCGCAGTTCTGCCAGCAATTCCGCCGGTAGCGCCAGGCCCTGACGTTCGGCCGCCTGCACGATCGCCTGACTGTATAGCGGCGTGACGCTGTGTTCGGAAGTGTCGCCCATGGCCTGAATTGCCGGTCCTTTGTCCTGTTTGGTGCGATACGCCGTGCAGCGCATCCCTTAGACTGGCAAGCATAACAACAAAGACTTCCGAGGTAGCATCCATGTATGCCGTGATTGGCGCAGGTCCGATGGGCCTGGCCGCAGCCCGTAACCTTCAGAAATTCGGCATCCCCTTCACCGGGTTCGACCTGCACAGCGACGTTGGCGGATTATGGGACATCGATAACCCGCACAGCACCCTGTACGAGACCGCACACCTGATCTCCTCCAAGCGCATGACGGAGTTCAAGGAATTCCCGATGGCGGATGACGTCGCGCCCTATCCGCACCACAGTGCGCTGAAGACGTATTTCCAGGATTTCGCCAGCCATTTCGGACTGCGCCGCCACTATGAATTCAGTACCCGGGTGCTCAGCGTCGAACCCGCCGGCGCGCAATGGGAAGTGACCACCGAGCGTGACGGCCAACAACAAGCGCGCCTGTTCGATGGGGTACTGATCGCCAACGGCACCCTGCACAAGCCGAACATGCCGGCGCTGGCCGGCGATTTCGCCGGTGAGCTGATGCATTCCTCTGATTACCGCACGCCCGATGTGTTCAAGGGCAAGCGGGTGCTGATAGTCGGCTGCGGCAATTCCGGCGCCGACATCGCCGTGGATGCAGTCCACCACGCGCAGTCGGTGGATATCAGCCTGCGCCGCGGCTATTACTTCGTACCCAAGTTCATCAAGGGCCGCCCGGTCGACACCCTGGGCGGTAAGATCGAGCTGCCGCGTGCGCTCAAGCAACGCGTCGATGGCGCGATGATCCGCATGGTTATCGGCAAGCCCTCGGACTACGGCCTGCCCGATCCGGACTATCGACTGTATGAATCCCACCCGGTGATCAACTCGCTGATCCTGCATCACCTTGGCCACGGAGATATCCACGCGCGACGCGATATCAGCAAGGTCAGCGACAAACAGGTCACCTTCACCGATGGTCAGAGCAAGGAATACGACCTGATCCTTATGTCCACCGGCTACCTGCTGGATTATCCCTTCATCAAGCGCCAGCATTTGAACTGGCCCGCCAACCAGGACGCACCGCAGCTGTACATGAACGTGTTCCACCCCGGGCACGACAATCTGTTCATGATGGGCATGATCGAAGCCGCAGGGCTGGGTTGGGAGGGTCGTAATCAGCAGGCGCGGCTGGTGGCGCTGTATATCCGCCAGCGCCAGCAGAACGCGCAGCCTGCCAAGGCGTTCGACAAGATCAAGCGCGAGCGCGCCGGCGTGACGCTCGATGGCGGCTACGATTACATCAAGCTGCCGCGCATGGCCTATTACGTGAACAAGGATGAATACCTGAAGACGCTGGCCGAGCACATTACCGCTTTGCAGAGCGGGCTCAGCGTCGACGATGCCAAGCCGGTGCCCGCAGCGTGAGCGGCGCGCTGCCGATCCAGTTCGACCCGGCCAGTCTGATCCTGCTCAACATCATCATGGCGTGCATGATGTTCGGCGTATCGCTGAGCCTGCGCCTGGAAGACTTCAAGCGCATCGCTATGGCGCCCGTCGCGCCTCTGGCCGGGCTGTTCGCCCAGTTCCTGCTGCTGCCGCTGGCGACCTGTCTGTTCACCTGGGCATTGCAGATTGATGCCGAGTTGGCGCTGGGGATGATTCTGGTGGCCTCCTGTCCAGGCGGCAGCTTCTCCAACATCATGACCTGGCTGGCCCGCGGCAATGTTGCGGTGTCGGTCAGCATGACGGCGGTGTCCAGCCTGGCCGCCACAGTGCTGACACCGTTGAACTTCGCCTTCTATGGCTGGCTCAACCCGCACACCCGCGAATACCTGACGCAGATCACGCTGGAGCCGGGCGGCATTCTGTTGCTGGTGCTGCTGGTCCTGGCGCTCCCGCTGGTACTCGGGATGACGGTCGGACGTAGACTGCCAGGCCTGGTCGCCCGCAGCGAAAAACCCCTGCGCATCATCTCGCTGCTGGTATTTCTGGGCTTCGTCGCGATCGCCTTCACCAACAATTTCGGCCTGTTCCTCGAGCGCTTCCATAGCTTTTTCTGGCTGGTGGTCGCGCATAACCTGCTGGCCTTATCGCTGGGTTACGGTATGGGGCTGCTGCTCAAGCTACCCGTGGCGGACCGTCGAGCGGTGACCATGGAGGTCGGCATCCAGAACTCGGGGCTGGGCCTGGTCATTCTGTTCACCTTTTTTCCCGAAGCCGGGGGCATGATGTTGATTACTGCCTTCTGGGGCGTCTGGCATCTGGTGTCGGGCATCACTCTCTCGCAGATATGGGCGCGGACCGCACATGACTAAACGCATACTGATCACCGGCGCGGCCGGCTATATCGGCCACCAACTCGGCAATCGCCTGGCGGAGCATTTTGCGGTGACCGGCACCGATTTGCGCGCGCGTGACGACCTGCATTTTCCGCTGGCGATCGCCGATGTGCGGGCCCCGTCCCTGGCCGAGCTACTGGAGCGCGAGCAGATTACCCACGTGGTGCATCTGGCCTCGGTGCTCCAGGCTTCCCCGGACCGCGCCCGTGATTACGACATCGACGTCAACGGCACCCGCAACGTGCTCCAATGCTGCATCAAAGCCGGCGTGCAGCACCTGACTGTCACCAGCTCCGGAGCCGCCTATGGTTACCATGCGGACAATCCGGCCTGGATAGACGAGCAGGACGCCCTGCGTGGAAATCCCGAATTTGCCTACTCCGACCACAAGCGGCTGATTGAAGAGATGCTTGCCGATTACCGGGAGCGCCAGCCGCAACTACGCCAGCTGATCTTCCGCCCTGGCACGGTGCTCGGCACCGAGACGCGCAACCAGATCACCAACCTGTTCATGGCGCCGCGCATTCTTGCGCTCAAGGGCAGCGATTCGCCCTTCGTGTTCATCTGGGATCAGGACGTGATAGGCGCCATGGCCGTGGGCATCAGGCAAGACAAGACCGGCATCTTCAATATGGCCGGTGATGGCGCGCTGACCATGCAGGACATTGCACACCGCCTGAACAAGCCGTTATTGACCCTGCCGGTGTGGCTGGTCAAAGCCGGGCTACAAATCGCAAAATGGCGCGGCAAACCCACCGGGCCAGAGCAGGTCAACTTTCTGCGTTATCGCCCGGTACTTAGCAACCGTCGTCTGAAAGAGGAATTTGGTTATCCGTTGGCCAAGACCTCCGCGGAGACATTCGAGTATTTTGTCGAAACGAACGGGCTCAGGCGCTGACGCGTAGCTGGAAGCTGGAAGCTGGAAGCTGGAAGCTGGAAGCTGGAAGCTGGAAGCTGGAAGCTGGAAGCTGGAAGCTGGAAGCTGGAAGCTGGAAGCTGGAAGCTGGAAGCTGGAAGCTGGAAGCTGGAAGCTGGAAGCTGGAAGCTGGAAGCTGGAAGCTGGAAGCTGGAAGCTGGAAGCTGGAAGCTGGAAGCTGGAAGCTGGAAGCTGGAAGCTGGAAGCTGGAAGCTGGAAGCTGGAAGCTGGAAGCTGGAAGCTGGAAGCTGGAAGCTGGAAGCTGGAAGCTGGAAGCTGGAAGCTGGAAGCTGGAAGCTGGAAGCTGGAAGCTGGAAGCTGGAAGCTGGAAGCTGGAAGCTGGAAGCTGGAAGCTGGAAGCTGGAAGCTGGAAGCTGGAAGCTGGAAGCTGGAAGCTGGAAGCTGGAAGCTGGAAGCTGGAAGCTGGAAGCTGGAAGCTGGAAGCTGGAAGCTGGAAGCTGGAAGCTGGAAGCTGGAAGCTGGAAGCTGGAAGCTGGAAGCTGGAAGCTGGAAGCTGGAAGCTGGAAGCTGGAAGCTGGAAGCTGGAAGCTGGAAGCTGGAAGCTGGAAGCTGGAAGCTGGAAGCTGGAAGCTGGAAGCTGGAAGCTGGAAGCTGGAAGCTGGAAGCTGGAAGCTGGAAGCTGGTCAGTGTGGGTGGCGCGCTTTCTCTGTCAACTGCACCAGGCAGGCTTTATCACCTTAATTTCAGCTGACTCGGACTGCTTCAAGCTTCCCGCATCAGGCTTCCAGCTAATAACTTAATAGGTATCCCATGCACGTAACGCTGATCACCGGCGCCGCCTCCGGCCTCGGTTGGGCCATGGCGCGCCATTGGTTTGTCGCAGGGCACAGCCTGGTGCTGGCCGACCTCAATGCCGAAGGCCTGGCCGCCCGCGCTGAAGAACTGGGCGACGCGGAGCGGGTGCTGACTGTCACGGCGGATATTACCCAGGCCGCCGACATCTGCTATCTGATCGATGAGGTGCGTTATTGCTTCGGCCGGCTCGACTTGCTGGTCAACAATGCCGGCATCACCCATCGCTCCCCTGCGCATCAAACCAATCCGGCGGTGTTTCGCAAGGTCATGGCCGTGGATTGGCAGGGCCCGGTGGAACTGACGATGGCCGCGTTGCCGTTGCTGCGCGAATCAGGGGGTTCGATCGTCTGTATCGGCTCGATGGCCGGCTGGATGCCCGTGCCTGGCCGCGCGGCTTATTGCGCCGCCAAGAGTGCGCTGACGCAGTTCTTCGAGGTGCTGCGCCTGGAGCTGGAAGCCGATGGCATCCACATACTTATCGCCTACCCAAGCTTTCTCGACACACCCATCGAACACCACGCCCTGGGCCGCGATGGCAGCGTCGCCAAACATCCGCGTTCAATGGTCGGCGGCATGCGCAGCGCCGAATGGATGGCCAAACTGATTGATGACGGACTACAACGGCGCAAGCGCTGGATACTGCCTGAACCGGTCTCACGTTTCGGCAGCCTGCTCTGGCGCATCGCGCCATCACTGTACCTGCGCCAGGTACGTAAGCGCTTCGCTAGTGAGTTACGCTAACGCCATATCGCGATACCCTGTACTGGGAAGGTCGAGTTCCATCTCGACCAGCGGAGTCTCAGAAACCGTTTTTCATCGAGATGGAACTCGACGGTCCCAGGCCGCGCTCCCTAGGGACGGCCGAGCTCCACCTCGGCCAGCGCGGCCTGGCTTACCCCATACTCAAATAAGGCATTAGAAATGCTGCTTGATCCCTGGCTATGGCTCGGTTTGTTCATATTGTTGGCCTACACCATTGAAGCCGTAACCGGCTTTGGCAGCCTGGTCATCGCACTATCGCTGGGCGCGCTGATACTGCCGATACCGGAAATGATGCCGGTGGTGGTGCCGCTCAACGTTCTGATGACCGCCTATCTGGTCTGGCGCAACCACAGGCATATCTACTGGCCGGTACTGCTCAAGCTGATCCTGCCGCTGATGTTATTGGGCACGGCGGCGGGTTACGCATTGCGTCCCTGGCTCGGCGATGACCTGTTGAAACTGCTGTTCGGTATGCTGGTACTCTGGTTCGCCAGCCGCGAACTCCTGCGCATGTACCGCGGCATCAAAATCACGCCGCACCCGCTGAGGCTCAGCCGCGCCCTGGCCTTCGGCGCTGGCATCACCCACGGCTTGTTCGCTTCCGGTGGCCCGCTGCTGGTCTACGCTATCGGCGGCATTCAGCTCGACAAGAGCCGCATGCGCGCCACCTTGCTGGTCGTTTGGCTCACCTTGAACAGCTGTCTGACTGCGCTATTTCTGTTCGACGGCACCCTGATCCCTAGCCTGCCCCGCCTGGTGCTCTATCTGCCACTGCTGGTGGTTGGTGTGCTGCTCGGCGAATACCTGCATCACCGCCTGGATGAACAGCGGTTCCGTCAGGTGGTGTATGGGTTACTGGTGCTTACGGGGGTATTGCTGATTTTCAAGGCGCTCGAGGGGTATTCCGGATCCATGCTGTCCTGAATCCGGTTAATTTTTTGTGGCTGTTCGCGCTATGAAACCGTCTGGTTGAATCCGACAAAGGTCGCCACTTCGTCGACAGCGCGACGCTTCGACACCACCGCATTGGCCGGAAAATCCTCATCCGGATAGCCCATCGCAACGCAGATCATGATCACCTGATCATCAGGAATGCCCGCATGCTCGCGCACTACCGGTGAGTGCATGATGCCCTGACTGTTCACCACACAGCCCAAACCGCGGGACCAGGCGGCGTTCACCAGGCTATTGACCAGCGCGCCACAATCGAACTGAGCGATGTCGCCGTCACGCAGTACGCGGTCGTAAGTCACCACAACAGAAACCGGCGCATCGAACTGACGGAAGCCCCGCAGTATCCAGTCCTGGCGCTTATCCTTGTCGTCACGGGCGATGCCCATGGCCTTGAACAGTTGCACCGCAATCTCTACCTGCCGGTCCCGGTGTTCCCCTTCGTAGGCATCGATCCCGCGGCTTTCCTTGGATGGCGGCACGCCACCCAGCATACGTTCGGTATTCTCGGCGCGAATCCGGTCCAGCGGCTCCCCGGTCAGCACATGCAGATGCCATGGCTGCGTATTCATCGAGGACGGCGCCCGAATAGCCAGGGCAATGACTTCCTCAATCAGACTACGTGGAACTGCTTGCTGCTTGAACGCGCGAATGCTGCGCCGTCCGAATACGACCTCTTCGTAATTCACCCGTCATCTCCTCATAGGCTATGGCAGCCAGCAATGCGCGCATATGAACGCCCGCCTGCAATGTGGATCCGACACTAGCATATTCGCAGCGGCGCCCAAGGTGACTATGCATCGGCAGAGCGACACATCAGGATCGCTTATAAGCGGTGATTAGCCAGGGCAGCTCAGAGCGAAGGGTTCAGCTTCCACGGGTGTGCATTGCGAAACAATATCATGCACCCGCCAGCTCACCCCGAAAGATGAAGAAAACCGCACCCAGAATACACAAGCCAGCCCAGAGATAATCCAGCCTGAGCGGCTCTTTCATGTAGTACACGGCAAAGGGTACGAACACTGAGAGTGTGATGACTTCCTGCATGATCTTGAGCTGCCCGAGGGACAGCACACCGTAACCGATGCGGTTGGCCGGCACCTGCAGCATGTACTCGAAGAAAGCGATGCCCCAGCTGATCAGCGCGGCGATGATCCAGGGCTTGGAGCTCAATTCCTTGAGGTGGGCGTACCAGGCAAACGTCATGAACACGTTGCTCAGGGTAAGCAGCAGTACCGTTAAACCGATTTCGCGCATGTTGTAGTTCACCAATGATCAGCGGCTTGAGCGCTGGGGATGACCGTAACGCCAATTGTACTACCGAGCGTCAGGCGTGGCTGGTCATTGGCGCACGAGTCGCTGAATAGCTTCTGCCACTGGCGTATCGCCCTCGGTCAGCTCGATAATCTCCCTGCTCAGCGCCGATTGTTCGATCACTTCGAGCAAGGTTGCCGCGACATCCTCACGTGACACCTCTCCATAGGCAATGGCCGGGCCTGCATGGACCTTGCCGGTTCCGGGCGCATCCAGCAGCGTGCCGGGGCGTACTATGACCCAGTCCAGATCGGAGCCCGCCAGATACACATCAGCGCGTTTTTTCACTGCCATGTAGTTCTCAAAGGTATCGGAAACCACCCTGTTGCGCCCGGCCTCGGGGAAGGCCGATACCAGCAGGAAGCGCTTCACCTTCGCTTTTTGCGCCGCAGCAACAGCCAGCTCCAGCCCCTGACCATCGATAGCCTTGGTCATCTGTGGGCCACCCTTGCCGCCAGCACCGGCGGTGAACACGACCGTATCGCAGCCGCTCATCAACGCCGCCAAGTCGTCGGCGTTCAGCTCAAGCAGATCGCCGAGTACCGGGACTGCACCCAGGTCACGTAATCCATCCGTCTGCCGTTGGTCACGGTGCAGCGCATGAGGCTGATAGCCTCGCTGCGCCAGTTGTCGGGCCAGATGGCGGCCAATCTTGCCGGCACCGCCGATGATGAATATCTGTTTCATGGCACCCTCACATTCGAAAAAAACCAGCGGCCATGCTGTCACACCCGCTTCAGGGTGCGCCACCGCTGCGCTAGAGCTGTGCAAGCCTGCGCCAGAGTAGCTGATCGAAGCATAACGCTGAAAGCCATTTACGGTGGACAAGACAGGTCCGTTCGTTACAATGCGCCCGCTTACCCGGTCGCAGCCTACCCGGACAAAACAAGGACACCTATGAATGCTTTATTGATCTGCTCCGGCGGATTCGACTCCGTGACGCTGGCCTACCGGTTGGCGGCGGAGCAGTCCCTCGGCGCCCTGCTGACCTTCGACTACGGTCAGCGCCACCGCAAAGAAATCGATGCAGCCCGTCAGTGCGCGGAGCGGCTCGCGGTGCCCCACCTGGTGATGGACATCGGTCATATCGGCCGCCAACTATCTGGCTCGGCCCTGACCGATGACATCGCCGTGCCCCATGGTCACTACAGCGAAGAGAACATGAAGGTGACGGTGGTGCCCAACCGTAACGCCATCATGCTCACCATCGCCTTCGGCATCGCCGCTGCCCGCGACCTCGACACCGTGGCACTGGCCGTGCACGGCGGCGATCACTTCATCTATCCCGACTGCCGACCCGACTTCATCCGCTTATTCGGCGAGATGCAGGCCAAAGCGCTAGAGGGCGTAGCCGAGGTGACGTTACTGGCCCCCTACGTCAACCTGGACAAGACCGAGATCGCCCGTGACGCCGCGCGCTTTGCGGTACCGGTGGCCGAGACCTGGTCCTGCTATGAGGGTGGCGACATTCACTGCGGCCGCTGCGGCACCTGCGTGGAGCGCATCGAAGCCATGGCTCTCGCCGGAGTGACCGATCCCACGGCCTATAAAGACCAGCAGTACTGGCGCAAAGCAGTAGCGAAGGTCAAGCCATGTACACCATAAGGAAAGAGTTTCACTTTTCCGCCTCCCACCAGCTCAAGCAGATGCCCGCCGGGCACCCATGTGCCCGCTTGCATGGCCACAACTACGTGGCAGTAATCGAATTGCGCAGTGAGACCCTCGACCAGTACGGCTTCGTACGTGATTACCTGGAACTCAAGCCGCTCAAGGAGTACATCGACGCCGAGCTGGATCACCGCCACCTCAACGAGGTGCTGGGGGACGACTGCGCCACCGCCGAACGCCTTGCCCGGCACCTGTACGACTGGGCCCGGGCTCGCTGGCCTGAGGTGAGCGCAGCGATGGTGTCGGAGACGCCCAAGACCTCGGCGGAGTACCGACCGTGATCGCCATCAGTGAAATCTTTGGCCCCACCATCCAGGGCGAAGGAGCGTTGATCGGCGTGCCCACCGTCTTCGTGCGCACCGGCGGCTGCGACTTTCGCTGTAGCTGGTGCGACACCCTTTATGCGGTGGAACCACGCTTTCGGGCAGACTGGCAGAGCATGACTGCCGAAGCGATCCTTGCCGAGGTGAACCGGCTGGGTGGCGGCGACCCGATATTGGTAACGCTTTCCGGCGGCAACCCGGCGTTGCAGCCGCTCGCTGAACTACTACGGCTCGGGCACCAGCAGGACCACCGCTTTGCCATGGAAACCCAGGGCAGTAAGGCACAGGCCTGGTTCGATATGCTCGATCACCTCACGCTTAGCCCTAAACCGCCCTCCTCGGGTATGCCCTTCCGCCGGGAGCGCTTCGAGGCCTGCCTGGCCGCTGCCGGCGCCGACACCCAGGTCAGTCTCAAGCTGGTGATAGCCGACGAGGCGGACTACCAGTGGGCAAAAGCCCTGGCGGACCTATACCCACAACTGCCCCTGTATCTACAGCCCTGCAACCCCGCTCCGGCTACTCCCGAGCAACCGGACCGCGAAGCCGACATAGAGGCATTGAATGCACAGTTGCGCTGGTTGGTCGGGCGGGTAATCGCTGATCGCTGGTACCGGCCGCAGATACTGCCGCAACTGCATGTGTTGATCTGGAATAACGAACGGGGGGTGTGATGCCAAACGACATTTGTATAGTTCGGGATTAACCCTCCGTTGGCGTGCGCTGGCGCGAGACCTGCCTCCGCGCGTTCACAAGAGAAAGGCCACACCGCCAGCAATACCGGCAAACAGCACAGATAAACCGATCAGAATCTTCCAGGGGAACGATGACGGGGGCGGCTCTACTTCCAGCTGCGTGTTCAGATAGTTCTGCAGCAATCGGGTGTTGCGCGTGTTGGCCTTGAAGACGGCATCGAAGGCATCCCCCACCACCGGTATCAGACCGCCGACAAAGTCGATGCCGATATTACGCAGCATGCGCCGCTTCACCTCGCCACTCGCACCAGCGCGCTGCGCCTCCAGCAATACATAGCCTGCCATCGCCAACCCCAGCAGGTCACCGATACCCGGGATCAGACCAACGATGGCCTCGACCCCGATCTTGAACCGGGTGAAAGGCAGACCGATGCTGCTGTCAGTGAAACGGCTGAACTTGTCCAGCCGCTGAAGTATCGCTCGTTGTTCGGCTTCAGTAGGTTGTCGTGGCATTGCATCTCCGGACTATAAACGCTCAAGCACGCGGTTTTATCGTGCAACCTGAAGAGTACGCGCGAACGTTAGAAGTTCACAAAACCATTCAGCCCAGCGTGGAAGGCCGCTGACGATTGTCTCAACCCTGCCAGAAAGTCTCACTGACGCGACTTATCAACCACCAGCATGATGCGTAAACAACAGCTCTGATCCAGACGAAACTGACCTCGCGCGTTGGTATTCTCCCTGTTCACGGCGGAGCGCAGCATTGGGCAGCGCCCATCGCTCAGGAGCACATGGTTATGAGTTCAGCGTTTTCGGGCAAGGTCGTATTAATAACGGGCGCCGCCGCCGGCATCGGCAAGACAACCGCCGAAGCTTTTGCTGCGCAGGGTGCGCGCCTGGTACTGGCAGATATCGATGCCATCGGCGGTGAGGCGGTCGTAGCAGGCATTCGTGAGCGCGGCGGTGAGGCCGTATTCAGCCGCTGCAACGTAGCCGACGCCGAGCAAGTCAAAGCGCTGCTGGCAATGATCGAAAACGATTTCGGCCGCCTGGACTGCGCCTTCAATAACGCCGGCGTCGAGTTTGAACAGCACAAGCTGGCCGACGGCGACGAGGCGGTGTTCGACCGCATCATGGACGTCAACGTCAAAGGCGTCTGGCAGTGCATGCGCTTTGAAATCCCGCTGATGCTCAAGCACGGTGGCGGCGCCATCGTTAACACCGCCTCCATTGCCGCGCTCGGCGCAGCACCCAAAATGAGCATCTACGCCGCCAGCAAGCACGCCGTATTGGGCCTCACGCGCTCAGCAGCCGTCGAATACGCCAAGAGGGGCGTGCGCATCAACGCCGTCTGCCCAGCAGTAATCGATACCGAAATGTTCCGCCGCGCCGCCGAGATCGAGCCACGCAAAGCCGAGATCGCCGCTGCGATGCATCCCATCGGCCGCATCGGCAAAGCCGAAGAAATCGCCGCCGCCGTGCTGTATCTGTGCTCGGAAGGTGCAGGCTTTACCACCGGTATTGCACTACCAGTGGATGGGGGGAGTACCTGTATTTGAGCTGGACCTGACCACTTACCCCCTCAACGTCAAAAACAACCGCAGATCCAGTTCCAATTGGTGATAGTCCGGCTCCATATGCTGGCACAGCTGGTAGAAGGCCTTGTTGTGCTCCTTCTCGCGCAGGTGTGCCAGTTCATGCACGACGACCATGCGCAACAAGGGTTCGGGCAGGGTTTTGAAGAGCGCGGAGACTTTGATTTCGTTCTTGCGCTTGAGCTTGCCGCCCTGTACGCGGCTGACGAACTGGTGCTGGCCCAGGGCGTTATCGATGACGTGCATGCGCGTATCGAAATACACCTTGCTCACCGGCACACTGCTGCGCATGTGCTGTTGTTTGAGGCGCTGGGTGTAGTCGTACAGCGCGGCGTCGCTCTGGATCAAGTGTAGAGCTGCTGGCGGGTAACGTTGCTCAAGCCAGGTGCCGAGCTTATTGGCTTCAATCAGCTGCTGCACCTGGTTTCGCAGGTCCGGACCGTAACCGCTCAGGTATCTGAGTGCTGCCAATGCTGAGCTCCGCTTTGATGACTGGATGTACAGTTTACTGGGTTGCTGAGAGTAGCGCTCAAACCAGCGTTTCTGATCTGACAACATGCACGCCCGGCCGCGAAGCAATAGCCGCCTCGAGTAAGGCGCGGGCGATATTATCCGCCGGGATAACGCGCATACGGCGTGGCAGAACAGGACCAATGGCTTTCAGCACCCTTTCCGCCGCGCGCTCCCCTGGCCGAACCTCCTGACGGGGGCCGCTGATCAAGCCAGGTCTCACGAAGGTGAGCGAAGAGAATCCACAACCGGCCAGATCCTGCTCCAGCTCCCCCTTGACCCGGTTATAGAACAATCGTGATCCCGCATCGGCACCCACCGCAGAGTTGAGAACATAGGTCGGCGTGCCGTGCTGTTGTGCGCGTTTCGCCACTGCCAGGGGATAGTCGTGGTCTACACGCCTGAATGCTTCCCGGGACCCGGCCAGTTTCATGGTGGTGCCGAGGGCACATATCACCCCATCGGCCTTCCACCAGGCGGCGTCTGCCGGCAAGTGCTCAAAATCAATCACGGGCGCGGAGAGCTTCGGATGTTCATTCAGCGAACGACGGGAAGGTGCCACCACCGCGCTGATACGCTCATCGGCCAACGCGCGTCGCAGCACATGGCTGCCAACCAGCCCGCTTGCCCCCACCAACAATAACTTCATTCTGGACTCTCCATCCTGGTGGAAATGCGTAATCTGACCCGATTTCCTCCTTCTCAATTACTCGCAATAAATCCGTAGAGAGGAATCACGCAAGCATGCCCACCCGCGTTTCACCGCGCAGTTTGATGACGTCTGCGCGCGGCGGTGCGCCGAACATACGGCTGTATTCGCGGCTGAAGTGTGACGGACTTTCGTAGCCGACCCGATAGCTTGCAGTGGCGGCTTCCAGACCCTCGCTTAGCATCAACCGCCGCGCTTCGTGCAGGCGCAGCTTCTTTTGAAACTGTACCGGCGACATGCGCGTGACCTGTTTGAAGCTGTGGTACAAGGCCGATTCGCTCATGTTCACATTCTCGGCAAGCTCCCGCACCCGCAGGGGCTCGGCGAAGCGGCTCTTGAGCACCGCGATCACCCGTGAAATGCGGTGTGACTGGCTATCAGCCGAGACGAACTCGCGCATACGCGCGCCCATCTCACCGACCAGCGCGCGGTAGATGATCTCGCGCTGGATCAAGGGCGCCAGTACCCGCGCATCGGTTGGCGAGTCGAGTAGCTGCACCAGTCGGGTCATGGCATCGAGAATACCCATATCAACCTGGGCGACGCACAGGCCGCAGGCGGAATACGGGCAGTCAGTCGGCTCTCCGCCCGCCTCGGCCTCGCCTAGCTGCAGCACCAGATCGGCCACTTCCGCCGGATCAATGCTGATCTTTACCGCCAGGTAGGGATGTTCTGGAGAGGCGTCTACTACTCGCCCCTTGACCGGCAGATCGACGCTGGAAACCATGTAGCTGAGCGCGCCATAGACAATTTCCCGGTCGCCCAGCTCGACTATCTTGCGGCCCTGGGCAATAACACACAACGAGGGTTCATACACGGTGGACACGCAACCGGAAGGCGCATCGGTGCGAAACAGATCCAGGCCTGGAATGGTGGTTTTGTGGATGCCGTCGGTTGTGATTCTGGCTGAGACCAGATCGGCTAATTGCCGGGACATGGGTTCGGCGGGTGGCTGTATCGGGTCGAGTGCAGGGGTTGAATGGGCAACGTTGAGCATGGCGGACCTCCAGAGACTGCAGGCAGTATATACAGGATCGGACAAGGCATAAGACCGACGCCGATGCTTTGCAGGAATAGGCAACGATCCTGCAGGATCCCTCAAGCCTCTGCGATTAAAGCGCTCCGAAGGCGGCTTGGCACAGTTTAGACAAATTGGCCGAGCGTGAACCCCGTAGGGTGGGACGCCACCGAAAATAGAATCAGGCAATCATGCGGCAGTAACCCGCTACCCGTCGCACCAGTACTGGCCTTATCGTTCGTCACTACCAAGGCGCCCTGCGCCAGACTCAGACCAGTGACCCCTGACGGGAAGCGAGAATAGACTATGCACGCAATCACCTTCAATAAGGCCAGAGTGGCGTTGCTCGTCGCTCTGTTATTGGTCGCCCTGGCCGGCTGCGACGCCCAGGGCCAAGCTCAGGATAATGCAACGCCCCCACCGCCTGAAGTCGAGGTAGCCGAGGTCAAGGCCGAGCAAGTCACTCTTTGGGGCGCTTTCAGTGGCCGGGTCGAGGCACCACAGACTGTGGAGCTGCGGCCGCGGGTCAGCGGGTATATCGATCAGGTCAACTTTGAGGAAGGCGAGCTAGTCACTGAAGGCGACGTGCTTTTCGTCATAGATCCGCGCCCCTATGAAGCGCGTGAGCAACTGGCACAGGCAGAACTGGCACGCATGCGCAGTCAGTTGACGCTGGCGAGCAGCGAGGCGGCTCGTTCCGAACAGCTATGGGAGCGCCGGGCAATTTCTCGCGAGGAATTCGAGCAGCGCAATGCGGCAAAGACCATGGCCCAGGCAACGGTCAATGCAGCGGCTGCGGCACTGCAAAGCGCGCAGCTGGATCTGGAATATACCCAGGTGAAGGCGCCGGTCAGTGGGCGTATCGGCCGCGCCGAAGTAACGCGCGGCAATTTAGCCAGCGCTGACAGCACCTTGCTTTCGACGCTGGTATCGGTCGATCCGCTCTATGTGTATTTCGAAAGTGATCAGCATACCGTCCAGGACAATCCCTTTGGCGAGTCGGTACCGGTGCGTGTCGGGCTAGCGGGAGGACAGGAGTTTCCCTATACGGGGCAGCTGGACTTCATCGACAACCACTACAACAGCCGTACCGGCACGCTGCAGTACCGCGCCCGGGTCGCCAATCCGAACGGAGCCCTGCGCCCCGGTCAGTTTGCCCGGGTGGAAATGCCGGTAGCTGCTGCCGATGCCGCGCTGCTGGTCGACCAGAAGGCGGTGCTGACCGATCAGGATCGCCGTTACGTTTACCTGCTCGATGCGGACAACCGTACCGAGCGCCGGATCGTCGAGACCGGACGGCGGGTAGACGGCCTGCTAGTGATTACCGCAGGCCTGTCCGCCGGTGATCGCGTTGTGGTCAATGGCCTGCAGAAAATAGCCGCTCCCGGTATTCAAGTGGTGCCGCAGCTGGTGGATATGCGTCGTACCCCGGCACCGATAGTTGTCGCGACAGCGCCGTGAGGCTTTAGCGCTCCGTTTAGTTTTCTTTCTTTTATCTGACTGTTACGGGCGCGTCTTCCAGACGCGTTCCGGGAGGCTGCTGCCGTGAATTTTTCGCGTTTCTTCGTAGACAGACCGATCTTCGCTTCGGTGTTGTCCATCATCATCTTTGTGGTCGGGCTGATCAGCATTCCACTGCTGCCGGTCAGCGAGTACCCGGAGGTGGTGCCGCCCAGCGTGCTGGTCAGCGCCAGCTATCCAGGCGCCAACCCCAAGACCATTTCCGAGACCGTAGCCACGCCGCTGGAAGAAGCCATCAACGGCGTCGAGGACATGATTTACATGAAATCGGTTGCTGGCAGTGACGGCAGCCTGGCGTTAACCGTGACCTTCGCCCTGGGCACCGACCCGGATCAGGCCCAGGTGCAGGTACAGAATCGGGTATCCCAGGCGCTACCGCGGCTGCCCGAGGATGTACGCCAGCTCGGCGTGACAACGCAGAAGCAGTCGCCCAATCTGATGATGGCGGTGCACCTGACATCACCGGATGACAGCCTGGACGCCACCTATATACGCAACTACGCGGTCCTGCATATCCGTGACGAGCTGGCGCGCATCCCCGGTGTAGGCCAGGCCGGTCTGTTTGGCTCTGGTGACTACGCGATGCGCCTGTGGATCGACCCGCAGCGCGCCGCCGCGCTGGGAATCACGGCGGGCGATATCAGCGCGGCAGTACGTGAACAGAACATTCAGGTGTCGGCCGGTCAGATCGGCGCCCCGCCCATGCCGAATGGCTCGGACATGCTGATTTCGATAAACGCCCAGGGCCGTCTGGAATCAGTCGAAGAATTCGAAAATACCGTTCTGAAAATTGGTGCGCAGGGTGAGGTGACGTTGCTCAAGGACGTGGCCCGGATCGAATTGGCTGCTTCGCAGGATGCGTTGCGGGCGCTGCTCAATAACCGTCAGGCAGTGGCGCTACCGATCTTTCAGGCGCCCGGCTCCAACTCTCTGGACGTGTCGGCTGCGGTGCGAGCAAAAATGGCCGAGCTGGAAGGCGATTTTCCAGAAGGCCTGAGCTGGGAGGTGGCTTACGATCCGACCGTGTTCGTCAGTACCTCCATCAAAGCCGTGATTATGACCCTGCTCGAAGCCGTCGCGCTGGTGGTGCTGGTAGTGATCCTGTTCCTGCAGACCTGGCGCGCGTCCTTGATCCCCCTGCTCGCGGTGCCTGTGTCTATCGTCGGTACCTTTGGGGTCTTGCTGCTGATGGGCTTTTCGATCAATACCCTGACCCTGTTCGCCATGGTGCTGGCGATTGGCATCGTGGTGGACGACGCCATCGTGGTGGTGGAGAACGTAGAGCGTAATATCGAAGAAGGCTTGGCGCCCCTGGCCGCTGCACATCAGGCGATGCGCGAAGTCAGCGGGCCGATCGTGGCCATCAGTCTGGTGCTCTGTGCGGTATTCGTGCCGATGGCCTTTCTGGATGGTATCACCGGCCAGTTCTATCGCCAGTTCGCCATGACCATCGCTATCGCCACGGTGATTTCAGCGATCAACTCATTGACCTTGTCGCCCGCGCTCGCGGCAGCTCTGCTAAAACCCCATGGAGCACCGCCGGATCTGCCAGCGCGCATTATTGATCGCCTGTGTGGCTGGATCTTCCGGCCATTCAACCGCTTTTTCCTGCGCAACGCGCAGCGCTATGAATCCCTGGTGGGTCGTAGCCTGAGTCGTCGCGGATTAGTGTTCGGGGTGTATCTGTTGCTGCTGGGCGGGACCGCCTTCATGTTCACCCAGGTCCCCGGCGGCTTCATTCCAACGCAAGACAAGACCTACCTGATCGGCAGCATTCGTTTGCCCGAAGGCGCCTCGCTGGACCGTACCGAAGCCGTTGCCCGGCGGGTCAGTGAGCTGGCGCTGGACACCGAGGGCGTGTCTGACGCGCTGGCCTTTGTCGGCTTCAATGCGTTGCAGGGCACCAATACACCGAACGTGGGTACGGTGTTCATGGTGTTCGATGACTTTGCTGACCGCGACCGCACCGCCCAGGAAATCTCCGACGAGATCAACGCCAAGCTGGGCGGCATCAACGAAGGCTTCGCCGTTACCTTCATGCCGCCACCCGTGTTTGGTCTGGGAGCAGGCTCGGGGTATTCGCTGTATATCCAGGATCGTCGCGGCGCCGGCTATGGCGAATTGCAGGATGCCACCAACGGTCTGGCTCTGGCGCTGAGTGAAACGCCCGGCATGTTCTACCCGTTCAGCTCCTACCAGGCCAATGTGCCGCAGCTGGATGCGGACGTGGACCGTAGGCAGGCCAAGGCGCAGGGCGTACAGCTGGATGATCTGTTCGGCAGCCTGCAGTTGTATTTCGGCTCGCAGTACATCAACGACTTCAATCTGTTTGGCCGCACCTATCGGGTCATGGCGCAGGCGGATGCGCAGTTCCGGGATGACCCCAGCGACATCGACCATCTTTATACGCGCAACGCCAACAACGAGATGGTGCCGCTCAATACCATGGTCACGCTGCGCGAGAGTTTCGGGCCGGACCCGGTGATCCGCTACAACGGCTATCCCGCGGCGGACCTGATTGGCCAGTCCGACCCTACCCTGCTGTCTTCGGCGCAGAGCCTGACCGCCGTCATGGGCGTGGCCGATGAGGTATTGCCAGCCGGCATGACGCTGGAATGGACTGACCTGAGCTTTCAGCAGATTACCCAGGGCAGTGCCGCGATGGTGGTGTTTCCGCTGGCCCTGCTGCTCGTGTTCTTGGTGCTCGCGGCACTGTATGAAAGTTGGGTGATGCCGCTGGCAGTGATCCTGATCGTACCCATGTGTTTACTCGCTGCGTTGTTCGGCGTGTCGATGGTCGGCGGCGATAACAACATCTTCGTGCAGGTCGGCCTGGTGGTGCTGATGGGCCTGGCGTGCAAGAACGCCATCCTCATCGTCGAGTTCGCCCGGGAGCTGGAACTGCAAGGCCGTGACACCGTCAGCGCTGCGCTGGAAGCCAGCCGCATGCGGCTGCGCCCGATCATCATGACCTCGGTGGCCTTTATCGCCGGTGTCGTGCCGCTGGTGCTGGCCACCGGCGCGGGTGCCGAGGTACGTAATGCCATGGGTATTACGGTGTTTACCGGGATGATCGGCGTGACCCTGTTCGGCTTGCTGCTAACGCCGGTTTTCTACGTCGCCCTGAGAACCCTGGCCAAGCGTTTCGAAGACAAGGCAGAGCAGTCTGAAGACGATTCGAGAGTAGAACTTGCAACAGAACTGGGAGCACAGGCACATGAGTAAGCTGGCAAGTATCTTTTCAATGGCAGCACTGCTGAGTGCCTGCGCAGTAGGCCCGGATTACCAACCACCGGAGCCTGTGCCGCTGCAGCAGTTCGCCCATGATCAAACGCCCGCGCAAGATTCAGGTGCGCCTATCGCCAATAACGAGGAGCGGTTCTGGCAAGGCTTTGAAGATCCCCTGCTGGCGAGTCTGATCGAGCAGACCATGGCCGAGAGCCAGAGCTTGCAGGCGGCGTTGGCACGCTATCAGGCGGCTGAAGCGCTGCTGCGCGGCTCGCGTCGCGATCAATTGCCCAGTGTGACAGCGGGCGGCGGTGTTACCGGCCAACGCCTGGCGGAGGTCGAACGCACGCGCCCTGATCAGGAACGCGTGGAGTTATACCAGGCCAGTGTGGCGCTTAGCTGGGAGCTGGATCTGTTTGGCCGCTTACGCCGCGCCACCGAGGCCAGCGAAGCAGAATTGCAGGCCGCGGGTGCGGACCGGCAGACCCTTCAGGTAGCGCTGGCCGGCCAACTGGCCAGCAGCTATTTTCAGCTGCGCGGCCTACAACAGCAACTGCGGGTGGCCGAGCAGAACGTCAGCTTGCAACAGGCGTCGCTGGATATTGTTGGCGCACGATTGGACGCCGGCCGCGGCACCCTGTTCGATCAGGTGCGGGCACGTGCCCAGCTGGATGCGACCCGGGCAATGATTCCACAATTGAAAGCCGAGATAGGTGCAACCATGCACCGCATCGGTGTGCTGACCGGTCAACCGCCCACCGCGTTGGTCGCTCTGCTTCAGTTACCCGCTCATCTACCGGACAGCCGTCCAGCGATTGCGGCGGGCAGCCCTGGAGATGTACTGCGTCGGCGTCCAGATATTCAAGCGGCTGAACGGCGCCTGGCAGCAGCCAGCGCGCGAATTGGCGTCGCCAGTGCCGATCTGTTCCCGCGCTTTACCTTGGGTGGTTTGCTGGGTTCACTCTCGGGAAATGGCTCGGACCTGTTTACCGCCGGCGCACGGACCGGGCGCGTAACCTTGGGCATCGACTGGACTTTCCTCGATCGAGCCCTGGTGCAGGCGCGCATTGATGCTGCGGATGCCCAGTCCGCCGAGTTGCTGGCGGACTATCGACAGACTGTCCTGTTGGCATTGGAAGAAACGGAAACCTGGCTGCTGCGCTATCAGCAATCGCACGCACGTGCGGCATTGCTGCAAAGCGCCACTGACGCCGCCACCCAGGCGGTAGAGCAGGCGCGTGACCGTTATGACCAGGGCTTTATCGGCTACTTCGAACTGCTGGCTGCCGAGCAGGAACTCACCGCAATGCGCGACAACCTGGTACAGAGCCAGACAGCGATGGTGTTGGCGATGGTAAACGTGTATCGGGCATTGGCTGGGGCGCCGGCTACGGGCTAGGTCGCCCGCCGTCACGAGAAACTCACGCCTGGCCACCGAGGTGCTATCCAAATTGATCAAGTCCGGGTTGTCCATGCGGAGACGGCGCAATCACGCGAAGCATATGGGCTGCTTCCCGACGGTCCAGCCAGTCCGACCATGTGATCAAGCCCAGCGCAGCCAGCACCACAAGAGAGCCAATCCATGGTGTGCTCAGCAGGCCAAACTGGCTGACTAGCCAGCCTCCTGCCCAAGCCCCGCCGGCAATGCCAAGGTTGAATGCCGCTATATTCAACCCCGAGGCAACGTCCACCGCGCCGGGCACCTCTTGCTCGGCTCGCTGCACAACATACACCTGCAATCCGGGCACGTTTCCGAAGGCCACTGCGCCCCAGAGCAAGACCGTTGCCAGCGCCATCCAGGTGTTGGTGGCAGTGAAGGTAAAGATCAACAGAACCAGAGCCAACAGAGCGAAGATGATCTGCAGCGCACGGGCTGGGCCTTTGGCATCCGCCAGTCTGCCACCCCATATATTGCCGAATGCCACTGAAACACCATAAACCAGGATGACCAGTCCGACGCTGCTGGCTGAGAAGCCAGAGACTTCCTGCAGAATGGGGGCGAGATAGGTAAAGGCGATAAACGTACCGCCATAGCCAAGCGCGGTAACGGCATAGACCAGCAGCAGTCTGGGCTTTTTCAATACAGATAACTGAGTCAGCAGCGACGCAGCTGGACTGTTGGCAATATTATTCGGCAGCAGAACCAGACTACCGATAATAGCCACGACTCCGAGCAGGGAGACGGCCAGAAAGGTCGCCTGCCAGCCAAAGACCTGGCCTATAAAGGTACCCAGCGGCACGCCGGTAACCAGCGCGACTGTCAATCCGCCGAACATCATAGCGATCGCGCTGGCAGCTTTCTCTCTGGGCACCAGGCTGGTGGCGATCGTCGAGCCAATCGAAAAGAAAACGCCATGGGCCAGCCCAGTCAGCACCCTCGCCGCCATCAGCACTTCATAACTGGCTGATAGCCAGGCAATGATATTGCCGAGGGTGAAAATCATCATTAGGCCAAGCAACAGAACTTTGCGGGGGACTTTTCCGGTCAGGGCGGTGAGCACCGGTGCGCCTATCGCGACACCGAGGGCATAAAGACTGACCAGCAACCCAGCAGAGGGTACCGATACGGCCAAGCTATTGGCGATGGTAGGTATCAATCCCACAATTACGAATTCAGTGGTGCCTATAGCAAAAGCGCTGAGCGTCAGCGCCCAGAGGGCAAGTGGCATGGTGTTCTCCAGGATGAGTCGATAATGGCGGGGAGCTTGCACCTTGCCTTCGTGCGCAAAAACCCGTATTTCTGCATTTTATTTTTGATTTGGAGTCAACAATGTTGACGTTTGATGCGCTGACTGCTTTTGTTGCGGTCATAGATACCGGCTCCTTTTCCGCAGCGGCTGCCCAGTTGGGGCAGACCCCGTCCGGCATCAGCCGTACCATTTCACGGCTTGAAGCGCGGCTGGGCATGACCTTGATGACCCGTACCACACGACGTCAGGACCTCACAGAAGAAGGTCAATGGCTGCTGGCGCGAGCCCGCCAGATTCTGGCCGACTTGAAAGACACGGAGGAGCAACTGGCGGCACGCCTGGCCGAGCCGTCGGGATTGGTGCGAATCAATGCTGCCACGCCGGTTCTGGATCACCTGATTGCTCCGCTGATTCCCGGATTCCTTGAGCGGTATCCGCAGGTACGCCTGGAGCTGATCAGTGGTGAAACGGTGATAGACCTGATCGAAGAGCGGGCCGATCTGGCCATACGGGCGGGCCCGCTGACGGACTCCACCCTTAATGCCCGCCGCCTGGGCAACAGTCGTTTGCAATTGGTGGCGGCACCAAGCTACCTCGCCGAACGAGGCATGCCCGCGCAAGTTGCTGATCTGGCGGAACACCGCCTACTGGGCTTTACCACACCGGCATCGCTGAATATCTGGCCGCTGCGCCATGCGAAAGGGGATGGACTACCCGTCACCCCAGCCGTTAGAGCATCCAATGGCGAGACGCTGCGCCACCTAGCCCTGGCTGGCGCAGGTATCAGTTGCCTTTCAGCATTCCTGGTTCGGGGCGATCTTGCAGAAGGGCGCTTGCTGCCGATCCTTGAAACATCTGCTTTGCCCTGGACGCAGCCGGTCTGGGCTGTTTTCTACAAGCAGGAAGCGCTCGCGCCACGTATCGCCGCGCTGGTCGACTATCTGGCTGAGAAACTGCTCAGTGAAGAGATGCTGGCGCCCCACGCCTGAATAGCGAAAATAGACGGATCAGATTGTGTGCCAACAGGTAAACCCAGAGCTCCTTGATAGCCATATCGGGGGTCTTGCAGCTCAAGATGTCTACCCCCAGCGTACACTTCAGATTGCGTAGTCCAGCTCCACGTGCGAGCGGCTGCGGTAGAGCTTGTTGAGTTCGGCTTTTGGGGTTTGGTTGGTGTCCAACAGGGTCGTTACCAAGATCTTGTCGCCGCAATACAGCTCCCGCACCGTCAGGCTTGGCGGTGCCTGATCGTACTGCTCCTGGCCCATCCATCTCGGTTTTTGCTTCGGTTTGGGTAAATCATGGTGCCATCGGCCAGGCGTATCGGCCTGCCTTTCCATTGCCAGGCCAAGGGCGCCGCATTGGTCATCATACGGCCTGCCTGACGGCACAAAGTGGACACCATTTCCACGGGCAATCGCTGTCGGGCTCGATAATTAGCTCCTATATGCGCGTGCTGCAGCTTTTCAATCCGCACACCAGGCGTTCAACGGCCGTATTGTTCACGACCTTTTGACACGAGGCGTGGGAGCTCATGGCTTGAGCCAGACACATGGACAGTGTCTGCGTCGAAGGGAACAGTCTTTCGCGATGCTCGGGGAAGCAGGGATTCCACCGTATCAAGTAGCTAAGGCCCGGTGAGAAAATTGAAAAAGCCGTACGAATCGATGCCTTTGGCTGTGACGGATGCGGCGGTGTTGATGAGTGGCAGCTCGGCGTCTAGGATGCATGGAAGGCTGGCTCCGGGGTTGTTGTCGGGTGATCGCTTGGTCGCTCTCACCATATCACCCCGAGCCAGCCTTTCCATTTCAATTCAATTCAATTCAAGTGCTTAGCGCTTAAGTAAGTGCCATTCGAGTCAGATTGTAGTGGTCAACTGATCGTAAGATTGAGTAGTCAAGAGGCCTGCCATCGGTGGATGTCTCAAATACCAGGGATACGATCTATTCCTGCGGGAAAATACTTAAACAAGAGGAGCCTGCGATAGGCCGGCTCCGAGAAACGCATGCTTTTCTATCGATTGCTTCAAATACGGCGTGCTGTTTTCACTTCCGTTCAAAAATCAAGGAAGCCGGGGCACTCTTCTAAAGAGTTCCCACCGCTATGTAAACTCAAAAACACGTCAAATTTCATGGAGTAACGCTCATACGAGGAGGTCGTTCAATACCAACGACTTGATGTGAGCCAACCAGACTTCGCTTCTATGGGTAGATGTCATGTCATTGATTAGCCAAAATGAATAAGTGTACTGGTTTGATATATAAAAGAACCCCAAAGACATGATAGTCATAAGCGTAATACTAGTATCGGCATTACGGCGGAAAATGCCTTTCTCCTTACCATCTTGCAAGATCTGATCCAAAACTTCGACTAGAGGTGAGGAGGAGTTCTTGATAGTTGCAGACTGCCTTATAAAGCGCCCATAAAGCAGGTTTTCAGACATAATCAACCTTATAAACTCAGGATGTTTTACATAGTTATCCCAAATCTGGACAATCATGGCGGTAAGAGCCGCTACCGGATCATTTTTAGGAGCTACAAATCGTCGTTGCTCCTCAGTCAATCTACGGTAAACCTCTTCCAATACTGCTTCATAAAGACTTTCTTTATTACCGAAATAGTAGTAAAGCATACGATCAGCTGTATTGGCTTTCTTACTGATTCGATCGATGCGCGCGCCTGCAAAACCGTGGGTCGAAAATTCGTCGATGGCCGCCGCCAGAATTCCGGCTATCACTTTCTCAGGGTTACGATGATTGCGCTTTGGACGGTCTGGCGCACGTGCCTCGGAATCCGGCGACGGCTTTTTAGCCGCGCTTTTTATCTCTTTCAACATAGACCCCTTTTGACGCGTTTGAGCGTAGCGTGCCAACCTCTATGGATGTGGACTATTGACGCAGCTGAAAGGCCATGCTGTCAAGCGAAAGGGCCATGTTAGATCCCCATACTGCATGGCCCTGCTTCGAGTGCTTTACCCTGCTCCATATCACCTTGCAACACATCGACTTGCACCCCGACAAATTGCCGGTTGCGGGCAAATACGTCTATGCCGACAACACCTTTTCCCGCAGCACCTTCAGGGCGTCCTGGTAAGCTACAACGTCCCCGTACTTGCTATCGATGTCGAACAAATTGGCCTGGTGCGGAGCATCATGCCGATCCCCCACGCAGTCTCCAATCACAATGACCCGAAAGCCATGCTGAACTCCATCTACTGCCGTTGCACGAATACAGCCGCTGGTTGAGCAGCCCGTCAGCATGATGGTATCGACCCCCATCGAGTGCAGTTGGGCCGCTAGGCTCGTACCGAAGAAAGCGCTTGCATACTGCTTAGTGATTATTTGTTCGCTGGTAGCGGGTTGGACTTCCGGACAGAATTCGGTGAGAGGGTTTTCTTTCACCATCAATTTCATGACGGGTGATTTCTTCACCCAAACTCCACCGTCAACACAGTCTGGAGCGCTGTAAATGATATTAGTATGAATAACTGGAATTTTCAGCGCTCTGACCGCCGCAAGAAATTCACCCGCCTGCACCACTGCGGATACAACGCCCTCGGCATAGAGAGGCGAGGTTGGTTCGGTGTAACCTTTCATGAAGTCAATGACCAGCAGCGCACTGCTTGAGCCAAAGCCTATACGACTTCCCCAGGCACCTTTATAGTTATCCTTCAGGCTCTGTTCCACGCTCATCCACCCTCCCCTCAATACGCTCCAGATAACAACGCGCCCGCACCCGGCACCAAGGCCTCAAGCTCCAGCTTCTTCAACATGGCGTAGGTCGTCGCAATGGCTGCGGTTACCACCGGCTTGCCAGTCATGGCTTCAACCGCAGCAACAGCCGGCAGAGAGGGCATTTGCACGCAGGCCGAAAGCACCACAACATCAACCTCAGCCAGGTCCATCTCGGCTACGATAGCTGGGAGAAGCGCAGGGTCATGGCGCCCGACGTCCAGATTGTCTGAAATCTCCAAGGCGCGCCAACTAGGCACTTCGAAGCCTTCGTTCCGCAGATAATCCACCACAAGCTCGGTCAGAGGCAGCATGTAGGGCGCAACAACCGCAATTCTTTTTGCCTTGAGCACCTTGAGAGCGTCAACCAGGGCACCAGCGCTGGTCACAACGGGCGCACTACCCTCGTTACCCACGGTAATCCTTTGAAGACGACTTTCGGATTCGCGGTGATACCCCAATCCGGTGGCCATAATCGCGACGAGACAGGCGTATCCAAGCACATCAACGCGTGCGTCTGACAGCTCAAGAGCGCAGCGATCAGATTGGATATCCATAGCCGCGAGTTCTTCCTTACGGACGTGCTTCATCCTCATTCTGCTGGAATGAAAAGTAAAGCGCTCCGGTCGTACCAACTGTCTTGCCGTCAGCATTGCAGGAATCTCGGTTTCCATGGTGGTATTGGAGCTGGGCACTATTTGCCCAATACGGAATGCTTTACTCATGATTGTGGGTCCTGTTGCTGAATACGAATGGCTACGCCCAGGAAATCGCCAACCGCCGCAATGAACCCCCCAAGATTGTCCCAAGGTATCATATGACCGGCATCGGCTAGGGTTACCACTTCAATAGAGGGCTTCATGACACGAATTTCGGCAATGTCGTCCGCATTGATGACATCACCCCGACCTGCCGTCATCAGTAGCGTACGAGCACGCAACGTCACAAAGTCCGGATGAATATCAACGCTATGAAAATCGTTGAAGGCACGGATGATTGCCGGCTCATAACAGGTGTGCAGCCACTGCGCGCGAAGTTGCAACTGCTCATCGCTCCAGGTTGGACAAAAGGCTTTCATGTCTTCCCCGCTCATGCCCCTCTGCGCCAAGCGGATCGAGTCGACATACCAGGGAAGCTGACTAGGATAGGCTCTACGCCCTGGCCCAGAAACCGGCGGATCGATCAGCAGAACACTGCCAAGCCGCGCGGCTAATCCTCTGGTATTTGCTCTCAGGGCGAATCTTGCGCCCATGGAGTGCCCCATCAAATGGAACCGCTCCAATCCTAGGCACTCGGCAAATGCGATGACATCGTCAGCACAGGCAGTGGTGTCGTACGCCAAGTCCGGCCCAGATGACGATAGCCCTCGCCCACGCACGTCGAGAATATAAACATCAAAATGCTGGCTAAGCACTTCCCCCACAAAGCCCCATGTAACGGCCGGACTGGTAATGCCTGGCAGTATCACCAGCGGCTCGCCACTCCCCCCGTAACGCAGATAGTGCTGCCTAATACCGTTGGCCTGGACATGTGCACCATATAGTAAGGAGCTCATTATTGGGCCCCGCTAGTCAAAGGCACTGTGAGAGCGTTATAGGCGAAGAGCCACGCTGGATCTTCCTGCGTGCGCAGCCAGGTATTGGCGTTGGAAATAGCCTGCACTTTTGAAGCTCGCTCCTTACGGTTGAGCTCATACAATTCGAACGCAGAAGAAAAGTCTGTCAATCCGGTCTCGACCATACAGCGCGTCAGCATTGCCGCGTCTTCAATTGCCATGCAAGCGCCTTGCGCCATATGGGGCTTCATCGGGTGGCAGGCATCACCAAGCATGACCATGCGCCCTTTACTCCACAGCGGGAGAGGAGCGCGATTGCGGAACGGCCACTTGGTGATGCTTTCAGAGCACTCGATCAAAGCCTGGACTGTAGAGTGGTAGCCCTTGAATGCTTCGAAAAGTTCCTCATGACTGCTCTCTGTGAACGCGCCATCAAAGTCTGGCTCCGGATGCGGCACACCGGTCACGAAGTAGTACTCGTCCTGGCGGGACGTTGTGTAATAGACCATCATGTGGCGGTCCTCGGACCACCATTTTACGCATGCCTCGAAATCAATACCGAAATCACGGAGTCTATCGCCAGAGATGAGTGCTCGGTGTCCGACCCACCCGCTGTACGAAGGCGCTTCAGGCCCCAGCAGTGCTTGCCGGACTTGAGAATTGATACCGTCAGCACCAATGACGATGCTGGCAGTTTCAATCCGCCCATCGCTGAATACCATCTCGACGTCATCACCACGATCGTTGATCGCCGCCAGTCGCCGTCCAAACTGTACAGTGCCTGGCTTGAGCACGCTCATTTGCAAGTCATGCAGGTCTCCTCGATGAATGGTGATGTAAGGCGCGCCATACTCCTTAAGCGCAAACTCCCCTAGCTTGATGCGTGACATGTAGTCGCCGCTAAAACCATCACGGCTGAACCAGTAGTCAGGCAGGGAGGCCATTGAAATCAGCTTTTCTTCGATCCCCAGATGACGAAATATTTTCATTACATTTGGGCCAATATGGATACCCGCGCCCAACCGCGAAAAACCCGGCGCCTGCTCATACACCGTGCAAGCGTATCCCGACTGCTGCAGCAGTGCTGCCATGGCGGCACCGCCCAGACCCGCGCCAATAATGGCGATCTCTTTATCAGCTTTCATCGCTCCCGCTCCTATCTAAAAATGCGCCTAACCGCTGTGAATTAGAAGTGTACACACTTTTTATTGTCAGAAAAAGCCATGCTCAAAAAAATCGTTAACCTCGCTACGAAACAATCAAGCCGTTGATTATAAACAAATTATTATTGATTACAGGATTGGCAGGAGATTTGCAAAAGCTTATTAGGAGCGCAAAATGCTGCTATTATATAGTCTGAGCGCTATATTTTAGATCATAACCTCAACTGCCTGCGCCAGAATGGTGCGGGCCGCACTGGAGAAACTACATGCCCGTTAGTGACAGTCAGTTCACCCGTATGTTTGAAGATGTTCTCACGCTCTCCAAGGTCGATTCCTCGCAAAGCGTCGCCATTCTAAAAAGCCATTACTCCAATGAAAGAACCGTCCGAGCCGCTATGGATGCAGCCCTTCGACTCGGCGCCAGCGCGTACATCGTTGAATTACCGTCATTCAATCACCCCAAAGCCATGGGCAATGACATGACAGCCTATTGCGGTGACACCGCCCTGACGGGGAACCTGGCAGCCCAACGGGCTCTTGAAGCAGCGGATCTGATTGTTGACACAATGATGCTCTTGCACTCGCCCGAACAGGAGCAAATCCTGAAGACGGGGACGCGCATCCTCCTTGCAGTAGAGCCGCCGGAGGTGCTTGCCCGGATGCTACCGACGCTACAGGACAAGCAGCGCGTTGAATCAGCCGCCAAAGTGCTATCGGAAGCCAAATCCATCGTCGTCCAGTCAGGAGCCGGTAGCGACTTTCGGGCGTCACTTGGCCAGTATCCGACCGTAACCGAATATGGATTCGCTGATGCACCCGGAAGATGGGATCACTGGCCAAGCGGATTCCTCTTTTCCTGGCCCAACGAAGAGTCGGCCGAAGGGGTTCTGGTCCTAGATGTGGGAGACATCCTGCTGCCATTCAAAAACTACTGCCGGGAAAGGATCACGCTGGAAATAGAAAAAGGGTTCATCACATCCATACATGGCGGGTTCGAGGCTGAATACCTGCGCGAGTACATGGTCTACTTCAATGATCCAGAGGTTTATGGGATCTCTCATATCGGATGGGGATTGCAACCGAGAGCACAATGGACAGCCATGGGGCTCTACGATAAAAATGATGGCATGTGCATGGACGCACGGGCCTTTGAGGGTAATTTCCTGTTTTCCACCGGCCCCAATACCGAAGTCGGCGGTTCGCGGAAGACACCCTGCCACATGGATATCCCGCTCAGAAACTGCGACATCCTGATCGACGGAAAAGCCGTCGTGAATGCGGGTAAGATAGCAGGTTGATCAAGCCAAGCAGATCGCCGCCGAGCGAAAATTCGGCGGTGAGCAGCCACTAACAGGAAAGCAAAATGCCGAACCCTGAGCCATCCCCCACCACCGAGGAACACATGGATTATGATTTCACATCCCAGATCGGTTACCTGCTACGCCGCGCCTATCAAAGGCATACCGAAATTTTTCAAAAAAACGCTTACGACCCTCAGTTAACCAGCACCCAGTTCGTGACGCTTTGCGCCCTGCATGACAATGGCCCAAGCTCACAAACCGAGCTTACGCGGGCCACCTCCATAGACCAGGGCACTATTCGAGGCCTGATCACCAGGCTCGAAAAGCGGCATCTGGTGGAGCTGAAGACAGCCATGGACGACAAACGCAAGGTTATCGTGCACATAACAGACAAGGGGGAAGCTCTTTACCAGAGCATGCTGCCCTCGGCCCTGCAGATTTCAGAGCTCACGGCCAGCGGCTTGAATCAAGCTGAGCGCGTGGCACTGTTCTTTCTATTGAAAAAAATGACCGGGCGCAATGAGCTCAACTGAGCTATTTTGCACGAACAGCCAATAGCAGCCCGGCGAAAGTCAGTAACCCGCCTACCAAATGAAATACTTGCAGTTGCTCGCCCAGGAAAAATACGGCGAGCAGCGCTGTGAACAGCGGAATTAGGTAGCTGAAGAGGGATGCCAGCGCGGGCCCAACCTCCCGTATGCCGGCAGTCCAGGCCTGGTGAGCAAATAGAGAGGCAATCACAGCTGTATAGCTAATCGCTGCGAAGGCGGACCAACTCGACTTGGTGCTCCCCACCTGTATAACCTCCCAGGCATAGAACGGGGCTAACAACACTACTCCGCAGGCGATCATAACGGCCAACTGAACCAATCCTGGCAAGGGCAGCTTCCAGTATCGAACCAGGACCGTATAGAGCCCCCATACCAGCACTGCCATGCTCATGACTAGGTCGCCATTGTTGAATTCCAGATTCAGCACTCGCGACCATTCACCCTGCATTAGGATAGTCAGAAGACCAACAAATGAGAAACCTGTTCCAATCAAGACGGTGCCACTTGGCCACTCCTTCAGCAAAAGTACGGACCAGACCAATACCGCCACAGGCAAGCCGGTATTAACCAGCGTGATATTGATAGCCGTGGTGCTGACAGCAGCCAAGTACAAAAGACTATTGAACAGCGCAACGCCCAATAACGACAGCAACATCAAACGCCAACGATGCAGCATTATTACGCTTCGATACTGCCATATTGAGCGCCAGGTGAAAGGCAGCAGCAACACCAGCGCCAGCACCCACCGCAAGAATGACAGCGCAATGGGTGGCACAACACCTACAACTGCCCTGGCAATCAAAGCGTTTCCAGCCCAAGCCAAAGCACATAAAACTAACCCACATATTGCCAGACTACGCACTGAAACCCAGGGCTTGACCCGATACTCAGCCGCCATCTTAGGCTGTCCTGCGCATGCTGTTACTCCAGCGTCGACACAGCGCCGAAAGCATAGGTAACAGCAGGACCAGTAGCGTCACGGTCAGTATGCCGAGTGATAAAGGCCTCTCAATGAAGACGCTCCATGACCCCCTGCTGATCAACAAGGAACGGCGCAGATTTTCTTCCAAGATCGGCCCCAGAATCAACCCAAAAGCCAATGGCGCAGCTGGCAGCCTTAACAGGTGGAGGATGTAACCGATCACCCCAAAAAACACCATAATAAAAACATCGCTAATACTGTTGCGGATGGCGAACGAGCCAACCACGCACAGAACAGCGATACCGGTCAGCAATATCCGGGGAGGCAAACCCATGATTTTAACAATCCAGCGGGCCAGTAAGAGCCCAACGATGAGCGTCGCAACAACGCCGATCAAAAGCGCAGCATAAACACTGGCGAAAAATTCCGGATTATTCGTGAAAAGCATTGGGCCAGGTCTTAGCCCATGCATGAGCAAGGCACCCATAAGAACAGCGGTGACGGTGTCGCCAGGTATACCCAGCGTCATCATTGGAATCAAAGACCCGCCGATACTAGAACTATTGGCCGCCTCCGGCGCGACCACACCATCGGGATTGCCCTTTCCAAAGCTGTCTTTATCTTTTGATAAACGCGCTTCCTGAGCATAGGCCACCGACACCGCGATCGAGGAGCCGATAGCGGGAACACAACCGATAAGCGCACCTACAAGCGACCCTCTTATTGCCGCTTTCCAACGCGCAAGAACACGCCATATTGGAAGCTTCGCATTTCCCATGCCCGGTTTTCCATGAATTGGATTTGAAGCTCCCGCCAGGTTTTTCATCACCTCGGAAAGGCCAAAGATACCGAGCATCATGGTTACAATATCGACTCCTCCCTGCATCGTGACCGAGTTATAGGTAAAGCGCTCTACATCAGTCACCGTGTCGAAACCAATCATGCCGCACATCAGCCCAAGAAGACCGACAAGCACACCTCGAAGAGGTGACTTACCCGAGGCAAAGGCCAGCATCACCAACCCAAGTGCAGCAATGGCAGCGAACTCAGGGCTTCGCATACTGCCAGCAGCTTTGGCCATCCAAGGCGAAATGACAATTAACAGAACGATCCCAATCACCCCCCCAACAGTAGACGCATAAAGGGCGTACTTGAGCGCCTGGCCGCCAAGACCCGCCTTGCACATCGGGTATCCGTCCAACTGGGTCACCATTGCCGCTGGCGTACCAGGGATATTGATGAGAATGGCGCTAATCGAGCCACCGTATACGCTCGAAATAAATACCCCTAAAAGAAAAAGGATAGCTAATTGCGTTTCCATACCAAAGGTTACCGGCAATAAAACTGCAATCGCCATTGTCGAGCTGATACCGGGTAAGGCCCCCAAAATGACCCCCAACGTGACGGCGAATAACGCCATCATCAAGGCCTCGGGAGAAGATAGAATACTCAGCAGCGCCGCCAAAAACTCATTAATGATCATTGCCGAATCCTTAGGGTAGTGGAACTTTAACCAGCTCGACGAATACCAGATATATAACGCAGGAAATAAGCGCCGCGCAGCTAATGGCAATACCGATAACTCTCAACCCTTCACGCGCAATACGCCGGCTGAGCGTGAGTAGCCATCCACTACAAAACAGAAAAGTCGATATTAAAAATCCGGCGGCCTGCATTGAACCCACCAGCGCTAATAGACTGATAACCATCGCAACCGCATAGCCATGCTGATGCCAGTTTGGTCTGTCCGGGCTATAACCGGCCCTGATGCTCCAAGCACCCTTCAGTAGCAGCAGCACCCCACCGACGCAGAGCCCCGCCAGGGTAAGCCCCGGAATCAAGGCCGGACCTGCAGATAGCATGGAGCCCTGCGAGGCGAGGAGCTGGTCGTTGCTAACAAGCCCATACCCGCCCAAAGCGGCCCAAAACAAGAAAAACATACCGGCCAGAATGTCTTGGACTGCTTGGTCCGAGCTGGTTACCTCGGGTTCTGAAATCACTCTATTCGTCATCGCAATGGCCAGGAGAGCCACGCTCTCCTGCTCCCTTATCACTTGATCAAAGATTCGTGTACCAGATCTCCATTTAGAAGAATCGGGTAGATGATAGCTTCCTGCTCTGCCAAGACTTGCCTAGCAATGTCCCGGCCTCCTGGCGAAGAAGTCATGCCCATATCCTCCATCCGCTGTTGCAGCGCCGGGTTCTGGATAGCCTTTAAAAATGCACTTTCGAGTGTCTGAGCCACCTCGTCCGGCACGCCCTTTGGCATGAAAAAGATGTAGTAGTCACCACTGACCAGGTTATGGCCCTGCTCTTTAAAAGTAGGTACATCGGGGAGCAATGAGCTGCGCTCTTCGGCCATCACACCTAGCGTCTTGACCGTACCGGCCTCGTGATGCTGGGCAATAGTGGAAACAGGCATGGCCGCAGACTCAATCTCACCTGACACCAACGCTCCTGTATTCGCCGCGTGCCCTGGATAAGGGACCTTGGTCAACTCGACATCGAAATACTCTTCAAGCAGCTTGGTGTAAACGAATGTATTCCCCCCCATCGCATCGTTACCGTGAATAAGGGAACCAGGGGAGTCTTTGAGCTTCTGGACATATTCCTCGATATTGTTGATCCCCAAATCCGAGCGCACCTGGAGGGAACCTGGCTCCTGCGCCATGAATACAAGGGGCTCGAAACTATCCAAAGAGGGCGCGTTGGGATTCATGAAGCTCTGCACCAGAGCATGCATTCCCATCAGCCCAATGGTGTAACCGTCGGGCTCTGCCTGTGCAACATGACGCATGCCATTGGAGCCCGCGGCACCAGTTACGTTAGTGATGACAACTGGCTCCCCAAGGCTTTTATCAATATTTTCAGCAACCATCCGCGCGGCAATATCATGGGAACCGCCAGCAGGCCACACCACAACCAGCGAGATCGCTTTTTTGGGGAAGCTTTGGGCTTGTGCACCTACTACGCCTCCCATCCCAAAAACAATCAAAGATAACAATAGTGCTACTTTTCTCACCTTCATGGATCAGTCCTCGTCTCAGCGGTTTTAAAATTCATCACTCAAATCTCGCGGGGGCGTACGCCGGAACGCGCCCCAGCCAAAAGCGTTATTTAGAGTCCTCTTAATTAGTTTATTTATTGCCATGTATGTCGGATGCAATCGTCATGCCACGAGCATCTGAGCTCGTGCCCAGCAAGCGCTTTATGGCGGTGAGATGACTAAAAGCAACCCGCCAAGACGAATCAAACCACCCAAAGCACAGTCGATCACGCACCCTAATTGGCCGAAATCAGCGAGGGCGCCCCAATTTTGAGCATTTCTAGTGTATACACTTATCCTGGCTAGCCGAGCCACCGCATGCAAGGCCGCGTTAAATTAAGCATTTACTAAATTAACGTAGTGTCATTTTAACTATGGCACGATTTCTGTATGTCTATCTACATGGTGAAGCACAGCTTTACTCCCACTCATTAGCTTGGGCAGAAATAATTGTTATGGCTTTGATTGAAACTGACGCTCTAATAATTGGTGCAGGCCCCTGCGGGCTCTTCGCCATCTTTGAACTCGGAATGCTCGACATCCGCTGCCATATTATCGACGCCCTGAATCAACCCGGCGGTCAATGCGCAGAGCTTTATCCAGAAAAGCCGATATATGACATCCCTGCCGTTCCTTCCATTACCGGACAACAACTGACCGCGAGCCTGATGAAGCAGGTGGAACCATTCGAGCCCTGCTTTCACTTCAACACCAAAGCTCATAGCCTCAGCGACCATGGAGACGGTCGTTGGAAGCTGACCACTGATCAAGGCGACAGCTTTATCGCTTCTGTCGTAGTCATTGCTGCGGGCGGGGGTTGCTTCGAGCCCCGGAAGGTCGCCTTGCGCGGTATAGACAGGTTTCACGGCACACAACTGCATTACGCTGTGCGAGATCCGGAGCGTTTCAAAGGGCGACGATTGGTCATCGCCGGGGGCGGCGATTCTGCACTTGATTGGACGTTGGGCCTGGCGGGTATAGCGGCGGAACTCACACTGGTGCATCGGCGCCCCGATTTTCGGGCCGCCCCCGCCTCCGTCAAAAAGGTCAGAGAGCTCATTGACAGCGGTCGGATTCACTTTCAAGCAGGCCATCTCAGCGGCTACAGCGGCGAAGCCCACCTCTCTAGCATCAAACTGGACAACGGTACGAACCAGGTCGAACTCGCTTGTGATGATGTGTTGGCTTTCTACGGTCTGACAGCCCAACCAGGGGGGCTATCCGGCTTTGGCGTGGCAATGGAAGGCGGGCGAGTCATCGTCGATCCCGAGCGCTTCGGAACCAATCTGTCCGGGGTTTACGCTATAGGCGACATTGCGGTGTATCCGGGCAAGCTCAAATTGATTCTATCGGGCTTCCATGAAGCCGCGCTGATGGCGCACCACGCAAAAACACTGGTTCACCCTGCGGCCCGTAACACCTTCCAACATAGCACGACCGCACTGAAACACATTCTGAAAACCGAGGCGTGACATGACTATTTCTGTAACAGACCGGGACAACCACACTCACGTACTGAGTCTCCAGGACCGCAATGCTTCCACGCTTATGGAACTTATTGCCGACGCCGGGATTTCAATTCTGGCCGAATGCGGGGGTGGATGCGTGTGCGCCACCTGCCACATATATGTTCAGAACCCAGACACGGTGCCGTTACCCGCCCCCAGCGAGGATGAAGAGAACGCGTTGGACTCTGCTTTCAACGTAAAAACCAACTCCCGCCTTTCCTGCCAGATTCCCCTGACGGAAGCACTCAAAGGGATCGAAATCGCCATCGCGCCAAACTGGCCCTAACTGACGGAGAACCATATGACCCAGTATATTCACAATACCTGGTACCCCTTGACATGGGCACGCAATCTGGAGCAATCCATTAGCCGGCATCGAGTTATCGAAGAGGATATCGTTGCTTACCGGGACACCAAAGGCCAAGTTGTAGCACTGCGCGATCTTTGTCCACACAAGATGGCGCCACTGTCCATCGGCACATTGCAAGGTGACGCAATTCAGTGCGGCTACCACGGTCTTCGGTTCAACTGCACTGGCCAATGTGTGCATGTTCCTGGTCAAGACAGAATCCCGCCCAGCATTCGTGTACATGCTTACCCCACCTGGGAAAACATGGGAATGGTATGGATATGGATGGGTGATCCTGCCTTGGCGGACGAGACCGCTATCTATGACCTGCCTGAATACAGAAAGGATAACTACAGCTATATAGAAGGAGACAGCCTAAGGCTGGAAGCCAACTACCTTAACTTGGCTGACAATCTATGTGACCCCTCTCATGTTGCCTTCGTGCATACCACAACGCTGTCCAACGCAAACCACGGCATTGTACCCGTCCACCATGAAGTGGAAGGAAGTAAGGTGACCACCTGGCGGTGGATTCTCGATTCACCGATCATCCCGATATTCCGTGGGCTAAAGAATTACCAGGGCAACGTCGACCGCTGGCATTATTATCATTATTACGCGCCATGCATCGCCATCATTGATTTTGGCAGTGCCCCAACCGGCCAAGGCGCTCCAGAGGGAGACCGGTCGAACTGCATTCAAATGTGGGCGTGTCACTTTATCACCCCCGTTGATAAAGATACCTGCATTCAACATTGGCTCCTGGTGAAAAACATACCGTCCGACCCGGACATCGATGCGACGTTGCTGGCCGGTCTACGCACGGCGTTTAACGAGGACAAGCTGGTTCTTGAAGCAATACAAAAGAACGAGAACAAGTATCCTGATTTTCGTCGGACCAGACTCTCCATTGATGCCTCCACACTTAAGATGCGCCGGATAGTCGATAAGATTATCGAGGCAGAGATTGCGCTGGCCGAGCCTGAAACAACTGAATTGTTGGCTCGAGGCATAGCCCAATGAACCCTCCCTTCCTGCCACCTATAGGGTGTAACGGGCGCGGTGTTCAGGACTCCTGCCTTGATCGCCCCATTACCATGGACGAGCCATCCATAGAGGAGCAGTTCAAGCTGGTAAAACGAACCGGGGATTTTGATTACTTTGATCGCCTTCCTCTGGACGGACAGCTTGAAACCTTTCTCTCCTGCATAGAGAAGTATGACCTGCCAGTACACACGACCAGCTGGCTGTATGAGCTAGGCAGTGACGATCACCTGATCGAAGAGCACATGAAGCGCACCGCCGAGGTGGGTTCCACCATCCATAATATGATGGTTTATAACCGACACGCCAACGGAAGGGCGTTAACGGACCAGGAGATCATAGACGCCTACCTGTTTTCTTATGATAAGGGGATGAGATACGGGGTTGAGCCCAGCTTCGAAAATCACGTCAATATGTGGTCAGAAGATCCTCGTCGCATCACACCCATAGCTGAAGCCGTGGAACGACGCGGAGTACCTTTCAATCTGACGCTGGATTACAGCCACGTCATTTTCAAGATAGGAAACCCTGTTGAACAGAAAATATCGGGGATCTGTGAGGACGTCGCCAGCCAACGTCTGATTCTTGACCCATTCGAAAAGGGCAACCTTCTGGATGAATGGCTGGAGCTGAACATCGTTCGCTGGCTCCAGGTCCGTTGTGTCGCACCCAATGGTCCACGCAATCTATGGGCACCGCATGATCCTGATATCTCTGCTGAGGCAATTGCGAAACAGTCCAGTTTTGAACTGCTCAAGGGAGAACCAGGGCGCGGCATTTTATATCCCTTCACGCGCCCAGCGCCCGGCGAATGGCATTCAGAATGGCACGCTTACAACGTGGAGCCAACTAAAGAGGTAGTTCGAAAAGTATTGAACCACCATCTTTGCCGTCTCGACTCGCGCCTTCGGTACATCACGACCGAAATGATTACGCTTCCCGATTATGCGCTCAACGCCAAATTTTCACTTATCGGACAGAACGCAGCAATCGCTAAATTTATTAGAGCTACGTGGAAACAACTGACTTTTCAGCAGTGACTGAAAAGCTGCAATAGCAAGCACCCCTATGCCAATACTCAACACCATAGACATGAAGAGGGATTCCATGAGTTTCAAATTCACCAAGACAAGTGCTGCGCTGATTGTGAGCGTATGCTTTTCTCAGGCCGCTTTTGCTGAGACTGACGAGGCCATGCAAAAAGAAATCAACATTTTGGCAGAACGCATCGAAGCATTGGAAAAGCAACGGAGAGAAGGAGAAAGCAACGCCACTGAACTTGCTCGGCAAGGAGAATCGATTTTAGACAAATCCTCTGGCAAAACCCTGGTGACATCAGAAGCAGGTGTCTTCCAGGTCACACCTAACACCAGCGTCAAATTTGGCGGCTATTTGCAGGCCGACGTGATTCACGATACACGCTTCGACAACGGTGAATACTTTAACGCTGGAGGCACCCCCGACAGCTCAGCGAAAGATCAGTCCAATAGCTATCTCACGGCCCGCCAGAGCAGACTGAATATGCTGACGACAACTGATGTCGGGACCGGAACGCCATTACAGGCGTTCTTCGAAATTGACTTCATGGGCAGCATGGCCAACGAAATCATGTCCAACTCACATAACTCTCGACTGCGCCACGCATACCTGCGCTACGGGCGCTATATGGTCGGTCAGAATTGGTCGAACTTTCAGGATTTCGTCGGTTATCCGGAGCTATTGGACATCGCAAGCCCCGCAGGGAGGGTGTTCGTCCGTCAAACCCAATTCCGTGTAGATGTTGGTCAATTCGCCTTCTCGATTGAGAACCCGGAAACTCAGGCAATCCAAGGAACAGCTATTCAAGCGGAGAGTCTGGGCGGTATCGGGCGTGACAGTGCACCCGATTTTGTTGCCTCGTGGCGCGGCGGTAACGGAGGCGCGCAAGGTAGCTATCAATTATCCGGGCTGCTGCGTCAACTCAGCGTGGACGGGACAGTAAATGGTGTAGATTATGATGAATCAAATACCGGCTGGGGCTTCAACACGGGCGCGCGATGGGATCTGGGAAGAACGGTATTAAAGGCTAATGCAGCCTATGGCGAAGGTATAGGCCGTTACATTAATAACGGCTGGGCGAACGACATCAGACTGAATGATGACGGTTCAGTCGACCTTATTACCAGCTGGGGCCTTTCCGCTGCCGTGGAATACAAATGGACGCCCAGAACAGCTTCCACTTTATCCTACGGCCACTTCCATAACGAGGATGACATCGGTGCGTTTGACACGGAAAGCCTTAATACCTATAGGGCTAACTATCGTTGGTACCCATTGGACCGCCTGATGGTAGCCGGCGAAATCATGCACGCCACGCGAAACTTCATTGACGGTCGTGACGGCGACAATACCCGCTTCCAGTTCTCTGTCCGTAAGTCGTTCTGATCTATCAGCGCGCATCCTATCCGACTTTGGTCGGCCGGAATGCGTGCTCATCCCACTAGACCGTACATAGGCCGTGGAAGTGGACTTACCCCGATGCGCATGTGTGTTCCATCGCTTTTTTAGTCGCGACGAGTTTGTTGTGGTCAGCCGCTCAAACGCCGCCATTGACTATGACAGCTACTTTGCCGCGCAGCACGTCACCGTCTCGTCGCGGCGCATGGGTTATGGTGTCGTCGACTTCGAACTGGCTCGCCAAGGCAGCAGACGCCAGATCGTCGCGCGCTGCCAACACTACGAGTCGGCCTTTCGTCTGGTCGCCGGCAGCGACCTGCTGCTAACCATGCCCCACGGTCTGGCGATGTCCAGTAACGCTTACCTGGGCAACCATATCCACCCACTGCCGCTGAGCATGCCGGGCGTGGAATTGCACCTTCTGACACAGAGAACGTGATTTGGATCCAGCCAATACCTGGCTGCGGCAAACGTTGCTCAGCGCCATGCAGTAGCAGGTCAGCTCTATTTCGCTCTTTCCGGACCTTCAACGGCTGGGATCGGTCCGAATTACGAATTAATGTTCACTCTGACCCTCATCTGACCCCAGTTCCTTCCCTCTGAATAAAGTCCGCAGAGATGAATCACGCAGGCATGCTCACCCGCGTTTCACCGCGCAGCTTGATGGGGCATTGGCAGGCGCCCCGGCTACAAATTAGGTCGCCAGGGGCGCCCCTGAGCCCATCAAGGCACCCCCACATTTGGCTGGAAATCGGTACTACTGCATGGAATGCAGACCGATCAGATTGCCCTCCGTGTCGTGCACCAGACTGATAAAGCCATGTTAGCCAATCGCCATTTTCTCGGTATGGATACTGCCGCCGGCGGTTACCGCACGGCCGGCGACGACGGCGCAATCCTCGCAATCGAAATACATCAATGTATCGCCCTGACCGGGTGTGACTTGCTCATTCTTGACCAGAGCGCCACCGGCTCCATGCCGGCCTGGCTCTGCCGGAAACACCCAGTACTCCATATTCATGTCACCAATATTTTCCAGGCGAATCTGAAATACCTCTTCGTAGAACGCCTTGGCGCGTACAAGCTCTTGAACATAGATTTCAGTCCAGACTACCGGGTTGTTATTGCTCATTGAAGCCTCCGGGTGCCCGTATGGGCCTGTCGGAGTAGGCACCTGTTGGGGAATGGACGACGGACCCGAAGAAGACAGACAAGCGACTTTATCGTCGCCCTGAAGAGTATAGATCGACGAAATCAGTTCAGGATCAGATCTCGCAGCCATTGATGAAAACAGCACGTTGATCAGAGAGGACTATTTGAACAGCAGCCTGTTGCGCCAGCCACCCCAACGGTAATAGCCCAGGGAAAACAGCGAACTGATCATGAAGCTGATACCTATCCCCAATGCCACGCCGTTATCGCCGAACAGGGCCGTCGCGCCATAGGCCAATGGCACGCGCAGAATCCATAGGGAGATAATGTTCAGCGCCAGCACCGCGAACATTGCGCCCGCTCCACGCACCACGCTGTTGAAGACGAAGTTCAGCCCGATGAAGGGGTAGAAGAAGGCAATCGTGCGTAAATAGCGGGTGCCAAACTCCACGCTGGCCTCGTCCTGAATGAACAGCATGACCAGCGGTTGCGCCCATATATAGAGCACCGTGCCCAACAGCAGCATGATGCTGGTGGTGTAGATGATGCCCGCTCGGGTGATCTGGCTGATCCGTGGCCAATGCCCGGCACCGATATTCTGCCCAGCCATGGCAGTGATGGCTGTTCCCAGCGCCACCGCCGGCAGCAGTATGAGGTGGTCCAGCCGCTGGGCAGCGCCAAAACCGGCCACCGCATGCGCCCCCAGACTGTTTACCAGCGACAATATGACCGTGGTGCCGGAATGGATCACCACCATCTGCAACCCGGAGGGCACTCCCAACCGCAGAATGGTCTGCACCTCTACCCAGCGGGGCAGCTGCAACCAGAAACCATGGCCAGGAAACTTCCGCGCCAGATGCACCAGACTGTAAAGAAATGCGCCGCCCTGGGCCGCCACAAACGCCAGCGCCGCCCCGGTGATGCCCCACTTAAATACCCCGATGAACAGGGGTGACAGCACAGTGATCAGCGCCGTGGCCAGAAGCACAAAGTACAGCGGGGTGCGGCTATCACCAAAGGCACGCAGAACGGTACTGATGAAGTTGTAGCCCACCAGCAGCAAAGTGCCGCCGAAGGTGATCTGCAGGTATATCCGCGCCTCGTCGATAATCGCCGCAGGCGTATTGAGCAACCTCAGCAGTGTATCGGCGAAGCCGTAGCCAGCCAGACCAATAAGTGCCGATAACGCCACCAGAATGATGAGGAAGGTGCTCAGATAGGCACGGATAGCCCCCGCATCGCCCCGGCCACGGAGCTGGGCAAAAATGGTCAGGGTGGCCTGATTGACGCCCATGACAAACGCAAGCACGACCATCATCAGAATGGTACCGACCGTGACCGCACCAAAAGCCGCACTGCCCAGCAGGTTACCCACCCACAGACCATTGATCAGCTGGATGGATACCTGCAACAGGCTAGTAACGACAATCGGCAGGGAAAAGCGCCCCAGGTGTCGGGCGATTGAGCCTTCAGTAAAGTTTTTCAGCGCGGTCAACCGTGATGATTGCTATGGCTTTTCCCCATCAGGAACAGTGAGGCCGCCAAGGCCAATACCGAAAGAGCCAGATAGATGATATCCAGCGGCGTCAGGAAGCGAATATCCATGACTGCTCTGAAGAACTCGATGATCACAGCCAGGATAACCACACGGACAATCTTGTTCTTCAGCTCGTCAAACGACTGAACATTAAAAGGATGGTTCTTGCCACTCTCCTCTGACGCCTCAATGGGCGACACGAACAGCCGGTATATGCCTAGCCCGAAAATGAGCAGCACCACCGCGATCAAGTAGATATCGATTGCAATGATGATGTCAGTCACCAGGAACTCGTGGATATCTGTCGTACCTGTGCCGAGGTAATAATTAACGGTAGCCATTACCAGCTGAAGAATATCCATGGTTCCCACAACGAATAACGTCAGAGAGCCCAGAAGACTGGAGAGCACGGCAATAAGCACCAGAAAACGGGAGTGCCACAGAAACTGCTCGAACTTTTTTTCTAGGGAATTCATTAATGATAAGACCTGTAAGTGATAATTGTGCCGCTGCCCGTCAGCTCTTCTTGCGCTTATAGGCAGGCTGATCGTATCGGGCGTAGTTGATCACCGAATCCTGCCACTGAGAGACACTTTCCGCGCGCCGGGCATCGATAGTCTTACCGAAAGCGGCAAAGTGCGCCCGCTCCATCATCTCGGCCATCTCCTTACCGGTAGCGAATCCTAAAAAATACGCGCCCTGCATGAAGCCTTCCAGGCGGTGACGGTCCTCCGCCGGCACTTTGTAGCCTTCACTCAGTGCCGAGAAGTATTTGCGTAACCGCCTTTCCACTTCGGACAAATAGCCGTCTTTGTTCATGGTCCAATCCCTCGTCTGTTGCTCCCTGTCAGTCCCTTATCTCTGCGTTAAGGACTTGGCGCTTAATCGAACACGTCGTACAGAATATCGGCGATCACGCCGGTCACCACAGACACCAATATCAATTCAGTGCCCGCCGTCTGCCATTCATAACCCGAATGCTGCGGTAGGCGGTCAAGAAAGGCGCCGGACTGCACTTTCTTGGCGATACCCGGCGGCAACGGCTTGCCCCGCCCCAGGTTCTTGCGAATACCGGGCGGCAATTCAGCGTACCCGTTAAAACCGGCACTGTGCGCGTATTCCCGGGCGCGCGTTGCAGTAATGCCCGCATGCACCAGCGAATCAAGAATGTCCCGGTCGCGGTGTTGATCCTCGCGATCCCGACTGCCCTGCCCTTTGCTCGAATTACCCTTACCGGACTGACCCGCATGCTCGGCTGAATGCTTATGCTTCGGGCCCTTGCCCTCCGGCGGAGCGGCCTGCGCGGTGATGGCGAACAAGCTGCCAGCGATGAACAGCGTCATCACGGTTTTACGTCGTTGCATATTCCATTACTCACTTGAGTTAACTTTCATCCAACCCCGATTCTGGCACCTTTCGTCCCTCGGCTGTTGGTATCAATCGTTTTGTCGTTATCATCCGTGTTGAACAGGCAATAACCGCCGGCATCGGCCTTTTGTCGGGGACGTCTGTTGAGGAGGCCCGCATGAAACGTACCGATGCATTCAATTCCGGCTTGAGCGAGAACGATATCACCGACGAGTCGGTATTTCTCAATCGTCGCCAGCTACTGCGCCAACTGGGCTTTATCGGCGCTGGTGGCCTGCTGGCTAGCACGTCCGGGCATGCCAGCGCCGGCCTGCTCGACTTGCTGGGCATTACCGATACGCCCGCAGAATCAGGCTTTAGCACCGAGCCGCTCTCGTTTGCCGCCGCGGACCGCAGTCCCGGACAGGTGCTGACCACCGAAGACAAGGTCACTGGCTACAACAATTTTTACGAATTTGGCACCGACAAGGCCGATCCGCGCCGCCACGCCCAGGATATGCAGGTCAAACCCTGGACCTTGACCGTGGGCGGCGAAGTCAACCAACCGCTAACGCTGGATTACGACGACCTGTTCCGCTTTGAGCTGGAAGAGCGCATTTACCGCCTGCGCTGCGTCGAGGCCTGGTCAATGGTCATTCCGTGGGTGGGGTTTCCGCTGGCCGCTTTATTGAAGCGGGCCGACCCCAACTCCGATGCCCGCTATGTGGCGTTTGAAACGCTGCACGACCCGGAAAATATGGCCGGCCAGCGCAACCGCTTTGCCGGCGGCGGTCTCGACTACCCCTACGTGGAGGGGCTGCGTATTGATGAAGCCATGCATCCGCTGACGCTGGTGGCGGTGGGTCTGTACGGCAAGACCCTGCCACCCCAGAACGGCGCGCCGGTGCGACTGCTCGTACCCTGGAAATACGGCTTCAAAAGTATCAAGTCGGTGGTCAGCATCCGACTGGTGAAGGAGCAACCGCCCACCAGCTGGAATCTGGCTGCACCGCGCGAATACGGCTTTTACGCCAATGTAAATCCGCAGGTGGATCATCCGCGCTGGAGCCAGGCCAGTGAGCGGCGCATCACCCGCGGCGGACTGGGCAGCGATGAGCGCATCCCCACGCAACTGTTTAACGGTTACGCAGAGCAGGTGGCACACCTGTATAAGGACATGGACCTCAAGCGTGCGTTTTAAAGCCTTGCAGCTGCTGGTTCACGGACTGAGCCTGGGGTGGCTCGGGTGGGTGTATTATCTGGGTTTCTCGGACCAGTTGGGCGGCGATCCGGTGGAGGCCATTATCCATTACACCGGCAAGGGCGCCCTGCATCTGTTGATGCTGACCTTGCTGGTCGCGCCACTCAGCCGCTGGTTGAAGCAGCCTCGGCTGATGCGCCTGCGACGCCCGCTGGGGCTCTACAGCGCGCTATGGGCAGTCGCACACGTCAGTAATTATCTGACCTTTGACCTGCAGTTTGACTGGCGATTGATAGCGTCGGAACTGGTGCAACGACCCTATATTGTCGTCGGCCTGACGGCCCTGCTGATATTGCTGGTACTGGCCGTCACCTCGCTGCCGAAACTGGTGAGAAAACTGGGTCGCCGTTGGCGCACCCTGCACAGCGGGATTTATCTGGCACTGGTGCTGGTGTGCGTGCATTTCTGGTGGTCGGTCAAAGGGTTCGAGCTGGAGCCGCTGATCTATGGCCTGGTCGCGCTGGTGCTGTTGTCGCTCAAGCGGCGGCCATTGTGGCGGCTGGCGGAGCGTGCGCAGAAGGCCAGGCCCCCTATGGTAAAATAGCCGCTAAATTTAATCCGGAAACCCCAATGCTTATATACTTTCTGATCGCCTGCGACCGCCTTGAAGAAAAGCGCGAGAAAAAACTGAGGCAGAACCTGCCGGAGCTGCAAGCGGCTTTGCAGGCGTACGTTGATGCCAACACAGCTAACCAGGTCACGCTGATCAATGAGTGCGAGAGCGAGAATTGCGAAGACTGGCAGCTGGGAATCAGCCAGCGGGTGAAGAAGAATATTCACCTCAATTTGCCAGTGGATCTGTTCAACGGACTAGCCGAACAATATGGCATTGATTGCGAGGTAGGTTATATCGAAGACGATGCCCGCGAGCCGGTCAGTTATTTCGGTAAGCACGAGGGCAAGGGTGAGGCATTTTTGATAGCAGAGTATTTGGGGTTATAGCAGCGCACCCGGCGTGGTGATGGTCCCCGAATCAATGCCAACCGACCATAGTGGCTTTAACTCCATCAATCGGGTCGGGGAAACCGAGGCGCACGCTTTGCCTTGAAAGCCGCTATACCTTCCGCTGCCTCCGCCCCGCCCAGAGCAATCGCCATCAGCTGCTTTTCGCGTTCAAGCTGGCGCTCGAAGACCTCCCTGACGGGTCCATCGAGCAGCTGCAAAATGGCAGTCTGCGACGCCCGGGCACCTTCTGCGAGCTGGGCTCCTAGCTCCAGCGCGGTTTCCAGCGCCTTACCTGGCGCCACGATATGATTGACTACGCCTGCCTGAGCGAATCGCTCAACCGGCAGCCTGCCACCAAACAACGCAATTTCAGCGGCCAGTTGATGGGGCAGATTGGTGGCGAGAAATACGGAACCACCGCCGTCCGGCACCAGACCGGCCTTCACATACGCCAGAGAAATGTAACTGCCCTGCGCCGCGACAATCAGGTCCGCCGCAAAGGCCAGCGAAGCCCCGGCGCCCGCCGCCCCGCCTTCGATCGCGGCAATCACCGGCTTGGGACAGAACTTCAGCTTGAGCACCAGATCATGCAGACGCTGAATCAGCGCCTCGCGCTCCGCCATAGACAACGCCGCGCGGGTCTCCAGCGAACGCAGATCACCGCCTGAACAAAAGAAATCGCCTGCGCCGCGTAGCACTATGTTTGCGATGTCCGGATTGTCCAGCGCCGCATCAATATGGCTTTCCATCTGTATATACATGGCCGTCTCCAGAGCATTGCGCTTATCCGGCCGGTTCAGGGTAAGCACGAGCGTAGGGCCATGGCTTTCAGCGAGTACGCTGTCGTTCGTTTGAGATGCGTTCATGAAGGGAGTCCGTGTCGTATGCGATGCGCATACAATACCGGAGGAGACCGAATCACGGGATCCGCTGATATCCGGGGTGCCGTTCTGTTTATGGTGATTAAAAAGGTAGTGCTCAATGTTCATCTGACCCCGATTTCTGCTGTCTATACTTAATGATGGGTGACAGTCGATTTTTGTAGCCCTAACACTGGGAGCAGATCATGAATAAAAAGAGAATTTTTAGCGCAATTTTTGTTGACGTTGGGGATGACGGCCGATGCCCTCGCAGATAATGACTTCTATGGCGGAGCGAGCATCGGGCAGGCTACGATCGAAGCGTGCGACGGTGTCACCAATTGCGACGATGAAGACACCAGCTGGAAGATCTTCGGCGGTTGGGAGATGAATCCGAATATCGCCTTCGAGGCCGGTTGGGTGGATTTTGGTGAAATCACCGGATCGGTAGGCGGTTCGGCAGTCAGCGCCGAAGTGGACGGCTGGACTCTCGCGGCAAAAGGCATCCTGCCTATCAACGAACAGTTCGGCGTGTTCGGCGTGTTCGGCGTGTTCGGTAAGTTCGGCGCGATTATGTGGGATGTTAAAGGGAGCGGTGCCGCTTCCGGTACTAGCGACGATGGCACCGACCTAATGTATGGGCTCGGCGCTCAATACATGATCACTAACCAGTTCGGTATTGTCGGTGAGTGGGAGTGGTTCGATATTGACAGTGATGTTGACCTTTTTTCGGTCGGGGTACTGTTCAAGTTCTAAGATGCTCGATCAAGCCAAGGAACCCAATACGATCCTCGTCATCTTCGTAAATCGGCTCCCGCCGGTCGCCCCGAGCGGTGATGTGATAAAGCGCCCCGGCGAATTCCAGTCGTAGTGGTCGGGCCATTCCTTGGCTCCTTTGGTAGGAAAAGGAATGAGGTTGCCTACAAATACAGCGCCGGGCAACCACCGATGCGGGGGAGGGCAAAGGCAAGACCTGACCCCGTTTCCGCATAGGTGCTGGTGGGTGTGCATTTCTGGTGGTCAGTCAAAGGGTCCGAGCTGGAGCAGCTGATCTATTGCCTGGTAGCGCTGTGCTGCTATCTTTCAAGCGACGGCCATTGTGGCGGGTGGTGTCATGGGCAAAGAGAGCGCTCTCAGCATAAGCACTAAGCCTGAGAACACAACACACCGGGCCAGATGAAATTTAATTTAAACTTCCCCACTTATCGGATAAGGAGCACCTTAGCCGCGACCAAGCCGCCGGACGCGCCGTATGGTTAGCTCAGATACTCGTTTCCAGTAGTACACCGCCTTCGCGGCTATTCTGGAGTTGTATTCTTTTTTGAAGTCAACTGAATAAACCTCAGCCCTCCCTATTTCGACAACAGTAATATCGTTACAGCGAAGTTCATGATATCCATGCGAGGTTTCAATCGTGAATATTAGTTGGGCGGGGATTTTCTTCTCTCCAAGGATCTCGATGCGCAGATCGATGTTTCCTTTCGCAGGAACCTCTGACTCTTGTTTTACCATGAACACAGAATTCCGGCTGGATAGTCGCTCAGCGTACATAGGCTTCCCTCCTACCCGTTGCTCCACCTCGAAATATTTCTGCGAGAAGCAATCAATTCGCTTGGTTGCGACCGGGTACGATTTTCTGTTCCGTGTCACAAGGATAAACGTCAGGCCCTTATCTTTTTTATGTACCACCACCCTGGGAATACTCAGCGGCTTTCGCCTACTGTCATACCACCCACCCATAACTGACATAATCGCTATGAGCGCTGCCAAGGAGGCAAGTGTATCTACAACAACTTTAAACTCCATGAGCACTCCAAAAAATAATAGTGATTAGCCCGCAAGCGACACTAGCGTAAGAAGATTAGAAAAGGGAACCCCTATACACCATCCTCGCCCATAAGAAACGTAGCGATTGTAGAGTAACAGGCAGGATTCGCTATCAAAATGCTTGATCTGTAACGCCCTTCTCCTAGACTGCCTCAGCGCAATCCATGAATCACACCGGGTTTCGTGGAGGCCTCAACTCTTGAGAGAATGAAGCATGAAGAAATCCAATAGCTACTCCCCTGAAGTCCGTGAACGTGCTGTGCGCATGGTTCTGGAGAACTTGAAGGACTACCCATCCGAGTGGGCAGCCATCGAGTCCATTGCACCCAAAATTGGCTGTGTCCCACAGACGCTGCATGGCTGGGTGCGCAAGCACCAGACCGACAACGGCCAGCGACCCGGTCAGACGACTGAGGAGCGGGACCGCATCAAGGCCCTGGAGCGCGAGAATCGTGAGCTGCGTAAAGCGAACGAGATCCTCCGCCTGGCCAGTGCTTATTTTGCCCAGGCGGAGCTCGACCGCCGCAACAAACCCTGAACGGCTTCGTCGACGAATATCGTGACCGTTACGGAGTCGAGTCGATCTGCCGAGTGGTGCAGATTGCTCCGTCCGGTTACTACCGGCATGCAGCTCGAGCTCGCCAGCCAGCGCTACGCAGCATGCGGGCCAGACAAGACGAGCTGCTGAGTAGTGAGATCCAACGCGTCTGGGATGACAACATGCAGTGTTATGGCGTCGTGAAGGTGTGGAAGCAGCTACATCGAGAGCGTATCAACGTCGCGCGTTGCACGGTGCAAAGGTTGATGCGCCGGCTTGGGTTACAGGGTGTTCGCCGCGGCCAGATAATCCGTACTACGGTGCCTGATGGGAAGCTTGTATGCCCGCTCGACAAGGTCAATCGCCAATTCCATGCCAGTCGCCCAAACGAGCTGTGGGTCTCAGACTTTACCTACGTTTCAACGTGGCAGGGCTGGCTGTACGTGGCCTTCGTGATAGATGTCTTTGCACGCAGAATCGTTGGCTGGCGCGTCAGCAACAACATGAAGACTGAGTTCGTGCTGGATGCGCTGGAGCAGGCGCTGTATGCAAGGCAGCCAGGACGATCAGATAATCTGATCCACCATAGTGACCGTGGCAGTCAATACGTCTCCATCCGCTACACAGAGCGTCTCGCGGAGGCCGGAGTAGAGCCCTCTGTTGGTAGCAAAGGAGACAGCTACGACAACGCTTTGGCTGAGACCATCAACGGATTGTACAAGGCGGAACTGATACACCGGCAATCATGGCGGAGTCGCGAAGCAGTAGAAATAGCCACCCTGAAATGGGTTCACTGGTTCAATCATCAGCGCCTTCTGGGATCGATTGGACATATACCGCCGGCAGAAGCTGAGGCAAACTTCTACCAGCAACACACAGGTCAGGCCGTGGCGGCCTGACTTAAACGGAATGGCCTCCATAAAACCCGGTACGATTCAAGGTTGCGGCGTGTACCAAACCCCGCGCGCCTTTCTTAAGTTCGGGTCATATTCACTTAGGAAGGTTTCGTAAAAATGGATTATAGGGTCTTCCATTTTGGTGGACTTCCCGTAGTTCTTTAAAATTTCTTCTACATTGCATGCCAGAAATATTTCTGAAAGATTTTCAACAACCCACTTGATTCTGTCGTCAATATCCGGCCCTGCAATGTAGCCAAACAGTTTTCGTAGAAATGGATTCGACTTTGGAATAAGTTCAGCTGCTTCTTGCCGACTAAACGTATCTAAGGTTGGATCATGTAATCGCGCTGCAAACATTCCGTAAGCAATGGTTTGAGCATAAACATCTGCAAATCCTTGTGGCGTGATGTCATGTATCAAAATTTCCTTGAAAGCCAGCATTTGATCTTTCAGCGTACTATCTTCTTGGTTAGTTTCATCGCTAGATAAAGCTTTTCCGATGATATCAGAAAGCAAGCGGGCCTTGCCCGCCATCATTTCTGCTAATTTCTTGGGGCTTTTTATTGTTTGCCCAACGTGAACGCAAAAATCTTTGATTAGATTTTCAAAATCTCCAAAATTTTCTGGCAAAGGTTTTATGTCTTTGCCTGTTATTTCTGCAATGGCAATCTTAGTAACGAGCTCACCTTCTAGGTAAAGGTGAAAGTTGATGTAGTCCGTAAAAATCAGGTTGTTTAGAGAGGCTTTATAACGGTCAAATTGTTCTTTGTTCCCAGTCTTCTTGGTACCTTCAAGGTCTTTATCGCCAATGTCTTTCGCTTCAATAAAACCAACAGGAATATTCTTCTTCGTTAAAATATAGTCAGGTGCGCCACAAATCTGTCTTTTTGGCTCGTTAGTAACAAGAACACCTGAAACAAGAGATTTGATTAGTTCAGCTAAATCACCCCGATAGGTATGCTCAGTTGCATGGCCTGATTTGTAGTGTTGATTAACCTTGTCTAGGTAATTATTAATACTCATTGGTTTCCTTACTTGGTCTCAACTCGAGAGGCACATAACGGTGGTTATATGGAATTCCCGATATGGAACATTCATTACTTCCCGCATAACAACCCAACCTGGCCTATCCGTTAAAGCTTAAACCTTATTCAAATCAAAAACTTAACGATGGCACTGCAGACGGCCACGTAATCGCTTGAATTCCGCATTTTTTCAATTTCCAGACCACTGGCTCCCCACGCCCCCCCCAGACACGCTACCGCCGGCCCTCAATTGGCAGGCAAGCCGGTACGCTATCAATTCGAGTATGGAAGGTAGGCTGTCCTTGCCGCTTGGGCGGGAACTGCTGCAATCCATTGCTGAGCCCGCAACATAGCCCAGGGGAGTGGCGCTTGGCTATAAGCGGAAGGCCGTGAGGCGGGACACAGATGCCATGTGGTGCATGACAAGCTCCGAAAGCATGCTGAACACCAAGCGACTAATGATGCCTCCCCCGCCCCACCTCGTTATAATGGCCGTTTTGCGCCAACTGCCCATGGCATCCGCTGGTTCTGCGCTTGCGCCCCTTCATTCACAGGGCGAGCTGCAGGCTATGCGTGGCATGCTGTGGTACCACGTTAAAGTCGCCAGCCATCACCGGACAGCCAAACACCCATGGAAAAAACCTACCAGCCGCACGCCATCGAATCTTCCTGGTACCAGACCTGGGAGCAGAACAACTACTTTGCTCCGCAGGGCTCCGGCGAGTCGTACACCATCGCGCTGCCGCCGCCGAACGTGACCGGCAGCCTGCACATGGGCCACGGGTTCAATAACGCGATCATGGATGCGTTGATCCGCTTTCGCCGGATGCAGGGTCGCAACACGCTGTGGCAGCCGGGCACCGACCACGCGGGTATCGCGACGCAGATGGTGGTTGAGCGCCAGCTCGCCGCTCAGGGTCAGTCACGTCATGATCTGGGCCGCGACAGGTTTCTGGAAAAGGTCTGGGAATGGAAGGAAGAGTCCGGCGGCAACATTACCCGTCAGATTCGCCGGCTGGGCAGTTCGGTGGATTGGAGCCGTGAGCGCTTCACCATGGATGAAGGCATGTCCGAGGCGGTTCAGGAAGCCTTTGTGCGTTTGCATGAAGACGGCCTGATCTACCGCGGCAAGCGTCTGGTGAACTGGGATCCGAAGCTGCACACCGCCATTTCCGACCTTGAAGTGGAAAACCACGACGAGACCGGTTCGCTGTGGAATCTGCGTTACCCCTTGGCTGATGGCGCGACCACAGCCGAAGGCAAGAATTATCTGATCGTTGCCACCACGCGTCCGGAAACCATGCTCGGTGATACCGCCGTCGCGGTGAACCCGGAAGACGAGCGTTATCAGGCGCTGATCGGCAAGTTCGTCGAGCTGCCTTTAGTGGGCCGGCGCATCCCGATTGTGGCCGATGATTATTGCGACCCTGAGTTCGGCACCGGTTGCGTGAAGATCACCCCGGCACACGACTTCAATGACTATGAAGTCGGCAAGCGCCACAAGATGCCGCTGATCAACATTCTGGACAAGGATGCGGCGGTATTGGCCCGCGCCCAGGTGTTCAACATCGACGGCAGCGTTAATGAAGAAGTGGATGCCACGCTGCCCGCCGCCTATGCCGGGCTGGATCGCTTCGAGGCGCGCAAGCGTATCGTCGAAGACTTTGATGCCGCCGGCCTGCTGGAAAAGATCGAACCCCACGCACTCAAGGTGCCCAAGGGCGACCGCTCCGGTGTGATTATCGAGCCCTGGCTCACCGATCAGTGGTACGTGTCCACCAAGCCGTTGGCCGAGCCGGCGATTGCGGCGGTCGAGGACGGTCGTATCCAGTTCGTACCCAAGCAGTACGAGAACATGTACTTCAGCTGGATGCGCGACATTCAGGATTGGTGTATCTCCCGCCAGCTGTGGTGGGGCCACCGCATTCCGGCCTGGTATGACGAAGCCGGCAAGGTGTACGTCGGCCGCGACGAGGCGGAAGTACGCGCCAAGTACAACCTGGGCGACGCCACGCTGCGCCAGGACGAAGACGTACTGGATACCTGGTTCAGTTCCGGCCTGTGGACCTTCTCTACCCTCGGCTGGCCCGAGCAGACCCAGGCGCTGAAGACCTTTCACCCCACCGATGTGCTGGTGACCGGTTTTGACATCATCTTCTTCTGGGTCGCGCGGATGATCATGATGACCATGCATCTGATGAAGCATGGCGACGGCAGCGCGCAGATCCCATTCAAGACGGTGTATGTGCACGGTCTGGTGCGTGATAGCCAGGGCCAGAAGATGTCCAAGTCCAAGGGCAACGTGCTGGATCCACTGGATATCATCGACGGCATCGACCTTGAATCGCTGGTGGCCAAGCGTACCAGCGGCATGATGCAGCCCAAGCTGGCCGCCAAAATTGAGAAGCAGACCCGCGCCGAATTCCCCGAGGGCATCGCGCCCTACGGTACCGACGCGCTGCGCTTCACCAACCTGTCGCTGGCCTCCACCGGCCGTGACGTAAAGTTCGATATGGGCCGGGTCGAGGGCTATCGCAACTTCTGCAACAAGATCTGGAACGCCGCGCGTTACGTGATGATGCAGTGCGAAGAGAACGACACCGGCGTGAATGGCGAGCAGGTTGAGCTGACGTTGGCCGACCGCTGGATTATTTCCCAGCTGCAGCGCACCGAAGCCGAAGTGACCCGTCATCTGGATCAGTTCCGTTTCGACATGGCTGCCCAGGCGCTCTATGAGTTCATCTGGAACCAGTACTGCGACTGGTATCTGGAGCTGTCCAAGCCGGTATTGTGGGACGAGAACGCACCGGCCGAGCGCCAGCGCGGTACGCGCCGCACACTGGTGCGCGTGCTGGAAACCGCACTGCGTCTGGCACACCCCTTCATGCCCTTTATCACGGAAGAAATCTGGCAGCGTATTGCGCCGCTGGCAGGCCGCATCAAGGCCGGAGAGACGGGCCAGACCATCATGCTGCAGCCCTGGCCGCAGAGCGATGACAGCCGCGTCGACACCGTCGCCGAAAGCGATATCGAATGGCTCAAGGGTCTGATCATTGGTGTGCGTAACATCCGCGCGGAAATGAACATCGGTCCAGGCAAGCCGCTTGAGCTGCTGCTGCGCAAGGCCAACAGTGAAGATCAGCGCCGCCTGGGCGAGAACGAGGCTTTCCTGAAGAAGCTGGCGAAGCTGTCATCTATCACCGTGCTTGGCGAGGCCGACGAAGCGCCATTGTCGGCCACCGCACTGGTCGGCGAGCTGGAAGTGCTGGTGCCTATGGCCGGACTGATCGACAAGACCGCCGAACTGGCGCGTCTGGACAAGGAAATCGGCCGGCTCGAAGGCGAGATCAAGCGTGTTGCCGGCAAGCTGGGTAATGCCGGTTTTGTCGACAAGGCACCCGCTGCGGTTATCGACAAGGAGCGCGCCAAGCTGGCCGAGGCCGAACAGGCCCTGACCCAGCTCAGCGAGCAGCGCTCGCACATCGCCAGCCTGTAATTGCCCGATACCCACCTGGCCATGACAGGTGGGTCTGCTGCGCGCGTGTGAGCCAGCAGCGTTCGGTTGGCTGGCATTCATCTAGCGCAACGGCGTGGACGAACAATGACGAGCCTGAACAGTGATCTGATACTGGTCGTATCGCTACTGCTGATCAGCATGGTGTTGTTCGTACGCAACAAGCCGCGCATGGATGTCGTGGCCCTGCTGGTAATCGTCGCCCTGCCGCTCAGCGGCATTCTCACAATCAATGAAGCCATCGCCGGGTTCAGCGACCCCAGTGTGTTGCTGATTGCGGCGCTGTTCGTGATTGGTGACGGGTTGGTGCGCACCGGTATCGCCTACCAGCTGGGTGACTGGCTGGTGCGGCAGGCCGGCAAAAGCGAAACGCGCCTGGTAGTTCTGCTGATGCTGACCGTCGCCGGACTCGGTTCGGTGATGAGCTCCACCGGCGTAGTCGCCATCTTCATTCCTGTGGTGCTCAGCGTGGCGGTGCGCATGGGCATTCCTGCGTCCCGCTTGATGATGCCGCTCAGCTTTGCTGGCCTCATGAGCGGCATGCTGACGCTGGTCGCCACCCCGCCGAATATGGTGGTGCACAGCGAACTGGTGCGTACCGGTCTGCCGGGCTTCTCCTTCTTCAGCTTCACGCCAATTGGTCTGGTGATACTCGCCTTCGGCGTGCTCTATATGCTGGTGGCGCGGCGCTGGCTGGGCGGCCGGGCAGCGGAGCTGGATGAGCGTGAACCCCGGCATAGCCTGGCCGACCTGGCTAAATCCTATCGCCTGACCGAGCGCGAGCGCCGCCTGCGCGTGCGCCCCGGCTCACCGCTGGCGAACAAGCAACTGGCCGAGATGGAGTTGCGCCAGGATTACGGCATCAACGTGATCGCCATCGAGCGCCAGCGTCGGTTTCGTACCCTGCTGGAGCTGGCCAACGGTAAGACCCTGTTGCAACCCGGCGATGTGTTGCTGGTCGATCTCGCCAGCCCGGCTATCGCATTGCTCGGCGCCTATGACGAGCTCGGGTTGGAGCCGCTGCCGCTGGAAACCTCCTACTACAGTCTGTATTCGCATCAGATGGGGCTGGCTGAAGTGGCATTGCCACCAGACTCACGCTTGCCCGGGCAGACCATCCAGGAGCTGGCGTTTCGCAGCCGCTTCCGGCTCAACGTGGTCGGCCTGCGCCGGCATGGCGAGGCGTTGCCAGGTTTGCTGGTGGATGAAAAGCTCAAGGCCGCCGATACCATGTTGGTCGCCGGCGACTGGAAGGACATCAACCGCCTGCACGGTCTGAGCCGGGATTTTCTGTTGCTGAGCGTACCCACGGAGATCGACGAGATTGCCCCGGCGGCGCGCAAGGCACCCTATGCCTTGTTCAGCCTGGCGGTGATGATCGCGCTCATGGTCAGCGGTCTGGTGCCCAACCTGCTCGCCGCCCTGATCGGTTGCCTGCTGATGGGCGTCTTTCATTGCATCACCATGGATTCGGCCTACAAGGCGATTCACTGGCCGAGCCTGATATTGATCGTCGGCATGCTGCCCTTTGCCCTGGCATTGCAAAAAACCGGCGGTATCGATCTGGCTGTGAGTACCTTGCTACATCTGTTCGGCGATGCCGGGCCGCGCGCCCTGCTGGCCACGCTGTTTATCTGTACGGCTGTCACCGGCTTGTTCATTTCCAACACAGCCACGGCGGTGCTCATGGCGCCGGTTGCGATTGCCACGGCGCAGGCCATGGATGCCTCGCCCTATCCCTTTGCCATGATCGTTGCGCTGGCGGCATCGGCGGCGTTCATGACGCCCGTGTCCTCGCCCGTCAATACACTCGTTCTGGACCCGGGCCGCTACCGTTTTACCGACTTCGTGCGCATCGGCGTACCCTTTACGCTGCTGGTACTGGTGATCAGTGTGACCATGGTGCCCTGGTTGTTTCCGCTGTGACGGGCGCGCAGCGCATCCGGTTTACGCCACGCGACAACTGAGTTACCTTGCCGGCCTGCGCCACCTTCCCTTGAGTTTGCGGATACCACCATGCCCATCGACAACAGCATTGTTCATCAGATACACAAGAAGCCCGACGGACAGCCGGCCAGCCTCACGCTGCGTGATGCCGAACTGGCCAGCTCCGAGGCGCTGGAACAACTGCTGGCCGGTCTGATCGAGGCCTATAACAGCAAGCCGAACAAGGCCTGGGGCTATTTCCAGCCGGAGAGTGGCGCCTACCCGTTCAGCGGCTGGTTGCAGCAATTGCTGGATGAGGAGCAGGATTTCCTGCGCTTCTCGACCCAGGCCACCGAGCATCTGAAAACGCTGATGGAGGGCTCCAATCTGGCCCTCGGCGGGCATGTGCTGTTTATCCGCTATCGCCAGGGCATGACCGCCTTTCTGGTCATCGCCTTGTTGCACCATACCGAGGGCGTGACCGTGACCGACGACCTGAACGTAGCGGCGGCGCGGCATCTGGATCTGTCCAGCCTGAATATGGCGGCGCGGATCAACCTGACCGAGTGGAAACAGAACGCCAGCTCCAAGCAGTACATCTCCTTCATTCGCGGCCGCAGTGGCAAGCGCGTGTCCGATTACTTCCGCGACTTTATCGGCTGCGTCGAAGGGGCCGATCCCGAGCAGGAAACCACCACCCTGCTGCAGGCGTTTCAGGATTATGTAGGCGAAGCGGACATGCCCGCCGACGAGCTCAAGGGCAAGACCAAGGCCATGAGCGGCTACGTCAGCGGTCAGGCGCGTCAGGGTGAGCAGGTCGCGCTGGAAGAACTCTCCGGCGTGATCGATGAAGAACAACCCCGCGCCTTCTACGATTACATCCGCAACAAGGATTACGGCCTGAACGCCGAGATCCCGCCGGACAAGCGCACCCTGTCCAACTTCATGCGTTATTACGGCAAGGCCGACGGCATGTCGATCAGCTTCGAGGCCCACCTGCTGGGTGAGCGCGTCGAGTATGACGAGACCGGCGATTCCCTGGTGATCAAGCATCCGCCCAAGGGTCTGATCGAGCAGCTGAAAAAGAAGAAGCGCTAGCGCCCACCGCAGCGGCCTGACATCCGGGCAACACCGTGACATCAATGCGCGGTGTGCAGACCAACCGTTATCGGAACTTCAAGCAAAACCCGGGGGTCGCTAGCTTAAGTCGATCATGAGCGGTAACTAGCCGCGCCCCCTGGAGTGCCAATGCCACACCCAATCGAAGACTATGCCTTGATTGGCGATCTGTGCACCGCCGCGTTAGTCAGCCGTAACGGCAGCATCGACTGGTTCTGCCCTCCCCGTTTCGATTCACCTGCGTGTTTTGCTGCGCTGCTTGGCAATGACGAGCACGGCCACTGGCGACTGTCGCCCAGCGCCGAACCCACCGAAATCAACCGCCACTATCAGCCGGATACCCTGGTGCTCTGCACCGAGATGAGCTGCGCTCAGGGCCGCATCCGCATTACCGACTGCATGCCCTTCGATGACAACGTCACCATTTTGCGCCATGTCGAAGGGCTCGAAGGCTGCGTTGAAATGGACATGAGCCTGTTGCCCCGCTTCGACTACGGCAAGGAGGCGGCGCGCTTTGAGCAGAGCGAGAACGGCGTATGCATCACAGGTGGGGAACAACCCTTATGGCTGTTCACCGACCTGTCATGTGAATGGCAGGACGACTGCATCAGCGCACGCTTTAGCCTGAATCCTGGTGAGCACCGGCTGATGCAGTTCACTCACCTGAGCGGCGATAGCCAGGCCGAGCGCGCACGCTGCAGCGAAGGCGCTATCGAGGACTGCGCCGGTTGGTGGCGCGACTGGGTGCGCCAGTGCAGTTACCAGGGGCGCTGGCGGGATGCCGTGGTGCGCTCGCTCATCACGCTCAAAGCGCTGACCTACGCGCCGAGCGGCGGCATGGTCGCAGCGCCGACGTCCTCACTGCCGGAAAAGATCGGCGGTGCCGCCAACTGGGATTACCGATTCTGCTGGCTGCGCGACGCGGTGCTGGCGGTCGATGTGTTCCTCGACTCGAATTTCTTCTCGGCGGCGCATGAGTGGCACAGCTGGCTGCTGCGCGCCATCGGCCAGGACAACGGGACAGTCGATGTCGACGTGCTCTACAGCATCACCGGCGTCAAACCCATGCCCGAGCGGGAACTTGGCTGGTTGCCCGGCTGGAAGGATTCCCAGCCAGTGCGTGTCGGTAACGCTGCCTCGGAACAGCATCAGCTGGATGTCTACGGTCTGTTGATGGATGTGCTGCATATTGGCCGGCGCAGCGGCATGGAAACCACTGAGCAAACCTGGGATTACCAGTGCAAGATCATGGACTTTCTGGTCGAGCATTGGCGCGAGCCGGACGACGGCATCTGGGAACTGCGCGGTGCACCACGGCATTACACGCACTCCAAAGTGTACGCCTGGGTCGCCTTTGACCGTTCTGTCCGTGACGCCGAAGAGTTCGGGCTGAAGGCACCCCTTGACCTCTGGCGCAGCACCCGCGACGAGATCCACGCAGACGTCTGTCGCAACGGGATCGACCCGTCGCGTAACGCTTTTCAGCAGACCTATGATGAAGCGCGCCCGGATGCCAGCCTGCTGATGATCCCGTTGCTGGGCTTTCTGCCCGCTGACGATGACCGCGTTCAGGCCACGCTGGCCTGGATCGAGGACACACTGTGCGAAGACGGCCTGGTCTATCGGTTTCTGGCAGATGATGCCTACGACGGAAGCGAAGGCGCGTTCCTGACCTGCAGCTTCTGGCTCGCCGATGTGCTGACCATGAGCGGGCGCACTGATGAGGCCGACGCGCTGTTCGAAAAACTGCTCGGCCTGCGCAACGATGTCGGGCTGCTGGCCGAGGAATACGATCCGCAGCAGGGGTTGCTTGGCAACTTCCCGCAGGCGCTGTCGCACCTGGCGCTGGTGAAAAGTGCGTATCTGATTGATCCCGACAAGGACGCTCATCGAGGCGGCCAGCCCGAACGTCACGCCTACCGCCCGGTGCCCTGATTGGGTCAATGTGTATCCATTGGCAGACAAGCGCGGCGTAAATCGCCACCATGTCGCAATGATCAGACAAACCCTGCTCGACACCTTCGGTTACGACCGCTTCCGCCCCGGCCAGGAGCCGGCCATCAACGCCGTGCTGGAAGGCCGTTCGGCGGCCGCCATATTCCCGACCGGCTCGGGCAAATCGCTGTGTTATCAGCTGCCCGCCATGCATCTGCCGCATCTAACGCTGGTGGTCTCGCCGCTGTTGGCGCTGATGCAGGATCAGTTGGCGTTCCTCGACCGGCACGGCATCAGCGCTGCGAGCATCGATTCGTCGCAAAGTCGCGAAGAAGCCAGCGACGTCATGGCGCGGGCCAAAAGCGGCGAGCTGAAAATACTGATGATCTCGGTGGAGCGGCTGAAGAACGAGCGTTTCCGCAACTTTATCCAGCAGGTGCCGATATCTCTGCTGGTGGTGGACGAAGCGCACTGCATATCCGAATGGGGCCACAATTTCCGCCCGGATTACCTCAAGCTACCGGCGTACCAGAAGGACTTCGGTATTCCGCAAACACTGCTATTGACCGCCACTGCGACGCCGCCGGTCATCGCTGATATGCAGCGCAAGTTCGGCATCGCCGAGGCCGATGTCATCACCACCGGCTTCTACCGGCCCAATCTGAATCTGCTGGTCGAGCCGGTTGCCGGCGCTGACAAACGCCAGCGTCTGGTCGAATGGCTCGGGACCCGCACAGCCGAGCCGGGCATCGTCTACGTGACCCAACAACAATCCGCCGAGGACGTCGCCAGTCATCTGACCCAGCATGGCATCCGCGCCGCGGCCTACCACGCCGGCATGGACCATGAGCGACGCGAGCGCATTCAGCGCGACTTCATGGGCGGCGATATCAACTGCATTGTCGCGACCATTGCCTTTGGCATGGGCATCGACAAGAGCGATATCCGCTTCGTGGTGCATTTTGATCTGCCCAAATCCATCGAGAACTACAGCCAGGAAATCGGCCGCGCGGGCCGCGATGGCAACCCGTCGGATTGCCTCGTACTGGCCAACCGCGACAGCCTGAACGTGCTGGAAAACTTTGTGTATGGCGACACGCCCGAGCGCACCGGCATTCGCTGCGTGCTGGATGAACTGCAGCGCGACGCCCCCGGCGGGCAATGGGAGCTGATGCTCAACGCACTCTCCACGCGCAGCAATATCCGCCAGCTGCCGTTGAAGACGCTACTGGTGCAGCTGGAGCTGCGCGACATCATCGCGCCTCGCTACGCCTACTTCGCCGAATACCGTTTCAAGTTTCTGCACGAACCCGAGCAGCTGGCGCAGCAGTTCAAGGGCGAGCGCAAGGAGTTTGTCGAAGCGATCATCAATACCTCGCGGCGCGCGCGGACCTGGTGCACGGTGGATTTCGATGCGCTGTGGCAGCAGCACCGGGCCGAGCGGGGACGGGTAATCAAGGCGCTGGATTACTTTCAGGAAAAGAACTGGGTCGAGCTGGAAAGCAAGCAGATGACCGAGGTCTACGAATTGCTACAGCCGGATTTCGACGCCGCCAGCCTGAGCGAGGAGCTGCATGACTATTTTCACCGGCAGGAAGCCAGCGAGATCAACCGCATCCACGCCATGCTCGATCTGTTTGCCACCGAAGATTGCCTGAGCCGACGCCTGGCGCGCTACTTTGGCGATGAACAGGTGCCCGAGCGCTGCGGACATTGCTCGGTATGCCATGGCCATCCGGCACATTTGCCGGAGCCCCCGGCATTAGCGCCACTGTCTCTGGAGCGCATTCAGCAACTCGGCGCAGCCTTTGTCGAACGCTATCAGAGCGATCAGCAGCATGCGCCCACGGCAGATTGTCTCGCGCGTTTTCTGTGCGGAATCAGCGTGCCCTTGTTCACACGGCTCAAGGCCCGGAGCCTGCCCGGCTTTGCTGCGCTGGAAGCCTATCCCTACGCCAGCGTCAGAGAGCTCGCGCGAGATAGCCTGGTTCCATCCATCGCTCGCTGACGACAAACGCCAGAAGGTCGGGCGCGCTGCGCACGCCGTCGCGGCGAGGTCGCCACTCCTACAAAGTGCCGCCAGAGAACGAATTTGGTAGGAGGGTCGCCGGACCGCCTCGGCCCGACGGCGCGCGCAGCGCGCCTCTGGTTTACTATCGTTTAGCTCCGGACCCGCTGATTATAGGAAGCCCCCCCGGCCCAACGCTGTCCGCAGTAAGCCACGTTGGTTACCCGGCCCGTCAGAAACCACTTGGATAGGTATCGTCCGGTTCGGCATGCGCGGTTAGCGGCTCCTTCGCCAAAGCCTGCAGCGCATGGGTTTCGTCAAAGTGCAGCACGAAATCATACTGTTCAGGCAACCGGCTGAAAAAGTAATGGCTCTGCCGCTCGGTTTCCGGACGGTATATCACGCCGATAGCGCGGTGCAGGCGGGATTCGCTCAAGGCGTCCGTCAGTGCATTGCTTTCACGCAGGTCCAGCAGGAAGTCGGTCGGGCTGGCCTCCTGAAACAGCAGCTCATAACTGCCTGCCAGCGGCGGACGAATGCTTTTGCGCTCCGCCGGTGCATCCCAGTCGGAGGCTGCAGTGACCTCGCCGGTCGCTGTAGTAAAGCCCACCAGCAAGGCATCGCTGCCGTATTTCTCCCGCGCCAGCTGCCCGATATTGAATTCGCCGTGCCGACCCATATCCGTCGCCGCCGCGTTGCCAATATGAGAATTGTGCGCCCACACCACGACGCCCGCCTCGCCACCCAGCTGGTAACTCAGATGTTCACGCAGGGCTTCCAGCGTCTCGAACATGTGGCCATCGCGCAGATTCCAGGAGCTGGCTTCGCCCCGGAACATGGAGCGGTAATATTCCTCGGCGTTGAGCACCAGTCGCGCGTTCTGCTCGGCGCAGAATCGCTGTTCATCCGCGACCAGACCCAGCCCGGTCAGACGTTGCAGCGCCTTGCCCTGCATGTCCATCAGTTGTTCGGTGATTTCCTTTTCGCAGGAGTCGCTCATGCCGAACGCAACGGAGTGGCCGTAGCGCTGGGGCTCACCCAGAAACTGCTCCAGACAGGCATAACGCTCGCGGGCGCGGCGCGCCGCCGGCGGATCGTGCTTGTCCAGATAGGCAATGACCGCCTGCGCGGAGCTGGACATGCTGTACAGATCCAGACCGTAAAACCCCACCGGGCGATTGCCGGCTTCGGCCCGCTCGGGGGCCTGGTTGAACGCCGCCAGCCATTTCACAAAATCGAGCACCTCGGTGTTGGCCCACATCCACAGGGGAAAACGCTCAAACACATCCAGGGCCTGTTCGGCGGTCTTGTCGGCCCCCTGGTTCCATACAAAACGGTTGATTGCGTAGGCATCCGGCCAGTCGGCTTCCACCGCCACTGCGGCAAAGCCCAGCTCGTCGATCAGCCGGCGCGTGATTTCTGCACGCACCCGATAGAACTCCTGGGTGCCATGGGATGCTTCCCCTATCAATACATAGGGCTTGCCACGCGCCGCCTCGATAATCGCATCGTAATCGGCGTCGCTGCCTGTCAGAGGAACAGCGTGCTGCTCGATGGCGTCGATGGCCCGCTGGTCATTCGCTTTGCTCACTTGTGCCTCCCGGTCTGTACTGCTGCAGAATCTGAATGACCTGTTCATCGGTGGTCTGGGCAAAATCCTCATACCAGTAGCCGACCCCACCCAGATCGCTCTGCGGATAAGGGCATTCAAGGCGGTCTACCAGCGTGGCGAGTTCGCTGCAGGTATCCGATGCCCCGACGGGCACCGCCACGGTGACGCTGCGCGCGCCAGCCTGATGCGCTGCCCGTATCGCCACGCGCATGGTCGCGCCTGTGGCCAGGCCGTCATCGATGAGAACCACGTTGTGGTCGTTAAGTTCGGGGGCGGGGTGTTGACCACGGTAGCGCTGCTCGCGGCGATGCAGTTCGGCGCGCTCGCGTTCGACCACCGCGTCGATCTGCTCCTGCTCAAGCTTGAGCTGCCGGAGCACCTGTTGATTGAGGAAGATCAGATCGCCGCCGGCAATAGCGCCCATGGCGTACTCCTCATGCCCGGGCACACCCAGTTTGCGCACCAGCAGGATATCCAGCGGCAGTCCGAGCGCCCTGGCCACCTCGGCCGCAACCGGCACGCCGCCGCGCGGCAGCGCCAGCAAGATCAGGTCAGGTTGGCCGGTCAGATCGGACAGCGCTTTAGCCAGCTGCTTGCCGGCGTGGGCACGGTCGGTGAATAGCATATGGCCTCCGGTCATTCATCTCTAAGGAGAATGACCCGTGAAGTCGCAGGCTGTTCAATCCGCCGGCCAGACGGGTTGCTGGTCGGATAAAGGATCAGGGCTTGAGCTTGTATCCGGTGCGGAAGATGACCCAGACAATCGCCAGGCAAATCGTAAGGAACACCAGCGTCATGCCCAGGCTCACGCCGATATGCACGTCAGCCACACCGTAGAAACTCCAGCGGAACCCGCTGATCAGATACACCACCGGATTGAACAGCGTGATGGTCTGCCACATGGGCGGCAGCATGCTGATCGAATAGAAACTGCCGCCAAGAAAGGCCAGCGGGGTAACAATCATCATGGGCACGATCTGCAGCTTCTCGAAGCCATCCGCCCACACGCCGATAATGAAGCCGAACAGGCTGAAGGTGACAGCGGTCAACACCAGGAAACCAAACATCCACACCGGATGCAGGATCTCGTAGTCCACAAACAGCCGGGCGGTGAGCAGAATCAGAATTCCCAGCAGCACCGATTTGGTGGCCGCCGCACCGACGTAGCCCACGACGATCTCCACTGGCGATAACGGCGCCGAGAGCACCTCATAGATGGTGCCGGTGAATTTCGGCATGTAGATGCCAAAGGAGGCATTGGAAATACTCTCGTTGAGCAACATCAGCATGATCAGACCGGGAATGATGAACGCCCCGTAACTGACGCCATCGATCTCCTGCATGCGCGAACCAATGGCCGCGCCAAAGACGATGAAGTACAACGAGGTGGAAATCACCGGCGAGGCAATGCTCTGGAACAGGGTGCGCCACATACGGCTGAGTTCTGAGAGATAGAGGGCGCGGATACCGTAGAGATTCATGCCCGGCCTCCGCTCTGGATATCCAGTTGCGCACCGGCGCTTGTCTCAGGCCGGACCTCGTCATGCACCAGACCGACGAAGATATCCTCCAGCGAGCTCTGACTGGAATGCAGATCCTTCACCTCCAGGCCTTCCTCGCCAAGCGCCCGCAGCAGATCGGCCAGACCGGTATGCTCGCACTGGGCATCGAAGGTATACACCACCGCATGGCCATCCTGAACCAGTTGCACGCCGTATTTCGCAAGGCTGGCGGGTAGCTGCGTCAGAGGCTCCTGCAGCTGGATGCTCAGCTGTTTGGTGCCCAGTTTGCGCATCAGGGCAGCCTTGTCTTCGACCAGAACGATTTCGCCGCGGTTGATCACCCCGATACGGTCGGCCATCTCTTCGGCCTCTTCGATGTAATGTGTGGTGAGGATGATGGTCACGCCCTGCTCACGTAGCCGGCGCACCATGTTCCACATATCCCGCCGCAGCTCGACATCCACGCCGGCGGTGGGCTCATCGAGAAACAGCACGTCGGGCTCGTGCGCGAGCGCCTTGGCGATCAGCACGCGGCGCTTCATACCGCCGGACAGATTCATGATCTTGTCGTTACGCTTGTTCCACAGCGACAGCTCACGCAGCACTCGCTCGATGTGCGCCTTGTCCGGCGCCTTGCCGAACAGACCGCGGCTCAGGTGGACCGTGGCCAGTACGGTATCGAACATATTGCTGGTCAGTTCCTGCGGCACCAGACCGATGGTTGAACGCGCCTTGCGGTAGTCCCTGACAATGTCGTAGCCCGCCACCGTGACTTCACCCTGGGAGGCATTGACGATGCCGCAGATAATGCTGATCAGCGTGGTCTTGCCGGCGCCGTTCGGGCCAAGCAGGGCAAAGATCTCGCCACGGTGAATGGTCAGGTCGATATGTTTGAGCGCCTGAAAACCCGATGAGTAGGTCTTGTTCAGGCCTTTGACGCTGATAACAGGTTCCACAGCCCCTCCGGGTGATTTGGAATGCTTCCCGAGACCTGACCCGCAGTATCGCTGGCCAGGCGCAGGTGCTTCGGGTTGTCCCCCACTTTGAAAACGGGGGGTTACGGGGGATTCAGGGTTTGATCTCAGGCCGCTTCGATACGGAAACCGTAGCGCGGAAAGTGCACGTGCAGCAGACCGGCACGCTCGTCCTCGCGGGCTACCACGATCTCTTCGTTATCTTCATACACCAGCGAGCCGCTGACCGGATCGGTGCCGTAATCCACCGCACTGACGCTCACCGCCTGGCCAAGCTCGAACCCACCCGGGCTGACGAACTCGATTTTCGGTAACGCCGCTGGAGACGCCTCCCGTGCCACGGTGATAGCCTCGGATGCCTCCATCGGTGTACTGGATCCGTGACCGAAATCCGCAATGCGGCCCATCCAGGCAGCAATGGCCGGATAGCCATCCAGCGCGTCGGCCACGGCCTTGTTCGAGGCGACGAACCACAGCGGATGGTAGTGCGCCAGATCGGCGATACAGGGCGTGTCCCCCAGCAGGAATTCGCCGTCGCGCTCCAATTGCAATTCCAGCCGGCTCATCAACGCTGGCCATTGTGACAGCGCGACCCTGGTGTCCAGCGGGTTGGCGGTGCCACTGGCAAACAGCGCCTGGCGATCCGCCACAAAGCCCTTGATCACCTCTTCGGGCATATTGGCGAAACGGGAGGCGAGCCCCTTTTTCTGGAAATTGATCGCCACGCCATGCTGAAACAGCACCTGGTCGCCGAACTGGGCGAGTCCTGCAGCCGCCGCTTCACGCCCTTCAGGAAACAGCGCCGGGGTGACCTTCTCCTGTTCCAGACGGCGGGCAATCAGTGCGGTATCGCAATAGATATCCGCGCCGACCTGAAGTACCGGGGTGCGTCTATAGCCGCCTGTCAAAGCGGTGAGGTCCGGCTTGGGCATCACCGCCGGGATCATGACTGAATGCCAGGACAGGCCCTTGAAGCCGAGCATCAGGCGCGCCTTTTCGGCGAAGGGGGACTGCGGGTAATGATGCAGAATCAGGTCGGTCATCGTTCGGCTCCGTGAAAAGGTATGTGACGTTTCAGGTTCCACCAACCCTCGGTTGGCCCGGAATCAATCCAGCTTAGCCGGTGCCGGGTCGGCTGCACAGTCTCGATTGGACTCGGTCCCTGTCTCGGCAAACAACCGGATCAGCTGCTCCTTGGCGGGCTTGGCCAGCGCCTTGATGGCCAATTCGCGGCGTAGCGCATCGGAATGATCAATACAGATTTCTTGCCACACCAACGCCTTCGCCGGACTACGATTAAAGAACCGCGCTCCCTTGCCGTTGGCGTGCTGACGAAAGCGCCGTTGAGGGTCGGTGGTTATGCCTGTATACAGATGGCCGTTCTCGGCCCGCACCATATAGACCCACCAGGTTCTCGGGGCAGGTTCGGGCGTGTGTTGAGTACTTTCAGAAGGCATACTGGCGCTTACGACTGCAGGAGTTAGCCATGTTTATACAGATTTTCAGCACCGGCGGCACCATCGACAAGGTGTACTTCGATGCGCTCAGCGAATATCAGATCGGCGAACCCATGGCTGGTGAACTGCTCGACCAGGCTCGTATCGGCTTCAATTATTCCATCGAATCGCTGCTGAAGAAGGACAGTCTGGACCTGAACGACACCGACCGCGACCTGATCCGCAGCAAGATCGCCGCCTGCCCGCACGAGCACATTCTGATCACCCATGGTACCGACACCATGACCGTCACCGGCGCGGCGTTGGCCGATATCGACGACAAGGTAATCGTGCTCACCGGCGCCATGCAGCCCGCACGTTTTCGCGACTCCGACGCGCTGTTCAACCTCGGCCTGGCAATCGGCGCATTGAATACCCTCGGGCACGGGGTGTATGTCGCCATGAGCGGACGGGTATTCCCCGTCGACCAGGTACGCAAGAACCGCCTGGCCGGCCGCTTCGAAGGGCTTTGACAGCACACTATTCAGCCAATGGCCGCGGATCATGGAATGTCGAGTTCCACCTCGACAACAGTGTTCTGCCGAACCTCCGCCGGCCGGGATGGAACCCGGCCCTCCATCGTCTTGAGTGTCTTGCGAGACCCAAGGCTCTAAACTAACACCTGCCACCACCCTGGAAATGTCGAGTTCCATCTCGACAAAAGCGTCTGCCGAACCTCCGCCGGCCGGGATGGAACCCGGCCCTCCGTCGTCTTGAGTGTCTTGCGAGACCCAAAGCTCTAAACCAACGCCCTGCCGCCTCCCTGGGAATGTCGAGTTCCATCTCGACAAAAGCGTCTGCCGAACCTCCGCTGGCCGGGATGGAACCCGGCGCTCCATAACCCCCGCGCAGCTACGGCNTGGCCGGGATGGAACCCGGCGCTCCATAACCCCCGCGCAGCTACGGCCTCAGGCGCCCGTGCCGCCCACGGTGATCTGGTCGATTTTGAGGGTCGGCTGCCCGACGCCGACCGGCAGTGACTGACCGTCCTTGCCGCAGGTACCGACGCCGCTGTCCAGCTGCAGATCGTGACCCACCATCGATACGCGGTTCATGACTTCGGGACCGTTACCGACCAGGGTGGCGCCCTTGACCGGTGCGGTGATCTTGCCATCCTCGATCAGGTACGCCTCGCTGGTGGAGAAGACGAACTTGCCGCTGGTGATATCCACCTGACCGCCGCCCAGGTTGGCGCAGTAGATGCCTTTTTTCACCGAGCGAATGATGTCCTGCGGATCGCTTTCGCCAGCCAGCATGTAGGTGTTGGTCATACGTGGCATGGGCAGGTGTGCATAGGACTCGCGACGGCCATTGCCGGTCGCGGGCACGCCCATCAGCCGGGCGTTCAGCTTGTCCTGAATGTAGCCCTTGAGAATGCCGTTTTCGATCAATGTGGTGCACTGGGTCTGGTTGCCCTCGTCGTCCACACTCAAGGAGCCGCGACGGCCGGCAAGGGTGCCATCATCGACGATGGTGCACAGGCTGGAGGCGACTTTCTCGCCGACCCGGCCGCTATAGGCCGAGGTGCCCTTGCGGTTGAAGTCGCCCTCAAGGCCATGACCAACCGCTTCATGCAGCAGTACGCCGGACCAGCCCGGTCCCATCACCACCGGCATGCTGCCGGCAGGCGCGGGAATAGCCTCGAGATTGACGGTGGCCTGACGAACCGCTTCGCGGGCGTACGCCATGGCACGTTCTTCCGTTTCGAAGTACAGATAATCCGTGCGTCCGCCGCCGCCGAAGCTGCCGCGCTCACGCCGGCCGTTGTGCTCGATGATGACGCTGATGTTCAACCGTACGAGCGGACGGATATCGCCGGCCCAGGTGCCATCACTGGAGGCAACCATAACCGTATCGTGGGAGCCACCCAGGCTCACGGTGACCTGGGTGATACGTGAATCAAGGCTGCGTGTGTACGCGTCCAGCCGTTGCAGGAAGGACACCTTGTCGCCCTGCGCCATGACCTCTAACGGGTTGGCCGACGGGTACAGCGCCTGGCTGGTGTCGCGCTTCCAAGCCTGCACGCCACCGGCCTGCCCGGCCCGCGCAATGGAACGCGCGGCCGAAACTGCCTGGCTCAGGGCCGGCAGGCGAATGTCGTTACTGTAGGCAAACCCGGTTTTTTCCCCAGACTGGGCACGCACGCCTACGCCCTGGTCGACATTGAAACTGCCGTCCTTGACGATGCCATCCTCAAGGACCCAGGACTCGCTCACCTGATGCTGGAAATACAGATCAGCCGCGTCCACCCCGGGTGCCGAGACCAGCTGACCGAGTACACCTGCGATCAGATCGGGGCTCAGCTCTGCGGGTACCAGCAGGCGGTTTTCAACATTGGCTATCAGATCACTCATTCTTTTCGGACTCCTTGGCCGATAACTCGGCCGGGGCAAATCGGCGATGCCCGGAAACGGGCATCCGCTGGCGAATAGCTTGCATATGGGCGTGGTCGATTTGCTGACAGACCACACCTTCCCCTTGCTCAAGCGAAGCAACTACTTCACCCCAGGGGTCGACCAGGCAACTGTGGCCAAAGGTCTCACGCCCCCCGGGGTGCAGCCCACCCTGGTTGGCGGCGAGTATGTAACACTGGGTTTCGATGGCCCGGGCTCGCAGCAGCACCTCCCAGTGGGCCGCCCCGGTCACGGCGGTAAAGGCCGAGGGCACCACAATCAGATCCGCATTGGCGCGGGACAGTGCAAGATACAGCTCGGCAAAACGTAGATCGTAACAGATCGACAGGCCGACACGCCCGACTGGCGTATCCACATGCACCACCTGATCGCCGTAGCCATAGTCCCTGGATTCGCGGTAGCTGCGGGTGTTGTCCGCTACTTCTACATCAAACAGATGCAGCTTGTCATAACGCGCGACCTCACTGCCTTGATCATCGACCACCAGACAGGTCGCCATCGGCTTGCCGGTGGGGGTGAGCGGTAGCGGAATACTGCCGCCGATCAGCCAGACGCCGTTTTGCCGTGCTTGTTGTGCGAGGAATGGGCGAATGGGACCGGTGCCTTGAAACTCGGCGACGCCGATGTCTGCCAGCGAGCGGTTGCCGAAGGCGGCGAAGCATTCAGGGAGCAATATCAGCTGCGCGCCGTCGGCGGCCGCTTCGGCTATCAGCCCGGCGGCGCTTTCGAGGTTGGCCGCTACGTCCGGCCCGCTGATCATCTGGATGGCAGCAACTTTCATTCAGTCCTCCAGTGCGGCTTCGTTATCAAAGGCGCGATCAAATTCAACGTTGGGTTTCTGCCAGTCTCCGCTGATCTTGTATTTGACTGATGCGAAACGGGCAATCCGGTCGCCGAGGATCTTGTCGGCAATAAACAACGCGCCGCCGATATAGGGGGCACCGGCAATGATCGCGGCCAGGGGCAGGTTGTTGGTCACGGGCAAGGTCACCAGCATACCCATATCGATTTCGTTTTGTGGCAGATCAATCCGGCCGTCCAGCTGCAGCTTGACGCTCGGGCCGTCCATCACCAGCGGCGTGCGGTTATGCATCACTCCGTCAGTGAACAGCAGATCGCCATCGAGGGTATCGTAGGCCGTACCCTTGCCGAACAGGTCAGAAAAGTCCAGGCGCAACCGGCGTGTCAGCGCGTTGAAATTGAGCAGACCGAACACCTTGAGTGCATCAGCCGAACTCTCGCCACTCTGCAGCACGCCATCGCGGGCGCGCAACTGCAACTGGCCGGTGCTGCGCTTGAGCGCGAAGTACGCTGGCGAGCCAGGCCATTCCAGCTCTGTGGTCGCGGCAAATTCACTGCTGGTCAGCGTCGGCGCGTAGTCCCAGGCGCGCAACACATTGCCGATGTTATCTGCACTGAGGCTGCCTTCAAAGCGGGTCCGCCGATCGGTATCGCGCCAATCCAGGTTTCCGCGCAGCTGCAACCCGCCCCGCAGAGCAATGTTCGCATCATCCACGCGAAGGCCCTGGGCAGTCGGACGCATCCGGAACGAAACCGGCCCGACCAGATCATCCCCCCAGAACAGCTGCGCGACGCTGAGATTGACCGCAGGCAATGACGACGGCAGCACGCCATCGAGGGGATCTTCAGCCACCAACGGCTCGACCAGTGCCTCGGACTCCTCGGCTACATTCTGGTCATCGGCAAAGCGCAAGCGCTGCAGATCGATCTGCAAGGGTTCGTTGGCGCCAGCTGGCAGGCGGATCCGGCCTGCAACATCCGCCTGCTGCACATCAAAATCCCACCCCGTCGGAGCATTCTTTCCATAGATCTGAAGGTCGTCGAGTTCCAGACCCAGACCTTCGAAGCGGGCCGCGTTCAGGTTGATTTCGCGTATAAGCGCCAGCGGCGAGTCGCTGACTGCAGGTGGCTGAGCGGCGCTTTCGGTGCCGGCCCTGAAGTCATTGATCCATTGCTGCCACTCAGCCCATTTCAGCGCAGCAACATTGGCCCTGATGCTGAGGCCATCTTCAGACGGGACGGCCGGACTGCCACTGCGATAGCGCACATCACCACGCAGGGAATCGCCGGAGCGGACGATCGAACCGCGCAGATCGCCGCCTGAACGAAACGACCAGCGCTGGCCCTGATCGCTGAGCCGCAGGGTCACCTCGGTGGGCAACGCCTGTTCAGATTCCTTGGCAAAGGGTGGCGGTAGATCGAGTGCAACGCCCTGCAGATCGGACGCGACCTGCACACTTTGGTTACCAGAACGAATCGCCACCTGAGCGTCCCAATCCACACGACCTGTGGCCAACTGCAGCGGTGCCTTGCCGAGCATCGACCAGCTCTTCAACGCCTGCACCGGATGGCTGCCCTTCATGCGGATGAGCTGTTCACGGTCGATCACTCCGATAGTGCCGGTCACCGGCTCACCAAGAAATTGCAGGCGGACGTTATCGGCGGTCAGCCCTTTGCTGTGGTCATACGCGAAGTTGCCGCTGACCTCGTGCAACGGCGCGTCAAGCTGGGGGATGAATAGCTGCTCGGCCTGGGCCTGTGCGCTCAGGCGAATATCCGGTTGGCTCCCCTGCTGCAGGGGAATAACCAATGAACCCGTGCCGACCAGCGTGCCATTGCCGGTCCAGCCAGCGAGCGGGTCATTGGTGATCTCGCTGAGCGGCGTGTCCTGCATCAGACGCAGGGCGTCCTGTAGCGGCCCTGTCACTTCGCCGTTAACCGACAACAGCAGGGGCGCGTCAGGACTTTCACGATCGATAGCCAGCTGCAGTTCATTGAGGTCGGTATTCCATAGGCGCGCTTGCCCCTGATGCACGGTCACTGCAGTGTTACGCAGGTGTACCGTGCCGGATACATTCTCCAGCGCTGGCCAGCCTGGCTGGAAAAACAGACTGCCCTGATCAAGGCTGCCGTAGAGTTCCATCACGCGGTCTTCCGGATCAGCATCCTTTGCCAGTACCCCGCGATAGCTGAAAATGGCCAACGGCACATTGCCTGACAGCTCTGTCCAGAGCAGCCACTCGTGCAATTGTGGGCTCGTCGCCGCAACCCGTGATGGCAGATACCGGCGATAGAAATCCGCCTGGCTGTCGCGCAGCGCGACGCGCAGGTCCATACTCGGCGTGCCACCCGGACGCGGCAGATGCAGGTTGAGTCGCGCTGTCGCTTCGCCCTCCTCGCCGCTGACCGCAAGGCTCGGCGCCTTCAGCTGCATACCCGTCTCGTCGGACCATTCCCAGCCCAGGCTGCCGGTCAGGCGGTCGTACTGCCAGGCTTCGGGAAACAGTTGCGGCAGTGACATACGCCAGTTATAGCTGTCGAGCCTGACCTCACCCAGGGCACGACTCCCGGCCAGCGTCCCGCTGATACCCGTGAATCCCGGTACGGCTCGCCAGGGTTCGGTGCTTATATTGTCCAGCCGGGCTTCGATATTCAGCTCATCGAGTGCCAGAGAGGTGCTGCTACCCCGCAGGCCGACATTCAGCAGCTCACCCTGCGGATCGAGGGCAGCCAGAATGTCAGCAAAACGGTCTTCCGGAATCGAGCCATAGAGCCCGGCGGCCAGCGGCGCCAGCGGCAAGCGGTCCAGCGCGAGCTGCCAGCTTCCATCCTCGACTTCGCGGGTCGCGGTCAGGCGGGTGTCGGGCCACAGGATGTCGTTGACCTGCAGCCCCAGCTGTTCGACACGCAGCAGCTGTTGCTCGTCACCAAGCTGCAGGTCGAATTGCGCCTGCAGCTCAGTCAATGCCGCACCTGGGCGCAGCGTCCGTAGTTTCACCTCGGGCGCAGTCACCACGCCTTGCAGCCGATGTAGCCGACGCTCCTGCCAGCTGCCCCAGAAGTTTCCCCCGGCGACCAGCTGTTCAAGCCGGACCTTTCCCAGCCAGGCGCGGGGTATCCAGTCGCTCCATTGCAAGGCAGGCAGATCCGCGAAAAACGCGACCGACATATCGCGCCAGTCATCCCCCTCACTCTGCCCTTCAAGCTGCAGACGCAACTGACGACCATCGGGTAGCGCCAGCCGTGCATCAAACTGGTGATCGCCCCACCGGTTGACCAGGGTCAGATCACCATCGGTGAAATTCCACTCAGGCAAACTATGCGGATTGATGCGGATGCGGCTGTCGAGCAGGGTGATACGGCGCTGGTTGAGCAGCTTGCCAAGCATCTCGTCGAGCCCGCCTTCGACCCTGTCCCGCGAGCCCAGGCCGCGCAAACGCCAGCGACCATCGGCTTCCTCGAGCAATTCCAGCGCCAGGCCTTCAACCTGCAGCGCGTCGAGCACCAGCTCCCGGCGCCACAGGCTGGCGAACACATCAAGGCGCGCGGTGACGTTATCCAGGGCGAACAGTACCGAGCTGTCGGGGTCGGCTTCGGCGTGAACCTGCAAGCCGCGGAGCATGAACACTGGCTGGCTGCCCTGCATCTCGCCGCTCAGATCATCCAGGCGGATTGCCCGGCCGGTAAGCTCCTCGGCACGCTGCACCAGCTCGGCCTGATAATCCGCCACCGCCGGTACAAACTGACGGCCGAGACTTACATAGGCAGCCGTGGCCAGCAGCCATACGACAAGGCACAGAATCAGTCCATCCAGACCCCGACGAATCCAGGTTTGCCAGCTCATGCGCTCAGACGCTCATCACATCAGCACCACATCGTACTGTTCCTGGGTGTACACCGGCTCGACCTGAAACTTGATTGGCCGCTCGATGAACAATTCCAGGTCCGCGACGTTGCCTGACTCTTCGTCCAGCAGCCGGTCGATAACCGCCTGTGACGCCAGCACCATATAGGCGCCCGCCTGATAGGCGCGGGCTTCGCGCAGTATCTCCCGGAAGATTTCATAGCAGACGCTTTCGGCGGTCTTCTGGATACCGCGGCCTGAGCAGCAGGGACAGGGCTCGCAGAGAATCTGCTCAAGACTTTCGCGGGTGCGCTTGCGGGTCATCTGCACCAGGCCCAGCTCGGTGATGCCGATGATGTTGGTTTTGGCGTGATCACGTTCCAGCTGTTTTTCCAGCGTGCGCAACACCTGGCGCTGATGCTCCTCGGCTTCCATGTCGATGAAGTCGATAATCACGATGCCGCCCAGATTACGCAGGCGCAGCTGGCGCGCAATGGACGTTGCCGCCTCCAGGTTGGTCTTGAAGATGGTTTCTTCGAGATTGCGATGTCCGACGAAGGCGCCGGTATTCACGTCGATAGTGGTCATCGCCTCGGTCTGGTCAATCACCAGATGTCCGCCCGACTTGAGCATCACCTTGCGCTCCATGGCCTTCTGGATTTCATCCTCAACGCCATACAGCTCGAATACCGGACGCTCACCCGGGTAATGCTCGAGTTTGTCATCAATGCCGGGCATCAGCTCCTGCACGAATTGCTCGACCTTCTGGAAGGTTTCCCGCGAATCGATACGGATTTTTTCAATGCGCACGTTCGCCAGGTCCCGCAGCGTACGCAGCGCCAGCGGCAGATCTTCGTAGATCACCGAAGGTGCGGAACATGCGCCCATTTGCTGGGAGATCTGCTGCCATAACCGTCTGACATAGCGGATGTCGGCGAGGATATCTTCCTCACGCGCGGCTTCGGCGGCGGTACGCAGAATGAACCCGCCGGGCTCGTCAACAGCTTCATTGGCGACGCACTGGGCGACGATCTGCTTGAGGCGTTCGCGCTCGGCTTCTTCCTCGATCTTCAGCGATATGCCCACGTGCGGCGTACGCGGCATATACACGAGATAGCGCGACGGTACCGAGAGGTGCGTGGTGAGGCGGGCGCCCTTGGTGCCGATTGGGTCCTTGGTGACCTGAACCACCAGCGCCTGGCCTTCATGCACCAGCGCATTGATCGGCTCGACCGCGGAGCCTTCACGCTCGGAAATCTCCGAGGCGTGGATAAACGCAGCCCGCTCCAGGCCGATATCAACGAAAGCAGCCTGCATGCCCGGTAACACACGGACGATCTTGCCCTTGTAGATATTGCCGACAATGCCGCGACGCAGGGTGCGTTCGATGTGCACTTCCTGCAGTACGCCGTTTTCCACCAGAGCGACCCGTGTTTCCATCGGGGTTATATTGATCAGGATTTCTTCGCTCATGGGCTCTCCAGTTTTATCGGACCGTTAGGGCCTTTTGAGTGTTCTTCCGAGCCGCCTGCCTGTGTCAGCGCGCTTGCCAACAGGCAATCCCGAATGCCTGCAGCAGTGCTGCGGTTTCCATCAGAGGCAGCCCTACCACCGCACTGTAGCTGCCCTCAATGCGTTCGATGAATATCGCGCCCAACCCTTGAATGGCATAACCGCCAGCCTTGTCGGCCGGCTCGCCGGTATCCCAGTATGCGCTCTTTTCGGCCTCGGACAGCTGGCGAAACCACACCTGGGTCTCGACGCTTGCCAAACGTAAGTCATCGCCCCGGCATACCGCTACGCTGGTAATTACACTGTGGGCCCGACCTGACAGATCGTCCAGCATCGCCAGGCCATGCGCACGGTCGGCCGGCTTGCCCAATATGCAGTTCCCCAGCACTACGGCGGTGTCTGCCGCCAGCACGACCGCCCCGTCGGGAGCTTTGGCAACGCCCGCACGCACCTTGTCATGCGTGACGCGTTCGACATACGCGAGGGGCAATTCGCCAGGCAAGACCGTTTCGTCAATCTCCGACGGTATCACGCAGACTGGCACACCGATCTGTGAGAGTAATTCGCGACGGCGTGGCGAGGCCGAAGCCAGATAAAGCAGGCCGCAGCCGTTACCGGACGCCAGCACAGAAGCCGTATCAGACGACATGGAAGCGGCGCCGGAAAATATCCAGGAAGGCACAAGCCCACGGCCACAGCAAAGCGCTGACCAGAGCCGGTAACAGCAGCAGGAGAATCGGCGGTCGACTGCCGGCCAGGCTGTTCAGCCACAACAGCAGCAACTGGGCGACGCCGAACACGGGCAGCATTACCAGGCTCTGTTGCCACAATGGAAAACGCCGGATGCGCTGATAAAGCAACAGCACCATGGTCGCGACCAGTGTCATGACCAGGGCATGCTGGCCAAACAGTTCGCCGTACAGCACGTCGGAGGCCAGGCCGGCAAACCAGGCCATCACCAGGCCGATCCTGTGCGGCAGAACCATCACCCAGAAGGCGACTGTCATCGCCAGCCACATAGGCCGACCAAAGCCGAACGGCTCGGGCATAGGCATAACACTCAGCAGCAGCGCCAGCAGAACGGTAAAGCCGACAACCAGGCTATGGCGCATCGTTGCTGCCCTCCTCGCCGGCTTCGCTTGATTCGCTTGATTCGCCAGGAATGTCAGGCTGTTCAGGCTGTTCAGGCTGTTCAGGCGCGGCAACCGCCTGATCCGGCGATGCCTCAGGTTCCAGGCTCAACACAGGGAACACATCGCCATAGGCACTTTCCGGACTGAACACCAAAAGCAGGTAACGGCTGCGATTGAGCTGGGCAGTCGGGGCAACCTTGACGATGGAGAAAGGCTCGGCAGGGTCCTGTTCGACCGAGATGACGCGGCCAACCGGATAACCGGCCGGAAAGCGCTGCCCCAACCCCGAACTGACCATGATGTCGCCAATGCGAATATCTGCCGTGTCGCTGACATGGCGAAGTTCAAGCCAGTCGTTGTTCCCGGTCCCGGTCGCCATCGCGCGCAGACCATTGCGATTGACCTGCACCGGCAGGCTGTGGGAGACATCCGTCAGCAGCAGTACGCGCGAATTGAACGGCATCACCTCGACCACTTGCCCCATCAGGCCAGTGGCATCAAGCACGGGTTGGCCAAGAAACACGCCGTCGCGATCGCCCTTGTCGATCATGATGCGTTGGGTAAAGGGATTGGGATCGACCCCGACCAGTTCAGCCACCAGCACGCGTTCGTCGACCAGCGAGGAGGAGTTCAGCAGCTCACGCAGCCTCACGTTCTGCTCGGTCAGGGCCGCGAGTTTCTGTAATTTGCGCTGGGTCAGCAAGGATTCGGCGCGCAGGCGCTGGTTTTCGGCAATCAGATCGGCACGGCTGGTGAGTTGGGTATGCACATTTTCCCAGGCGCGAACCGGCAGCTCGGCGACGTAGTAGATAGGCATCAGGATCATGCCGAGCTGGGCGCGCACCGGCTGCAGCACGTTCAGCCTGGCGTCAGTCACCATCAGCGCCACCGACAACACCGTCAGCGCCAGTAAACGAACGCCCAGTGAAGGGCCTTTGATGAACAGCGGTTTGATGGTGCACTCCTCATAAACCTGTGCGGCTCCTGCTGCCGCGACGCTGAGCCAGTCGTTGCTGGTCCCTATCATGCAACACCGGCATGACAGGGACCAAGACCTGGTGAACAGTGCGTCGGTTTACTCGGTGGAGAGCAAGTCCATATTGTGGCGGTCCATCATCTCCAGCGCCTTGCCACCCCCACGTGCGACGCAGGTCAGCGGCTCTTCGGCGATGATCACCGGCAGACCGGTTTCCTGGGTCAGCAGTTTGTCGAGGTCACGCAGCAGCGCGCCGCCACCGGTGATGATCAGGCCGCGCTCGGCGATGTCAGACGCCAGTTCTGGCGGAGACTGCTCAAGTGCGCTTTTCACTGCCTGAACGATGGTCGCTAGGGACTCCTGCAAGGCCTCGAGCACTTCATTGGAGTTCAGCGTGAAGGCGCGTGGCACGCCCTCGGCCAGATTGCGGCCACGCACATCCACCTCAAGAATTTCACCGCCAGGGAAGGCAACGCCGATTTCCTGCTTGATGCGCTCGGCCGTGGCTTCGCCGATCAGGCTGCCGTAATTGCGACGCACGTAGGTCACAATGGCTTCGTCGAAGCGATCGCCGCCGACGCGGACCGATTCGGCGTATACCACGCCATTCAGCGAGATCAGGGCGATTTCAGTGGTACCGCCGCCGATGTCGACGACCATGGAACCGTGCGCTTCCTCAACCGGCAAGCCGGCACCGATCGCTGCGGCCATGGGTTCCTCGATCAGGAACACTTCACGTGCGCCAGCACCCAGCGCCGATTCGCGGATAGCACGACGCTCGACCTGAGTGGACTTGACCGGAACACAGATCAGCACGCGCGGGCTCGGCTGGATGAAGCTGTTTTCGTGCACCTTGTTGATGAAGTACTGCAGCATCTTTTCGCAGACGCTGAAGTCGGCGATGACGCCGTCCTTCATCGGACGGATTGCCTGAATGTTGCCGGGGGTGCGGCCGAGCATGCGTTTGGCTTCCGTGCCGACGGCTACAACACTTTTCTGATTTCCATGGGTGCGGATGGCCACGACGGATGGCTCATCCAGTACAATGCCGCGGTCACGAACATATATCAGTGTATTGGCAGTGCCCAGGTCAATGGACAAATCACTGGAAAACATGCCGCGTATTTTTTTGAACATGCGTTGAATATACCCCGGTGCGGGTGGGTTAAATGTAAAAGAAGTACTGACAAGTTGCCTGGGCCCACGGCAAACGCCCACTGGCCTGAAGTTGAACGGCCTCCCGGCGACAGGACAAATATGAACTGACAAGCCAACTGGTCGGTACTTCCTGAAGTGTCGCAACTCTAACAACGGCGGGGTTTTTGGGCAAGGCGCGTCTATGGTAAATTCGCCGCTTTGTCCGGGCTCGGCTACAGCCATTCACAGATTGGCGCATCGGCCCTATTGCGCCGGTCCGCGCCCAGGTTTCACGGAGAACAGAACATGGCACTAGAACGTAAAGAGGTGGAGAACGTCGCCCATCTTGCCCGTATCGCCATTGACGACGCGGATGCCACTGCGTTTACCGCCAAACTGGCCGGCGTCATGGATCTGATCGATCGCATGCAGGAGGTGAATACCGACGGCGTCGCCCCGCTGGCCCACCCGCTGGAAACCACTCAGCGCCTGCGCCCGGATGCTGTCACCGAGACCAACCAGCGTGACGCCTACCAGGCCATTGCCCCCGCTACCGAAGACGGCCTGTATCTGGTCCCTCAGGTGATCGAATAACCGCCGCGCCCCCGGAGAACACCTTTCATGCACGAGAAATCCCTGGCCGAGTTATCACAGGCCCTGCAGAGCAAGTCGATCTCAAGCGTCGAGCTGACCCAGCATTATCTTGATCGTATCGCGCGGTTCGATAGCACTCTTAATAGTTACATCACCGTCACCCCTGAACTGGCGCTGGAACAGGCGCGCGCGGCGGATGCCCGCATCGCCGCCGGTAATGCCGGCCCGCTCACCGGCATACCGCTGGCGCACAAGGACCTGTTCTGCACCCAGGGCGTGCGCACCAGCTGCGGCTCGAAGATGCTCGACAATTTCATCGCGCCCTACGAATCCACCGTGACCTCGCGCTTTCTGGATGCCGGTACGGTCATGCTCGGCAAGACCAACATGGATGAGTTCGCCATGGGCTCGTCCAGCGAATCCAGCTATTACGGACCTACCCGCAACCCTTGGGATACCGACCGCGTACCCGGCGGCTCCTCCGGCGGTTCGGCTTCTGCGGTGGCAGCACGCCTGTGCGCGGCAGCCACCGGCACCGATACCGGTGGCTCGATTCGCCAGCCCGCCGGCTTTACTGCATTGACCGGCCTCAAGCCGACCTATGGCCGCGTCTCGCGCTGGGGCATGATTGCCTATGCCTCAAGCCTCGACCAGGGCGGCCCGATGGCACGCACCGCGGAGGACTGCGCGTTGATGATGCAGGTCATGGCTGGCTTTGACGAAAAAGATTCCACCAGCGTCGACGAGCCAGTCGCCGACTATTCCGCCAGCCTGAATGACTCGCTCAAGGGTCTGCGCATCGGCCTGCCGAAGGAATACTTCGCCGGTGGCCTGGATGCCGCCACCGCCGAGGCCATTCAACAGGCGGTCAAGGAGTTCGAAGCCCTGGGCGCAGAAATTCGCGAGATCAGCCTGCCCAACGCCGAACTGGCCATTCCGGCCTATTACGTCATCGCGCCGGCAGAAGCCTCCTCCAACCTGTCGCGCTTCGATGGCGTGCGTTTCGGTTACCGCTGCGAGAATCCCGCCGATCTTACCGATCTGTACAAGCGTTCGCGCAGCGAAGGCTTCGGCAACGAGGTGAAGCGGCGCATCATGGTCGGCGCCTATGCGCTGTCTGCTGGCTATTACGATGCCTATTACCTCAAGGCGCAGAAAATCCGCCGGCTGATCAAGAATGACTTCATGGCCGCCTATGAGCAGGTGGACGTCATTCTCTGCCCGACCTCACCGACGCCGGCGTTCCGCATTGGCGAGAAAATCGACGACCCGGTCAGCCTGTACCTCACTGACATCTATACCATCACCGCCAACCTGGCTGGGGTGCCTGGCATCGCTTTGCCCGCCGGTTTCGCCAATGGCTTGCCGCTGGGCATGCAGTTGCTCGGCTCGTATTTCAGCGAAGCGCGCCTGCTGAACATTGCGCACCAGTACCAGCAGGTCACCGACTGGCACAGCCGCGCACCGCAAGGTTATTGAGCTATGGCGGAGCCGGGTTGCCTTGCTCCCCGCCAGGAGCGGCAACCGGCGCCACGGAATTTCTGAGGAATATTAAAGATGCAATGGGAAATCGTTATCGGGCTGGAGATTCACGCTCAGCTCACTACCGCCTCGAAGATCTTCTCGGGTAGCTCGACCACCTTCGGCGCCGAACCCAACGTGCAGGCCAGCCTGGTAGACCTGGGCATGCCCGGCACCCTGCCGGTATTGAACCAGCAGGCGGTCCGCAATGCGGTCAAGTTCGGCCTGGCGATCAATGCCGAGATCGGCATGACCAACGTGTTCGCGCGCAAGAACTACTTCTACCCCGACCTGCCCAAGGGTTATCAGATCAGCCAGATGGATCTGCCCATCGTCGGCAAGGGATTTCTCGACATCACCCTGGACGATGGCAGCATCAAGCGCGTCGGCGTCACCCGCGCGCACCTGGAAGAAGACGCCGGCAAGAGCCTGCATGAAGACTTCCAGGGCATGAGCGGCATCGACCTCAACCGCGCCGGCACACCCTTGCTGGAGATCGTTTCCGAACCCGATATGCGCAGCGCCAAGGAAGCCGTCGCCTACGCCCGCACTATTCACTCGCTGGTGCGCTACCTGGGTATCTGCGACGGCAACATGGCCGAAGGCTCGCTGCGCTGTGATTGCAACGTGTCCATACGCCCCAAAGGGCAGGAAGAATTCGGTACACGCTGCGAGATCAAGAACGTCAACTCGTTCCGCTTCATCGAGAAGGCCATCAATACCGAGGTGCAGCGCCAGATCGAGCTGATCGAGGACGGCGGCACGGTCATCCAGGAAACCAGACTGTATGACCCGAACAAGGACGAAACGCGCTCCATGCGCAGCAAGGAAGAAGCCAACGATTACCGCTACTTCCCGGATCCCGACCTGTTGCCTGTGGTGATTGAACCCGCCTTTATCGAAGAGGTGCGCGGCGAGCTGCCGGAGCTGCCGCAGCAGAAGCGTGAGCGTTTCCAGAGCGAGTTTGGTCTGTCGGTTTACGACGCCAGCGTGCTGTCTGCCAGCCGGGAAATGGCCGATTATTTCGAGGAAGTCCAGCGCGTCTGTGGCGATGCCAAGCTGGCTGCCAACTGGGTCATGGGCGAACTGTCCAGCCTGCTCAACAAGGAAGGTCTCGAAATCGATCAGACGCCGGTCAGTGCCAGCCGGCTGGGTGGCATGATTCTGCGCATCATGGACAACACCATTTCCGGCAAGATCGCCAAGATGGTCTTTGAAGCGATGGCCAAGGGTGAAGGCGATGCGGATCAGATCATCGAAGCCAAGGGCTTGAAGCAGGTCACCGACAGCGGCGCGATCGAAGCCATGCTCGACGAAGTGCTGGCTGCCAATGCCGAGCAGGTGGAGCAGTATCGCGCCAGCGATGAAGCCAAGCGCGGCAAGATGTTCGGGTTCTTTGTCGGCCAGGCCATGAAGGCTTCGAAGGGCAAGGCCAACCCGCAACAGGTCAATCAATTGTTGAAGCAGAAGCTTGATGACTGAGGACAGGCCGGCACTCCTGCACAGGAGTGCCGGGCGGTCCCGCTGCGGTACGCCAGCCATGCGCCGATTTCTCGCGGCGCTTGTGCTGATTCCCGCGGTTGCCTGCGCCAGCAACGGGCCGCTCGAGGACGCTTCGCCCAGCAGCCTCGACAGTTATACCGAAACAGGCAGAGCCTCCTATTACTCCTCCCAGCTGCATGGCCGGCGTACCGCCAGCGGCGCCATCTACGACCAGACCCGACTGACCGCGGCCCACCCGAGCCTGCCGTTCGGCACCCTCGTATGCGTCACCAATCGACAGAACCAGCGCAGCGTAATGGTGGAAATCACCGACCGCGGCCCCTATAGCGGTAAGCGGGTGATCGACCTGTCGCTGCGGGCAGCCAGGGAAATCGGCATGACCAAGGCAGGGACAGTCCGGGTCAAGATTGAAACCTGTGAAGAGTCCTGATTAGCCGCTGCCAGTATCGCCGGAAGCACCCGCTATACTCACTTGCACTCGCGCACCGACGGCTTTCTGAACGTCTGATGCCGCTTGGCTGTCACAAATCACGAGAGGATTACGTATCGCGCGCTCACCCTTCCGAATTGACTACAAGGAAAAACTCCAATGAAGGCTGAACAATCCGCCTGGAAGTCGACCATCCTTTTCCCCGTTTTCATACCCGCTGTGGTCGTGACCCTGTTACTGGTAATCGGCACCGTCAGCAACCCGGACCTGGCAGGCGACGCCTTCGCCGCAACCCTGACGTATATCAACACCACCTTTGGCTGGTTCTATATGCTCTCGGTTGCCTGTTTCCTGGTATTTATCACGGCGATCGCATTCAGCAACTGGGGGCATATCAAACTGGGCCCCGACCATGCTGAGCCGCAATACAGCTTCCCGGCCTGGTTCGCCATGCTGTTTTCAGCCGGCTACGGTATTGCCCTGTTGTTCTTCGGTGTGGCCGAACCGGTGCTGCACTATGCCTCGCCCCCGGCGGGCGCGGCGGAAACGGTTGATGCAGCCAAGCAAGCCCTTCAGATCGCCTTCTTCCACTGGGGCTTTCATATCTGGGCGATTTACGGCCTGGTTGGCCTGGTTCTGGCGTACTTCGCCTTCCGTCATGGCTTGCCACTGTCCATGCGATCGGCCCTGTACCCGCTGATTGGTGAGCGCATCCATGGCCCGATCGGCCACACCGTGGACGTGTTCGCCATTCTGGGCACGCTGTTCGGCATCGCCACCACGCTGGGGCTGTCGGTCACGCAGATTAACGCAGGGATGAATTATCTCTGGCCGGAGGTACCGGTATCCATCACGGTACAGATCATCACCATTGCGGTGATTACCATGCTGGCGCTGATCTCGGTGGTAGCGGGCCTCGACAAGGGCGTAAAAAACCTCTCAATATTGAATATGGTGCTGGCCGTTGCCCTGATGATTTTCGTTTTTCTGGTTGGCCCTTCGGTGTTTATCCTGGAAACCTTCCTGCAGAACACCGGCAGCTACCTGAATAACATTATCGAGCGAACCTTCAATCTTCAGGCCTATACGCGCTCTGACTGGATCGGCAACTGGACGCTGTTTATCTTCGGCTGGACCATTGCCTGGGCGCCCTTTGTCGGGTTGTTTATCGCCAAGATCAGCCGCGGACGTACCATCCGCCAGTTCGTAGTAGGCGTCATGCTGGTGCCGAGTATTTTCACCTTCATGTGGTTCTCCATCTTCGGCGACACCGCATTGCACCTGATCATGAACGAGGGCTACACGGCGTTGATCACGGAAGTACAGAACGATAACGCGATCGCGCTGTTCAAGTTGTTCGAGCGTCTGCCGTTCACCTCGATTGTGTCTTTCCTGACGGTACTGCTGATCATCACCTTCTTCGTTACCTCCTCGGACTCGGGATCCCTGGTGATCGACTCGCTGGCGTCAGGCGGCGTGCTCGCGACCCCGGCCTGGCAACGGGCGTTCTGGGCCATTCTGGAAGGTGCGGTGGCAGCTACCCTGCTTTTGGCGGGCGGCTTGAGCGCATTGCAGACCATGACCATCGCCAGCGCCTTGCCCTTTGCCATCATCATGCTTATATCCGCTGTGGGAATGTGGCGAGCGTTGGTGATCGAGGGACACCGCGACCAGAGCCTGATCCATCACATGCAAACCAGCCGGCATTCACAGGGCAATAGGGCCTCGTTGTGGAAGAAGCGTGTCGCGGGGATCGTCAATTTCCCCGAGAAGAACGAGGTCGAGCAGTTCATCGCGCAAACGGTGTTCCCAGCCATGCAACGGCTGGCCAGCAATCTGGCCGACCAGGGCTGGCCAGCCGAAGCGAACCACGATTCCGATTTGGGACGTGCCTATATTGAAGTCGTCAAGCCAGGCCAGACCGATTTCATCTATGAGATCCGCATCCGTGAATATGCTCGCCCGGACTATGCTTTTCCTGAAGTAGCCGCCACGGATAGCGCCCTCGAAGCGCACTACTACCGCGCCGAGGTCTTCCTCCGTCGCGGCGGGCAGACCTACGATATTTACGGTTACGATCAGCAGGAAATAATCGGCGACATTCTCGATCACTTCGAGCGCTACCTGCACTTCCTGCATATCTCGCCCGGCTCACTGCCCTGGAACATGGCTGAGCACGACGTGATGCTCCAGCCATCTCCGACCATGACACCGCCACCCGAGAAGGGGTAAGCGGGCCGTTGGAACCCACCCACAAAAAAGCCAGACCTCAGGGTCTGGCTTTTTTGTTCACGCCGTTAATCAGGCCTGTCTACGGGGAGAGACCCTAGCGCTGAAGAACGCGGACGATTTCCTGATCGCGGAACACCCGCGACAAGGCATCGCTCAGCACTTCGGAAACCAGCTTGGTATTGGTAGCCTGATTAGGTGCGTAACCGAAACGATGCTGGGCAGATGCGCTGTAGCGTCCGTTGTAGATCTGATCGCCGCCCCGCGCCTCAGCAGTGAACACTGCACCGATGTCAGCCTGGGTGACATAAGCCCCGTCGCTGGGTGAGCGGTAGCTAAGCTCGGCGAGGTTGACTGTCAGGTTATTGGCACCGGCTGAACCGGGTTGAACCACGACGAACCCCAGCTGGCGTAGCGATTGTTCGACTTCCTGACGGATGGCAGGGATCGACTTGTCACTCAGGGTCAGGTTACTGGAATTGGGATAAATACCGCCGCGCGTGCCGAGCACAGTGGAAGACCGCGTGTCTTGCACAGTAACCGCCACCGGCTGATTGCCTGCAACGGGATTCAGGGCGACCTGAACCTTGGGCTGCACGCTGAGCTGCTGTGGACTATGGGCGCAGCCCACCAACGTCAGAGCCAGAGCGAATACAGCCAGCATACCCACAGGTTTCAACATGACACGGCACTCCTCAAATTCGATTGTTGATGTCCCGGGCGGCGGTCAGCCTGGTTGCTACGCCGGGGTTCACAGCATAGCTGATGACCATCGCCAGTGGCAGACTGACAGCACGACAAACCCGACCTGAAAAACAGCTTTTACCGCGCGCCAGCAGCCTCGAGGGCGACAATGTAATCCTCAGCCTGGGCGTGATCGCGCAGCGTACTGAGAAAAGTCCGACCCTGTGCGTCGGTGGCATTGATGTCATAACCTTCAGCGCGAAACATCTCCAGAAAGCGCTGAAAATCCTCCGCCCGCAAACCACGATACGCTTTGGTCAGGATATGCAGTTCCACCGACTCTTTGGTATCGAATGGCCTTGCCTGTAAAAAAACCGCAACCTGTTCGTCTGTAATCGGTTCACCGACTACCTTCTGCTTGTCTTTACGCACGGAAACCTCGTTGCACAGTGTTCAGGGAGCGCAATTGTAACCAGACCAACCAGCCCCCACCAGCATCGTCCTGCCGCAACAGGGCTCGCTCGCCAATATTGTGCCTGAGCAGGAACGCGGCCCTGCGGTAAATCCGCACATCCTTGGCGCTTTGCTCCAGACAGAGCCCCGGAAGAGTATGCTATGAGTGCTTCCTGGCTAAAAGGATGAACTTTGATCAGGGCTGCTCCAAGCACCGATCAGGCACGACAGGACATTTTATGGCTCGCACTGGTTCAGGCCGCCTGCCCCTCTTCGCGGCGATGCGCGAAAGCATCAAACAGGGATATACCCTCCAGACGCTACGCGGCGACCTGCTCGCCGGCGTCACCGTCGGCATCATAGCCATTCCGCTGGGCATGGCCTTGGCCATCGCCGTGGGCGTTGCTCCGCAACACGGGCTTTACACCGGCATTATCGGCGGGCTGATCATTGCGCTGACCGGCGGCTCGCGATTCAACATTTCAGGCCCTACCGCCGCCTTCGTGGTGATTCTGTTGCCCATCACCCAGCAGTACGGGATCGGGGGGCTTCTGGTGGTCAGTGCCCTGTCCGGGCTGATCCTGCTTGCGCTGGGGCTGGCGCGAATGGGCAGCCTGATCCAGGTGGTGCCCTATCCGGTGGTAATGGGCTTCACCGCAGGCATTGGCGTGGTCATCGCCACCTTGCAGATCAAGGACTTCTTCGGCCTGCAGAACGTTGGTCAGCACGAAAGCTACGTCGATCAACTGCAGGCGCTGGCGCAGGCACTCCCGAGTATCCAGACCGGCGACACCCTGGTCGGCATCGTTACGCTTGGAGTACTGGTACTCTGGCCCCGCGTGACACGCAAGATCCCCGGTCATCTGGTCGCTTTGCTGGCCGGTGCGTTGCTCGCGCTTGGGCTGATGCGTTTCGGTCTATCAGTGGACACCCTCGGTTCACGCTTCAGTTATGTGATGGACGGAGTAACCCACGCGGGCATCCCCCCCATCGCCCCGCATTGGGTCTTGCCCTGGACCTTACCCGGCGCAGACGGCCAGCCGCTAGCGGTGGATTTCAATCTGCTGCGGGAGTTATTGCCCGCAGCGCTCGCGGTTGCCATGCTCGGTGCTATCGAGTCGCTGCTATGCGCGCTGGTCGCTGACGGCATGGCCAACACCCGTCATGACCCCAACGCCGAATTGATGGGCCAGGGGCTGGGTAATCTGATCGTGCCCTTCTTCGGCGGCATTACCGCGACAGCGGCTATCGCCCGGACCGCAACCAGCGTCCGCTCCGGGGCGCGTACGCCGATGGCGGCGGTATTCCATTCAATAGTGATTCTGCTCGCAGTAGTGTTGCTGGCCGACCTGTTCGCTTATCTGCCGATGGCTTCGCTGGCGGCAATGCTGCTGATCGTGGCATGGAACATGAGCGAGGCGCCCCACGTGATGCACATGCTGCGTATCGGGCCGCGCCAGGATGTCTGGGTGTTGATCATCTGTCTGGTGCTGACCGTGCTGTTTGATATGGTCCTGGCTGTTGGCGTCGGTCTGCTGCTGGCATCGGTGCTGTTCATCAAACGCATGGCGGACCTGAGTCAGGGCAGCAAGAAACCGATACACAGCGATGCAGCACTGGCCGCACTGCCGGAAAGCGTTGCGCTCTATCAAATCAATGGTCCGCTGTTCTTTGCCGCCGCGGACAAGGCACTGAACGCATTGAATCGGTACGACGAAGCAATTCGTTATCTCGCTATCGATATGCAGACGGTACCGAGCATGGACATGAGCGCGCTGGTGATCTTGCAGAAGGCGCTGCAGGATCTTGAGAAACGCGGGATTCGGGTCTATCTGATCGGCGTGAAAGCGCCGCTGAGGCTCAAGTTGAAGCGGGCAGGCATGGGAGCGAGACGTGGTAGCCGGCGCTTTGTGGCCAGGCCGACAGAGGCGGCCCGATATATCCGTGAGGAACTGGCCGAACAAGCGCAGGAATCAGCGACCGCCTGAGCAAAGACGGTCGCTAGCAATGCTGGGTATCAGTGGCCTTTGAGGGCGAAGATACCCGGCGCATTGCGCCAGTAACCCTTGTAATCCAGACCAAAACCGAAGATGTAACGGTCTTCTACGTCCATACCGGTGAAGTCGGCGCGCATACCCGGGTACGCCTTGCGATCGTGCTTCTTGTCCAACAGCACCGCCGTCAGCACTTCACCAGCGCCAGCGTCGCGGCAGTATTCAACAATCGCCGCGAGGGTATGCCCCTCATCGAGAATATCGTCCAGAATCAGTACCGTGCGGTCGACCAGCGAATGTTCGGCGCGGGCTTTCCAGAACAACTCACCGCCGCTCAGCTTGTTACGATAACGCGTCGCGTGCAGGTAACTCAGCTCCAGCGGAAAACTCAACCGGGTAGCCAGTTGACCGGCGATGATCAGGCCCCCGTTCATTACGCTGTAGACGATGGGATTGCTACCTGCCAGGCGAACGTTCATCTCCGCAGCCATATTATCCATGGCGGCCCGTACTTCAGCCTCGGTGAACAGACAATCGGCCTCAGCCATGACTTGCCTGATGTGTTCAAGATCGACGGACATTGCAATTCTCCGGGGGTAGGGTCTGTTGATGTTTCGTAGCGGCCGCGACGGATGCCCGTTTAGTGCAGAACAAGGCGCGAGGAGCGTAATTTGCTCAGCACAGCCATGTGCTTCACCCCTTCGGGGCTTGCGCGCAGAAACGCTCCAGGCGTTTTTGTGGTCATTGCAAATGAGCGACGAGTAACGCAGTCCTGCGCTAAACGGGCCCCGTCCCTACGGGTTGCGTGTCAAATGACGCCATGCGGCGTTGCGGGACTTAGCAAGGGAACAACCATTGCCTGCGTCCCGCGCCTTGCCTGGCATCATTTGATACAGCAACGCGGCTCGCGACGAAACGTCAACAGACCCTACGAAAGGGGCGCAAAATACTGGTCCTGCAGGTTAAACGCAAGATAATTGCTCTCGTTTACTGCTCATCCGGACGCGTGGTTTCGCCGTGCGCAGGTTCGCCAGCCCTGCTCATCGCCGTCCCGCGTGAATATCAATCCAGGTCATGTTTAAGTCGCCAGGGCAGCCGAAACCAGGCATTGATGCGCCAACCACACTACCCTTCTGCTTGCGACCTTATGCACACAGACTCTAAGCTATAAAGCATCTTCCCTCCGCGTGCACGAGAGCCTTCCATGAAAGTCAAAGAGATCCGCCATCCGCTGATTCGCCACAAACTTGGGCTGATGCGCCGCGACGATATAAGCACCAAGAATTTCCGTGAGCTGGCCCAGGAGGTCGCCGCACTGCTGACCTACGAAGCCACGCAGGACATGCTGCTCGAGGAAGCGGTTATCCCCGGCTGGTGTGGTGATGTAACCGTGGAAAAACTGTCCGGCAAGAAAATCACTGTTGTGCCCATTCTGCGCGCCGGCATCGGCATGCTTGATGGCGTCCTGTCGCTGATACCCAGCGCCAGGGTCAGCGTAATCGGCCTGGCACGCAATGAAGAAACGCTGGAAGCCGATACCTATCTGGAAAAACTGGTGGGCGAACTGAATCAGCGTCGGGCGCTGATCATCGACCCCATGCTGGCCACTGGCGGCTCCATGGTTGCAACGATCGACCTGCTCAAACAAGCCGGTGCCAAGGAGATCCGCGCGCTGGTGCTGGTCGCTGCGCCGGAAGGCATCAAGCGTGTAAATGAGCTGCACCCGGATGTGGAAATATATACTGCCTCGATCGACCAGCGCTTGAACGAGCATGGCTACATCATTCCCGGTCTGGGCGATGCTGGCGACAAGATTTTCGGAACCAAGCAAAAGGATATTCATTAAATGCAGGGAGTTGAAACCAGCGGCTGGCGCACCGCGCTAGCTGGTTCGCAGATGCTGTTCGTGGCTTTTGGCGCCCTGGTGCTGATGCCATTGATCACCGGGATGGACCCCAGCGTAGCCTTGTTTACCGCTGGTATCGGCACCCTGATGTTCCAGTTCACCACCCACCGACAGATTCCGGTGTTCCTGGCGTCCAGCTTCGCTTTCATCGCACCCATTCTCTACAGCAACCAGACCTGGGGCTTGCCGGCAACGCTCGGCGGGCTGTTCGCAGCCGGGGTTGTCTATATCTTGCTGAGTCTGGCAGTCAGGCTGCGCGGCCCGGGATTTATCCAGAAATTGCTGCCGCCGGTGGTCGTCGGGCCGGTGATCATGGTGATTGGACTTGGACTGGCGTCGGTCGCGGTCAATATGGCGATGGGCAAGGCGGGAGATGGCAGCGCGGTACTGGTTGATTATCCGGTCGCCATCCTCATTTCCATGGCGTCTCTGGCGACCACTATTGCCGTGGCAGTTCTGGCCAAGGGAATCTTCCGGCTGGTGCCAATCCTTGCCGGCGTGCTGGTGGGCTACAGCCTGTCATGGCTATTTGGCGTAGTTGATTTCAGCACGGTCGGCGAGGCCAGCTGGTTTTCTGTTCCCCAGTTCGTAACACCCGAATTCCAGCTTGCCGCGATTCTGTTCATGTTGCCGGTCGCGATCGCACCGGCCATCGAGCATATCGGCGATGTGCTGGCGATCGGGTCGGTGACGGGCAAGGACTATCTGCGCAAACCCGGGCTGCAACGCACGCTGCTCGGCGACGGGATTGCCACGTCTGCGGCGGCCTGCCTCGGCGGCCCTCCGAATACAACCTACTCGGAAGTGACCGGGGCAGTGATGCTGACGCGCAATTTCAATCCGATGGTGATGATCTGGGCCGCGATTTTTGCAATCGGCCTGGCCTTTGTCAGCAAGTTCGGCGCGGTCCTGTTAAGCATGCCGGTGCCGGTCATGGGCGGCATTCTATGTCTGCTGTTCGGCTCGATTGCCGTGGTTGGCATGAATACCCTGATCCGCCACCAGGTTGATCTGTCGGAGCCGCGTAATCTGTGTATCGTCTCGGTAACACTGGTGTTCGGCATAGGCGGGCTGATCGTCGGCAGCGAGGAGATCAATCTGCAGGGCATCAGCCTGTGTGGCGTGGTTGCGATCATTCTCAACCAGCTGCTGCCGGGTTCTGCCAAGGGCACCCAGCCGGCTGCCTGAGCCTCTGGTTTTTCAGCGCCGCCAGCATTTGGCATCGGCTGGCGTGCGCTGCCCCACCTGATTGAGCGTATAGACCGCGCAGGCATCACCGTCGAGAATGCCACCTGAGACAGCCGTAGCAGTCAGCGTGTAGGTTTCCGCGCCCAACGCCGCAACGATCGTCGCCACTGCACTCCCACTGGCAGGACTCTGGGTACCAAGAGTCACCGTTCCCGAGTCATAGGCACCCTGGCGGGTGTAATGTCGCTCGAGCAGTTGTGCGTTCTCCAGCAGAACAGCTGTCACCTCTGCGCGCCGGGTCTGGCGGACGTGCTCCAGATACGATGGATAAGCGATAGCTGCCAGAATGCCGATAATGGCGACAACGATCATTACCTCGATCAAAGTAAAGCCAGGCGTTCTGTTCTTCATCTGTACTCCCTCACATCCGTTGTCGCCAGTTGATTCGGTCGAAACGACAGGTGGCGGTCGCGGTGACGACCGCTACACCGCTTGAGCCCTGCACCAGGATGATGTCCGGCGCACAACCGGTCTGAGTGATTTCAGGATCGTCCTCGCGGCGCACAATATTGAGGTCGCCGGGCAGCCCTATATCCAGATCCTTGCCGGCAACCTGCTCGTCATCGTTGTCCACGTTGTTGTCATGGTTGGTGTCGAGAAACTTGCCCGGTGCCATACCGCCGCTATCCACCGACACCACCATGAGCCAGCCAGCGCCCTGCGTCATGCAGGGGTCAGTGTCCGGCTTGATATACCCGGTATTGAAATAAACCTTGCCATCCCGTACCGCAAAATCGCGGGTGACTCTTTCACCGACTGCCTGCGCCCCGCTTATCAGGGGCAGACGCCAACCATACTGGCTGGCCCAATCGACAGAGTTTGCCGAGACCCGGCGGAATGTTCCGCCTGCGCCATCCGAGACGGTGGTCGAATCTATCTGCTGGGCCTGAAGATGCGCCGGCGTGAGCCCGCCTGCTGGAGGACTGACGGTGTCCCGCACGGCGTAAAAACTCTGCAGTGCGGTGTCGGTGAGATCAGCCTGCTCCATGAATTTTCCGGTACCAAAAAGTACCAGATGATCGCGGGCGTCGGCGCTACGGTGCACCTGGGGTCGGACGGTGATTGGCTGATCTGTCGCCGCAGTGAATAGCGGTACGCCGTCGTGGGCGGTAGCCCAGTTGGTGCTGTCAGCATCGCTGAGGTCGAATTTCCAGAGCTGTCCGTGCAGGTCGCCAGCGAATACAGACACATTGCCGCTTCCATCATCGTGCAACACCGGCGCGGACAGACCGTTTCCCTGGTTAACACCCTCGCGGTTGCTGACGTCCAGCTTTCGGATCAACACGCCCGTTGCAAGATCGATCACCAGCAACGATGCGGTCCCCGCCGTGCTGCCGTAACCGTTTCCAGTAATCAGCACGCTCCGATCATTCAGCCGCGCCAGTACGGGCTGCGCATAGATATGTCCGAGGTCTTCCCAGCCTGGATCAGCGGCGCTGATTTCCCACAGCGCGCCGATCGCATTGTTGCCGGTGGTTGCATCGAACAACCGGATCGCCGCCAGTCCCTTGCCACCAGCGCCAAAGCCCGTTGCCGCCGCAGTGGACCAGATATCGCTCAATGGAATGTCGGCGACGGACAGACGGCCATCCACACCCGAACGGTGATTATTGCCATTGGAATAATCGCTGCGCGCCCGTGCACCCAGGCTGGCATGCAGGCCGGCGGGCAGAAAGGAATAGCGGTGCTGACCAGCGGTATCGAATACGCGGATAAAGCCATCGTTGGCACCCACTACGAGCGATTCGATCAGTTGCTGCTTACTGCTTCGATAGGTCCCGGGCGCACCGGATGTCGCCTGGTGCCGGGCCACCAGCACCGGCGAGGCGTTGATGACATCGCCAAGCAAGGACGTACGGGCGCGCAGACCAGCAACGTTCTGTCCACGCACCCAGTTCAGGAGAGTCTGGCCAGCCTCACCAATGAGACCTGCCTGAACTGCTGCGTTATCAAGAATGGTTTGTTGCACCGGCGCCAGCATAGCCCTGGTGGCTCCATTCAACGCCACCGGACCAGCAAGGGTGGCGTCATGTGCAAGGCGCCAGGTCTGAAATACGCCAGGTCGGTTGGCCGGTGTGAAAGTCGAGTCAGTAGACCAGAGCACAGCGCTCGGCTCACCTTCCGCGCTCAACGTATGGGCGCTAAGCGAACCGCTCCAGTCCTTGGGATTAAATTTGCTCTGGTAATAGCGGCTGGTGCCGGCCTGCAGCACCTGGCTATCGACGGTCGCTCCGCCACCGGAACCGGACGAGGCCATGATCTCGCGCAACGCGGTGCGCAATGCTTCCTTCAGTTCCGTCCGGTCACTCGCCGTGTAGTATTTCCCACCGCCGGCGGTCGCCGTGTCGCGCAGGCGCGAATCATCCAGCGCGAAGCCGACAGTGAAGGTCTTCATGTTCTGGGTTGGAAAGGTCGGATCGTCCCAGCTTTTGCCGGCCTGGTCGGTGCCATCGCCAGTGTTGCGCATATCGGTATCCAATGCGAAACGCGCAATATCATCAAGATAGAAGGTGCTGCCTTCGGTGGAGGGATTCGGATTGTTCACATCGCCCTGGCTGTCACCATCCCAGTTCGGCAGATTGAATACACCAGACACCTGCGAATTATTACCCGCAGGGTCTTCAGCCAGCGTCGTAGGAAACTGGTTATCGTAGGTCGGCAGACCATCAGTCAGTACCAGACCGAAATTCTTCTGGCAGCGGTATTCTATGGGGCTGTCGAATTGTTCCCGGTTCTGCTCGGCATCTGACTGCGGATAGAACGCCCGAAGACCGCGCATGTAACGCGTGACTTCGTAATAACTCTCAGCCAGCGGCGTCCAGGTTAGTCCTGAACGGCCACTGCCTGGATTGATATCGTCCAGCGCAGAATTGATTGCGTTGAAGCGTGATTCGCCAGTCGCTGTGCCTGCCGCAATGGATCCGACCGGCACCCGCAACAGACCGCCCGGCGCGTTGGTTCCCGAGCGAAAGGTAAACAGGCCGAAGCGTACGTCGCGGTTGTCGCTGATCACATCCTTCGCTGCGTCCCTGGCGATATTCTGACGGGTATCGCCGTCGATGCGGTTCATGACCATGCTCGAAGAGCTGTCAAACAACATAACCACGTTGGGCGGCACGCTGGATGCCGAGAGCACCGGGCCGCTGAGCGGGGTGAACGCATTGGCCGAACAGGCCAGGGTCATGCCGAGCGCAAAACTGGCCAGCCGGCCAGCACCTGTTCGCGCCCCTTCCATGTTAAATCCTGGTATGTGCATAGGTTCCCTCCAGCACGGTGCGGGTGGTGCCTTTGAAGCCGACTACCGATATTCGATAGAGGGTGCTTGGTGCGCTGGCGCTCAGGTTGGCGGGTATCTCGCTGTCGCCCAGCCGCACCACGCGGTACCAGACCGAGGCAGCGTTGCCCGCGATGGCTTCAGGCACTGCTATCCAGTTGTCCCCTGGCGAGGACAGCTGATCGATATCGAGCGCGGCGGCATCAATCTCGCACGCCGCGCCAGCGCAGACCTCGGCAGGCAACACCACCGCCAGGGTTTGCACCTGCCCTTCTACGAAGCGCATGCCTGCTTCAGCTGCCTGAAAGCTGTCATTCTTGAGTTTCAGGTTGGCTGCCATGCGCTCCTGGCTGATGGAGGTCTTGACGCCTGCTATCGCAGCCAGGCTCAGCAGTAACAACAGCACCATGCTGATCAGCAAGGCGCTGCCCCGCTGGCTGTTTCGAAGGCAAAAATGACGGGGTGACATAAGCGCTTCCTTGCGTGTTCAGTCGAGACGATTGCGCAGCGCTGCAACCAAAGTGAAATCCTTTGTTTTGACACTTCCAGCATCCGGATCGGACGGATCCTCGGCCAACTGCAATACCAGACGCACACTGCGCACCCGGCTCTCCAGACCCGTAACGTCTGTGACGTAGGCCCCCGAAACATGCACATCGGCATCGGATGCAGCCAAGCCGAATTGCACATCGAAACCCGACACGCCTTCGATCAAGGTCTCAAAGTTGCCCATCCCGTTTACCCGCGTCTTGAGCGCATGATCGGCCAGCCGGTATTCCAGTTGACGCACCGGAACCACCAGGTCCCCCGCGGCGGCGGTTACGCCGACGCCGCTATCAATACGCAGTCCGGCAACGCAATCGCTTACCAGTAGCCACCCTGCCCCAAGGCCTGAGGCAGTCAGCGTCACCTCTTCGGTCACACGCTCGACCGCCGAGTCAGCTGTGATGATGGTCAGAATGCCGTCTTGAAAGGTAACCGGCGTAGCGAATGCGGCGGGAATCTGGTTGCGGGTTGCAATGGGAAGCCGTTCGATATCCAGGCAGCCGAACATGCCCACCTGCCTCAGCTCCGAGCTGATCCGGCTGAGCACGAAACGTGCGTTTTCCTGCATGGTGGCGGCGCTCTGCTGCATGCCGTAGGTCTGTTTACTGGTGATGAATATCTGCATGACGCCCATGATCAGAATGAGCCCGAGCAACATGGCAATCATCAGTTCAACCAGACCGAAGCCGCGCTGTGCAACGCGTGTGCTAGAACTTTTCATGGCGTTTGCCGGACGATCGAGGAAACCACAAACTCGGTATCCTCCTGGCCCGCCACGATCCGCGCTTCGGACCAGCTGATGGTGATGGTGGCGGTGTCCGCAGCAACACGAATGCTGGCTTTACCTGAGGGCAACTGACAGGTTACGGCGCGGGCAAAGTCGGCGCGATCAAGGGCGATAATTGTGGCTGGCGCTGCCGCATCCGGATCGCAGGCGCCGGAAACCGAGCCTGCATATGAGGCAAGGTCGTCAGCGTTGGCACGCATCCGGTCAAGCAGGTCGTAGGCGATAAAGCTGGCGTGGGTGGTATGCGCGGCACTGGCACTGTAACGCACTGCATTGAGCTGTAATGATGCTGCGCCGAGTACACCGATAGCCAAAACCAGCACAGCAATGAGTACTTCGAGCAGGCTGACGCCACGCTGACTGATGCATTGTACTTCCGACCAGTCGTAAAGACGGTGAGCTGTCGACAGCCCATCAAACAGAAAAGGGTCTGCTGTCGCGGATTCGGGGAAATCGAAGAAGGACTCGCCGCTGGCGAGAAGCTGTTCGGTGGTTACAACCGAATTCATTGTTGGCCAAGTCATTATTTGCTCGTCCCTGAGCGAAAGATGACCCGACCTTATTCCCGTCCTACCTGCCCCATCCATCACCTAAAGAGGTGGAGCAAGCCGGATTGTGCGCCAGTTGGCGCCAGATCGACGCAAATGCCAGCTTGATCAGCTAACTGACCGCCGCACCGCCCCATCCATAAAACCAGACAGGTTCTCCGCGAGCTGAGCAACGATGCGCTGCCTCGCTTCGCGGCTGCCCCAGGCGCTATGCGGCGTAATGATCAGATTAGGCACCTCGGTATCGAGTAGCGGATTGCCACGAGCCGGCGGCTCCTCGCTCAATACATCCAAAGCGGCTCCGCCGAGATGTCCGCTCTTCAAACTGGCAAGCAGCGCGTCCTCATCGACCAATCCGCCCCGCGCGGCATTCACCAGCAGGCTGCCAGGCTTCATCAATGCCAGCTCCGGCGCGCCTATCAGGTTGCGCGTGCTGTCCGTCAGCGGGCAATGCAGACTCAACACGTCGACCTGAGGCAACATCTCCCGCAACCCTGGACGGCCCGGCTGTTCACGACCCGGTAAGGCGCCCACCAGAAGCTGCATGCCAAACGCCTCGGCCAGCTTGCCAACCGCACGCCCGAGCTCACCGTAACCAAGAATCCCCAGGGTGCGGCCGGATAATTCGCCGATCGGATAATCCAGCAGGCAGAACTGGCTGCTGCGTTGCCAGGCGCCGGCTCTGACCGCTTGGCGATAGGATTCGAAGCGCGTGATCAGCACCAGCATCAGCATGATGCTGTGTTGGGCCACCGACGGCGTGCCATAGCCCTGGCAATTGCAGACCTGGATGCCGCGTCGACGCGCAGCATCCAGGTCGACGTTATTGGTCCCGGTAGCGGCTATCAGGATCAGTTTCAAGGCCGGACACGCGGCCATGGCGGTCTCGTCGATGACCACCTTGTTGGTGATCACCACCTGATGGTCACCGATCCGCTCGCTGACCTGCTCCGCTGTGGTTGCGTCGTACAGCGTCAACACCGCGGCGCTGTCTTCAAGCGGCTGCAGATCGAGATCATCCTTGTCCAGGGTAGCCTGGTCGAGAAATACCACGCGCAATTGTTCATTCATGGCTAGATCCAATTGGGTTTAAAATGGTCGATTTTCACGGGAGCGGTCGATGTACCTCAATGAATTTCTGCTGGTAGCGCTGATACATCTGCTGGCAGTCATGAGCCCCGGGCCGGATTTCGCCGTGGTCATCCGCAACAGCGTAAGTGCCGGACGACAGGCTGGACTGATGACCGCTGCGGGAATCGGCACTGGGATCTTTATTCATGTCGGCTATTCGCTGCTGGGCATCGGCCTGATCGTCTCGCAATCGGTATGGCTGTTCAATCTGCTCAAGTTGCTGGCGGCGGCCTATCTGATCTATATCGGGGTCCGGGCACTTCGGGCGCAACCGCAGGGGCTGGCCGACGAGCGCACCCGCACGGTGTCCATGGCGCCACGGCAAGCCTTTCTCAACGGCTTCATAACCAACGGTTTGAACCCCAAGGCGACCCTGTTCTTCCTCTCGGTATTTACCGCTGTGATAAGCGCCCAGACGCCTCTGACGGTGCAAGCCGGCTACGGCCTTTACCTTGCCCTGGCGACCGGAACCTGGTTTGCACTGGTTGCCGTGCTTTTCAGCCAGCCACGGGTCCGCCGCGGCTTTGCTCGGCTGGGACATTGGTTCGACCGACTGATGGGCGTCGTGCTGATCGGCCTGGGATTGCACCTGGTATTGGCCGAATGGCTGCGGCGTAGCTGATCAATTCCATCATACTCAGACGGCCGCAGGCTCGGTGCAGCACCAGTGCTCCAGCGTATCGATCCACTTCGGATGGTCGTTCAGACAGGGCACCAGCACCAGTTCCTCGCCCCCGGCGGCGGCAAACTGCTCGCGGGCACGATCACCGATCTCCTCAAGCGTCTCGATGCAATCGGCGACAAACGCCGGGCACATCACCAGCAAACGCTTGACCCCTTGGGCGGCCAGTTCGTCCAGCCGCTTCTCGGTATAGGGTTCGATCCATTTGTCGCGACCCAGCCGCGATTGAAAGGCCATGGACCATTTGTCATCGCTCAGCCCCATGCGTGCAGTGAATGCTTTGCTGACCGCCAGACACTGGGCGCGGTAGCAGGTGGCATGCGCCGGGGACGGCTGTTCGCAACACGCAGGATAGTTACCGCAGTGCGAGCCGGTCGGATCGGCCTTGCGCAGATGCCGTTCGGGCAACCCGTGGTAGCTGAGCAGCAGATGATCGAAGCCCTGCTGCAGGTGCGGCTCGGCACTCTCGACCAGGGCGTCCATGTAACCCGGGCGATCGTAGAACGCAGGCACCACGGTCAGCTTGAGATTCAACTGATGCTTGGCAATGACCCGCTCAGTTTCCCTGATGGACGTGGTGATGGTGCTGTCGGCATGCTGCGGATACTGTTGCAGCAACAGCACCTCGCGCACGCCCGGCTTGGCGGCCAGTGCCAGAACGCCCCGTTCGATAGAAGGTTCGCCGTAGCGCATGGCCAACTCCACGGGCATATCCAGACGCGCCTGCAACGCCTCTTGCACGCGCCGGCTGATGACCAGCAGCGGCGAGCCCTGCTCCCACCAGATGGATGCGTAGGCGTGCGCGGACTGCTTGGGTCGGGTGGCCAGGATAATACTCACCAGCAAGCGACGTAACGGCCACGGCAGATCCACCACGTAAGGGTCCATCAGAAACTGATTCAGATAGCGGCGCACGTCGGCCACGCTGGTGCTGGCCGGTGAGCCCAGATTCAACAGTAAAACCCCACGATCCGACATTGACTGCTCCGATGCTCAGTGATTGTTTATTACATCATCCAGCGCCGCTTCAAGCGTCGCATGGCGAAAGCTGTAACCTGCTTCGATGATCCTGGCCGGCACTACTCGCTGGCCGGTCAACAACAAAATGGACATTTCCCCCAAAGCCGCTTTCAGGGCAATGCCAGGCAAAGGCATAAATGCAGGGCGATGGAGGGTTTTGCCCAATGCACTGCTGAACGCCTTGTTGGTCGCCGGGTCAGGTGCAGTGGCGTTATAGACGCCTTTGCACTCAGGGTGATTCAGCAGATGCAGGATGATACCCACCTCATCCTGGATATGGATCCATGACATGTACTGCCTGCCCGATCCTATCGGCCCGCCAAGCCCCAGGCTGAATGGCTTGAGCAGACGCTGCAGAAAACCGCCGCCTGGCGCCAGCACCAGCCCGGTGCGTACCACACATACTCGAATACCGTGCGAGCTTGCGCGCCGTGCCGCAGCTTCCCATGCGTCACAGAGCGTATGAGCATATTGCCGGTTGGCCGGGCTGTCCTCGGTGAGTTCCGCCTCGCCCCCATCGCCATACCAGCCAATGGCTGAGCCGCTGATCAACACTGAGGGCCGGCTTTTCAGAGCGCCCATCCAGTCAACCAGATGCTCGGTGAGTGACACCCTGCTGGCCCAGAGTTGCGCCTTGCGCTCGGGTGACCAGCGCCGATCCGCTATGGGCGCGCCGGCGAGGTTGATGACGGCATCCAGCGGGACCGCATCAAGCTGCTCCAGACGCCCCACGCCTTTGACTTCCGACCCGCACAATGCCCGGACCTGTTCCGGTCGTCGGCTCCATAAGCTTACCTGGTGTCCCTGCGCCAACAAACGATGACACAACGCCCGTCCAACCAGGCCTGTCCCCCCTGTTAACAATACGTGCATGGCTCGCCTCCCAGCATGCGTGACTCCCTGTGAGAACATCCCTACGAAACGGCAACAGACCCTGAGTCCAAGCTTAACAGGTCACTGACAAATCGCGACCAGTGCAGCTGAACGGTACCCTCCAGAGCGGTTCTGAATGTACAGAGACCAGCAACCGACCGTATGATGATCGCCCGACGAGTTTAGCCCAACAGGAAGCTCCGCCCATGAGTTCTCTTCGTATTGCCGTTGTCGGCGCCGGTCTGGCAGGCGTCAGTGCAGCCAGTGCTCTGCGTGAGGATGACCACCAGGTATTCGTGTTCGACAAAAGCAGAGGCTGCGGTGGCCGATTGAGCAGCAAGCGAACGCCAATGGGCGGGTTCGACCTGGGCGCCCAGTATTTGACCGCGCGTGACAGCCGCTTTCGCCACGCGCTTCAGCATTGGCTGGATAGCGGATGGGTGGCGGAATGGACGCCCAGGCTCTACTGCTACGACGATACCGGCCTGCACGAATCGCCCGACGACCAGCAGCGCTTCGTTGGTCTCCCTGGCATGTCGGCACTGCCTCGCCAGCTGCTGGCGGATGTAACCCTCACCAGCCAGACGCATATAGAACGATTGCACCCTGTAGAGCCCGGGCAATGGATGCTGGAGGATAAAACAGGCGTAACGCACGGCCCCTTTGATCGTGTCGTCGTGGCCGTCCCCGCACCGCAGGCGGTAGCACTGCTGGAGCCGGCTCCAACGTTGCAGCAGACCGTAGCGCAGATCAGCATGTCGCCCACCTGGACGCTTGCGGTCGCCTTCGATCAACCGCTGGCAACCTCCGTCGACGCCTGCTTTGTACGCGGGGGCCCGCTCGACTGGGTCTCGCGCAACAGCAGCAAACCCGGGCGCCACGGCAGCGACAGCTGGGTGGTTCACTCAACCCCCGCCTGGGCTGCTGATCACCTTGAGGCTTCGCCTGAATCGGTAACGGCGCACTTGCTCGAAGCCTTATCCGAACTCCTGGGAACCGCTCTCCCCGAACCTGCTTTTACCCATGTGCACCGCTGGCTTCTGGCTCGCCCCGACGATAAGCGTAACTGGGGCGCATTGGCCGCCCCGGAGCTGGGGCTTTATGTGACTGGTGACTGGTGCCTGGACGGTCGGGTCGAAAACGCCTGGCTTAGTGGGCAGCAGACCGCGCGCACCCTGGTCTGATCAGAACCCGAGCACGCATCAGCGTAGACTCTCCAGCCGGCTCCATCATTCAGAGAACTCAATGGCGGCACGAAACAACTCCATTAACGCAGCATTATTCGTCGTTGGCTGGCTAGCCTGTCTGCTGGGCGGATATTCCGGCTGGCTACTGGTCGCCCTTGCTGCACTGGTAATGCACTTTGCGCTGGTCAGCTCATGGTCAGCGGAAGGCAAGACGGTGGTGAGCACGATGCTGGCTGGAGCAGCGCTGGATTCCTTCACGCTGCAAATGAATCTGCTCAGTTATCCCGGTGATCCCGCCCTGGTTCCACTGTGGCAGGCCCTGTTCTGGGCCCTGCTGGGAACCACGCTTAATCATTGCCTGGCCTGGAGCGGCCGAACGTGGTGGCTGGCCAGCACTGTTGGCGCCGTTGCAGCGTTAGCAGTCTACAGTGCTATCGCTGGGCTACGCGGTGTATACCTCGGACAAGCGCCGACAACCACCCTGGCGATTGCCGCTATCAGTTGGGCCGTCTTGTTTCCATTGCTACATGGTTTTGCTCAGCTGTATCGCGATCAATATCGAATGAAGCTGGCTGAAAGCAGGAACAAGCGCCGCTAGCTGCCCCGCCCGGCTGTGGCGGGGCCTCTGGCCGGAACATTCCGGTTGCTGTCAGATATCGAAGCGGTAGTGCAAGGAGACTGTTTCGATACCGTTGTTCGGGCTCTTGATGCCGGCATTGGAGTAGTGAAATACGCGTAGGCCAAGCTGCGAACCGTCAGCGAAACGCACACCGGCACCCAATCTGTCCTCGAACTGGAATTTCGAGCCCAGATCGACATTTTCGCTGTCGAAATCTGTTCGAGTGAAGTAGGACGCACCGATACCTGCCTCGATATAGGGCGTCATGGCGCTGTTGGGGCTACCAAAATCGAGTCGCAACACCGGCGAGATAGCAACGGTAGTGGCGTCAAGGCCGCTCCAGCGACGCACACCTGCATCCCAGTAGCCGCCGAGCCGCACGTTGCCAGACTGGTTCTGCCAAAGGGTCTGCCCAAAATCGAACTGAGCGGCTAACCGGAAGGTGTTGGTGGATTCCGAACTTCTACCCGCCTCAACAGAGATTCCATCCACCGCGTGAACTAATGGCGCCAATGTCGAAAAGGACAGCAGGCATCCAACTACAAGACCGCGTTTTTTCATTGATTTTTTCCTTGCGCATCGAGCTACAAGCCCATTTGTATCCGTTTACACAGACAACGCTCGCACCGTCTCGTTCCGCCCCCAGAGCACTGGCAGCACGCGCCCCAGCGATTCCGGCGCCGCTGTAGTCCAGAACCGGGGCCGCTGAGCGCCGCCGGCGGCAAGAAGATCAGCCTCGATCAGACGCGCACGCAGCTGCCTCGCTACGGCGGCACCGGTATCAATCAAGGAAATGTGCGGGGGGAGAACAGCGAGCAACTGGGCGCGCAGAAAGGGGTAATGAGTACAACCAAGAATCAGCGTATCGCACCCCGCTTCCAGTAGCGGATCGGTATAGGCCCGTAACAGCTTTTCCACATGAGGCCCCCGCAGCTCGCCCCGCTCCACGCATTCCACCAGCCCCGGACACGGCTGGGTAACGACTTGTACCGAGCCGGCGAAACGGTCAAGCAGGGCAGCAAAGCGAGCGCTCTGCAAGGTACCTGTGGTCGCCAGCACGCCTACAACGCCGGAGCGCGTCGCCAGCGCCGCGGGCTTGACGGCGGGCTCCATGCCGACCACGGGCGTGTCATACAGGCTGCGCAAGTCGGCAACCGCAGCCGCGGTGGCAGTGTTACAGGCGAGCACCAAAGCCTTGGCACCCTGCTCCACCAAAAACGCAGCGATCTTCCGGCTTCGCTCACGAATATACTCAGCCGATTTCTCACCGTAGGGAACGTGGCCGCTGTCGGCGACATACAGCAGCGTCTCCTGCGGTAACAGACGGTTGATATCGCCCAGCACCGACAATCCGCCGACGCCGGAGTCGAACACGCCGACCGGTGCGTTATTGCTCAAGACCGGCAGTTCCACAGCAGCCGCAGGCCGGATCGCGCTTGACGCGCATTTCCCGGAAGCGGCTGGCCAGTGCATCAATCAACAGCAATCGGCCGGTCAGCGGCTCGCCAAAACCCGCCAGCAGTTTGAGCGCTTCCAGCGCCTGCAGACTGCCAATCATGCCCACCAGAGGGCCGATCACGCCTGCCTCGCTGCAGCTCAACGCCTCTTCGTCGCCCTCCCCGTACAGACACTGGTAGCAGGGGCTGTCTTCGCGCCGGGGGTCAAAAACACTGACCTGGCCTTCCAGACGAATCGCCGCACCGGACACCAGCGGTTTGCCCGCCGCAAAACAGGCAGCGTTAACTGCCAGGCGGGTAGCAAAGTTGTCGGAGCAATCAAGCACCAGATCCACACCCCGCACGGCGCGATTCAGCGTCTCGCCTTCCAGCGCACGATCAATCAGCGTCAGCTGGACATCGGTATTGAGCGCCTGCAGCGTATCGCCTGCCGAGTCGACCTTGGTCCGGCCGACGTCCCGAGTGAGGTGAATGATCTGACGATGCAGATTGGTGGTGTCCACCGAATCATGATCAGCCAGCACCAGCGTGCCGACCCCGGCTGCAGCCAGGTACAGCGCGGCCGGCGCGCCCAAACCGCCCAGCCCGACAATCAGCACCCTGCTTTTGAGAAGGCTTTGCTGCCCATCGATGTCAATTTGCGGCAGCAGAATCTGCCGGCTGTAACGCAGTAGCTGTTGATCATCCATGCCAGCGCCCTCCACTGATACGTTGATGGCCGGCCAGATCCTGCCAGGATTGCACCTCGGCAAAACCCCGTGCAGCGAGCAGGTCGCGCACCGCATCTGCCTGCTCCCAGCCGTGCTCCAACAGGAGCCAGCCATCTGGTTGCAGATGATCAGGCGCTGCCTGGGCGATATGCCGGATGTCATCAAGACCGTCAGGCCCGCTGACCAGCGCGGTGGCGGGCTCGAAACGGACATCGCCTTCAACCAGATGCGGATCGTTTTCCGCGATGTAGGGCGGGTTGGAAACAATCAGGTCGAACGCCTTGCCTTGGGCGAGCCCGGCAAACCAGTCACTGAGCACAAAGGTGGCATTGCCGATGCCCAGCCGCTGACGATTACGTTCGGCCAGCGCGACGGCGGGAGCCGCACTGTCGCAGCCGGTGACCTCCCAGGCCGGCCGTTCCACCGCCAGGGCAAGCGCCACGGCGCCTGTTCCGGTACCCAGATCGAGCACCCGGGCCGGATGCTTGACGACGCGCTCCAGGGCGACTTCAACCAGCCGCTCGGTATCCGGACGCGGAATCAGCGTCGAGCTGTCGACTTCCAGATCCAGGCTCCAGAACCCCCGGCGCCCGAGCAGATAGGCAACCGGCTCACCCGCTCGGCGACGCTGCAACAAGTGCTGGAAACGTTCGATTTGCTCGGGCTGTGGCTGATGCTCTGGCCAGGTCATCAAGAAGCTGCGCGGCTTGTTCAAGGCATGCGCCAGCAACAACTCGGCATCCAGCCGCGGACTGTCTGAATCCGGCAGAGCCGCAGCGTGCAGCAGGGACGCCAGGTTCAGGCTCATGCGTGTTCCAGATCAGCCAACTGGTCAGCCTGATGTTCGCGTAACAGCGGCTCGATGACGTTGTCGAGCTCGCCCTGAATAACCTGATCGAGACTGTACAGGGTCAGATTGATCCGATGATCGGTCACCCGGCCCTGAGGGAAATTGTAGGTACGGATGCGCTCGGAACGGTCCCCCGAGCCGACCAGCTGCCGGCGGGCATCGGAGACCTCTTTATCCTGCGCCTCGCGCTGGCGACTGACGAGCTTGGATTGCAACAGGCTCATGGCCTTGGCGCGGTTCTTGTGCTGAGAGCGCTCTTCCTGGCATTCCACTACTATGCCGGTCGGCAAGTGTGTCAGACGTATCGCCGAATCCGTCTTGTTGACGTGCTGCCCACCCGCACCCGAGGAGCGATAGGTATCGACCCGAAGGTCCGCCGGATTGATCTCCACGGCAGCCTGCTCGTCCATCTCCGGCAATACCGCTACGGTGCAGGCGGAGGTATGGATACGCCCCTGGGATTCGGTTTCCGGCACGCGCTGCACCCGGTGAGCGCCGGATTCAAACTTGAGCTTGGCATATACGCCACGACCTTCGACCCGGGCGATGACTTCCTTGTAGCCGCCATGCTCGCCGATATTCTCCGAGAGAATCTCAACCTGCCAGCCCTGACGCTCGGCGTAACGCGAATACATGCGGAACAGATCGCCGGCAAAAATCGCCGCTTCGTCACCACCGGTGCCGGCACGCACCTCAAGGAATACGTTGCGTTCGTCGTTCGGATCCTTCGGCAACAGCAAGCGATTGAGGTCTTCTTCGAGGACCACTAGCCGCGCCTGACAGGCCTTGGCGTCTTCCTCGGCCATTTCGCGCATGTCGGCATCGCTGTCCTTGAGCAGGCTGCGCGCCTCGGCGAGATCAGCGGTGACCTGTTTCCATTGGGCATAACAGCTAATAGTGGGCTCAAGTTCGGCATATTCGCGGGAATAGGCGCGAAAACGCGTCTGGTCGCTGATCACTTCCGCGTCGCTAAGCAGTGCGGAGAGCTCTTCAAAGCGTTCCGTCAGTATATCCAGCCGGTTTAACAGTGATGCCTTCATGGTCAGCCTTGTGGTGAGTTCGTCTCGTCGTCCAGCGCGAACAGTTCCTGCGCCAGCGCCAACGCTTCAGCCCGACCCTCTGCGCTCATCTGCTTGAGTTGCACACTTGGGTCATGCAGCAGTTTATTGGTCAGCGCACGGGCCATTTCTGCCAGCACAGCTGCCGGGTCCCCACCGCGCTCAAGCTTCGCCTGCGCCTTGAGCAATTCCTGGTCGCGCAGTTGCTCAGCCTTCTGACGGTAGCGACGCAGGACATCCACCGCCGCCAGCGCTCTGAGGCGCTGCATGAACTCGGTGGAGCCCTGCTCGATCAGTCTTTCCGCCGCCTCAGCAGCGCCCTGACGCGAGCGCATGTTCTCTTCGATGACTTCATGCAGATCATCGACGGTATACAGATACACATCCGAGAGCCCGCCAACCTCCGGCTCGATGTCACGCGGCACGGCGATATCGACCATGAAGACCGGCCGATGTTTGCGCTTGCGCAGCGCCCGTTCGACCATGCCCTTGCCGAGGATCGGCAGCGGACTGGCGGTGGAGCTGATAATAATGTCGCACCGCGACAGCACATCAGGGATCTGGTTGAGGATGATAGCCTGCCCGCCCAGCGGTTCGCTGAGCAGTTGTGCACGCTCCAGAGTACGGTTGGCGACGATGATGTCGCTGACACCCTGGTCGTACAGATGCCTGGCGACCAGGGCGATGGTCTCACCCGCGCCGATCAGCAGAGCCGTACTGCGCTGCAAATCGGAAAAGATCTGCTTTGCCAGACTGACTGCAGCAAAGGCAACCGACACCGGGTTCTCGCCAATTGACGTGTCGGTACGGACTTGTTTTGCGGTATTGAAGGTGCTCTGAAACAGTCGGTCGAGATAGGGACCCAGCGTTCCGGCGGTGCGCGCGGCCTGCCAGGCGTCCTTCATCTGACCGAAAATCTGCGGCTCACCCAACACCATCGAATCCAGACCGGCGGCAACGCGCATCATGTGCCGCACGGCCCCGGCATCGCTATGCAAATAGCTACAGCTCTGCAGGTCAGCGACCTCAAGCCCGTGGTAATGCGCTACCCATTCCACGACCCGATCAATGTCAGGATGATCCTGCGCGCAGTAGATCTCGGTGCGATTGCAAGTAGAGAGGATCGCGACTTCCTGGGTGTGCGTGTCGTTCAGCATCTGTTGCAGCGCGTCTGCCAGACGCTCAGGGGCAAACGCAACCCGCTCGCGCACGTCTACTGCAGCAGTCTTGTGATTGATCCCGAATGCGAGAAAGCCCATGGAGCCTCATATACCCGAACGACACGGGTCGAAAACGTGCAATTGTCCTATGTAAGCGGACGCCGATCAATTCCCGCGGGGATTTCCGCAACCGCAGCGTATGGCCCCATCTCCCGAATGCATCTACCAGACAAAGTTGGAAAGCCGCCGAGACGCATCTCGCCCAGACAATGGCTGGCATTTTCACCCGGTGCGGCTTTGGGCTTGCGCCGCATCCTGTGTCATGATGAGCCTCCCGCCTGTAACGATTCGAGCGTCCTTGTCAATGAAGGCTTTCTACACCTATCCCTTGCTGGTCACGGCATTCGGGCTCTGGCTCTCCGGTTGTGCTGCCACAGGCAACTCGCCGCAACCATCGCCTCAGCCTATAGCCCCTGAGGAAGCGATCTCGCAGCAGCCAGAACCGGAGCCGCCCATAGTATACGGCCAGTTCAGCCAGGACACGCTGTTCGCTCTGCTCAGCGCAGAGATCGCCGGCCAACGAAACCGCTTCGACGTCGCGCTGAACAATTACCTGGAGCAAGCTCGAATCACCCGCGACCCCGGCATCATTCAGCGCGCGATGCAGGTGGCGGAGTTTCTGGGCGCGCAGCAGCCGGCACTGGAAATGGCGCTGCTATGGGTGGAGGTGAAGCCAGAAGATCCTGAAGCGCTGCGCGCCGCGGCCTTACAACAGGCCAGGGCCGGTGACCATGAACGCGCCATGGCGATGATGGAAAAGGTGCTCGCCCTGCACGGCGAAACGCATTTTGATTTTCTTGCCCTCGCCGCCGCACAGACCGACTCCGCAACGCGCCAGGCTGCGCTGGAAAGCCTGCAGCAGTTACAACAGAAAAATCCGCAGAACGCCCAACTGGTGTTTGCCACTGCCCTGTTACTGCAACAGGAAGATCGTCAAGCCGAAGCCCTGGCGTTGCTCGAAAAGAACCCGGCGGCACATACCGCCTCAGCCCCGGTGATGCTGCACGCACGCCTGCTGGCCGAACAGGGCGAAACGCAGAAAGCCATTTCCACATTGCAGGATGGCCTGATCAGTTTTCCGGACGACACACGCATGCGCCTGTTGCTCGCTCGACTGTTGGTAGCGAACGATGACCTGGAAGCGGCCGCAGCCCAGTTTGCCCTGCTTGTAGAGCAGAACCCGAATGATGCTGAGTTGCTGCTGGCACTGGGGCTGGTGAACCTGGAAAGTGGCGACCCTGGCACAGCTATCGAGTACCTGGAGCGCCTGACCGACATCGCGCCCGGCAACAACACAGGTTTGTACCACCTTGGCCTCGCCTACCAGGAATCCGGCCGCCAGGAAGATGCCCTGCGCACCTGGCAGAGCATCGATGATGGCAACGAATTTTTAACATCGCGCCTGCAGATCAGCCGTGTGTTGATCGAGCGTGATAACCCGGACAGGCTGGCCGTTACCCTGGCGGCAGATCGTCTGGCCTATCCCGACCATCAACTGCAGCTGTATCTGATCGAAATCGAGGCCCTGTTCGACGAGCATCCTCAACGCGCCCTGGACCGTATCAACGAAGCCCTGCAGGAATTCGAGGCACACACCAACCTGCTCTACATGCGCGCCATGGCCTCGGAAAAACTCGGCGACCCCGCGGGGCTGGAGAGGGATCTGCGGGCCATTCTTGAGCGCGAGCCGGATAATGCCATGGCACTGAACGCCCTGGGCTACACCCTGGCCGATCGTAACGAGCGACTCGACGAAGCCCTGGAGCTGATCGAGCGGGCGCACCGCCTCGAACCGGATGATGCCGCCATCGCAGACAGCCTGGGCTGGGTGCATTACCGGCTCGGCAATCTGGACAAGGCTGAGGAGCTGTTACGTCAGGCATATCGCGAATTTCCCGACCAGGAAGTCGCAGCGCACCTCGGAGAGGTGCTATGGAAACAAGGCCGCAAGGCCGAAGCCCGCGCAGTCTGGAACGAAGCCGTAGGGAACGAAGCGGAAGGAGAACTGATCCGTTCGACCCGAGAACGCCTGGGGGCCCGCTGATGAACCCATTCATACGTGTCGTCACGCTGGTCTGCGTGGCTGTGGCGCTGAGCGGCTGCGGTAATTTACACAAGCGCGAGACCCTTGAGTTCGGGGGCGACGCTGCCGCTTGGAAAGCCCATCGCCAGTCCGTCGAGCCCATCGTCAGCTGGACGTTGCAGGGTAAACTGGGCATGCGCTCGCCCGAGCAATCCGGCAGTGGCACCCTGCTCTGGCTGCAGCAGCGGGAAAGCTATGACATCCGCCTGTCCGGCCCACTCGGACGGGGCGCGACCCAGATAGTCGGCACGCCTGCAGGCGTGACACTGGAGATTGCCGGGCGCGAACCCATGCACGCGGCCACGGCAGAAGATCTGCTGGAAGAGCAGATTGGCTGGCGCCTGCCTGTCGAGCATTTACTCTGGTGGGTCCGCGGTCTGCCAGCACCGGATAGCCCTAGCCGACTGCAGCTGGATATTGAGAGCCGGCTGGCTCGGCTACAACAATCAGGCTGGACCATTGAATACAGCCGCTATCAGGATGTTGATGGAATCGAGTTGCCGCAGCGCATGCAGCTGGCCGGGCACGATATCCTGCTCACCCTGATTATTACGCAATGGGATTCCGAGCTTTCCGAATGATCACTACACCCCTGAGTCTCCCGGCGCCAGCCAAGCTGAATCTGTTCCTGCACGTAACAGGTCGCCGGCCAAACGGTTACCACGAGTTGCAGACCCTGTTCCAGTTTCTCGACCATGGCGACACGCTGCACTTCGCTGCGCGGGAAGACCGCGGCATAACCCTTCAGCCAGCGCTCCCCGGCGTACCCGTCGAAGACAACCTGGTTGTCAGAGCGGCCCGACTGCTGCAACAGACCAGCGGCTGCACCCATGGCGCCGACATTCGCCTGGACAAGCTTCTGCCCATGGGCGGCGGCATCGGCGGCGGCAGCTCCGACGCCGCCACAACACTGCTGGGCCTGAATCATTTATGGGAGACAGGCTTGAACCTCGAGCAGCTTGCTGAGCTAGGCTTGCAGTTGGGCGCCGACGTACCGGTGTTTGTACGCGGCCAGGCAGCCTGGGCCGAAGGAATCGGCGAGGAACTGACTCCGGTCGACCTGGAGGAGCCCTGGTATCTGGTAATGGTCCCGCCCTGCCAGGTCAGTACCGCAGAAATTTTTTCGGATCAGAGGTTGACGCGTGATACGCCGCCCATTACATTAGCGGCCTTCCGGAGGCATGGAGGTCGAAACGACCTGCAGCCTGTTGTTGAAGCGCGTTATCCTGAAATACGTAACGCGTTGATCTTGCTAAACAATTATTGTGAAGCTAAGATGACCGGATCTGGCAGTTGCTTATTTGGGGCCTTCCCAAATAGACGTGAAGCTGATAAAGTTCGCGCCCGGTTGCCAGCCACACTGCAAACCTTTGTTGCAAAGGGATGTAACAGATCACCGTTACACCAGTTGCTCTACAAAGCGGCGTAAGAAGGATGCAACCTTTGCATCCGGACAGTTACAGGGGCGTAGCCAAGCGGTAAGGCAGCAGGTTTTGATCCTGCCATGCGTTGGTTCGAATCCAGCCGCCCCTGCCATTTTCCCGGCAGCAATCATTACATCTTGAGTCGATCTCACCGACCAGGCACCCTAGCCCGTTGTCGGCATGCCGGCTCATTCGCAACGACCACTACCCAGAAAGGTATTGCAGCGTGTCCAAGATGATGGTTTTCACGGGGAACGCCAACCCCGATCTGGCACGACGCGTCGTGCGTCAATTGCATATCCCCCTTGGTGATGCATCCGTCAGCCGCTTCAGCGATGGCGAAGTCAGTGTTGAACTCAACGAAAACGTGCGCGGCAAGGATGTCTTCATAATCCAGCCGACTTGCGCACCGACCAATGACAATCTGATGGAACTGGTGGTCATGGCTGATGCCCTGCGCCGCTCCTCCGCCTCACGTATTACTGCAGTCATCCCCTACTTTGGTTACGCCCGTCAGGATCGCCGTCCGCGCTCCGCTCGCGTGCCCATCAGCGCCAAGGTAGTGGCCGACATGCTCGACGTGGTGGGCGTTAACCGCGTTCTGACCGTTGATCTGCATGCCGACCAGATTCAGGGTTTCTTCGACATTCCGGTGGATAACATCTACGGTTCCCCGGTGCTGATCGACGACATCCAGGATCAGCGGATGGACAACCTGCTGATCGTTTCTCCGGACATTGGCGGCGTGGTCCGGGCCCGGGCGGTTGCGAAATCCCTCGGCGTGGACCTGGCGATTATCGACAAGCGTCGCCCCAAAGCCAATCAGTCCGAGGTCATGCATATCATCGGTGATGTGGAAAACCGCAACTGCATCCTGGTTGACGACATGGTCGATACCGCTGGCACCTTGTGCCATGCAGCCAAAGCCTTGAAGGACTTTGGCGCTACCCGTGTATCGGCTTATTGCACCCACCCGATCCTGTCGGGCAAGGCGATCGAAAACATCAACGGGTCCATGCTCGACGAACTCGTCGTGACCAATACCATCCCGCTGTCCGCCGCCGCAGAAAGCTGCGATCGCATCCGCCAGCTGGACATGGCACCGATTATTGCCGAAGCGATGCGTCGCATCAGCAACGAAGAATCCATCAGCGCAATGTTTCGTTAAGGAACAGGTACTGATACACACAGCCCGGCCACTTCGGCCGGGTTTTCATCATTCATCCGACGCGTTGGTCGCAAATGCCCGGATGCTTAGCAAGGAGACTACATATGGTCGACTTCACACTGAATGCGAAAGAGCGTAACGACCTGGGGAAAGGTGCGAGCCGCCGCCTGCGTCGTATCGCTGATCTGGTACCTGCCATTGTTTACGGTGGCAACAAGGAACCGCAAAGTATCTCGCTGGAAACACGCCAGCTGAACAAGGCGCTCGAAAACGAAGCCTTCTACTCGCACATCATCTCGCTTGATGTTGATGGCAAGAAGCAGGACGTTCTGCTCAAGGCACTGCAACGCCATCCTTCCAAGCCGCGCATCATGCACGTCGATCTTCTGCGTGTTGTAGCCGGTCACAAGGTTAACGTTCAGGTTCCGCTGCACTTCCTCAACGAAGACACCTGCCACGGCGTCAAACAGGAAGGCGGCATGATTTTCCGCAACCTGCCTGAAATCGAAATCACCTGCCTGCCGAAGGATCTGCCAGAAGCGATCGATGTTGATCTGGCCAATCTCAAGCTGGGCGAAGTGATTCACCTGTCCGATCTGAAGCTGCCAAAAGGCGTAACCATCCCCAGCCTGGCGCTGGGTGCTGATCACGACCTGCCGGTTGTAAATGTCATGGCTCCGCGCGTTGCCGCTGAAGATGACCAGGCTACTGGAGAAGGCGAAGAGTCAGCGGAATAATCGCTGCTGAGTCTTCTGGAGGGCGCCCGTTGTGACGCAGGGAATCAAGTTGATGGTCGGTCTGGGAAACCCTGGACCTGAATATGAACTGACCCGCCACAACGCCGGCGCCCTTTTTATTGAGCGTCTCGCGGACCGGCATAACGTAGCGCTGCGCCACGAGAGCAAGTTCTTCGGCCTGACCGGCCGCCTCACCCTTTCCGGTCAGGATGTTCGTCTGTTGATTCCCACCACCTTCATGAACCGCAGTGGCCAGGCTATTGCCGCACTGGCCGGCTTCTATCGCATCGCTCCGGAAGAGATCCTGGTCGCTCATGATGAGCTGGACCTGCCCCCCGGCGTGGTTAAATGCAAACAGGGTGGCGGTCACGGCGGACACAACGGGCTACGCGACATTATCGCCAGCCTGGGCAACCAGAATACCTTCCACCGCCTGCGCCTGGGGATCGGACATCCTGGTCACAGTTCTCAGGTTACGGGATTCGTACTGCGCCGCGCGCCCCGCGCCGAGCAGGATCTGCTCGACGCCTGCATCGACGAAGCCGTACGTGAACTCCCCGGCATGCTAGCCGGTGACTGGACGGCGGTCATTCGCCGCCTCCACAGTTTCAAAGCCTGAATCATTTATCCGCCGCGAACGCGGCAGAGGACACCAGTATGGGTTTCAATTGCGGTATTGTCGGCTTGCCTAACGTAGGCAAATCCACCCTGTTCAATGCCTTGACCAAAGCCGGCATCGGCGCTGAAAACTTTCCCTTCTGCACCATCGAGCCGAACAGCGGCATCGTGCCCATGCCCGATCCGCGTCTGGACGCCCTGGCGGCCATCGTCAAGCCGCAAAAGGTTCTCGCTACCACCATGGAGTTCGTTGACATCGCCGGCCTGGTGGAGGGCGCGTCGAAGGGCGAAGGCCTGGGTAACCAGTTCCTGGCCAACATTCGCGAGACCGATGCCATTGCCCATGTGGTGCGCTGCTTTGAAGACGAGAATGTTATCCACGTTTCCAATACAGTCGACCCCAAGCGAGACATCGAAATCATCGATCTGGAGTTGATCTTTGCCGACCTCGACAGCTGCGAGAAGCAACTTCAGCGCGTCACCCGCAACGCCAAAGGCGGTGACAAGGAAGCCGTGGCACTGAAGGCCCTGATCGAAAAGCTGATCCCGCACTTCTCCGAAGGCAAACCTGCGCGCTCGCTGCTGAAAGATCTGGCCGATGACGAAAAGAAACTGATCAAAAGTCTCCACCTGCTCACCAGCAAACCCGTCATGTACATTGCCAACGTCGCCGAAGACGGCTTCGAGGACAACCCCCTCCTCGATGTTGTACGCAGCATCGCCGAAGCGGAAGGCGCTCTGGTCGTACCGGTTTGCAACAAGATCGAAGCAGAGATCGCTGAACTCGATGATGGCGAAGAGAAGGACATGTTTCTCGAAGCGATCGGCATGGAAGAGCCCGGGTTGAATCGCGTGATCCGTGCCGGCTATGAATTGCTGAATTTGCAGACGTACTTCACCGCAGGCGTCAAGGAAGTGCGTGCCTGGACCGTAAAGGTGGGAGCCACCGCACCCCAGGCTGCCGCAGTCATTCATACGGATTTCGAAAAAGGCTTCATCCGCGCCGAAGTTATCGCGTATGACGACTTCATCAAGTACAACGGCGAGAACAGTGCCAAGGAAGCAGGCAAGTGGCGCCTGGAGGGCAAGGAATACATCGTCAAGGATGGCGACGTCATGCACTTTCGCTTCAACGTTTAAGCAAGAGCCTCTATGCAAAGCCGCCTCCGGGCGGCTTTTTTATGCCTGCGGCAAACACCTCTGGCTGCCCCGACTTCCCGGATCCACCCGCAGCGTCCGCGGCACAAAGAAGGAACTAATCGGCGGCATGGCCGCCAGAACTCATGCTGCCTTTGCTTAAGTATCCAGGGGAATCCAACGCATGAATTGGGACGCTTTTTGGAATAACGAACTTCTGTTCAATCTGGTCGTTCTGCTTTCCGTCACCACTGTCAGTTACCTTATTCTTTCCGCTGCGCTGCGGATTATCAGTAGCCGTCTCGATTCCCTGTCCAAGCGGAAACGTGCCAAGAGCTATTTCTTTGCTGCGCAGCTGTTACGCAACACCAGCCGCCTGCTGGTGCTCGCCTTTTCCCTACTGATCGGCTTGAAAGTGGTCGAGCTTTCCCCGCGCTGGGAAGATGCCATGTCCCACGGGTGGTTTATTGCCCTCGCCTTTCAGGTGGCGCTCTGGCTGGACATGGCAGTACGTCTCTGGACAGAAAGCCTGACCCGGGATGGCAAGGCACGCAACCCGGTAACCACCACGATCATCGGGATCATGATACGCATCGTCGTATGGACAATGATGCTGCTATCGATTCTGGCCAATCTCGGCGTCGACATCACGGCGATGGTTGCCAGTCTCGGGGTGGGGGGCATCGCTATCGCGCTCGCCGTGCAAACGTTGCTGAGCGATGTTTTTGCTTCCCTGTCGATCGGTATCGACAAACCCTTCGAGATCGGTGACTTCGTGGTATTCGGCGAGGTGGCAGGCAATATCGAGCACATCGGCCTGAAGACCACCCGCATTCGCAGCCTCAGCGGTGAGCAGATCGTTTGTGCCAATGCCGACCTTCTCTCGCAGACGCTGCATAACTACAAGCGCATGCAGACGCGCCGCATCGTGTTCCGTTTCGGGATCAGCTATCGCACCTCAGCCAGGGACGTCAGGGAAGTCGGCCAGATGGTGCGCCGCGTCATTACAGAGGTCGACAAAACCAAGTTCGACCGGGCGCATTTTTTCGCCTTCGACGACAGCCAGCTCACCTTCGAAGTGGTTCATATCGTCCAGACCGCCGATTACAACGAGTACATGGACATTCAGCAGGAGATCAATCTCGGCATCATGCAGGGCCTGGAATCCATGAACGTAGAGTTTGCTTTCCCGACGCGCAGCGTGGAGTTCATTGGCGGCAGCTTGCCCGATATCAACCTCCAGACTCCCCCACAGCAAACTGCAACCGAAGCTTCTGGTTAACATTGCTCTATTGACTGCAACCTGGCCGGCCGGAAGATCAACAATTCCGGTTGTGGCCGGGCTAAGCGGTTGAAAATTTAAGGAAACGACGCGCGCTGACTATTGACAATAATTACCCAGATGGGAATAATGCGCGCCTCGGATGGCTACATAGCTCAGTTGGTTAGAGCACAGCATTCATAATGCTGGGGTCCCTGGTTCAAGTCCAGGTGTAGCCACCAACCGTTTCAAGGGCTTAGCTTCGGCTAGGCCCTTTTTTATTGCGTTGACCGATCTTCTTTCTCCGAAGCCTTTTCAAGCCTGACATCCAATTCTCCCGCGCGATACGCACCGCACTCGTCATAGACCCACTGCGATCACCAAGGCGCGCTCATATCACTTTGCCCAGAAGCACACTTCTCATTCGTCCGATACCGGTTGCACCCGGTTGCACCTTTAGCTTAATTTGCGTTTTTGACCAATACTGACTGCTTGCCTGGAGTCGGTTAACGGAGCACAAGCGCATGGCCAACACCACACTCGGCGTAAAACTGGACGAAGCCACCCGTACCCGATTGAAAGACGCTGCTGCGCGCATCGATCGCACGCCGCACTGGCTCATCAAGCAGGCGATATTCAGCTACCTAGAAACCCTGGAACGTGGCGTGGAAATGCCCGAACTTGCTGCCCTGGCTCAGCGCATCGGTGCTGGCGACACCAGCGCTATCGATCAACTATCAGAACAGTCCTTCCAGCCGTTTCTCGAGTTTGCCCAGAGCATTCTGCCGCAACCAGTACTCCGGGCAGCCATCACGGCAGCCTATCGCCGACCAGAACCGGAAATTGTGCCGCTGTTACTGGAGCAGGCGCGCGTCCCGGAACAGCTTGCCAAATCCAGCCACGAACTGGCCTACCGGCTCGCCGAGCAGCTCCGCGCACGCAAAGGTGCCAGCGGCCGAGCCGGACTGGTGCAAGGGCTGCTCCAGGAATTCTCGTTATCTTCCCAGGAAGGCGTAGCGCTGATGTGCCTGGCCGAGGCGCTGTTGCGCATTCCAGACAAGGGTACCCGCGACGCGCTGATTCGCGACAAGATCAGCAACGGCAACTGGCAGCAGCATCTGGGAAACAGCCCGTCGATGTTCGTCAACGCTGCGTCCTGGGGGCTGCTGGTCACCGGCAGACTGGTGTCGACACATAACGAAGCAGGCATGACCCGCTCACTCAATCGCATCATCGGCAAGAGCGGTGAACCAGTCATCCGCAAGGCCGTGGATATGGCCATGCGGATGATGGGCGAACAGTTCGTGACCGGCGAAACCATCGGCGAGGCGCTAGCCAACGCATCCAGACTGGAAACACAGGGGTTCCGCTACTCTTACGACATGCTCGGCGAGGCGGCGATGACTGACGAGGACGCCCGCGCCTATATGACCTCCTACGAGCAGGCCATCCACGCCATCGGCAAAGCCTCAAATGGCCGCGGCATCTACGAGGGGCCGGGCATTTCCATCAAGCTATCCGCCCTGCATCCGCGCTACAGCCGCGCACAGTATGACCTGGTCATCGACGAACTCTATCCTCGACTACTGGAGCTGGTCCGCCTGGGACGCCATTACGACATAGGCATCAATATTGACGCCGAGGAAGCCGACCGCCTGGAGCTTTCCCTCGATCTACTCGAGCGACTGTGTTTCGACCCCGACCTTCGCGGATGGAACGGGATCGGTTTCGTCATCCAGGCTTATCAGAAACGTTGTCCCTATGTGATCGATTTCCTGATCGACCTCGCACGCCGCAGCGCCCACCGCCTGATGATCCGTCTGGTCAAAGGCGCCTATTGGGACAGCGAGATCAAGTTCGCTCAGCTTGAGGGGCTTGAGGGTTATCCGGTGTTCACCCGCAAAATGTACACCGACGTTTCATATATAGCCTGCGCCCGTAAATTGCTGGCGGCACCGGACGCGGTATATCCACAGTTTGCCACCCACAATGCGCATTCGCTGGCGACCATCTACCATCTGGCTGGACAGAATTATTACCCCGGGCAATACGAGTTCCAGTGTCTGCACGGCATGGGCGAACCGCTTTACGACCAGGTGGTCGGCAAGACTGCTGAGGGCAAACTGAATCGTCCGTGCCGCATTTACGCCCCGGTAGGCACCCACGAAACATTGCTCGCCTATCTTGTGCGCCGGCTTCTCGAGAATGGTGCCAATACGTCCTTTGTCAATCGCATTGCTGATCGCTCAGTGTCCATCAGTGAGCTGGTCGAGGACCCTATCGTTACTGTGCAACAGTCCGCAGCCAGTGAAGGAACGCTGGGGCTCCCGCATCCGCGTATTCCGTTGCCGCGCGACCTGTACGGGAAAGGACGCGCCAATTCCAGCGGGATAGACCTGTCCAATGAGCAGCGCCTCGCCTCGCTGTCCAGCGCGCTTCTGGCCAGCACCCAGCAACAGTGGCGCGCCCAGCCCATGCTTGGCTGCCCTGTCGCCGAGGGGAAATGGGAGGACGTGCGCAATCCGGCAGATCTGCGCGACTGCGTGGGCCAGGTACGCAACGCGACCGAGCAGGAGGCACGCGATGCGCTGCAGGCCGCCGAGATCGCAGCGCCTATCTGGCAAGCAACCCCCCCGACGGAACGTGCCGCTATCCTCGAGCGAGCCGCTGATGTGATGGAGTCGCACATCGAGCCTCTGCTCGGCCTGCTGGCCCGCGAAGCCGGTAAAACCTTTTCCAACGGTATTGCCGAAGTTCGCGAGGCAGTCGACTTCCTGCGCTTCTATGCGCGGCAAGCCCGTGAGGACTTCAACAACGACACTCACCGTCCACTGGGTACGGTGCTGTGCATCAGCCCCTGGAACTTCCCGCTGGCAATCTTTACCGGTCAGGTGGTGGCTGCACTGGCCGCCGGTAATACGGTAATAGCCAAACCGGCTGAGCAGACCTCGCTTGTCGCCGCTCAGGCTATCCAGTTCCTGCTCCAGGCCGGCGTACCCGAAGGGGCAGTCCAGCTGCTTCCAGGCGATGGCGCGGCACTGGGTAACGTGCTGGTAAGCGACGAGCGCATCAAAGGCGTGATGTTTACCGGCTCAACCGAAGTCGCAAGCGTCATCTCGCAAAATCTGGCCGGTCGACTGGATGCACAGGGACGCCCGATTCCCTTGATAGCTGAAACGGGCGGCCAGAACGCCATGATTGTCGATTCGTCCGCCCTGACCGAACAGGTCGTAGCCGACGTGGTCGATTCGGCCTTTGATAGCGCAGGCCAGCGCTGTTCGGCGCTGCGCGTATTGTGCGTACAGGACGACGTAGCTGAACGTCTGCTGCGCATGCTCGAAGGCACCTTCGCCGGCTATAGTGTCGGCGACCCGGGGAACCTCGCTACTGATGTAGGCCCTGTGATCGATGCTGAAGCCAGGATCACAATCGAGCGCCATATCAACGAGATGCGTGAAAAGGGCCGTCGCGTCGTACAGGCGGGCCGGCATGAGCCCGATGCTTTGAGCCGGGGAACCTTTGTACTTCCGACCTTGATCGAAATCGAGAATCTGGATGAGCTCCAACGCGAGGTATTCGGCCCGGTATTACACGTGCTCCGCTATCGCCGCGAAGACCTTTCGAACCTCCTGGATCAGATCAATCACACCGGTTACGGACTGACGCTCGGAGTACACACGCGCATAGATGAGACCATCGAGCAGGTGGTGAACAAAGCGCGTGTCGGCAACCTCTACGTCAACCGCAATATCGTCGGCGCCGTGGTGGGCGTGCAGCCCTTCGGTGGCGAAGGACTATCCGGCACCGGTCCCAAGGCCGGCGGCCCGCTGTATATGTATCGATTGTTATCGAGCTGCCCTGCCCAGGGCGCAGCACCAACCTTCGAGCGCATGGGTAGCGAAGGCGAAACCGAAGCACGCATGCGTGAACGCCTGGCCGCGCGCATAGACCTTCCGGCACAAGCGCTTCGGGCCTGGGCTAGCGAACAGAACAACTCCGAATTGGTTGACGCCTGCGACGCCTTTGCGTCTCTGTCGCAGAGTGGTTTGACACGCGTATTGCCGGGCCCGACGGGCGAGCGCAATACCTATACGATACTGCCGCGTGAACGCGTATTGTGCCTGGCTGACGACCAGCAGGACCGCCTGATTCAATTGGCTGCGCTGCTTGCTGTCGGTTGTACCTCAATCTGGCCGGAGGACCAAACCAGCCGGGATCTGCTTGCATGTCTCCCCGCTCCGGTACAGGCAAGGATCGAGAGCACAACGAACTGGGAGGACGATAGCGTTGAGTTCGAAGCTGTCTTGCACCACGGCGACTCCGATCAGCTTCGCGAGCTGTGCAAACTACTGGCGCAACGCAGCGGACCCATCATCGGTGTGAGCGGATACGCGCCGGGGGACCGGCAGATAGCGCTCGAACGCCTGTACATCGAACGCTCGCTCAGCATTAACACTGCTGCGGCCGGGGGCAACGCGAGCCTGATGAGTATCAGTTGAAAGACAGATAATCGGCCGGTCGAGCTATCTGGCGTGCCCCGGTCGAGTGGCCAGAACCAGACCAAGGAAGGTCAGCGCTCCGCCAGCAAAATGAAACCACTGCAACTGCTCGCCCAGGATCAGCATACCGAGTAAGGCCGCAAATACGGGCATCAGATAACTGAACAACGAGGCGGTGGCTGGCCCCAGCACTCGAACGCCGTTATTCCAGGCCCAGTAAGCGAGCAGAGAGGCGAAAACTGCGGTATAGCCCACCGCGCCCACAGCCTGGATCGTCAGGGGCATTCCACCCGTCGTACTGTATTCCCACAAATAGAACGGCAGCAAGAGTGGCACGCCGCAAATAAGCAGAGCAGCCAACTGAATCAGTCCGGGCATCGGTAGCATCCAATGCCGTAATAACACCGAATACAGACCCCAGCATAAGACCGCCACAACCATGATCAGGTCGCCCCGATTAAATGCCAGAGACAGCAGCCGCTCGGGTTGTCCGTTGCCGAGAATGACCAGCAGACCAAGGAAGGACAACAGCGTACCAAGCAGCGTCAGCACGCTGGGCCAGATCCGCAACAACAATACGGACCAGATAAACGCGGCGACGGGCAAGCCGGTGTTCACCAGGGTCAGGTTGATCGCCGTGGTGCTTTGTGCGGCCTGGTAAAGCAAGGTGTTATAGGAGGAGATGCTCAGTGCCGCGAGCACTACGACATGCTTCCATCGCGTGAGCAACACCTCGCGGTGCTGCCATAGCCCACGAACAGTAAAAGGCAGCAGTAGTGCCAGAGCGGTGGTCCAACGCCAGAACGACAAGCCTATGGGCGGTAGCTCACCTGCGGTTGCCCTGGCTACCAGTGCATTTCCAGCCCAGGCCAGAGTGCAGATCACCAGGCCGGCTACCGCCCAGGATCGCTCGTTTCGCATTACGGCGGGCTGAGGCGGTATTGCTCGGGTATCTGCTCCGGCCCCGTCACGGTCACGTCGAGGTTTTTCAGATGGCCATTCTTGATTCCGTAAATGAAACCGTGAACGGCCAACGGCTGACCGCGGTGCCAGGCGTTCTGAACAATGCTGGTATGACTGGCGTTGGCCACTTGACGAATTACGTTCATTTCACACATGCGGTCCAGGCGAGTCTCTTCGTCTTCAATCAGACGCAGCCGTTCGCGTTGCTCGAAATACAGGTCGCGAATGGTTCTTAGCCAGCCGTCACTCAGGCCCAACTGTGTGTTGCTCATCGCCGCCTTGACGCCGCCACAGCCATAGTGACCGGTGACGATGATGTGTTTGATCTTGAGTACATCCACGGCGAACTGCATTACGGAAAGACAGTTGAGATCTGTATGCAGCACGACGTTGGCAATGTTGCGATGAACAAATAATTCCCCCGGAAGCAAACCGACGATCTCATTGGCGGGCACGCGGGAATCGGCACAGCCTATCCAGAGAAACTCGGGCGCCTGCTGGCCCGCCAGCTTGGTAAAAAACTCCGGATCCTCCAGTTTGATGGCTTCGGCCCATTCACGGTTGTTCTGGAATAGTTGCGTGAGGTCGTGCATGCATTTACCTGTTGTAATTGATATGACTCGTGAAGCGACCGGCCCCGGCGAAACGCTTAATCCAGCAACGAGAATGCCATGACCAGAGCATCTTCCTGGCCCTGTGCTGCCGGATAATAACCACGTCGACGCCCAATCTCATTGAAGCCAAAGTTCTCATACAAGCGAATCGCCGAAATGTTGGATTCCCTGACTTCAAGGAAAGCCACTTCTGCGTCCCGGTGTTTGGCGCGCTCCATTAGCTGCTCCAGCATTCTCAGGCCATAGCCCCGGCCTTGGCAGTCGGGCCGCACTGTCAGGTTCAGCAGGTGCGACTCCTGAGCGGCTGCCGACAACACGCCGTGACCTACCTGCGTAGCGCCCTCGAACGAAACCCAGCATTCATAACCGGAGCGAATACAATCAAGGAAGATACCGCGCGTCCAGGGGTGCGAAAAAGCAGAACATTCGATATCGAGTACTGTATCGACGTCACTCTCACCCATCGGGCGAAAATACAAATCAGACATTCACTGGCGTCCAATGCGACTTTATGCGTTTAAGAAAATGCCAGAGCCGGCGCTTCGCCTCAGGCTCGGCCATCAGATCCTCCAGCGAGGGCACAAACCATGCGGGGGGAAGCTGCTCAATCGACTCGATCCGACCGGCGAGGGCTGCGATGGACTCAGCATCGGGATCGCTGAGTAATATGGTGTGGGCTCCAAAACAGCCGATAGAGCCGATCTGTTGAGACTCCAGGCGTGCTTGCATGAACGCCTGTAGCCCCTGGCTGGCCGCCACTGCACTGTTATCAAGCTGACGATTCCGGGTCAGTGGCCAATGAAAGTCAGCGTAAAGCCTGGCTGGTGTCGGCAACTGCGCCGCGCGCAGAATTTCATTGAGCAACCGGAACGTAGCAGAGGAGCTTTCCAATCCAGGCTCCTCCGTTTCAATCAGCAACGCACAAGAGCCTGCCAACCAAAGCTGCATGTAAAAAGGGCGCACAGGTACTGCTGGGGCAGTTGGCTCGACAGGTGCAGCCACGGATTCAGTTGTCTCAACTACCGGGGTTTTGGCTGCACCACCGGGGCGCGGCACGGGAATAGGCACCCGCTTCCTGACAGGTTGCGCCTCTACCTCGGGACTGACGACGTCTGAAATGACCTTTGCCGATGCTTCTATGCGCTCGGGCGTAGCCTGCGCCGGAGGAAAAGGAATATCGGCGGCGGCGCGTTGCGCTGCGTTAGGCAGCACATCGCGGGGCACCCAGTTGGCTACCCCCATGGCCTCCAGATAGGACAGTCGGGTTTGCTCAAGCATTAAACGCCTGCCGCTTGCGGGTGCGCCTTGAGCGCACCCGCCTGAATCAGGTTAAGAGCATTGATATAGGCTTTGGCCGAGGCGACCACAATATCGGTATCAGCGCCATTGCCATTGACGATACGGCCGTCTCGTTCCAGCCTGACCGTCACTTCACCCTGAGAATCAGTGCCTTGAGTAATGGCATTGACCGAATACAGCTGCAACCTCGCGTTAGACTGAACAATTTTCTCGATCGCCTTGAATGTAGCATCCACTGGGCCAGAGCCCTCCGATTGCGCCTCACGATCTGCCCCATCAACATTCACTGTTACCTGGGCTATGGGTGTCTCCCCGGTGCGCGACGCGACGTCAAGAGAGACCAGCTTGATGTCATCGACTGCTTCGGTGAGCGTGTCCGAGACCAGCGCTTGCAGATCTTCATCAAAGATCTCGTGCTTCTTGTCTGCTAACTCTTTGAAGCGGCTAAAGGCAGCGTTCAGCTCAGCTTCGCCTGGCAGCCGAATGCCCAGCTCATCCAGACGACTGCGGAACGCGTTACGCCCCGAGAGCTTTCCGAGCGACAAGCGATTGGTATGCCAACCAACTGACTGAGCGCTCATGATCTCATAGGTTTCCCTATGCTTGATCACGCCGTCCTGATGGATACCCGACTCGTGGGCGAACGCGTTGGCACCGACAATTGCCTTGTTCGGCTGCACCGGAAAACCGGTGATCCCGGAGACAAGACGTGAGGCGCTGAGAATGTTTTCGGTCACGATACCGGTATGCACACCGAGAATGTCCTGGCGCGTCTTGATCGCCATGACGATTTCTTCAAGTGCGGCATTACCTGCCCGCTCACCAAGGCCATTGATCGTACATTCCACCTGTCTGGCACCCGCACATACCGCCGCAAGTGAGTTGGCCACTGCCAGGCCCAGGTCATTATGACAATGCACGGAAAAGATAGCCTGATCGGAATTGGGGACCCGCTCGATGATCTGGCGAATCGTCTCGCCAAACTGGTGAGGGATGGAATACCCAACGGTGTCCGGAATATTGATGGTACGCGCGCCGGCATTGATAGCCGCTTCGATAATCCTGCACAGGAAGTCGATTTCCGAGCGGCCGGCATCTTCGCAGGAAAACTCAACGTCGGCGCAGAGATTACGGGCATGCTTGACAGCGTGCACTGCCTGCTCAAGCACCTGGTTCGGCTCCAGGCGCAGCTTGTGTTGCATATGTATCGGGCTGGTCGCGATAAAAGTATGGATGCGACCTGCGTTAGCGCCTCCGAGAGCCTCGGCTGCGCGCTCGATATCCGCTTCCACCGCACGAGCGAGACTGCAAACAGTGCTGTCCTTGATGTTATCGGCGATGGCCTTGACCGCTTCGAAGTCGCCGGGACTGGCGATCGCGAAGCCGGCTTCGATTACATCGACCTTAAGCTTTTCCAGGGCCTTGGCGATCCGCAGCTTTTCCTCACCCGTCATCGACGCGCCGGGGCTCTGCTCACCGTCACGAAGAGTCGTGTCGAAGATAATAACGCGATCCTGGTCCATCGCAGTCTCCTCAGTATCAAGCCCGGCGCAATGGTGGGCGCACAATGGAAATATCCAGGCAGTATACCGCATAGGAGAGTGAGAGCGCCGAGTTGCACCGTCGCTGAGTAACTTGATAGACGGTAGGAAAAGACTACACGGAGACTCGTAAAACCGACGCAATCAAGACCATAGGAAGAGCCCCGTTAGCAGCTGAAGCCTGGATGGCCACCTCCACGCTTCGGTATGTCCTCCCAGCTGCCCGAAGCTATTTTCCAGGCACATAAAAGAACACCCCGACCTGTCTCCAGATCGGGGTGTTCTCGGTATAAGCGCTTGACGATGACCTACTCTCACATGGGGAGACCCCACACTACCATCGGCGATGCATCGTTTCACTTCTGAGTTCGGGATGGGATCAGGTGGTTCCAATGCTCTATGGTCGTCAAGCAATTCGTTGCTATGCGGCGGTTAATCCACACGGCGTAAAGGGTTGGGAGCGTGATAGAAGGTTTG